>NZ_CP061379.1:0-1400000 GCF_015624505.1 Bradyrhizobium commune | reverse complement strand
GCTCCAGGAAATAGAAAAACACGCTGGTCGAAGCCGGATGCCGGCCCGGCCCGAACACGATCGGCACATCGTGCTTCCTCATGCGGTTCTGGGCTTTTCCGATGTCGTCGATCTCGGAAACCATGAAGTTCAGGTGATGGATGACCCGCTTCGGACCCTTGCCGACGCCGATGCCGTGATGGAAGGGGCTGGGGAACGGCCGCATGAAGGTCATGATCTCCCCGATGCTGTCGGATTCCCGGAAGTTCAGTACCTCGCGGAAGAAGGCGATAGACTCAACTTCGTGCGGCACGGACCACACTACATGGCCGAGGCGCTGAATCTTGGTGTGAGTGACCGCGAACGGCTTGTCCGGTCGTGGGCCGTCGGCCGTGAAAAATTCGAGAGCTGCATGCGAATGCGGCTCCGTGGTGCGGGTGACGCGGATCGCCTGGCGAAGCTCGCATTGCGCCGAGCCGAGCTCTTCATATGGCACCCTGGCGTCGCGAAGCCGTCGATGCAACAGCTCGAACTGCGCCTCGTCCTCCAACTGCCAGCCGACACTCTTGAATCCCGCCGGCTGCTGCTGGTGCAGGACGACGGAGCGAGGATCCTCATCATCGCAACGAAACAGCACCGCCCCGTCGGATCGTTCGCCGACAAACTCGAGACCAACGACATCCTCGTAGAACCTGCGCGACCTGTCGAGGTTGCTGACATTCAACTCGACGTATCCGAGCTTCTTGTAGCGGATCATTTTCGTTTCCTCCGTATTGGTACGCGTGATCGGCAAGGCTGCCTCGAGCTGCGATCGCTGCGAGGCGACCTGCCTCGCAAGCCGCTCGCTGTCATCGCCCTCGGGATCAAAGACGACGTCGAGGAGCGGTCAGCGGCTTTCCTGCTCGATCGGATTTCGAAGCACGCCGATGGTCTCGATCTCGATCTCGCAGATGTCGCCGGGCTTCATGAACACAGGCGGCTTGCGCGCCGCGCCGACGCCACCCGGCGTCCCCATCACCAGAATGTCGCCAGCATCGAGCGTCATGCATTCGGAGATCAAGGAGATCGTCTCTGCAACACCAAACACCATATCTTTCGTGTTCGCATCCTGCATGACATGCCCGTTCAGCCGCGACTGGATCTTCAATCCGGTAGCGCCGGAAGGCAGCTCTTCGGCCGATACGAACTCGGGGCCGAAGCCGCCCGTCCCGTCGAAGTTCTTGCCGACGGTCCACTGGGACGTCTTCCACTGATAGTCGCGGATCGAGCCATCATTGAACAGGGAATATCCCGCAACGTGCGACAGCGCGTCCGCGCGCGAGATGTGCCGACCTTTCCTTCCGATGAACGCAACGAGTTCTGCCTCGTAGTCAAACTGATCCGAGCAACTCGGTCGGACCATTGGAGTATTGTGACCGACAAGCGAGGTCGCCGCGCGCAAAAAGATCATCGGATAGTCCGGGGGCTTGGCGCCACCTTCGGCCGCATGATCGATGTAGTTCAAGCCAAGACAAATAATCTTGCCGCAGTTCACAGCGGGCGGGAGCATCTTCAGATCGGCGACAGGCAAGCGCGTCCTGCTGGACCGGGCTGCAGACATCAACGCGTCCCGAGCATCTAGGCCAGACCGCAACAGATCAGCGACATCGCGCGGCAGATCGCGATCGACATGTGAGAGGTCGATAACCTCACTGCCTTCGCGGACACCCAACCGGGCCGTCCCCTGGTGGTCGTACCTCACAACTCGCATAGGCTCGTTCCATCCCTCTAGACGTCGATCTTAATATCGATATTCTATCGTAAACATAGTTTTTATCGATAGTCTAGCTCCGATGGCGCGATATGGCACGCGCGTCGATCAACGCCCCGTGAGCCCGCCGGACTCGATCGCGCGGAGCAGTGTCCCGCTGGTCTTCTCGTAATGATCGTTGAGTAGCCCGACGGCCAAGGCGGTCTTGCGCTCAATGGCGGCCTCGGCAATCGCGCGATGTTCGCCGTGCACGTCCCTCACCGTGCCCATGACCGCGAGCAAATTGCGATAGCGCTCGGCGCAATCGAACAGCAGGTCGTTGAAGTCCATCAGCCAGCGCGAGCCGCAGCCCGCCAGCAAGGCGGCATGGAACACCCGGTGCAATTCGCTCCAGTCGGGGTTCATGCGACTATTATCGACTACGATCGGAATGCGCGACAACCGATGAAGGGACAGTAAAACATGCTCTTCCCAGTCCCGACCGCCGCGCGCGATCGATTCCCTCAATCCGACTTCGTTGATCCAACAGCGGGTGCGCGTAAGTTCCAGCAGATCGTCGGCACTGACCGGCGTGACCCGGAATCCCTTTTGCTCGGACTGGGTGCAAAGCCCTTCGACGGACAGGCGATTCATCGCCTCCCGCAGCGGGGTGCCGCCGACATCATATTTGGCCCGCAGCACTTCGATCCGAAGCTTTTCGCCCGGTACTAACGTTCCCTGGATGATATCCCGACGAAGCCGTTCATAGATCGCGCTTGTCCTGGTGATGGCAGGCGCAGCGCCGTCCTCTCCTGGTTCTTTCATTCCTTGTCTCCACACCTCAGGCTTATCTTAGCCGAATACATAAAATCGATAAAGGTTATCTTTTCTATTTTATCTCGATATTCCTTGTAGTAGGACTCTGCCGAATCCTGGGGAGGATTTCCGGTTGGCCGTCATCGATATCCATACGCACGTCGTGCCGAATTCCTTGGCAGATCTGCCCGCGCGCCATCGTCTCTGGCCGACGCTGGAGATGCACGAGGCCGGCCAGGCGGCGCTCATGATCGACGGCAAGCCCTTTCGCGAAATTGATGCACGCTCGTGGGACGTCGAGCGGCGAATGAGCGATATGGCAGCGGACGGCACCGACCTTCAGGTCCTCTCGCCTATGCCTGAACTGCTGTCCCATTGGCTGCCCGCAGAACTCGCCGATCATCTTGCGCGGATCATGAACGATCACATCGTTGAGATGATCGCTCGCGCCCCGGCCAAGTTTCAAGGCATCGGGATGGTGCCAATGCAGAATGTCGAGCTTGCAACCAAGCGGCTCGATGACATCCAAAGACAGGGTCTCCACGGGGTGGAGATCGGGACGCATATCGACGGCGTTCCACTTGGCGATCCAAAGCTGCTGCCGTTTTACGCGCGCGCCGAAAAGCTTGGTCTTCTTGTCTTCGTTCATCCGCTGCATCCTGCCGGACTTGAACGCATTGGTGGCCCCAAGGAGCTTGCGGCGGCGGCGGTGTTTCCGCTCGAGACCGCGCTGGCGGCGACTTCGCTACTGGCAGGTGGCGTGCTCGAGAAGTTTCCGCGGCTCAACATCCTGTTGAGCCATGGCGGAGGCGCCTTTCCGTGGATCGCCCCTAGGATCGAGTTTGCCTGGAAGATGGCCGCGCCCTGGAGCAAGGCGATCACGCAGGCGCCGTCCGAAACGCTGAGGAAGTTCTGGTACGACACTATTGTCTACGCCCCCGACTCGCTCCGTTTCCTGGCCGATCAGGTCGGATCTGACCGCCTCGTCGTCGGCTCCGACTATCCCTTCGTCATTCGTCAGCCTGAACCGGGAGCATTTGCGGCTTCCACGCTCGAGGACGTTTCATTCGAGGCGAATGCTGCGGCCTTGTTGGGATCGGTTCGTCCTCAATAGAAGGAATGTGAACTGATGCGTGCTGCCCTGCGAGACGGCGCAAGCACCTTCGAGGCCGACGTTCTGGTCGTCGGCGCCGGCCCGGTCGGGCAGACCCTCGCCATCGATCTCGCCAGGCGCGGCGTGTCTGTCGTGCTGATCGAACGGAACGAGACGTGCCGGCAACATCCGAAGATGGAACGCTGCAACGCGCGAACCATGGAATTCTATCGCCGCCTCGGACTGGCGGACCGGATCCGATCCGCAAGCCGGTTCCGGGACATTCCGATGGACGTTTTCATCGCAACGCATCTGGGCGGCAAGAAGCTGCTTCAGCTTTCCTATCCATCGGTCGTTGCCATGCAGGAAGCCGGTAGGCGCTGCAACGATGGCACGCTGCCGCTCGAACCCTACCAACTGATCTCGCAATACACGCTCGAGCCGTTGCTGAAATCGGTCGTTGAAAGGCTGCCGAAAGCGGACGTCCGCTTTGGATGTGAGATGATCAGCTACTCACAAGACGAAACCGGCGTCGATGCCGAAGTCAAATCTGCGGATGGCAAGACGACTACGATCAGGACACGGTACCTGGTCGGTTGCGACGGCGGCAGCAGCACCGTCCGCAAGCAATTGGGCATCAAGCTGGAAGGGCGGGGCCGCATCTCGCAACAACGCCAGATCTTCTTTCGCAGCGAGACTCTGTTCGCGCACCTGCCGTTCGGGCCCGGCCGCCACTATCATTTCCCGTCCGGCATGCTCGTCGTCCAGGACGATCTGAAGCACTTCATGGCGAATACGGGCTCGGTCGACGATCCCGCGCCGGACGCTCTGCTGCGGGACGTCTTCCGGATCACTGTTCCCTTCGACATCCTGAACGTCGCCTTGTGGCATCAAAATCTGCTGGTCGCCGAGCGCTATGCGGATCGACGGGTATTTCTCGCCGGAGACGCCGTTCATCTCGTGATTCCGACCGGCGGCCTCGGGATGAACACAGGCGTCGGGGATGCGATCGACCTGTCGTGGAAGCTTGCTGGAACGCTCGCCGGCTGGGGCGGACCGAATTTGCTCCGATCCTACGAACTGGAACGCCGTCCGGTCGGGCTGCACAACCGTGACGTTTCCGGTCGGGCTGCGGCCGGGGTCGGCGCGTGGCGCGCGGCCTGCCGCCCGGAGATCGACAGCGACACGCCCGAGGGCGAGGCGAACCGCGCGGAGGTCGCGCGGCTGGCGGGCATCGGCCAACGACTGAGCCACGACATGATCGGGACCGAACTCGGCTACAGCTATGCCGGTTCACCTCTCATTTGCTCGGACGACGAGCCACCGCCCACGCTGATCGACGATCGCTACCAGCCGACGACACGGCCGGGCTCGAGATTGCCTCACATCTGGCTCGATGACGGCCAGGCGCTGCACGATCGCATCGGCAATGACTTCACACTCGTCAGTCTTGGCCGAGATCACAAGAACTTGCCCGCGCTCCGTCAATCCTTCGCGGAAATCGGCGCACGGCTTGACATCAGTCAGATCGACAGCGATCCCGCGCGCGAGGTCTATGGTCACGACCTGGTCCTCGTTCGACCCGACCTGCACGTCGTCTGGCGCGGCAAATCCGTTCCAGCCGATCATCGCAGGGTCGCAGCAATCGCAACCGGGCATGCGTGAAGCTGCCACGCAACGGAACGAACAAAGGAGGAGGACAATGACGGACATGGCTGAAAAGCTGCCATCCGACTCTGCTGTTCCAGCACCTGCATTGCGGTTCGACCGCGCATGGGGTGTCGTCGCCGGCGCCGGTCTTCTAATGTTCATCAATCTCGGACCGGTGCTCTATTACACCAGCGGCATATTCATCAAGGCGATCAGCGACGACACGGGATGGACCAGGGGCACGATCGCAGCCGCCAGCCTGCCGGCAAACCTATTGATCACCCTCACGCTGCCACTGGTTGGTTGGGCTGTCGATGCCTACGGCACCCGGCGCATCGCGCTGTTGTCGTCGATCTTGTTCATAGTCGGCATGCTTCTGCTGGGTCAGTTCTCGAAGACGCCGGGACAGTTCGCGCTCCTGCTTGTGGTCGCAAACGCGTGCGGCTTCGCACTGACACCGTTGCCCTATGCGCAAATCGTGTCGGGCTGGTTCGACAAGCGGCGCGGTCTGGCGCTCGGACTCATGCTGACCATGAGCGGTCTCGGCACGGCGCTGTTTCCGCCGCTGAGCTCTGCGCTGATTGCGCAGTTCGGCTGGCGCAATGCCTATGCCTTCCTCGGGCTCATCGTCTTCGCAATCGGAGCGTTCGCCGCCTGCGTTCTGCTGCGCGATCCACCACAACTCACAAGCAAGACCAGTGGTCACGACGACAAGACGCCAGGGCTGTCCGTGCGGTCGGCGCTGACAGGTCGCGCCTTCTGGACGTTGTTCGCGGCGTTCTTCCTGATCTCGATCGCAATCGGGGGCGGCAGCACCAGTCTACCGCTCGTCTTAACGGACAGAGGAGTGTCCGCACAGCAAGCCTCCTTTGTCATGACGATCGTCGGACTGACCATGATGATCGGCCGCCTTTCATTCGGACTATTGCTCGACAGGGTATTTGCGCCGCGCCTGACCGCGCTTGTCTTCTTGGCGCCGGCATTGGCATTCAGCGTGCTATTGCTACCCAATGCTACAAGCGTAAACGCGATGATTGCGGCCGCATTCCTTGGCTTCGGCCTCGGCGCGGAGGTCGATGCGCTGGCTTATATTGCCTCACGTTCCTTCGGGCTTCGATATTTTGGACGGATTCTCGGCTTTCTCATGATCGCGTTCACGTTGGGCTTGGCATTCGGACCCACCTTGTTTGGGAAGATCTTCGATCAGTTTCAGAACTATCATCTCGCCCTATGGATTGCGGCGGGCATTTCTGCTGTCGCCAGCGGGCTCATCATGACTTTGCGGAAAATTGACCTGCCGTTCACGCCAAAAAGGGCGGGCACTCACACGTAGGACGCGACGATCGCGCCTTTCGAAACCCAGCAGCGATGGCTGGGGAAGGTGCGCAACTTGCGCAGACGCTACAACAGATCGCCAGCGGGAACTCGGCCCGGACGCCGCAGCGAAACGACAAGGTGCGCTCTACGCTTCTGTTCGAATTTCCCTACGCGATCGATGTCATCGACTTCGCTCTCGCTGACCTCGTTGGGCGCCTCACGGTCACGAGCCCCCTGGAGATCGTGAAGCTGTTCGGCGAGATGGGCCTGATGCAGATCTGGGTCCCCGAGCAATATGGCGGGCCGAACGGCAATCTGACCCTGGCCTGCATCGCGCGCGAGAAAATCGCAAAGGTCTCGCCGGCGTGCGCCTCGATCGCCTGCCTCAACACCATGTTCATCATGCCCCTCCTTCATTTCGGTTCGGAGGAGCAACGGAAGAAGTTCCTGCAGATCATCGCGAAGGGCGGCGTCGTGACTGCGATCGCGATCTCAGAGCCGCAGGCTGGGTCCGATGTCAGCGCCATCAACACCCGCGCCAGGAGGGACGGCAACTGCTACGTCCTCAACGGCCGCAAGCAATGGTGCAGCTACGGCGTCGTCGCGGATTTCATCGTGGTGATGGCGCGGACGAGCGACAGTCCGCCTCGTCACGGACTGGCTCGACTGCCAAGGCCTGCAGCCGCGGCCACAGGGCCTGCAGCGCCTCCTTCGGGTCCTCCGCCGCCTTGACGCTCATCATCCAGCTCGCAATTCGGGCTGCCCGGCGGACCGCGACCTTCTGGTCCGATGTCCGTAGGCCTATCCGAAACGCTGACTTGGATCCCGCCGCCAGGCAAGCCAGCAGGCGCGCTCTAAACAGGTATCTGCCGTCCCGGCGGGATATGTAGGCATGACGAGCCATGTTCGACATCGTGTCCAATGTGAGGGACACAGGTCGCGCCGCCGCGACAGAATACGGCTGAATTCATTGAAATTGCAAGAGAATTTCAGCGATTGGTAGCTAGCCAGTCTTTGGTAGCGGGAGAGGGACTCGAACCCCCGACCCCAGGATTATGATTCCCGTGCTCTAACCAGCTGAGCTACCCCGCCACAGAGTCGCGAACGGCTGAGACGGCCGATCTCGCGAACGCGCGGCATATAATGAGGGGGGCGGCGGGAAGTCAATCCGCGTTTGCGAAAAGCTTCGGCGGGACAAACCCGGTTGGGACTGATTTCGCACCGGAATCTGCAATTTTTTGGCATCAGATTCGCGGAGAGTCCCCCTCCCCCGGAATCCGCGCTTTTGCGCGGATTCCGGCCTCTCCCCGCCGGGGAGAGGCGAAGGGCGCCAGAGGCGAAAGCTCGGCTATTTCGGCCGGACCGTCGGGTCGCCGCCGGGGCTGCCGGGGGGCGGGATGACGGGCATGGTGCCGCCCGTAGAGGGGGCCGGCGCATGCATTTCGGGGTCTACGCCGGAGGGCGGGCAGAGCACGCCGTCGGATTTGGCCAGCTTGTCGCCGAGCGGTTCCCGGGACTGCCCGGTGGTAGTGCCGTCGATGGAATGGGTGCCGCGCGCCCGGTCGGCGGGCGAGCAGTCGGTGGCGTGCTGCGCCGCGGGCGGCGCTGTCGCTTGCGGCGGCGTTGCCGGCGCGGGCGGGGCCTGCGCGATCGCTGCGCCAGAGGCGGCGATCAATGCGGCTGCGAAGATCAGTTTTGGTTTCGTACGCATGGGAAGGAAACGCGCGGCGCGCGCCACCCGTTCCCGTGACACGATCACGATTTGCGGTAGCGGATCAGCGAGAAATGGCCCATCGGCGGCATCGGGCGGCGCTCGGCGAGCGTGATGCCGCCGTGCTTGGTGGCCCAGTTGACGAGGCGAGCCCACGGGAATTCCGGGCGCCAGCCGAGGCGGCGGGCGAGCGGCGCGAAGGCGAGCTCGGAGAGTTTGCGCAAGCCCCGTTCGGCGCCGATGTGGTTGACCAGGATCAACTCGCCGCCGGGTTTCAGCACGCGCACGAATTCGTCGAGTGTGCCTTCGGGATCGGGCACGGCGGTGATGACATATTGCGCGACCACGGCGTCGAAGGCGTTGTCGGGGAAGGCGAGGTTCTTGGCGTCCATCACCGAGAGCACTTCGACATTGCTCAAGCGAAGCGCGCGCATGCGGGCCTGCGCCTTGCGCAGCATCGGCTCAGAAATGTCGACGCCGCAGATCTTCGTGGTGCGCGAATAATCCGACAGCGACAGCCCGGTACCGACGCCGACGTCGAGGATGCGGCCGCCGATGCGGTCGGCTTCCGCGATGGTCGACTGCCGGCCGGCGTCGAACACCTTGCCGAACACGAGATCGTAGACCGGCGCCCAGCGGCCATAGGCCTTCTCGACCCCGGCCCGCGAGATGTCTGCTGCCATGCCCCCTGCCCTACGCGTTTCTAGAGTGTGATGCGTGTTGGTGAAATCAAGTCTCGTCCCGCGCGCGGTTTAGCGCCTCTCCCCCTTGCGGGAGAGGTCGACACGCTCGCAAGAGCGTGGCGGGTGAGGGCTTTATCCGCTCGCGAGATATCGCGTGCGGAGAGAGCCCTCTCCCCTACCCTCTCCCGCAAGCGGGAGAGGGGGCGCACTGCCTTCGCGGTAGAAGTTGGGCCTGATCTCGACAAGGTTAGCCGCGCACGGCTTCAGCCAGCGGCCGCGCCGTGTGGCCCGTCACCTTCGCCGCGGCGCTCTGGATGAAGCCGCCGCCGAGCACGCGCGCCTGCCCCGAGGGCGCGTCGTAGAACACGCAGGCTTGTCCCGGCGAGACGCCCTCCTCGCCGGCGACGAGCTCGACCTCGTAATGGCCATTGTCGCCGCGCAGCCATGCGGGCTGCGGCGCGCGGGTCGAGCGGACACGCACGAACAGTTCGAGGCCAGAGCCGATGGCGCGGTCGATGTCGCCATCGCCGATCCAGTTGACGTCGCGCAAGGTGATGCGGTGCATCTTCAGCGCATCGCGCGGGCCGACCACGACGCGGCGGTTGGCGGCGTCCAGCCGCACCACGAACAGGGGCGCAGCGGCGGCAATGCCGAGGCCACGGCGCTGGCCGATGGTGAAATTGGCGATGCCGTTGTGGCGGCCGAGCACGCGGCCGTCGAGATCGACGATGTCGCCTGGGTCCATCGCATTCGGACGCAAGCGCGTGATGATGTCGGTGTAGCGGCCCGTCGGCACGAAGCAGATGTCCTGGCTGTCGTGCTTGTCGGCAACCGCAAGACCGAAGCGGCGCGCGAGTTCGCGCGTCTCCGGCTTGGTCATGTCGCCGAGCGGGAAGCGCAGGAAGTCGAGCTGCTCCTGCGTGGTTGCGAACAGGAAGTAGCTCTGGTCGCGATCGGCGTCAGCCGCGCAGACCAGCGCACGCGAGCCGTCGTCGCGGCGGCGCGAGGCGACGTAATGGCCGGTGGCGAGCGCCTGCGCGCCGAGCTCCCGCGCGGTCTTCAGGAGGTCGCGAAATTTTACGCTGCGGTTGCACTCGATGCACGGCACAGGCGTCTCGCCGAGCGCATAGGAGTCCGCGAAGACGTCGATGACGGACTCGCGGAAGCGGTCCTCGTAGTCGAGCACGTAATGGGGAATGCCGAGCTTGGCCGCGACGTCGCGGGCGTCGTGGATGTCCTGGCCAGCGCAGCAGGCGCCCTTGCGGTGGGTCGCCGCGCCGTGGTCGTAGAGCTGGAGCGTGATGCCGACGACGTCATAACCTTCCGCCTTCAACAGCGCAGCCGTCGTCGAGGAATCGACGCCGCCCGACATGGCGACGACGACCCTGGTGTCCTGCGGACGGCCTTCGAGATCCAGACTGTTAAGCATGGGTTTTATGCGTTGACGGCGACGTTCGGCGATAATGCCTCTGGCCGGGACGTAGGTGGTCCCCGGGAACTTCGGTTCCCCCGGGGGCTGGCTTGCCCGGTCGAAAGCGGCTGAGAGCACCCTTTAATATAGGCGGCCTTCCGGTGAAGCAATCGCGCCCGCCACAAGCTTAGGGCAATTCTTGCCGGGGCGGCAGAAATGGCGGGGTTTGGGGGACCCGTGCGGCGCCGGCGCAGATTCTTCAAGGTATTGATTTTACTACAGAAACTTATCTCACGCGGAGCTGGCCCGCTCCTTGCTAACCCCTTCACCCGAAGATGTTTTCAAGGGGTCGCCTGTGGTTGGTGTCACGTCAGACGTAGCGGCGAGTGCGCAAGCTTCCAGCGTGCAGCAAAAGCCTGCCCGGTCGCAGAGCTCCAAGGATACCACGCCTTCCGATTCCTTCGGCGCGCTGGTCGACAGCAACACCCAGGCCATCAGCAACAGCGCCCCGTCCTCGACCCAGGACACCGCGCCACGGCGCAGTGACTCGTCTTCGTCTTCGTCGTCGTCCTCCTCGTCCGACCCGAGCACGCGCGACACCTCCTCGACCGACCAATCCTCGCAGAGCCAGGCGAGCGACAGCACCAATTCCGCGAATTCGGCCACGAGCGACACCACGACCGATCCGATCAAGGCGACCGGCAAGACCAAGGACAAGGCCGACGCCTCCACCACCAAGGCGGGCGACAAGTCCGACAGCACCAAGAGCGACAAGACCGACGGCCTCGCCGCCGCGGTGGACGCCGCCGCAACCGCGCAGACCGGTGCGACGCAAACCGCCACCGTCGATCCGAACGCCGTCGTGGTGGCCGCCCCCGTCGTGCCGGTCGATCCGAATGCAGCCGCGAACCAGGCCGCCAGCACCGCCTCCTCGCCGCTGACGATTGCCGCGGCCGGCATCGCCGCCAGCGCCTCGACCGCGGCGCAGATCGCCGGCACCAAGACGGACGGCGACAAGACCGCCAAGACCGGCGATGCCAAGACGGGCGCGAAGACCGCGCTCGGCGATGCGACAACGGCAACCACCGACGCGACCGCGACCGATGCCAAGGCGAACGCCGCGCAGCTTGTCGCGGTCGACCAGGGCACGCCGAAGACGTCGTTCAAGGCTGCGGCCACCGCGCAAGGACAGGCCGACGTCTCCAATATCGGCCAGGATGCGACCAAGACCGCGGCATCCGCCACAACGCAAAATCCCGCAACGGCCACGGCCCCCAACGCCGCCGCGCATCCGCAAGCCGCAAAACCCCAGGCTGATGCGGTCGCGACCGATGCGAAGGCCGCTAGCGTCGATCGCACCGCCGATGCGGGGCCGGCTGCTCCGGCCGCGCATGTCCATGCCGACGCGCAAGCAGTTGCCGCGACAACGGATACCAGCGCGCAGGCGGCCAACGCCGTGCAGGCACCGCTGACCAACACGACCTCGGCTGCGACCGCCTCCACAGCGACGCTGACCGCGACCGCGGCAACCTCCACCTCCGTGCCGATCAGCGGCATCCCGGTCGAGATCGCGGCGGCCGCGCGCGCGGGCAAGACGCGCTTCGACATCAGCCTCGATCCGGTCGATCTCGGCCGCATCGACGTCCGCATCAATGTCGACCGCAACGGCCAGGTCACCTCGCATCTCACCGTCGAAAAGCCGGAGACGCTGTCGATGCTGAAGCAGGACGCGCCGCAATTGCAGCGCGCACTCGACGATGCCGGGCTGAAGACCGGCAGCAACGGCCTGTCGTTCAGCCTGCGCGACCAGAACGCGTCGGGGCAGAACTCCGGCCAGAACAACGACAACAACGGCAATTCCCGCCGGCTGATCATCAGCGAGGATGATCAAGCAGCCAGCGCGCCGGTGAGCCGCAGCTACGGCCGCATGCTCGGATCGAGCAGCGGCGTCGATATCAGAGTGTGAGGAGTATTCGATAGATGACCACCACGAATGCCGCCACCGCCCCCGCCGTCGTCTCCGGCACGACGCCGACGTCATCTTCGTCGTCCTCGTCGTCGAGCTCGAGCCTGAGCTCGTCCACGGGCGCGACGCTCGCCGGCAATTTCCAGACCTTCTTGACGCTGCTGACGACGCAGCTTCAGAACCAGAACCCGCTCGATCCGCTCGACACCAACCAGTTCACCCAGCAGCTGGTGCAATTCGCCGGCGTCGAGCAGCAGCTCAAGACCAACGATTCGTTGTCCCAGCTCGTCACCCTGCAACAGACCACGCAGGCGACCCAGGCGCTCGGCTTCGTCGGCAAGACCGCGGTGGTCGACGGCACCACCGCGACCATGACGAACGCCTCGGCGACCTGGCACCTCAACGTGCCGACGGATTCGACCGTCGATATTTCCATCGCCAATTCCAGCGGCCAGACGGTGTTTACCGGCAAATATACCGCCGGCGCTGCCAGCGACGTTCCCTTCACCTGGAACGGCCAGGGCAATGACGGCACGCAATGGCCGGACGGCAAATATACGATTACGGCAACCGGCAAGGACGTCGCGAACAACAATGTCGGTATCGCAGCGCAGGTGCAGGGCGTGGTGAGTTCGGTGGACCTGACCCAGTCGCCGCCGCTGCTCACCATCGACGGCAGCAGCTACACGCTGAGCCAGGTGAAGAGCATCGTCGCGACGAGTAATTGAGGAACCGTCGTCCCGGCGAAGGCCGGGACCCATACCGCGTGATTGATCGATGAGGCGCAGGTAGCAGTACCGCGAAGGCTTCCGAACTCCGAGTCTTCGGCAAACTCCTCCCTGTGGTTATGGGTCCCGGCCTGCGCCGGGACGACCACTTAGGGCTCCGCGGCGACGCGCGCGGGCCTCGTTTGTTAGTGAAGTATTTACCTTCTCTGCCGCTCGGCCTGCTGAATCACGTTTTCAGCCCGCCGGGCCAGCTTCGTTCCAGCCGGATTCAACGAGAATTGTATTGAAGCCTTAGGCTTAGCGGATTTTTAAGCCGGGATGGGTACGGTTGTGGCGTGAGTTCAGTGGTTGAGAGTTTGTGAGTACGCCATGACAGAACCCCATCGCCCGAGGGTAAAATACGTCATCGGGCCGGACGGCAGTCCGCTGACGATCGCTGATCTGCCTGCACCCGGCACCAAACGCTGGGTCATCCGCCGCAAGGCTGAAGTCGTCGCTGCCGTTCGCGGCGGCCTTCTGTCCCTTGAAGAGGCCTGCAGCCGTTATACCCTGACGGTCGACGAATTCCTCTCCTGGCAGTTTTCCATCGACCAGCACGGTCTGGCGGGTCTTCGCACCACCCGCATCCAGCAATATCGCCAGTAAGCGATCCGGAAATCTGCGGCTTTTGACGAAAATCGGCCTTGCCAAGCGAGGCTGATTTTTTTCATGTTCGCTTTTGGCGGGACTTTTGTCCGAGCTCTTAACCTTCGTTAACCATATCGAAACCATCACCTAGGCAATAATTGCCCACTCGGCCTTTCCAGTGAAAGCAGCCGAATCTGTCGGGGCGGTTGCTTGCAAGGTCTTGCGGACTTTTTAAAAGGTATCGGCGCCGCCCGGTTCGGGGCGATGATTGCGGTCACCGCCGCGCTCATCGGCTTCTTTGCCTTCGTCATCATGCGCGTCACCACGCCGCAGATGACGACCTTGTTCACCGACCTCTCGGTCGAAGATTCGTCCAGCATTATCAAGGATCTGGAACGCCAGGGCATCCAATTCGAGCTGCGCAACGAAGGCACCATCATCATGGTGCCCAAGGACAAGGTCACGCGCCTGCGGATGAAGCTCGCCGAGGGCGGCCTGCCCAAGGGCGGCGGCGTCGGCTACGAGGTGTTCGACAAGTCGGACGCGCTCGGCACCACCTCCTTCGTCCAGAACATCAATCATCTGCGCGCGCTGGAAGGCGAGCTTGCCCGCACCATCCGCGCCATCGACCGCATCCAGGCCGCGCGCGTCCATCTCGTGCTGCCCGAGCGCCCGCTGTTCTCGCGCGAGGCGCCGGAGCCGTCCGCCTCGATCGTGGTCCGCGTTCGCGGCTCGCTGGAGGCCCAGCAGATCCGCGCCATCCGTCACCTCGTCGCCTCCGCCGTCAACGGGCTCAAGCCGCAGCGGGTCTCGATCGTCGACGAATCCGGCCAGCTGCTCGCCGATGGTGCGGCGTCCGATCCGGAGCAGGCGCTCGGCGACGAGCGCCGCACCACCTTCGAGAAGCGGATGCGCAAGCAGATCGAGGACATCGTCTCCTCCGTGGTCGGCTCGGGCCGCGCCCGCGTCCAGCTCTCCGCCGATTTCGATTTCAACAAGATCACGCAAACCTCGGACAAGTTCGACCCCGAAGGCCGCGTGCTGCGATCGAGCCAGACCCGCGAAGAGCAGAGCATGACCGCCGACAATAACGGCCAGGTCACAGTCAACAACGAGCTCCCCGGCAACGGGCAGAACAGCGGCGTCACGGCCAAGGACCAGAGCAAGAAGTCCGAAGAGACCAACAATTACGAGATCTCCCGCACCACCAAGACCGAGGTGACCGAGGCCGGCCGTGTCAACCGCATCTCGGTCGCCGTGCTGGTCGACGGCATCTATACCAAGAACGACAAGGGCGAGCTCGCCTACACCGACCGCACCAAGGAGCAGCTCGACCGCATCGCAACCCTGGTGCGCTCGGCGATCGGCTTCGACCAGAAGCGCGGCGACCAGGTCGAGGTCGTCAACCTCCGCTTCGCCGACGCCCCCTCCACCGCCCCGATCGCCGAGCCAAGCGGCTTCCTCGGAATGCTCCAGTTCACCAAGGACGACGTCATGTACTTCGTCGAGCTCGGCGTGATGATGCTGCTCGGCCTGGTCGTGCTGTTCATGGTGATCCGCCCGCTGGTCAAGCGCATCCTCGCCTCCGACGAGGTCGCCGCCGCCATTTCCGGCGTGCTCGCCGGCCCCGCCGTGAGCGACGAGGCCGCGCCGGCGGCCGCCGGCCAGTCGCTGCTGCCGAGCGGCGCGGCCAGCGCGATCGACGTCGCCACCATCCAGGGCCAAGTCCACGCCCAGTCCGTTCATCGCGTCGGCGAGCTCGCCGAGCGCAACCCCAACGAAACCGTCGCCATCATCCGCCAATGGCTGACCGAACCCACGAAATAATCGAGAAGTGAACTGACATGGCCGCCAGCTTGCAAAACGCCAACTCGAACGACATCACCAGCGTGATCTCCACGCTCGGTCAGCGCGCCGGCAGCCGCGCGGGTACCAAGGTCGAAGCGGTGGCGGGGCCGAAGCGCGCCGCGATCCTGATGCTGGCGCTCGGCGAGCAGTATGGCGGCAAGATCTGGTCGCTGCTCGACGACGACGAGGTACGCCAGCTCTCGCTGGAAATGTCCACCCTCGGCACCGTCGAGGTCGACACGGTCGAAGACATGCTGCTCGAATTCGTCTCGCGCATGTCGGCCTCCGGCGCGCTGATGGGCAATTTCGACGCCACCGAGCGCCTGCTCCAGCAATACCTGGCGCCCGAGCGCGTCAACGGCATCATGGACGAGATCCGCGGCCCCGCCGGCCGCAACATGTGGGAGAAGCTGTCCAACGTGCAGGAAGAGGTCCTCGCCAACTACCTCAAGAACGAATATCCGCAGACCATCGCGGTGGTGCTGTCGAAGCTGAAGCCGGAGCATGCAGCGCGCGTGCTCGGCATCTTCCCCGAGGATCTCGCGCTCGACGTCGTCAACCGCATGCTGAAGATGGAGGCGGTGCAGAAGGAGGTGATCGAGAGTGTCGAGAAGACGCTGCGCACCGAGTTCATGTCCAATTTGTCGCAGACCCGCCGCCGCGACGCCCACGAGGTGATGGCGGAAATCTTCAACAATTTCGACCGCCAGACCGAAACCCGCTTCATCACCTCGCTGGAGGAAGAGAACCGCGAATCCGCCGAGCGCATCAAGGCGCTGATGTTCACCTTCGACGACCTGGTGAAGCTCGATTCCGGCTCGGCCCAGACGCTGATGCGCAACGTCGACAAGGACAAGCTCGGCGTCGCGCTGAAGAGCGCCAACGAGGACGTCCGCAACTTCTTCTTCGGCAACATGTCCTCGCGCGCGGCCAAAATGCTCCAGGACGACATGGCGGCGATGGGCCCGGTGCGCCTGCGCGACGTCGACGAGGCCCAGGCGCTGCTGGTCAACCTCGCCAAGGACCTCGCCGCCAAGGGCGAGATCATGCTGACCAAGAACCGCGCCGACGACGAGCTGGTGTATTGATGGCCGCTCCGGCAAAATTCCTGTTCGATACCGACTTCGCCGCACCCGACCGGACGCGCGAGAAGGCCGCGACCGCGGCCGAGATCGCCCACAAGGTCGCGGAAGCCGAAGCGCGCGCCTATCAGGATGGTCTTGCCGCCGGCCAGCGCGAGGCCAAGGCCGAGAGCGACCGCCGCGTCGCGCTCGCCATGGAAGAGATCAACATCGCCATCCGCGGCATTGCGGCGGGCATCGGCAATATCGAGAGCAAGATGGAGACCGAAGCGGTCGACGTCGCGGTCGCGGTGGCGCGCAAGCTATGCGCCGACCTGGTCGCCGCAGAGCCGCTCGGCGAAATCATGGCGCTGGTCAAGGACTGCTTCTCGCATCTGGTCGCGACACCACATCTCGTCGTCCGCATCAACGACGCGCTCTACGACAGCGCGCGGGAGAAGATCGAGCGGCTCGCCAAGCAGAGCGGCTTCGAGGGCCGGCTGGTGATCCTGGCGGAGCCCGAGATTGCGACCGGCGACTGCCGGATCGAATGGGCCGATGGCGGCGTCGTGCTGGAGCGCGGCGCCATCGCGGCCAAGGTGGACGAACTGGTCGGACGCTATATCGCGTCCCGCAGAGGGAATTAAGCCATGAGCGACACCGACGGACAGGTCCCGCTGCCCGATCTTAACGGCCCGTTGCCGCCGACCGGCAACGACGTCAGCTACAACGAGGAAGAATATGCAGCCCGCGTCGCCGCCGACCTCGAAGCGGTGTTCGACGTGCCGGTGCAGGTCTCGGCCGTGCTCGGCCGGTCCAAGATGGACGTCGCCGATCTGTTGAAGCTCGGACCCGGCACCGTGCTCGAGCTCGACCGCCGCGTCGGCGAGGCCATCGACATCTATGTGAACAACAAGCTCGTCGCTCGTGGCGAGGTGGTGCTGGTCGAGGACAAGCTCGGCGTGACCATGACGGAAATCATCAGGACCGAACGCGGTTAAGCAATTGCAAGGAATGACGCGCGGCAGCGCGAACAGACGGACAGGAGACTGACATGCGGCTTCTCATCGTTGGCACATTGAAGGGCCAGCTCACCACCGCCACCAAGATCGCGATGGAGAACGGCGCCACCGTGACCCATGCGGAGGATCACGAGCAGGCCTTGCGCGTGCTGCGCGGCGGCAAGGGCGCCGACCTCCTGCTGGTCGACGTCGCCCTCGACATCCGCGACCTCGTGATGCGGCTCGAGGCCGAGCACATCCACGCCCCGATCGTCGCCTGCGGCATCACCAACGACGCCCGCGCCGCGGTCGCCGCGATCCACGCCGGCGCCAAGGAATACATCCCGCTGCCGCCGGATCCGGAGCTGATCGCCGCGGTGCTCGCAGCCGTCGCCAACGATTCCCGCGAGCTGATCTATCGCGACGAGGCCATGGCGAAGGTCGTCAAGCTCGCCCAGCAGATCGCGGGCTCGGACGCCTCGGTGATGATCACAGGCGAATCCGGCACCGGCAAGGAAGTGCTGGCCCGCTACGTCTACACCCGCTCGACCCGCGCCAAGCGCCCGTTCATCTCCATCAACTGCGCGGCGATCCCCGAGCATCTGCTGGAATCCGAGCTGTTCGGTCACGAAAAGGGCGCCTTCACCGGCGCGATCGCCCGCCGCATCGGCAAGTTCGAGGAGGCCACCGGCGGCACGCTGCTGCTCGACGAAATCTCCGAGATGGACGTCCGCCTGCAATCGAAACTGCTGCGCGCGATCCAGGAGCGCGTGATCGACCGCGTCGGCGGCACCAAGCCGGTACCCGTCGACATCCGCATCATCGCGACCTCGAACCGCAACCTGGCCGAGGCCGTGCGCGAAGGCACGTTCCGCGAGGACCTGCTGTTCCGCCTCAACGTCGTGAATTTGAAGATCCCGCCGCTGCGCGAGCGCCCCGCCGACATTTTGGAGCTCGCCCAGCATTTCGTGAAAAAATATGCCGAGGCCAACGGCGTGCCGATGCGCCCGATCTCGGCTGACGCCCGCCGCGTGCTCTCCACCAACCGCTGGCAGGGCAACGTCCGCGAGCTCGAAAACACCATGCACCGCGCGGTGCTGATGGCACAGGGCGACGAGATCGGGCCCGATGCGATCCTCACCCCGGACGGCGACCGCCTCGATCTCGCCAAGACCGCACCTGCGGTGGCGCATGCCACCATGGCCGCCGAGCAGGTGACGCGGGCGCTCGTGGGGCGCACCGTCGCCGACGTCGAACGCGACCTGATCCTGGAGACGCTGAAGCACTGCCTCGGCAACCGGACCCATGCCGCCAACATCCTCGGCATCTCGATCCGCACGCTGCGCAACAAGCTCAACGAATATTCCGACGGCGGCATTCCGATTACGCCGGCGGGAACGCCGGGTGAATATCCGCGGATGCCGGTGATGGGGGCGTAGGCAGCGTCCGCGCTGATTGCGACTACAAGTGCCCGGGCTCAGTCCCGGGCATTTTTTTGGAGGCCACCCTACCAGCCAAATATATGGTGTCGTCCCGGCGAAGGCCGGGACGACGGTGGAGAGACATGGCCGCACCGCATCGGGCGACTAGGTCAAGTCCGCGCAACGGCCTATAACCCCGCCTGAGAACCATGCGAGGGACCACATGTCTGAAGCTCAAATCACGGATTGGCTGGCGACGCAGCGGCAGGCGATGATCGATCTGTTGCGCGATGTCGTGAACATCGATTCCGGGTCCTATGACAAGGAAGGCGTCGATGCCGTCGGTGCGCGGTTCGAGCGGCACTTTTCCGAGCACGGCATTCCGTTCCGGCGGGAAAGCCATGACGGCTTTGGCGACGCGATCCATGCCGAGGTGGCAAAGCCAGGCAGCAACGAGAAGCCGGTGCTGTTGATGGGGCATCGCGACACCGTGTTCGGCAAGGGCGAGGCCGGACGCCGTCCGTTCACGATCAAGGACAAGCGCGCTTACGGTCCTGGCGTTGCCGACATGAAGTCGGGCCTCGTCATGAACGTGTTCGTGGCGACCGCCTTCCACAAATTCGGCGGCTCACCGCATCCGATCAAGGTGCTGATCACCTCCGACGAGGAGATCGGCTCGCCCTCATCGCGTCCGGTGATCGAGCGCGAGGGGCGCGCCGCGCGCGCCGTGTTCAATTCCGAGCCGGGCCGCCCGACCGGCAACGTCGTCACCAGCCGCAAGGGCGGCATCTTCATGCACATGGCCATCACCGGCAAGGCCGCGCATTCCGGCGCCAATTTTTCCGCGGGCGTCAGCGCGATCGGCGAGCTTGCGCACAAGATCATGCACATCCATGCGCTGACTGACCTGAACAAAGGCATCACGCTGAATGTCGGCCTCATCTCCGGTGGTCAGTCCGTCAACACCACCGCCCCTTATGCGGAAGGCCAGATCGACATGCGTTACGTCGATCCGGCGGACCGCGCGCGCGTGATGGCCGAGATCGAAAAGATCGTCGCGACCTCCTACGTGCCGGGCACCAGCGCTGTGCTGACGATCAAGGGCGAGTTCGTGCCGGTGGTGCAGAGCGAGGCCTCGAAGGCGCTGTTCGAAGGCTATCAGGCGGCCGCCAAGCAGGCCGGCCTCACGGTCGAGGGCGAGTTCTCCGGTGGCTGCGCCGATTCCGGCTTCACCGCTGCGGTCGGCACGCCGACCATCTGCGGCCTCGGGCCGGTCGGCGGTCTCGCGCACACGCCGGAGGAATATCTCGAGATCGACAGCATCGTGCCGCGCGCGCAGGCATTGGCGCTGGCAATCCTGCGGGGGTGATTTCGTGGGATCTCACGAATAATTCGGCGCATCCGGCTTGCGGAAGATGTGGATGGGGTCGCCGGGAATGATCGGCTGGCCGCGGAAGGTCGCATAGGCGAACAGCGCGAGATAGGCGATCGCCAGCGCGCCGATGGCATAGAAGGCCCAGGTCGCGACGCGCTTCATCGTTCCGCTCCAATGCCGTCCCGGCGGGAAGGCTCAGGCAGCGCTTCTAGAGCGCTGCTGCGGAAAAGGCCAGCCTGCGCGCGCGATCAAACGCCGCGCCGGCCACGCGCGGGAACGCTGACATCGGCAAGCTTCACCGCATCTTCGTCCTGGTCGACCGCCACATACTGGCCATGCCAATAAGCGAGCGCCGCGTTGCGGGTCGAATTCTTGATGTCCCTGATACGGCCGATGACGATGCCATGCGAATGCCGCTCGACGATCTCCTCGACCTCGCAGTCGAACGCCGACAGCGCGCCGACCAGCAGCGGAACGCCGGAGACCGACGTCACCCATTGCGCGCCTGCAAAACGATCGGCGCCCTTCAACCCGCCCTTGCCGGCAAAGCGTTCAGCGACATCGAGCTGGTCGGCATTGAGGATGCTGACCCCAAAAGCGCCGTGGCGCTTGATCAGCGGAAAGGACGAGGCATCGCGGTTGATGCTGACCAGCAGCGTCGGCGGCTCGACCGACAGCGAGGTTACGGATGTAACCGTCATGCCGGTGATGTCCCTGCCCCGCCCGGCGGTGATGATGCTGACGCCGCCGGTCAGGTGACGCATGGCGTTGCGGAAATCGACGGACGAGACGGGGATTTCGGTCATGAGGTCGCGGGGCACTAGATTCATGGCATGCTCCCCGAAAATGGGGTCCCCTCTATCTAGGTACGATCGTCCGCCGACAAAAGGTGGCTCAGGATCGAGCCTTCGAGGCCGGCGAGCTCGACCGAGCCGCGCTGGCGGGGGCGCGCCGCATTAACCATCACGTCGTGGGCGATGCGGCCCTGCTCGATCACCAGCACCCGGTCGGCCAGCGCGACCGCCTCGGCCACATCATGGGTTACCAGGATCGCGGTAAAACCCTGGTCGCGCCAGACCCGCTCCAAGAGCCGCTGCATCGAAATGCGGGTCAGCGCATCCAGCGCGCCGAGCGGCTCGTCGAAGGCGAGCACGCGGGGACGCGACACCAGTGCGCGCGCGAGCGCGACGCGCTGCTTCTGGCCGCCCGACAGCACCGCGGGCCACTGGTCGCGCTTGTCGGCGAGCCCGACCTCGGCGAGCGCCTTCTCCGCCCGCGACTGCGCGTCATCGGAAGCGCGGTCGCGGCCGAGGCCGACCTCGACATTGGAAAGCACTCGGGCCCAGGGCAACAGCCGCGGCTCCTGGAACATCACGCGGATGTCCTCGGGCTGGATATCGTCACCAAAGCCGATGCTGCCGGCGTCGATCTTTTCCAGGCCGGCGATGAGGCGCAACAGCGTGCTCTTGCCGCAGCCGCTCTTTCCGACGATCGCGACGAACTGGCCGGCCGGGATGTGCAGGTCGATGCCGCGCAGCACCTCGTTGTCGCCGAAAGATTTGCGCAGGCCGCGGATGCTGAGCGGCAGGCCGCTGCTGTGGACCGGGCGCTCCTCGCGCACCTCGCGGGCCGCCGGCGCAAAATTGGCGCGGCTGGCGAGCTCGGTTTCGGGAAGGGACGTACGAAGCGCTCTCTGCATGTCACTCTCAACCATTCTGGAAGGCGGGGTGCCAGGCGAGCGTCAGGCGCTCCAGCACGCGGGAGGCGGTGTCGGCGAGCTTGCCGAGCAGGGCGTAGATCAGGATCGAGAGCACGACGATGTCGATCTGCATGAACTCGCGCGCCTGCATCGCCATGTAGCCGAGGCCGGACGAGGCCGCGATGGTCTCGGCGACGATCAGCGTCAGCCACATGATGCCGAGCGCAAAGCGGATGCCGACGAAGATCGAGGGCAGCGCGCCGGGGAAGATCACGCGGCGAAACGATTCACCATCGGTCATGCCGTAGATGCGGCCCATCTCGACGAGCTGGGGATCGACGGTGCGGATGCCGTGCAGCGTGTTGAGGTAGATCGGGAAGAACACCCCGAGCGCCACGAGAAACAGCTTGGCGCTCTCGTCGATGCCGAACCAGAGGATCACCAGCGGGATCAGCGCCAGATGCGGCACGTTGCGCACCATCTGGAGCGTGGTGTCGGTGAGCTTTGCCGAACGCTGCGACAGACCGTTGGCGAGCCCGAAGGCGAAGCCGATGCTGCCACCGATCAGAAAGCCGATCGAGGCGCGCCAGAACGACACCCAGATGTTGCGGACGAGCTCGCCGGAGAGCAGCAGCTTCCAGCCGGCGAGCGCGACGTCGCTCGGCGCCGGCAGCACCCGCGTCGACACGAAGCCGGTGACGCTGGCGAGCTGCCAGATCGCGATGATGGCGAGCGGCACGATCCACTGGACCAGGCCGTCAGCGCGTGGCAGCCGAAGCTTCCGCGGAAGCGAGATGCCGTCGATGAGGCTCATGATTGCGAGGCTTGCTTGTGGGGGCGGAAGTCGTTGCCGACGGTCTCGCCGAACGGACCGTGGTTGGGATGCAGCCGCGTCACGTTGCTGCCCTGCCCGAGCGAGAGCAGCGGGAACACCAGCTCGGCGAAGCGGTAGGCTGCCTCCAGATGCGGGTAGCCCGACATGATGAAGGTATCGATGCCGATGTCCCGATACTCCCGGATGCGGGCCGCGACGGTCTCGGCATCGCCGACCAGCGCCGTGCCGGCGCCGCCGCGCACGAGGCCGACGCCGGCCCAGAGGTTCGGGCTGATCTCGAGCTTGTCGCGCCGGCCGCCATGCAGCTGCGCCATGCGCTGCTGGCCGACGGAGTCCATGCGCGCAAAGGTCTTCTGCGCGGTGGCAATGGTCTCGTCGCTGACATGCCTGATCAGCTCGTCCGCGGCGCGCCAGGCCTCGTCGTTGGTCTCGCGAACGATCACATGAAGGCGGATGCCGAAGGAGAGCTTTCGCCCGCGCGCGGCGGCGACGTCCCTCACCTTCGCGATCTTCTCGGCAACCTGCGCCGGCGGCTCGCCCCAGGTGAGATATTTGTCGACGGTGTCGACGGCGACGTCGATGCCGGCATCGGAGGAGCCGCCAAAATAAAGCGGCGGGCGCGGCGACTGCACGGGGTGGAACAGCAGGCGCCCGTCCTCGATGCGGATGTGCTTGCCCTCGACATTGACGGTCTTGCCCGCGAGCAGGTCGCTATAGACGTCGAGGAACTCGCGGGTGACCTCGTAGCGCTCGTCATGGCCGAGGAAGATGCCGTCACCCCCGTTCTCGACGGGATCGCCGCCGGTGACGACGTTGATGAGCAGCCGGCCGCCTGTGACACGGTCGAGCGTCGCGGTCATCCGCGCCGCGACGCTCGGCGATTGCAGGCCGGGGCGAACCGCCACGAGATAGCGCAGCCGCTCGGTGAACGGCGCGACCGCGGAGGCGACGATCCAGGAATCCTCGCAGGAGCGCCCGGTCGGCAGCAGCACGCCGTAATAGCCGAGCTGGTCGGCGGCCTGCGCGATCTGGCGTAGATAGCTGAAGTTGACCTCGCGGCCGCCGGTGGCGGTGCCGAGATAACGGCCATCGCCATGGGTCGGCAGGAACCAGAGGATGTTGCTGTTGCTCATGGACGTGCTCCTAGCCGTAGGTCGTGCCGACCGCGGCGGCCACGACGCCGACGGAGAGGACGATGGCCGCGATCACGCGTTGAACGATCCGCTTCATGTTCGAACCTCTTGAAATGGGAAGGCTGGTCGGCACGGTTCACGCGGCCGGATTGCGCCAGACGATGTCGCCGACAACGACGGGTTTTGGGATCAGGCCGAGCTTGTAGAAGCGATCGGCGACGCCCTGCTGGGTCGCGACGATGTCGTCGGTGACGGGGCCGACCGCGTAGGACGAGCGGTCGGCTGCGATGGTCTGGATATCGAGGGGAATGCCGGTGACGGCTGCGAGCGACTTTGCAACCTCGTCGCGATGTTGCTCGGCCCAGGCGGCGGTTGCCGCGGTGACGTCGATGATCTGCTGCAACACCGCGCCGTGGTTCTTCGCAAAGTCGCGGTTGGCGATGTAGAAGGAGTTGGTCTTGGTGATCTCGTTGGCGTTGACGAGGATGCGACCGTTCTGCCTGGTCTCGCCGATCGCAAAATAGGGATCCCAGATCGACCAGGCCTCGATGCTGCCATTGGCGAAGGCAGGGCCTGCGTCCGGCGGCGTCAGATAGACCGGCGTGATGTCGGCATAGGTGAGCCCCGCCTTCTCCAGCGTCTGCACCACGATGTTGTGGGCGCTGGAGCCCTTGGTGAAGCCGATGCGCTTGCCCTTCAGCTCGGCGATGGAACGGATCGGCGAGTCCTTCGGCACCAGAATGCCCTGGCCGTTGGTGACGGGCTGGCCGGCGGCATAGACGATCGCGGCGCCCGCGGCCTGGGCGAACACCGGCGGCGAATCGCCGACCGCGCCGTAATCGACGCTGCCGACATTCATCGCTTCCATCATCGGCGGGCCGGACGAGAACTCCACCCATTTCACCGCGACACCTTGCGGCGTGAAATGTTTTTCCAAGGCGGCCTGCTGGCGCGTGATGACCAGCACGCCGTTCTTCTGGTAGCCGATACGGATCTCCTTCACTGCGCCTTGCGCGTTCGCGTGCGGGGCAAATGCAGCTGCGGCTGCTGTTCCAACAGAGAGTCTCAAGAAGTCACGACGCTGCATTCCACACTCCCGGCCGTACGCGGCCGTCATTGCTTGCGATGCGGGAATGATGGTGCGCGCTATCGGAGGTGTCGAGACGCGCGGAAAAATAGCGATGCGAGCACTGCGCGCGACACGGTGCGCGTGTTTAATCTTTCAAGCGGCGGAGCGAACGCAGGGAGAATTTTCCCGCACGCGAATGTGAGAACCCGGCGCGCTCGGCGGAAGGCTCTGGCCGCCGGACAACAAAAACATCGAAAACAACCCCATGCACAGTAGCCGGGGCATACGAAACAACAGCTTACGTATTATCCGAAGTCGATTTGACTCGTCGGGCAAAACAGGGGCATAATGGCATCATGGCGGCGCTCGGGATGGACGGGCCCTTTCCGGGCTAATGCAGCCATCTCACCGGCAGATTCTGCAAGCCGCGGAACGCCCAGCCGCCGATCCGCACCGGCTCGTCGTCGGCGATCTCGATATTCCCGGCGCGCGCGAACAGGGTCGGCAGCGCGACGTCGGCGATCATCGCGCGCGAGGCCCAGGCGCCGGCGCAGAAATGCGGGCCGGCGCCGAAGGCAACGCTCTTGGAGGTGTCGCGCCGCACGTCGAACTGGTCGGCGCGCTCAAAATGTTTCTCGTCGCGGTTGGCGGAGCCGAACATCAGGAACACGCGCTCGTCGGTCTCGAACGACACATCGCGGATGGTCCAGGGTTTTGCGATGCGGCGTGGCGACATGCCGATCGGCGAGATCCAGCGGGCGTATTCCTCGAAGGCCTGGAGCCACGTCACCTCACCCCTGCGCACGAGGTCGAGCTGGTCGGGATGGGTCAGCAGCGCCCACACCGTGCCGGCGATCGCTTTGCGCGGCTCGTTCTGGCCGCCGGAGATCGCGAGTTTGACATTCGCGCGCACGCTCTCCATCGGCATGCCCGAGGCGAGGAGCACGCCAAGGATGCTCTGATCGGGATGCTTGCGCATCACCGGCAAAATGTCGTCGATCGCGGCATCGATGCCCGACGTTGCGGCATGGCAGCGCGCCTCGACCGCGGGATCGCCGCCATAATTGGCGATGCCTTCGATCATGCCCTGCGACCACGCATCCATCTCGCCGAAACCGATATTAGTGAGACCGGTGATCGACTTCAGGCATTCGCCGGAGAACGGCAGCGCGAAGTCGCGCATGAAGTTGATGCGCCCTGGCTCGATCGCATCGATGATGCGATCCGCATGGGCCTGGAACAGCGCGGTCCAGTAGCCCTTCACCGTCTTCGGCGACACCGTCGGAAACATCGCGCGGCGCTCGACCTGATGCGCCTCGCCGTCCTTGCGCATCATGTTATGGCCCATCAGCCGGTTCATCAGGCCAGCAGGCTGGTGCGAGGAGAACACGTCGATCTGCTTCTCGGAGATCGAGATGTCGTCACGGCTTGTGAGTAACGTCGAGCCGAGCTGCGGCACGAAGGCGATCGGCGCCTCTTTCCGCAGCTTCGCGAGCATCGGATAGGGATCGGCCCAGAACGACGAGGGGTCGATGTCGATGCGCGGCGCGGTGCTCAAGGCGGCCTCTCCCGGATTGTTGTGTGATTCAGGGGAGACTAGCGCACTGCGGCGCAGCCGTCTGTCCCTAGCGATAGGGACAGACGGCATCAGGGCGTGTCATCGCATGTCGAATGCTCGCCGCAAAGAAACGGCTAACCACGTTGCGACGGCTGCACCGGCGAGAAATGGAAAGGTCGATCAACCCATGATAGCATTCGCTTTCGGATCAACCAAGGGAACTGCCGTGACTGGAATGACCAAGCCTCGCCTCAGGCTTCTGATGGTTGCCATGTGGATCGCTCTCGTCGGTGCGCTCTTCGTTTGGTTCACGTTCATGAACAAATCCGGCGGCGTTTCGCCGTCCTGGGTGGTGAGTGTGATCGTATCCTGGTTGCCGTTCCTGATGCTGGTGGGCGTCTGGCTGTGGGTCTCGCGCGCGAGTCGGCGCTCGTCATCCGGGACGAGTTGGGTCGATCTCTACGAGCAGCAGGTCGTCGAAAACAGGCGCACGAATGCATTGCTGGAGAGGATCGCCGCGGCTCTGGAAAAACCGTCTCCGGGTTAGCGCGAACACCGGCCATCGCGGAGATAAAGGTATGCGCTCGGGGATTTCCGCGTATGTCTGGCTGGTTGCCCTTGCATTCGCGACAGCCGCTTCTGTCAGCCGACCGGCGGCAGCCGACGATCGACAGGATTGCCTGAAGGCATCGAAGGAAACCGCTGCCGCTGCGATCGACGCCTGTACACGCGCGATCCAGAGCCAAGACTACGATGAGTGGGACCTGTCCGACCTGTATCATCACCGCGGCTACGCCTGGTCATGGACGAACTACGCCGATCGCGTGGACCGCGCCTTCAAGGACTATACCGAGGCGATCCGGATTGATCCGAAGGCTGTCAGCTCATTGCTGAACCGGTCGCAAATCTACAACCACCGGCGCGACTACGACCGGGCGATAGCGGACGTCGACCGGGCGTTCGCAGGCGGCCTGTCGACCTATGGAAAGCGGGTCGGATACGGCGCGCGCGGCTACGCCTATCAAGCCAAAGGCGACTATGAGCGTGCCATCGCGGACTATACCGACAGCCTCCAACTCGATGCGAACAACACAAGCGCACTTTGCGCTCGCGGCTACGCCTATCTGGTCAAAGGAGATGTCGATCGTGCCATCTCCGACTACGACCAGGTGATCGCACTCGATCCGAGCTATGCGCTCGCCTATTACAACCGCTCCGTTGCGTACAGGGAGAAAGGTGACCTGGATCGCGTCATCGCCGACAGCAGTCAGGCGATCACGCTCTATCCGAGGTACAGGGACGCCTACGCCAATCGCAGCTATGCCTATCGAGCCAAGGGCGATCTCGACCGCGCGATCGCCGACTACGATCAGATGATCACGCTCGATCCGGAAGACAAGGACGCCCGTAACGGCCGCTCCACCGCGTACCTGCTCAAGGGCGATTTCCGTCGCTCCATCGCCGACCTCGATCTGGAGCAGATGCTCTCATGGATCGCTGCGATTGTTGTCCTTCTGGCGGTGACGATCTGGGTTTGCTCCCGAACAGGCACGCATGCGCGCGGGTGGTTGTCCGGTCCGAAGATGATCGAGATGGTCGAACGGGAACTCGCCGAAATCCGAGGCAAGAACGCCGTCATCGAAAGGATCGCGCTGGCACTGGAGAAGCATTCGTCGGGTTGAAGACTGAATACGGAGGACCGAGCTACTGCGCTTCGGCGACCTTCGGTCCGGATGACGACATCTGCGCGTTGGCGGCGGAGGGCCGGCTCGACGGCGATGCCGGAAGCACGATCACTTTCGCTCCGACCTTCACCCGCTCATAAAGGTCGGTGACGTCGTCATTGGTCAGCCGGATGCAGCCGGACGACACCCGCTTGCCGATCGTATCGGGCTTGTTGGTGCCGTGAATTCGATATTCGGTCTCGCCGAGATACATCGCCCGGGCGCCGAGCGGGTTGCCGGGACCGCCCGCCATGAACCGCGGCAGATAAGGCTGACGCACGACCATCTCTGCGGGCGGACGCCAATCCGGCCATTCTGTTTTGCGGGCGACAGTCTGTTCGCCGGACCACGCGAAACCTTCGCGGCCAACACCGATGCCATAGCGCATCGCTTGCGTGTCGTTCAGAACGAAATAAAGGAATGTGTTCCTGGTATCGATGATCACGGTGCCCGGCGTCTGGTGGCTGGTGTAGTCAACCACCTGCCGGACAAAGGCTCCGGGACCATCAGCGGCCTTTGGAGGTTCGACCGGAGGCGCGGGGGCCGGGGCCGGAATCTGAGCCGGAGCTGGCGCTGATGCGTGAGCTGGTGCTGCCACGTAAACCCGAGTTGACGATGCCCGGGCTTCGTGCGCGGCCGGTGTCCGTGTCGGTTGCACGCTCGCCGGGCGAGACAGCAAACCGTACCCCAATGCGGCGACGGCCACGGCGCCAATTGCAACTCTCGCGGCCATTGGTATTGCGAGCGTCTGTGCCTTTCCACGTTTGGCCCGCTTGCTCATGTCTTCTCCCAGGTCACCATGCCCAAAACAGGTACCCAGCAAAATTTAAGAAACTTCGAAGCGATGTCGTTCGGACTGGAACCGTCAGTCGTGGTTAACGCCGAACTCTTGCTCAGCAGCATAAAAATTGGGCGTCCCGCCTGATATAGGTCGCGACGTGGACAACGCGCTTCCGGAATGAGGCGAGGTCTGAAACGCCCGGCGGAGCGGACACGCTCCGCTCTTTCGTCAACGGCGGAGCACCATGCCCGGACTGGTCTGCTAAGGGCCGATTTTGTTGCAGAAGTCGGTAGGATCGACGCTCTCAGCCGAGGCCGAGATCTGAAAATTTGGGCTCGCGATCTCTCGGCCGCCTGCCCGGCATGGGCTGCGGATACGCCCCCGGGCACTGATGTTTGACGCAACCAACGCGACGGACGCCACTTACGCAACGCACGGTGCGGCCGTGTTGGGTGGATGGAGCGCCAGCTTGGCAAAGCGACGAAGGTTCTGAGCGATTGCTGCAAGCGTAAATTCGAACCGCGCGCCGGCCGGGCCACGCAGCCTCAGGCGGCCGAGCCGCAGAATCCGCTTGAGGTGCGCAAACAGCATCTCAACCTTCTTGCGATCTCGTCGGGTCTGATCGTAGGCAGGCGTCTTGGCGATCGCGCGGGCGACATCGCGCGCTGCCTCATGCACGTGGCGTGTGATCTTCCGGCTAGGCGAGTTTGGGCAGCATTTGGACTTGAGCGGGCAGTCGCGGCAATCGGCGACGCGCGAGAAATACGAGATAGCGTCATCCCCGCGTGGTCCGCGTGCTCCACTTGAGCGCGGCAGGATCTTGCCGCTGGGGCAGATACATTGATCGCGCGCCTCGTCATAGATGAAATCGTCGCGGCTGAACGTGCCGTCGTCGCGCTTTGACTTGTCGATCACCGGGATGTGGGGCGCGATCCCCTTCACATCGACCAGGAAGTGGAGATTTTGGGCCGCGCCGTAGGCCGTATCCGCGACGAGCCAGTCGGGTTTGATGCCGAACGTCTTCTCAGTCCTTTCGATCATCGTCTGGGATGCGCCAACCTCGGACTGGCGGATCGCCCGGGACGCTTCGACATCCATGATAATACCGAACTTGATGTCGACGAGGTAATTGTCGGCGTAGGCGAAGAACGCGGCGCTGCGCAGTGCGCCAGTCCACTGCGCGGCTGGGTCGGACGGCGCGACAAACTTCGGCACGACGTCGGTCGCACGACCCCATGCCGGATCGTCGAGATTGGCAAGGTAGTCCTGAACGGCGCGCCTGGCCCTCATCGGGTCGATGTCGTGGCTCCATTTGTCGCCCGGGGTCGAGCGGCACTTATTGGCGTCCGCCGCGATCAAGCTGGCATCGACGGCGAAACCATCGCCGCCGACAAGGCCAGCTTTGATGCACGAAACGACGACATGTTCGAAGACGTGACGAAAGACATCATGATCGCGAAAGCGCTCGTTGCGGGCGCGCGTGAATGCCGAGTGATCCGGGATTCTGTCCTCTATGCCAAGACCGCAGAACCAGCGATATGCGAGGTTGAGCTGGACCTCGCGGCATAATGCTCGCTCCGAGCGGATCGCGAATACGTATCCGAGGATGAGCATCCGGATCATCAACTCCGGATCGACCGATGGCCGACCAGTGTTGGAGTAGTGCGGCGCAAGCTCTGCGCGCACCCACGAGAGATCGAGAACTGCCGCAATCTGCCGAACCTGATGGTCGTCCGGTACTACGGCTTCGAGGTCGAACGCATAGAACAGCTGACCCTGCTCACTCTTGCACCGCCCCATCATCGAAACGCTCCGTCGATGGCCGCTTCACCTCACGGAATCACGGTTTGCTCCGCTCCTCAAGGGTTCTGCAACAAAATCGGCCGAGAGGCGACATCGCGCAGGCAAAGGACCCGTATTCCGCAAGGACGGCAGGGGCTGGATCGCGGCGACACGGCATTTCGTCACCCGTTTAGGGGATGACCCGACCTCAAATGTCTGAGATGCTAGAGGTTGTGTAACGGCGTGGTGTCCGGTGCGCGACCCGACAGCAGGACGATGGAGCGACAATGCTTCTTGAATAGCTGATTGGCAAAACCATGGAGCGCGAGATGGCGTCGGTCTCCAAGTCGAAAACCACTAAGTCGAATACCATCGCTTTCTTTGATCGCACTGCGTTCGCGTTTAGTCTCCTTGTCATATTGGTTTCGACAGCCAGTGCACAAGAGAAGGTTTCATTCGCCTCGACGGACGGTGAGCTGAACGGTGGAACGCCAACGAGCATCAGCGGCTATCTCTACCGACCATCAGGACCAGGTCCTTTTGCAGCAGTTGTCAGCATTCACGGATGCGACGGCGCAACAAACGAAAAAGGCGAAGTCCGCCCGCTCTACGGAACATGGGGCGAAATCCTCTCTCAAAAGGGGTACCTCCTTCTCCTGATCGATTCCTTTCAACCCCGCGGACACGGCAGTCTTTGCGCAATGTTGCCGGTCTTCTCGCGCCCCGTTCTGCCGAACCGGGAGACGCCAATGGACGTGTATGGCGCGTTGAATTATTTGAGGTCGCGCTCCGACGTTCGCTCCGACAGCATTGCCATTCTTGGTCAGTCGTACGGCGGAATGGCGATGATGTTCACGATCGCCAACGGCGCATTGCCGAAAGATGTGGCACCGGATAAGGATTTCCGGGCTGCGATCGCACTGTACCCGAACTGCCCTCCAGTCGCGGACAAGGACCCGCATTGGCGGCCCCGCCAACCGATGCTGCTGCTGATGGGCGAGTCAGACACCGCGACGCCTCCGGGACCGTGCAAGGACATGGTCGCACGGGCAAAGGCCGAAGGCAGCCCTCCCATTGACATGTATTTCTATCCCGACACCTATCACGCCTTCGATCATCCGAACCTTCCGATGATGCAAATGATCAGCCAGAAACGGCCGGATGGCAGTTCGCCGATCGCGGGATCAAATCCCGAAGCCCGCGCGGATGCGATCAATCGTGTCACACAGTTCCTGGCGAGCGAGTTGAAATAGCTGCGCAGGTGGGCTCTTCTCGCGTCCGTTGAGGGCCGATTTTGTTGCAGAAGTCGGTAGGATCGACGCTCTCAGCCGAGGCCGAGATCTGAAAATTTGGGCTCGCGATCTCTCGGCCGCCTGCCCGGCATGGGCTGCGGATACGCCCCCGGGCACTGATGTTTGACGCAACCAACGCGACGGACGCCACTTACGCAACGCACGGTGCGGCCGTGTTGGGTGGATGGAGCGCCAGCTTGGCAAAGCGACGAAGGTTCTGAGCGATTGCTGCAAGCGTAAATTCGAACCGCGCGCCGGCCGGGCCACGCAGCCTCAGGCGGCCGAGCCGCAGAATCCGCTTGAGGTGCGCAAACAGCATCTCAACCTTCTTGCGATCTCGTCGGGTCTGATCGTAGGCAGGCGTCTTGGCGATCGCGCGGGCGACATCGCGCGCTGCCTCATGCACGTGGCGTGTGATCTTCCGGCTAGGCGAGTTTGGGCAGCATTTGGACTTGAGCGGGCAGTCGCGGCAATCGGCGACGCGCGAGAAATACGAGATAGCGTCATCCCCGCGTGGTCCGCGTGCTCCACTTGAGCGCGGCAGGATCTTGCCGCTGGGGCAGATACATTGATCGCGCGCCTCGTCATAGATGAAATCGTCGCGGCTGAACGTGCCGTCGTCGCGCTTTGACTTGTCGATCACCGGGATGTGGGGCGCGATCCCCTTCACATCGACCAGGAAGTGGAGATTTTGGGCCGCGCCGTAGGCCGTATCCGCGACGAGCCAGTCGGGTTTGATGCCGAACGTCTTCTCAGTCCTTTCGATCATCGTCTGGGATGCGCCAACCTCGGACTGGCGGATCGCCCGGGACGCTTCGACATCCATGATAATACCGAACTTGATGTCGACGAGGTAATTGTCGGCGTAGGCGAAGAACGCGGCGCTGCGCAGTGCGCCAGTCCACTGCGCGGCTGGGTCGGACGGCGCGACAAACTTCGGCACGACGTCGGTCGCACGACCCCATGCCGGATCGTCGAGATTGGCAAGGTAGTCCTGAACGGCGCGCCTGGCCCTCATCGGGTCGATGTCGTGGCTCCATTTGTCGCCCGGGGTCGAGCGGCACTTATTGGCGTCCGCCGCGATCAAGCTGGCATCGACGGCGAAACCATCGCCGCCGACAAGGCCAGCTTTGATGCACGAAACGACGACATGTTCGAAGACGTGACGAAAGACATCATGATCGCGAAAGCGCTCGTTGCGGGCGCGCGTGAATGCCGAGTGATCCGGGATTCTGTCCTCTATGCCAAGACCGCAGAACCAGCGATATGCGAGGTTGAGCTGGACCTCGCGGCATAATGCTCGCTCCGAGCGGATCGCGAATACGTATCCGAGGATGAGCATCCGGATCATCAACTCCGGATCGACCGATGGCCGACCAGTGTTGGAGTAGCGAGAGATCGAGAACTGCCGCAATCTGCCGAACCTGATGGTCGTCCGGTACTACGGCTTCGAGGTCGAACGCATAGAACAGCTGACCCTGCTCACTCTTGCACCGCCCCATCATCGAAACGCTCCGTCGATGGCCGCTTCACCTCACGGAATCACGGTTTGCTCCGCTCCTCAAGGGTTCTGCAACAAAATCGGCCAAAAGGCGACGATCCTGGCGGGCGGGCTGCGCATCGGCTTTGCGCCCGGAAGCAGATATCGCGGACTTGACGTCTCCCTCAGTTCAGGCCGTGTGGTCCTGCCAGCAGAGCCAGCACGATCGAGAACAATTCGTTCTGTGAGGAAATGCCGAGCCGCTCATAGGCGCGCTTGCGGTAGGTCAGGGTCGAATGCAGGCTGATGCCGAGTGCCTGCGAGATCGCCTCGGAGCTTAAGCCGAGCAGGATGTGTCGACACACCTCCTGCTCGCGCGGCGTCAGTGCGGAGAGCGGCGCGCGTGTCGCGAACAGCGTGGCGAGATTCTGGTCGAGCGTCGCAGTGGCGGTCCGCTGGAAATGACGCGCGACACTTGCGCCAATGGCCGGCGCGATGGTTTGCAGCCGCGCACGCTGGGCATCGTCGAATCGGCCCTGGGACGTGATGCGGTAGAAATTGACGTAGAAGCAGGTGTCTCCAGTCCAGATCGCGGTCGCGCATTTGTCGACGATGTCGGAATCGTGAAAGAAGATTTTTCGGTAGCGCGCGCCGTACATCCGCGGCGCGAACGACGGCAGCATGATCGGCGTGCCGCCTTCGGCCTCGAACAGCGCGTCGCGGTTCGGATCGGATTCGTGGAACTGCCCGGCATAGGCTGCGCCGAGATCGGCTCCGGTCGGGATGTTGCCGGCATCGAGCAGGCAGCTTGCAGTGCCGGCGCGGCTCAGCGCGAACACCATGCAATGGCCGACGCCGGCCTGCCGGCGCAGCGTGTCGATGAGGATGTTCGGGAAGTCGGGACGGCCGATGGCGAGCACCGCGGACGTGATGTCGCCGGCCGCTGGATTTGAGGCCATCGCGTGGGGCCGCATGGGTTTCCTCCGCCAAGGTTCTTTTGGCGGACGATATCAGCAGTGGGAGTTAGCTGGAAGTCGGCTGAGTTGACCTATGCCGCTTCTGGGTCCCGGCTCTGCGCGGCAACGCTACGCGTTGCAGCGCGTCCGGGACACGAGAGTTGGCGTATCGCGTACAGTCTCGTGCCCCGGATGCAGCGCAGCGCCTCTTCGGCGGTGCGCTGCTGAGCCGGGGCCCATGCCGGATACGAAGCGTTACCCCGCCGCCGCCTTTGCCGGCGGGACGTTGATGGCGAGCTTGCCGTAGCGGTCCGTAAAAGCCTCGGTGTCGATCTCTTCCAGCTTGATCTCGCCGCTCATCACGCTTTGCTTCCAGGCCGCCTGCGCCGGATCGTTCTGGAACTCCGGCATCACCTCGCGGCCGAACAGCTCGAGCGATTCGCAGATGTGCGCGTGGCTGTTCTTGCCGGCTTGATTCAGCAGGATGACCTGGTCGATATGCGAGGACTGGAAGCGCTTCAGCTTCCGCCGGATCGTCTCCGGCGAGCCGATCAGGCCGCCGCGCAGCGCCGCCTCCTGCGCCTCCGGGTTATCGCGCTTCCACTTGTTGTACTCGTCCCACATGTTGACGGTGTAGGGCGCCGGCCGCTGGCGGTTCTGCGCGGCGCCGTAGAAGCGCAGCGCGAACTGGAAAAAGGTGGCGCCGTCGGCGCGCGCACGCGCCTCTTCATCCGTCTTTGCGCACATGAAGAACGACACCAGCGCCATGTTCGGGTTGATCTCGTAATCGGCGAGCTTTGCGAGACGCTTGGTCATCGCGTTGTAATAGGCATGCACCCAGGCATGCGCGGCGTCCGCGCTGACGAACTGGAAGCCGAGCGCGCCAAAGCCGTGGCGTCCGGCGCGCTCGATGGTCGGCAGCTGCGAGCAGGCCATCCACAGCGGCGGATGCGGCTTCTGCACCGGTTTTGGCACGACATTGCGCAAGGGGATGTCGAAATATTTGCCGTGATGCTCGGATCCTGCGTCCTTGAACATCGGGAAGATCGCAGCGACGGCCTCCTCGAACACTTCTTTCTTGGTCTCCATGTCGCGGCCGAACGGCGTCAGCTCGGTGATCGAGGCGCTCTCACCCATGCCGAATTCGCAGCGGCCGTTGGAGAGCAGGTCGAGCACCGCGACGCGCTCGGCGACGCGGGCCGGATGGTTGGTGGTGAGCTGGAGGATGCCGTGGCCGAGCCGGATGTTTTTGGTGCGCTGGCTCGCAGCCGCGAGGAAGGATTCCGGCGAGGGTGAATGCGAATATTCCTCGAGGAAGTGATGCTCGACGACCCAGGCATGGTCGTAGCCGAGGCTGTCGGCCAGCTCCAGCTGCGAGAGCGCGTTCTGGTAGAGGGCGAGTTCGTCGCCGGCCACCCAGGGCCGCGGCAGCTGCAGCTCGTAGAAGATGCCGAACTTCATGACGACGTCTCTCCCAAGTTTTCTTGCAAGTGTTCTTGCAAGTTTTCTTGCCCGCTTATTTTTGTTGCGCCCATCTTAATGCGCGGGGCGGCGCTGTCTACGCAGTCGCAATTCCGCCTTGCGGGAGAACGCGCTTCTCGGCGCGGCGGCCATTGAGGATCACGCCGATGAAGGTGAAGCGCACCAAGAGATGATAGCTCGCCAGCATCGGCGGAATCGCGACGAGGAGAATGATTGCGAACTTGACCAGCCCGGGCCAGTCGAGCTGCGACAGCGCGACCTGCAATGCCATCACGATCGGCAGGTGGATCAGATAGAGCCAGTAGGAGGCGTCGGCGAGATAGCGCCGGGCCGGGCTGAAGCCGGACATGAAGCGGAGCGCGAGACCGATGACCGCGAAGGTCGCAATCCATATCGCCGGCGCATACAGAACCACGGAGACGAGCCTGAGCGTCGCGAAGCTGAACGGCGGTTTCGGTGCGCCCGGCGCGGGGAACATCACACCCACTAGAACGAAGCTGATCAGGATCAGGCCGATTGCGAGCAGGAGATGCGCCAGCCAGCGCCGCTCGAGCAGCCGCAGCAGATCGACCTGCCGATGCAGGAACCAGCCGACGGCGAATGCGGTGCCGAAGCCGATCCAGGCCTGCGCATTGGTGACGAGCGATTGATCCGGCGTCCTGACGCCGAACACAGTGACCCATCTCTGGTCGAGGCCGAACGCGATGCCGATCGGGATCGCCGGGATCAGGGGAGCGAGCGGATTTCGCATGATCCGCGCGAAGAGACGGTCAAGCAGCGATCGCAGAGCGCCGGACGTGTCGAGCCAAACGATCGCGCCGCGGAGCAGGAACATGGCGACATAGAGCTCCAGCAGCACATAGAGAAACCAGAGATGGGTCAGGGGGAAATTCGGCAGCACCGGCGGCCAGGTGCGTGCGCCGGGGACCCTGCCGCCATTCGGGAAAAAAGACGCCCAGGTCACGATCAGAAAGATCAGCGCGAACAGGATCGGCCAGCCGACCACGAGCGGCAGCGCGATCCGCTGCAACCTGTCCGTGACGAAGCCAAGACTGCCCCGGCGCTGAAGGCTCATGCGGGCGAAGAAGCCCGCCATCAGGAAGAAGGTCGTCATCCGGAAGACATGGATGGTGAAGAACAGCAGGGCGAGCGCGAGGCTTTGATGGGTGTCCTGGATGATCCAGATCCTGGTCGGGGACGGAACGAACGACAATGTCGCGTGCAGGACGATGCCAAGCAGCAGGGCAAAACCCCTGACCGCGTCGAGCGCGTGGAGCCGTTCGGATGCAAAGCTGGCGGAGGGCAGCTGGGACATGGCGAGGCTCGACTTGCTGGAAAACGACTTCAAACCCGCAATCTGCCTGATCATTGTCGCATCACGCTCGTGCAGGGACAATCTAAAATTGCGCTGACGATCGCGGCGGCCAAAGCTCAGCCGGCTTGAACCGGCGGGACGAATGGTTAGTTTTGAGGGATGGCGAATCGCCTCGCCCTTCCTCAAGACAGACATGCCGACATTCACCCCGCACCAGGATGCCGCGCTGAAAGCCGTCGGCGACTGGCTCAAAGCCAAACCCGGCCGCAACGGCACGCCGCCGATCTTCCGCCTGTTCGGCTTTGCCGGCACCGGCAAGACCACGCTGGCACGGCATATCGCCGACGGCGTCGACGGCGAGGTGAAGTTTGCCGCCTTCACCGGCAAGGCCGCGCTCGTCATGCGCAACAAGGGTTGCGACGACGCCTCCACCATCCATTCACTGATCTACCGCGCCCGCGAATCCGGCGAGGAGCAGCCGAGCTTTGAATTGTGGGACGACGCGCCGGCCTCCAAGGCCAAGCTGATCGTGATCGACGAATGCTCGATGGTCGATGCTGAATTGGGCCGCGATCTGATGTCGTTCGACTGCCCGCTGCTGGTGCTCGGCGACCCCGCGCAGCTGCCGCCGATCCAGGGCGGCGGCTTCTTCACCAACACCGAGCCGGACGCGATGCTGACCGAAGTGCACCGCCAGGCCCAGGACGATCCGATCGTGCGGATGTCGATGGACATCCGCGAGGGCCGCGAGCTCGAGATCGGCCGTTACGGCGAGAGCGAGGTGGTGTCGCGCAAGGAGCTCGACCCCGATCGCGTCATGGGCGCCGACCAGGTGCTGGTCGGGCGCAACAACACGCGCCGCGCCTACAACATGCGGGTGCGGCAGCGCCAGAACATCGAGGATGTTTTTCCGGTCGCCGGCGACAAGCTGGTCTGCCTGCGCAACAACCGCAAGAAGGGCCTGTTCAACGGCGGCCTCTGGCGCGTGAAATCGCGCAACACCTCGCGCTCGAAATCGCGCATCCTCTCGATGCGCCTCTCCCCCGACGAGGATTTCGGGCACAAGGTGACAAAAGTCTCGGTGCGCGCCGATTGCTTCGAGGGCGGCGTCGAAGCGGTCGCCTGGGAGCAGCGCAAGCCCTATGACGAGTTCGACTACGGCTACGTGCTGACCGTACACAAATCGCAGGGCTCGCAATGGGACGACGTCGTGCTGTTCGACGAGAGCTTTGCGTTTCAGGACTCAAGGGCGAGGTGGCTGTACACGGGGATCACGCGCGCGGCGAAGCGATTGAGTATCGTGGTGTAGCGTCGTCCCGGCGAAGGCCGGGACCCATACCGCGCGATCTATCCGTATTCGGTGGTGCAAGTACCGAACGAATATCGGATCACGTCGAGTCTTCGCCAAACTTCTGCCTGTGGTTATGGGTCCCGGCCTTCGCCGGGACGACGCCAGTTGTGAGGCGCCGCCATCGCGTCCAGCGAACAGCCCTCACTTCCCCGCCACGAAGTAAAAATCTTCCCGTCCCGGCGGCGAGCCGTAGGTGAACGGCTGCTGCTCGTGCCTGGTGGCGGTCCAGACGTCGTCGCGGACGATGTCGAACAGCTTTCGGATCTCGACCTTCGGCTCCTTGATGTCGCGGGCGAGCGCGGTGGCGAACGGGCTGTCGGCACCGCCGTCACCGTCGATTGCCGTCTCGCCGTGCTTGGCGGCATAGACCACCATGAAGCCAGCGCCGGGCTCGATGTTCGAAAACCCCTTGTCGACGAGCTTCATCGACAGCGTGCGTTGCATGGTCGGCGCGAATGGATTGTCGCGGCAGGCATCGAGAATGACCAGGCGCAGCTTGCGGGCACCGCCGACCGCGGCAATCACCTGTTCGAGCGCCACAGCCTCGGTCTCGGCGTCCTTGTCGGCGACGAGCCTGGTATCGATCGGCACCAGATAATTGACCCCGCCGATCTCAAAGCCATGGCCGGCATAATAGACCACGGCCCAGTCGGCCTTCTCCGCGTCCGCCGCGAACGCCCGCAACGTCTCGAAGAACTTGTCGCGCGTCAGGTCATTGGCGACCGTGACGGTCTGGAAGCCGAGATCGCGCAACACGTTTCCAATCAGCTTTGAATCGCGCGGCGGATTGTCGAGCGCATGGACGTTCTTGTAGGCACCGTTGCCGATCACGAGCGCGATGCGGCGCGCATTGGTTGCGGTTCCGGGTGTCTGCGCCGTCAGCGCTGCGAGCCGTTCCTGCGCCTTGGCGCGGGCACGGGCGACGTCGAGCTCGTCAAACGGGCTGAGCGCATAGGCGGCCGAGCGATAGTCCGCGCGGGCCTGGGCGAGATCGTGCTTCTGCTCGAATACCTGGCCGCGGCCGGAATGGGCACGCACGTTGTTGGGATAGGCGGCCAGGACCGCATTGTAGTCCTTCAACGCGGCGTCGATGTCACCCTTCATCATGTTGACGTCGCCACGATTGTTGATCGCGAAAGTGTTTTTCGGTTGCCGCTCGATCAGGCCGTTGCAATCGGCAAAAGCCTGATCGTACTTGCCCATCATGCCGTAGGTGATGCAGCGGTTGCCGGCGATCTGCGGCGCGCTCGGATCGATCTTCTCGGCCTCGGCAAAGTCCTGTAGCGCGCCATCGAAATCCTTCAGCAGCGTGCGCACGCGGGCGCGATTGGTCCAGCCGAGCAGGAACTTCGGTGCGAATTTGACCGCCACGTTCAGATCGTCGAGCGCGCTTTGCAGCGCGCCCCGACGCAGCTGAATGGTGGCGCGATTGCTGTAGGGAACGCCGTAATTGGCGCGCTTCTGGATGGCGAGGTTGTAGTCGGCCATCGCGAGATCGTCCTCGCCCTTGCGCTCATGGGCGACGCCGCGCAGGTTGATGGCCCCGACATTGTCCGGATCGGCAGCAATTGCGGCTGAGAGCACCTCGATGGCCTTGTCATAGTCGTGCTTGTTGACCAGCGTGTTGCCGCGCACGGAGAGCGCGACCACCTTGTCCTTGCCGGTCACCCGGTCGCCATCGAGCAGATTGTCGCAGGCCGTGGCACGCGCCTGCTGGTCCGCCTGGCGGTCACGGCAGGTGGCGAGGTCGTCGCCGGCTTGCGGCTCGGCCGCCGCGAACGAGGCACCGGCGGCCAGGATGACGAGGGTCAGGGAAACGATCCGCAGCATGTTGTCAGGTCAGCTCCAGCCACCATTTTTATGTCGATCATGGATCGCGCGGGTTCATCTATTGTTTGAGCATGATCTTTGCAGAAAACCGCTTCACACTTTTCCGGATCATGCTCTTAGCGCGGAGTTCCTCGCCCCGCCAAGCCGAGTTCTCAGCCCGCCATCCTGGACGCCCTTTTTCACGGACTCGTGTCCGCTCCGGCGTAACAAGCAGGGGCTGCGGCCGTATCTCAGACGATGCGAAAACGCCGCCGGGCAGGCTGTTCGCCCGGCTCCAACCGCCCTAAACTGTCACATCTTCCGCAAAAGAGGATCCGCCATGCGCCGCGCCGCCCTGCTGTCCCTGCTTGCCGCCACCACCGCCCTGACGCTGGCTTTTGCCCTGCCGTCGCGGGCCGCCGAGGACGCGGTCGTGATCCCCGCCCCGACCGTGGACGCCGCGCCCGCAAGCGGCATCCAGACCGCGGTGGTCGCCGGCGGCTGCTTCTGGGGCGTCCAGGGCGTATTCCAGCACACGGCCGGCGTCGTCAACGCAGTCTCCGGCTATGCCGGCGGCTCGAAGGCGACCGCGGACTACCACACCGTCTCGTCGGGCTCGACGGGCCACGCCGAGTCGGTCGAGATCAAGTACGACCCGAAGAAGATCTCCTACGGCAAGATCCTCCAGATCTTCTTCTCGGTCGCCCATGATCCGACCCAGCTCAACCGCCAGGGTCCGGACAGCGGCACGCAATATCGCTCGGCGATCTTCACCACCTCCGACGAGCAGAAGAAGGTCGCGGACGCCTATATCGCCCAGCTCAACGGTGCCAAGGTCTACAGCAAGCCGATCGTGACCAAGGTCGGCGCGCTGGAGGCGTTCTATCCGGCCGAGGGCTATCACCAGGACTATCTGACGCTGCACCCGAGCCAGCCTTACATCGCCTATAACGACATCCCGAAGGTCGAGAACCTGAAAAAGCTGTTCGCGGAGAACTATATCGAGAAGCCGACGCTGGTGAGTGCCAGCAAGGCCACCAACTGATCGCGAGATCACCACAAAAACGGGAGACCCATGCCCGACACCAAGACGAAAACCACAGACGGCAAAACCACAGACGACAAGGTCATCAAGACCGACGAGCAGTGGCGCAGCGAACTGACGCCGATGCAATACGCGGTGCTGCGCGAGAAGGCGACCGAACGTCCCTTCACGGGCGAATATGAGCACGACCACCGCGCCGGCACCTATGTCTGCGCCGGCTGCGGCAATGTGCTGTTCGAGTCCGACGCCAAGTTCGATTCCGGCTGCGGCTGGCCGAGCTTCACGGCCCCGGCCGTCGATAGCCATGTCGACGAGGAGCGGGACGTCAGCCACGGCATGATCCGCACCGAGGTGCTGTGCTCGAAGTGCAGCGGCCATCTCGGCCACGTCTTCCCCGACGGCCCGGGACCGACCGGCCTGCGCTACTGCATCAACTCGGCGGCGCTGAAGCTCGATCCGAAATAAACGTTAGGGGTCGCCGGGTTCCCGCATGGAACCCGGCGGCCCGTTGTGCTTTTCTTCTCAGGCGGCGCGGCCGGTCATCGCATTCCGGCGGCCGCCAGGGAGGATGAAATGTCACTCGGGACCATCCTGATCATCCTGGTGATCATCTATCTGCTGGGCGGCTGGTCGGGCCGGATCGGCGGCTATGGCTACGGCATGGGCCATTCCGGCATGGGGATCGGCGGCGTCGTTCTGGTGGTGCTGCTCGTCCTGCTGCTTCTCGGCAAACTGTAAACCACATAAGATATTGAAATAATTATGATTTATGCTGCTGCGGACCAGCCATGCGCGGATTCATCATCTCGCATCGCAGGGGTCGCAATTTTGTCAAATCGGCTTATATTAGAGACCGAGAATGACATGTGCGGCGGGCCCACCCGATTGTGGCCTCCGCCCTCCCAAACCCCACGCGCTTAAAGCCCCAGAGAAGATCACGAGGTCTTTGACCATGCGTCCACTGCGTCCGTTCAACTTCAACACTTCCGCCGAACTCTTCCCCGCTGCGATCCGCAAGAAGAAGCGCGCGGGCTTCACCTATCGGCGGTTCGGCACCGCGGCCGAAGCCGTGCAGTTCGCCATGGAGCAGTTGCCGACGGATTCGTTGAACGGTGCCTATCTCCAGGTCGAGGAAGCTCGCTTCGACCAGAACGGCATCCGCTCGCTCTATGAGAGCGAAGCGTTCCCGCTGCCCCGTCACCGCAAGCCCGAACCGGTCGCCGAGACCGACGCCGACGCGGCGTAAGCCTCTCTCGCAAGCCTCCGATGTGCGCAGACAGCGCGATGGCCAAACGGTCATCGCGCTTTTTGCGTTTGAGGGCGCCTCAGATCCGCGGCTGCTTGTCCAGCCAGCGGCGCAGCAGGCGGACGTTGCGCATGTTGGCGCGGAACATGACGTCGAAGGCGTCGCCCGCGAACGGGACCATGCCGACCACGCCGTCGACCGCGACATTGCCGAGCATCCGCGCGGTGAGATACCAGGGCGCGCCCAGCGCGCGGGCCTCGCGCACCAGCCACAACGAGATCGCGGTGGTGATGATGTCGCCGACGATCGGGATCAGCCCGATCAGCCCGTCGATGCCGTAGCGGATATTGGTGCCGGGCAGGATGAAGGCGACGTCGAGCAGTTTTGCGATCGCCTCAAGCCGCGCGATCCGTTGCTCGCGTGTCAGGTTGCCGAACGGGTTGCCTTGGCCGAACTCGAAGCGGAATTCGCGAAAACCCTGCTCCAGCGTCTCGGGCCGGATCTCGTGGCCGTCCTGGTCGATGATTGGCCCGCGCGCCGCGCGGCCCGAAAAGTCGGCGCGCGCATGCGCCCCCGAACGGGACTTTCGTGGGGCAAGAATATCGTCGTCGGACATCGTCATGGCCTGAAGGAAACGCACGAGCGCGGCAGAGGTTGCTGCGCCGCGCCAGAGGATCGCGCGCTCAGCTCGCGACCGCCGCCGGTTGCGGCTCCTCGACATAGCGATGCACGAACCAGGATGACAGCACCGCCGGCACGAAGCCGACCAGGCCGTACAGGATGAACTGCACCGCGCCCGAATCCGACCCGCGTGAGCTGTAGGTCAGCGAGGCCAGGATGAAGGCGAACAGCCCGACCAGCATCATCCGCAGCATCGGCCCGACCCGCCTGACATGGAGCAGGATGTCGTCGACCGCGCCGATCATCAGCGACGGCAGGAAGCCGAACAAATAGCTGTATTGCAGGGTCTTGAAGAACACCACGAACAGCTTGCCGACCTCGCCCCAATTGGTCTGGGTCCAGTAGCCGGACTGGTAGGTGGTGGTCAGCAGCAGCAGGAACCCGCCCACGAACGGGCCGACGAGCGCAAACACCAGATAGCGTTTCATCAAGTACTCCTTGCAGTCGGCGGCTTTTATAGCAGCGCGGCCGGAACCTTGGATAGCGGTTGCAGGCCGCCTTGGGGGAACAAGTGGCAAGGCGGCGGGTTCTGACAGGACTTGAAATTCACCTGTCAGATTTGGAGCCGCCGATGTCCCGCAAACTGTTTGTCCTGGCGACGATCGCACTTGCGGCCCTGAGCGGCCTGTCGACCACGCCCATTCTCGCGCAGGGCCATATGGGCACACCGCAGGAGCAGAACGCCTGCTCGCGCGATGCTTCGCGGCTGTGCCGCAAGGACCTCGGCAATGACGGTGCGGTGCAGAGCTGCCTGCAAGCCAACCGCGCCAAACTGTCGAGATCGTGCGGCAAGGTGTTCGAGAGCCACGGCATGTGAGCGGGCTTGGCGAGTGCGTGCCGGCATTTTGCGTGACGGACGCGCAACATCTGCGAATTCCTTCGCGACTCCCATTGCAGCTTCGTGGCAATGGCGCATACTCGAATCGGGCGGCGCAGCACTTTCGATTCGAAAATCAAGAGATCGAGCGACCACGTGCAGGGTGAGGGCCCTGCGTGATGGCAGCGACATGCGGCAGATCAAGCCGCGTGCGGCGCCCCAAAATCAAGCGGTTCAATCCGCGGAACTTCGGGGACGCATACTGCATGACACGCTATCAGACCATCGCCACGCTGTTCGCCTTTGCCACCGCCATGGCCCTCCAGACATCGCCAAGCCTCGCCTTCTCGCCCGAAGCGCAGCAGATGTGCTCGGGCGATGCGATGCGGCTATGCGCCAGTGAAATCCCCGACATCCCCAGGATCAGGGCCTGCATGGTCCAGAAGAAGGCGCAGGTCAGCCCCGGCTGCCGCGCCGTGATGGATCGCGAGGCTGCCGCCGCCGCCGCAGCGCGCAAGCGGGAAGCGGCGGCGCAGTAGGCTTCAATTTCGGTTGGGCCGTTCAGCAGCGAGAAGAGCTCAGTCGCCCCACTGCGCGAAGGCGTCGTTGAAGGCGCGCTCGCCCGGGGCGCCCTTCTCGATCGCGATGATGGCGCGGCGCTGGTTGGCGTAGACGAGCGGTACGTCGAACCAGGAGCGCTCCTTCAGGAGCTGGACATTGCGGGTTCGGTCGGCGTCGACATTGGAGAGACCGACCAGGAAGAAGCCGTCGGTGACCTTGACGGCCAGGCCCGCGAGCGGCGTGCCGCGCGCCTGCTCGTTCGACTTCATCAGGATGCCCGGCACGTTGGAGACGCCGCCGCCGGGAAAGTCCGGTGGCAGGATGAAGGTCAGTTCCGCGGTGTGGCTCGCCGGCAGCGACGAGTCGGTGTTGCGGCGGAATGACATCGTCATCTTGAACTTGCGGTCGGGAATCTCGATGTCGGCGCGCACGGCGACGTCGGCCTTCTGGTTGCCCGACGCCTTGATCGGCTCGAGCCGCCACACCACCGAGCCGACATATTGCTTGCCCTTGGGATCGGACGGATCCTCGTCATAGAGCACGACCTTCTGCGCCACCGGTGCGACCGGCTGATCGCTCGCCGAGGGCTGGCCGACGCGGTCCGGAATCTTGGGCTTGGACTGCGGCTGCGAGGAATCCTTCGGCGCCTCCACCACCTGGGTCGGCGAGGACTTGAACAAATTGGTCGCGGTCTGGACCAGCGACTTGCCCCAGAGGATGCCGGCGCCGACCAGAATCAGCACGATGCCGACGGCGATCGCACTCTTGAACGGGAAGATGGAGCCGGCGCGCTTGGGCCTCTGCCTCTTGTCGGCGCCGCGGTCGAGGACCGGGATATGCGGGCGCCCCGATGGCGGCCGCGGCGCATAGCGCTCGGCCTCCTCCATCGACTCGTCATAGGAATAGGGCGCCTCACCCTCGCCGGCGCGGTTTTCCAGGCTCGGCTCGAGCCGGTCGAATTCCGGCGAGGGCGAGGGCACGTTGGCATAGGTGCGGCGCGCGGCGCGGTTGGCCTGCGCGGCGGCACCGCCGAGATCATTGGCGTCCGCTGTAATGTCGCGGAAGCCGCGCACACCGGGCGCCGGCGGCAGCGGTGGCGGCGGACTGGCATCCGGCGGACGCCGGCCAGCGGAGCGATCACGCCCGACCGGCGGAGGCGCCGGCGGCTCCGGTTGGCGCGGCGCGTCGAAGCGCGGGGCGCGCGGCGGACGCGGGGCATCGCCCTGATCGTCGCCGCCGGGTTGCGGGCGCGGCGGCGGTGCGGCCGGACGGGCGCGCGGCGGAGCAGCAGCGGCGGCCGGAGGCGATGCAGGTGGCGGGTTAGCCTCGGTGGCGCGGGCGGTGGCCCGGCGGAACGCATCGCCGCTGCCGCCACCCGCGCGGGCGCCGCCACTGGCGCGCGAGGCCTCGCGGGCGCGCTGGGCGGCTTCCGATTCGACCTTGCGGACGGCCTCTTCCAGCGACAGCCGTTCGCGGGTGATCTCGGATTCGGAGAGCGGCGGCTGCACGCTGCGCAGCTGCGCGATCAGCGCCGTGCGCGCCCGCTCATAGAGCGCGCGACGGCTTTCGCCGGGAGCGTTGGGGTCCAGGGCGGCAATAGCGCGGGCGATCAGCGGATAGTAATCAGCCATTTCAACTCAACTATACGCGCGTCCCGGTAAGATATCGTTAAGCCTCAAACGGATTTTGCACCAGGATAGTATCCTCGCGTTCGGGGCTGGTGGAAAGCAGCGCGACCGGGCACCCCACCAATTCCTCGATCCGGCGGACATATTTGATGGCCTGGGCCGGCAGCTGCGCCCAGGACCTGGCGTTGGCGGTCGGCTCCTTCCAGCCCTCGATGGTCTCGTAGATCGGCTCGACCCGGGCCTGGGCGCCCTCGCCCGCCGGGAAATAATCGATCTCCTTGCCGTCGAGCTTGTAGCCGACGCAGACCTCGATCGAATCGAAGCCATCGAGAATGTCGAGCTTGGTCAGCGCCAGCCCGTTGATGCCGCAGGTCCGCACGGTCTGGCGGACCAGCACGGCGTCGAACCAGCCACAGCGGCGCTTGCGTCCGGTATTGACCCCGAACTCGCGACCGCGACGGCCGATCTCTTCGCCGATCTCGTTGAGAAGCTCAGTCGGAAACGGTCCCTGGCCGACCCGGGTCGTATAAGCCTTGCAGATACCGAGCACATAGCCGACCCCACCCGGACCGATGCCCGTTCCGGTCGCGGCCTGCGCCGCCACCGTGTTCGACGAGGTGACGTACGGATAAGTGCCGTGGTCGACGTCGAGCAGCGCGCCTTGCGCGCCCTCGAACAGGATCCGCTTGCCCGCACGCCGCTCGCTATCAAGCAGCCGCCACACCGTCTCGGCATAGGGCAAGAGCTGCGGCGCCAGCGCGCTCAGCTCTTTCAAGATCTCCTTGCCGTCGAACTCCGGCAGGTTGAGACCGCGGCGCAATGCGTTGTGGTGAGCCAGCAGCCGGTCGACCTTGTGCGGCAGGGTGTCGAGGTCGGCGAGGTCCATCAGGCGGATGGCGCGGCGGCCGACCTTGTCCTCGTAAGCCGGCCCGATGCCGCGGCGGGTGGTGCCGATCGCGGTCGCGGAGTTGGAGGATTCGCGGAGCGCATCGAGCTCGCGATGCAGCGGCAGGATCAGGGTGACGTTCTCCGCGACGCGCAGATTCTCCGGGCCGACCGCCACGCCCTGTCCGCGCAGCTTGGCGACCTCGTCGAGGAAGGCCTGTGGATCGAACACCACGCCGTTGCCGATCACCGCCAGCTTCGACGGGCGCAGCACGCCGGAGGGCAGCAGCGCGAGCTTGTAGGTCTCGCCATTGATGACCAGCGTGTGGCCGGCGTTATGGCCGCCCTGGAAGCGCGCGACGATGTCCGCCTGCTCCGACAACCAGTCGACGATCTTGCCCTTCCCTTCGTCGCCCCACTGGGCGCCGACGACGACAACGTTGGCCATTCGCGGGTAATCCCTATTCAACCTGTCTCTAAGAGGCGTGATCCTCGCGGAAAACCGGTGCCCACTTTTCCGGGATCATGCCTATCGCCCAGCCCAATCCACGGCCGGGGCCGCTCGCACGCGAGGCAGCCCAACCGGATAAAGGAAGCAGCCTCTCTAGGCAAGCAAGAACGGGGCTTTTTCAGGGCCCGGAAGCTCCTCCAAGCCTTTGATATCCCCGGAAAATCCAGAAACGTCTGGGGGCCTCGACCAAAGCGTGAGACGCAGCATCCGCCGCTGCATGGTCGCGATGCGTCCGCCCCCCGTTGATGCCGCCGCGATTTCCGTGTCTTTGAGCGAGGCCGGGCTCTGAGCCGGCCCGGGCATCGCCGGGCCGACGGCCTCGGCGCATCTTGCGGGGCCATAACAATCACAATGACCGCCACCGGCCAGACCACAAGCGCCGATCAGCCCGGCCACAACTGGATCGCCAACCAGCCTTATCTTCTGCTCAGCATCACCGCGCTGTGCTGGGCCGGCAATGCAATTGTCGGGCGGCTCGCCGCCGGCCACATCCCGCCGGTGACGCTGTCGTTCCTGCGCTGGACCTTCGCCTTCCTGCTGGTGCTGCCATTCGCCTGGAAGCACCTCGCCCAGGACTGGACCGCGATCCGCGAGAAACTCGGCCTGATGATCGTGCTGTCGATCACCGGCATCGGCGCCTTCAACACGCTGCAATATTGGTCGCTGGAGCACACCCAGGCGCTCAACACGCTGCTGCTGCAATCGGCAGCACCTCTGGTCGTGGCGCTGTGGTCGCTGGTCATTCTCGGCATCCGGCTGACCGCGGCGCAGGCGCTCGGCGTGCTGATCTCGATGTGCGGCGTGCTGATCATCCTGTTGCACGGCGACTTCACCACGCTGTCGAACATCGCCTTCAACAAGGGCGACCTGATCTTCATCGTCGCACTCATCATCTTCGCGCTCTATTCGGTGCTGACGCTGAAACGCCCGCCGATCCACGGCCTGTCGTTCCTCGCCTTCACCTTCGGCGCCGGTGCGGCCTGCCTGATCCCGCTCGAGATCTGGGAATTGTCGGCTCGTCCCGTGATGAAGCTCGACGGGCCGAACCTGCTCACCCTGTTCTACGTCGCTGTCTTCCCGTCGACGCTCGCCTATCTCTGCTTCAATCGCGGCGTCCGCCTGATCGGCGCCAACCGCGCCGCACCGTTCTTCCACGTCGTGCCGGTGTTCGGCTCGATCATGGCGATGATCTTCCTCGGCGAGCTTCCGCAGGCCTTCCACTTCATCGGTTTCGCGCTGGTGCTGTCGGGCGTGTTCGTGGCGTCGCGGAAGCAGGCGACGTAACTCCCATTCGTAGGGTGGGCAAAGCGAAGCGTGCCCACGATGCCACACGGAGCGTGGAAGATGGTGGGCATGGCGCGCGAAGAGCGCGCCTTTGCCCACTCTACGAATCTCACGTCAGCTCATCTTGAACTTGCTGTAAGCCTCGCTGGTCGCGATGATGACGTGTTCGGCGCAACCGTTGACGCGATGCGGATCGGCGTTGGTCTCGTAGGCTTCCGACGTCATCATGTCGAGGAAGGCCGTAACAGTCGGATAATAAACCAGCGCCACAAAGTCCCATTGGTTGCCGGCGTGCCGACCGAGCGCGACCGCCTTGGCTTCGCCGGTCCAGAGCAACGTGCCGCCGCGCGCCCTGATCATCGGCACCGTGATCGCGCTGTAGCGCAAATAGGCGTCCCAGCCGGAGCCGTCGCCGTCCAGCGCGTGCTCGTGGAAGCGCATCAGGTTCAGCATCACCACAGGCGCATGCTGGTCGAGCCGTTCGAGGCCCTCGATGTTCAACATATTAACCGCCAATGACACCTCCCTGATCTGCTTTGCATTGTAGCCTTGCGGTCACGTGACTTGTGTCACAACGAGAATCCGGCGCAAGGTCGCATCCAACGCCAATGACGATCGCTTCGCCCGCGCCACCGGCCTCGAATCCGGCCAGTTGGCTCAACAACCAGCCTTATCTGCTGCTCAGCCTGAGCTCGCTGTTCTGGGCCGGCAACATCGTGCTCGCGCGCCATGTCGGCGCGCACGTGCCGCCGCTGACGGTGACCACGATCCGCTGGTTCGGCGTGTTCCTGATCCTGCTGCCGTTTTCCTGGCCGCATCTGAGGCGCGACTGGCCCGCGTTGCGCAACAGCCTGCCGCTGATGCTGTTTCTGTCGCTGGTCGGTTTTGCCTTCAACAACGCGATCTCCTACTGGGCCCTGCAATATACCGAAGCGCTGAACGCGCTCTTGATCCAGTCGGCCGGGCCGCTGTTCGTGGCGCTGTGGTCGCTGCTGCTGTTCGGCGTGCGGCTGACGGCCGCACAGCTCGCCGGTATCGCGATCTCGCTCGCCGGCGTGCTGATCATCATCCTGCGCGGCGATCTCGCGGCGCTGGCCAGCATCTCGTTCAACAGGGGCGACATCATGTTCGCCTCGTCGCTGGTGGCGTTCGGAATCTACTCGGCCTTCATCCCGCGCCGGCCGAAGGTGCATCAGCTCTCGTTCCTGTCCTTCACCACCTGCTGCGGCGCGATGATGCTGCTGCCGACGGCGATCTGGGAGGCGTGGAGCGGCAATGTCATGCAGTTCGACACCGTGACGCTGATGACGCTCGGCTACATCCTGATCTTCCCCTCGACGCTGGCCTATCTCTTCTTCAACCGCGGCGTCGCGCTGATCGGCCCGAACCGCGCCGCGCCGTTCTTCCATCTGGTGCCGGTGTTCGGCTCGGCGATGGCGATCCTGCTGCTCGGCGAAAAGCTCCAGCCGTTTCACCTGATCGGCTACGCGCTGGTGCTCGCCGGCGTGGTGATCGCCTCGCGCCAGGGCTCGGGCGTGAAGTAATTCCGCAGCGCGGCGACCTCAAAAAAGAAAAGATGGGCACGACGCTTCGCGCCTTTGCCCACCCTACGAATTCAGCGCAAGAATTTACGCCGCGCGCACCTTGGCGAGGAAGCCGTCCACAGCGTTGCGCAGCGCGCCGGACTGGCTGTCCAGCTCGCGGGCGTTGGTGAGCACGTCGCCGGCCGCAGTACCGGTCGCTTCCGCGGCCGAGGTGACGCTGCCGATATTGGCGTTGATCTCGCTCGAGCCGGCCGCGACCGACTGGATGTTGCGGGCGATCTCGCGGGTGGCCTCGCCCTGCTGCTCGATCGAGGCCGAAATGCCGGCGGTGATCTCGCTCATCTCAGCGATGGTCTGGGTGATGCCGCCGATCGCTGCGACCGCGTCGCTGGTCGAGGTCTGCATCGCCGCGACCTGGGCAGAGATTTCCTCGGTCGCCTTCGCAGTCTGGTTCGCCAGCGCCTTGACCTCGGAAGCGACGACGGCGAAGCCGCGGCCGGATTCGCCGGCACGCGCCGCCTCGATGGTGGCGTTGAGCGCGAGCAGATTGGTCTGCGCCGCGATCGAATGAATGAGCTTGACCACCTCGCCGATCTTCTCGGCGCCGGTGGAAAGCTCCTGCACCGTGGCGTTGGTACGCTCGGCATCGCTGACGGCCTTGCTCGCCACTTCGGTCGAGCGCGTCACCTGGCGCGAGATCTCAGCAACCGAGCTCGACAGCTCTTCGGCGGCGGCGGCAACGGTGCCGACATTGCCGGAGGCTTTTTGCGAGGCTGCACCGACCGTTGCCGCACGCGACGAGGCGTCGCTCGCGGTCGCGGTCATCGACTGCGCCGTGCTCTGCATGCCGGCCGCGGCCGAGGAGACCGAGCGGACGATGCCGTTGACGCTGCGTTCGAAGTCGTTGGCGATATCTTCCATCGCGCTGCGACGCTCGGCCGCGGCGCGCTCCTTCGCAGCCGCTTCGGTCTGCTCGAGGTCGCGGATGCGGACCGCGTTGTCCTTGAAGATCTGGACGGTCGAGGCCATCGCGCCGACTTCGTCACCGCGGCCGACGCCGGGGATGTCGCCTTCGAGCTTGCCGTCGGCGAGATCCTTCATGCGGGTGCCGAGCAGCGCCAGCGGACGGCTGATGCTGCGGCCGAGCAGCCAGGCGACGCCGCCGGCAACGATGACGATGCCGAGCATGGCGAGGCCGAGCAGCCAGTAGACCGGGCCCATCTTCCGATCGATGTCCTCGAGATAGGCACCGGTGCCGAGATACATGTCGAAGCCGGGGACCGCGACGGCGTAACCGATCTTGCGGATCGGCGTCTCCTGGCCGGGCTTCACATATTCATAATAGAGCAGGATCGAGCCGTTGGCCTTGACGCCGTCCATCAGCTCGACCGACAGCTTGCGGCCGTTGGTCACGACGTCCATGCGGTTGGTGCCGATCTGCTTCGGATCGGGGGCGAGCTGGGTGATGCCGTCATAGGTCGTGCCGAACAAGTAACCCGAGCCGTTGTCGTAGGTCATCGAATTGCCGTAACGGCGAAGCTCGGCCAAGGCCGCATCCTTCGTCATCTCGCCGGCATCGATGCGCTTCTTCAGCGCGGCAGCATAGTTGCGGCCGAGATCGACGATCGCCTTGGTCTGGTCGATGCGCGCGCTCACCATCTCCTGCTTCATCAGATACCCGGCGAGAACGCCTGAGATGCAGAGGCCGAACAAGGTAACGCCGACAAGAATGCCAAGCTTGGGCGCGATTTTCAGATTGCTCAACTTCACGATGGGCTCCTTGAACGGCGCGAACGCGGCGCGGTTTTTCTGATTTGAGTCAATTTTTACCGTTAGACCCCTTAGCAAGTTACTTACACGCCTCCGTAGAAGCCCGTACGCTGCCGGGAAACCGGCAAATAATCGCTGCCACGACAACCGGGAATTGTACGCGACCGCATCGATTTCGCGTAAAAGACGCAAAGGCCCGCCCAAGGAGGCCGGCCACAACAAGAACCGACAAACCAAATCGGGAGCAGGAAATGCCGAAATACAGGGTGGTGACGCCGAAGGGCGCGAGCTTCACGGTCGCCGGCAGCGACTATTCATACGAGCGCGAGGCGCTCGATCCGATCGATGCCGAGATCGTCGAGGCCCCCGCCAACGAGGCCGAGTTCATCGTCGCCGCGAAAAACGCCGACGCGATCTACGCCAAGGGCATCCCGATCACCAAGACCATCATCGACGCACTCGAGAGCTGCAAGGTCATCACGCTCGGCTCGGTCGGCGTCGACAGCGTCGATGTGAAGGCGGCAACCGCGCGCGGCATTCCCGTCACCAACATCCCCGACACCTTCATCGAGGAGGTCGCCGACCACGCCATGATGCTGCTGCTCGCCGGCTTCCGCCGCCTGGTCGAGCAGGACAGGATGGTGCGCAGCGGGCGCTGGGCCGAGGGCCGGCCGGCGCTCCTGAAGATTCCGCGGCTGATGGGCCATACGCTCGGCTTCGTCTCGTTCGGCCGCGTCGCGCGCGCGGTTGCGAAGCGCGCCGCCCCGTTCGGCCTGCGCATGATGGCCTACGATCCCTTCATCCAGGAAACGCTGATGTGGGACCATGGCGTCATCCCGGCGACGCTGAACGAGGTGCTGTCGCAATCCGACTTCATCTCGATGCACGCGCCGGCCCGGCCCGAGGTGCATCACATGCTGACGGAGAAGCACTTTCGGCAGATGAAGAAAGGCTCGATCTTCATCAACACCGGCCGCGGCGCGACGGTCGACGAGGAAAGCCTGATCAAGGCGCTGCAGGAGGGCTGGATCGCACATGCCGCCCTCGACGTGCTGGAGAAGGAGCCGCCCTCGCACAACAACCCGCTTCTGGGCATGGAGAGCGTGACCCTGACCGCCCATGTCGCCTCGGCCTCGGCACGGTTCGACGAGGCGCGCAAGCGCCGCGTGGGCTACGAATTGTCACTGGTGCTTCAGGGCATGTGGCCGGTAAGCTGCGTCAATCCGTCGGTGCTGCAGGACACCGCGCTCCGCCGCTGGCAGCCCGTCAGCATGGACCGCGGTCCGAACAGCTGAGGCGGCCGGCGCAAAACGCGCCGAAAGACCGGCAAAACCGGAACGGCCCTTCACCGGCGATCAACGCCGGGAAGGGAGACATCACAGGGAGGAACTGATGAGGAACGACATCACGCGTCGTGATGCCTTGGCGCTGGGCCTGTCCGCAGCAACGTTCGCTGCCTCCGGTGTTGCAGCGCACGCCCAATCCGCGATCAAGGCCGCGGACGTCCCCGCGCCGAAACTGCCGATCGAGAAGGGCGCGACGCTGCGCATGCTGCGGCCGGTGCGCTTCGTCCAGGCCGACGAAGACGTGTTCCGCGCCAATGCGACAAAATTCACCAAGGACACCGGTGTCGAGGTCAAGGTCGATTTCGTCGGCTGGGAGGACATCAACCAGCAGACGGCGGTGACAGCCAATTCCGGCGCCGGTCCCGACATCATCATCGGCTTCCGCGACGCGCCGCATATCTACGTCGACAAGCTGATCGAGCTCAGCGATGTCGCCGAATACCTCGGCAAGCGCTACGGCGGCTGGCTCTTCCTGGCCTCGAAGTTCGGTAAGCGCGCCAAGAGCAACGACTGGATCGGCCTGCCGTTCGGCGCCAGCGGAGGGCCGCTGATCTACCGCAAGTCGGTGCTGCAACAGATCGGCTTCGACCGCGTGCCCGAGGATCATGCCGGGGTCCTCGACGTCTGCCGTAAATTGCAGAAAGCCGGCAAACCGGCCGGTTTCGCGCTCGGCAACGCCGTCGGCGACGGCAACGGCTTTGCGGAATGGCTGCTGTGGTCGCACGGCGCCGCGCTGCTCGACGTAGACGGCAATCTTACCATCAACAGCAAGGAAACGATCGCAGCACTGAAATATCTGAAGGAGCTGTACCCGACCTTCATCGCCGGCACGCCGTCCTGGAACGACGTATCGAACAATCGCGCCTATTCCTCCCAGGAAATCGCGCTGACCGCGAACGGCGTCTCGCTCTATTTCTCATTGAAGAACGATCCCGCGACCAAGCCGATTGCCGACGACAGCGAGCATCAGTTCCTGCCGAAGGGGCTCGCGCCGAGTCCCCCGATGTCCGGCCTCACGCTGAATGCAATGGTATTCAAGCACAGCCCTTATCCCAACGCGGCAAAGGCGTTCCTCCAGTTCATGCTCGAGAAGGAGCAGTACGAACCTTGGCTCAACGCCAACAGTGGCTACTGGGCGCAGCCGCTCGCGGCTTACGACGACGCAGCCGTGTGGTCGGGTGATCCGAAAGTGAAGATCTTCAAGGACACCATGCGGAACGAATACTGGACTGGCTACAAGGGGCCGATCTCGACTGCGACCGGCGCCGTAGGTGCTGACTACGTGCTCGTCCAGATGTTCGCATCTGTCGCCACCGATGCGGCGACGCCGGAAGCCGCCGCGGCGGAGGCGGAGCGGCGGGCGAAGCGATACTTCAGGAGGTAGTTGCGGGAAGTACCATCATTGCGAGCAGCGGCTTGTGCCTTCGCTAGAGCTTCGGCGGACGAGTCGCTTCGCTCGTGATGACGGTGTGGTGACCTCCAAAGACAGGCCAACAACCCAATGTCCGTGACCACGCTCCCCTCTCCCGCCCTGACGCAACGGCAGCCATCCTGGCTGGTGCGGCTGTTCGACACCAAGCCGTTCCTGATCGTGATGTGCCTCGCGCCCGCGATCGGGCTGCTCGCGGTGTTCCTGACCTATCCGCTCGGCCTGGGCATCTGGCTGGCCTTCACCGACACCACGATCGGGCGGAAGGGCGTCTTCGTCGGCCTGGAGAACTTCCAGTATCTGCTCACCGATCCCCTGTGGTGGAACGCGGTATTCTACAGCGTGGTCTACACGGCCATCGCGACCTTCGGAAAGTTCGCGCTCGGCTTCTGGCTCGCGTTGCTGCTCAACAACCATTTTCCGTTCAAGAGCCTGTTGCGCGCGATCATCCTGTTGCCCTGGATCGTGCCGACGGTGCTCTCGGCGCTGGCGTTCTGGTGGATCTATGATCCGCAATTCTCGATCATCTCCTATCTGCTGGTCGACGTGCTGCATTGGCGCACGAGCAACATCGACTTCCTCGGCTCACCGTGGCCGGCGCGCTTCTCGCTGATCGCCGCCAACATCTGGCGCGGCATTCCCTTTGTCGCGATTTCGCTTCTCGCGGGCTTGCAGACCATCTCGCCCTCGCTCTACGAGGCCGCGATGCTCGACGGCGCCAGCGCCTGGCAGCGCTTCCGCTACATCACCTTCCCGATGATGATGCCGATCCTCGCCATCGTCATGACCTTCTCGATCATCTTCACCTTTACCGACTTCCAGCTCGTCTACGCCATTACCCGCGGCGGGCCCGTCAACTCGACCCATCTGCTGGCGACGCTCGCCTTCCAGCGCGGCATCGCCGGCGGCGAGCTCGGCGAAGGTGCGGCGATCGCGGTGTCGATGATCCCGTTCCTGGTGTTCGCGACGCTGTTCTCCTATTTCGGCCTGGCGCGCCGCAAATGGCAGCAGGGAGAGGCCAATGACTGACACCGTCGCGCAACCGACCGCCGACGCGAGGGCGGCACCCGACACCATGGCCTGGGATTCCGGGCTGCGGCGGCTGATGATGATCTATCTGCCGCTCGGCTGCTTCGTGCTGATCCTGCTGTTTCCGTTCTACTGGATGGCGATCACGTCGTTCAAGCCGAACGCCGAGCTGATGAACTACAAGGAGCACAACCCGTTCTGGATCTCCTCTCCGACACTCGCCCACATCAAGCATCTCTTGTTCGACACCGCCTATCCGCGCTGGCTGTGGACGACGATGCTGGTCGCGATCGGCTCGACCACGCTGTCGCTGATCGCGAGCACGCTCGCCGCCTACGCCATCGAGCGCCTGCGCTTCCGCGGCAGTGCTTATGTCGGCCTCGGCATCTATCTCGCCTACCTGGTGCCGCCGTCGATCCTGTTCATTCCGCTCGCAACCGTCGTGGTGCAGTTCGGCCTGTTCGATTCACCGCTGGCGCTGATTCTGGTCTATCCAACCTTCCTGGTGCCGTTCTGCACCTGGCTCCTGATCGGCTATTTCAAGTCGATCCCCTACGAGCTCGAGGAATGCGCACTGGTCGACGGCGCGACGCGGCTGCAGATCCTGCGGCGGATCACACTACCGCTCGCGGTGCCCGGGCTGATCTCGGCCGGCATCTTCTCCTTCACGCTGTCCTGGAACGAGTTTATCTATGCGCTCGCCTTCATCCAGAGCGGCGCCAACAAGACCGTGCCGGTCGCGATCCTGACCGAGCTCGTCACCGGCGACGTCTATCAATGGGGCGCGCTGATGGCGGGCTCGCTGCTCGGCTCATTGCCGGTTGCGATCTTCTACTCGCTGTTCGTGGACTATTACGTCTCGTCGCTGACGGGCGCGGTGAAGGAGTAACCGGCGCCTGCGGCGTTTCGCCCGACTTCACAAAATTGCAATATGCAATCCCCATAAGGCGTGCGTCCGCTAACAGGAGACGCACATGCGCGCGACTTTTCTCAGCACCGTCGCAACGATCATTCTCGCCGCGAGCAGCGCGCTCGCCGAGAGCGAGGGCGAATTCCCGGCCAAGCTCGCCGGCCACGTGGTGATGCCGGCCGCGACCTTCATCGATGCGCCGGCGGACGCGCCCGCGGATCTCAAGACGTCCGGCAAGTACACCACGGGAAAACGCGTCGACGCGCTCGGCACCGTGATGGGCAAGTCGTTTGAGCGTCCGACCGGCATCTCGCTGCCGTTCAAGGGCCAGCCGCTCCAGGGCCATTCCGGCATCAAGCATATGCCCGACGGCAGCTACTGGGTCATCACCGACAACGGCATGGGCGCGCGCGCCAACTCGATGGACTCGATGCTGTATCTCAACCGCTACAGGATGGATTGGGCGAGCGGCAAGATCGAGCGCCAGGAGACCATCTTCCTGCACGATCCCGACAGACGCGTGCCGTTCCGCATCGTGCATGAGGACACCGAGAAGCGCTACCTCACCGGCGCCGATTTCGACACCGAGGGTTTCCAGATCATCGGCGACACCTTCTGGATCGGCGACGAGTTCGGCCCCTACATCCTGAAGGCCGACAAGACCGGCAAGATCCTCGCCCTGTTCGAGACCATCGCCGACGGCAAGCCGGTGCGCTCGCCCGACCATTGGGCGGTCTCGACCCCGGGCGCGCCGGGCGCGACCTACACCAACGTCAATCTCCGCCGCTCCAAGGGTTTTGAAGGCTTTGCTTCGTCGAAGGACGGCAAGTTCCTCTACGGCCTGCTCGAAGGCCCGCTGTGGGACGCCGACAAGAAGGACTGGGAGCGGGTCGACGGCAAGGAAGCCTCGCGCATCCTCGAATTCGACGTCGCTACCGAAAAGTTCACGGGTCGCTACTGGCAGTATGTGTTCGAGCAGAACGGCAACGCCATCGGCGACTTCAACATGATGGACCCGGTAGCCGGCCTCGTGATCGAGCGCGACAATGGCGAAGGCACGCCCGACAAGGCCTGCCCGGCTGGCACCCGCGGCGAGAACTGCTTCCCGGACGTTGCCAAGTTCAAGCGCATCTACAAGATCGAGCTGTCCGACGCCAATGTCGGCAAGCCCGTGCGCAAGATCGGCTATATCGACCTCATGAAGATCCAGGACCCCGACAAGAATGCCCGCAAGCCGCTCAATGACGGCGTCTACACCTTCCCGTTCTTCACCATCGAGAACGTCGATCGTGTCGACGACGCCCACATCATCGTCGGCAACGACAACAATCTGCCGTTCTCCTCGAGCCGCGATCCCAACAAGGCCGACGACAACGAGTTCATGCTGCTCGAGGTCGCGGACTTCCTGAAGGCGAAGTAAGGGTTCGGCGGCGAAGGTGCGCTCCCTCTCCCGCAAGCGGGACAGCACCTCCGTCGTGTCGCGACCGACTCTAGCCCGCTGGCGCGATTACCACGTTCTTGTCCTTCGGCCAGCGGACGCGCCAGGCGAAGTTGATGTCCTTGACTTCGCCGGGCTTGGCGTCGAACGACCATTCCAGCACGCCGCGCTTGTCGCGGATATCCTTTGCCGTGGGTGGCGTGGTCGTGGGCAGCATTTCGACCGTGATTTCCTCGCTCTCGCTGACCGGCAGCTGATCCTCGATCGCGACCTTGATCGGGAAGTCGTGACCGTTGCGGATTGTGGTCTTGAACGCACGCTCGTCGGTCTTCGAGGTCGTGACCAGTAGGCCGGCCGAGCCCTCATTGCGCTTGAGCACCGCGCGCTCGATCTTGACCTTGTCGTCGGCGCCGAAGCCGAGCCGGACGATGTCGTCCTTGGCCGAGGCCGAGAGCTTGCCGCGGCCGACGAAGACGCCATCACGATAGATCGCGACCTTGCCTGGCAGCAACGTCGTGTCGTCGGCCTGCTTGAAGCTCGCTTCGAGGAAGGCGGTGGGGTCCTGAACCGGCGCGGCGCGCACCGCGAGATCGGCCGGCACCGACATTGAAGCGATGCGCAGGCTCTTGGCGCCTTCGGCGGCACCGAGGCTGACGTGGCCGGGGATCTTGAAGGTGGCCTGGAAGTCGCCGATCTCGGCGGCCGCCTGTTGCTCGTCGGCGCGCTGGGCCGGCGCAATTTCGTCTTTGTCTTTCATATTGGAAGATGCCTGCTCCATCCTTCGCAACATAGGCGCGGGCGCGGCTGACGGCATGGCGTCCGAGACCGCACCGAGGGCCCGCGGCTTCGGCACCTGCGGATACTGCGCAACCAGCGAGATCAGCTCCGGAGCGCTGCCGCCACGGCCGATACGAACGGTGGAGACACCGAGCGTGACATTCGACCAGTCCTCGCCGGTCGATTGCGTGACCTCGGCGCGGCGAACCAGCTCGAGCTGCGGCTTGCGGTCCTTGCCGCCGGTGTCGAGCCGGGCGTCGTAAAGCGGCAGCCAGCGCGCATTGCGCACAGCGTAAGTCACGCGCAGCGTCGCCTTCGTCGCAGCCGCTGAAGCGACATCGATCCTCACCTCGAGCTTGCTCGGCGGCTTGGCCGCGCGCTCGGCTTCGAGCTGCGCGATCTGGCGGTCGATCTCACGCTGCTTTCGCGCAGCATCGCGGATCGCGGTGTCAGCGGTCGCGATTTCCTCGGCCACGGCAGTAAAGGCCGCGCGCCATTCAGCGATCGGCCGAGCCTCGCCCTTCTCGCCGAGACCGGCCGGAGACGCTTCGGCAAAGTGCTGCGCGAACTTGCGCCGGGCGGTGGCCGCATCGATGTCGCCTTGCAGATCGGCGCGCTGATCCCTCAGCGCTTCGATGCGCTTGTCGAGTTCCGGGAGGTTGACGGGCTGCGCCGCGCGCGGCGGGCGCGCGTCGATCGTGCCGATGGTGAGCTTTGCGCCCGCCTCGCCCTCGACCCGGAGGGAGGACGGATCGAGCGAGAGCGGAAAATCCCTGGCGACCAGCGTGCTGTCGCCCGAGGCGATATCCAGGACCATGACGCGCGTCACAGTGGCGCCATCGGGATAGACGGTGACGGTATCGATGGCCGATGTGGCGTCCACATCGGCAGCCCATGACGGTAAGACGACAGCATTGGTCACCAGAACCAGGCTCGTCGTCGCCAGATATCTTGCGATCGTCCGCATAAAGATCCCTCCTGCCGATATCGCTGCGCCGCCAGCCGGACGCGCGAGAAATGCCACGCCATCGTGGTAAGACGCGGCAGCGAAGGAACTGGTTCGAATGGGGTTTCCGTGGGGCGCCGCTACGGCGGCACCAAGGCCGCGGAACGCGCCATTGGCCCGCAGCAGATCAGATCTGGCCGGGCGAACCCTGGCCGAAGATGCGGCGGAGCAGATCGGTCACGTTCTTGGCGCCGGCCTTCTTCAAAATGCTGGCGCGATAGCCCTCGACCGTGCGTGCGCTCAGATGCATGCGCCGAGCGATCTCCTTGTTGGTCAGGCCGGCGGCGAGATGTTCGAGCACGTCGCCTTCGCGCACGGTCAGCGGCTCGCAGCCGGGCAGCCAGCGCTGCCGGCTCGCATCGGGCTGCGCGAACTCGTCGATCGCGGCGTCGATGCGGTTGACGATGTCACGGGTGCGGAACGGCTTTTCGATGAAATCGGCCGCGCCGCTCCTGATGGCGTCGACCGCCATCGCGATGCTGCCATTGGCCGAGGTCACCAGCACCGGCGCCATGCAATTCTCCTCGCGCAGCCGCTTGAGCACGTCGAGGGCGGAGCGATCGGGCGGCATCTCCAGCAGCACGCAGGCCGGCATCCGTGCCCTAGCTTCGGACAACAGCGAGGCGCCGTCGGCAAAGCAGATCACGTCATAGGCGCTCTGTTGAAGCGCCGTTGAGAGTTGTTCGCGGGAGGCAGCGTCGGTTTCAATGACGAATACCTCACCCTTGGAAAGCATGTTCCCCGGCATAATCCCGATCCAGCAATGTCTTGGTCAAATGATCCGAGACGGCCGGGGGCTCGATCGCACCCCACCGTCATGAGCGTGGCATTCGCGCCAGTGCTTCGGTTTCCGTTATGTATGTTCCGCCGTGTTCCCGGATTTGACGGATCGGGACAGAAACTTTACATTTCGGGACATCTGCGGGAATGGCTGGCAGGAACGGTTGGCATGACCGACCTCATTCGCAGCGCAGGCTTGAGTTATTACCCGGAAGTCGCCCGGTCGGTCGGGCTCGACCCCAGGCAGATGATGCGCAAGGTCAGGCTGCCGCTGGCAGTCCTCGACAAGCCTGACACCCCCATCGCCGTCACAGCCTTGCGCCGCCTGCTCGAATTGTCGGCAGAAGCCTCCGGTGCCGAAGATTTCGGCTTGCGGCTGGCCGAGCACGGCGGCCTGACCAATTTCGGCGCGGTCGGCCTGATCGTGCGCGAGCAGGCGACCGTCGGCGAGGCGATCGAAGCCTTCTCGCGCTTCATCCATATTCATCATGACGGCATGCGGCTCGACGTCGCGCGCGACAAGCAGACGGTGACCATCAGGTTACATCTGCGCGGCCGGCAGCCGACCGCGCCGCGCCAGTCGATCGACATGGCCTTGGGCAGCATCCACCGCATCATTCAGTCGCTGTTCGGCAGCGATTGGCGGCCGCAGGAGGTGCACCTGCACTATCCGCCGCCGCACGATCGCAAGCGCTACCGCGACTTCTTCGGCTGCCGCGTGATCTTCAACGCGGAGGACGATGCGATCCTGCTGTCGGCGCACGACATGGAGCGCCGTATTCCGAGCGCGCATCCGCTGATCGCGAGCTATCTGCGCAAGCGGATCGAGGCGATCGAGAACCGGCCGGCAAGCTGGGAGGAAAAAGTCGACGAAGTCGTGCGCCTCCTGCTCGCCAGCGGCGACTGCACGGTCGAGCGCGTCGCCGAGCACCTCGCCTGCACCCGCCGCACCATCCACCGCCACCTTGCCGAGGCCGGCACCAGCTTCTCGAAAATTCTCGACGCGCAGCGCGCCGATCTCGTGATCCAGCTGATCGAGGATCCCGAGCGGCCGCTGGCGGATATTGCCGCGCAACTCGGCTTCTCGGCACAAAGCGCCATGGCGCGCTGGTTCCGCGGCCGCTTCGGCTGCACCATCACCGCATGGCGTAGGGGCGTGCGGCCGCTGGCAAAGCCGGGCAGCGTGCGGCCGGCGAGCGCGGCCTAGGCCGGGTTACACCGCCCTGCTGTGCAACTGCTTCGCCGGGTCGAGATGCGCGTCGAATGCCGCAGCGACGCTGCGGACCAGGAAGCGCGAATCGTGCGCGACCGCTAGCCGGTCGCCATCGAGCTTCACGACACCGTCCGAGATCAGCGGCTTGAGCCGCGACGCCGATGTCAGCATCGCATCGAGCCCTGCGCCATGACGCGCGCAGATCTCGCCGAGATCGGCGCCGAACTCGCACATGATCCGTTCGATGATGTCGGCGCGCAGCCGATCATCGTCGGTCAGCCCATAGCCCTTCGCGGTGGCGAGGCGGCCGCCAGCGATGCTCTGCCCATAGGCGCCGATCTGCACCTCGTTCTGGACGTAGCCTTGCGGCAGACGCCCGATCGCGCTGGCGCCGAAGCCGAGCAGGACCTCCCCTCTGTCCGTCGTGTAGCCCTGAAAGTTGCGGCGCAGCGTCCGCTCTTCGAAGGCCACGGCCATGGCATCGTCTGGGCGCGCGAAATGATCGAGCCCGATCTGCACGTAGCCGGCGTCTTTCAGCGTGCCGGCGATCGCACAAGCCTGGTCGTGACGCGCAAGGCCATCGGGCAGGACGGCCTCGTCGATCATGCGCTGATGCCTCTTGAAGCCGGGCACATGCGCATAGCCGAACACCGAGAAGCGGTCGGGTGCGAGCGCAAGGCTGCGCCGCACGGTGTCCAGGCACGAGGCGACCGTCTGATACGGCAGCCCATAGATCAGGTCGAAATTGATGCCGTTGACGCCGGCCCGCCGCAGCATGTCAACGACGACGGCCGTCTGCTCAAAACTCTGCACGCGGTTGATCGCGCGCTGCACGACGGGATCAAAACTCTGCACGCCGAGGCTGACGCGATTGACGCCGGAGAGCCGCATGGCTTCGACCATCCCTGATGTCAGCGTGCGCGGATCGATCTCGACGGCGATCTCGGCCGAGGGCAGCACGAAGAACGCCTGGCGCATCGCCGCCATTATCTCGGCAAAGGCCTCCGGCGCCATGATGGTCGGCGTGCCGCCGCCAAAATGGATATGCTCGACCCTGATGCGGCGTCCAATCGCCCCAGTGACGAGCGCGATCTCGCGCAGCAGCGTCCGCTGGTAGGCCGCGACGAGCTGGTCGCGACGAACGATCTGGGTGTGACAGCCACAGTACCAGCACATCTCGCGGCAGAACGGCACGTGCAGGTAAAGAGAGGCACTGGCGTTCGAGGGGAGCTCGGACAGCCAGCGTGCGTAGATGTGCGCGCCGATTGCCGGCGAGAAATGCGGGGCGGTCGGATAGCTCGTGTAGCGCGGCAAGCGCTCCTCGCCGTAGCTCGCCGCGAGATCGGTGCTCATCTGTCGTCCATTCGTCAATCGATGCCGCGCGCAGTGGCGCGGCAAATCCCGGATGGCATCGGATTACCCGTTTTTGGGAAGATGACCTTGCGCTCGCTCAACGATCCGGTGCCGGATTTGGTCGATGATCGCGTTGCCCGCGTGATCTCTTCGCGACAAGGTCAGATCGCGCGCGCAAACATGCGAAACCCCGGTGCGCCGATCAGCGCTTCGAACGCGGGATCGCGCTTCTCTTCCGCGAACGCAAAGCCGGCCTTGGTATACGCACGCTCGGCTGGCGTGTTGCCGATTAGGAACGATATCGTCGCACGGGTAAAGCCGGCTGTCCGCCCCTGATCCAGCGCGTGCGCGATCAGTGCCTGCACGAGACCGCGGCCGCCATAGGCTGGATCGGTTGCGACATGCTCGATCATCCAGTCGCCCTCGCCGCCCTGAACCCAGCAGGCGCGTGCGTAGGCGCCGCGCTGGCGGATAGCATCCAGCTCTGAAGTCGTGAGCCCGGTCGCGGCTCCGACTTCCTCGATGGCATGCCAAGCCGCAGGACCGGTGCCAGCCGCGGGCACGGCGCAGAGCGCGGCGCCGGGCTCACCATCGACTTCCGCGATCCGGAACTGCGAGACGTGCCACATCGACACCGTGGGTGCGACCGCGACGCGCGCGATGAAATCGAGGCACTCCGCTTCGGGCCAGCCGAGCGCGACGTCGAACCAGCCGCGCGGCCTGTAGCCGCGCATCGATCGCAGGATGGTTTTGGCGATGAAATCGGCGTCTTCAGGACGCGCAGACCGTATGGTCGTCATGCGCGCCCCCGTTGCGAAGACCCTACGTATTCTTCAGCGCGACGCGGAATTCGGCTTCGGTCTTTTCCTTGACCTCGTCGAGCGTGACGCCGTCGGCAAGCTCGATCAGCGCCATGCCGCCGTCGCCATGCTTGTCGATGGTGAAGACGGCGAGGTCCGTCACCACCATGTCGACCACGCGCTCGCCGGTGAGCGGCAGGTTACACTTCTTCAGCAGCTTGGCGCCGTCCTTGGCGGAATGCTCCATCACCACGACGACGCGCTTGACGCCGGCGACGAGGTCCATCGCGCCGCCCATGCCCTTGACCATCTTGCCCGGGATCATCCAGTTGGCGAGATCGCCGTTCTGGGCCACCTGCATGGCGCCGAGGATCGACAGGTCCATGTGGCCGCCGCGGATCATGCCGAAGGAATCCGCGCTCGAGAAATACGAGGTCGACGGCAGTTCGCTCACGGTCTGCTTGCCGGCGTTGATGAGGTCGGCATCCACTTCGTCCTCATAGGGAAACGGGCCCATGCCGAGCATGCCGTTCTCGCTCTGGAGGCTGACATCGACGCCGTCGGGGATGTAGTTCGAGACCAGCGTCGGGATGCCGATGCCGAGATTGACGTAATAGCCGTCACGCAATTCCTTCGCGGCGCGCGCGGCCATCTGTTCACGGGTCCAGGCCATGTAACTCTCCTGATCTTAGGCGGCAGTGCGCGGGCGGGTGTTGCGGAATTCGATGCGCTTGTTGGCCGTGCCGACCTCGACAATGCGCTTCACGAAGATGCCGGGCGTGTGGATGTGGTCGGGATTGAGTTCGCCGGCCGGAACCAGATGCTCGACCTCGGCCACCGTGACCTTGGCGGCAGTTGCCATCATCGGGTTAAAGTTGCGCGCGGTCTTGCGGTAGATCAGGTTGCCGGCGGTGTCGCCCTTCCAGGCATGCACGATGGCGAGGTCGGCGAACAGGCCGCGCTCCATCAGGTACTTCTCGCCGTCGAACTCCTTCACTTCCTTGCCCTCGGCGATCAGCGTGCCGACGCCGGTCTTGGTATAGAAGGCCGGGATACCGGCGCCGCCGGCGCGGATGCGCTCGGCCAGCGTACCCTGCGGATTGAATTCGAGCTCCAGCTCGCCGGCGAGGAATTGCTGGGCGAACAGCTTGTTCTCACCGACATAGGACGAGATCATCTTCTTGATCTGGCGGGTTTCGAGCAGGCGGGAGAGCCCGATGCCGTCAACGCCGGCATTGTTGGAGACCACGGTCAGACCCTTGACGCCGGCGTCGCGGATCGCATCCGAAAGCGCCTCGGCGATGCCGCAGAGGCCGAAGCCGCCGGACATGATCATCATGTTGTCCTTGAGAACGCCCTCAAGAGCCGACTTGGCGTCGGGATAGACCTTGTTCATGCAAAAACCCTCGAACCTTCGGCTTGCAGGCGCAGCGCCTTATTGGCGGCGATTATTAGGCGAAATCGTCCGAGGCCGTCAATGATACGGGGTTCTCCGCTCCGGCCCCCGGTGATAGAAGCTGCCCACGCCGTGGGCAGACCCGTCCGCGGCCTTGAAAGCGACAAGAAAACCCATCAAGTTGCGGGACTTAACATAACAGGATTTGGGCGTGGGCACGCAGGTTTCCCGGCCCGGCCTTCTGGCTCCAACGACCAACCCGATCAGGACATGCCATTGACCATGGCCCAAGGAATGAAGCGCCTCGGGACGCCGATCGCGGCGCTGCTCGGCGTGGCGCTGATCGCCCTGATCGCGACCTCCTGGCTCATCAACCGCGACGCGTTGCGCAAGGCGGTCGAAGCGCAGATCCGCGACGTCACCGGGCTCGAGCTCAACGTCGCCGGCAACATCGACATTTCGGTGCTGCCGGCGAGCTACATCTCCTTCCATGACGTCGGCCTGAAGGGCGGCGGCACCAGCGACCCCGCGCTCCATGTCGACGTGCTCACGGCCAATCTCCGGCTGCTGCCACTGCTGCTGCAACGATTCGAGATCGCCGATTTGACGCTGCTGCGGCCGCAGATCCATGTCAGCCTGAAGGCGGACGGCGAGAGCAACTGGACGCCCTTCATCCAGACCATTGCGCGCACGATGAAGCCCGGCGCCGACAACCAGGTCTCGTTCTCCGAGATCCGGATCCAGGACGGCGTGCTCAATTACGAGGACGCCGCCACTCACGCCACCGAGCAGTTCGACGACATCGACCTGTCGCTGGCCTGGCCCTCGATCTCGCGCTCCTTTGCAGCGACCGGGCAGTTCGACTGGCGCGGCGAGCGCGTCGACGGCTCGATCAGCTTTGCCGATTTCGTCGCCGCGCTCTCCGGCGACCGCTCGGGCCTGAAGGCGCGGATCGCCAGCGCCCCGCTCAAGCTCGCCTTCGACGGCAGCGTCGCCAACCGCACCAGCCCGATGATGGAAGGTACCCTCACCATCGACAGCCCGTCCTTGCGCAACGCGCTGCGCTGGACCGGCCAGCCGCAACCCGGCAGCGGCGGCTTCGGCCGCTTCGCGCTGAAGGCGCGCGCCAATGTCGTCGGCGCCTCGATTGCGCTTACCAACGTCAATGTCGAGCTCGACGGCAACACCGCCGAGGGCGTGATGACCTACGCCAACAACGGCCGGCAGACGCTGCAGGCCACGCTCGCCGCCGACGCGCTCGACTTCACGCCCTATATCTCCACCTTCCGCCTGCTCGCGAGCGGCGCGCGCGACTGGAACAGGCAGCTGTTCGATCTCAACGGGCTGTCGACCACCGATCTCGACATGCGCCTGTCGGCAGCCAAGCTGACGGTCGGCCCGACGAAGCTCGGCCGCACCGCGATCGGCGCCAATTTGCGCAACGGCACGCTGGCGCTCTCGGTCGGCGAGGCGCAGGTCTATGGCGGCATCGCCAAGGGCTCGTTCGGCATCGCACGTTCCGACACGGTCGCCGACGTCAAGGCGCAATTCCAGTTCATCGACGTCGACCTCCAGGCCTGCGCCTCGGAGCTGTTCGGCATCAACAAGCTGTCCGGCCGCGGCAACATCAACGTCTCACTGCTCGCTTCCGGCTCGAGCCCGTTCGGCCTCGTGCAGTCGCTTGACGGCTCAGCCACTGTCACCGGGCATGACGGCGCGATCGCGGGCATCAACGCCGAGCAGCTTCTGAAGCGGCTGGAGCGGCGGCCGCTGTCTGGCGGCGGCAATTTCCGCAACGGCTCGACGCCTTATGACAATCTCACCATCGCGGTGAAGTTCGCCGACGGGGTCGCGACCGCCGAGGACATCCGCATCGAAGGACCCACGGCAAAGATCACGCTGACCGGTACCGCCTCGGTGCCGACGCGCGAATACGACATGAAGGGCGTGGCGAGCCTCAACACGACGTCCGGCTTCCAGCTGCCCTTTGTGGTGCAGGGTCCCTGGGACGATCCCCTGATCTTTCCCGATTCGGAAGTGCTGATCCGCCGCTCGCCCTTCGCCGCGCCGCTGCTCGAGCCGAAGGATCGCAAAACCGGCGACGCGGTGCGCTCGGTCATCGAGCAGATCACCGGCATCAAGCGCCCGGCGCCGCCGCCAGCACCGACGGCGGAGAACGCCAAAGAGGGCGCGAAGTCCAACTGAGGATGGCGTCCGCCGATCTCGCGAATTGATCGGGGCAAATTGATGCGGCGATCGCATCGATACACGCGTTAAGCATCCTCCACAGCCCAATACCCCACGACCTAGGTCTGACAACATGCCGCTAGATCGGATAGCGGCCATGCGCTAGAGTTTTATCCGACCGGTTAAAACACCGGCGGCTTCAGGGAGAAAAACGTGAAATCCAAGGTTATTGGCGCAGTCACACTGGCGGTCGCCGCGGTCGGGCTGTTTGCAGCCGCTGCACCCGCCTTTGCACAGCAAAAAACGATTACGGTCTGGTGGGGCAAGGGCTTCTATCGCTCCGAAGACGACGCGCTGCTCGACACGATCAAGAAGTTCGAAGCCAAGACCGGCATCAAGGTCGAATTGTCGCAATACGCGATCCAGGACATGATTCCGAAGACGGTCGCCGCCCTCGACGCCGGCACCGTGCCCGACGTCGCCTATTCCGACACCTACGACGTGCAGGCGCAGGGCAAATGGGCCTATGAGGGCAAGCTCGAGGACCTCACCGATGTCATGGAGCCGATCAAGGATCGGTTCGTGCAGAACACGCTGGACGCGTCGATCCTCTATAACGACGTCACCAAGAAGAAGGCCTATTACGGCTTCCCGCTGAAGCAGCAGAGCATGCACGTCCAGATCTGGAACGACATGCTGGAGAAGGCCGGCTTCAAGCAGAGCGACATCCCGACCGACTGGGAAGGTTATTGGACCTTCTGGTGCGACAAGGTGCAGCCGGGGATCCGTAAAGCGACCGGCCAGCGCATCTACGCCGTCGGCCAGCCGATGGGCGTGGAATCCACCGACGCCTTCCAGTCGTTCTACACCTTCATGGACGCCTACCACGTCAAGCTCGTCGACGACGACGGCAAGCTGCTGGTCGACGATCCCAAGGTGCGCGACGGCCTGATCAAGGCGCTGAAGGACTACACCGACACCTATATCAAGGGCTGCACGCCGCCCTCGTCCACGACCTGGAAGGACCCCGACAACAACGTCGCCTTCCACAACAAGACGATCGTGATGACCCACAACTTCACGATCTCGATCGCGGCGAAGTGGTACGAGGACTCGCAGAATCAGGCGCTGACGCAAGAGCAGCGCGACGCCGGCAAGAAGGCCTATGAGCAGGACATCATCACGGCGTCCTTCCCGAAAGCGCCCGATGGGTCGACCATTCGCTACCGCTCCGACGTCAAGACCGGGCTGATCTTCACCGCGGCCAAGAACAAGGCCGAGGCCAAGCAGTTCATCAGCTTCCTGCTCCAGGAAGAGAACGTCCGCCCCTACATCGAGGGCGCGCTCGGCCGCTGGTTCCCGGTGACCAAGGAAAGCCAGGCGAGCCCGTTCTGGCAGGCCGACAAGCACCGCAAGGCGGTCCACGCCCAGTTCACCGGCGGTACCGCGCCGTTCGACTTCACCAAGAACTGGAAGTTCACGATTCTCAACAACGAGAACGTCTGGGCCAAGGCGATGAACCGGGTCGTCAGCGAGAAGGTCCCGGTCGACAAAGCCGTCGACGAGTTGATCGCCCGCATCAAGCAGGTCGCGGGTTAAGTGTTGCCCTCCCTCTCCCCGTTCTTACGGGGAGAGGTTAGATTAGAGATGAAGAGTCCGAAAGCATGGCGATCACGCTCTCCGGCGATCACGCGATCCCCTCTCCGCCCCTGTCGTCGCGGCTGACCCCGCCGCAGGTGTGGGGCATTGTGCTGCTCGCGCCCTATCTGCTCGTCTTCCTCGCCTTCGTCGTCTATCCCGTCTGCTACGGGCTCTGGCTGGCACGCGCGCCGTCGAACTATGTCGCGCTCTACAACGACCCGATCTTTGCGCGCGCCGCGGTCAACACGCTGATCTTCCTGGTCATCGGCATCAACATCAAGATGCTGATCGCGCTGTTCCTGTCCGGCTTCTTCGCGCAGCAGCGCACCTGGATCAAATGGCTCTCGGTGATCTTCATCCTGCCCTGGGCGGTGCCGTCGATCCCGACCATCCTGTCGGTACGCTTCATGCTCAATCCCGAATGGGGCTTGATCAACCACCTCATCTTCTCCTTCACCGGAGATGACGGCCCGAACTGGCTGAACGACCCGACCGTGGCTCTGACCATGGCGATCGGCGTCCACATCTGGAAGTCGCTGCCGTTCTGGACGTTGATCCTGATCACCGGACGCCTCGCGATCCCGCACGATCTATTCGAGGCTGCCGAGGTCGACGGCGCGAGCTGGTGGCAGAAATTCCGCTTCATCACCTGGCCGTCGATGCAGACGCTCTACATCACCTGCACGCTGCTCTCGATGATCTGGACGCTCGGCGACTTCAACAGCGTCTATCTGCTCACCGGCGGCGGCCCGGCGGACCTGACGCATGTGCTGTCGACGCTGGGCATCCGCTATCTCCGGCTCGACCAGCTCTCGCTTGCGATGGCCTCCATCGTCTGCGCGATGCCGTTCGTCCTGCCGCTCGTGTATTTCATGATGAAACGGTTGTCGCGATGAAGCTTCCCGGCGTAAGCGAGTTTTCCTGGCGCGACATCGCAACGGAAGCGCGGCTGCTCCTGATCGGCATTCCCGTCTTCCTGTGGACGATGATTCCGATCTACCACATGTTCCTGTTCGCGATCTCCCCGAAGGAGGACGCGTTCTCCGGGAAACTGTGGCCGGATCATCCGACGCTGCACAACTTCGAAATCGTGTTCAAGCAGCAGCACTATTTCCTGCGCGACTTCTACGTGCAGTTTTGGAATTCGCTGGTGATCGCAGCCGCCGTCGGCGTGCTGACGCTGGTCGTCGCCACGGCCGCGGCCTTCTCGATCTCGCGGCTGAAAGTGCCGGGTGGGCGCGTGGTGCTGAATCTCGCGCTGTTCACCTATTTCATTCCCGCGGCGTTCCTCGCCGTGCCCATGTACCGCACCATGGGCAATTACGGCCTGCTCAACAATCACTGGGCGCTGATCCTGGCGATGGTGACGATTGCCTCGCCTTACGCGATCTGGGTGCTGAAACAGGCTTCCGACAAATTGCCGGTCGAGCTCGACGAGGCCGCCGTGATGGATGGCGCGACGATCCCGCAGATCTTCCGCCTGGTCTATCTGCCGCTGATGATGCCGTCGCTGGTCGCGATCGGAACCTATGCGGTGCTGCTTGCCTGGAACGAATATCTCTATGCGTTCCTGCTGCTCTCCAACGACCGCGAGATCACGCTCCCCGTCGCGCTCGGCAACTTCCTCGCCGCCGACGATTCGCCGTGGGAGCTGCTGATGACCACCGGCTTCATCTACGCGCTGCCGCCGGCTGCGGTCTATTACGCCTTCCGCCGCTACATGGTGGGCGGGCTGACGGCGGGTGCGGTGAAGTCTTAAGTCACAGCGGCGCTGCGCTCTCGCCCTGCGAGCTCGACAGTTTCGAGGCGAGCGAGGCGATGACGATGACAACGGCGATCAGGCCGATCACCAGCGTGCAGATCGCATTAATCTCGGGTTTCACGCCGAGCCGCACCTCGGAATAGATCCGGATCGGCAAGGTGGCCGAGCCGGGGCCGGTCGTAAAACTCGCGATCACGAGATCGTCGAGCGACAGCGTGAAGGCCAGCATCCAGCCCGCGACGATCGCGGGCGCGATCAGCGGCAGCGTCACCGACAGGAAGGCGCGGACCGGATCGCAGCCGAGATCCATCGCCGCTTCCTCCAGGGAACGATCGAGCGAGCCGAGCCGCGACTGCACGACGACGGCGACGAAGCACATCGTCAGCGTGGTGTGGGCGATCGTCACCGTCCAGAAGCCGCGTTCGGCGTTGAGCGCGACGAACAGCAGCAGCAGCGACAATCCGGTAATCACCTCCGGCATCACCAGCGGCGCATAGAGCATGCCGGAGAACAGCGTCCGACCGCGGAAACGCTCGCCGCGCGACAGCGCCACCGCCGCGAGCGTGCCGAGCAGCGTGGCGATGCTCGCCGACGACACCGCGACCCGCAGGCTCATCCAGGACGCCTCGATCATGGCGCGATCGCCAAAGAACTCGCGATACCAGCGCAGCGACCAGCCGCCCCACACCGTCACCAGCCGCGAGGCGTTGAAGGAATAGATGACGAGAATGAGGATCGGCAGATAAAGGAACGCCAGCCCCAGCGCGAGCGAAGCGATGTTGAAGCGGGACAGGCGCGAGAGCTTGTGCATCTCAGCGCTCCTCCAGCTGCCGGCGCTGGAGCCGCTCGTAGAGCAACAGCGGCAACAGCAAGACCACAAGCAGCACGATCGCCGCGCTCGATGCGACCGGCCAGTCCTTGTTGGTGAAGAATTCGAGCCACAACGTCTGGCCGATCATCAGCGAATCGGAGCCGGCCAGGAGATCCGGGATGACGAACTCGCCGACGATCGGGATGAAGCACAACAGCACGCCGGCGCCGACGCCGGGCAACGACAACGGGAAGGTCACGAGCCAGAACACCTGCCGCCGCGGGGCGCCGAGATCGGAGGCCGCCTCTTCCAAAGCCGGCTCCATCTTGGCGAGCGTAGCGTAGAGCGGCAGGATCATGAACGGCAGATAGGAATAGACGATGCCGATATACATCGCGATGTCGGTCGAGAGCCACACCACCGGCTGGCTGACCAGATGCAGCGCCAGCAGGATCTGGTTGAGCAGGCCGTCGTGCTGGAGGATGTTGATCCAGGCATAGATGCGGATCAGGAACGAGGTCCAGAACGGCACGATCACCAGCACCATCGCCACCGCCTGCCAGCGTTGCGGCAGCCGAGCCATGCCATAGGCGATGGGATAGCCGATCAGCAGCAGCAGCGCGGTTGCCGTGATGGCCACGGTGAGGCTGCGCAGATAGGCGTAGACATAGATGTCGTCGGAGGCGAGCAGCTTGAAACTGTCGATCGAGAGCGCGGCAAAGGCAGCCTTCAGCGCCGCCCATCCGGCCGTCAGGTCGAACACCGGCTCGTAAGGCGGCTGCGCGATCGCGGTCTGCGACAGGCTGATCTTCAGCACGAAGCCGAACGGCACCAGGAAGAACAGCGCCATCCAGACATAGGGCGCAATCGCGGCAAAGCGCGCCGGCCGCGCGAAGATGCGGCGCGCGCTCATGACGGCAGCACCACGCAATCATCGGGCGTGAACCAGGCGACGACATGCTGGTCGACGCTGTAGGCGTCGACATCGAGCCGCGCGCTATTGGCGACCGAGGCCTGCACCATCCCGCCTGAATCGAGCTTCACCTTGTAGGTGGTGGTGCCGCCGAGATAGCAGACATCCGCAACCACGCCGTCGAGGCGATTGATCGCCGACTCATGACCGGCTTCGCTCACCGGACCGCGGCGCGACAGCTTGACCTTCTCGGGCCGGATCGCCACCGATAGCTTGCCTTCGCCGACGGGCTCGCGCGGCTCGGCCACCACCAAGGTACCCGCATCACGCGTGCCAATGACCAGGCGATGACCGTCGCGCAGCTTGGACTCGGCGTCGAACAAATTGATGTCGCCGACGAACTCCGCGATCCAGCGCGAGCGCGGCGCCTCATAGAGCTCGCGCGGCGTTGCGACCTGGGCGAGCTTGCCGGCATTCATCACGCCGATCCGGCTCGCCATCGTCATCGCCTCCTCCTGGTCGTGGGTGACGATGATGAAGGTCATGCCGAGCCGGCGCTGGAGCTCCATCAGCTCGCCTTGCGTGTTTTCACGCAACTTCTTGTCAAGCGCTGCAAGCGGCTCGTCGAGCAGCAGCAATTGCGGCCGGCGCGCCAGCGCGCGGGCCAGCGCGACACGCTGGCGCTGGCCGCCGGAGAGCTGGTCGGGCTTGCGCTTCTCCAGCCCCTCTAGCTTCACCAGTGCGACCATCTCCGCCACGCGCGTGGCGATGTCGACGCGCGCCATCCCAGCTCGTTTCAGACCGAAGGCGATGTTGTCGCGCACCGACAGATGCGGAAACAACGCATAGCTCTGGAACATCATGTTGATCGGGCGCTCATGCGGCAGCGCCTGTGCGATGTCCTGGCCACCAAGCAAAATGCGCCCCTCGTCCGGCGCCTCGAAGCCGGCAAGCATGCGGAGCAGCGTGGTCTTGCCGCAGCCGCTGGGCCCGAGCAGCGCAAAGAACTCGCCGGCCTTGATATCGAGCGAAACACCGTCGACCGCACGGAACGTCCCGAACGTCTTCGTCACGCCCTCGATCCGCAGCAGCGGCTGGTCGGCCGCCCGATGCGTCTCACCATCGGCAGCATCCGCCCCGACTTCCGTTTTGGGCAACTCGTCAGTCATGTTCCCTGCCAACCCCAAATGCCGCCGCACGCTAGCGGCGGATCGGCCTTTGCTCAACCGGTTCGCGGCGGATCGCTCCAAATTGGTCTTCATGCCGGACGTCAAACCGCGTATGCTCGCGACATGACCAAGCTGTTGGACCAAGCTCTCGAAATTGCGCGCGGCCTGCCGTCGGACGCGCAGGACGATATTGCCCGGATCGTGCTTCAACTCGCCGGCGCAGAGGCAGAATCCCCTGTCATCCTCACGGATGACGAGAAGTCGGCCATTGCTGTCTCCAAAGAGGCTGCTGCGCGCGGTGAATTCGCGACCGAGGCTCAAGTCCGGGCGACTTGGGCCAAGCACGGCCTGTGAAGATCCGCTACACGCTTCCCGCGCTGGCCGATCTCGATTCCATTCTGACCTACATTTCGGCAACATCACCGCAGGGCGCTGCACGGGTCCAAAAGCGCATTCAGAACATTGTTAGCCTGCTGCTGGCGCATCCCGAGATTGGTCTCCGAACCGACGATCCGGACATTCGGAGGCTGACGACGACTCCTTACCCGTTTCTCATCTTCTATGAGATCGCGAGCCAGGAGATCATCATCCACGCCATCCGCCATGGCGCGCGCAATCCAGGAGGGATGCCGGGTGCACGCGGCCCGGTCTAAGCCACGCCCGCCATAAACGCGGCGAGTGCATTCCGGTCCGCCTCGGGCATCGTCAGGCCGAGCTTGGAGCGGCGCCAGAGAATATCGTCGGGAAAGCGCGCCCATTCGTGGGCCATCAAATAGCGCACCTCGGCGCCGGTCAGTTCGGGGCCGAAGTGAGGGCCGAGCTCGTCGCGTGTCGTCGCCTCGCCGAGCACAGCCGGCAGTCTCGAGCCGTAGGCTGCAACCAGGCGCTGGGCTTGCGGCTCCGACAGAAAGCGCCAGCGGTCGCGCGCGACGTCGACCTCGGTGTCGAAGCGATCCCAGGAAAAGTCTCCGCCGGGCAGCGCTGCGCCGGCGGTCCAGCGCGGCGACATCGGATAGAACGGCGTCAGCCTGGTCACCGCCCGCTCCGCGCGCAACCGCGAGGTGGTGACGTCGCCGCCGAACATCGTGATCAGCGGGGCCTTGCGCCGGCGCGCGTGGAACAGCGTTGTCCCGTCGCGTCGTCGCGCCGCCGCCGGCGTCAGGTTGACGCCGGAGACGCTCCGCACCACATCGGTCGGCGCGACGCGTTCACGAAAATAGCGGCTCGCCGCCTCGCAGAGATAGGTGACGTCGGCGCTAGGCATCGCGACGATCGCGGGATCGCCGGTGAAGGCATGCGTGATCGTGCCGATCAGCGTGAAGTCGCGCTCGAAAGGGCTTGCAAAGATGAGCCGCCCGTCGCCGTTCTGGAAAACGTAGACATTGTCGGACTCGAACAGCCGCGACACGATGATCTGGCTCATCTGCACCGCCGCCATCGCGGGCTGCGGCTGCCGCATCACGGTCTCCGCGACCATCGACGTCCAGCCGCCGCTGGCATTGGCGAGCGCACGCGACGTGATCACCCGGCGATGACCGCGATCGACCACCGCAAGCCGCCAGATCTCGGTCCTGTCAGCGCGCACGCAACGCGCTCCGGTCTTGATCACCGCGCCGCGCTCGGCGGCATCCAGCGCCGTGAGCACCACCAGGCGGGAATCGTCGACGATGCAATCGGCATATTCGAAGGCGATGCCGAACGGTCGCTTCAGGGCGTTGCCGACCGGGTGGTGCGTGATGTCGAGGGTGGCCGATGCCGGCAATCCGCCCCGGTTGGTGAGGCTGTCATAGGCATAGAGGCCGGCGCGCAGCAGCCAGGGCGGACGCTCGTCGGAATGGGCCGGGATCACGAAGCGCATCGGCCGCACCAGATGCGGCGCGATCCGGAGCCAGGTGCGCCGTTCGGCCAGCGCCCGGCGCACCCGCCACAAGCCGCGCCGCTCCAGCACCGACAGATCGCCATGGATCAGCCGCGGTGTCGCCGATGACGCGGCCCCGCCGAGATCGCCCTGCTCGATCAGAATCACCCGCAGGCCGCGGCCCGCAGCATCGCGTGCGAGGCTGACACCGTTCAGGCCGCCGCCGATGATCGCTAGGTCGTAATCCGCCATGAAGCCGTCGAGAGGAACGAAAGGATACGCCCGCCACCACTAGCCGGTCTTGAGCGCAAGCTCCATGGCCTCGACCCGGCCGATGAGGCCGGCATATTGGCCGATCGGAAGCGGCTTGCCGAGCAGATAGCCCTGCACGCCGTCGCAGCCCTCCTTGGCGAGGAAGGCGAGCTGGTCGATGGTCTCGACACCCTCGGCGATGATCGACATTTCCAGGCCGTGGCCGAGATCGATCACGGCACGCACGATCGCCGCCGATTGCGGGTTGCGGCCAAGATTCATGATGAAGGCGCGGTCGATCTTGATCTTGTCGAACGGGAACGCCTGGAGATAGCTCAGCGAGGAATAGCCGCTGCCGAAATCGTCCATGGAGATGCGGACACCCAGCGCTTTCAGCCGGCGGAGCAACGCCAAGCCGCGATCAAAGTCCTCGATCAGCACGCCCTCGGTGATTTCGAGCTCGAGCCGGCCGGGCGCAAGGCCGGTCTCGATCAGGATCGAATGGACGAGCCCGACCACGTCGCCGTGCATGAACTGCGCCGGCGACAGATTGACCGCAACCTGAAGCGGCTTCGGCCACGACGCCGCCTCGCGGCAGACCTGGCGCAAGATCCATTCGCCCATCTCGACGATCAGGCCGCTCTCTTCCGCGATCGGGATGAACTCAGCCGGCGAAACCTGGCCGCGCACCGGATGCGCCCAGCGCGCCAGGGCCTCGAAGCCGATGATCTCGCTCTCGGCAACGCTGTCGCGCGCGATGCCCTGCGGCTGGAACGCGAGCGACAATTCGCCGTTCTTGATTGCTTTCGACAGGTCCTGATGCAGCACGCGGCGATCGCGGATCTGCTGGTCCATCTCGGGCTGGTAGAGGCTGATCGTGCCGCGCGACTTTTGCTTGGCGCGGAACAGCGCCGCACCGGCATTGGCGAGCAGCGAGGCGCCGTCGGCACCGTTGTGCGGGAAGACCGACATGCCGGTGGTGACGCCGGCGCGCACCGCGCGGCCGTCGATCTGGAATTCCTGGGCGACGGCGTCGCCGAGCTGCTGCGCCAGCGCAAGGCCGGCCTCGGGCTGCTTGCCGTCGATGATCAGGCCGAACTCGTCGCCGGACAGGCGCGCCACCACGCCGCCGCGCGCGGCGTCCTGGAGCCGTTGCGCCACCTCGATCAGCAGCTTGTCGCCGAGCGCATGGCCGAAGACGTCATTGACCTCCTTCAGCCCGTCGAGATCGACGCAGAGGACGGCGAACTCCTCGTTGGTGCCCTCGCAGGCCTCGATCATCTGGGTCAGCGCCTGAAGGAAGGCGGCGCGGTTCGGCAGGTCGGTGAGGCCGTCATGATAGGCCATATGCGCCATGCGCGACTCGGTCTGCCGCCGGTCGGTGACGTCCTCGTGGGTCTTGATCAGATATTGCGGCTCGCCGCCATCGCCGAGCACGGTGGCGCGGCGGGTGAGGAACAGCCGCAGGCCATCCTTGGTGGAGATCGGATGTTCCTCGGTGACCATCCCGCGCTTCTTGATCGCGGCCTCGTCGCGCGCGATGATCAGCTTGGCTTCCTTGGCGTTGAAGATGTCGGAGGCGGTCAAGCCTGTGGCTTCCTCGCGCTTGCGGTTGAGGATCGTCTCCGCGCTGCGATTGGCGAGCAGATAGCGCCCATCCTTGACCTGCTCCACGATCAGAGCCACCGGGATGTTGTCGACCACGAGCTCGAGGAACTTCTTGGTGCTCTCCAGTTCCTGCGAGAGCGAACGCCGGTCGGTAATATCCTCGAACACGAGCAGCAGGAATTCCGGCTTGTTGCTCTCGTTGCGGACGACGATGCGGATCGAGGCGACCATGCGCCGCTCCGAGCCGCGCTCGACCTCGAATTCGTTGCGGTACTGGCCGTCGGGCGCCATGAGCGCCGCCCGGTCGGTCGCCTCGATGCTGGCCGCCGAGCTCGGCGCAAACAGCTCGCGCGCGCATTTGCCGACGGCCTGGTCCGGCGAAAAGCCCCAGAACCGCTCATAGGCATTGTTGGCGAAGATATAGCGGCCGTCCTCGATGCTCTTCGCGGCGACGCAGGCCGGCACATGGTCCAGCACGGTTTCCAGAAACTGTTTCGTGGAGGCGAGTTGCCGCGACAGCATGCGCTGCTCGCTAACGTCGAGATGCGTCGCCACCGAACCGCCATTCGGCAGCTCGAAATATTTCACCAGGATGGCCCGGCCGTCCGGCAGTTCGGTGATCAGGCCGTTGGGGCTTGCCGCCTTCTCGTAGAATTCGTCGTCGGAGACGCCGCCGAGCACCCCGCGCTGGCGCCGCAACTCGAGGATGTCGTAGCCGGTCATGTCGGCCCAGAGCTCCGACCGCAACAGGCCGTAGATCTCCAGATAGCGGTCATTGCAGAAGATGATGCGCCGCTGCGCATCCGTCATCACCACGCCCTGGTTCAGGTTGTTCATGGCGGAGGAGACGAAGGCGTTACGCCGCAACTGCGAACGCCTGGCCCGGTGCAATGCGGAATTGATCCACACGCCGATGGCCACCAGCAGCGAGCAGACGGCAATGCCGCAGATCAGGGCCTCCCAGACCAGGCTGGGATCGAGCCCGGGGAGATAGGCCTCCGGCGCGGACGGTTCGGACTGCGCAAAGGCGCGCGCAGGCGTGATCGCTCCGGACAGGCACACGACGACCTGCACAGCAATCAGAATGGTGCTGCCCGCGTGCCAGTTCTTCTCAGCCATCAGCCACCCGCGATTTCAACTGCGGATTGTCTGGCTTCACGGGTTTGGATCGGGTAAACGCCTGTAAGAACGACGGAAAAATGTGACGAGAAATACGGCAATTGCCCTGACATGATAAATGTTTCCTTAATGGAGAACATCCTTCGGGCCCGCTTTCCCGGCGAAGTCCCGGCGCAACCCATGACGAGCATCCTGAACGACCATGGATAGGGTCGACTGCGTCGTCATCGGGGCCGGCGTGGTCGGGCTCGCGGTGGCCAGAAAGCTTGCACAGGCTGGGCGCGAGGTGATCGTGCTCGAGGAAGCCGAGGCGATCGGCACCGTCACCTCCTCGCGCAACAGCGAGGTGATCCACGCCGGGATCTACTACCGCGCCGGAAGCTGGATGGCGCGCATGTGCGTCAGCGGCAAGCACGCGCTCTACCGCTATTGCGGCGAGCGCGGCATCCCGCACAAGAACTGCGGCAAGCTGATCGTCGCGACCAGCACGAAGGAAACCGAGAAGCTGCAATCGATCAAGGCGCATGCCGAGGCCAACGGCGTGCTCGACATGCAGCTGCTCTCGGGCGAGGCCGCACGCGCGCTCGAGCCGGCACTGGCCTGCGACGCCGCGCTGCTGTCGCCCTCGACGGGCATCATCGACAGCCATGCCTACATGCTCTCGCTGCGCGGCGAGGCGGAAGAGGCGGGCGCAGCCTTCGCGTTTCACACACCGCTGATCCGCGCCAAGGCGGCTGGTGGGATCATCGAGATCGACGCTGGCGGCGAGGCGCCGATGACGTTGCAATGCGGCCTTCTCGTCAACGCCGCCGGGCTATCGGCAACGACGGTCGCGCGCCACATCGACGGCATGCCGCTGGAGCGGATTCCGCCGGCCTACCTCGCCAAGGGCAATTACTTCAGCTGTAACGCCAGGGCACCGTTCTCGCATCTGATCTATCCGGTGCCAGAGCCCGGCGGGTTGGGCGTGCATCTGACGCTGGACATGGCAGGACAGGCGCGTTTCGGCCCCGACGTCGAATGGATCGAGACGATCGACTATGAGGTCGATCCGTCGCGCGCCGAGCGCTTCTATCCGGCGATCCGCAAATACTGGCCGACGCTGCCCGATGGCGCGTTGATGCCGAGCTATTCAGGCATTCGCCCGAAGATCGTGCCGCCAGCTGTCGCCACGCAGGATTTTCTAATGCAGGGCCCGCGCGACCATGGCGTCGAAGGCCTGATCAATTTGTTCGGTATCGAATCACCCGGACTGACATCGTCGCTCGCGATCGCCGATCACGTCGCCGAGCTCGCAAATATCTAGAGCGTTTTCGAGCGAAGCAGATACCGGTTCGCGCGAGAAAACGCGTCAAAACAAGAATCCGCCGCGCAACGATCGTTGCGCAGCGCGCATCTTGCGGCAGGGATGAACGCAAAAGCCCTCATCCCTGCGCGAAAGGGTACGGTCAAACTCTACGCTGTTACGGGGGGTTACTAGTGAAGCGTGTCGCCGGTGTGCTTCAGACGCTCGATCTGGTCCTTGACCATCAACTTCCGGCGCTTCAACTCAACAATTTGCAGGTCGTCTGTTGAAAGGTGCACGAGAGCTTCGTGCAATTCGTTTTCGAGAGTTTTATGCTTCCGTTCCAATTCAACCAGATGTGCCTGAATTGTCATTCGAAACCTCCTCGGTAGGGGTGAACCTTGGATTCGATCCGGACGAGGAAGTGTACATCACCGATTCGTTCTGTCGATGGGTATCCGTCGTCGCAGCGTCATTTTTGAATTTTCATATGTAATGAAGCGTGAGTAAGGAACCACGTGGCAAAAAATCCATGATATCAAAGTGCTTACGCAGGCAGCGTTGAGCGATCCACCGAAATATCTTGCGAGAGAACGGTGAGCGACGATCCAGATCGCTTGCGATCACGCCGCGCAAGGACGATAATTTCCACAGGGCATCCACAGCCTTAATCTCACGCCTATCGGTTTTTCGGCCACCGCAGACATGACCAATGAAGACGAGCGCGAGCTCGAAGCCGAACTCGCCCGGTTGCAGCAGGAACACCGAGATCTCGATGCGGCGATCGATGCACTGCATCAATCGCCAGCACCCGACCTATTGCGGTTGCAGCGGTTGAAGAAGCGCAAGCTGTTGTTACGCGACCGCATCGCCTTCATCGAAGACCAGATCACGCCTGACATCATCGCCTGATCCGACTGCCTGCGTCTTGCTGCGACGCGACGCGACGGCGTTCGATTCCACTTGACTCAATAAGAACAAAGAGGGAACATTCACACCCAACCGCCCAGGAAAACGCCGATGTCCGCAACCGCCCTCTTCGACAACAGCCACTATGAGCAAGCCTGCGATCAGGCCATCGCGATGTGCGACGGCAATCTGCGCAGCACCATCAAGGCGCTGATCATGGCCAACGAATATCTCGAAGCCGAGCTCGAGGAATTGCGGGCGGCGATCTCGGCCGGCTGCATTCCGGAAACCTCACGCAGCAAGGCGCGGAGCAGCGCCGCCTAGTTTTTGATACCGGAGCAACGCCATGTCCGATCTGACCTATTACGTTGCAATGCCCTTTTTGATCGATGCCGATGGATCGCCTGTCGCGGGCACCGCGGAGGAATGCCAGACATCGACCGCCGCGCTACGGCGCGCCGAGAACCTGGCGCACACCGCCGGCCATATCGGCGCCGTCGCATTCAGCCGCAGCGGCGATCCCATGACCGGCGAATTCGGCGACGCCAAACTGCTGCGCAAATTCGGCAATGTGCCGGAAGATCTCGCGACACTTTAGCGCTCGCTGCTGACAAGCCTGATCCGCGGCTCGTGCCGCCGGTGGGCCTTGCGCACATACATGGCGGCATCTGCCTCTTCCAGCGCACGGGCTGCATCGGATTGCGGGCCGAGCAGCGCGACGCCGGCAGAGGCGCCCGCAGTCACGTGCTGGCCGCGAAACACGAACGACAATTCGTCGACCGCCTGCTCGAAGATCACAGCCTTCGCCTTGGCGTCGGTCTCGCTGAGATTCCACAACAGCAGCGCGAACTCGTCACCGCCGAGACGGCCGACCACGTCGGACGCGCGGATCTGTCGCGTCAACGTGCTGGCGATCGCCTTGAGCACCTCGTCACCGGCGGCATGGCCGAAGGAATCGTTGATCGGCTTCAGCCGGTCGACGTCGAGCACGATCAGTGCGCCGCTGGCGCGGTAGCGCTTCATGTAGGCGATGGCGCGCTGGAGCTCGCGCTCGAAACCGCGCCGGTTGGGAATGTCGAGCAGGAAATCGGTGTCGGCAGCCGACTCGAGTTCCGCGACCCGACGCTGCGCCTCCTTGAGCTTGCTGCGCAGACCACGAATGGTCGCCTTGACGGTATCCTCGACATCGTCAGCGGCTGAGGCGCGACGACGCACCGGCGCCGCCGAACGCTTGGAGACCGTTTTGGGTCGGCTCCCGCTGGTTTTTCGGCCCTTTTTGGCCTTCGCAGCGGTCGCCCTTTTTGGTTTCTTCATGGGCTTCCTGCTCAATGAAGGCTTGCGGGGATTCACCAAGACAGGATAGTGCATTCCCTTCTCCTTGCCACCGCCTTGCGAGCCGCCGGCCGGAACCGTTAATCTGGCCTATGTTTCTGTTTTCCCGAGCACAATTGACGACATGACCGCGCCGATCGCCATCATCATGGGAAGCCAGTCGGACTGGGAGACGATGCGGCATGCTGCCGATACGCTCGCAGCGCTCGGGGTTGCCTGCGAAACCCGCATCGTCTCGGCACACCGGACCCCGGACCGGCTGTTTAGTTTCGCCAAAGGCGCCAAAGCTGAAGGCTTCAAGGTCATCATTGCCGGCGCCGGCGGCGCGGCGCATCTGCCCGGCATGGCCGCGGCGCTGACAGAACTGCCGGTGTTCGGCGTGCCCGTCGAATCCAGGACGCTCAAGGGCATCGATTCGCTCTATTCGATCGTTCAGATGCCGGCAGGCATCCCGGTCGGCACGCTCGCGATCGGCAAGGCGGGCGCGATCAACGCGGCGCTGCTTGCGGCCGCCGTGCTGGCACTGTCCGATCCGGCGCTGTCCGATCGCCTCGCCGCCTGGCGCAAGGCGCAGACCGAGGCGGTCGCCGAGCGTCCGGAGGACAAGGCGTGACTGACGGAAAGCAGGTGAAGCTGAAGCCCGGCGACACCATCGGAATTCTCGGCGGCGGACAATTGGGGCGCATGCTGGCAATGGCCGCCTCGCGGCTCGGCCTGCGCTGCCAGGTGTTCTCGCCCGATCCGGATTCGCCGGCCTTCGACGTCGTGCTGAACGCGACCTGCGCCGAATATGCCGATGTCGAGGCACTCGAGCTGTTCGCCAACGACGTCGACGTGATCACCTACGAATTCGAGAACGTGCCGTCGGCGGCCGCCATGGTGCTCGATGCGCGCCGCCCGGTGCTGCCGAATCGCAAGATCCTGGAGACCACCCAGGACCGGCTCGCCGAGAAGGATTTTGTGACGCGGCTCGGCATCGGCACTGCTGCTTATGCCGACGTGACCTCCGTCGCGTCGTTGCGCGAGGCGATCGCAAAGATTGGCCTGCCGGCCGTGCTGAAGACCCGCCGCTTCGGCTATGACGGCAAGGGTCAGGCCATCATCCGCGAAGGCGACGACATCGCCAAGGTGTGGACCAGCCTCGCCACCAAATCCGCGATCCTGGAAGCTTTCGTGCCGTTCGAGCGCGAGATCTCGGTGATCGCCGCGCGCTCCGCCGCAGGTCAGGTCGAATGTTTCGACGTCACCGAGAACGAGCACCGCGACCACATTCTGAAGATCTCCCGCGCGCCCGCGCCGATTCCCGATGCACTCGCCGAGGAGGCGCGCAGCATCGCCGGCAAGATTGCCACCGCGCTCGACTATGTCGGCGTGCTGGCGGTGGAGATGTTCGTGCTCGCCAACGGCTCCGGACCGAAGGTACTGGTCAACGAGATCGCCCCGCGCGTGCACAATTCCGGACACTGGACGCTGGACGGCGCCTCCGTCTCCCAGTTCGAGCAGCACATCCGCGCCATCGCCGGCTGGCCGCTCGGCAAGCCGGTGCGCCACGGCGACATCGTCACCATGACCAATCTGATCGGCGACGAGATCAATGATTACGAAACATGGCTGAGCGTGCCGGGCGCGACCGTGCACATCTACGGCAAGGGCGCGCCGCGCCCCGGCCGCAAGATGGGCCATGTCACCGAAGTCTGGCCTTCAAAATCCAAGTAAGGCCCGGTGGCGGGACCGCGCTGACGCCCGCGATCCCGCTTTGCGATCACGCCGTCTTTGCGCCGGCGACAACGCCGCCCGGCTCCTCGCTGAGCCAGCGATAGATCACCCCGCCTAGCGCACCGCCGATCAGGGGCGCGATCCAGAACAGCCAGAGCTGCGCCAAAGCCCAGCCGCCGACGAACAGCGCGGGTCCGGTGCTGCGCGCCGGATTCACCGACGTGTTGGTGACGGGGATGCTGACGAGATGGATCATCACCAGCGCAAGCCCGATCGCGAGCGGCGCGAAGCCCGCCGGCGCGCGGCCATGGGTCGAGCCCATGATGACGAACAGGAACATCATGGTCATCACCACCTCGGTGATGAAGCACGCGACCAGGCTGTATTGGCCGGGCGAATGCGCATCATAGCCGTTGGAAGCAAAGCCCTTGGTGACGTCGAAGCCGGGCGCGCCGCTGGCGATCACGTAGAGCAGCTCGGCGGCGACGATCGCACCGCAGACCTGTGCGATGATGTATGGCAGGATCTGCCCCGCCGGAAAACGCCCACCGGCGGCGAGACCGACCGTGACGGCCGGATTGAGATGGCAGCCCGAGACGTGGCCGATCGCATAAGCCATCGTGACGACGCTCAAGCCGAAGGCCAGGGACACGCCGACCAGGCCGATGCCGACTTGGGGAAAGCCGGCGGCGATCACCGCGCTGCCGCAGCCTGCAAATGTCAGCCAGAACGTGCCGATCGCCTCGGCCGCGTATTTCTTCATGTCCATGTGGCGTCCTCCCCTGATTTTCTGGTTTCCGGCGCGAGTCGTCCGGGAACAGCCCGTCCTTGGCGCCAAACCACCCAAATCAAGGCCGCACAGGGGGTAATTTCGCCTGATTTAATGGCTGAACTTGGTCCGAAAACCTGCTTGGCAGGTGGACATCGCGGCTTTTGTCTGATACAGACGCGCCCTCAAGGTTAAGGGCCTGCGCGTTTTGCCATCCCCTTAGACTTACCAGAATTCAAATCCGATCCACTGAAGAGGATGCCGCGTGCAGGTTCTCGTTCGCGATAACAATGTCGACCAAGCCCTCAAGGCGCTGAAGAAGAAGATGCAGCGCGAGGGTATTTTCCGCGAGATGAAGCTCCGCGGTCACTACGAAAAGCCCTCCGAGAAGAAGGCCCGCGAAAAGGCCGAAGCCGTGCGCCGCGCGCGCAAGCTGGCCCGCAAGAAGCTGCAGCGTGAAGGCCTGTTGCCGATGAAGCCGAAGCCGGTGTTCGGCGCTGGCCCCGGCGGCGAGCGTGGCGGTCGTGGCGGCCCGGGTGCAGGTCCGCGCGGACCGCGCTGATCTTGCCGGAATTGCAAGACTGAGTTTTCGATGACGCGGGCCCTGTGCCCGCGTTATTATTTTGTGAGCGGTGCCTTTTCCGGGACGGGCACCACAGATGCGGCACCAGCGCGCGGGCGAACCGTAGATGGCCTTCCCCTTCCCCGAGCCCGGCTTTGCACGGTCGTGTCGACCCTGGCAACGCCTGCTCGCTTTGGTGTTGGTCGCGATCGCTCTCTCCGGCTGCTCCTTCGACCTGGGTTCGCTGATGCCCGAGAAAGACAAGCCGCGGGAGGAGCCCAAGCCGGCCGTCTCCGAGAGCGCCGTCAGCGCCGGAAACGTCAGCGAAGCACAGAGCCACACGACAAAGGCCCAGGCCCTCGCCAAGTCGGGTGACACGGCCGCGGCGCTCGAGGAGTTCAACCGCGCCGTTACGCTCGATCCCTACAATGCGCAGGCTCTCTACGGCCGTGCCCTGGTCTACCAAGGCAACAACGAGCATGATTTCGCGATCGCCGATTTCGGTGCGGCGAGCGGCCTCAATCCGCAGAAGGTCGAACCGCTGCTCGGCCGCGCCATCAGCTATCTCGCCATCGGCAAGGTCAAGGAAGCAGCCGCCGATCTCGACGAGGCCTCCGAGGCCGATCCGCACAACGCCCAGGTCTGGACGACACGGGGGCAGGCCTACGAGAAGCTCGGTGACAAGACCAAGGCGGCGGCGTCCTACGCCAGGGCCGTCGCCCTTCGTCCGCGCGACGAGGCGGCCCGCAGCGGCCTTGCCCGCGTCGGCGGCTGATCCGGAGCGTTCAAGAGGCCCTGGCTATGGCGGGGCCTCTCGACACGGGATGACGCCGGATCAGAAGTGGACCTCGGTGCGCATGCCGAGAACCACGGCATTGTCGGTCTTCACGCCCGCGGCGTTGTAGCCGCGCCCGCCGGGATTGATCACATACTGCGCGTCGAACTTGAGGTTCAGCCAGCCCGTCGCCTGCCATCCGTACCAGACTTCGAGCGGAACTTCGTTGCCGTCGGCATTGGGGCTGAGCGCGGCCGAATTCACATGGGTTGTGCCCACCGCGAAGCCGACCTCGTCCTGGGGACGCCAGGCGAACGTTCCGGTATGCCTGAAGCCCAGGGCGATCTGGTAGTCTTGGTACGACGTCCGGTGATCGGCCCACGTCGTATTGAGGAAGGTATACCAACCCACCGCGCCCGGACCATCGACGGTCAACCGCTGCACGATCGACTCGTAAATGCCGTAGCGGCCTCTTTGATCTCCGAGATTCTGATCCGGGATACCACCGGTGCCCGGGATGGTGGTGATGATACCCGGCAGGCCACCATCGATGGTCGACGCGCTGTCATACCAGCCGCCAAGTCTCCAGGTGCCATTCAGGGGAGCCTTCGGCGTCCAGACCAACTCAACCGGCACCAACACGCCGCTGGCGGGGCTCGAGGAGGGAACGCCCGGCAAGAAGTAGGTGGTAGCTTCGTCCGTCGTCAGATACTTCGGATTGGCGTCGTAGACGCCGACCGAAACCGTGAATTCCGGGGCCACCTTGTAGTGGACGACACCGGCCCACTGGCTCACCGGCCAGTTATAGATGTACCCGCCCTGGATGTTGCCGGGCTGGCCGCCGCAGAACGTCAGGTTGATGAATTCGCACAGACCGAAGAAGAAGTCGGAGCCGACCGGAAGACGGCCGCCCTTGAGCTCAAGGCGGTCATCGAACAGCTTCTGCGAATAGTAGAGCTGTGTCAGGCGCAGAATATTACCGCGGCCGAACACTTCGTTGGTCAACTGGAGCGCGGGAATACCCGCTTCGCTGTTCAGATTGTCGCCGAAGCGGTCGACCAGCGTGAGGCCGACCGTGCCGCCGGGGATGCCGGCAAGCTTCGCCAGATCGAACTTCGCGCCGAACCACAACTGACCGGCGTTGGCTGCGGTGTTCCTGTTTCCACCCGAGACGTTGCCGACGGCTTCGTCACCCAGCGTCAGACCCAGATCGATGCCCTGCTCCTTCAGCTTGGTCCTGCCGAGATCGCCGAACAGATACGGTCTTGTCCAGAAATCGTCGCCCACAGCGTAAGGAACAGGAGCCGCTTTCGTTGAAAAATCGGCCGCCTGCACTGTCCCGCTCAACAACGATGAGAAAGCAATCCCCACACCGCATACACGTGCGATGCTTACAAACCTGCGCAACATATTCTCGTCCTCCCGCCGTCTCGGGCCTTGTTGTTCTTGCCTCACGTCCTTGCCCAAGCCCACGAGCCCGGAACGTGCTCCTTCTCCAGCAGCCGCCGACGAAGCGGCCCTGCTTCAACTGGAGCCTGGATCTGTCATGCCTGATCGCCCGTTCTCGCCGGCAATGCAGCCGCGCTGCGCGGCGATGCATCCTGGTTTTTTTCCTGCGCCGGTTTCGATCGCGGTGCCGTGGGGGCCACGCCAGCCAGCGCCATCTTGCGCCGCCGCCGCGCCTGCAATTGCTGATCGGCCAACACGCCGAGCAGAATCACCGTCCCCATCACCGCGAAGTTCAGGGAATTGGGGATACCCAGGATATTCACGAGGTTTTGCAGCACCTGGAGCAGCGCCGTCCCCAGCACGATCCCGAGGATCGAGCCCTCGCCGCCGCGCAGGCTGCACCCGCCCAGGACGGCAGCCGCGATCGCGTAGAGCTCATAAAAGTTGCCGAAGGAGCTCGGTGAGACCGAGTTCGTGTAGAACACGAACAAGACTGTTGAAACTCCGGCGAGCCCGCCGCTGATGATATAGGCGGTTGCGATCACGATATTTGTGCTGATGCCGGAGAAGCGCGCGGCTTCCTCGTTCTTGCCGACGGCATAAAGCCAGCGCCCGTAGACCGAACGGTGCAGCAGCACGCCGAGAATCAGCGCAAGGATGATGAGGAGGATGAAGGTGTTCGGGACGCCCGCCACATTGCCGGAGGCGATGTTGCTCAGTGTCCCGGCCTCGTCACCGTAGCCGAAGCCGCGTGTCGAATCGGTCGTATAGTAGCGGGCGGCGCCGCGATAGATCAGCAACCCGCACAGCGTCACGATGAAGGGTTGCATTTTCAGCCGCGTGATCAGGAAACCCTGGATGGCTCCCAGCGCCAGTCCACCCAGCAGCACGGCCAGCAGTGCCAAGGGCCAGGGAATCTCGTAGGTCGTCAGAAGATCTACGAATACGACGCCGAGCAGCGCGAACATCGAGCCGAGCGAAAGGTCGATGCCGCCGGTGATGATCACGAGCCCCTCGCCAAGCGCAAACACACCGAACAGGCCGATCAGATTGGCCATGTTCAACAGGTTCACCAGCGACAGGAAGGCCGGATTGATCGCGCCCGTGATGACGGAAATCACCACGAGCAGCAAGCCGAGGCCAAGTTCTTTCTTGTTCATGGCGCAGCGGCTTCCATGGGTTCCAGCGGCTGGCCCATTGCAAGCCGTAGCACGTTGTATTCGCTGAATTGCGGGCGCTCCAGCACACCGCTGACGCTGCCTTCATGCATCACCGCGACCCGGTCGGAGACACCGATGACCTCCTCCATGTCGGAGGAGATCATCACAATCGCGACGCCCCGGTCGGCGAGTTCGCGCATCAGCGCGTAGATCTCGCTCTTGGCACCGACATCGATGCCGCGGGTCGGCTCGTCGAAGAACATCACGCGCGGCTGCATGGAGAGCCACTTGCCCAGCACGACTTTCTGCTGGTTGCCGCCGGAGAGCGTCACGACCTCCATATCGATGCTCGGCACCTTGATGGAGAGCCGCCTGACCTGTTCCTTCGCGACATTGCGCTCGGCCGTCCCGCTGACCAGCCACATCCGCGCGTAATTCAGCAGGCTCGCCAGCGTCACGTTCTCGCGGATCGGCAGCTCCAGCACGAGTCCGGTTTTCTTGCGGTCCTCCGGCACCAGATAGATGCCTTGCCTGATCGCGTCCCGGGGCGATGCGACATCGACCGGCGCGTTGTCGATCCTGATCTCGCCACCTAGTGGCGGGTCGATGCCGAAGGCCGCGCGGGCAAGCGAGGTACGACCAGCACCTACCAGCCCTGCCAGTCCGAGGATCTCGCCATGCCGCACGGAAAGATCGATCTGCCGATCGGGAAAGGCTGACGTCACGAGGCCGACGATGTCGCAGCCGCCCGGCTGCGGGGGTAGTTTTGGCGGTGTATGCAGTGCTTTCAGGTCGCGGCCGATCATCAGCCGGATCATCGCGGCATGGTTGAGCTCGTGCCGCGCCAGTTCTCCCACCGTGCGCCCGTCGCGCAGCACCACGACGCGGTCGGCGCAGGTCATGATCTCGCCGAGCCGGTGAGAGATGTAGATCACGGCGATGCCGTGCGCCTTCAGATCGGCAATCACCTCCAGCAGCCGCTCAGTCTCCGAAATGGTCAGGCTGGAGGTCGGCTCGTCCATGATGATCACGCGGGCGTCGATCGAGAGCGCCTTGGCGATCTCCACCATCTGACGCTGCGCGATGGACAGGTTGTCGACCAGGGTGTTGGGCGTGAAATCGGCTCCCAGCCGCTCCAGCAGCGGCGTCACGCGGGCACGCATCTGCGCGTTGTCCACCAGCTTCAGCGCGCCGCCGGTAAGCTTCTCGCGCCCGATAAAGACGTTGGCCGCGACGTCGAGATTCTCGAACAGATTCAGTTCCTGGTGCACGAAGGCGATGCCGGCGTGCGTCGCCTCGCTCACCGTCATACGGGCATGGTCAGTGCCGCCGATGCGGATCACGCCCGCACTCGGCGCAATCACGCCGCCAAGCACGCGCATCAAGGTCGACTTGCCGGCGCCGTTCTCGCCGATCAGGCCTAACACCTCGCCGCGGTCCACGCGCAGGCTGACATCGTCGAGGGCCATGACCCCGGGGTAGGACTTGCTGATCCCGGCGAGTTCGAACAGGATTTCCGCCATTCATTTCCTCCCGTCCGACGCCCGACAGGTTGTGCCAGCCGGACGTCGAAAGGTACTGAAAATCACTTCTTCAGCAGCTCCTTCATATGAGCGGTGAACTCCGCGACGTTCGACTTGCCGATCACCTGGGTCGGCACGATCAGCTTGCTGTCGGCCGGAATCCAGGACTTGTCGCCGTTCAGCGTCTTGATGATGTTGACGGCGGAGAGATACCCGAATTCATACGGTTGCTGCACCACCGTCGACTCGATTGTGCCGTCGGAAATTCCCCGCAGCGTGCGCTGATCCTCGTCGAAGCCGACGATCTTCACCTTGCCGGCCTTGCCCGCCGCCTTGACCGCGTCATAGATCAGCGGTGTCTCGTAGCTCCAAAGGCCGGACAACAGCGCAATGTCCGGATATTTGACGAGCACGTTCTCCATGTTGGCCTTGGCCTTGGCGAAGTCCACCTGGTCGGTGAACACGTCGACCAGCTCGACCTTGGTGCCCGCGATCGCTTCCTTGATACCTTGCACCCGCTCGCGGGCGTTATCGGCGTCCATCGTGCCGACGAACAGCGCGATCTTGCCGCCGCTCGGCAACGCCTTCTTGATCTCCTCGCCCGCCTGCCGCCCGGCCGCGATGTTGTCGGTGCCGATATAGGCGAGGCGCTTGCTCTGCGGCGCGTCGCTATCCGTCGTGATCAGCACGGTCTTGGCCGCAACCTTGTTGAGCTCTTCGGTTGCATGTGGCGCATCGTCTACGGAGATCGAGATGCCGGCGACGCCGCGCACCAGCAGGTCGTCCAGCTCACGCCGCTGGCCCGCCGCGGTCGCATCGTTGGTGACGATCAACTGGATATCGTATTCCGGGTGCTCCTTCTGAGCCTTCTCGAGCCCGCGGCCGGCGATGGTCCAGAAATCGGCCGCGGCATTGGTCACCAGCGCGATGGTCTTTTTCTGCTGGGCCTGCGCCACGTCGATGGCCATCACGAGCGCGGTTGCGCTCGCCAACAACGGGACGATCAATTTCTTCATTGAGTGCTTCACGGGCATCCTCCCTTTTGATCACCCCGCATGAGGGGTAGCGCGGCGTTTACGCGCCTTATTTTATTTACGCGATGAATTAATTGCCGGGGAAAGCTCTCTGGTCAAGGCTGTTTCTGCTACAACCCTCGTGCAGGAGTAGCAATAAGGTATGATAGTGCGACTTTTGAGCACCACTTTTTCTCGTTTCCACCTCGGTCCGGCCGATTAATTTCCCGGGCCGAATTTAAAGGTTCCCGACATTGATTAACTTCGCAAACGAATTAAAAACCGGCGGCATGGATGACCAACCCGAGCCACCGAAACGTGCGTCAGGCGTGGCTCGCGGATCGAACCGTGGCCGTCTCGTCGAAGTCTTGCGACGCCAGGGACCATCGCCGCGGGTGGAGCTGGCGCGCAGCACGGGGCTGAGCTTCCCGGCCATTTCAGCCATAACGGCGCGGCTGATCTCGGATGAGCTGCTGTGCGAAGCCGAGTCCGAGACCGGCACGGCGATGTCGTGGCCCGGCGAGACCGACGAGGAGGACGCGGAGAACGGCCGTCGCCGCGGCCGGCCGGCGGTGCTGCTGACCCTGAACCCGGCGTTTGGCTGCATCATTGCGGTCTCGCTGCGCATGAACCAGATCGAGACACTGATCGCGGATTTCAGTGGCTCGGACCTGGCGCAATCGCGGCTCGCTCTCGCGACGCGCGCGCTCGATTCAGCCGCGCTGTGCGACCTCGTGATCGCACAGATCGACTCCATGCTCGAAGCGACGGCCACGCCGCGCCATCGGCTGCTTGGTATCGGGATCGCGCTCCAGGGCATCGTAAACGCCGACACCGGCCGGCATCTGTGGAGCCCGGCGCTCTCGGTTACCGACGTCGAACTGGCGAAGCCGATACGTCAGGCATTCGGCGTCGAGGTCGTGATGGCGAATGATGCCGTCGCAGTTGCGCTGGCCATCGCGGCCGCGGAGCCGGCACTGGCCCAGGGCCTGTCCGCCACGATCATGGTCGGCCACGGCGTCGGGATGGGCGTCGTGATCGACGGCGAGGCGCGCTGGGGCGCCGGCAGCGAGATCGGCCATGTCAAGCTGGCGCCGAACGGCCCTCAGTGCCGCTGCGGCCAGCGTGGCTGCATCGAGGCCCATCTCGCCGATTATGCGCTCTATCGAGATGCCCGCACCTTCCTTGACCTGCCGCCGGCGCTATCACAGCAGCCGTCCGAGGCGCAGATGGCTCTGCTGCGCGAGCGAGCAATGGACGGCGATCCTCGCCTCGCGCACTTATTCCGGCAAGCAGGCCATGCGCTTGCAGAGGCGGTCGCCGTAACAATATCGGTGCTGCGCCCGCAGCATGTCATCCTGGCGGGCTCCGGCCTGCAGGCATTTGAGATGATGCGCCCCGCCTATGAGGAGCGGCTCGAACAGGCGGTTTTGCCGTGGTTGCTCAAGTCCACTGCAATACATGTGCGTCCGAGCGAGTCGGTGACGATTCTCGACGGCATGGTGCGGCGAACGTTGGAGCTCGTGGACCGAAACTATATGGAGACGAGCTAGTCCGGGGTGACGTTCTTGGGCAGAACGGCGTGGAACATCGACTTGACGCCGGACAGCATCTCGTCGGCGACATTGCTCTTGGGCCGCGGCGCGGGCGCGCCGGCGTCGGCGCGCAGGTCGAGCGGCGGCGCGATTACCGGGACCGGAATATCCGCTGGCGGCGTCAACCGATTTGGATCGTCATTGCCGACCGAGGACGTATAGGGCGAGGTAGCCGGCGACGAAGCGCCATTACCGGAAGCGCCGTTGCCATAAGCTTCGGGGGATGGGGTCGAGACCGTGATCGGAGGTGGAAGCGGCCGCACGGCCGACGGCGCCGCAGTCACGACACGCGGAGCCTCCTGGGCACGAGGCGCTTCGGGCGTGCGAGCGGCCTCCTGCGACTGCGACGCGGGCTCAACCGGCTTTTCTGCCGACTTGCTCTCGGGGAACTTGCGCAGGCGCTCGATTGCGGCGCGCGCGAGATCGTTGGCATCGGGGCCCGCGGCCGCAGGCGCAACGGACGGAGCCGAATTGGCCTCCACCACGGGAACGGTGGCGGGAGCAGCAACAGCCGGGGTAGGCGCCGAGCTGGACTTGGCCGCTGCCTTCTCACGCGCCGACACGCGGCCGCGGGGGGTGGTCTCGGCGGGCGCCAAATCCGCAGCCTTGGTCTCGGCAGCAGGCTGCTCGGCCGGCTTGTCGGCAGCCTTCTCGACCGCTGCCTTCTCGGTCACGTTCTTCTCGGAAATACCCTTGGCCTTGACGCCGGGGGCCGGGAGGTTGGCCACATCGGCAGGCTTGCCGTTCTTGCCGGCCTGGGCAGGCGCCACCACCGCGGCTGGCGCATCCGCCGCCGGCTTGGCGTTGATGTAATGATTGACGATGTAGGCCCCGATGATCGTTGCGAGCACCGAGGGGAAAATATCCATCGAGATTTTAGCGAGGTATTTCAGCATTTCTCGGCCACTCCCCGCAGGATCTGATGCGGGAACTTTGAGGCATAGTAAGGGATCAACTGCGACGGATCGATGGCAATCGATCACGTCAGTCCAAGACTTCGGCTAAAGACTTCGGCGGAACACTTCCCAGAGGCTCCCCTAAGCCTTCAGCTCGATCTCAAGGAACACGATCTCGGTTGAGGTTTCGTTAAGCACGTCGTGCTGGACGCCGGCCTTGCGAAAGTAAGACTTCCCGGCCGCAAGCTGCGCCTTGGAGCGCTCGCCGCCCGGCGCCACGATGGTCATTTCGCCGGCGACGACGGGAACAATCACATAGTCCATCCCATGGGTGTGGTGCCCGGTAGCGCTGCCCGGGGCGAGTCGCCATTCGGTCACCCGGACCTCGTCATTGTCGATCTGAACCTCGGACTTGGCGGTAAGCATCGGAACCTTCTCCAAACAATAATCTGAAGCGCGATCGCGCTTCAGGGCACGAAAACCATGAACACGTACACCGCAAATACCACCATATGGACCAGTCCGAACAGGACGTTGGTCCTGCCCGTACCGAAGGTCAGCATGCTCAGGAAGAAGGTCAGGAGCAGCAGCACGATGCCCTGGGGGCTAAGGCCAAGCTCGAGTTCCTTGCCCAGCGCGTAGGTGGCGACGCCGACGGCCGGAATCGTTAGCCCGATGGTTGCCAACGACGATCCGAGCGCGAGGTTGATGCTCTTCTGGAGGTCGTTCTTCCGGGCCGCCGAAATGGCCGAGACGCCCTCAGGCATCAGGATCAGGAGTGCGACCAGAAGCCCGGCAAAGGCCGGCGGCGCCCCGATCTTGATCGCGACCGCATCGACCACCAGCGAGAATTTCTTGGCCAGCAGCACCACCGCCAACAGCGAAGCCAGCAGCATCACGACGCTAAGCACGAACATCCCGCCCGAGAGGTGGACTTCCCCGCCCTCGCCGTCGGCACGTTCATGGACGAAGTAATCCTGGTGCAGCACCGTCTGAGTGTACAAAAACACCGCGTAGAGCGCGAGCGTGACTACGTCGACGAAGCCAAGCTGGATCGTCGAATAGACCGGCCCCGGCGTCGTCGTGGTGTAGTTCGGCATGATCAGTGTGATGGTCGCCAGCGCGAACAGAACGCTGAGATAGACGTTGGCGCCGGAGAGCTGAAAACCCTGCTCGCGGTAGCGCAAGCCGCCGATGAAGATGCAGAGCCCGACCAGCCCGTTGCAGACGATCATCACGACCGCAAACACGGTGTCACGCGCCAGTGCCGGCGCGGGTTTGTCGCCCAGCATGATCGTCGTGATCAGCGCAACCTCGATGATGGTCACCGAGAGCGTCAGCAGCAGCGTCCCAAAAGGTTCGCCGACCCGCTCCGCGATCACCTCGGCATGATGAACGGCGGCGAACACCGTCCCGAACAGGATCACGAGCAGCACGATCGCAAAGCCGAGCCCGCCCGGCGAAAGCGTGAATACATAGCCTGTCGCGGTAACAACTGCGAATAACAGCACGGCCAGCGCCGGGAAGATCCAGGCCGATCTCGGCATCGGGCTATGCGCGCTCATCCACCGCTCCAAATTGCTCGGGCTCAGCAGTAGCAAATCGGCCGGCGGATTCAATGCCAGTGCAGGATCGGCGCGACCGGCAGGAGGGTGAGCAGCAGAAACAGCGGGATCAGCACGGCGCCGGCCCGCAGCAGATAACCGAAGAAGCTCGGCATCTCGATGCCGTTCTCATTGGCGATGCTGCTCACCATGAAGTTCGGCGCGTTGCCGATATAGGTGAGCGCGCCCATATAGACCGCGCCCATGGAGATCGAGGCGAGCGTGCCCGCGAGAGGGCCCATCAGCACCTGCGGATCGCCGCCGGCGAGCTCGAAGAACAACAGATAGGTCGGCGCATTGTCAAGGAATGCCGACATCAGGCCGGTGAACCAGAAATAGGCCGCCTCGCGCGGCGTCCCGTCTGGCGCGGTCACCGCCGACAACAGCCAGGCGAACGCGCCGTGATGGCCGGCGTCGAGCATGGCGATGACCGGAATGATCGCGACAAAGATGCCGGCAAAGAGTTTTGCGACCTCGCGGATCGGCTCCCAGGTGAAGCCGTTGGCCTCCCTGTGCTCGTCCGGCGTCAGCCAGACCGACAGGGCGGCAATGACCAGCAGCACGACATTTCGCACGAGGCTCTCGAGCTCCATCCGCGTACCGAAGACATCAAATGCAATGCCCGGCTTCCACATCGCCGACCCCAACAGGCTCGCGACAATGGCCGCGATCAGCGCGAGGTTGACGAGGCCGCGAATCCGGATGGGTTCTCCAGGTCCCGCCGCGCCGGACCGTGGTTCGCTGCGGAAACGCCAGGCATCGACAACGGAGAAGATGGCAAGCAGCAGGCCTGCAACGATCGCGGTCTGGAGCCAGATGTTGCGGGTGGTCCAGAAGAAGTCGACGCCGTGCAGGAAGCCGACGAACAGCGGGGGGTCGCCGAGCGGGCTCAGCGCCCCGCCGACATTGGCCACCAGAATGATGAAGAAGACGACGACATGGGCGTTATGTCGCCGCGACCGGTTGGCGCGGATCAGCGGCCGGATCAGGATCATCGCGGCACCGGTGGTACCGACGACACTCGCCATCAGCGTGCCCAGCGCCATGATGCCGGTGTTTGCCCATGGCGTGCCCCTGATGTCGCCGCTGACGAGGATGCCGCCCGCCACGACATAGAGCGCGAACAGCAGCACGATGAAGCCGAGATATTCGGCGAGCAGCGCTTGAACGAGCGCGGCGAGCATCGCCATGCCGCCGGCAAGCCAGACCAGCGCGCCGAGCGCCAGCAGCGACCAGACGGCTGCGATCTTGCCGTAATGGTGATGCCAGAATTTCGGGGCCAGCAGCGGCCCGAGCGCGATCGAGAGCAGGAGACCAGCAAATGGCAGCGCATAGGGCCAGCCCATTGCCGCGCCGTCGAGGGCGGCTGCAGCCCATACAGGCTGTGGCAAGAGCACGAGAATCGCGGCGATGAGTCCGCCCGCACACCTTGCGAGCCATCTAATCTGCAATGAAGCGCCTCGCCGTTTCAATCGCACCGAAAGCATCGAGATTTTCGTGTCCGCCGCCCGCAAAGCGGACGAACTGCTTCGGTTCATGCGCGAGCGCGAACAGACGCTCTCCGAACCCGATCGAAATGGCAAGGTCATTGGTGCCATGCATCACCAGCAGCGGCACCGTGACGCGCGCGATCCGCTGGTCGGAACGAAACTGATCGCGCATCAAGAGGCGGACCGGGACGAAGCGGAACATTGAGGCGGCGACATCGACCGTCGAGGTGTACGGCGCCTCCAGGATTAATTTGCCGACGGCTTGCTCGGAGGCAACCGCGACCGCAACGCCCGTCCCGAGTGAAAAGCCCCAGGCGACAATTCGATCCGCCGCATAGCGCGCGGTGGTGAAGGCGTAGGCGGCTCTGGCATCGCGCAGCAGGCCCTCTTCGCTCGGCGCGCCGCTCGAGCCGGCATAGCCGCGATAGGACAACGCGACGAGGCCGGTCCCGTCAGCCGTGATCGCCTTGAAGCGGCTGACCCGGCCGGCGAGAAAGTCGCCATTGCCGGGGAAGAACAGGACGACGGGACGGCCTGGCTTGGCCGGCACGTGCCAGACGATGACCTTCTCGCCATCCGACGTGGTCAGCACATGCTCTTCCGCCTCGGCGAAGCCCGCGGCATCCGGCGCGGTGCGGCCGACGGGCGGGATCGGAAACAGCATGTCGCGCTGCTTCAGATAGAGCAGGGCGAGACCGGCGAGATAACCGGCCGCGAGGATGATGAGGATCCACTTGAGGATGATCATGCCGGAGCGGCGTGTCATTTGACCCGCTATTCCGGCACGATGCTACATCGCCTTGACGATGTTCTCGGTGACCTTCTTGGCGTCGCCGAGCAGCATCATGGTGTTGTCGCGATAGAACAGCGGATTGTCGATGCCGGCGTAACCCGATGCCAGCGAGCGCTTGATGAACATCACGGTGCCGGCCTTCCAGACCTGGAGCACCGGCATGCCGTAGATCGGCGAGGTCTTGTCCTCTTCGGCCGCGGGGTTGGTGACGTCGTTGGCGCCGATCACGAAGGCGATGTCGGCCTGCGCGAATTCGGAGTTGATGTCCTCGAGCTCGAACACCTCGTCATAGGGCACGTTGGCCTCGGCCAACAGCACGTTCATGTGGCCGGGCATCCGGCCCGCGACCGGGTGAATGGCGTATTTCACCTCGACGCCTTCCTTCTTCAGGATGTCGGCCATCTCGCGCAGCGCATGCTGGGCCTGCGCCACCGCCATGCCGTAGCCGGGCACGATGATGACCTTGGAGGCGTTCTTCATGATGAAGGCGGCGTCGTCCGCCGAGCCGAGCTTGGCCGGCTTCTGCTCGCCTGTCGCCCCGCCGGCAGCAGCCGTCTCGCCGCCGAAGCCGCCGAGGATGACCGAGATGAAGGACCGGTTCATCGCGTGGCACATGATGTAGGACAGGATCGCGCCCGACGAGCCGACCAGCGCGCCCGTGATGATCAACGCCGAATTGCCGAGCGTGAAACCGATGCCGGCCGCGGCCCAGCCGGAATAGGAGTTCAGCATCGAGATCACGACCGGCATGTCGGCGCCGCCGATCGGGATGATCATGAGCACGCCGAGCGCCAGCGCCAGGATGACGATCAGCCAGAAGTCGACCGCGCTGCCAGTCAGCACGAGGCCGACGATGAAGAACACCAGCGCCACAGCGAGCGCGATATTGATGATGTGGCGGAACGGCAGGATGATCGGCGCGCCGCTCATGCGTGCGGACAGCTTCAGGAACGCGATCACCGAGCCGGTGAAGGTCAGCGCGCCGATGGCGACGCCGAGCGACATTTCGACCAGGCTCTGCGAATGGATGTTGCCGGGCGTGCCGATGTCGAAAGCCTCGGGCGCGTAGAACGCACCGGCGGCGACCAGCACCGCGGCCATGCCGACCAGCGAGTGGAAGGCGGCGACCAGTTCCGGCATCGACGTCATCGGCACGCGGCGGGCGATCACCGCGCCGATGCTGCCGCCGATCGCGATACCAACGATGACGAGCACCCAGGCGAGACCGTCTGCCGGCGGATGGTTGGCCAGCGTGGTGGCGACCGCGATCGCCATGCCGATCATGCCGAACAGATTGCCCTGGCGCGACGACGCCGGGCTCGACAGCCCGCGCAGCGACAGGATGAACAGCACTCCCGCCACGAGATACAAAAATGCAGAGAGATTGGCGCTCATCTCAGGTCCCCATTGATCCCATCAGCCCGAGGTGGCCGCTTACTTCGACTTCTTCTTGTACATCGCCAGCATGCGCTGGGTGACAAGGAAGCCGCCGAAGATGTTGATGCAGGCAAAGATCAGCGCGACGAAGCCGAAGGCGCGCGCCCAGCCGGAGCCGCTCGAGACGTTGGCGACACCACCCGCGAGCAGCGCGCCGACCACGATCACCGAGGAGATCGCGTTGGTCACGCTCATCAGCGGCGTGTGCAGCGCAGGGGTCACCGACCACACCACGAAATAGCCGACGAAGACGGCGAGGACGAAGATCGACAGCCGGAAGATGAAGGGGTCGACGACCTGTGCAGCATGCTCCATGGCGGCTCTCCTTAGGCCTTCGGCTGGAAGTTCGGGTGGATGACAGCGCCGTCCCTGGTCAGGGCGGTGGCCTTGACGAGTTCGTCGTCCCAGTTCACGGCGAGCGCCTTGCTGGCCTTGTCGACCATGGTCTCGATGAAGTTGAACAGGTTGCGCGCGTAAAGGCTGGAGGCCGACGCCGCGACGCGGCCGGCGACATTGGTGTAGCCGACGATCTTGATGCCATCGAGGTCGACGACCTCACCGGCCTTGGCGCCCTCGACGTTGCCGCCGCGCTCGACGGCGAGATCCACCAGCACCGAACCCGGCTTCATCGACTTGACCATCTCGCCGGAGACGAGCTTCGGCGCCGGCCGGCCCGGGATCAGCGCGGTGGTGATCACGATGTCCTGCTTCTTGATGTGCTCGGCGGTGAGCGCGGCCTGCTTGGCCTGGTACTCCTTGGACATTTCCTTGGCGTAGCCGCCGGCGGTCTGCGCGTTCTTGAACTCCTCGTCCTCGACAGCGAGGAATTTCGCACCGAGCGATTCCACCTGCTCCTTCGTTGCGGGCCGGACGTCGGTCGCGGTGACGACGGCGCCGAGACGGCGCGCGGTCGCGATCGCCTGGAGACCGGCGACGCCGACGCCCATCACGAACACCTTGGCGGCCGGAACGGTGCCGGCGGCCGTCATCATCATCGGGAAGGCGCGGCCGAACGCCTCGGCGCCCTCGATCACGGCGCGGTAGCCGGCGAGGTTCGCCTGCGAGGACAGCACGTCCATCACCTGCGCGCGGGTGATGCGCGGCATCAATTCCATCGCGAAGGCGGAGACACCGGCATCGGCCATCGCCTTCAACGCGGCTTCATTGCCGTAAGGGTCCATGATGGCGATGACGAGTGCGCCGCGCTTGTATTGCGCAAGCTCGGATGCCTCCGGGCGCTTCACCTTGATGATGATGTCGGCGTCAACAAGCGCATCGGCGCTGACGGTGGCACCCACAGCGGTGAACTCGGAATCCGGCAGGCCCGATTTGAGGCCGGCGCCCGGCTCGACTGCGATCTCGGCGCCTAACGCCCTAAACTTCTTCACCGTATCAGGCGAAGCGGCAACGCGCGGTTCCGACGGATCGATTTCCTTGGCAACGGCGATCTTCATAGGCCCTCCGGCGACGCGGGACGAAGCGCGCACGCAAACTTAGCGTCACTCCCGCAACGTTGGATACCGGTTTTGGTACCGGCTTGAATGCAAATATTATGAGCACCGACGACGCTGGCGGTGCAACAGGCGATGCTCAGGTGAGGAAGATCGCCATCAGGATCACGATGAGCGCGACCGAGGCCGTTCCGTACTTCACCAGCTTGATGAAGCCCTCATAGGTCTGCTCGTGGGCAACGTAGTCGTTGCCGTCGGCGGTGGTGTACGCCACTTCGCTATGGTCAGCCATGGAATGTCCCCAGTCGAACGTCGAATTCTTGGGCTGGGATACCTTAAACCTTCGGGCAGGGCAACGGCGCCGAGACGGGGTTTTCCGGCAAATCGGCTCATTTGGAATCCGGATTGTCGCAGATCCGGCGCCTGAGCCCGCCCTGCCCGCTCAGCCCATCGCCTCCAGCTCGTCGATCATCCCCGCGATGACGCTCAAACCCCCATCCCAGAATTTTGGATCCTTGGCGTCGAGCCCGAACGGCCGTAGCAGCTCGGAATAATGCTTGGTGCCGCCGGCGGCGAGCATGTCGAGATAGCGCTCGGCAAAACCGTCAGCTGCGTTCTCGTAGACGGCATAGAGCGAGTTCACGAGGCAATCGCCGAAGGCATAGGCGTAGACGTAGAACGGCGAATGGATGAAATGCGGGATGTACATCCAGTAGCTCTCGTAGCCCGCCTTGATCTCGATCGCGGGGCCTAAGCTCTCACCCTGCACCGACAGCCAGATCTCGCCGAGCCGCGTCGCAGTGAGCTCACCATTCTTGCGCTCGGTGTGCACCGCGCGCTCGAACGAATAGAACGCGATTTGCCGCACCACGGTGTTGATCATGTCCTCGACCTTGCCGGCGAGCAGCGCCTGGCGCTGTTTTGCATTCTTGGTCTGGGCAAGGAGCCGCTTGAACGTGAGCATTTCGCCGAACACGCTCGCGGTCTCGGCCAGCGTCAGCGGCGTCGGCGCCATCAGCGCGCCGTTCTTCGCAGCCAGCACCTGGTGCACGCCATGGCCGAGCTCGTGCGCGAGCGTCATCACGTCGCGCGGCTTGCCCTGGTAGTTCATCAGCACATAGGGGTGCGCCGACGGCGTGGTCGGATGCGAGAATGCGCCGGGCGCCTTGCCCGGACGCACCGGCGCATCGATCCAGCGGTCGGTGAAGAAGCGCTCGGCGATGTCGGCCATCTTGGGCGAGAAGCCACGATAGGCCGACAGCACCATGTTGCGCGCCTCGGGCCAGGCGATGGTGTCGGTCGCCGCGAACGGCAGCGGCGCGTTGCGGTCCCAATAAGCGAGCCGCTTCTTCTTGAACCACTTTGCCTTCAGCCCGTAATAGCGGTGCGACAACTTTGGATAGGCGGCGCGCACGGAGGCGACCAGTGCATCCACCACCTCGCGCTCGACGCGATTGTTCAGATGGCGGGAGTCCGCAACGTCCTTGAAGCCGCGCCAGCGGTCGGAAATGTCCTTGTCCTTGGTGAGCGTATTGGTGATCAGCGCGAAGGTGCGCTCATTGGCCTTGAAGGTTTTTGCCAGCGCTTCCGCCGCGGCCTTGCGCTTGGCGCCGTCGCGGTCAGCCAAGAAGTTGAGCGTCGGCTCGATCGCGAGCTCCTTGGACCCGACCTTGAAGCGCAGGCCGGAGATGGTCTGGTCGAACAGCCGGTTGAAGGCGGAATAGCCGGTCTGCGCCTTCTCCAGGAAAAGCTGCTCGAGCTTGTCGTCGAGCTGATACGGCTTCTCCTTGCGCAGATCCTCGATCCAGGGACGGTAATGCGCGAGCTCGGGTGCCTGCATCGCGCGGGTCAAAATATCGTCATCGATCCGGTTGAGCTCGAGCGCGAAGAACAGAAGATGCGTCGACGCCGCTGTCAGCCGCTCGGACACATCGCCGTAAAACTTTGAAATCGCAGGGTCCACGCTGTCTCCGGCATGGACGAGACCGGCGTAGGAGCCGAGACGACCGGCGAGATCGTCGATCGCCTCATAGCGTCGCACGGCTTCCGCGAGCCATTTTCCGCCATCTTCGTTTGCTGTCCCTGTCGCGAGCTTGCCCTTGTAGTCGGTCTCGAACGCGACGCAATCGGCATCCATCGTGTCGAGATCGCGCGCCACTTCCGGCGCGTCGATGCCGGAATAGAGATCGGCGAGGTTCCACTCGGGAAGCTTGCCAGTCTTGCTCGCAGGCTTGGCGAGTGAAGTCTTGGCGAGTGAAGTCCTGGCGGAGGGTTTGGCCTTGGTGGCGACTTTCTTGGTGTTCGGCTTGCGGAGAGCAGAGGAGCGCGAGGTCATCGTGTGGAAAACCTGTGTTCAACGATCGCAATGGCATGGATCGCAATGGCTGGGGTCGGCAAGGTTTAAGAGTGCGTTAATCGGCTTCGGCCAGAGTGCCCCGATTCGAGACAGATAGTTGTAGCGTGCGGGGAACACCATGGCTGCCAGTATTTTGATCGCCGACGACGACGCTGTAGCCCGCCGGCTGGTCGAGAACATGGTGCAGAAATGCGGCTATGAGACGGTCGTCGTCGAATCCGGCGACGCGGCGCTCGCCACCCTCACCGCCCCCGATGCGCCGGCCATCGACGCCGTCATCCTCGATCTCGTGATGCCGGGCCTCGACGGCATGGGCGTCTTGGCGAAAATCCGCGAAGCGGGCCTTAGCGTGCCCGTCATCGTGCAGACCGCCCACGGCGGCATCGACAACGTGATCTCGGCGATGCGCGCCGGCGCCGCCGATTTCGTGGTCAAGCCGGTCGGCATGGAGCGGCTTCAGGTCTCGTTGCGCAACGCGCTCAACGCCTCAGCGCTCAAGGGCGAATTGCAGCGCATTCGTCATAGCCGCGAAGGACGGTTGACCTTCTCCGACATCATCACTCGCGCCGAGGCGATGGCACCGGTGATGCGCGCGGCACAGAAGGCGGCGAACTCGTCGATCCCCGTGCTGATCGAAGGTGAGTCCGGCGTCGGCAAGGAAATGTTCGCGCGCGCCATCCATGGCAGCGGCGAGCGCAAGGCAAAACCGTTCGTCGCGGTCAATTGCGGCGCGATCCCCGACAACCTCGTCGAGTCCATCCTGTTCGGCCACGAGAAGGGCGCCTTCACCGGCGCGACCGAGCGGCACACGGGCAAATTCCTCGAGGCCCATGGCGGCACGCTGTTTCTGGACGAGATCAGCGAGCTGCCGCTGACCGCGCAGGTCAAGCTGCTGCGCGCGCTCCAGGAGGGCGCCGTTGAAGCCGTCGGCGGCCGCAAGCCGGTCAAGATCGACGTCCGCATCATCTCCGCGACCAACCGCAAGTTGCTGGAGCGGGTGAAGCAGGGCCACTTCCGGGAAGATCTGTTCTATCGCCTGCACGTGCTGCCGCTGACGATCCCCTCGCTCAAGGCCCGGCGCGAGGACATCCCGCATCTCCTGCGCTATTTCCTGGCGCGCTTTGCCGCCGAAGAGAACCGTCCGATCACTGGCATCAGCGGCGAGGCCGTAGCGCATCTCTCTCAGCTCGACTGGCCCGGCAACATCCGTCAGCTCGAAAATGCGGTCTACCGCGCCGTGGTGATGAGCGAAGGCGACCAGCTTGGTCTGGACGACTTCCCGCTGCTCGCCTCGCATCCGCATTCCGTCACGGAGATTCCGACCGCACCGCTGATGATCGAGCCGATCGGGGCGCCTGCCATGGTATCGGGTAGTGAAATACCCATCGCCCCGCTGCCCTCGACCGGGACCCTCGCCATGCTGACCCCAACCGGCGACGTCCGCGCGCTGGAGGACATGGAGAACGAGATCATCCGTTTCGCCATCTCGCATTACCGCGGGCAGATGTCCGAGGTCGCCCGCCGCCTCAAGATCGGCCGCTCCACCCTCTATCGCAAACTCGACGAAGCCGGCGTGCAGGGCCATGGCGGGAAAAGCGGCGAGGAGACGCACTGAACCGCACTGTGAACGGCGGTTTGCCCGATACTGCGGCATGGCCGTAAGCCGTTCGCATTACGGAGATTTCGACCCGTTCAGGAACCGTGACTTGGAAGTGACAGAGGCAGGGAAAAGCGCGGGGCAGAGGCGCACAATCCGTTGCAAAGCGGCGTCCTTGAAGTCAGTTTGTCGTGAGTTGTCCCGAGTAGCGCTGGCTGCTGAATCGGGGCCTGTATATCGTCTGCGTAAGAATCGTTGCGTGCAGGCGTGCAACTTTCGAGAGGCCGGCGCAATTAGCCGAAGCTGATAGACGATAACGAAGCTGTTCCACGAGAGGGACAGTTCACCCGAGGGGTGTGACACAATGCGTGACTGTTTGAACCACCGTCGAGGCTATGACCGCGTTTTGATGACGGTCGCGGCAACCTTCCTCACGGTGTCTGCCGGCTCGGCCCTGGCACAGGATCAGGCGCGCAGCAGCGCCGCCGAGCTCGCGATCGAAGCCGCGATCCCGCGCCCCGAGCCCGCCAACGTCCCGCCCCCGACCGCAGCCGACGTCAAGCTCGACACCACCGCCACGGTGCAGGACGCCCAGAAGGATGTAGCGAAAGAGCCCGTGAAAGCTGAAGCTGCTCCGGCACCCGAGAAGGTCGAGACCAAGCCCTCCGACGTCGCCACGACGCCCGCCACCGAGGCGCCGAAGAGCGAGACGGCCAAGACCGAACCCGCGAAGACCGAGCCGGCAAAGGCCGATACCGCCGCGGCACCAGCCGCTCCCGCCGCCGCAGCAGCCACTCCGGCCGAACCGCCGAAGGACGTCGCCAAGGAGCAGCCGGCCGCCGAGCCGGTGAAGGCCGCGAGCAACGTTCCGGCCGCCGACCAGCCGGTTGCCGACAAGCTCAAGGACATGATCGCCGCCAAGAGCGTGCGCTACCTTGATCGCAAGAACGAGCGCGCGGCAATCGAGAAGTTTTACGGTACACGCGACTTCGCCCCGGTCTGGACCCAGGGCGGCAACCTCACCGCCGCGGCCAAGGGCGTGATCGCGCGGCTGAAGGATGCGGCCTCCGACGGCCTCAATCCGGCTGACTATCCGGTGCCGGATTTCGCCGCCGCCACGACGCCCGATGCGCTCGCCGATGCCGAGCTGAAGCTCACCGCCAGCATGTTCGACTATGCGCGCCAGGCGCAGAGCGGCCGCATGCACTGGTCGCAGGTCAGCGCCGATATCCTCTATCCCGAGCATCCGGTCGACCCGAGCGAGGTGCTCGCCAAGGTCACGACCGCGGCCGACGCCTCCGCGGCGCTCGACAGCTACAACCCGCCGCAGAAGCTCTACAAGGAGCTGAAGGCGAAGCTCGCGCAGCTGCGCGGCCAGGGCGATGGTCCGGTGATCGAGATCACCGACGGCCCGACGCTGAAATACACGCCGGCCAAGGGCAAGAAGCAGGCCGAAATCGTGGTCGAAGATCCGCGCGTGCCGCAGCTCCGCGCCAAGCTCGGCGTCACCGAGAACCCCAATGACGAGCGCTACGACGCGACCGTCGCCGAAGCCGTGCGAAAATTCCAGGACGGCGCCGAGATGAAGGCGACCGGCGTGCTCGACGCGCCGACCGTGAAGGCGCTGAACAGCCCGAAGCGCGACAAGCAGATCGACACCGTGCTGGTGAACATGGAGCGCTGGCGCTGGCTGCCGCGCGACCTCGGCGTGCCCTCGCTCGGCGACGCCTATGTCATCCTCAACATCCCCGACTATACGCTCAAGGTGATGCAGCACGGCCAGCAGGCCTGGACCACCCGCGTCGTCACCGGCAAGCCCGGCCAGCATGCAACCCCGCTGCTGACCGAGACGATGAAGTACATCACGGTCAACCCGACCTGGAACGTGCCGCCGTCGATCGTCTATGGCGAATATCTGCCAGCGCTTCAGCAGGACCCGACCGTGCTTCAGCGCATGGGCCTGAAGCTCGAGCAGAACCGCGACGGCTCCGTGCACATCTCGCAGCCGCCCGGTGAAGCCAACGCGCTCGGCCGGATCCGCTTCAACTTCCCGAACAAGTTCCTGGTCTATCAGCACGACACGCCGGACAAGTATTTGTTTGCCAAAGACGAGCGCGCCTTCAGCCACGGCTGCATGCGTGTGCAGAATCCGGATCAGTACGCCTCGGTGCTGCTCAACATCGCGATGCCGAACGAGCACTACACCCCGGAGCGCATCCGCGGCATGTACGGTTCGGGTGAGATCGACCTGAAATTCCCCACCCCGATCCCGGTCAACATCACCTATCAGACCGCGTTCGTGGACGACGGCGGCAAGCTGCAATTCCGCAAGGACGTCTATGGCCGCGACGCGACCATGCTCAACATCCTGAAGAACGGCCGCGGCAAGGACCTCGAGAACGTCGTGGCACACTCGCAGCCGAGCTATTCGCGCCCGGCGACGACGCTGCCGTCCGGCGTGGCGTTCGCCAACAATGGCGGCTCTTCGGGTCCGAACTTCTTCGAGCGGCTGTTCGGGGCACCGACCCCGCCGCCGGCTCCGGTCGGCCGCCGGCCTCAGCGGGTATTCACCCGCTGAGCTGCTCCAAACCGCCTGGTTTTCAAAAATTCTTCAATAAAATCAGCGACCCCGTCCTTGGGGCGGGATCGCTTAACGTTAACCATTCTCCGCCCGGGCTCCGGGACTGGGCGTTTTTTCGCCACACTCAGCCGTTTAGGTTTGTATTCTGACTTGGTTTGGGGAGCGGGAAGGTAAGCCTCAATTAACCTTCTCGCTTTAAGAAAGCGTTCACCCTCTTTCGCGCGCTAACGGGGTTGGCGGGAGAGTCCATTTTGAACGCTGGTCGACTGGGTGGGCTCTAACGTGCTGACTGGTCTCGCACGCCAATTCGCTGTGCTGTCGCTGTCCCATGCGGGCGTGAAGGTCGGATCTCGGATCGGCCTCGCCTCGCTGGTGCTGCTTGCGGCTGCCGGCACGGTTCATAACGCCGCGGCGCTGAACGAAACCAAGACGCTCTCCTTCCACCACACCCATTCCGGCGAAGACCTCACCATCACCTTCAAGCGCGACGGTCGCTACGACGAAGCGGCGCTGAAGACGCTGAACCACTTCCTGCGCGACTGGCGCACCCAGGACGAGACGGTGATGGACCGTCACCTGTTCGATATCCTCTGGGAAGTCTATCGCGACGTCGACGGCAAGCAGCCGATCCAGATCATCTCCTCCTACCGCTCCCCCGCCACCAACGCCATGCTCCGCCGCCGCTCCTCGGGCGTGGCGCGCTTCAGCCAGCACATGCTGGGACATGCGATGGATTTCTACATTCCGGGCGTGCCGCTGGAGCAGATCCGCTTTGCCGGCCTCCGCCTCCAGCGCGGCGGCGTCGGCTTCTACCCGACCTCTGGCTCGCCCTTCGTGCATCTCGACACCGGCAGCATCCGGCACTGGCCGCGCATGACGCATGACCAGCTCGCCCGCGTTTTCCCGGACGGAAAGACGGTGCATGTTCCGACCGACGGCATGCCGCTGAAGGGCTATGAGCTCGCCAAGGCCGAGATCGAGCGGCGCGGCGATGGCGAAGATGCCGCAACCATCGGCAAGCCGGGCTTCTTCGCCGCCCTATTCAAGGGCAAGTCGGCTCCCGCCGCCAGCAGCGACGAGGACGACGAGGGCGCGCCCGCAACAGCCGAGAAGCAAGCAGCGCCTGTCGTGGTCGCTGCGAAGCCCGCCGATCCCGTGCCGACGCCGCGCGCCAAGCCGGCGGTCGCCGCCGCGATCCAGCTTGCGTCAGCCGATGCGCAGCTCGTTGCGCCACCCAAGCCGAAGCCCGCGCCGGTCGCCGACAAGCCGGCCGCGAAGCCTGAGACGCCGGCTGATATCATCAACGCCCGCGGCTTCTGGGATGCCCCCGCCACGCCGCAGCAGGCGACGCCGGCCCAGGTCGCAGCCCTGAAGGCGCGCCAGGCGCTCGCCGCTGCGACCGATCCGCAGCCGACCGCAAGCGTCTCCAACGCCGCCTATCAGGCGCTCGCCTATGCGCCGGCGGCCGCCTCGCCGGTCGACCGCGCCAATGTCGTCGCCGCCTCCGCGCCGATCCCGCGCGGCGTGCGTCCAGCGTCCCAGGCCCGCAACTCCGCACCCGCAACCGAGATCAACACCGTCGTCGCCAAGAGCACCGACGGCATGATCGCAAATTCGACCCGGCTCTCTGCGGCCAAGGGCGAGAGCATCTGGCTCAAGATCGTGATGCTGTCGCCGAGCGCCAGCCGCGCGATGTCGGTGACACTGATGGGCGAGCTCGACATGGCGGCGATGCGTGCCTATTTCGTCAAGCCGCAGTCCGTGATCGCGATGGGCTTCGTCGACGATCCCATGCAGGGCCTCTCCTGCGACAGATTTTCGGGCTCGGCAACCGCCAAGCTCGAGACGACGTCCTTCGTCATGCGCACCGCCGCGCTGCGCTGACGTCATTCAGCGCCTCTGGCGCTTCCGCCGACGATCCAAATGATACGTCAGCGCCAGCGACAAGCAGACGGTCAGCTCCTGTTTCGCGAGCGCGCCGGATAGCGGCAACAGCAAAGCCCGCGTCTGCCGGTATTCGAACTGATCTCCGAAGCGCTCGCGAAATGTGTCGACCAGCGTGGTCTTGCAATTGAACAGAATGGCGGCGTGCTCGGAGTCCTTGAGGCGGCCAAGCCGGATCGTCGAGCCGCTGCCGGTCTCATCGGTGAGGTAGGCAGGCTCACCCCATTTCAGCGTTTCGGTGAGCCGGCCGACTTCGCCATGCGCGGCAGCAGTCGCGAAGATCAGATCGCGCACCTGAAGCAGCCGCTTGCCGATCGGCGCCGGGAGAGCGTCGAAGGCACGGCTCACCTCGCGTGGCGGCTTCGGCGCAGTCACGGCGGTCTCCGTTCACAAACGAAGTGCAACACGCCGGATTTGTAGCCTGAGCTGCGTCTGAGGCGCAAACGCCTCAGAGCATCCCGAGCGCCTGCATGTAGGTCTCAAGGATCGTCTCGGCTTCGGCGCGCTCGTTGGGATCCTGCTTGCGCATCCGCACGATGGTGCGCAGCGCCTTGACGTCGTAGCCGTTGCCCTTGCTCTCGGCATAGACGTCGCGGATATCGTCTGAAATCGCCTTCTTCTCCTCCTCCAGCCGCTCGATGCGCTCGATGATGGATTTGAGCTGGTCCTTGGCAAATTTCGTCGCGGGCTCGTCGTCGCGGACGGCGGCGGAGGTGGCCATCTTGGTACTCCCAATGGAACTGGCAAAACGAGGTGACGCCGGCATCCTCACCGCGCGTGCTGCGAGAACCCTTAGGGATGCTGCCCCCAGCGTTCAAGCAAGCATCGCGCTCGTCCACAGCGCGCCCACACCTTCCTGCGGGAGAGCCAAGAAAGCTGTTGTGTGGTGCGACTCAAGGCGCTCGCAGCGCGAGAGGCCGTTCAGTGCCCGGAATGGGCCTTCTTCATCGCGGCGAGCTGGTCGGGCGTCGCCGTGCCCTGGTATTTCGATTTCCAGGTCTCGTAGGGCATGCCGTAGACGGCTTCCCGACTCTCGTCCTTGCTCAAGGCAATGCCTTGCGCATCGGCGGCGTCCTTGAGCCAGTTGGACAGGCAGTTGCGGCAGAAGCCGGCCAGATTCATCAGATCGATGTTCTGGACGTCGGTCCGCTCCCGCAAATGATCGACCAGGCGCCGGAAGGCGGCCGCCTCGAGTTCCGTTCTGGTTTTGTCATCCATCGTTCTCGTCCCTGGCAGTGGCGTGTCCAGTCAAACCCTTAAGGGAACAGGTGGGGTCCTGTCACAGATTTTGCCATATCGCAGCGCAAACGCAGCCGGGCCCGGGTCCGGACCGGTTCCCCCGCCCCTACGCCAAATCGTCAATGATCTGATATAGCTTCCGCGACAATGATCGCCGATTCTCCCCGCCCCTCCCTCCGCCTGCTCGCCCGGTTCGCCCCGGTACTGGTGGTTGCCCTGTTCTGCTTCTGGACCAGCCCGGCCGCGGCGGACTTCCGCCTCTGCAACAACACGGCGAGCCGGGTTGGCATCGCGCTGGGCTACAAGGACGCTGATGGCTGGACCACCGAAGGCTGGTGGAACATCTCGTCCCGCTCCTGCGAGACGCTGCTGCGGGGCACGCTGGTCGCCCGCTATTATTACATCTACGCGATCGACTATGACCGCGGCGGCGAATGGTCCGGCCAGGCCTTCATGTGCTCGCGCGACAAGGAATTCACCATCCGCGGCACCGAGGACTGCCTGGCGCGCGGCTATGACCGGACCGGCTATTTCGAGGTCGATACCGGCGAGCAGCGCGCCTGGACGGTGCAGCTCACTGACGCTAACGAACAGCCCTCGCAGCAGCGCGTGCCCGGCTTGCCGGGCCCTGTCGGCCCGGGCGGCGTTCCGGGTTTGCCCAATAGCCCGCCGGGTGCTACGCCCCCGGGCTCGCCCGGCCTGCCACCGGCCGCAGCTCCCCCCTCGCCTGGGAATAAGCCATGAGGCGTCTTCGCCGTATCAAGATTCTCGCGACCCTCGGACCTGCCTCTTCGGACCTCGCGATGATCCGCCGCCTGTTCGAGGCCGGCGCCGACCTGTTCCGCATCAACATGAGCCACACCCCGCATGACAAGATGCGGGAGCTGGTGGCGACAATCCGCAATGTCGAGAGTAGCTACGGCCGCCCGATCGGCATCCTGGTCGACCTCCAGGGACCCAAGCTCCGGCTCGGCGCCTTCGCCGAAGGCGCGGTGCAGCTCCAGAACGGCCAGACCTTCACGCTGGATTCCGACAAGACACCCGGCGACGCCAATCGCGTCCAGCTCCCGCATCCGGAGATCCTGGCTGCGCTTAGACCCGGGCACGCGCTGCTGCTCGACGACGGCAAGGTGCGGCTGATCGCGGAGGAGACCACCAAAGAGCACGCGGTGACCCGCGTCGTGGTCGGCGGAAAGATGTCCGACCGCAAGGGCGTCAGCCTGCCCGACACCGATTTGCCGGTCTCGGCGATGACGCCGAAGGACCGTGCCGACCTCGAGGCCGCGCTCGTGACCGGCATCGACTGGATCGCGCTGTCATTCGTGCAGCGCGCCGACGACGTCATCGAGGCCAAGAAGATGATCCGCGGCCGCGCCGCCGTGATGGCCAAGATCGAGAAGCCGCAGGCGATCGACCGCCTCGCCGACATCATCGAGGCCTCCGACGCGCTGATGGTGGCGCGCGGCGACCTCGGCGTCGAGCTGCCGCTGGAGCGGGTGCCGAGCCTCCAGAAGCAGATGACGCGCATGGCGCGCCGCGCCGGCAAGCCGGTGGTGATCGCGACGCAGATGCTGGAATCGATGATCCAGTCGCCGGTGCCGACCCGCGCCGAAGTCTCCGACGTCGCGACCGCTGTGTACGAAGGCGCCGACGCCATCATGCTGTCGGCGGAATCGGCCGCCGGCAAATTCCCGGTCGAGGCGGTCTCGACCATGAACCGCATCGGCGAGGAGGTCGAGCGCGACCCGATTTATCGTTCGGTCCTCACCGCGCAGCGCCCCGCGCCGGAATCCACCGCCGGCGACGCCATCGCCGATGCCGCGCGGCAGATCGCCGAGACGCTCGACCTGCCCGCACTGATCTGCTGGACCAGCTCCGGCTCGACCGCGGTGCGCGTGGCGCGCGAGCGGCCGAAGCCGCCGATCGTGGCGATCACGCCGAACATCACCGCCGGCCGCCGGCTCGCGGTGGTCTGGGGCATACACTGCGTGGTGGCGGAAGACGCGCGCGACCAGGATGACATGGTGAGCCGTGCCGGCCAGATCGCGTTCCGCGACGGTTTTGTCCGCGCCGGCCAGCGCGTCATCATCGTCGCCGGCGTGCCGCTCGGCATCCCCGGCACCACCAACATGGTGCGCATCGCCTCCGTCGGCCCCGAGGGCAACGCGGATATCTGAGGCCGCCGGTCCGCGGCAAACAAAAAAGTCGAAAACAACCCCATGCACAGTAGCCGGCCACGGCCGGCGCAATGCGCGGTGGATTGAGCGAAGCCGTTGAAGCGTCGGGCCAATCAGGCCGCGACGCGCATCGCGCCCCGCGCTCAGGCCCCGACCAGCGCTTTCGCGGTCGGCAGCAGCGTCTGCTGCACGACCAGGCCGCGGGCGCGGGCGTCCATGACGCCGACGGCGCGCAGCGCCAGCAGCGTCACCGTCTGCACGGCATCGCGCATCTTGATGGGGTCTTCCAAATTATCCGGCGCAAGCGGCCCGACCAGGGCCTCGTGCAGCGCGCCGAGCAGCGCGGTGGCGGCAAGCGCGGTGTCCTGTGCCGGCAGATGGCCGGCGCGCACGGCGGCGTCGATCCGGGCGGCAATCTCGCCCGCGATCTCGCGCCGGCTGGCCAGCCGGGAGGCGCTGACATCGACGTCGACCGGCTCGGCGAGGATGCCCCAGGCAAGCCTGCGCTGCGACAGGGTGTGGACGGCGACCGTGGTCACGGCGGCCGCCAGCGCCGAGGACGGACCGGGCGCGGCATCCGCCGCCCGCCGGATCGCCGCGAGCTCGTCGCGGGAGACCTCGGAAATCAATTCGGAGATCAGCTCGGCCTTGGAGGGGAAGTAGCGATAGACGGTGCCGGCCGCCACATTGGCCCGGACCGCGACCGGCGCGATCTGCACCGCCGCCATCCCACCCTCCGCCGCCGCCTCGCGCGCTGCCGTCAGGATCGCGCTGCGTCGCGCCGCAAGGCGCTTAACCACTTGATGCGTCCGCCGATAAACCATGGCGTGCTTCCCATCCCACACGGCCTGCCGCACGCCTGCGGCCGAACGCTTCGTCACTGCAATAGCTGCAAATCGCCCCGCAAAAACTGAACAACTATTCAGGGCAGAACACAAGACGCAAATGTGCTGACGCTGATCTGCCGATCACGTTCGCGTTGCAGCAAGAAGCATCGATGCGGCCTCGGCCGAGCGCCAGGCTGCGCAGCGGGCCAGAATCAAGGCGAAGACGATCAGGATTGCCGGGAAGCCGACCGGCTGTCCCAGAAACAGGAAGGTCGCGAGCAGCGCGAACACCAACACCAGCGCCATCACCTCATGGCGTGCAAAGCCCTCGTCGAGGCCGGCGCGAATTAGGAAGGCAACGGCGATGCCGAGCACGACCAGATCGTACATGAAGAGATAGGGCGTGGTGAGCAGCGTTGCTGATGCCAGCATCGCCGCCTTCAACGCGTAGGGCAGCCGGCTGCGCCACATCACGACCAGCACGACGCCGACCGCGGCCGTCAGCACCCATTGGAAGATCCAGGCAAGCTGCTCGGTGCCGCCGACATAGCGCACGAACGAAAAGATGCTCTGCATCTTGAACCAGGGCGCGCGGCCCTCGGTGAGGAAGGCCTGCGAGAACATCGGGATCCAGTGAAAGAAGGCCTGCCAGCTTTCGGTGCCGAAGGCGAGCCACGACACCCCAGCGATCGCTGTGGTGACGATCGCGGCGGTGACGAGCACCGTCCATTCGGCGGCGGCGATCAGCACCAGCGGAAACAGCAATCCGTATTGCGGCTTGTAGCTGAGCAGGCCGAGGCAGAGTCCGGCGAGCGCCGGCCGCGTCGGTAGCAGAAAGAGCATGCCGCCGATCAGCGAGGCCGTGAGAAAGCCGTTCTGGCCGACCAGGATGTTGATGAAGGTGGCCGGAAAGCCGATCGCAATCACGAGCCCCGCGTTGCGGCCGATGATGGCGCGCATCACGGCGAGATAAGGCACGATGCTGAACGCAGCCCAGCCGATGAAAGCGACAGCGTAGGGAAACTGCGCGAGGATGGCGGCGACGAACAGGAACGGCGGCGGGTAATGCCAGGCGAAATGGCCGACGAAATCCTGTTTCAGCAGCGCGAGCTCGACCTGCTTCTGGATGTCCCAATCCCAGGCCAGCGCGGGATGGCCTTCGAGCGCCAGCTTTCCGGCCGCCCAGACGTTGACGAAATCCGTCGGGATGCCGTGCCCGTCGGCGCCCCAGATCCAAACATGGGCGAGATAGGCCGTCGGAAAATACGCCAACGTGACGATCGCGAGCACGAAGGAGATGTTGACGAGCGTTGCAGGGATTGCGCCGCGATGGTCGGCAGCAGGGGCAGACGGGACTTCAGCCATGTGGGCTTCCTTACGCGATACCAGGACGCGCCCAAGCCTTACACCCGAACGGCTTGAAGGAGGCTTAAGCTTGAGGACGGGCGCACGAAGTCCCGACAAGCAAAAGAGCCCCGTCGTCAGACGGGGCTCTTCGTATTCCGTTGATCGTCGAGCTTACTTGAGGCTGGACGAGATCGAGCCGAACTTGGCGTTCAGCGAGGTGCCGAGGTTGTTGACGACGGTGATGATCGCCAGCGCGATGCCAGCAGCGATCAGGCCGTATTCAATGGCGGTGGCGCCGGATTCATCCTTCACGAAACGCGAAACGAGGTTCTTCATAGACTGCTCCAAAAGAGTACACGAGGCTACAACTGGTCTGGTCATATCGGCTTCCCAGCGCCGCCCGACCATGGAACTCAACGTAGAGGCAAAGAATTGCGCCGCAGTTAACTCGACCGCGTAAACACAAACGGCATTGCGTGTATTCGTCGATGGTAAACCGAAATCTAAAACAATCGGTTAAATTGCACGGACACGAAGCCGCGCCACTTCGCTACCCCGCCGATTTACCCGAAGTTATGACCGCCATGGTCCAATGCCGCCCGCTCGGCCAACAGGACCAAGAACAACACGAGGCGGCATGTCCCTTTCCTTCACAAACGGCATCGCGGTTCACAGCCGCGCGCGGGCATTGGTGCCGTTGTGCGTCGGTGCCGGCGCCTATCTGTTCTTCCTCACGATCGGCGACACGCTGCTGCAGGATTCCGACTCGTTCTGGCAGATCAAGATCGGGCAGTGGATCCTCGATCACGGCGCGATGCCCTACACCGACTTCTATTCCTTCACGCGGCCGGGCGCGCCGTGGATCTCGACGTCGTGGCTGTCGCAGGTCGCCTATGCCTTCACCTATGCGCAATGGGGTTGGGCCGGGCCGGTGATCCTCACTGCGCTCGCAATGGCCGTGTCGGCCGCTGTCTTTGTTGATCTGCTCGACGCGCATCTCGAAGTTCCGCGCTCCGTGCTGTTCGCGATGCTCGCGGTGGTGCTGTCGCTGCATCACATCCTGGCGCGGCCGCATATCCTGGCGCTGCCGGTGATGATCGCCTGGGTCGGCATGCTGATGGCGGCGGCCGATCGCAAGGGCGCGCCGTCCTGGGTTTGGCTGCCGCTGATGTCGCTGTGGGCCAATCTCCATGGCGGCTTCGTGCTGGGCCTGGCGCTGATCGGCCCGATGGCGTTTGAGGCGATCTGGGGGCTCGACAGCGGCAAGCAGGTCCGGCTGCTGCTGCGCTGGTTCCTGTTCGGCGTCGCCGCGATGGCCGCGTGCTGCGTCACGCCCTATGGCTGGCGTACGCTATTGGGCGCGACCAACATCCTCAATCTCGGCGAATTGCTCTCGGTGATCTCCGAATGGATGCCGGCGAATTTCGCCTCCTTCAGCGCGTTCGAGGGCGCGCTGCTCGGCCTGATCGCGATCGGCCTGTTTCGCGGGCTGACGCTGTCGCCGCCGCGCATTCTCCTGATCCTGCTGTTGACCTGGATGGGCCTCACCCATGTCAGGAGCATCGAGGCCTTTGCCTTCCTGGTGCCGCTGGTGCTGGCGAAGCCGCTCGGCGAAAAGTCGCCGCTGCCGCAACGCGCGCGGGGCACCGAGAGCCCGGCGGCGCGTTATGTCACGATGATGGGTGCGTTGATGATCGCGGCCGCGGCCTGGACCTCGACCTCGATCTACATGTCGCATCATCGCTTCAGCTTCACGATGGAGCAGACGCCGGTTACCGCCGTCGACCTGCTCCAGCAACGCAAAGCACGCCGCATCTTCAACGCCTACCAGTTCGGCGGCTATCTGATCTCGCGCGACATCCCGGTCTTCGTCGACGGCCGCGCCGAGCTCTATGGCGAGAAGTTCGTGATGGACTTCTTCAAGGCCGTGGAAGTGAAGAAGCTCGATAACCTCACGCGGCTGCTCGAGGAGTACAAGATCGACGCCACGCTGATGGTCGCAGATGCGCCGGCCGCCCAGGTGCTGGATCACATCAAGGGCTGGAAGCGGCTCTATGCCGACGACATCGCCGTGATCCATGTGCGCGACGACGCGCCAGATGCAGCCGCGCCCGCGAAACCATGACGACCGCGGCCAGCCTTCCGATCGCCCGGCGCCAGCGCAATCTGGCGCCGCTGTGCGTTGCGGCTGCGACCTATCTGTTGCTGCTGGTGAGCGGCGACCACCTCCTCAACGATCCTGATACTCTCTGGCAGATCAAGGTCGGCCAGTGGATCCTGGATCACCGGGCCGTGCCCTGGACCGACTTCTACTCCCTGACGCGCCAGGGCGAGGTCTGGCTCTCGACGTCCTGGCTATCGCAAGTGCTGTTCGCGACCGTCTATGCGCATTGGGGGTGGGCCGGGCCCGTCGTGCTGACCGCGACCGCGATTGCGCTCGCAGTCGGACTGTTGCTGGCCTTTCTCCAGCGGCATCTCGATCTGCCCTACGCGCTGGTGTTCTGCCTTTTGGCGATCACGTTGGCGGCGCCGCATCTGCTGGCACGCCCCCATGTGCTCGCATTCCCGGTCATGGTCGCCTGGTCCGGCGCCTTGATGGCCGCGGCCGATCGCGGCCGCGCGCCCTCCTTCCTGTTGCTGCCGCTGATTGGGCTGTGGGCAAACCTCCACGGCGGCTTCGTGCTTGGCCTCGCTCTGATCGGGGCGATCGGGCTTGAATCGCTGTGGCGCGCGGCGCCGGCGCGCCGGCTGGCGCTCGCCATGCGCTGGACTCTATTCGGGCTTGCCGCGCTGGCAGCGAGTTGCTGCACGCCCTATGGGGTGGAGACCGTGATGGGTGCGGTCCGCATCCTCAGCCTCGGCAAGTCGTTCTCGGTCATCGCCGAATGGCGCCCCGCCGATTTCAGCGCCTTCAGCCCGTTCGCGGGCGCGCTGCTCGGACTGCTCGGTCTCGCGCTTATGCGCGGTGTATCGTTGTTGCCGCCGCGCGTGCTGCTGATCCTGGTCGTGACCTGGATGGCGCTCGCCCATGTCCGCAGCATCGAGACCTTTGGCGTGATCGTTCCCCTGGTGCTGGCGCAGCCGCTGAGCGGCCGGATCGGGCCCGCATCGGATGCCCTGCGCATCGCCCCGGGCATGCCGGCGGCGCTGACCGCGCTTGCGATCGTCACGGCCGCGACGAGCGCAACCGCGGCCTTTGCCGCGCATCACGTCTTCGAGTTCTCCGCGGCGCAGGCGCCGGTTACCGCGGTCGACGTTCTCACCGAGCGCAAGGCCGCGCGCATCTTCAATTCCTACGGTTTTGGCGGCTATCTGATCGTGCGCGACATCCGGCCTTTCGTCGACGGCCGGTCGGAGCTCTACGGCGAGAAATTCCTGATGGACTATTTCGCCGCCGAGGACGGCCGCGACGTGACGGGCTTGCTGCGCATGCTCGACGACAACGGGATCGACGCGACGTTGCTCACGCCGGATTCACCTGCCGCGCAGGTACTGGATCACATCAAGGGCTGGACGCGGGTGTATGCCGACAAGATCGCGGTGATCCATGTGCGCGCCGCTCTACCGTCGAAATGAGCACGCAGCTCAACAAAATCGCGCCCGGAGGGCCGGTCATTCATCTTCGATCACGAAAACAGAAAGGTCCCAATCAGCAGGCCCGCAGCGAACGCGAGAAGCCCCAAAGTGGAGGCTGAAACGATGCGGATGAGGATGCGAACTTGCTCCTCGTATTCCTCTTCTGCGGTCTTGTGGGACTGAGCCGTCATTGCAACTGCCCTGCCATCGCCCAGATCGGGCGAATGTACACTCGAAATCATGGTCATCAAGAGGCATTTTAGCCCAGCCGCGATGCCCTGTTCGTGATTTAGCGGGCGTATCACGAATTCACCCGCCGTCCGGTTGATGCCCTCGTAGCCCGCATGGAGCGCAGCGTAATCCGGGCTACGAGCAAGCGCGTGAAACGCTCTCAATTCCCGGTCTGCAATTCGCCAAAGCGCTCCCAGGTCTTGCCGTTGAAGCGCATGAACTGCATCTGGTCGACCGGGACGTGGTCGGTCGCGCTGGTGTTGATCCTGATGCCGGGCAACAGCATCGGCAGCTCGAGATCGTGAATCGAGAACGCCTGCTTCAAAATGTTCTCGGTGGAGAGATCGTCGCCGCACGCTTTCAGTACCGCCTCCAGCGCCATCGCGCTGTTGTAGGAGTTGACGTAGTTGGTGTCGTGCTGGTCGGCCTCCGGCACGTACTTCGTCATGAAGTCGCGCCAGGCCTTGACGCCGGGATCGTCCTTCCAGGCGGGATCGTCGGGATCTTTCACGTAAGCGGTGGAGAGGATGCCGGTGCCGGCCTCCACGCCGGCGGGCTCCATCACGGTCGAGATCCACACCGCGACATTGGAGAGAAACGTCATCGGCCGCCAGCCGATCTCGAACGATTTGCGGATCGCTTGCGCTGCGAATTTCGGCGTCGCCGCGATCACGAAGACGTCGGCGCCCGATGCTTTCAATTTCACGATCTGGGAATCGATGGTCGGATCCTGGATCTCGTAGGTCGCGTTGGTGACGCTCGCATCGTATTTCTCGCCGAGCACGTCCTTGAGGCCGGCGAGATAATCGCGGCCGTAATCGTCGTTCTGCGAGATCACGGCGAATTTCGCGTTCGGGTTTTTGGCCAGCGCATAGCGCGCATAGAGCCGCGCCTCGTAGCGGAACGGTCCCTGCACACCCATCGTCGCCTGCGGATATTGCGCGACGTCGGCGAATTTCGAGGCGCCGGAGCCGATGAACAGCTGCGGCACGTTTTTGCTCTGGAGATATTTCGCGATCGCCGTGTTGTGCGCGGTGCCGATCGAGGAGAAGATCAGCGCGACCTCGTCGCTCTCGACCAGCCTGCGGGTCTGCTCGACCGATTTCGGCGGCGCGTAGCTGTCGTCGAGCGAGATCAGATTGACCTTGCGGCCGTTGATGCCGCCTTTGTCATTCAGCATCTTGAAATAACCGACCTCGCCCTTGCCGAGCGCGCCGAACGCCGACACCGGCCCGCTATAGGGCATGGTCTGGCCTATCCTGATCTCAGTCGCGGTGACGCCGCGCATCTCGGCGGCGAAGGAAGCGGTCGACACGATTACAAATGAAACGGCGCAAAGCGCGCCCCATGCCGCGGTAAAGCGCATCGGCTTCCCCTCCCCTTTGTGGTGCGATCGCGCCGCACCTTTATTTGAGGACAGCATGCCATGACGGCTGCGAGAGGCCAATCGCAATTGCAGTCGATCGTAGGGTGGGCAAAGCGCAAGCGTGCCCACCACTTCTGTTGCGATCGCCGAGAGAGGGTGGGGCACCGCGCAAGCGCGCCTTTGCCCATCCTACATCTGTAACGTCTTAGGAGATGACGCGCCTGTTTTGCCGTGCGGTAATGCCCTGCCGTCGAACAGGAAGACGCATCATGATGCTTCGCAATCTTTTCACTGCGCTTCTCGTCACGATCTCGATCACAGCCGCGCATGCCGCGCCGCGATGGCTGAACCTGCCGCCGACGCCGACCTTGCCCAAGGCCGCGCAGAGCGGCTTCGCGCCCGTCAACGGCATCAAGATCTGGTACGCCGTCTTCGGCCGCGGCGAGCCCGTTATCCTGGTGCATGGCGGCCTTGCCAATGCCAGTTACTGGGGTCACCAGGTCCGCGCGCTGCAGCGGCACTATCAGGTCATCGTCATGGACAGCCGCGGACATGGGCGGAGTAGCCGCAATCAGGAACCCTATGGCTACGACCTGATGGCCTCGGACGTGGTCGGGCTGCTCGACCATCTCAAGATCAAGCAGGCGGCGATCGTGGGCTGGAGCGACGGCGCGATCATCGGCCTCGACATCGCCATGAAGCATCCGGAGCGGGTGACGAGGCTGTTCGCCTTTGCGGCGAACTCAGATCCATCGGGCGTCGCTGATATCGCGTCGAGCGGCGTCTTCAACGCCTACATCGCCAGGGCCGGCGAGGAGTACAAGCGCCTGTCGCCGACGCCTGCCGCGTACAAGAGCTTCGTCGATGAGATCACCAGGATGTGGGAGAGCCAGCCGAAATGGACGGCCGCGGACCTCGCGGCGATCAAGGTCCCGACCTGGATCGTCGATGGCGACCACGACGAAGCCATCAAGCGCGAGAACACCGAGTTCATGGCGGCGAACATTCCGGGGGCCGGCCTGTTGATCCAGCCGCAGGTCAGCCACTTCTCGTTCCTGCAGGATCCGGAGCAGTTCTCAGACGACGTGCTGCATTTTCTTGAGCGTGGTGAGAGGCCGGCAGCCGCGGCGAAGTGAGGGATTCGTAGGGTGGGTTATAGCCGAAGGCGTAACCCACCACTGTTCATCGCTGCGGAAACAGAAGAGGTGGGTTAGCCGTGCCGACTGCGCTTCGCGCAGTCGGCACGGCTAACCCACCATACGGAGCCGGTACTATTTCGCGAGCTTGGCGCGATCCTTGACGGGGATTACGAGCTTCAGGCCGGACCAGATTTCGTCGACGGCGCAGATCTTGATGTCGACGAGACCGTTGGCGAGCGCGGTCTCGCGCACCAGCGCTTCCGTCACATCTGTCGCAACGCCCGAAGCCTTCTTCGGCCACGACGCCCAGATCATTCCGTCCGGCGCGATCGCCTTGCGATGGCTGCGCAGCCTAGCGGCGAAGCCTTTGGCTTCAGTTGCAAAGACATGCACCATGTCGAGTGGCGCCTTGGCCGTCTTCGCGATGGTCACATCGTCGGGCAACTCACCGACGACATCGCGATAGGGCGTCGCGAGGCCATCCACGAAAATACAAAAGCCCGGCTTGATGCCGAGCTTTTGCACTAACGGTTTGCCGGAATACCCGGCCATGCGACGCGGGCGTTACGCCTGCGGCTGCGGCTCCAGGCCGGGATCCGGATCGGGCCGCGGGCGCGACTTGCCGGCCGGGGGCACGGCTGAGGCGCGCGGCGTGGTCGGCTCCAGCACGGATTCGCGGTTCGGCTTCTTGCCCTTGAGCAGGTCGACGATCTCGTCGCCGGAGAGCGTCTCGAACTCCAGGAGGCCCTTGGCGAGCGCTTCAAGATCGGCGCGCTTCTCGGTGAGAATGCGCGTCGCTTCGTTGTAGCCCTCTTCGACGAAACGCCGGATCTCGGTATCGATCTTCTGCACCGTCGCCTCCGAGGCGTTCTGCGTGCGCGACACCGACATGCCGAGGAAAACCTCGTCCTGGTTTTCGCCATAGGACACGGTGCCGAGCGCCTCGGAGAGGCCCCAGCGCGTCACCATCATGCGCGCAAGCCGCGTGGCCTGCTCGATGTCGGACGACGCACCCGAAGTCACCTTCTCGCGGCCGAAGATCAGTTCTTCGGCGACGCGGCCGCCCATCATGATGGCGAGGCGCGAAGTCATCTGCTCCAGCGACATCGACAATTTGTCGCGCTCGGGCAGCTGCATCACCATGCCGAGCGCACGGCCGCGCGGAATGATGGTCGCCTTGTGGATCGGATCGGTCGCGACGACGTTGAGGCCGACGATGGCGTGGCCGCCCTCGTGATAGGCCGTCAACAGCTTCTCTTCCTCGGTCATGACGAGCGACTTGCGCTCGGCGCCCATCATCACCTTGTCCTTGGCCTCCTCGAACTCGGCCTGCGTCACCATCCGCTTGTTGCGGCGCGCAGCGGTCAGGGCAGCTTCGTTGACGAGGTTCATCAAGTCGGCGCCGGAGAATCCAGGCGTGCCGCGCGCGATGGTCTTGAGGTTGATATCGGGGGCCAGCGGCACCTTACGGACGTGAACCTTCAAAATCTGCTCACGGCCGACGACGTCCGGGTTCGGCACCACGACCTGACGGTCGAAGCGGCCGGGACGCAACAGCGCGGGATCGAGCACGTCGGGACGGTTGGTCGCGGCGATCAGGATCACGCCCTCGTTCGCCTCGAAGCCGTCCATCTCGACCAGCAACTGGTTCAGCGTCTGCTCGCGCTCGTCATTGCCGCCGCCGAGACCGGCGCCACGGTGGCGACCGACCGCGTCGATTTCGTCGATGAAGATGATGCAGGGCGCATTCTTCTTGGCCTGCTCGAACATGTCGCGCACACGCGAGGCGCCGACGCCGACGAACATTTCAACGAAGTCGGAGCCGGAAATGGTGAAGAACGGCACGTTGGCTTCGCCCGCGACCGCACGCGCGATCAGCGTCTTGCCGGTGCCGGGAGGGCCGACCAGGAGCACGCCGCGCGGAATGCGGCCGCCGAGGCGCTGGAATTTGCCGGGGTCGCGGAGGAATTCGACGATCTCCTGCAAGTCCTGCTTGGCCTCGTCGACGCCGGCGACGTCCTCGAAGGTGACGCGGCCATGCGCTTCGGTCAGCATTTTTGCACGCGACTTGCCAAAGCCCATGGCCTTGCCGGCGCCGCCCTGCATCTGCCGCGACAGGAAAATCCAGACGCCGATCAGCGCGATGAAAGGCAGCCAGGACACCAGCAGCGAAACGAACCACGGCACGTTGTCGCCCGGCGGCTTCGCGGTGATCTGGACCTTGCTGTCATAGAGGCGCTTCACCAGCGTCGGGTCGTTCGGCGCATAGGTCTGGAAGCTCGAGCCGTTGGTGAAGGTGCCGTGGATGTCCGGTCCCTGGATCACGACGTCGCGCACATTGCCGCGGTCAACTTCGCTCAGGAGCTGGGAGAAGGCGATGTCCTGCGAGGAGGCGCGCTGACCCGGATTCTGGAAGAGCGTGAACAACGCCAATAGCAGCAGGACAATGATGACCCAGAGGGCGAAATTGCGCAGATTGGCGTTCATCGATCTTCCTTCGTGGTCGCGCGGATCGCGACCTGATCCTTGGGCAGTGACTTCGGTCGTTTGTTTGGGCAGTGCGAGGAAATCCCCAAGGAATCCTCTCTGTTGGACGCATACAATCTAGGTGCCGCCCCGGTCGCTGCCAAGGGAACGAGATGGGACTATTTATCCCATCTTAGAGCGATTCCCGCTGAAATAATGGCGTCCGGATCGGGGTTTTTCCTGCCTGGTTAAGGTGACCTGACATGGCTTAGGCGAAATGGCCGGTGTCATGGTCCGCGCTCATCCGCCTACCCTTTAAGTCCGCTTGCGCCGCCGGGCAGGCGCGGACACGACGTGGATACGCCCCCCGGCCAGGCTGATCAAGGCGCCCGCCAGGGTCTGCTTCAGGATCGCACGACCCTTTGCGGGTGCGCGTCCCCCGGACATGGCCTGGGACATGGCCTGGTCAAGCGCGCCCAGGAGGGTTTCGACCTTGCCGAGTTCCGCCGGCCCCTCATGACCGAAGGCATTGATGGCCCGCAGCAAGAGCCGCAGCCGGACCTCCTCCGGCAGGGCGGCGAAGGCTTTGGCCTCGAAGCTTCGCGCGGCCGGGCCATGCGGCGCATTGGCGCCATCCCGCAGGCGGAGGAAACGCTCGGCGCCGTCGGTCAAGACCTCGACCGCCGCATTGGCGCGGGCGAGCCTGCCTGCGAGCCGCGCCAGATTGCGCGCATCGCCGCCTTCCGCCGCGAGCTGCGGCAACAGCGCACGCAGCCGCGGCCGGGTGAAGGCGCTGTCGCGGTTGGTGGGATCATCGGCAAAGCCGAGCTTGGCCCGCCTCGCCGTCGCGATCAGCTGCGATTTCGGCACATCGAGCAGCGGACGCGCCAGCACGATGCCGTCGCGCGCCGTGAGGCGCGCCATCGCCGACAGGCCGGCAATGCCGCTGCCGCGCAACAGCCGCATCAACAGCGTCTCGGCCTGGTCGTCGCGGGTGTGCGCGGTCAGCACATGGGTCGCCCCAGTCGCACGCGCGGCCTGCGCGAGCAGGCGGTAGCGGGCCTGCCGCGCCGCCGCAGGCACGCCCGTCTTTGGCTTTGCGTCGCGCCAGCGCAGGGTTTTGTGCGTCAATCCGAGTTGCGTCGCGATCCGCTTGACCTCGCGCGCCTCGCGCGCGGCCTCCGGCCGCAGGCCGTGATCGACGGTGACGACAACGAGCTTCGGGCCGCGTGCGAGGCTCTTCTGCCAGCGTGCCGCGAGCCACATCAGCGCAACCGAGTCGGGCCCGCCGGAGACCGCGAGCACCAGCGCGGGCGCGCTTCTGAGGTCGGCGAAGAGCTGCTTCGCCTCACGCGCCGAGATCGGAGAATTGTCGTCGTCTGACATGACGCGGCCCAGCAATCGCCACACTGTTTAGCGCAGCACGATCCACCTTGTCAGCGACGACCGCAGGGTGTCAGCACTTCACCCGCTTCTGCTCGCGGTCCACCGCGGCTTTGACGCCGGCGGAGGCACGCGGATATTTGCGGCCGACCTCGCCGAAGGCGGCACAGGCGGCCTCCTTCTCCTTCAGCGCAGCGAGCGACTGGCCGAGCCGCAGCAGCGCGTCCGGCGCCTTGGCCGATTTGTCGTATTTGGTGGTGACGGCGAGGAAGGCCTCGGCGGAGTCGCGATATTGCTGGCGCTGGTAATAGCTCTCGCCCAGCCAGTATTGCGCGTCGCCGAGCAGCGGATCGCTCGGATATTTCTGCGCAAAATTCTTCATGGTCTGCTCGGCCAGCGCATAGTCCTTGCGCTGCATGTAGCCGATGCCGAGGTCGAACTCATCGCGCGGCGTGGCCGAGGGCGGCAGCGTCGCAAGGCCGGTGCCGCCGGCTGCGGGTGGATAGCCTGATTGCGCCGGCGGATAGGCCGGCTGCGCGGGCGCTGCGGCTTGCGGATAGCGACCACCATTGTTGTTGAGATCGAGCGGCTCGCCGGGGTTGCGGCCAGCGGGCACACCGACCTGCGTTCCCGCCGCCGTTCCAGAAGACATGGGCTGCTGGCCGCCGCCGAGCGCGCGCGGCGCGCCGGGCGCGCTCGGATTTTGGCTCGGGTCGAACGCATCGCCGCGGCGGCGCGTGCCGGGCGCACCGGGCGCCGGCTGCTCCTGGACGATCGGCGCGGGAGAAGCGATCTGCGGCTGCTCGTAATTGGGCTGGGCCGGTTGCTGCTGGCGATAGCTGGGGGCGATCTGCGCGGGCGGCATCGCCGCGACGCTGGGCGGCGCCGGCGCCTGTCCGGGCGCAGCCTGCGCGCCGCCCTCCAGCGCCCGCAGCCGCTCTTCGAGCTGGCGGTTGCGATATTGCAGCTCCTCGTTCTGGCCGGTGAGCTGGCGCAGCTGGTTTTCCAGCCGCTCGATCCGCATCTCCGGGTCGTCGTCCGACTGCGCGAGAACGGGCGAGCAAAAGGACAGCAGCGCGGCGATCGCCACGATGGCTTTAACGACCTGGAATCTGGATGACATCTTGCCCTGACGACGAAAGCGAAATGGCCTGCGACGGAACATTCGACGCGCCACACATTGAAGGGGAGTACGCCAAAAATGTGGCTGCTACAAAGGGGTTTCTGTCACAGATCGCTGAAACGAAACCGGCGCCCGAGAGGGCGCCGGCAGATGAATTTGCTTACGCTCGGCTGACAGCGCGTGAGCTTAAGAGCTCGCGTTCAGCACGGTGACGGCGCGACGGTTCTGCGACCAGCAGGAGATGTCGTTACAGACGGCCACCGGGCGCTCCTTGCCGTAGGAGATCGTGCGCATGCGGTTCGCATCGATGCCGCGCGAGGCGAGGAACGAACGCACCGACTGGGCGCGGCGGGCGCCGAGCGCGATGTTGTATTCGCGGGTGCCGCGCTCGTCGGCGTGACCTTCGATGGTGAAGGAGTAGCGCGGATAGGTCTGGAGCCACTGCGCCTGCTTCTCCAGGGTCACGATCGCCTGCGGAGTCAGATCGGTCTGGTCGCTCTCGAAGAACACGCGGTCGCCCACGTTCACCACGAAATCCTGCTGGCTGCCCGGCGTCGCCGCGCTCGCATTGGCGTCCAGGCCCGCGTTCTGCTTGGCGCAGGCGCCCATCGACAGCGCGACGGCAAGCACCGCAACCAGCTTCAATCCCTGGAGGATACGCATAGGATTAGTCATTCCGGAGCCTCCACGCTCACGTTCGTCCACTGCTGTCCGGTCTACAGGGGGTTGGTTAAGCGAACGTTCCGTCAACCTTGACGGAACCTTGCTCCGGCCGGTCAAATGCCCCCCACCGGCGAAAAGCAACCGCCATGGTTAATGGGTTGTAAATGTGGCGCGAGGGTGAAGGCAAGCCGCGTTAGCCGGCAAAAACGCTGGTTCTGCTGGAATTTTGGGCCCTGGCCCGGGGGAATCCCGGCGTACCGGATATCAGGCCTGAACAGCGTCCGCGACCAGCACCGGCCGCTGCGGCAGCTGGCGCTGGCCGCCGCGCCCGAACAGCATCCGCCGCTCGAAGGCGGTGGAGCGCATGATCGGGTAGCGCTCGAACACCTTCTTGCGGAAGGTCGGGAAGTCCGCCGCCATCAGGCCGAAGGCCTTGGTGAGGCCGGGGACGATCCGGGGCTCGGCGATCGGCGCATGCAGGAACACCCGGCGATAGAACGCCTGATGCTCGGAACGCACGATGGCGAGGCCGAGATCGGCATTGAAATGCTCGCACGCCATGTAGGCGAGGCGCGTCGTTAAATAGGGCAATTCCGGCACGCGCTTGGCCTTGTCGGGATCAGCCACGAAGCGGGTCGGGTCGATCATGACCTCGCCGCGGTCGAGCCGCGGCAGCACGACGTCGGGGAAGACGTCGGCGGAGGTGGATCTGCGCCATTCCGAGGTCAGCACGCTGATGCGCACCGAGCTGCACAGCTCGCCCTGGAGATAGACGCCGAAGGTCCAGGCGTTCGGCAATTCGTCATACTGGTCGGTGACGCGCGCGTCCGGAGATTCGGTGACGGCGCCTTCGCGCAGATAGGCGCGGTAGCGGAGATTGTAGATCTCCTCCTTCTCCGCGACCGTTTCGGCGAGATGATAGTCGACGTCTGTCAGGAGCTCAGCACCCCGTCCAACAGCCGAAATGATCGCTCTGGCTGAGGACTGCATTCCAACTCCTTACCCACCACTGCTCACAACGCAGCGCGCAGGACAACTTCCACGCGCGTGATGAATTGTTAACAGCTTCTTAACAACGACGCAAAGCAATCGAAGGGTTAGGGTTAACCCTCCGTAGGACTACGGTACCCAGCAACAGACTGAAACGACAGGGAATTCCCGGAAGCGTGCTTAAGCGAAGGAACGCGCGCCGACGACCTGGAGCAGGTTCTCGCCACGCCGTCCGTGCGAGGCGTTGAGCAGCTGGCGCATCCGCACCGCGGGCACCGGACGGCTGAACAGATAACCCTGCGCCTCGGACACGGTGCCGTCGGCGCTGATCAGCTCGAGCTGCTCGTTGGTCTCGATGCCCTCGACCACGACCGACATGCCGAGGTCGGCGGACAGCCGCGCCACGCCACGCAGCAGCGTCAGCGGGCGGTCGGTGTCGATGCCCTCGAGGAAGGAGCGGTCGATCTTGACCTTCTGCATCGGGAAATTGTGCAGATAGCTGAGGCTCGAATAGCCGGTGCCGAAATCATCCAGCGAGATGCGCACGCCGAGCGCATGCAGCTGCGACAGGATGTCGTGGGTGAGCTGGGTGTTGCGCAGCAGCGAGGATTCGGTGATCTCGATCTCGAGGCGATGCGCCGGCAGGCCCGACACTTCGAGCGCGTAGCGGATCTCGCTCAGCACGTCGCGCTGGTGGAATTGCTGCGGCGAGAAGTTGACGGCGACGCTGACGCCCTCCGGCCACTTCATGCATTCCATGCAGGCGCGGCGCAGGATCCAGCGGCCGAGATCGACGATCAGCCCCATGTCCTCGGCGACCGGAATGATGTCGACCGGCGAGACCGTGCCGCGCACCGGATGGTTCCAGCGCAGCAGCGCTTCGCAGGTGGTGATCTTGCCGGACTTCAGATTGACCAGCGGCTGGTAGAACAGCTCGAACTCCTCGTTGGCCAGCGCCTTGCGCAGGTCGAGCTCGAGGATGCGGCGGGCCTCGACAGTCGCCGCCATCTCGTCGCGGAAGAAGCAGAAGGTGCCGCGACCGTCGGCCTTGGCGCGGTAGAGCGCCATGTCGGCATTCTTCAAGAGCGTATCGGCGCTGACGCCCTCGGGCGAGGTCAGTGCGATGCCGACGCTGGCGCCGATCTCGACCAGGTGATTGTCGATGCGGTAGCGCTCGCTGAGCCGCTCGACGATGCGGCGGGCAAGGCTCGCAGCATCTTCGGGCGCGTTGATGTTCTGCTGGAATACGACGAATTCGTCGCCGCCGAAGCGGGCGACGAAGTCCTCCGGCCGCAGCATCTCGCGCAGCCGGTTGGCGACCGCGCAGAGCAGCTGGTCGCCGCAGGGATGACCGAGCGTGTCGTTGACCTGCTTGAACTGGTCGAGGTCGACGAACAGCAGTGCGGAGAGTCGCTCGGCATGATGCGCATTCGCCAGGAGCCGCTCGATCTCGTCGCGGAAGGAGACCCGGTTCGGCAGCGCCGTGAGCTCGTCATAGCGGGCGAGATGGCTGATGCGGGCTTCCGCATTGGTGCGTTCGGTGATGTCTTCCAGCAGCAGCACGGTGCCCCCGCCGGTCATCGGCTGGAACGTCCAGGCCAGGGTACGGGCGCGCGCAAGATTGGGATCGGCGGTGACGATCTCGTTGATCCGCGCGCCCTCGATCTCGGACAGGATCAGATTGCCGCTGTCCGCCGAGATCGATCCGGCGGCAACACAGGCCGAGACGATGTCGGCGGCGCTGGCGCCGCGTTTGACCAGGTCGTCAGGCAGCTCCATCAAACTACCGAAGCAGTGATTCATCACCGCGAGGCGCCCGTCGGCGCGGAACATGCACAGGCCGTGCGGCATGTTGTTGAGCGCGGTGTCGAACTGGTTTGCCAGAGCGGATTCGCGAAAGCTCGAGGTCAGCGCCTTGACGAAGATCGCATGCAGGCTGAGGTTGATGCCCTTCAGCGCGATGAAGAACATCCCCAGCAGGATCGCGAGCCCGATATAGTAGAAGCCGCCATGCAACAGCAAAGCCAGCGACATCGGGCCGCAGGCGAGCGCGACGTGCCACTGAATCACCCTTGGCTGGCCGTAATTGCGCGCGGCGCCACCGGCGGTGTAGCCGACGGCGACGGAGACGCACAGCATGTTCGCGACCGCATCGTCATTGTTGTAGATGACGACGAAACACCACAGACCGATCACTGCGGCATATGCCAGCGCGCCGAACCAATAGCGCGGCTCCAGGTGCTTGGCTTCTTCGAAGGTCAGACCCGGCACGCGGTTTTCGTAACGCCGCATTTGGAACGCGCGCGCGGTGCCGATCGCAATGATCATGAAGGCGATCGGCCACTGCCAGACGTCGCCAGTCTTCAAGGCAGTCATGACCGCGGCCACGGCCGTCGAGGCCGAGCCGAGGAAGATGGCCCAGAAATTCTGAACCATAGAGTTGATGAGAGCGGCGTAGAGTATTGGCTCCAGCTCGTCTCGATCGCTCTGCTTCTGGTCGGCCAGCTGCATTGGCTTGTTACGCATTCCTGTTCGGCGCGTACTTTTACTCAAGCCAGATGAAGCCTTTCTGAGGGAACATCGTTAAAGGCGAGTTGTTTTTCGGCAATAGCGAAGCTATTTCTGCTGACATATCAAGCAACTAGGCAAGCGTTGCCGAGCCCATGGTGAAGGAAAGCTTGCCCTCGGCACGGAATGCGAAAAAATCGGCACTTTTTTTCGAAAACATCGCGCGTGTGAACGCGCGATCTATTGACCCGCCGTCGAGGACAACAGCGGCGACCACGCGGGGTCGGAGGCGAAGCCCGGCGTCGGCACCTTCAGCTCGTTGCGGCCGGAGATGTCGACGGAGAACAGCGACGGCCCGCCATTGCCACCGGGATCGCGGAAGAACATCAGCACACGGCCGTTCGGCGAGAAGGTCGGACCTTCATTGTGGTAGCCGGAGGTGAGGAGCCGCTCGCCGGAGCCGTCCGGCTTCATGACGCCGATCGAGAACTGCCCGCCGCCCTGCCTGGTGAAGGCGATGTAATCGCCCTTCGGCGACCACACCGGTGTCGAATAGGTGGCGTTGTTGTCGTCCTTGGAGAATGAAATGCGCTGCGCCTGTCCGCCGGTCGCCGCCATCACATAGATCTGCGACCTGCCGCCGCGATCGGACTCGAAGCAGATGCGGGTGCCGTCGGGCGAGTAGGACGGCGACGTGTCGATCGCCGGCGTGTCGGTGAGGCGCGTGGTCGAGCGCGAGCGCAAATCCATCACGAACAAATTGGAATTGCCGCCCTGCTGCAAGCTCATGATGACGCGCTGGCCGTCCGGCGAGAAGCGCGGCGCAAAGGTCATGCCGGGGAAATTGCCGACGATCTCGCGCTGCCCGGTCTCGATGTTGAAGAGATAGACCTTCGGGTCGCCCTGCCCGAATTCCATATAGGTGATCTCTTGCGAGTTCGGCGAGAAACGCGGTGTCAGCACGAGGTCGGCGCCGCGGGTCAGATAGCGCACATTGGCGCCGTCCTGATCCATCATCGCGAGCCGCTTGACGCGGCGTTCCTTCGGCCCGGACTCGTCGACGAACACGACGCGGCTATCGAAATAACCCTTGTCTCCGGTCAGACGCTCATAAATCTGGTCGGAGATGATGTGCGCGATGCGGCGCCAATATTCCGGCGAGGTGAAATACTGCTGTCCGGTGAGCTGCTGGCCGGAGGCGACGTCCCACAGGCGGAATTCGGCCTTGAGCCGGCCGTCCGGCTGGCGCGTCATGCGGCCGGTGACGAGGGCCTGCGCGTTGAGGGTCTTCCAGTTCTGGAATTGTGGCGCGACATCGATGTTGCTGATGCGCTCGATGAAGGCGGCCTGGTCGATCGGATTGAAAAGTCCCGAGCGCTTCAGATTATTGGTGATGACCTGCGTGACGCCGGCGCCGACCTCGCCGTCCGAGGGCGAGCCGGCCACGAAATTGGTGATCGCGATCGGCAGCGGCGCGACGTTGCCTTCAGTGACCTGCAGCTTGGTCTGCGCCAGCAAGGCGTGCGGCATCACCAAACCGGCCGCAACGCCGGCACCGCCGATCAGAACCTGACGGCGATGGATAGGCAAAGGAGACAAGGGAAAAGACTTTACCGACATTGCGATCTCTCAACGTTAGCTGCGGAACATCGTCTTTGGATCGAAATCGATGTCCATGTATTTCCACTGCTCATAAGTCTCATCGCGCAGCATGGTATAGGGCTGGCCCTGCAACACGGCCCTGACAGCAGCCTCGGCCGCGGCCCGGTAGCTCGGCGAGGAGCCGGTCGACACCACCAGCGGCGTCGCGGCCAAGCGCCGATCCGGGCCGAGCTGGATGCGCACCGTCACGAACATTTCTTCGGGATGCTCGATGCCAGGCGGCACGTTCCACAGGCTCGCGAGCCGCGCGCGCATCGCGTCAAGCTCGGACTGCGACAGCGTTGCGGCCGTGCCGCGCGTGGTGCCGAGCGAAGCCGATGCATTCAGCGTCGCACCGGTGATCGCCTGCCGGGTCGGATCGCGCTTGTCCAGGAGTGCCGCGATCTTGGTCTGATCGAAGGTGCGCTCCTGCTTCGGTTTCGGAGGCTGGGCCTGCGAGTGCGCAGGCTTGGCCTCCTGCTTTGGCGTTGGCTTCTTGGCTTCCTGCTTCTTGATGGTTTCAGCGATTGGATCTTCCTTGGCCAGATCTGGCTTCTTTTCGGCCGGTTTCTGCTCTTCCTTCGGCTTGTTCTCGACGACAGGTTTTGGCGGATCGGGCTTCTTCTCGATCGGCTTCTCTACTGGCTTCGGCGGCGGCTCGGGTGCAGACGAGGTGACGATTTCCTTCTTCTCGGTCACCTTCCCGATCGCGTCCTCGACAGGCTTCGCCTCGGCCACTCTCTCGACCATTGGCTTCGGCTTGTCTTTTTCGCCGGTCTTGATGCCGGCGGTCATCTTGGAGAGCTGATCGGTGCTAATGGTCTCGATATCCACCGCCTCCAGCGGCGGAGCCTCCATCGAGCGCGACGAAAAGGTGAGCAGCCCCCATCCGATCACGAGGACGTGGAGGGCAATCGACGCAACGAGGGTCTTGTCGACGTTCACCTTCACCGGCTTAGGACCCCTGATCCGCTTCCGTGACGAGCGCCAGCTTCTTGAATCCTGCACCGGACAACAGGCCCATCACCCTGGCCACCGTGCCGTAATCCGCCTTCTTGTCGGCGCGCAGGTAGATGCGCTCCTCGAGCCCGCCGCGCGCATCCGTGATCGCCTTCAGCTTCGGGATCAGCTCGTTCAGCGCCACCTCGGCGTCATTGATGAACACCTTGCCCTTGATGTCGACCGACATCTGAAGCGGCTTCTGGTCGTTCTGGTCGAGGCTCTTGGCCTGGGTCGACGGCAGGTCGAGCGGCACGCCGACCGTCAAGAGCGGCGCCGACACCATGAAGATGATGAGCAGCACCAGCATCACGTCGACCATCGGCGTGACGTTGATTTCGGCCATGACCGGCTTGCGCCGGCCGCGACGGCCGCCGCCTCCGGACGAGCTGCCTACGTTCATCGCCATGGTCTAAAGCCCACTCCCGCCTTCACACTATACATGCCGTCCGTCAGCCCCGCTCGTCGATCTGACGGGACAGGATAGCTGAAAATTCATCAGCGAAGCCCTCGAGCCGCTGGGCCTGCCGGTTCACCTCGGAAGTGAACTTATTGTAGAAAATAGTGGCAGGAATTGCGGCAATGAGGCCGACGGCGGTCGCAAACAGCGCTTCCGCGATACCGGGCGCCACCACCGCCAGAGAGGTATTTTTCGACGCCGCGATCGACTGGAAACTCGACATGATGCCCCAGACCGTGCCGAACAGGCCGACAAAGGGGCCGGCCGAGCCCACGGTCGCGAGCACCAAGAGCCGGCGTTCCAGCCGCTCGACCTCGCGGGCGATCGAGACGTTCATGACCTTGTCGATGCGCATCTGGAGGCCCGCGACCGAGCGCGCGTGGCTTTCGAACGAACGCTTCCACTCGCGCATCGCCGCGACGAAACAGGCCGCCATGGAATGGGTCGGCTTGGCCGAAAGCGTGCGATAGAGTTCCTCGATCGACTCCCCGGACCAGAACGCCTGCTCGAACCGGTCCATCGAGCGGCGGGTGCGGGCGTAGAGGAATATCTTGTCGATGGCGATCGCCCAGACCCAGACCGAGCAGGACAGAAGTCCCAGCATCACCGCTTTCACGATCCAGTGAGCCTGCCAGAATAGCGCAATCAGCGACACGTCGGCGGAGGCGGCAACCGGAAGGGCGGACTGAGCCACATCGGCCGGATTCATCAGCAATATCCTCTCAAGGCGATCGTTAACCCACGTCTCCGGCCTGCAAATGGCTGCCGGTTCCCCAACCGCCGCGCAAACCGGCGCGGCCGGCAAGCCCGCTCAAAGCCTCGTCTTTTCTGGGGTGCAGGGGCTGGTCCAAAGCCGGCCGCCTGCATTCCCTGCCAAGATGTCAAAACTATGGGGCCTCGACCCAAGGTCTCGACTTCGGGCTTGGGGCGCGATTGTCCATCCTTACCAGAGCCCGGCGATGGTTAATGCCGGGTTACCGGGGGTGATTTTGGCTGCGGGAAACGGTGGCAGCGCAGAGGGTTGGGCCCGGTTCCCCCAGCCGAAGGCCCGTCCAGGCTCTCCGTCGTCGTTCTGGGGAAGGCCAGGACGACAGCAGGGACTACCACTTCTCCTTCGAGGTCCTCACGTCGAGCTCGAACGACCAGGCGCGCTCGGGCTGGCGGTAGAGGAAGGCGAAGCCATCGACGATGCCTTCGATACTGATCAGGCTGTCCTCGCGGCTTGCCGCATCGGGGAACCGGGTCAAGATCTTGTCGCCGGCGATGGCGCCATCGACCACGACATGGCCGACGTGAATGCCCTCGGGCGCGTATTCCTTGGCCATGGCCTGCGCCAGCGTGCGCAGGCCCGCTTTGGCCGAGTTGAAGGCGCCGTAGCCCGAGCGGCCGCGCAACGAGGCGCTGGCGCCGGTGAAGAGCAACGTCCCGGCCTTCTTAGGCGCCAGGCGGCGCACCGCCTCGCGGCCGAACAGGAAACCGCCGAAACAGACCACGCGCCAGGCGGTCTCGAAATAATCGGCCTCCATCTCGATGATTTTTCCGGGCGTGTTGTTGCCGGCATTGTAGATGGCGAGATCGAGCTCTTCGCCCGCCGCGTCGAACAGGGCGACGATGTCGCTCTCTTTCGTGGCGTCCGCCACGAACGGCACGGCCGTGCCGCCCGCCTTCGTGATGTCGGCCACAACCGCCTGCAACGCCGACAGAGTCCGGCCCGCGACGATCACCTTCAACCCCTCGACCGCGAAACGCTTGCAGAGCTGGGCGCCGAGCCCTCGCTCGGGTCCGACGCCGATCACGATTGCCGTCTTCATTGCACGTCTCCGAATATTGGCAGGTCAGGCCACTGATGCGGGCTCGGGGCAGTTGGTCAGTCGAACTGGATTGCCGACCGCGGTGCAGCCGGCGGGCACGTCTGATGTCACGACCGTATCGGCGCCGATCTTTGCGAAATCGCCGATCCTGATATCGCCGAGGATGGTCGCGCCGCCACCGATGTAGACGCCGCGACCGATGCGCGGCGAGCGCGCCGGCAATTCACCGCGGCGCCCGATGCTGACGTTCTGGAGAATGGTGACCTCGTCGCCGATCACGACATTGGCGCCGATCACGATGCCGGTGGCGTGGTCGAGATAGACGGCCGATCCGATGTACGCCGCTGGATGAATGCTGACCTGCAACACATTCGAGGATTCGTGCTGGAACAGCAGCGCCGCATCGCGCTGGTCGCAACACCAGAGCCAGTTCGAGACGCGCCAGGCTTGCAGCGCGACATAGCCTTTGTAATGCAGCATCGGCGGCAACAGCGCGGCGATGGCGGGATCGCGCAGCGCGATGGATCGCAAGTCGCGGCTGGCCGCCTCGATCAGGTCCGGCTCGTCACGAAAAGCCTCGCGCGAAAAGGCAGTGAAGCGCGCGCGCTCGGCAGCACTGTTGCCAAGCCGGCGACCTATCAGCTCGGCCAGAGCCGCGGCAAAATCATCATGGGCGAGAATGGTGCTGGCAAGAGTCTTGCTGAACACGGGATCGGCATCCGCCGCGCGCTGCGCCTCACCGCGGATCTCCCGCCAGAGGCCGTCGCTCGCCGCGATCGCAGCTTCCGTCATGGTTGCCTCCGCTCCGCCTGCTTTGGTACGGGCAGATATAGGCGGTCTGCATCAAGGCGCCAGTCGTGTCGCCGGCACGCGATCGAGGGTGGTCCGGGCCCGCTTGCGCAGGCTGAGTGCATAGAGCCAGCCGCCGGCCGCGATCAGGACCGGCAGGACAAAGAGCGAGAAATCGCGGAGCAGAATCATGGCTCGACGCTCCCCTTCGCAAACGAGATGGCCCGGCCGAGTGCGAGCCAGGCGAACCAATAGAGATAGAGGCTCAGGAACAGCTTCCAGGACTCGCCAACCTGCCAGTGCGGATAGAGCTCGACCTCCGACGGCCATTTGTTGAGAAACGCGATGACCGTCGGAATGAGGCTACCGAACCGCCCGAACAGCGCGGTGGCGCGCTCGAATAGCGCGATACGCTGGTTGATCTCTTTACGGTCGGTCATGGTCATGCCCGTTGGCGCCGCGGGAGGCGCTGTCAGGACTTGGTCGGCCCTCGCGGGGATCAGGTTCTATCGCGCCTGGCTTTCCCGCACACGGGAATAAACGACGCCGCAAAACCTCCGGCCGCAGACGCGAAAATGGCAGTCGGGATCGCCCGCGCAGCTGCCATAGACGAAGCTGATATAGCCGAGCACCGCGAAGGCGGTCAGGCCAAGCAGAAAGCGGGTGGTGAAGTCCACGCACGTCGCGGCGCGGCGGCGTGAGGCGCACGCAAGTCTTAGTGTCGGAGCGTCGGCATTGGGTTCTCCCAAAACCAAACCGCCCGCCTGCGGGGTGCGCGGGCGGGCGGCTCGGGGCCATCAGGACTTTGGGGGCATGCGCCTGAAGGCTTTGAGAGGTGTCTCGATCAGCCCTTCCAGATCAGCCTTGGGGCTGGTCGGTCGGCGGCGGGGTCGGACGCGTCTTGTGCTGCGCCATGAACTGGTCGAACTCTTCCTTGTCCTTGGCGTGACGCAGGCGGTCGAGGAAGTTCTTGAACTCGACCTGCTCTTCCTCGAGCCGGCGCAGCGTTTCAGAACGGTATTCGTCGAAGGCGCGGTTGCCGGAGGACGGCGGGCCAAAGCCAAAGCCAAAGCCGTGGCGCTCCATGCGGCCGCGCATGCGGTCCATCTTGTACTGCATCCGCTCCATCTTGTTCTGCCAGCGATCCTGATTGCTCCAGCACGACATTCTTCTGCTCCCGAGTGTGAAAAAGAGAAGGGCAAGTCCGATCGGCCACCAGATGATGAAGCCGAGGATGGTCACGGCAATCCAGCCAGGATGCCATGGCGTATCGAGCATGTGCGGCCGCGCGTACTGTTGCTGTTGGTCCGAGGGGCCGCGCCAGCGATTGACATCAGCGGTGTAGGCCATTTCCCTTCTCCATCACGGCATCAGCGCCGTTGTGAATGTAAATAACATTTACATAGCTAGATCATCCCGCGATTTTGTCAAGCTGGCGGCCTGACAGGCCCGCGGAATTATTTGCGCAATTTTATTTCGGCTTGCCCCAGGGTCCGCCGGGGGGCACGCCAGAACCGGAGGGAGCCTCCGGCGGCACCGGCGGCGGCTCGGCGCCTTGGGCCGGCGGACGGCGGTCGGTCGGAAAGCCGAGCCCACGCAGATAGATCAGCACCTCGGCCTCCAACAGCTCGTCCGGCGACATCGGCAGCTTTCGCCGCGCAGCATCGCCACGCGAGAACAGCGAGGCCACGCCGTGCGACATCGACCAGATATGCAGCGCCATCATCATCGCCGGCGGACGCGGCGTGCCGGGCGGTGCCAGCGCCGCGAGTCGCTCGGCGGCGGCGCGAATGATGTTGAAGGCGCGCTCGCTCGCGGCCTGCAGCGCCGGATTGGCATCGACCGGCAGGCCGGATTCGAACATCGCGTTGTAGAAGGCAGGCTCCTCGCGGGCGAAGGCGAGATAGGCCTTGCCGACGCGCTCGAACGCCGTGACGGTGTCGGGCCGTCCGTCGTCCCAGGCCGCGGTCAGCCGCTGCTCGAACTGCTCGAAGCCGCGTTGCGCGATCGAGGACAACAGCTCGTCGCGATCGCGGAAATGGCGGTACGGCGCCGCCGCGCTGACGCCGGCCATGCGCGCGGCATCGGCAAAGGTGAAGCCGGCCGCGCCCTTCTCGGCGATCAGGCCGAGGGCAGCCTGCAACAAGGCTTCCTTCAGATTGCCGTGGTGATAGCCGCGCTCGGCGCGGCGCTCTTCCTTGCGCCAGCTCATGTGAACGGCTTTTACATGAGCTGGGCGTGAAGGTCACTAGCGCGGGGCCGGATTTGGTGAACCCATAGTTCCCGCAATCCGGGACGCCTATGGCCCTAGCCGCCGGGGATCGGCAGCACCGGCATGATCTCGACACGCTCGCCGGGGAAGATCGCGAAGTGCGGATGGTTCTCGAACATCTTGGCCGCCGCTTCGTGGGAGGCGGCACGGACCACGGTGAAGGCGCCCATCTCGTTGGCGATGTCGGCGACGCCCTTGCCGTCGACCTGCTTGGTCTTGCCGAGGGGACCGCCCATGGCCTGGATTGCGCCTTGGTGCTTCTCGACCCAGCCCTTCCAGGCCACCATGCCTTCCATTTCCTTCGCCTTGCGCTCGGCCTCTGGCATCGCGTGCCACGCCGCCCATTTCGGACTGGTCTTGCTGCCGAGGAAAACGGCGAGATAGGTATCGGTGCTCATTGGCGGTTTCTCCCTTTTGCTGAACGATCAGACTACTTCTTGAGGTCACCGAAGCCGGCAGCAGCCTCCTGCACCTCCGGCGAGAAATCGGACATTTCCTGCACCTGGCGGATCTCGATCACCTCGTTGGGCGATGCCGGGCACTTCTTGGCCCAGGCGATCGCCTCCGCGCGCGAAGCGACCTCGATCATCCAGTAACCGCCCAAAACCTCCTTGGCCTCGGTGAAGGGGCCGTCGGTGACGATTGGCTCGCCGGTCGCAAACGACACGCGCGCGCCCATCGACGGAGGGTGCAGACCGTCGAGCGTGATCAGGACGCCGGCATCCTTGAGCGCCTCGTTGTAGCGCATCATCGCAGCGACGCGTTCGGGATCGAGTTGCACGTCCGGAGGCGCGGTCTCGTAACCGAGCGGGATCATCAGCATCATGAATCGCATTGGGGATCCTTGTTTGGTTCGAATGACCGCTACGCCGTCACTTCTTCGCCGCGTGGGCGCGCGTGCGCTCTTCCTGCTCGCGCAGCTCGGGCGTGAAGGCCTCGCCAAAATCCTCGGCCGAGAACACCTGGCGGATCTCGATCTCGGAGCCCGGATCAAACGGCGCGCGCTTCATCCAGGCGATCGCCTCGTCGAGCGAGGCGGTCTTGATCAGCCAGAAGCCGGCGATCAGGTCGGGAGAGAGATCGAACGGACCGCGGGCGACGCTCGCCTCGGACGCCCCATACTTCACCCTGGCGCCCTTCACCGTCGGATGCAGGCCCTCGCCCGCCTCGATCACGCCGGCCTTGGCCATCTCCTCGTTGAATTGGCCCATGGCGGCCAGCCTCTCCGTGCTCGGCATCTTGCCGGCCTCGGTGTCCCCGTTCGCCTTGACGATCACCATGAAACGCATCGACTTCGCTCCGTAACCTTTTCAGGGCGCGGTCAACCCCGACCCGCGCTCCCCTGTAAGACGAGCGATCTTTTACAGAACCGACACGGCTGCGGAAATTATTTTTGGAGGTTATTGCGGTTGCGGCACGAACCGGCCGTCCTGGAATGTGGCGCCGAAATAGACCTCGATGCGGCGGACCCTGTCGGCGGCGAAAGTGAAGAACTCGGTGTTGCGAAAGCTCCTGCCATCTCTTGCCAGGCAGTGATAGGTGACGAAGGCCTCGTCGCCGGCGACAACAATGCGCTCGATCTCGTGGCGGGCGATCCAGCCGGTGTCCCGCCAGCACCGTTCGAAATAGCGCGCCTTGTCGAGGTCGGCGTCGAACGGGCTGGTGAAGCGGAAGTCGTCGGCGAGCGCGTCACTGACCCGCTGCTTGTCATTGGCGAGATAGGCGGCGAAGAGGTTTCGAATCAGCTGCTCGCGGTCGTCCGGCATCGCGCGTTTCCTTCGGCATCACTCAGTAAAGACGATGCATGCACGATCGCGCCGACATTTTGTCGCAGCGATCCGCCGCGAAGCTCCGACCCTACCGCTCCCACCGTCGCGTCACCCCGCGGGCTCCCTCCGGGAGCGCCTCGAAGACTGGCGAGGCCAGCACGGCGTGGACGTGCAGCGTCGCCGGGCCCGAATTGCGAAAGCCGTGCTTGCGGCCGGCGGGGATCAGCAGCGACTGGCCCGCCACGACCGTGACGTGCTCGGCCTCGATCCACATCTCGGCCTCGCCGGCGCGCACCGTCAGCACCTCCTCGACCGTGTGGCTGTGCGTCGGCGCGCCGGCGCCGGGATCAACCCATTGCTCAAAGATACAGAGCGCGGTGGCGCCGTTGCGCGCCGATGTCACCATGCGCGTCCTTACACCCGGCCGCCAGTCCTCGAGCGGGATCGTGCTGGGGTCGATGGGCATGGTGTAAGGCCCTTTCTTGCCGGGACGAAAGCGAAGTAATAAGGGGCCGGCGCTCGCGCGCGAGCGCGCCGTTCGGACACAGGACAGATTAGCAAATGTCGCAAGCCTTGCAAAAAGTTGCCCTCGTCACCGGCGCCGCGCGCGGGATTGGACTCGCGACGGCGAAACGCTTCCTCGCCGACGGGTGGCGCGTGGCGCTGCTCGATATCGAGGGAGAGCTGCAGGCGAGCGCGGTGGCGGCGCTGAAGAATCCCGATCACACCCTGGCAATCACCTGCGACGTGTCCGATGCAGCCGCCGTGGGAGCCGCGATGGCAGCGATCATGAACCGCTTCGGACGGCTCGATGCTCTCGTCAACAATGCCGGCGTCGCCGTGTTCGCGCCGGTGCTGGAGACCAGCAACGCCGACTGGAACAGGATCATGGCGGTCAATCTCAGCGGCCCGTTCCTGTGCACCAAGGCGGCCGCGCCGCTGATCCGCGAGCAAGGCGGCGGCGCCATCGTCAACATCACCTCGATCTCGGCGGTGCGCGCCTCGACGCTGCGCTCGGCTTACGGCACCAGCAAGGCTGGTCTGGCGCATCTCACCAAGCAGCTCGCGGTCGAGCTCGCCTCCCTCAACATCCGCGTCAACGCGGTGGCGCCGGGGCCGGTCGATACCGCGATGGCGAAGCAAGTGCACACCAAGGAGATCCGCGCGGACTATCATGACGCCATCCCGCTCAACCGCTACGGCCTGGAGGAGGAGCTCGCGGAGGCGATCTTCTTCCTGTGCTCGGAGCGCGCGAGCTACATCACCGGCCAAATTTTGGCCGTCGATGGCGGCTTCGATGCGGCGGGCATCGGCCTGCCGACACTGCGCGGCGAGCGGCGGAACGGGTGAACCTCATACTGCCGTAGGGTGGCCAAAGGCACGCAAGGGCCGTGCCCACCACGTCTCCAGGTTTGCGGTGATATTGGTGGGCACGCTACGCTTTGCCTACCCTACGGAATCGAGCTCGTGGAGTGCTTCATGCGACGCGTTGCCCTCGTCAAAGCCTGGATTCTCGCAGCCGCCCTGCTCGTCTCCGCGCCCGCCGCCGCCGAGATCCGGATCATCCAGAGCCCCGGCGGACAGGTCGGACCATTCCTCGACCTGTTCGAAAAGGTGCGCGAGAGCGGCGAGCGGGTGGTGATTGACGGTCCCTGCCTGTCCGCCTGCACGCTCGTGCTGAGCATCGTGCCGGGCGAGCGCATCTGCGTCACCAAGCGCGCCGTGCTCGGCTTCCATGCGGCGCGTTCAGTCGACCGCCGCGGGCGCTTCTATGCCGAGCCGGAAGCTTCCGAAGCCGTGCTCCAAGCCTATCCCGGGCCGGTGCGCGACTGGATCAGCCGCCGCGGCGGCCTGACGTCGCGACTGCTTCTGTTGAAGGGGCGTGACCTCGTAGCGATCTATCCGCGCTGCCGTTGAGTCCCGGGCCGCGCCTGTCCGGCACGCGTCCTCACTTGAAAGGACGGGGGCTTTGTCCGATGGTTGGGCAAAAAGCCGATCGGATATAGTAAATCAGCTCATCCGCTCGGCAACCATTGCCCAATTTACGCATTTTCTAAAATCTTCGCCGCCGTCTATGATGGTCTGGTATTTTTTTTGAGATCGGTTCATTTTTCAAGGCGGGTCGCGCGCATGCAGCCCATCGATTTTCGTTACCGCATGTCGGATCAGGGGCGCATCGTGCTTGGCCCGCTGAGTTCCGAGGAAACTCTTGAATTCGAGGTGCTGTCCCGGCGTGATCGCGAGGGACGGCTCGATTTGCCGTCCGAGCTTCGGCTGCTGGAACTCTATGTGAAGTACAGCGGTTCCAGCACGCAGGTTCCGCTCGCCCCTCTGCAACCCGTCGATGAGCCCTTCGAACACGAGCGCCTAGAGCCTGCCTACGCCCCGTTCGGACCTGCCGACTTCGAGCATGTCGACGACACGAATGAGCCGCTACCTTGGCGAAAGCCCCAGTCGCCACGGTCGTCACACAACTACGTGGTTCCCATCGTTGTTGTGATGAGCGTTGGCTTCATGCTGATCGCGATGTTGACCAGCTGACGAGCCGCGCGCTCACGCCGGCAAAAATTCGCGACATCTGTGAACCGCGTCACACTAAGGCCAAGTTGGTTTGGCATAGCTTGCGCCAAGCTACAGGGATGTCCGCGGAGATCAGTCATGACCAGCATCAGCACCGACGGACACGCTGATTCACAAGCTCAACCGTCTCTCTTGCAGAGAGCGGGGGAACACGTCTTTACGGCGACGTTCCTGGGTGCCACCGCCATCGCGACCGTCGGCTGGATCTACGCGCTCGGCGAAGGCGCCGTCGCGCTCACAAGCTGGCTGCTTTTCTAGAAGAAATGCGCCCATATCACCGGCGCCATCTTCATGCTGGCGCAGATGAGCATCCCCCAAAGAGCGAAATTGATTTGTAGCGCCGCCGCCATCGGCCGCTCCCTTCCAAGTCACGTCCACCCTAGTTTGTAGATTTTGTGACATACAATTAGCGATTCCGGGCGAAAATTTACAGCCCAATATTTCGCCAAATGTTGTGCGATGCGATCGCATCCACAAGGCATAGTTGCGCCATTGTATACGACAAGCCACGTTCAATCACCGACGAAGCGGTTCCATTAACGCGTGCAGTGGCGACCTGATCGCGGTGCTTCGCGACGCGCTCTCCCCAAAATGGGGGAGAGGGCGTCGCGACTCAATGCTTTAGACTTGCTCTCACATTCCTTCGGCCGGGCAATTCACCATCCAGGGAATACCGAACTTGTCGACACACATGCCAAAGCCCTTGGCCCAGAAGGTCTTGCTGAACGGCATAGTGACCGAGCCGCCATCTGCGAGCGCGTTGAACTTGCGCTCGCCCTCCGCGGGGTCCGCAACCGTCAGGGAGATCGAGAAGCCCTGCGGCTTGTTGAAGTGATCGGGCGGCGCGTCGGAGGCCATCAACACGCTGCCGCCAGGGAGCGACATTCGCGCATGCATGATCATCTTCTCGCGACCTGGCGAGGGCCGCATGTCCGGCGGTCCCTCAGAAGCACGCAGCATCATTTCGATCTTGCCGCCGAGAACCTTGGCGTAGAAGTTGAAAGCCGCTTCGCAGGTGTCCTGATAGAACAGATAGGGATTGAGCATCGTTTCTCTCCTTTATCTTGTCTAGGCGTTTGGGGCGTTATCTCTCGGTGAGCTTCTTCAGGCTGGCGAGGCCGGTTTCAAAATCCTTGCCGATCATATTGTCCATGTTGATGAAGACCTGCATCAGCTTGGATATGAAGGGGGCCGGACCGTACATCGCCCATGTGACCAGTGTGGCATCGCCTTGCGGCACAAAGGTGAACTCGGCGGTGTTGTGGCCTTCGAAGGGACGCTCGAAATCGAGCTTGATGCGCAGCTTCGACGGTGTGCTGGCTTCGAGAATCTCCATGTGGCCGGCACCGACATTGTTGTTGCCGTCCCAGGCATAGGTCGCACCTTTGCCTTGCTCGGTTCCACCGAAGCTGCGCTTCATGGCCGGATCGCGATTCTCATAGGGCGACCAGCCGGTCCAGCGGTGGAAATCGACAACCAGCGGATAGATCGCACCGGCCGGCGCCTTCATGGCGAGCGAGCGCTCGACACGGAACGTATCGGGCTTGGTGAGGGCAAAAACGAGGATGGCCGCGATCCCGACGGCGAGCACGATCGCGATGATGGCAATGGCTTTCAGCATGAATGGCTCCCTGGATACGGGCTAAGGACGAAGGGGGCGAGCTGGGGCCGACAACTGACGGAACGATTTTTTGGCCGTCACTTGGCCTTGGCGCCCTGCCTGGTACCGCCATTGGTTCCGTGAGGCTGGCTATCCCGGATCAGTCGATCGATATGCATCCGGATATGGGCGGCTTCGGCCGAGGTGTTGGCAAGCGCGATGGCACGATCGAAGGCGATGCGCGCCTCGTCGTTGCGGCCGAGCTGCATCAGGAATGCGCCGCGCACACCATAGAAATGGAAATAGTTGGCGAGCTTCGGTGCCAGCGGCTCGATCAGCTCGAGCGCAGCCTGCGGCCCGCGCACCTTGGAGACCGCGACCGCGCGGTTGAGCGTCACCACGGGCGAGGGCTGCACCACTTCGAGCGCGCCATAGAGCAGGTCGATCTGGGTCCAGTCGGTCTCGTCCGGCGTCGCTGCGCGCGCATGCAGCGCGGCAATCGCGGCCTGGATCTGGTAGGGACCGCTGCGACGATGACGCATCGCCTTGTCGATCAGCGCCAATCCCTCCGCGATCATGGTGCCGTTCCACAGCGAGCGGTTCTGGTCCTCCAGCAGGATGAGCGAGCCGTCGGATGCAAAGCGCGCGGCGCTGCGCGCATGCTGAAGCAGGATCAGCGCGGTCAACCCCATGATCTCCGGCTCGCCCTGGAACAGGCGCAGCAGCAGCCGCGCCAGGCGGATCGCTTCCTCGCAGAGCGGCTTTCTGATCTCGGCGGTGTCACCGCTCGCCGAATAGCCCTCGTTGAAGATCAAATAGATCATCGCGGCGACGCCGGCGAGCCGCTCGGAGCGCTCGATCGCGCCGGGCGCCTCGAACGGCGTCCCGGCCTCGGCGACCTTGGCCTTGGCGCGCGTGATGCGCTGCTCCATCGCGGCGTCCGAGACCAGGAAGGCGCGCGCGATCTGCTTCACGGTCAGGCCCGAGACGATGCGGAGCGCCAGCGCGATCTGCTGCGTCGCCGGCAGTTGCGGATGGCAGCAGATGAACATCAGTCGCAAAATGTCGTCGCGATAATGCGAGCCGTCGAGCCGTTCGGCGAGCGCGCCCTCGGCATCGTCGAGATCGGAGATCGCCTGGTCGTCCTCGGGCAACGGTTGCTGCTTGCGGGTCCGGCGCACCTCGTCGATGGCGACATTGCGGCCGACCATGATCAGCCAGGCCGCCGGATCGCGCGGCGGTCCGTTCTGCGGCCAGGTTTTCAGCGCCCGCAGGCAGGCGTTCTGGAAGGCTTCCTCGGCGGTGTCGAGATCGCGGAAATAGCGGAGCAGCGCACCCACCGCCTGAGGTCGCGCCGAGGTCAGCGCGGTCTCGATCCAGGCGGTATCGGTATCGCTCACGTCAGGTTTCCTCCCGGCCTGAACACGCCGACGGGGCGGACCTCATAGGCGCCGCCGGGATTGGCCGCGCCGAGGTCTCGGGCGACGTCGAGCGCCTCGTCGAGATTCTTGCAGTCGACGATGTAGAAACCGAGCAGTTGCTCCTTGGTCTCGGCATAGGGGCCGTCGAGCACCAGCGGCGGATCCTCTTTGCGCAACGTCGCCGCCGCCGTGGTCGGCAACAGCCGCGCCACCGGGCCAAGCCGCCCCTGCTTCGCGAGGTTCTCTTGTACCACGGCGAGCTTCTTCATCACGGCCTCGTCCTGGTCCTTGCTCCAGGAGCCGACGAAGTCCTCGTCATGATAGCAAAGGATCGCATAAAGCATGGGCAGCCCCTTCCCCGACCTCTTGTTTTGAAGACGATCCACTATGCCCCGCCCCGACACGGCTGCGGAAAAAAATTGCAAGAAAAATCCGACGGATCGTGCCAAGGAGGGCCACCAAAAAGCTGAACGCGACGAGGCACTTCGAATGACCAAAGGTACGCTGGCCGTCCTGATCAACAGCACGCAGCAGAACTGGCTGCCGGAGCGCTGGAAGGCCCGTTTCGATGCGGTCTGCGGCGACCGCCGCGTGGTGCTGCTGCCCGATGCCGGGCTCGATCCGACGGAGGTGCACTATGCCGCGGTGTGGAAGCCGGTGCCGGGCGATCTCAAGGCGTTCCCGAACCTGCGTGCGGTCTTCAATCTCGGCGCGGGAGTCGATGCGCTGATGGCGGACAAGAGCCTGCCTGACGTGCCGCTGGTGCGCGTCGCTGTGCCTGATCTCACCAACCGCATGACCGAATATGTCGTGCTGCATGTGCTGATGCACCACCGTCAGGAGCTCTATCTGCGGGACTCGCAGCACGCAAAACGTTGGGAACCGAAATATCAGTGGCCGGCGAGCGCGGTCACCGTCGGCGTCATGGGGCTCGGCGCGCTCGGCGCCGATGCCGCAAACGTGCTGCGGCGGCTCAGCTTCCGCGTCACCGGCTGGAGCCGTGGCCCGCGCACCATCGACGGCGTCGAATGTTTTCACGGCACCGCCGGGATGGACGCCTTCCTGCGCGCAACCGACATTCTGGTCTGCCTGCTGCCGCTGACGCCTGACACGCACGGCATCCTCAACCGCGACGTCTTTACAAAGCTTCACCGCAAGGGCCCGTTCGGCGCACCCGTGCTGATCAATGCCGGCCGCGGCGGCTTGCAAAACGAGGCCGACATCCTGGCCTGCCTCGACGACGGCACGCTGGGCGCCGCCTCGCTCGACGTCTTCGTGCAGGAGCCGCAGCCAAAGGATAGCCGGTTCTGGACCCACCCAAAAGTGCTGCTGACGCCGCACAACGCGGCTGACACTGATGCGGACGCCATCTCGGCCTACGTCGCCGAGCAGATCGCGCGGTTCGAGGCGGGAGGCGCGCTGGAGAACGTGGTGGATCGGGCGCGGGGGTATTAGGCGCTTCAACGTCCCCACCCCCCACAACCACCCGCGCGCCCGTCCCGTTCACCCTCTCTTAGCGAGAAGTTGATAGGCGTTGTTAACCAACGCTCAAACAACGAGTGGGACATGCGGGTGAGCCTCGGCCTCAGGATGCGGATCACGGTTGCGCTGGCGGTGACGGCGGCGGCGACCGCGCTGTTTGCCGTCGTCGGTGCCATGTGGATCATCGCCGGCATCATCGACCGCGCCGACCAGCGCGAGCTGCGCAGCCATTATGATGCGCTGCTGTCGCGGATCGCGGAAGAATCCCACCGCGCCGCCGCGATGAGCGCGGTCGTGGCCGCGATGCCGGCAACGCAGGAGGCGATGGCGAAGCAGGACCGCGAGGCGCTGATGCGCCTATTCGGGCCGGTGTTTGCCGCGACCAAGTCCGAGTATGGCGTCGACCAGTTCCAGTTCCATGTGCCGCCGGCGACCTCATTCCTGCGCGTGCACCAGGCGGCGAAGTTCGGCGACGATCTCTCCGGCTTCCGCAAAACCGTTCTCATTGCCAATCAGGAACACAAGGTCGTGGTCGGCCTCGAAGGCGGCGTGGCCGGGCTCGGTATCCGCGGCGTGGTGCCGATCGCGCAAGGGACCAAGCATCTCGGCTCGGTGGAATTCGGCCTGACCTTCGGGCAGTCCTTCCTCGACGATTTCAAGACCAACCGCCATGTCGACGTCGCCTTCCATCTCGCCGACGGCTCGAGCTTCAAGGTGTTCGGCGGCACGCTGAAGGGCACGAGCTTCTTCGATACGGCCGATTACGCCCGCGCCACCGACGGCGGCTTCACGGTGAAGCAGGCCAGGCTCGACGCCACGCCGGTCGCAGCGCTGCTCGGACCGATCAAGGACTTTTCCGGAAAGCCGCTCGGCGCCGTCGAGCTCGTGATGGACAACGCCGATTACGAGGCCTCCGCCGACCGCGCATGGATGCTCTCGATCGGCATCGCCGCGCTCGGGCTGATCCTCGCAGCGATCGTCGGCTATCTGATCGCCCGCAGCATCTCTCGCCCGATCCTGTCCATTACCTCGGCGATGCGCGAGCTCGCCGACGGGCGGCTCGACGTGACGCTGCCCGCCAGCAAGGCGAATGACGAGGTCGGGGCGATGCTAAAGGCGGTCGCGGTGTTCCGCGACAACGCGGTGAGCTTCGACAAGCTTCAGGCCGACCAGCTCGAGGCCAAGGCGCAGTCCGAAGCGGAAAAACGGCGCGCCTTCGCAGCGCTTGCCGACAATTTCGAGGCCAGCATCCGCGACGTCGTCACCACGGTGTCCTCGGCGGCGGTCGAGATGGAGCACACCGCGCGCTCGATGTCGGACATCGTCGACCAGTCGCGGCAACAAACGCGCGCGGTGTCGTCGGCCTCGGCGCTCGCTTCGGAGAACGTGCAGACGGTGGCTGCCGCCGCCGAAGAGCTGTCGTCGTCGATGACCGAGATCAGCCGCCGGCTCGCGCACGCAACCGAGGTGGTCGGCAAGGCCGCAAGTGACGGACGGCAGTCCAACGAACGGGTGCAGAGCCTGGCGGACGCCGCGCAAAAGATCGGCGACGTCGTCTCCTTCATCAACGGTATCGCCGGGCAGACCAATCTCTTGGCGCTGAATGCGACGATCGAAGCAGCGCGCGCAGGGGAAGCCGGCCGCGGCTTTGCCGTGGTCGCCTCCGAGGTCAAGGCGCTGGCGACCCAGACCGCGAAGGCGACGGAAGAAATCGGCGCGCAGGTGACGGCCGTCCAGGGCGAGACCACAGGTGCTGTCGACGGCATCCAGTCGATCTGTGCGACGATTCAACAGGTCGACGAAATCTCGGCCGCGATTGCCGCCGCCGTCGGCCAGCAGGGCACGGCGACGCAGGAGATCGCGCAGAACGTCCAGCAGGCCGCCGCGCGCACCGGCGAAGTCTCGCAGAACATCGCCGGCGTTACCGACGGCATCGCCGCGACGGGCACGGCCGCGGAAGAGGTACTGGTCTCGGCGGTCGAGCTGTCAAAACAATCGCAGCGGCTGCGCGACGAGGTGGATCGTTTCCTCGCGCAGATTCGGGCGGCGTAAGTCCGGGCGGGATCGCACTACGTACTCGCTGTCGTCCCGGCGAAGGCCCGGACGACAGTTAGAGTCTGACCCCCACCATCACGTCGATCGCCCCCTTCACGATCGCCTCCAGTTCCTTGCGCGGGACGCGCGCACGCGAACGGATTGCGATGGTGTGGACGGTGGCGGAAGCGAGCTGCGCCAGCACGGCGGGATCGGCGCTCTCGGGCAACTCGCCCTTCTCCCTGGCGCGGCGGAAGCAAATGGCGAACGCCTTGTCGAGCTCGGTGAGCCCCTCCAGCACCATGGCGCGGATCTCGGGATCGCCGACCGCTTCGGAGGCTGCCGTCACGACCGTGAAGCAGCCGCGCGGGCCGGTCTCGCCGGAGAGATAAATGTTCAGCGCGGACGCGTAGATGCGCTCGAGCCGCTGGCGCACCGGCATCTCCTGGCGAAAAATTTCGACCATCGATGCGCGTGCTTCCTCGCGGTAGCGCTGATAGCTCTTGATGTAGAGCTCGCGTTTGTCGCCGAAAGCGCCGTAGAGGCTCGGCCTGTTCATGCCGGTGGCTTCGCTGAGATCGTCGAGCGAGGTCGCGGCGAATCCCTGCCTGCGGAACAGGTCGAGCGCCTTGCCAAGCGCGACGTCGGGTTCATAAGCGCGCGGGCGGCCGCGGCGCTTAGGCTCACCGCGGTGCTCGGGTTCATTGGCAGCAGCTGGCGGCTTTGATTTTTGTACCATTTCGCAAATAATCCTTGACCACCTCCATATTATGCAAGATGGTACAAAAATCAATCTGGCCAGGTTGAGCGACACCACAGGGAATTGCCAAGGAGGCTACAGATGGATTTCTATTTTCAGCCGCTCGCCTGTTCGATGGCGACCCGAATCTCGCTGTACGAGGCCGGCGCCGACGCGAACTTTTTCGAGGTCGATGCTCCGACCAAGACCGTGTTGAAGGACGGCTCCGACTTTCGCGCCATCAACCCGATCGGCCTGGTGCCGGCGCTGCGCACCGACGAGGGCGTGGTGCTGACGGAGAACGCCGCGATCCTGCAATATGTCGCCGATCGTTTTCCGCAGTCCGGTCTCGGCACGTCGCCCGGCGTCGAGCGCTCGCGCCTGCATCAATGGCTCTGCTTCATCGGCACCGAGCTGCACAAGGGCCTGTTCATCCCCGTGCTCGACCGCAAGGCGCCGCGGGAAACCAAGGCCTATGCGCTGGAGAAGAACCTGTCGCGGCTCGATTACCTCGACAGCTACCTGAAGGGCCGCGACTACCTGCTCGACCACTTCACCGTCGCCGACGCCTATCTCGTCACGGTGATCAACTGGACCATGGCGACGCCGCCGATCGAGCTTGCAAAGTGGCCGAACCTGAAGGCTTATTGCGATCGCCTGCGGACGCGGCCGTCGATCGCGAAAGCGCTCGCGGAGGAGTTTGAGCTCTACAAGATCGAACAGGCGCGACACAAGGCGGCGGCGTAAGCCTCAGGGATCGAAACGCCGTCCCGACCTCAAAGTCGAGACGGCGCGAACTTATCCTCCGTAAAGCACCCTTGGCAGGATCGTCACGATGCCGGGCCACAGCGTCAGCAGCAGCACGAAGCCGACCATGATCATCAAATACGGCATCGTGACGCGCGCGATATAGCCGAGGCCGTCCTCGGTCAGGCCCTGGATCACGAACAGGTTGAAGCCGACCGGTGGGGTGATCTGCGCCATCTCGACGGCCAGCACCAGGAAGATGCCGAACCAGATCTCGTCGAAGCCCGCCCCCTTCACGATCGGCAGCACGATCGGCAGCGTCATCACGATCATCGAGAAGCCGTCGAGGAAGCAGCCGAGGATCAGGTAGAAGATGATCAGGACGACGATCAGCATGAAGGGCGACAGGCCGAGACCCTTGACGAAGGCGGCCACCGCCTGCGGGATACCGAGGAAAGCGGCCGCGTTGCCGAGGATCGAGGCGCCGAGCACGATCAGCGCGATCATCGAGCAGGTCACGACCGAGCCGATCAGCACGTCGCGCATCACCTGCTGCGACATCGAGCCCTGCGCCCAGGCGACAATCGCCGCGCCAAGCACGCCGACGGCGGCAGCTTCCGACGGGGTTGCGAGCCCGCCATACATCGAGCCGAGCACGCAGGCGATCAGGAACAGCGCCGGCGCGAGGTCCTTCAGCGCCGCAAAGCGTTCGCCCCACGGCACCTCGGAGAGTTTTGCTTCGCTCTCCGGCACCATGGTGCGGTCGAGGCTTGTGTGCAGCATCACCCAGCCCATGAAGGTCGCGGCCAGCAGCAGGCCGGGCAGCACGCCGGCCGTGAAGAGCTTGAGAATGGAGACGTCGCCGAGCACGCCGTAGATGATCATGATGTTGGACGGCGGGATCAGGAAGCCCAGCGTGCCGGCGCCGGCGAGCGAGCCGATCGCGATGTCGCGGGAATAGCCACGCCGCAACAGCTCGTTGAGCGACATGCGGCCGATCACCTGCGTGGTCGCCGCCGACGAGCCCGAGATCGCCGCGAAGATGGTGCAGCCGATCACGTTCACATGCAGCAGACGGCCGGGAAGAAGTCCGGCCCAAGGCGCCAGTCCCTGAAACAACGAGCGCGACAGGCGGGTGCGAAACAGCAACTCGCCCATCAGGATGAACAGCGGCAGCGCCAGCAGCTCCTGCGTCGTCAAAATGTTCCAGGCGTATTGCGGCAACAGCTTGTCGAGCGGGATCGAGCGGAACATCGCGAGCAGCAGCGTCGCGGTGAGCGCAAGCGTGAGGCCGATCCACACGCCGCAAGCCAGCAGCGCAAACAGGATCGCGAACAGGGCGACGACTTCGATGGTCATACGATCTCAGATCCGATAGCGAGCACGCAGGGTCATTCGACGGGAGAGGCCTTCATGCGGTGATCCTCCAGCGGCAGGCCGAGCACGGCCTGGATCGCGCGCGCCAGGAACTGGAGCGTCAGCAGCAGCATGCCGAAGGTGACCACCGCTTGCGGAAACCACAGCGGGGTGTCGCTCGAGGTCGAGACCTGGCCGCGAACGTAGGCGCCGAAGGCGAACTTCGCCATGGACGAGGTGAGGAACGTCATGAAGGCGAAGCCGGCCGCGGCCGAGAGAACCTCGATCGCGCGCCGAAACGGTGCCGGCACGTTCTTCAAGAGCAGCACGACGCGGATGTGGCCGCCGACGCGCAACGTCATGGCAGCACCGAAGGTGAAGGACGCCGCCATGAGGTAGGAGGAGTATTCCCAGGCGATCGAGATCGTCGGTGGGAAGAACGAGAGGAAGTTCGAGAGGAAGCGGGTTGCGACCTCGCACAGCATCAGCAGCGTCAGCGTCAGCAGGCAGCCGCCGCCGATCCAGCCATCGAGCCGGCCGAGCCGGTCGATACCGTCGAGCAGGATGCGCAGCGGCGCGGGCGCCGCTGCATTGAGGCTCTGCGGAGCTTCGGGCGAGAGACTCACCACGGCCAGACCTCAGCGCTTCATTTCGGCGAGATAAGCCCGCACCGGCTTGTCGGCCGCGGGCACGCGCTTGAGGAAGGCGTCGAGTTGCGGCGCGGTCTTGGCGCGGATGTCTGTCATCATCGCCTCCGAGACAGGGATCACCTCCATGCCGCCTTCCTTGAGGCGATTGAGGCTGTCGACGTCGGCCTTGAGCGAGTTCGCCCAGAAGGTCGGCTCCATCTTGGCCGCAATACCGGCGACGAGGTTCTGTTGATCGGTCGAAAGCGCCTTCCAGGAGTCGAGATTGACGGTGAGCATCTGCGACGACCAGACGTGGTTGGTCGGGTAGATGTATTTCAGGAACTCCCAGAACTTGCCGTCGACGCCCGACACCGCGGAGGTGGAGACGCCCGACACCGCGCCCGAGGCCAGTGCGGGGATCGTCTCACCCCAGGGAATCATCACCGGCGCCATGCCAATCGCAGAGAGCATGTCGACAGCGCCCTTGTCGGGCACGCGGATCTTGATGTTCTTCAACCCGTCGACGTCGGCGATCTTGACCTTGAGGTGCAAATACTGCGTCGGCCAAGGCACAATGTAGAGGATCTTCTGGTTGTTGCGCGCGGCGACCTTCTCGTATTCGGACCGCACATATTTATGCAGCACCTTGAGCTCGTCCATCGAGCCGCAGAGGAACGGGATGCTCTCGACACCCATGAACGGCTCGTCGCCGACCTGCTGGATGTTGAGCACGTCGGCGAGCGGCACCAGGCCATCGCGCACGGCGCGCAGATGTTCCGGCCCCTTGAAGCCGAGCTGACCGCCGGCTTTCACTGTGATCGCGACCGCGCCCTCGGTCTGCTTCTTGACCTCCTCGGCGAAGGCAAAGGCGTTCTGGGTGTGGAAATTGCCGTCGGGCCAGACCGTCGACATGTCCCAGCTTACCGTCGCGGCGCGCGCGCGGGTCGGGATTTGGCTTGCGGCAAGCAGCGTCGCTGCACCCGCGGTGAAGTTCCGTCGCGTGATCATTCCGTCTCTCCGTTTGCCAATGCGCAAGCTTCCCGGCTCATCACTGCGCGAACCCATAAACCGCAACCGCATTCTCTGAAGACACGAGGCCACTCTCGATGTCGTCCTTGACGGCCGCACGATCGCGCTCACGGGGAGCGCCGATGCCGGCGCCGCCGGGCGTCAGCACCACGAGGCGATCGTCCGGCGGCACCTGCTGAAAGCCCTTGCCACGCAGCTTCTTGCCCGACTTCAGCCCGACATAGCCGGCCTCGCCGTTCTGGCCGCCGTCGCGTCCGCGCGGCGGATGATCGATGCGATCGAACGCGGCGAGAATATCGAACGGCGCATCGACGCCGCTGCCGACCTCGATGATCTGGCCGAGGCCGCCGCGGGTGCGCCCTGCGCCGCCGGAATCCGGACGCAGCTCCTTGCGCCAGAAGATCAGCGGGGTTTGCGTCTCCGCAATCTCGACCGGCGTGCCGCGCACGCCGCTGGGATAGGCTGTCGCGGACAATCCATCCTTGCCGAAGCGCGCGCCGGTGCCGCCATTCGATGTCACCGCCATCGAGAACCCGTAATTGCCGCCGGCGCCCGAGCGCGTTTGTCCGCGCACGTTGAGATTCCACAGGCACGAGGTGCCTTCCGCCGGCACGCGCTCGGGAATGATCTGGCGCAGGCAGCCGAACACGACGTCGGGCAGCATCTGGCCGATGATGTGGCGCGACGCTACCGGCGCCGGCTTCGGAGCATTGAGGATGGCGCCAGCCGGCGCCGACACCGTCAGCGGCGAGAGCGAGCCGGCATTGTTCGGGATTTGCGAGGCGACGACACAGCCGAGGCCGAACACGGTATAGGCTGTGGTGTAGGACAACGGCACGTTGATGCCGAACTTCGAGGCGCCCGTGGTGCCGTCGAAATCGACGTGGATGCCCGCATCCGAGATCGTCAGCGTCGCGGCCAGCGTCACCGGCGCGTCGTAGCCGTCGACCACCATGGTGTTGCGCCAGCTGCCCTTCGGCAGTTTGGCGATCTCGGCGAGAACGGCCTCGCGCGAGCGGTCGCAGATGTGGTCGCCGAGCTCGTCGAGCGTGTCGATGCCGAACTCGGTCATCATCTCGACCAGGCGCTCGCAGCCGACATCGTTGCAGCCGGCGAGCGAATAGGTGTCGCCCTCGGTGTCGATCGGCAGACGCGTGTTGGTGCGGATCATCGCCATCAGCGTCTCGTTGACGACGCCCTGGTCGATCAGCTTCAGCATGGGGATGTAGAGCCCCTCCATGAACACGTCGGTGGCGTCGGGCCCGAAGCCGATGCCGCCGATGTCCATGAGATGGCTGGTGCAAGAGAACAGCGCGACCGGCTTGCCGTCCTTGAAGCAGGGCGTGGTGACGACGAAATCGTTGAGATGGCCGGTGCCCATCCAGGGATCGTTGGTGATGTAGGCGTCGCCCTCCTTCATCGTCTCGATCGGGAAATGGGCGATGAAGTGCTTGACCGATTCCGCCATCGAGTTGACGTGACCGGGCGTGCCGGTCACCGCCTGCGCCAGCATGCGGCCCTTGAGGTCGAACACGCCGGCCGAGAGGTCGCCGCATTCGCGCACGATCGGGCTGAACGCGGTGCGGAGCAGCACTTGCGCCTGCTCCTCGACAACGGCGATCAGCCGGTGCCACATGATCTGGAGGTCGATCAGGCTCGCGCCTTTTGCCTTGCTCATGATCAGGCCGCCTTCCGTTCCATGACGATGCTGCCGGCACCGTCGATATGCGCGTCGAAACTGGTCGACACAAAAGTAGAGGTCTCGTCCTCCGCGATCACCGCGGGGCCCGCAATGGTCGCGCCGGGCGCCATGTCTTCGCGCCGATAGAGCGGGATCTCGATCACCTCGCCAGCGCGGCCGTCGAAGAACTTTCGGCTGCCGGAGGCCTTGGCCGCAGGCTTGCGCGTGACGGCGGCGACAACGGTCGGATTGCGGGCATCGGTGGTTGCGAGCACCGACCAGCTCAGGACTTCGATCGCCGCACCCGGAATCGACCGCTCGAACAGCGCGGAATAATCTGCCTCGAATTTTTGGCGCAGTCCGGCGAGATCGGCGGAGGTCAGCGGCCGGTTCGGTAGCTCGACCGTGATCTCGTGGCCCTGGCCGACATAGCGCATGAACGCGGCACGGCGTTCGCGCATCGGCGCGCCGGCTGCCCCTGGCTCGACCAGCGCACGCGCTTCGGTGGCCATCTCCAGCAACAGGTCGGAGACTGCCTGGGTATCGAAATCGTCGAGCCGGACGTGACGGCTGCGCACCAGCTCATAGGCGATCGGTGCCGCGAGGAATCCGACCGCCGAGCCGACGCCGGCATTCGACGGCACGATCACCCGCGAAACGCCGATCTTCTCGGCGACCCGCGCCGCGTGCAAGGGAGCAGCGCCACCGAAGGCGATCAGCGTGTGCTGGCCCACAATCTCACCGCGCTCGACCGCGTGCACGCGCGCCGCGCTCGCCATATTCTCGCAGACGACCTCGTGCACGGCATAGGCTGCGGTTTCAGCCGACAGACCCAACGGCTCGCCGACGGCGCGCAGCAGCGCCTGCTTCGACAGCTCCGGATCGAGCTTGATCGTTCCACCCGCAAAGGCATCAGGATCGATCATGCCAAGCGCAACGTCCGCATCGGTCACCGCCGGACGCTGACCGCCGCGGCCATAGCAAGCCGGTCCCGGCTCCGACGAGGCGCTCTCGGGGCCGACGGTGACGCGCTTCATCGCGTCAACATGGGCGATCGAGCCGCCGCCGGCGCCGATCTCGACCATCTCGATCACGGGAATGCGCACCGGCAGGCCGGAGCCTTTGAGGAAGCGGGCGGCGCGGTCGACCTCGAACACGCGCGAGGTCTCCGGCTGGTATTTTTCGATCAGGCAGATTTTTGCGGTGGTGCCGCCCATGTCGAACGACAGCACCTTGCTCTCGCCAAGACGCGCTGCGATCTGCGCCGAGAAGATCGCGCCGCCCGCGGGGCCGGATTCGACGAGCCGCACCGGAAAGCGCCGCGCCGTCTCGATCGAGGTGACGCCGCCGCCGGAGGTGACCAGATAGATGGCGCCGCGGAACTGCTCGACCTGCAAGGCATCGGCCATCCGCGCGAGATAGCCGTCGATCAGCGGCTGCACATAAGCGTTCGCAACCGCCGTCGACGTGCGCTCGTATTCTCGGATTTCCGGACACACGGCCGATGACACTGTCACCGAAATGCCGGGCATCTCCTCGGCAAGGATCGCGGCTGCGCGCCGCTCATGCGCGGAGTTGGCGTAGGAATGCAGGAAGGCGATCGCGACGCTTTCCACACCCAGCTCGCGCAATCTTGGCGCAAGCGCACGCACGGCCGTCTCGTCAAGCGGGAGGCGGACGGCTCCGTGCGCGTCGATGCGCTCGGGCACGGTGAAGCGCAGGCTGCGCGGCGCCAGTGGCCTCGGCTTGTCGATGGTCAGATCATACTGGTCGTAGCGACTCTCGGTGCCGATATCGAGCACATCGCGGAAACCATCTGTCGCAATCAACGCGGTCTTCGCGCCGCGTCGCTCGATGATCGCGTTGGTCGCGAGCGTCGTGCCGTGAATGAAGACGTCGATGTCGCTGATATGCGCGTGTGCGTCAGTGAGAATGAGACGCATGCCGTCCAGCACCGCCTGTTCGGGACGCTGCGGCGTCGTCAGTACCTTGCGCGTTTTGCGGGCCTCGCCCACGTCCAGCACGATGTCGGTGAACGTGCCACCGATATCCACGGCAAGCCGTACTTCGGCTCCCTCAAGCATTCCAAAATTCTCCGGCTGATCGTCAAGATTCGAGGTGAAAACGCAGCAATTTCCGTGCCATCGGGCATGGCGACAGCGCCGCGCCCGGCTATTCTGCTTGGCACCTATGCAATAGGCAAGGCGTGTTCGCCCTGCGCGCGTTCAGAGCAGGAATGCAAGCGCCGCTTCGCAGCGCTGTTCGACTTTCAGCGTCAGGAGATCGTCGGCACGGGTGCGCCCGAGATTGACCGCGGCGATCGGGATTTGCCGGTGCGCCGCCGCCTGCACGAAGCGGAAGCCGGAATAGACCATCAGCGAAGAGCCGACGACCAGCATCGCATCGGCCTGCGCGAGATGATCCTGCGCGGTGGCGACCACGTCGCGCGGGACGTTCTCGCCAAAGAACACGACGTCGGGCTTGAGGATGCCGCCACAGGACTCGCAGGCCGGTACCCTGAACGATGCAAAATCCGCATGCTCCAGATCGGCATCGCCATCCGGCGCATGCGCGGCATCGAGCGTCAGCCATGCCGCGTTGGCACGGCCAAGCGCGTCCTGGAATTCGCTGCGCGGCGTCTTCGCCCCGCACCCCATGCAGCGGACCAGATCGAGCCGGCCGTGCAGGTCGATCACCTCGCGGTGGCCGGCGGATTGGTGCAGCCGGTCGACGTTCTGGGTCAGCAACATCTCGCAGCGGCCGTTGGCCTCGAGCCGGGCCAGCGCGCGATGTGCGTCGTTCGGGCGGGCCTGGCCGAACCACCGCCAGCCGATCAGGCTGCGCGCCCAATAGCGCTGGCGCGTATGCGCCTCGGTCATGAAGGCCTGGAAATTGACCGGCTGGGTCCGCTTCCAGTTGCCGTTACTGTCGCGATAATCGGGAATGCCCGAATTGGTGCTGCAGCCGGCGCCGGTCAGCACGAACAGACGTTCGTGCCGGCCGACGAAGTCCTGGAGCGGAGGGTTTGACATGGCGCAAATGTAATCTGCGCCGTCAGGCTTTGCCAGATCACCCCGTGCGCGGGCTGATCATTGCGTTGCGGACGGCACGGGCTGTTTCGAAGGCAGGCCTGCCTTCGACGGCGCAGCCTGCTTTTGCGAGACCACGGCCTTGCCGGGCGCGGTTTCAGGCTCGGCAGGCGCAACCGGCGCGGACTGTCCGACTGACAGCGACACGCCGAACACGCGCCATTGTCCTTCGACCGGCGCGAACAACAGTTCGAAATTCACCTGCGACGGCACCGACGGGAAAAATCCTGCCATGTGCAACAAGCCGTTCGGCTCGATCTGCGGCAACAACGACAATTGCGGATCGATGACGGCAACGCCGGAGAGATCGAGCTTGTCGCCGCGCTGCTTGGCGAATATCTCTGCAAGCCTGGCCGCGGTGTTGACCTGGAAGCCGGGAGCGCCGAGGTCGCGCAGCACGGTGTAGTTGCCGGTCTTGTTGGCCTGATCGACCGCAAGCAGCGTCGACCGTATCAACATCAGCACGCCGTTGCGATCGATATTGGCCGGCTTGGCTGCCTGCTGCTGTTGTGGCGACGCCTGATGCGGCTGCGGACGCGTCTGCTGTGCGGATGTCGTCACCGCGCCGAGAATCAGCAGCACAAGGATCGGAAGACCGAGTCCAGCACTCAACCAGCGCAGCGCCATGGCGAATGCGTTCTTCCTACCACTGGATCGAGACAGCACCACGCCCGCCTGCAACATTGCGCTCGAGCCCAATGCCGCCGCCGGCATTGGCGATGATCGCATAGCTCTTGCCGTCATAGAGCAGTGCGGTTGCGCCGACCGCGAACGCGTTGGCGCCCTCGAAATTGCCGTAGCCGGCGGAGAGCGCGAATTTGCGGCCAGCCTGCAAGGCAGGCATCGAACCGGCCGCGAGAGCGACCGCGGTACCGGTGCGCGCCTCGAGCCGGTTGTCCATCACCTGCGACTGCAACGAGGTCACCTGTGACTGCAAGGAGGTGAACTGCGACTGAAGCGATGTAAGGCTCGCCGGATCGAAACTCGAGGTCGCGAGATTGCCGGCGGCATCTGTGGTGACGAAGGACACCGGCCCGCTCTGCGCCGCGAGGCTGGCCGCGGACGCGACGCCCGCCAAGCGATAGGTGTTGCCTGCGGCGCCGATCGCGACCTGATTGGCGGCGGTGGCCGTTGCACCGGCCCCGATCGCTGTGGAGTTCGCAAAGCCTGCGGTGGCGCTGGTGCCAATCGCGGTGGCATTGGATGCCGAAGCGACCGCACCATTGCCGAATGCGGAGCTGCCCGCGGCGGCACTTGCCTTCGCTCCATCGCCGACGGCGGTGTTGCCGAGCGTCGCCGCCGAGTCTGCGCCGATGGCGATCGATCCGGTCGCAACCGCGCGGGTGCCGATGGCAATCGCATTCGCGCCGGTGCCCGCGGTCGCGCCATCGCCGATGGCGACAGCGCTTGCCCCGGTCGCATGGGAGTTGTTGCCTGCGGCGAAGGTATTGGTGCCGCTTGCCGTCGCGGCGTTGCCCACCGCGACTGAGTTGGTGTTGCTGGCGTTCGCTGCGGTCCCGACGGCGGTCGACTGGGCACCTCCGGAAGAACTGCTCACACCGATCGCGACGGATGCGAAGCCGCCAGACGTCGCGCCGGTCGTTCCGAGGAAACCGTCGCCACCCCCGATCGCTACACTGTAGCTTCCTAACGAACTGGGGCCGGTGCCGGTGATACCCGCGCCAATTGCCGTGCTCCAGGGGCCCGCGCCGGCCGCCGCGCTATTGGAGTTGGTACCGATGCTGGTGACCCCTTCGTTAAGCGTCGATAGACCGGCATTTGTGCCCATTGACACACCGAAGGACCCCGCCACCGCGTCATGGCCCACCGCCGTCGCGCTTTCATTCAGCGCTACTGCGTGGTCGCCAAAGGCGGTGGAGTCATTGTCGGCCCGGGTCAAATTGCCGACTGCGATCGCGTTGGCGCCGGGGGTCCCTTGGGCGTTGCAGGTGCCCACGAAAAAGCTTCCGCTGGAATAGCACTGGGCGGCGGCCGGAGACATTCCGAGGAGCAAGGCCATGGCCGCGAGAGCCGCCAGGTTGACCAGCACGGCGGTCATGCCCGGAGCGCTGCGGTCAATGCGGGACGAAGAGCGGTCCAAACTGACCCCATCAGTCGCCCCCGATTGCCGCCGGCTGATTGGCATCTAGTCGCTCTCCACTGGTCCAAGTTGCCGCAACTGTGGGACAGGGCCCCAGACATGACATCAACTGTTCGGTTGAGTTCGTCTGTGGGTGGAGCGCCGACCGGCCGGTTTCTTCCGACTGTTGCTGTATTGCATCGTGAAGCTTCGCACGAGCGCGCGCGCCGGGACGATTGAGGAGCGGGATGTGGCTGATACCGACGCCGCGCTTTTCGGGATGGCGGGGAATTCCAGGAAACCGCAGGGACGTATGCCGATCGTTCAATCGGCGCTGGGAACATCTGTCACAATGCCCAAAGAAGCGGCAGAAGCCATGAACCGAGCGTCACGATCTGGCCTTTGAAACTTCGGAAATATTTTGCAATATTCACGAGGACCGTTGCAGCCGCGCGTGACGCTGCTGCCGTCAGGCGCAAATGCCGAGAATATCGCGAATGCATGCTCGATACGATTTAGGTTGTCCGTGACGTCTGAAGCCTCGATGCTCTCAGAACTGATCGGCGATATCTACGACGCCGCACTTGATCCGACCTTCTGGATGCGGGCGCTGGAGCGCTCCTGCAATTTCGTCGGCGGCTCTTCGGCCGTACTGTATTGGCACGATGTCGCCAGCGAAAGTTCGGCCGCGCTGCATTTGTTCAACGACGACCCACATTACACGCGGCTGTATTTCGAGAGATACATGCCGATGAACCCGGTATTTCCGGCGGCAACCTTCATCGAATCCGGATTGATCTACACGCCGACCGACATCGTTCCCGAAGCGGAGCTTTTCGATACACGCTTCCACAGGGAATGGGTCGAACCGCAGGGGATCGCCGACGTCATCTGCGTCAACCTGGAAAAGGGTACGACCAGTTCCTCGGTGCTCAACATCCGCAGGGATAACACGCACGGGATCGTCGATGACGCGGCGAGACAGCGGGCGGCGCTGATCGTGCCGCATTTTCAGCGCGCGGTTGCGATCGGCCGGTTGTTCGATCAACGCAAGACCGCACAGGCGGTCCTCACCGAAACGCTCAACAATGTCGAAGCCGCCATCTTCCTGTTGGGGCTGAACGGCCGGATCGTCTTCCTGAATGGGCTGGCGCGCACCATGCTCGACGAGGGCGCGCTGCTGTACGAGCGGCGCGGAGCGTTGACGGCCGTCGCGCCCGACGCGCAGCGCTTGCTCCGCGATCTCGTGGCGGCAGCCGAGAGCGGCGACCTGATGGCTGGCGGCCAAGGCGCGGCGATACCGCTTTCGGATTCACCCGCACGCCGCTGGTTCGCGCATGTCTTGCCTCTGACGGCAGGCGACCGCCAACGGGCCGGCGCGGTGCATTCGGCGGTTGCGGCGGTGTTCGTTCGCCGGACGTCGCCGGCCAGCCCGCCGCCGCTGGAGGCGCTGGGAAAGCTGTACAGCCTCACGGCGAGTGAAATCCGCGTGCTCGACGCCATCATGAAGGTTAGCGGTGTGCAGGCTCTGGCCGATCTACTGGGATTGTCGCAGGCGACGGTGAAAACCCACCTTCACAACGTCTTCCGCAAGACCGGAACCGCACGCCAGAGCGAACTGGTGAAGCTGATTGCCGGCTTCGAACAGCCGACTACCCGTTGATCTCCAGCAGAGATTGTCAGCGCACGCCTCAACTCGCCCAGTTCTCGCGAAACTCCGGGTAGAGCGTCAGGCCTCCGCAGGCATAGATGGTCTGCCCGGTGATGTAGCTCGCATCATCGGAGGCGAGGAAGGCGAACACGGCGGCGATCTCTTCCGGCGTGCCGACGCGGCCGAGCGGAATGTGGCTGGTGACAACGCCGCGCTTGTCGGCGTCGCCGGTCCAGGCCGCGTTGATCGGCGTGTCGATCGCGCCTGGCCCGACCGCGTTGACGCGAATGCCGCGGCCGGCGAATTCGAGCGCCAGCGTGCGCGTCAGGTTCGCCATGCCGCCCTTGCTGATCGAATAAGCGAGATAGCCGGGCTTCGGGATGATCTGGTGGACGCTGGAGCAGTTGATGATGCTGCCGCCTCCGCCGCGCGCGACGAAATGCGCAAGCGCCTTCTGGGCACAGAGCACGGCGCCGTTGAGATTGACGTCGATGATGCGGCGATAGGTTTCGACGTCGAGCGCCTCGCTCGGCGATTCCTTCTGGAAGCCGGCATTGTTGACGAGACAGTCGAGACGCTTCCAGCGCGCCAGGATGGTCTCGAACATCGCACCGACCTCCTGCTCATTGCTGACGTCGGCCTTGACGATGACATGGTCGAGCTTGCCATGGCCGCGGTCGCTCGATGCCGTCCGCGCCAGTGCGAGCGTCTCTTCGGCCCGCTCGGGATGATCGAGATAATTGATGGCGACGGTCGCGCCCTCCTGGGCGAGGCGGATGGCGACGGCACGGCCGATGCCTTGCGAGGCACCGGTGACCAGCGCGTACTGGCCGACGAGGCGCGAGGGAAACGAGGTCGAGCGATCGGTTTGCGACATGGGTTCTCTCCGGAATGGCTCATCATCGACGAGCGGTGCGTTTTGTTCCATCCACCCCACGCATCCCTGGGATTCATTCCACACGGCTGGTAAGCGGCGAAAGTGCGGTGCAGCGATTGATCTTCGTGCGATCCGACAAAAATGTGATTGTTGCTTATGCGGCGATCATCACATGATGTAAATCATGCAAGATCATTGCGTTCCGGGGCTCCGATTATGACACAGATTGCGATCCAGCCAGCCGTCCATCGCCGGCATCAGCCCTGGTACAGGATTCTCTACGTCCAGGTTTTGATCGCGATCGCGCTCGGCGTGCTCATCGGCTATTTCTATCCGGATCTCGGCAAGGCGCTGAAGCCGCTCGGCGACGGCTTCATTGCGCTGATCAAGATGATGATCGCGCCGGTGATCTTCTGCACCGTGGTGCACGGCATCTCCTCGATGGGCGACCTCAAGCGCGTCGGCCGGGTCGGGCTGAAGTCGCTGATCTATTTCGAGACTGTCTCGACCGTCGCGCTCGCCATCGGTCTTTTGGTCGGCGAGATCCTCCAGCCCGGGCACGGCTTCAATATCGATCCCGCGACGATCGACCCGAAGTCGGTCGCGACCTACGTCACCAAGGCCAAGGAGGACGGCATCGTCGCCCATCTGATGGCGATCATCCCCGACAGCTATGTGGGCGCGATCGCACGCGGCGACCTTTTGCAGGTGCTGCTGGTCTCGATCCTCTCCGGCTTCGCCATCGCCTTCCTCGGCAAGGCGGGCGAGCCGATCGCGGAGGCCGTCGACAAGGCGGCAAAGATGTTCTTCGGCATCATCCGCATCATCGTGCGCGTGGCCCCGATCGGCGCGTTCGGCGCGATGGCGTTCACTGTCGGCGCCTATGGCCTCGGCTCGCTGCTCAACCTCGCCGCCCTGATCGGCACGTTCTATCTCACCAGCATCCTGTTCGTGCTGATCGTGCTGGGCTCGATCGCGCGGCTCGCCGGCTTCTCGATCCTGCGCTTCATCGCCTACATCAAGGACGAGCTCCTGATCGTGCTCGGCACCTCGTCGTCGGAGACGGTGCTGCCGCAGATGATCCAGAAGATGGAGCATCTCGGCGCCTCGCGATCGGTGGTCGGCCTCGTGATTCCGACCGGCTACAGCTTCAACCTCGACGGCACCAACATCTACATGACGCTGGCGACGCTGTTTCTGGCGCAGGCGACCAACACCCATCTGACGATCTGGCAGGAGCTCGGCATTCTCGGCATCGCCATGATCACCTCGAAGGGCGCATCTGGCGTGACCGGCGCCGGCTTCATCACGCTCGCCGCCACGCTCTCGATCGTGCCCGATATTCCGATCCAGTCGATCGCGATCCTGGTCGGCATCGACAAGTTCATGAGCGAGTGCCGTGCGCTGACCAATCTGATCGGCAATGGCGTGGCCTGTGTCGTCATCAGCATCTCCGAAGGCGAGCTCGACCGCGATGCGCTGCACGAGACCATGGCGCATCCGCTGGAGATGGGCGAAGCGCTCGAGCCGGGCGGCGGCGCGTAGGTCGCGCAAACCGGAGACAGTCGTATGCCCGGTTCCGTTGCGGTAGTTTTCCGGAATGGAAATCCAGTGACATACAGGTCACAAGGACGGCGTTGGGATCACGGATTGATACTCATTCATTCCACCCGACGCGCTGAGGCCAGGGCGTCGGGTTTTTGAAGGATCAGATGACACCGCCATTGGCACGCAGCACCTGACCGTTGATCCAGCCGCCATCCGGGCCGGTGAGAAACGAGATGGCGGCCGCGACGTCTTTGGGCTCGCCGAGCCGCTCCAGTGGCGCGAGCTTGGCGAGATGGTCGATCAGCTCCTGCGACTTGCCGTCGAGGAACAGTTTTGTCGTGGTCGGTCCCGGGGCGACCGCATTCACGGTGATGTTGCGGCCGCGCAGTTCCTTGGCGAGCACGTGCGTCAACGCTTCGACCGCGGCCTTGGAGGCGGCATAGATGCCGTAGGTCGGGGACAGGATGCCGGCCTGGCTCGATGACAGGTTGACGATGCGGCCACCATTGCGCAGCCGGCGCGCCGCTTCGCGCAGCGTGTTGAAGGTGCCCTTCAAGTTGATCGCCATCTGGCTGTCGAAGACGGCATCGTCAGCATCAGCGATCGCCGAGAGCCGCATCACGCCGGCATTGTTCACGAGCACATCGACACCACCAAACGCGGCTTCCGCCGCATCGAACAGGCGCGCGACGGCCGCGGGATCACTGACATCCGCCTGCGCAGTGATGGCCCGGCCTCCGGCCTGCGCGATCTTGCCGGCCAATGCCTCCGCTTCGGCAGCACTGCCTGCGTAGTTGATGACGACCGCAAAGCCGTCGCCAGCGAGCCGTTCGGCGATCGCAGCGCCGATCCCGCGCGAGCCACCGGTGACGATTGCGACTTTCTTTCCGTTTGCGTCGGGCATTTGCCTTCTCCGTGGGTCCGGGCCGCTCCCTGCGGCTGACACGGGAGAATTTGCCCCTTCTCCGGCCAAAGATAATCGGCCGCCAATCAGCATCATTGTTCTGCCGAACCGAACAATCACGGGAACCGTTCCTACACCGTCGCTCCGGCAGAGCTGACCTGCGTGACGGCGGCTCACGCGACTGTTGATGGACGCTCCGAACCCCCGCGCGGTAAGACGAAAAAAAACATCGTGTCTCAATGAAGAGGCCAACTCGTGAATGGCAGGCCGAACAACGCACTCGCCCAACTCTTGCAACAAGCCTTCATGGCGTTACGCGCCAAGCAGTTCGACATCGCAAGGCAGTTCGCAACTGAAGCCCTGAAATCAAATCGCACTGACCGGAATGCCGTGATGATCCTGGCTCACGCCCTGCTCGGGCAGGATCGCGCAGACGAGGCAATCCCGCCGCTTGAAAAGGCCGCGCGCCGCGGCAACGATCCGGAAATCGAGACGTTGCTGGGGCATGCGCTCTGCAAAGCACGCCGCACGGCGGATGGGATCGCTCAACTGCGCCGGACCGCCGGCCGCCGCCCGCCCTACCTGCCCGCCTTTCAGGAGCTGGCGGGCCAGCTTGCGAACACTGGCGAGATCGCCGAGGCAATCGGCATCATCGAGAGCGCCCTTGCGTTGGCCCCCACCAGCATCGACCTGCAACTCGACCTCGGCCGCATGCTTGTGCGGAACAACAATCGCACCGAAGCCCGCCGCGTCCTGACGGCCGCGCGCACTATCGCGCCGGCACGCACCGACGTCCTGACAGAGCTTGCCTGGGCGCAATTGCTTGACGGGGCCTTCGCCGAGGCCGCCGACACCTACCGTCACGCGCTCGGGCTGCGCCCGGACGACACGCTGTCGCGTGCCAATCTCGCGATCTGCCTGATGGAGATCGGCGAACGCGCCAGTGGCGAGGCCGCGCTGCGCTCGGTGCTTCGCGGACGGCCGCACATGCTCGGCCGCGCCGCCTTCGCGATGGCCACCTCGTCGCGTGGCCGCTTCTTCTTCCGGCCAAGTGCGGCGGCGAAATTCCTCGAACGCGAACCCGAACGGGCGGCTACGCCCTGAATTTCCGCCGATACAGGCCGGACTCACGCTTCAGCGCGGCGCGAAGTGCGTGAACCTTCTGCGCTTCGTCCTCGGTGAAGGCGGAGGTTTGCCGTGTCCAGTCCTCACGCTTGACCGGAATGCACTGGGCGATCGGCGTGCCCTTGGGCAACACGCCGCGAAAGCCCGTGTTGTGCCAGTGTGCCGGAAAGTGGATCCAGCTGTCGCGATAGCGGTCGCAATCGACGAGGCCGCTCAGCGTCGTGAACGGCAGATCGAAGCGGTTGACCGGATGGGTAAAGAACAGCGCATAGCCTTCCGGCGCCTCGATGGTCCAGAGATTGTGAAACTTGATGACGAAGCGATCGGCTTCGAACAGCGGCGAGCCCGTGAGCTGGCCCTGATCGTGAAAGCTGATCGGCGAGCGGGGAAAGTCGATCTCCCCACCCGGCGGGATGTCGTTGTCCCAGACGATCTCGCCATCCTCGACCTTGAGATCGCAGATCAACGGGATCAGGAAGCCACAGGTCATCGCATCGATGAACGGCGGGCAGCGCTTGATGGTCTCGTCGTCCTGCTGGTTGAGGGCACTGAAAGCCGTCGTCGGCATCGCCTTGAGCCAGTCGGGAACGCCGAGATTGGCCGGGACCGGCTGCGGCAGCAGTCCTTCCAGCTCCTTAGGGCAGCGAAATTTGATCGCCAGCTTTTTGTTATTGGTCTGCGAGGACATTGGGCATTCCAGCCAAGTCCTCTCCTGATAAACGGAAACGGCCGCGCGTCAAAGCGTCGCAGCAGGTCCGGACCATTACATCTTCGTCATGTTTCTAGTGGCTGAAGCGGTCGATGCCGAGATCGCTGACGCGGGTCTGGGTGCCGCCATTGACGATCAGCTCCGCCATCACGGCGCCGGCGCCGGGGCCGAGCTGAAAGCCGTGCAGCGAGAAGCCGAACTGGTGATAGAGCCCCTTGTGCCGGCTGCTGGGACCGAACACGGGGATGTCGTCCTTCATCTTGGCTTCGATGCCGGCCCAGGCCCGCATGATCGTCGCATCGCGCATGACGGGAAACAGCTCGAACACGGTACGAGCGCTGATGGCAAGGCTCTTCCAGTCCAGGACCGTCTCGTTGCGGTCCTGATAGGGCGTTGCCAGATGACCGCCGCCGATCAGCACCGTGCCGTTCTTGAACTGCTTGAAGGAGAGCTTTCGCCCGCGCAGGATCACGACTGGATCGATGAAGTGGGGCACGCGCGAGGTGATCATCAGCATCGGCGCCACGGTCTCGACCGGAACGGGCTCGCCGAGATCAGCCGCGATCTTGCCGCCCCACGCGCCCGCGGCATTGACGAGCACCGGCGCGGCGTAGGTCTCGGTCCCGACATCGACATGCCAGAGACCGTCGCTGTATCGGATATTGCTGGCGGCCACGCCTTCGCGCACGGTCGCGCCGAGCTGTTGCGCTTTTCGCCGGAATGCCGTCGTCGTCTGCGCAGGATTGGCCGCGCCATCGCGGCGCGAGACCACGCCGCCCGGACACGTCTCGGCGACCGCCGGCACCAACCGCCGCAGCTCGGCCGCGTCGATCAGCTCTTCATGGGTGAAGCCGAGCGCGTTAAGCTCGGCGACACGCGCGCGGCAGACCGCGAGCTCGTCCTCGTTCTCCGCGACCAGCACCTGGCCGTAGCTCTCAAAACTGCAATCGTCGTCGAGAAGGTCCGAAATCTTCTCCCAGATTCCCATCGAGCGAATCGAGAGCGGGATCTCCGGGATATGCCGCGCGAGCTGGCGAACACCGCCGGCATTGACGCCGGAGGCGTGTCGGCCGGCATAGTCCTTCTCGATCAGCACCGGCTTCAGGCCGGCAAGGCGAAGATGCAGCGTGGTCGAGCATCCGTGGATGCCGCCGCCAATGACGATCGCATCCACGTTTTTGCTCATCCGCGCACCACGGCCTTGACGTCGGCCTCGCTCTTCGGAACGGCGGCGAGCTCGGCAAGCGTGATCGGCTTCACCGGCGCGCGCAGCCGGTAGTAGCCGATCTCCTGCGGACTCTTGCCGCGCGCCTGCGCCATCAGCTCAGTGACGGTGAGGCCGCAGAGGCGGCCCTGGCATGGGCCCATGCCGGTGCGGCGATAAGCCTTGAGCTGGTTCGGCCCGGTCGCGCCGATCGCGACGGAATCGAGAACGTCCCTTGCGGTGACCTCTTCGCAACGACAGACGATGGTGTCGCCCGAGGGAACGCGGAACTGCGGCGCGGGCCGGAACAGCGTGTCGAGGAACACTCGACCGCGTTCAGCTTTGGCGTGATCGATACGGAGATTTGCCATTTCCGGTAGCTTCGCAGCAGCTGCGGGCGCCAGCGCCTCCACTGCGGCGCGCGCCGCGATGCGGCCACGCACCACCGCGGCATTTGCACCGCCGATGCCCGCACCATCGCCGGCGATCGAAATGCCGGCGACCGACGAATTGCCGCTCGCATCCAGCACAGGCGACCAGCACAATTGCAGATCGTCCCAACGATGCTCGACACCTGCCGACATCGCCAGATTGACATTGGGCACGACGCCCTGATGCAGCAGCAGGAGATCAACGGGAATGGTCTCGCGCTTGCCGCCAGCGACATAGCTCACGTTAGCGAGCTGGCCGTCGCCAATTGCTGTAAGCTCGGTGACGCCGGAGACAAACTGCACCTTCGCCTTCACCTCGCGCATCATCGACAGGCCCTTGGTGAAGTAGGGCGAGGTCAGGAAGGCGAAGGCATGAGGCAGCGCAGCGAAATAATTGCCGCGCTCCGTGGTATCGAGGATGCGGTCGATGCGGCCACCGAGGCGCAGGATCTGTGCGGCGAGCAGCCAGAGCAAGGGTCCCTGCCCCGCGATCACCGTGCGGCCGTCAGGGACCAGCGCCGACGATTTCAGCATGGTCTGCGCCGCGCCCGCGGTCATCACGCCCGGCAAGGTCCAACCGGGAATCGGGAACGGCCGCTCCAGCGCGCCGGTCGCGAGGATCACGCGCTTGGCCTTGACGAAGGCGGAGGCGCCGCCGATGGAGACGGCAATCTCGAGATTGCGGTCGAGGCTCCAGACCGTGGCACGATGGATGACCTCAGCATTGCTCACACGCAGCGACTGCACGAGATCTGCACCGACCCAATAATCGGCGCCGAGTTGGCTGCGCTCAGTCACAGGCGTCGAGCAGATCGCGCGAAACACCTGGCCACCGGGACCGATATTCTCGTCGAGCAGCAGCGTCGAGAGACCTGCCTCCGCGGAGGTCGCGGCGGCAGCGAGGCCCGCGGGGCCGGCGCCGATCACCACGACGTCGTAGTCTTCGCGCATGGGAGCCACAGTCATCGTCCGATCTCCCGCTTGCCCTTCTGGATCTCGATCTGCATGCCTTCGGCAACGGGCACGAGGCAGCCTTGTCTGTTGCCGATGCCGTCGATGGTGACGAGGCAGTCGAAACACACGCCCATCATGCAATAGGGCAGTCGCGGCGCGCCGCTCACCGCGGTCGAGCGCCGTACGTCTTGACTGGATGCCAGCAGCGCAGCGGACACCGTGTCGCCCTGGCGCGCCGCGACGGCAACGCCATCGACGAAAATCTGGACCTGCGGTCGCTTGTCCTGTTCGGATCTCTTGAACATGGGATGCCTCTTGGCTCCTTAAGAATCTCTAATAGCCGCTGTTGTTCGCAGCGCCTGCGCCGCCGAAGCGGCTGGCCGAGAATGCGCCGACCAGCTCGGGCTCGAGCGCGCCCTGCGCTACCATGCGCGCGATCTCGAAGGCGTGGTTGGAGGCGAGCGTGACACCGGAATGGCAGCAGGCGACGAAGGCGCCCGGATGCGTCTCCGACTGGTCGTAGATCGGAAAGCCGTCCTGCGGCATGACGCGGATCCCGGCCCAGCTCCTGACCACATTGAGCCGCGACAGATGCGGAAACATCCGCTGGGCACGATCGGTCATCACCGCGCTGATCGAATGCTTCAGCGCGCGATCGTCGAGCTCGTCTTCCTTGCTGTCGCCGATCATCACCGTGCCCTCGTCGGTCTGGCGGATCGTGGTCAGCGGATGCGGCAGGAACGGCATGGTGCGCTCGGTCACCACGATCTGGCCGCGGGTCGGCCCCATCGGCGCGTAGAGGCCGACCATCGGCGCCAGCGTCTGGTTGGCATTGCCGGCGGCCAGCACGATCTTGGCGGCGCGCAACTCGCCTTTCGGCGTGGTCAGGCGGAATTCGCCGCCGTCCTTGCTGATCGCCGAGACCGGACGCTCCGGGAAATAGTCGATGCCGAATGCCTTGAAGCCAGTGTGGAACGCGCGAAACGTGCGGAGCGAATTGACGTGGCCGTCAAGCGGGCAATAGCTGCCGCCGGAGACTTCCGGCCCGATCAGCGGCAACGACTTCTTCACCTCGGATGCGGAGAACATCTCCATCTTGTAGTCGGCCGCACCGACCTGGTTGTGCATGCGTTTGACCAGCTCGGTGCGCTGGCCGAATTCGTCCTCGCCAAGCGTCAGATGAAAGCCGCCATTCTGCTGGAGCGCGACATCGAGGCCGGTCTGTTGCTTCAGCTCCGAAGCAAGCCGACGCCACGCGTGCGAGGCCCGCACGGTCCAGACCGTGTAGGCCGGCATGCCGAGCCCTTTGCTCTGCACCCAGACCAGCGCAAAATTCGCGCGCGAGGCGCGTTTGGCGATGTCGCCTTCGTCGAGCACGGCCACGCTCTTGCCGAGGCGGCCGAGGCCCCAGGCAATGGCGGAGCCGAGCAATCCGCCGCCGACCACGGCGACGTCGTATTCAGTTCGCATGGATTCTCCTATCGTCCCGCATCGTCCTTGCCGGCGAGCACACGGTCGAGCCCGTAGACGCGATCGAGCAGAATGAGGGCGGTGATGGTGATTGCGATCACGCAGGCCGAGACCGACGTCACCAGCGGATCGATGTTGTCCTGGATGTAGAGGAACATGCGCACCGGCAGCGTCTCGGTGCCGGGTGCAGCAAGGAAGACGGTCATGGTGAGATCGTCGAAGGACTGGATGAAGGCGAGCGCCCAGCCGCTGATGACGCCGGGCAGGATCAGCGGCAAGGTCACGCGGCGGAACAGCGTCCAGCCGCCGGCGCCGAGCGAGACCGCGGCCATCTCGACCGAGAGGTCCATGCCGGTCGCCGCCGCCAGCGTCAGCCGCAACGCGAACGGAAACACGATGATGACGTGGGCGATGATCAACGCAGCAAAACTTCCACCGAGGCCAGCCGAGGTGAAGAAGCGCAGGAAGGCGATGCCGAGCACGACATGCGGAATCATCAGCGGCGACAGGAACAGCGCCGCCAGCGCATCACGGCCGCGGAAGCGATAGCGCGCAATCGCCAGCGCCGCCGGCACCGCGAACAGCAACGCCACGAACGACGACAGCGCGCCGAGGCCGAGGCTTATCCAGAACGCGTGGATGAATTCAGGATAATTGCCGATCGCCCTGAACCAGCGCAGCGAAAAGCCGTTGGTCGGCAGCGACAGAAAACCTTCAGGCGTGAAGGCGACGAGGCAGACCACCAGGATCGGCGCCACCATGACGATGACGAAGACGGTGTGGAAGATCAGCGCGAGCGGGCCGTTCCGTCTCATCGGAACACCTCCGCATAGCGCCGCTCGATCAGGGCGTTGCTGCCGACGACGATCAGCACCAGCGCGACCAGCAGCAGCGTCGCGACCGCTGCGCCCAGCGGCCAGTTCAACGTGTTGAGGAATTCGTCATAGGCGAGCGTCGCCGCGACCTTGAGCCGGCGACCGCCGATGATCGCCGGCGTCGCAAAGGCGCTGGCCGAGAGCGAGAACACGATGATCGCGCCCGACAGCACGCCCGGCATGATCTGTGGCATGATGATGCGGCGAATGATGGTGACGGGGCCGGCTCCGAGCGACATCGCCGCGTTCTCGATCTGCGGATCGAGCCGCTGCAACGCCGCCCACACCGAGAGCACCATGAACGGCATCATCACATGCGCGAGCGCGACCACCATGCCGGTTTCGGTGAACATGAAGGGAATAGGCGAGCGGATCGCGCCAAGCGACATCAGGAGCTTGTTGACGAGCCCGTTGTTGCCGCCGAACAGCAGCGCCCAGCCGAGCGTGCGCGCCACCACGGAGATCAGCAGCGGTCCGAGGATGACCAGCAGGAAAAAACTCTTCCAGCGACCATCCATGCGGTTGAGGACGTAGGCTTCAGGCGCGCCGAGCGCGGCTGTCAGCAGCGTGGTCAGGATCGCGATCCGAAATGTCCGCCAGAACATCTCCGCGTAATAGGGATCGGTCGCGATCTCCCGCCAGTTCTTGAGGATGAAGACGGGCTCAATGCCCTTGTACTGGCCCCAATCGTGGAACGACAGCATCACGGTCATCGCCAGCGGAATCAGCAGCACGCCGACGAACAGCATCAGGGCGGGCGCCGTCAGCGCCCACGGCGCCCGCGCGCTGCGTTCCTCGGCGACCGTGCTCATGCGACGCCCCTTACGCTCATGTCCTCGGGCTGCCAGGTGAGGTGAACGGCCTCGCCTTCGGCCGGCTGCGCCTTCCCGTCATTCTGCCGGATCACGATCGCCGGACCGCATTCGCTCTCGCACTGGAACAGCCAGTGATTGCCCTGGAAGATGCGCGTGACGATCTTTGCGCTGAGACCTGCATCGCCAAAGCCGATTCTTTCGGGACGAATACTGACGGAAACACGACCGCTCAATCCCGCGGGCGCCGGCGCGCTCCAGGAGCCCGCCACCAGCCGCGCCGGGGTCGCAGACCGATCGATCGTCCCGGCAAAATCGTTGGTCTTGCCCAAAAACTGCGAGACGAAGGCCGAGGCCGGCTTCTCATAGGTTTGCTGCGGCGTGCCGATCTGCTCGATCTTGCCCTGGCTCATCACCACGATGCGGTCGGACAGCGACATCGCCTCGTTCTGGTCGTGGGTGACCAGGATCGTGGTGGTGCCGATGGTACGCTGGATCTGGCGCAGCTCGATCTGCATTTCCTCGCGCAGCTTGGCGTCGAGGTTCGACAGCGGCTCGTCGAGCAGCAGCACGCTCGGCTTGATCACCAGCGCGCGCGCCAGCGCCACGCGCTGTTGTTGACCGCCCGACATGCGGCGCGGATGGCGGTCCTCGTAGCCGGCAAGCCCAACCATCGCGAGCGCGGCGCGAACGCGCTCGGCTCTATCAGCACGCGGCACGTTCCGCATCTCCAGACCAAAGGCGACGTTCTCTGCCGCAGTCATGTGCGGAAACAGCGCATAGCTCTGGAACACGATGCCGAGCCCGCGCCTGGCAGGATGGATCGCGGTCAAATCCTTGTCCTCCAGGCGGATCGCGCCGCGCGTCGGATCGAGGAAGCCCGCGATCATCTGAAGCGTCGTGGTCTTGCCGCAGCCGGACGGGCCGAGGAAGGAGATGAACTCCCCCTTCCCGACCGCGAGGCTGAAGTCATCGACAACAGTCTGCGCGCCGAACTGTTTGGCGACCCGATCGAGCTCGAGATAGGCCATGACGCTGTCTCCGCGAACGATCAGATCAGCGCTCGACCTCGCGATTCCAGCGCTTGGTCCATTCCTCGCGCTTCTCGTTAATGACCGTCCAGTCCGGATTGTAGAGCTTCGCCGCCCGCTCACCAATCGGGGCCATCTTGCCGAACTCCGCCGGCACCACCAGCGATTTCAGCACTGGGCCGTAGCCGTATTCCTTCAGCATCACGAGCTGGATTTTGGGGTCGAGCAGCATCTTGACGAAGCTGGAGGCGAGCGGCGAGGCGTTCGGCTTGGTGACCGGACAGGCGGTCGTCAGCAGCGTCGCGGCGCCCTCCTTCGGATAGACGAAGTCGACGGGGAAGCCGGTATTGGCAAAACTCTGCACGCGGCCGGTGCCCCACACCGCGATCACGGCCTGACCGGACTGGAACAGCTCGGTCATCTTGCCCGGCGACGGCTCATAGGCGAGCACGTTTGGATTGATCTCTTCCTTGAAGATCTTGAAGCCAGAATCGACGTTGGCCTCGCCGCCACCATTCATCTTCGACAGCATTACCAGCGCTTCGAGACCATAGGTGTTGTTGATCGGCGGGATCACGAGCTGCTTTGCGTATTTCGCGTCCTTCAAATCGTTCCACGAGGTCGGCGGCGCCCAGCCTTTCTCGGCAAACACCTTGGTGTTGTACATCAACCCGGTCGCGACGATGCCGATCGCGACCGCGCGATCGTCCTTGAAGCGGGCAGTGTCGTAGAGATCGGCCGGCAGACCGTCGAGCTTGCCGCAGAAACCGAGCTGGATCGCCTGGTACATCGGGCCGTCGTCGACGATCGCGACGTCGATCTGCTGGTTGCCCTTCTGCGCCTGGAGCTTTGCCAGCGTATCGGTGGAGTTGCCGGCGACGTATTCGACCTTGACGCCGTTCTCCTTCTCGAAGCTCGGGATCACCTCGTCGCGGATGGTCTTCTCGAACGAGCCGCCATAGCCGGCGACGTAGAGCGTTTTCTGCTGGGCCGAGGCGGCCGTCGTGGCGGCGAGCGCCGCGATACTGACCGCTGTCAGAAGGCGAAGAGTCTTCATGTGGTCCGATCTCCATACCGGGATGAGGTGACGTGCCGACAAATCCTGACTGAGGCGCCTTCCGCTTCTCCTTCCGCGCCAATCCCTTCCACGGACAGGGCTCCGGCCCCTGCTCGGCGGGCTTTGGCGCGATCCGGAGGTTCGAATCCCTCCAATCTGCCGAAAAAGCGGGCTGTCTCCAGTCCTGATGAAAAAGATCGCAAACCCCGGCTTCCGTCGTCCAATGAATAATGGCATCCTCTGCATGCTTAAATGTTATGAATGGAATTGGGCATGGCCCGGATCAATTCGCGGCAGGTGGAGGCCTTCCGCGCGACAATGCTCACGGGCAGCGTGACCGAGGCGGCGGCGCTGATGACCGTGACGCAGCCGGCGGTCAGCCGGTTACTGCGCGACCTCCAGGCGCTGTTGAAGATGGAGCTGTTCGAGCGGCGCGGCACCGGCCTGGTGCCGACCGCGGCGGCGGTGGCGCTTTATACGGAAGTGGAGCGCTCCTTCGTCGGTCTCGAACGCATCACCGCAGCGGCGGAGGAAATCCGCGGCCGCCGCACCGGCTCGCTGCGGATCGCAGCACTCCCGGCGCTCTCGAACGGATATCTGCCGCGGCTCACCGGGCATTTTTTGAAAGAGCGGCCGAACCTCAACCTCGCCTTTTTCGGCGTGATCTCGCCGATCGTGGTCGATTGGGTGCTGAACAACCAATGCGACGTCGGCTTTGCCGAGGTGCCGATCGCGCATTCCGGCTTGCCGAGCCAAAGACTGCCCGCGCCGGCGCGCGTTGCGGTGCTACCGACCGGTCATCGCCTTGCAGAAAGGGAAGTGCTGGAGCCGCGCGATTTCGAGGGCGAGACCTTCATCTCGCTGTCGGCGGGAACGTCGAGCCGGCATCTCGTCGACCAGGTGTTCCACCGCCACGATGTCCGGCGCGTGCTCAGGGTCGAGACCACACTGTCGGAGATCATGTGCGGCATGGTGTCATCCGGACTTGGCGTCGCCATCTGCGATCCCTTCACCGCGCAGGAATTTTCCACCCGCGGCATTGTCGCGCGCCGCTTTCGGCCGCGCATCGACTTCGAATTCTCCGCGGTCTTTCCGGCGCAACGCAGCGCCTCGCCGATGGCGCTGGATTTCGTCGAGACCGTGCGCAAGGCACTCGCCGAATTTGACGACCTGCCCGAGGCTGCGATCAGCCGTTGAACGCCGCCTGCGCCTCCGGCAAGTCCCAGATCTTGCCGATCGCGGCGGTGCCGGCGGCCGTGATCGCCGCTTCGTCCGCGCCGAGATAGCGGCCGGCATCGACCAGCACGCGGCCGTCGACCATGACCTGATCGATATTGGCGCGGTTGGCGAGCGCGATCAACGCGCGGCGCGGATCGAACAGCGGCTGGAGGTGCGGATGGGTGAGATCGACGACGGTGAGGTCTGCGGTCGCGCCGGGCTCGATCCGGCCGAGGTCGGGCCGCTTGATCACGTCGGCGGCGACTGCCGTGTTCGCCTCGATCAGCTCCGGCGAGTTCGCGACATCGGCGCGCGCCGAGGTGACCTTGGAGATCAGCGAGGCCGCGTTGAGCTCGCCGAGCAGGTCCATGTTGTAGCCGTCGGTGCCGACCACGGTGCGCACGCCATGCTCGGCGAAGCGGCTGAAAGCCGCAGTGACGCCGGCGCGTGCGAACACGCGCGGACAATTCAGGACGGTCATGCCGCGCGCGGCCATCAGCTTGAGATCCTCGTCGCTGCTGAACATGCAGTGCGCCGCCATGAGATCGGGCGCGAGCAGGCCGAGCCAGTCCAAATACTCCGCCGGCGTGCGGCCGCCATAGCGCTTGCCGATGGTCTCGACCTCCGCGCGGCTCTGCGCCATGTGCGTCGTGATGGGCACGCCGAGCTCACGCGCCCGCGTGGCGCAGGCCTTCAAGAGATCGGGACCGCAGGTGTCGGTAGCATGCGGGCTCATGGCGAGGCTGATGCGGCCGTCGCCACGATTGTTCCAGCGCTGATAGAGCGCATCCCAGGTCGCCATGTCGGCGGTGCCGTCATCGCCGGAATAGCGAACCACGCCGTCGGCGCCGGCCTTGGCATCGGAGGTCGAGAACAGATAGGGCGCGCCGTAGAAGCGGATGCCCATCTCGTCCGCGGCGTCGAACATTTCCGGAATCGAATTGCGGAACGGCTCCATCACCGTGGTGGCGCCGCCCTTGAGCAGCTGGAGAATGCCGAGCCGCGCCACTGCGAGGCGCTCCTCCGCCGACAGGATTTCCGCGCCGCGCTTGGTGAGCGGCAGCAGCACCGTGTAGACGATGCTCTGGTTGTTCTTGCGGCCGTTGCCGTCCTCGCTATGGCTGCGCGCGACTGCCTCGGAGAAGCAGTGATTGTGCAGGTTCAAGAGGCCCGGCAGCACGAAGCGGCCGGGGCGGTCGTAGACCTCGTCCGCGCGCGGCTTGTCGCGCGTGACTGCCACGATCTTTTTGCCTTCAACCAGAACCCAATGGTCGCGCAAGACATCCTGCGCACCGTTTTTGCGTGACAGCACATAGCTGCCGAAGATTGCTGTGGTGCTCATGCGGGGCGTACGTTCCAGAAGACGGCGGTGCCATCGAGAATGCCGGTGATGGCTTTGCGATAGGCGGTCGGCTGCTTGTACAGCCCGATCGGAATATAGGGGATTTCCTCGAAGGCCAGCGCCTGAATCTCGCGGCAGATGCGTTGCTGCTCGGCGAGCTCGGAGGCCGCCAGCCACTGGCTGCGCAAGGGCCCCATCTTCTCGCTCGCATACCAGCCGGCGACCTTGCCCTCGCCGCGGATGTTGGTGTTGCCGGCCGGGTTGAGCCAGTCGATGCCCTGCCAATTGCCGACCGCAGCACTCCAGCCACCCTGCCCGATCGGGTCTTTCTTGAGCTGGCGTTGCAGCACCACGGCGAAATCGAGTCCGGCATATTCGACGTTCATGCCGGCCTTGCGCAGGCTGTCGACCGCGATCTCGCCGAGCGGCTTCTGCGCCAGCGAATTGGTGGGGACGAGCAGCACGATCTTCTCGCCATTGTAGCCGGCGGCCTTCAGATCGGCTTTGACCTTGGCGTAGTCGTGCGGGCCGCGGAACACGTCGAGACCGACATCGCTCGCCATCGGCGTGCCAGGGGCGAAATAGCCGATCGGCGAGACCTGAAAGGCCGGATCGGTACCGGCCACCGCCGTCATGAAGGCGGACTGGTCGATCGCACCCAGCAGCGCGCGGCGGATCGCGGGATTGTCGAACGGCGGTTGGAGGTGGTTGAGGCGCAGCATGCAGGCGTAGCCTCGCGGATCGAGAATCCGCGTCTCGATGTCGCCGGCGGCCTTGATGATCGGCAACAGATCATGCGGCGTGGTCTCCTGCCAGTCCTGCTCGCCGGTTTGGAGCGCGGCGACGCCGGTGCCGGCATCGGGCGTGGTGGTCCAGACCACGCGGTCGTAGTGCACGATCTTCGGACCCGCGGTCCAATCCGGCTTGCCGTCGGTGCGGGGCTGGTAGCGGTCGAATTTGGCATAGGCGTTGCGGGCGCCCTGCACGCGCTCGTCGGCGAGATAGCGGAACGGGCCGCTGCCGATGACTTCGGTCAGTGGCTTGAACGGGTCCTGGCTCGCCAGCCGCTCCGGCATCATGAAGCAGGCGTTGATCGCGGCCTTGCCGAGCGCTTGCGGCAACAGCGGGAACGGGCGCTTGAGACGGAAGCGGATGGTACGGTCGTCGGCGGCTGATAGTTCGGCGGTCGCCGCCATCAGCTCGCCGCCAAAGCCGTCGCGCGCGGCCCAGCGCCGGATGCTGGCGACGCAATCGCGCGCCAGCACGCGCTCGCCGTCGTGCCAGAACAGGCCGTCGCGCAAGCTGAGGTCCCATTGCAGCCCGTCACCGGAGATGGTGTGACCCGACAGCATCTGCGGCGAGACCTGGAGCGAGGCGCTCATGCCATAGAGCGTGTCGTAGACCATGAAGCCGTGGTTTCGCGACACCTGCGCAGTGGAATAGATGGGATCGACGAAAGCGAGATCGATCACGGGGATGAAGCGCAACGTACTCTGCACTTCGGCGCGGACGATGCCTGGCAGCGAAAGCGCTGGCACTGCGGCGGCAGCCTTGAGGAGCGAGCGGCGGGAGATAGGCATTGCGAGAGGCTCCTGAAGGGATCTTACCTGTTCAACAAGACCGCGCCGATCGCGGCGGCCACCGCCTGCTGCGCCGGCTCGACCACGGGCACGCCGATCGCATCTGCAATCGCAGCGCGGTGCGACGCCATGCCGGCGCAGCCCATCACCACGACGTCGGCGCGGCATTGCGTGACCAGGGCGCGACCGGCTTCGATCAACCGGCCGCGGATATCGGCGCCGGCCGTTTCCGCCGCACTCGCGCCGACCGACCAGCTGCCGGCATAACGGCTGTCGACGCCCATCAACCGCGCCATGCGCTGCTGGCGGCGGATGCTCGACGGCGACAGCGCGATGATGCCGAACCGTTCGCCCAGCATCAGCGCGCGAAAGATGCCGCATTCGGCGATGCCCAGCACCGGACGACCATCGGCTGCCTCACGCACCGCATGCAGGCCGGGATCGCTGAAACAGGCGAGCACGAAAGCATCGGCATTGTCGCGCGACACGCGGTTCAATAGCGGCATGACCACACTATCGGCATCCCGCTGCGAGCTGATGCTTGGCGGTCCCTCGGCAAGGCCGACCACCTCGATGTCAGGTCCGCCGGCGATGCGCAGCGGCGCAACCGCGTCGTCGATCGCCGCCGTCACGGACGCGGAGGAGTTGGGGTTGATGACGAGGATGCGGGTCATGGTGGCACTCAGCGGTTACCGGCCTCGTGGCGCAGGAAGTTTTGCGCGATCTTCTCGCCGGTGGTGATCCAGACATCCGGACACGACTTTGCGTAGGTCAGGAACTCACGCAGCAGACGCAGCCGCATCGGACGGCCGCTGCACTGCGGATGCAGCACGGTCGTCACCATCGCGCCCCAGTCGCGCACTTCGTCGAGCTCGTCCTTCCACAGCGACAGCACATGCTCCTTGGGGAAGATCGAGCGCGGGCTGAAGCGCGCGGAGAGGCCGTGCATCCAGTCGTCATAGCTCGCAGTCACGGGCAGCTCGATCGTGCCGGGTTTGCCGTCGGCGAGGCGATGTCGGTATGGCCGCACATCATCGCGGAAAGAAGATGTGTAGACGATGCCGTGGCGCACCAGCGCGACGCGCAGCTCCTCGGTGAACTCGCCATAGGGCGCGCGATATCCGATCGGCCTGACGCCGAGCCGGCGCTTCAGAGCCTCGAAGCCGCGTTCCAGCTCCTCCTCGATCCAGGGATCGCCGGGATCGGGCAAGAGATGGTGATAGCCGTGATGGCCGATCTCGTGGCCGGCCTTGAGGATGGATTCCGCCATCGCCGGATGCGCATCGACCGACCATCCCGTGACAAAGAAGGTCGCCTTGAGGTCGAGCCGGTCGAGCAGCTCCAGGAGCTTCGGCGTGCCGACGCGCGCCTCATAGCCGCCATAGCTCATGGTGATGAGCCGCTGCGCGTGCACCGCGTCCTTGCTGGTCCACGCGCTCTCGGCGTCGACGTCGAACGACAGGAACATCGCCGAAGTGTACGGCTCGGGCCAGGGATATTCCGGCGCGGGATCCGCCGTGTTGGCTGGGGTGAGCGGGATGCTCTGGAGGGCCTTACTGTCCAGCATTGATGGCTGCCTTTCGATTGCGTTGTCGGTCAGTTTCCACTTGGCAAGCAGGGTCTTGTAGGTGCCGTCGGCGATCAGCGCATCGACCGCCTCCAGCATCGCCTGCTGAAGCGCCGTTTCCTTGACCGGAATGGCGATGCCGGTGAATTGCGAGGAGATGGGGTCGCCGACCGGCATGTACGCGCCGGGCTCGAGGTCCATGATATAAGGCAGCGTCTCGTTGCCCTGGACGGCGGCATCGATCCGGCCCTGCTTGAGCTGGGTGCGGGCATCGGCCGAGCCGTCGGTTCCGACGAACTGAATCTGATTACTGGCGCAATTCTTCTCGCTCCACGCCGCGATCTCGCCCGGAAATTTGGTGCGGCGGCTGGCGCCGACCTTCTTGCCGCAGAGCGCGGCCATGTCCTTGAACTCGGCCGCGCGCGATTGCTGCACGAAGAAGCGCGGGCCGCTCTTGAGATAGTCGACGAAAGACGCGGTCTCGTGCCGGCTGGCGTAGTCGGTGAAGCCCGACAGGATCGCATCGACACGGCCGGTCGAGATCGACGGCATGAACTGGTCGAAGCTCGTCTCCTGCCATTCGATCTTGACGCCGAGCTTGCGGCCAATCGCTTCACCGAGATCGATGTCGAAGCCGGACAGCGCGTTGGTGGCGGGATCGCGGAACTCCATCGGCGGGTAGTTCGGCACCAGCGCGACCTTGACGCTGCCGCGCTTGGCAATCTCCGCCGGCAGCTCGATCGCCCAAGCCTCGCCACCCAAAGCCGACGCACTCATGGTGCCGATCAGCGCCGCAGCGATCAAAACTCTCTTCATCAGCACGTCCCCATGTCAGATCACAGCCGAAAGAAATGCCTTGGTGCGCTCCTCGCTCGGCGCGCCCAACACGTCCGTGGCGCGGCCCTGCTCGACGATCGCGCCCTGGTCCATGTAGACGACGCGGTCGGCGACCTCGCGGGCAAAGCCGAGCTCGTGCGTCACCACCATCATGGTCATGCCGCTCTTCGCCAGCTCCTTCATGACGGCAAGCACCTCGCCGACGAGCTCCGGATCGAGTGCGCTGGTCGGCTCGTCGAACAGCATCAGCATCGGTTTCATCGCGAGCGCGCGCGCAATGGCGACGCGTTGCTGCTGGCCGCCGGAGAGCTGCGCGGGATAGGATTCGGCCTTGGCTGCAAGCCCAACGCGACGCAGCAGCTCAAGCGCCTCGGCGCGCACCTCGTCGGATTTGCGGCCCTGCACCTGGAGCGGGCCTTCGGTGATGTTCTCGAGCGCCGTCTTGTGCGGAAACAGGTTGAAGCGCTGGAACACCATGCCTGTCTTCAGCCGCTGCCGCCCGATCTCCGACTCGCTCAGCCGATAGAGCCGCCCGCCCTGCTCGCGCAAGCCCAGGAGTTCATCGTCGAGCCAGATACCGCCGCTGTCGATCGCGGTAAGCTGGTTGATGCAGCGAAGCAGCGTGGTCTTGCCGGAGCCTGAGGCGCCGATCAGGCACATCACCTCGCCGGGCCAGACGTCGAGCGAGACGTTTTTGAGAGCCTGGAACTCTCCAAAGTTCTTGCTGACGGAGCGGATCGCGACGAGGGGTTTTGTCATCGCGCAAGCCGCAATGTGCCGCGTGCAAAACGGCGTTCGAGCAGCATCTGGAGCGGCGTCAGGATCGAGACGACGAGCAGGTACCAGAGGCCGGCCACGATCAAGAGCTCGATCACGCGAGAATTGGCGTAGTAGATGTTCTCGGCGTTGTGCAGCACTTCCGGATACTGGATCACGCTCGCAAGCGAGGTCGCCTTGACCATGCCGATGAACTCGTTGCCGAGCGGCGGGATCACGACGCGCATCGCCTGCGGCAGGATGATCCGGCGCAGTGCGCGCAGCCGCCCCATGCCGATCGCCTGCGCCGCCTCATATTGTCCGATGTCGACCGAGAGCATGCCGGCGCGCATGACTTCGGACGTATAGGCCCCCTGATTGATGCCGAGTCCGAGCAGCGCGGCGAGAAACGGCGTCATGACGTCGACGGCGCGCGCGCTCCACAGGCCGGGAATGCCGATGGTCGGAAACACCAGCGCGAGATTGAACCACAACAGCAATTGCAGGATCAGCGGCGTGCCGCGGAACAGCCAGGTGTAGCCGGCGGCGACCGTCTTCAGCACCGGATTGGGCGACAGCCGCATGATCGCGACGACGATGCCGAGGAAGATTCCGAATGCCATCGCCAGCACCGCCATCACCATGGTGTTGACGATGCCTTCGAGGATTACCTTCACAGTCAAGAAGCGGCTGACATAGGACCATTCGATCTGACCGCCCGCGAAGGCGCGCGCAATCGCGGCGAGCACGAGAACGATCAGGCCCGCGCTGAGCCAGCGAAACCAGTGCGGCTCGCGCGCGATCCGCATTCCCGACAGATCGGGAAAACCCTCCGCGAGTGCCGGCGCTGGCTTCATTGCGGCGCCGCGTTCAGCATGGGCTGGGTGACTGCATTGGCACCGAGACCCCATTTGTCGAGAATAGCCTTGTAGGCCCCGTCGCCGATCATGGCGGTCAGCTTTTCGGTCACCACCTCGCGAAGCGCCGCGTCATCCTTGCGGAACATGATGCCCTGATAGCCGATGGTCAACTGCGCGCCGATGACGCGGTATTTGCCGGGCTCCTGTGTCTGCGCGTAAGGCAGCGTCTCGCTACCCTGCACGGCGGCGTCGATGCGGCCCTGCTTGAGCTGGTTGCGGACGTCGATGGAGTTCTCGCCCGGCACGTATTGAATGGCCGGCTTACCGGCCGCCTCGCAATTCTGCTTGCTCCACTTCTCGATCTCGACCGGGAAGCTGGTGCTGCGGGTGGTGCCGACCTTCTTGCCGCAGAGATCGGCAGCAGTCTTCGCTTCACTCTCCGCCATCACGAAGAACTGTGGCCCGGTTGTCAGATAATCGACGAAATCGGCCGTCTCCCGCCGCGAGGCGCGATCGGAGATGCCGGAGATGATGAAATCGGCACGCTTGGTCTGGAGCGAAGGGATCAGCTCGGCGAACGGCGTCTCGCTCCAGACGATCTTGAGGCCGCCGAGCCGCTTGGCGAGCTCATTGGCAAGATCGATGTCGAGTCCGACCAATTCGTTGCTCGCGGGATCGCGATATTCCATCGGCGCGTAGGTCGAGTTGACCGTGAGTTTCAGCGCCCCCGCCTGCTTGATCTCCGCCGGGAGCTCGGCGGCCTGTGCGGAAGCGATGGCAGCGAACGCTGCAAATCCGAGAGAAAGCGAGAGGCGTGTCATGTCAGCTCCTTTGCCAACCTTTTCCGTTGCCAGCACCGTGCCACTTAGTCCGCGTCTAGCACGGCCGGCTCGATCACCCCGGCGCGCTCGGTGATCACCCGGTACTGCTCCGGCCGCCGGTGGGCGGCGAAATTGAACATCTTGTCCTTGCCCTGGCGGCAGAGGTCGAGATCGACGTCGGCGACGATCACCTCGTCGGTCAGCGTTGCGGCCTGCGCGACGACGCAGCCATTGGGATCGACGATGCAGGAGCCGCCGATCAGGCCCGAGCCGTCCTCGTCGCCGGCCTTGGCGACCGAAATCGCCCAGGTCGCATTCATGTAAGCATTGGCCTGCGTCACCAGCGTCGAGTGGAAAGTGCGGAGCGCCCCGTCTTCCGTCGTGCCGCCATTCGGATCATAGGCCGCCGAATTGTAGCCGATGCAGACGAGCTCGACGCCCTGCAGGCCGAGCACGCGCCAGGATTCCGGCCAGCGGCGATCGTTGCAGATCATCATGCCCATGATCGCATGCGCCCAGGCCGAGCCGGCACGGAAGGCCGGAAAGCCGAGATCGCCATATTCGAAATAGCGCTTTTCGAGCTGCTGGTAACGGGCGCCGGCGCGCGGCTCGACCGAACCCGGCAGGTGAACCTTGCGATAGCGGCCGAGAATCTCGCCGTCGCGATCGACCAGGATGGCGCAATTGTAGCGGCGGCCGTCCGGCGTCATCTCGGCATAGCCGACATAGAAGCCGACGCGCAGCGCCCGCGCACGATCGAACAGCCTTGCCACGGCCGGGTTCGGCATGCCGTGCTCGAAATACTGATCGAGCGCATCGCCTTCCAAAAGCCAGCGCGGAAAGAAGGTGGTGAAAGCAAGCTCCGGAAACACCACCAGGCTGGCGCCGCGGCTGGCTGCTTCCTCGAGCATGTCGAGCATCCGCTTGAGCGTATGCTCGCGGGTATCGGCTTTTTGCGTCGGCCCCATCTGGGCTGCGGCGGCGCGAAGGACACGAACCAAGATTGCCTCCAATCTGTGCGCAATGCTGCCTCAATGGGCGGTGAACCCTTTGATCCAGCGAGCAAATCCGAAGGCATTAGGCGTAAGCGGGGCTGCAAAAGCAATTCGCCGTGCTATGATGTTTTGGCCCGGAGTATAATCGGCAGTGATATGAACCTGCGCCAGCTCGAGATCCTGCGTGCCGTCATCCGCCACCGCACCACGGTGGCGGCGGCCGACGAGCTCGCGCTGTCGCAGCCTGCGGTCAGCAATGCGCTGAAGACGATGGAGGCGCAGGCGGGCTTTGCGCTGTTCGAGCGCGTCAACAACCGGCTGTTTCCGACCGCGGAAGCGATGGCGCTCTACAAGGAGAGCGAGGCGATCTTCGCGCTGCACGCCAAGCTGGAGAACCGCGTGCGCGATCTGCGCGAGAACCGCTCCGGCCATCTCGCGATCGTGGCGACACCGCCGCTCGCCTACAGCATCATCCCGTCCGCGCTGTCGGGCTTCCTGCGCCGCCGCCCGGAGACGCGTGTGTTCTTCGACGTGCGGCGCTACGAGGGCATCATCGAGGGCGTGCTCAGCCATGTCGCCGAGCTCGGCTTCGCGCTCGGGCTGACGCATCATCCCGGCATCGCGCATGAGGTCGTGCACACCGGTGAGATGGTCTGCGTGTTGCCGCCGCAGCATCCGCTCGCCGACCGTCCTGTCATCTCGGCCTCGGACCTCTCCGGCCTCCCCTTCATCGGGCTCGAGCGCGGCACGCGGCTGGGTGAGGCCGTGCGCGACAGTTTTGCGCGTGCAGGCGCGCCGTTCCAGCCGACCGTCGAAGTGCGTTATTGCAACACGGCCTGCGTGCTCGCGGCCGCCGGCGTCGGCGCCGCGGTGGTCGATCCGTTCTCGCCGCGGCAGAATGGCGGCCACGGCCTCGTCGTGCGGCCGTTCACGCCGACGACGCATGCAGTCGCCTATATGTTGTGGTCGGAGGCCGAGCCGCTGTCGCGCCTCGCCAAAGCCTTTCTCGGCGAGGTCCGCAAGAAGAGCACGCAGCTCGCGCAACCAACCAATTGACGGCACATTTCAGGCGACAACGCATGGCATGCATCACCATCATCGAGACGGGCCTGGTCCCGCAAAAGCATCGCGAGCGCCACGGCTCGTTCCCGGACATGTTCGAGCGCATGGTCCGCGCCGAAGACCCGTCAGCCGAGGTCGAGGTCGTCAGCATCCCCAATGGCGATGCGCTGCCCGATCCGGACAAGGTCGAGGCCATCCTGATCACGGGGGCAGCGGCCGGTGTCTATGACGGGCTCGACTGGATCGCACCGCTTGAGGATTTCGTGCGCACCGCGCATGCGAACAGCACGCCGATGGTCGGCGTCTGCTTCGGCCACCAGCTGATCGCGCAGGCGCTCGGCGGCACCGTGCGCAAATCGGACAAGGGGTGGGGAATCGGACGACATGTCTATCGTGTCGCGCCGGACAACGGTGTCATAGACGGCCAGGAGGTCGCCATCGCCTGCTCGCATCAGGACCAGGTGATCGAAGCGCCAAGCGACGCGCAGACAATCCTGTCGTCCGACTTCACCCCGCATGCCGGCCTGCTCTACGCCAATGGCACCACGATGTCGGTGCAGCCGCATCCGGAGTTCGACGTCGAGTTTGCTCAAGTGTGCTGCGAGCTGCGCGACGGCAAGGCGCCGCATGATGTCGTTGCCACGGCGAAGGCTTCGCTGGCGGAGCCGCTGGACAGCGCGAGGTTGGGTGGAGCGATTACGCGGTTTCTGGCGAAGCGCTGAGTTCACCTCGCCCCACTTGCGGGAAGAGGGAGAGGAAGCATTTCAGAACGGCGCGGTCCCCAGCCCCGCCACATCCGCCGGCCGCGGCCCCGGCGCAGGCCAGTGAAACCGCCGGTCCTTCTCCGCAATCATGATGTCGTTGATCGACGCTTCACGCCGCCGCATCAGCCCGTGCTCGTCGAACTCCCACTGCTCGTTACCGTAGGAGCGATACCATTGGCCGTTTCCATCATGCCATTCGTACTGGAAGCGGACCGCGATGCGGTTGCCGTCGAAGGCCCAGAGGTCCTTGATCAGGCGGTAGTCCTGCTCCTTCTCCCATTTCCGGGTGAGGAATGCGACGATGGCTTCGCGGCCATGGAACACCTCGGAACGATTCCGCCAGCGGCTGTCTTCGGTATAGGCGAGCGAGACGCGCACCGGATCGCGCGAATTCCAGGCGTCCTCGGCCATGCGGGCCTTTTGCGCGGCAGTCTCTCTCGTGAAGGGCGGAAGCGGTGGGCGCGACATGACGGCCTCATCGGTTGGCGGGGGCCGTAAATCTATCCCTGCGCGCCACGGAGTCGAGTGGCCATCGCCTATCGGGCGATCAGGAAATCAGATCGGCCTTCATCAGCACGCGGATCGATTTCGGGATCGGTTGCGCCCGGCCGCCGCTGATGAAGGCGACGCGCACCTCGGCCTTGACCAGGACGTCCTCGGCTCGCCGCACCTCCTGCGCCAGCATGATGGAGGCACCCTTCACCGCGACCGGCCAGGTCACGATGTCGAGCACGTCGTCCATCCGCGCGGGCTTAAGGAAATCGAGGTGCATCGAGCGGACCACGAAGGCGAAGCCGGCGCCTTCGGTCTCGACCTGCTCGAACAGCGCCTGCTGCTCGGCGCCCATCAGCCGCAGATGATTGGTGCGCCCGCGCTCCATGTAGCGCAGATAATTGGCGTGATAGACGATGCCGGAGAAATCCGTGTCCTCGTAATAGACGCGGACCTGCATGTGGTGGCGGCCGTGGCGGATCTCGCCGTCGAGATGGGCCATCGAGGTACTCATTGGATATCGGCAGCCAGGTTCAGCGACCGAGCCGCCGCAAGCAACCGCTTATCGCGTGTCCAGATTGAGGCCTCGGCCGTCAAAATCGTCGACGCCAGCAAGTGCGCATCGACGTATCCGATGCCCAACCCGGTTAGCCTTCGTTTGACGATGAACTCCAGGACTTCGTCATTGCCTGCGACCGTCGCCCTGGGGAGAGTGTTCAGATCGTCAAGCATATCGGAGCCCTTGGGCACGCCCCCTAGAAGCAATTCCCCGATCACGAACGGATGAATGACGATATCCCCGTGATTGAGGAGACCAGCCAGCCGCTCATCCGCGCGGCGGAGGTGGTCGACCCAGATCGACGTATCCGCCAGGACTTTCATTTGGGTCGGCGACGCGGCGGAGCCTTAACCTTGGGTTCGGTACCTCCCATCCGTGCGAGACGGCGCGCGGCCTCTCGTTCGACGAAGGCCTTCAAAGCTTCCCTGACAACAGCCGACTTTTCACTGACACCAGCGAACTCCTGCGCCTTGGCAAAGAGCTCGTCGTCGATCGCGATCGTGGTTCTCATGGCAATACCTCTACATCAAATATGGCATCATTTGATGTAGAATTCCATGCTTTACACGACCACCGGCCGCCGCCCCAGCGTCACCTCGACGATCTCCGGCGGCACGCCGAGGCGGACCGGGACGATGCTGCAACCGAGGCCGCCGGAGATGATGACGTCGCATTTCAGCCTGACATGACCATAGGCGAGCTGCCCGGCATTCGGGCCCCGAACGGCCGGCGACCAGCCGAGCAGGCGAACCTGGCCGCCATGGGTGTGGCCAGACAGCTGCAACGCGACGCGCGCCGGCACGCGCCACGCGATGTTGGGCTCATGCGCGAGCAGGATGACCGGCGCGTTGTCGGTGATCTTGGCCAGCGTTGCCGTGAGGTCGTCGGCACCGAAGCGGGCCGTGCTACGGAAGCGCTGCGCCGGCATGTAGGCGAGCTGGTCGCCGAGGCCGGCGAGCCAAAAGGAACGGCCGTCCTTGGTAAGGCGCATCGCGTCGTTCTCGTAGACGGGAATGCCGGCCGCTTCCAGCGCGCGATGAGCGATGGTCGGCCCATGCCCGGCCCGCTGCACGGCCCTGTCTTCCCAATAATCGTGATTGCCCATGACGGCATGAACGCCGAGCGGCGCCTTGAGGCCGGCCAGCACCCTGGCCCATTCACTCGACGGAATGATCCGCGCGACCTGGTGAACGGCGGCGACATAATCGCCGAGCAGCACGATGAGGTCGGCATTCAGCGCGTTGGTGCGGTCGACGATCGTCTCGATCCGCGCCAGCGACATCCAGGGATCGCAGGCATGGATGTCGGCGATCACCGCGATCTTCAACGGGAAATCCGCCGGCCATTGCTGCGGGGTCGGATGGTAGCGGGTGACGCGGAGCCGCATCGGCTCGACGCCGACGCCATAGGCGGCGGTCGAGATGCCGAGGGCGGAAAGACCACCGATGGAACGGATGAGATGACGCCGAGAAATCATGGAAGCCCGATCGTGATGCGCTTCCGTGATGCGGCCCGAATGGAGCGGAATTGGGGTGCGCTTGTGCAGATCATCTGCAAAGAGGTTACCGGAAGTTCATGACAACAGGATCGCCGCATTTGCGATCAATCGTCGCTTTCGTCGGTCCCGAACAGGCCGAACTGCGCCGCATCGCGCGAGGGTTCGGCGATGCCAAGATGCCGGAAGGCGTGCGAGGTGAGCAGGCGGCCGCGCGGGGTGCGCTGGAGATAGCCGCACTGGATCAGATAGGGCTCGATGATGTCCTCGATCGCATCGCGCGGCTCCGACAGCGCGGCGGCCATGGTCTCGACGCCGACCGGGCCGCCGCCATAGTTTTGCGCGATGGTCGACAGATAGCGACGGTCCATGGCGTCGAGGCCAGCGGCATCGACCTCGAGCGCGCTCAAGGCGTGGTCGGCGATCTTGCGGTCGATCTTGTCGGCGTTCGCAGCCGAGGCGAAATCGCGCACGCGACGCAGCAGGCGGCCGGCGATGCGCGGCGTGCCGCGGGCGCGGCGCGCGATCTCGTTGGCGCCGTCCGCGCTCATGCCGACATTGAGCACGCGCGCGCCGCGGGTGACGATGCTCTCGAGTTCTTCGATGGTATAGAAATTGAGCCGGATCGGAATGCCGAAGCGATCGCGCAGGGGATTGGTGAGGAGGCCGGCACGCGTTGTGGCGCCGACCAGGGTGAATTTCGACAGCTCGATCTTGACCGAGCGCGCCGCAGGGCCCTCGCCGATGATGAGATCGAGCTGAAAGTCCTCCATCGCGGGATAGAGCACCTCTTCGACCGCCGGACTGAGGCGGTGGATTTCGTCGATGAAGAGCACGTCGCGCTCTTCGAGATTGGTCAGGAGCGCGGCAAGATCGCCGGCCTTGGCAATGACTGGACCCGACGTGGCGCGAAAGCCGACGCCGAGCTCTTTCGCCACGATCTGGGCCAGCGTGGTCTTGCCGAGACCGGGGGGACCGACGAACAGCACGTGGTCCAGCGCCTCGCCGCGCTTGCGTGCCGCCTCGATGAAGATCGAGAGATTCTTGCGCGCCTGCTGCTGGCCGACGAAATCGGACAGCGATTGCGGCCGCAGCGCGGTGTCGCCGACATCGTCGCTGCGGCGCTCGGGCGAAACCATGCGGGGCGGCGTGTTCACTCGTTGCCTCTGCGGTACTTGTTCGGCAGCAACTCGCCGATCGTGACCACCTTGGGCGCGCGGCCATTGTTGGGCACGATCACCTTCGCCTTGGCATCGTAATCATGGATCAGCTCGCGGCAGGTGCCGCAGGGCGAGACGACGGCAATGTCGCCGGGCTCGCCGGGTTTCGGATGGCGCACGGCGACGATGCTCTCGATGCCGTGATCGCCGGTCTCGGTGATCGCCCGCCCGATCGCGATCGCTTCGGCGCAGATGGCGTTGCGGCCGATATAGGCATCGATATTGACGCCAGTCACGATGCGGCCATCACGGGTGCGCATCGCCGCCCCCACCTCCTGCCAGTCGTTGCGGTAACGCTGGCTGATTGCATCGGTCGCGGCGGCAATCAACTCCTTGTCCTTCTTGGTCAGCATGCGTGAGATATAGTCCTGATCAGCTCTGCGGCGAACATAGCCTATTTCGCCAGTTCCTTCAGGCCAAGCCGGATCAATTGCGCCGTCTCGGCATTCTCACCGGCGCTGCGCGAGGCCGACGCAATCGCCGCGGCGGCCTGCGGCTGGCCATAGCCGAGATTGACCAGCGCAGAGATCGCGTCCGCGACGGGGCGCGGCGCGCGCTGGTCGTCGACGGCGCCGGCGAGATGAACGACGGCCGGATCGACATTGGCAAAGGCCGGCGCCTTGTCCTTCAATTCTGTGACGATACGCTCGGCGACCTTGGGACCGACGCCGGGCGTGCGCGCCACCGCGGCCTTGTCGCGCAGCGCGATCGCATTGGCGAGATCGGCCGGCGCCAGCGTGCCGAGCACCGCAAGCGCGACCTTGGCGCCGACGCCCTGCACGGTCTGGAGCAGGCGAAACCATTCCCGCTCCTGATCGGTGCGGAAGCCGAACAGTTTGATTTGATCCTCGCGGACATAGGTCTCGATCGACAGCACGGCCGCTTCGCCCGGCGATGGCAGATGCTGCAACGTCCGCGCCGAACAGTGCACCTGATAGCCGACGCCACCGACGTCGAGGATGACATAATCCTCGCCGTAGGAATCGATCAGGCCCTTGAGCTTGCCGATCATATCCCGACCACTTTCAGCCGCAGCGCGGTGCTCTGGCGATGATGGGCGTGGGTGATGGCGATGGCGAGCGCGTCGGTGGCATCCGCCGATGGCGGCTCGGCCTTGGGCAGCAAGATCTTCAGCATCATCGCGATCTGCTGCTTGTCGGCATGGCCGGCACCGACCACCGTCTTCTTGACCTGGTTCGGCGCGTATTCGGCGACACTGATGCCGAACATGGCGGGCGCCAGCATGGCGACGCCACGGGCCTGCCCGAGCTTGAGGGTCGCGACGCCGTCCTTGTTGACAAAGGTCTGCTCGACCGCGGCTTCCATAGGTGCGTGCCGGGAGAGTACGGCCGCCAGCCCCTCATGGATCGCGAGCAAACGGCTCGCCAGCGGCAAATCGTCCGGCGGTTCCACCGAGCCGCAGGCCACATAGATCAGGCGGTTGCCGTCGGCCTCGATCACGCCCCAGCCGGTGCGGCGCAGGCCGGGATCGATGCCGATGATGCGAACGGGGACGCGAATCGGGAGCGCGGTCATGCGCCAGTGATAGCGGCTGGCCGGACGGAGCGAAACAGAAACGGAACGGAAGTAACAGGGGAAGTGGGGCTCTTCACCTCCTCCGAACGCCCCTACCCGCCCATCTTGGCGACCAGCGCGTCCGACACCTCGAAATTGGCGTAGACGTTCTGGACGTCGTCGTGGTCGTTGAGCAGGTCCATCAGCTTCAACAGCTTCTCGCCGGTCTCGTCGTCGACTGCGACCGTGTTCTGCGGCTTCCAGATCAGCGCGGCCTTGCGCGGCTCGCCGAACTTGGCCTCCAGCGCCTTGGCAACGTCGCGATAGCTTTCGGTCGAGGCGTAGATCTCGTGGCCGCCTTCGCCGGAGATGACGTCGTCAGCGCCGGCCTCGATCGCGGCATCGAGCACCGAATCGTCATCGGCGACGCTGCGGTCATATTCGATGATGCCGGTGCGGTCGAACATGAAGGAGACCGAGCCGGTTTCGCCGAGATTGCCGCCGGACTTGGTGAAGAAGGAACGGATGTCGGAGGCGGCGCGGTTGCGGTTGTCGGTCAGCGCCTCGACGATCACGGCGACGCCGCCGGGGCCATAGCCCTCGTAGCGGATCTCGTCATAGTTCTCGCCCTCATTGCCGAGCGCCTTCTTGACGGCGCGCTCGATATTGTCCTTTGGCATGTTCTCCTGGCGCGCCGCGATGATGGCCGCGCGCAAGCGCGGATTCATGTTGGGGTCGGGCGTGCCGAGCTTGGCCGCGACGGTGATTTCCCGCGCCAGCTTGCCGAACAGTTTCGACTTCTGCGCATCCTGCCGCCCCTTGCGGTGCATGATGTTCTTGAATTGGGAATGTCCGGCCATGCGTGGTCTCTTTAAGGAAGCGTGCGCCTGAGGAGAGCGTGGGAAGCGCGGCCTTATAGGCCGCCAACCCACCGGAATGAAAGGGGCCTCTGATACCTTAAGGTAGTACCGTAGCGGCCCGTGCCCAGAAGTCAGGCACCGTTAACCCTGATTTCATCCCGGCTTGCGAAAATAGCGTTCACCCGTCTCCCGACAAGAGTGACCTGATGGCGTTCGCATTATTTCGGAAGCGTCTGCCGGACATGGCCGCGCCCGCGGCCCCGCAGCCGGCCCAGCCGGCGGCCAGTTCCGAGCCAGCCCCAGCCGTCGAGGCCGATTCGGCCCGGGAAATCCTGGAACTCCTGGAACTCGAGCTTGGGGCGATGATCCGCCAGCTCGAGCGTGCCGCCAATTCGGTCGCCGGCGGCGCCGAGGCGACTGCCGCGACGCTGGCCGACATCCGCCAGCGCACCGACGCCCTGACCGGCCGGACCAACGCCGCGCAATCGACCGCCTCGACCTTTGCCCACGCCGCCGACAAGTTCACCCAGTCCGCGCAGGGCATCGGTGCGCAGGTGCGCGCGGCGGGCAAGCTCGCCGACGAAGCCAGTGCCGCGGCGCAGGAAGCCCGCGCCAATGTCGACCGCCTGCGTGAATCCTCCGCGGCGATCGGCAATGTCGTCAATCTGATCGCCCAGATCGCGCGGCAGACCACGCTGCTCGCGCTCAACTCGACCATCGAGGCCGCGCGCGCAGGCGAAGCCGGCAGGGGCTTTGCGGTCGTCGCCACCGAGGTCAAGGCGCTGGCGGTGCAGACCCAGGGCGCAACCGAAGAGATCACCAAAAAGATCGACGCCCTCCAGCGCGATGCCGCGGGCTCCGCGGAGGCGGTGCATCGCATCTCGCAGGCGATCGAGGCGATCCGCCCGGTGTTCGACACCGTCAACGGCGCAGTCGCCGAGCAGAACGCCACCACCAGCGAGGTCTCCGGCAACGCGGCGAGCGCCTCGGACTTCATCGTCGCGGTCGGTGAGAGCGCGGCCGAGATCGACGCCGCGACCAAGGCGGCCGAGTCCCATGGCGAGAACGTCGCCAGCGCCGGCAAGGCGGTGACCACCTTCGCGCAGAAGCTGAAATCGCGCTGCGCGGTGCTGCTCAAGCAGAGCGAGCACGACGATCGCCGCAAGACCGAGCGGCTGCCGTGCCATCTCAAATTCGAGAGCGCGCGCGGCGTGCTGCCGGTCTACGAGATCGCAATGGACGGCGTGCTGATCGGCGGCGCGGAGGCAGGCCGGCTCGCCCCTCAGGCGATCGTCGACGGCACCCTCGAAGGCGTCGGCACTTGTCGGCTGCGCGTGATCGAGCAGGCCAAGGCCGGCGCGCGCACGCAATTCGTCAGCCCCAATGCCGAGCTCCGCGAGAAGATCGAGGACAGGCTCTGGTCGATCCACGAGGAGAACACCGAGTTCGTCACCCGCGCCATGGAAGCCGGTAACGCGCTGACGAAGATCTTCGAGCAGGCCGTGGCCCGCGGCGAGATCAGGATCGACGATCTCTTCGACACAGACTACGCGGAAATCGCCGGCACCAATCCACAGCAGTACCGGACAAAATATCTGGACTGGGCCGACCGCGCGCTGCCGCCGCTCCAGGAGGCTTTCCTCGTCAAGGAGCCGCGCATGGCGTTCTGCGCCATGGTCGACCGCAACGGCTTCCTGCCGGTGCACAACAAGATCTATTCGCATCCGCAGCGGCCGGGCGACACCGCCTGGAACACCGCCAACAGCCGCAACCGGCGGATCTTCAACGATCCGGCGGGGTTGGCCGCCGCGCGCAACCTGCGCTCGTACCTGGTCCAGAGCTATGCGCGCGACATGGGCAACGGCAACACCGTGATGATGCGCGAGATCGACGTCCCAATCCGCGTGCAGGGCCGGCACTGGGGCGGATTCCGCACCGCTTACAAGCTGTAGTGCACGCTCAGGCAAGACGCCAAAGCGCGAATCACCTTCTTAAGCGGAATTGAAATGGGAATGCCGCAGGGAGCCGGCGAACGGCTCCGACTTGAGGAAGCCCCTGCATGTCCGTTGCGCAAGTTGCAGTCCTGGACACCGGATCGAACCGGACCCTGGCCGAACGCCTGATCGACCAGCTCGCCGACCGCATCGGCGGTCTCGGTGTCGAGCTCGCCGACATCGCCGGCAATGTCCAGGAGGTCGCCAACCGCGTCGCCAACCAGTCGGAGCGGTTTCACCACCTCCAGACGACGGCGGAGACCATGGTCTCCGCCAACCGCGACATCGCCAACGCCTCACAGGCGGTGCAATCGACCACCTCCGCAGCGGTCGGCGAGATCGCGCAGTCGCGCAGCGCGGTCGATGCCGCCGTCAGCCACATCGCCGAGCTCGTCGCAGCGGTGGGGCGGATCGAGGCGCGCCTGAGCGCGGTCGGCTCTGCATTGGCGCAGGTCGCCAAAGTGTCGGGATCGATCGAGGCCATTGCAAAACAGACCAATCTGCTGGCGCTGAACGCGACGATCGAAGCCGCGCGTGCCGGCAATGCCGGACGCGGCTTCGCCGTGGTCGCAAGCGAGGTGAAAAACCTCGCGGAAGCCACCCGCCAGGCCACGCATGAGATCTCCGACACCGTGCGCGACCTCGACGGCCAGATCGAAGGCCTGATCGGCGAGAGCAGCGACGCCTCGCAGCGTGCCAAGACCGCCGGCGAAGGCGCCCAGCAGATCTCCGGCATCATCTCACGGGTCCAGCAGGGCTTCGCCTCGGTGGAGGCGGAGATCGGCAACGTCACGCGCGCGGCGACCTCCAATCTCGGCCATTGCGACACCGTGATCTCCGAGCTCAACGCGCTTGCCAGGGGCGTCGACCTCTCCTCGCGTGATCTCAAGAGCGCCGACCAGCGGGTCACAAGACTGCTCGACACCTCCGAAGGCCTGATCGCGCTGATCGCCGACAGCGGCGTGGAGACCTCGGACGCGCCGCTGATCCGTGTCGTCGTCGAGACCGCGAAGCGGATCTCGGCCGAATTCGAGGCCGCGATCGATCGCGGCGAGATCACGCTCGACCGGCTGATGGACGAAACCTACCGCGAGATCGCCGGCACCGATCCCAAGCAGTACACCACCGCCTATGTCGACTTCACCGACCGCGTGCTGCCCGCGATCCAGGACCCGATCCAGAAATCCGATCCCCGCATCGTGTTCTGCGTCGCCTGGGCCAAGGGCGGGTACCTGCCGACCCACAATCCGAACTACCGCCTGCCGCAGGGCAAGGACCCGGTCTGGAACAACGCCAATTGTCGCAACCGCCGCCTGTTCAGCGATCGCGCGGTGAAGAAGGTCGCGGCCAACACAAAACCGTTCCTGCTCCAGACCTACCGCCGCGACATGGGCGGCGGGCAGTTCGTGCTGATGAAGGACCTGTCCTCGCCGATCACGGTCCGCGGCAGGCACTGGGGCGCGTTCCGGATGGGATTCCGGCAGGGCTGACGGCCGTCGCGGCGGCCCTCACATCAAAATCCGAAAAACAACCCCATGCACAGTAGCCGGCGCGCCGAAAATCAACGACTTGGCGCCCATCACGCTCCAGGCGCCCGATGAACGGTTGACCCGTCGGGCAAAACAGGCGCATAATGCTACTATTCCGAAATTGCATGTTCCCTTCCTTCTCCCCTTGTGGGAGAAGGTGGCGCGTAGCGCCGGATGAGGGGTTCTATCCGCGCTCACGAGTATCGTAGGGTGGGCAAAGCGAAGCGTGCCCACGCGTCTGTGACGTCTTGCAAAGATCGTGGGCACGGCGCAAGAGCGCCTTTGCCCACCCTACAATTCCGGACTCGCGGAGAGAACCCCTCACCCAAGTGAGGTTGCGTCTCCCAGCGGTGCTGCCCTCTCCCGCAAGGGGAGAGGGCACAGCAACGAGTTGTCGCGATTCATCCTGTGCCGATGCTCGCCACCCGATTTTTCCAAACGCACGCATTTCGTCATCGCATGAACTTGCGCATTCGCACGATCGTCTGCGGCGATCAACGACGCACATGACGAAAAAGCATCAAAACATGACGATTATCATTCCAATTAGCTCAAAACCGCCGCAGCGATCGGCGCACAAATTCGTGAACGTCATGGCCTGACGCGCTGGCTGCGCAAATATGCATTGCGAAGAAATTCGACGCTTCATCGTTTCGCAGCGTTATGATTATGGTCGCGCGAGTTCGCCAACTAGATCGCCGCAAGCGATCTGGCGAGGAAGGGAAATGCATATGGCAACGACTCTCACCATCAACGGCGAACAAAAGACCTTCGATGCGCCACCGGACATGCCGCTGCTGTGGGTGCTGCGCGACATCCTGCAAATGACCGGCACCAAATTCGGCTGCGGCATCGCGCAATGCGGCGCCTGCACGGTGCATGTCGACGGCAAGGCGGTGCGCTCCTGCGTGTTGCCGGTCAGTGCGGTCGCAAACCGCAGCATCACCACCATCGAGCATGTCGGCAGCACGCCGTCGGGCGCGAAGGTCCAGAAAGCCTGGCTCGATCTCGAGGTGATCCAGTGCGGCTACTGCCAGTCCGGCCAGATCATGTCGGCCTCGGCACTGCTGGCGGCAACGCCCAACCCCGACGATTCCGACATCGACGCCGCGATGGCCGGCAACATCTGCCGTTGCGGGACCTATGTCCGAATCCGCGAGGCCATCAAGCAGGCCGCCTCCGGCCGGCAGTCGTGAGGTCCGCCATGAATGCACATAACAGCGTCTCCCGCCGCACGCTCCTGACCGGGAGCCTTGCCACCGGGTTCCTGCTCGCCTTCCATCTGCCGCTGCGCGCCGCTGCCAACGAGCCGGCGCAGCGCGACGTGACCGACGGCAAGTTCGCGCCCAACGCCTTCATCCGCATCGACGAGACCGGCCGTACCGTCCTGATGATGCCGCAGGTCGAGATGGGCCAGGGCACCTACACGTCGATCTCGGCGGTGCTCGCCGAGGAGCTCGACGCCGACTGGAGCAAGGTCGAGGTGCAGCACGCGCCGCCCAACGACAAGCTCTACGCCAATCCGACCTTCGGCCTTCAGGTCACCGGCAACTCCAACTCGATCCGCGCCTGGTGGATGCCGCTGCGCGAGGCCGGCGCCACCGCGCGCGCGATGCTGGTGCAGGCCGCGGCCAGCCAATGGGGCGTCGAGCCCGCAAGCTGCACGGCCTCGAAGGGCGAGGTCAGCCATGCCGCAAGCGGCCGCAAGCTCGGTTACGGGGAGCTCGCGCTCGCCGCGCAGGGCCAGACGCCGCCGAAGGACGTCGCGGTGAAGGATCCCAAGGACTTCGTCCTCATCGGCCAGCCCTTGAAGCGGCTCGACACGCCGGACAAGGTCAACGGCAAGGCGCTCTACGGCATCGACGCGATCCTGCCCGGCATGAAGATCGCCGCGATCGCCAATTGCCCGGTGTTCGGCGGCAAGGTCGGCAAGGTCGAGGACAGCGCAGCGATGAAAGTCGCCGGCGTGCGCAAGGTCGTCGTGCTCGACGACGCCGTCGCCGTGATCGGCGATCACATGTGGGCGGCCAAACAGGGCCTCGCAGCGCTCAAGATCGAGTGGGACGAAGGGCCGAACGCGGGGATCAGCACCAGGGACATCTGGCAGGATCTGCGCACGGCGAGCGAGAAGGACGGCGCGATCGCCAAATCCACCGGCGATATCGCCAAGGCGCTCGCCACCGGCGACAAGTTCGAGGCGGTCTATGAGCTTCCCTTCCTGGCGCATGCGTCGATGGAGCCGATCAACGCCACCGTCCATGTCAGGCCGGATGCCTGCGAGATCTGGACCGGCACGCAGATCATGACACGGGTGCAGTCGGAGGCGGCAAAGGCCGCCGGCCTGCCCGTCGACAAGGTGATCGTCAACCAGCATTTGCTCGGCGGCGGCTTTGGCCGCAAGCTCGAGCCGGACATGGTCGTCGCCGCGGTGAAGATCGCAAAACAGGTCGACTATCCCGTCAAGGTGATCTGGACCCGCGAGGAAGACATCCAGCACGACGTCTACCGTCCTGTTTATCGCGACCAGATCACGGCGTCGCTGGTGGACGGCAAGGTGGCGGCCTGGAAGTACAAGGTCGCCGGCTCGGCCGTGCTGGCACGCTGGCTGCCGCCGGCGTTCCAGAAAGGGATCGACATCGACGCGATCGACGCTGCGGTGGACGCGCCCTACGACTTCGCCAATTTCCATGTCGAATATGTCCACGCCGAGCCGCCGGCGGTGCCGACCGGCTTCTGGCGCGGCGTCGGCCCGAACAACAACGTGTTCGCGATCGAATCCGCGATGGACGAGCTCGCACGCAAGGCCGGCAAGGACCCGATCGAATTCCGCAAGTCCATGCTGACGAAAAACCCGCGCATGCTCGCCGTGCTCAACCTCGTCGCTGAAAAGTCCGGCTGGGGCCAGCCACTGCCGGCCCGCGTCGGCCGCGGCGTCTGCGTGCAGCCGTCGTTCGCGAGCTTCATCGCGACGGTGGTAGAAGCCGAGATCGACGACATCGGCGAGATCGTGCTGCGTCGTATCACCTCGGTGGTCGACACCGGCATCGCGGTCAACCCCGATACCGTAAAGGCGCAGATCGAGGGCGGCCTGATCTTCGGCCTCACCGCCGCGCTCTATGGCGAGATCACGATCGACAAGGGCCGCGTGCAGCAATCGAACTTCCACGACTACCGCATGATGCGCATCAACGAGACGCCGAAGATCGACGTCACCGTGGTCAAGAGCGGCGAGGCGCCGGGCGGCATCGGCGAGGCCGGCGTCAATGCCGGGCCACCGGCGCTGCGCAACGCGATTTACGCCGCAACCGGCGTGGCGCTGCGGCGCCTGCCGATCGATCGGAAACTCTTGGCTGCGGGGAAGAAGGCATGAGCAGGACAATGCGTATCCTCGCAGGCCTCGTCGTGATCACCATCGTCGCGGTGGCGCTCGGCGTCTGGATCATCCGCGGGCCCGGCCCGCTCGATTTTGCCGGCGGCTCCAAGGTGGCGCTGGCGGATTATCACGCCGGCAAGCCCACGGGCGTGCCGGCCAAGCTCGAGAAGGCCAGCCTGGTCGAACGTGGCGAATATCTCGCCAAGGCGGCCGACTGCATGGTCTGCCACACCGGTCCCGGCGGGAAGGAGTATGCCGGCGGGCTCGGCTTCAAGCTGCCGTTCGGCACGCTCTATTCGACCAACATCACGCCGGACAAGGACACCGGCATCGGCAATTACAGCGACCAGGATTTTCTCAACGCCGTCCAGCGCGGCAAGCGCCATGATGGTGCCCGGCTCTATCCGGCGATGCCGTACACCTCCTACACCTACATGAGCGACGACGATGTGCTGGCAGTGAAGGCCTATCTGTTCAGCCTGCCGGCGGTGCGTGCGAAAGCGCCTGACAACACGCTGTCGTTCCCGTTCAACCAGCGCTGGGCGATGATCTTCTGGTCGGCCGTGTTCAATCCGGATACGCGCTTTGCGCCGGATACGTCGAAAAGCCCGGAATGGAACAGAGGGGCGTATCTGGCCGAAGCCCTCGCCCATTGCGGCGAATGCCACACCCCGCGCAATCTCGGCTTTGCGCTCGACAATCGCAAGAAGTTCGCAGGCGCCATCACCGCCGGCTGGCGCGCCTTCAACATCTCCTCCGACAAGGCGACCGGCCTCGGCAATTGGCGCGACGAAGATCTGATCTCGTATCTGTCGCTCGGCCACGCGCCAGGCCACGGCTCGGCCTCGGGCCCGATGGGCGAAGCGGTCGACCACAGCTTCAGCCAGTTTGCGCCGGAGGACATCCGCTCGATCGTTGCTTACTTACGCAGCGTGCCACCGGTCTCCTCGCCCGACCTACCGGCTACCACGGCGCCGGTCGCGCCCGCCTCACACAAGGACGGTGTCACGGCAGACGCCCGCGGCAAGAAGGTGTTCGCCAGCGCCTGCGCCAGCTGCCATGGCTGGAGCGGCGAGAGCCCGGTCTCGCCGATGGCAACATTGACCGGCACCTGGGCCGTCAACGACCCTGCCGCCACCAACGTCGCCCAGATCGTGCTCTCAGGCACCAAGCGCCACACGCCCGACGGCGCGCTGTCGATGCCGGCGTTCGGCAATGCGTACACCGACGACGAGATCGCGGCCGTGGCGAACTACGTGACGGCGCGGTTCGGCACCAAGGGCTCGAAGCTGACGGCGAAGGATGTGGCGGAGTTAAGGGAGCAGACGGCGGAGTAGACAAGGTTAGCGCATCACTTTCAGCGGTCGTCCCGGCGAAGGCCGGGACCCATAACCACAACTCGTCATTTGGCGAAGATTCGTCGTTCGGTACTCCTACCGCGAGCAATCGACAGATCACGCGGTATGGGTCCCGGCCTTCGCCGGGACGACAGCTGAGCTTGTAGAGCTAGCTCAACTAGAACCGCGCCGTCGCCGGCTCGAGCCAACGCGGTCCACACGCACCGGCGCGTTGCGACGGCAGACTAAAACTCAAGACTCGCCAGCTTTTCTGAGAACGGCAACATCGTCCGTTCAAACGTCGGAGGCTTGAAGCCCTTGTACTCCCGCACGATCATCGCCCTGACGGCTGCCAGGTCCGGCTTGCTGTCCGCCGGCGGTTCGGGGCTCTTGTCTGACCGAATGAAGTCCGGCGCCGTGGCCGGCAATTTGTACAGGTTGAAATCGCTTCGGCGCGTAGCGAAATCGGCCTGCAGATAGCCCTCCGCCATCATGGCGCGCGCCGGCGCCAGGTAGAATCCATCTTCGCGATGGGCGCCGAGCACCGAAAAAGTCCTGGAGCCTTTGGCAACACCGACAAGTTCATGACTGAGGCGCACCAGCTCGACATCCTTGCCGCCGGCCCTGATGTGGACGCGACGCAGTGGAAGCTCTGCGGCGTCCTGCGTCACGACGCTGACGAGCACGAGCACATGCTTTGCCGTCGCGGCATATTCCTCGGCCGTCATCGGCCAGGCGAAATCGATCGCCGAGCCCCGCGCCGCGCTGGGCACAATTCGGGCCGTCTCGTTCGCTGACTTCTCCAGCCGTTCAGCGATATCGGCTGGAGACACGGCGCCTCGCGTCGCCGGCCGCGGCTTGCTCAGGATCTGCGCGAGTGCCCCATGGGAGAGCAACAGCAACAGCAGGATGACGGCGATCCTCGGCACCATGGCTCTCCAGGGAAATTCAGGAGTGCATCCAGAACGCGGGTTTGGCCGGCTCGAGCCTCCCCCCCACGCGCACCGGCGCAATCCGCCGTGCGAGGCCCGTGGCGTCATCCGTCTCCACCGCAACGCCGCTGAGCGTCGCCACACCGCCCGCCGGCTCGAACCGGCCCGACGGAATCCCCGACGTGAAGCGCCGCAGCGGTTCTTCCTTCTGCATGCCGATGATGGAATCGTAATCGCCGGTCATGCCGGCATCCGTCATGTAGGCGGTGCCGCCGGTGAGTATCTGGTGGTCGGCGGTCGGCACATGCGTGTGCGTGCCGACGACGAGGCTGGCGCGGCCGTCGCAGAAGAAGCCGATGCCCTGCTTCTCGCTGGTCGCCTCGCAATGGAAGTCGACGACGATGGCATCGGCCGCCACGCCGAGCGGACAGGCGCCGAGCTCGCGCTCGAGCGCGGCGAAGGGATCGTCGAACGGGGTCATGAAGACGCGCCCCAACGCGTTGACGACGAGGGCGTGCTTGCCGTTCTTGGTCTCGACCAGCGCCGCACCGCGGCCGGGCGTGCCGCGCGGATAGTTCGCCGGCCGCACCAGACGCTCGGCGCGGTCGATGAACACGAGCGCCTCGCGCTGATCCCAGGAGTGGTTGCCGAGCGTCACCGCATCGGCGCCGGCGTCGAGAAATTCCTGGTAGATTGCTTCGGTGATGCCGAAGCCGCCGGCCGAATTCTCGCCGTTGACGACGACGAAATCGAGCGACCAGTCCTTGACCATGCCGGGCAGATATTCGGCGATCGCCTCGCGGCCGCTACGGCCGACGACATCACCCACGAACAGAATGCGCAACTTCAGAACTCCGGAAATCGAACGCGTCCGATTCCGTTAGCACATAATCCAGCGCCACGTCGTGGGATAGTGCCGGGACGGTCTCGATCTCCTGCACTGCAAAAGCGAGCCCGATGCCGACGATGTGCTTGGCCTTGCGCAAATGCGCGAAGGTGAAGTCGTAATGCCCCGCACCGTAGCCGATGCGATGGCCGAGACGGTCGAAGGCCGCAAGCGGCGTCAGCATGATGTCCGGGATCACTTCGGCCGCCGCCGGTGACGGCTCGGGAATGCCGAGCGGGCCGAGCATCAGCCGGTCGTTCGGATGCCAGAGGCGGAAGATCAGCGCCTTGCCGCGCGTGGTGACGCAGGGCAGCGCGAGCTGTGCGCCCACCTCGGCGAGCTTCCGCATCAGCGGCGCGGGATCGATCTCGCTGCGGATCGGCGAATAGCCGGAGACGATGCTGCCGGGCAAAAGCTTGAACGGCAGCCCGCGCTTGGCGAGCTTGGTGGCGGCAGCGCCGCGCTTCTTCTCGCTCAGCGCGTCGCGCTTGGCGAGGGCCCTGGCGCGGAGCTCGGCTTTGGAGCTGGTCATGTGCGTTGGTCCCTTCGTCATCACCCGCCTTGTGCGCTCTTGCGCACTGGAGCGGATGATCCAGTATTCCAGAGGCGATGGTGATTCACACAAAGGCCGCGGCGTACTGGATGCCCCGGTCCTCCGTGCGCAATTGCGCACCAGGCCGGGCATGACACCTGTTGAAATGGCCGCAGTTGTTTCAACAAGCACAAACCAAGCAGACAAACAGTGCGAAGCCGCAGACGCCGTTGAAGCACTCGATCCCGGAGTTCCCTACGAAAGTAGGTGGGCACCATATGTCCGAGCCCACGGGCCCGGCCAGGGACAGTTCCCTAAAGGATCGATAAGGCCCCGGGGATATATGGCTCCGGACGCGCGTCGCAGCCTCGCTCGGGCAATGTAACAACGATACTGACGAATCACCAGCCCAACCGGCGGCCTCGGTGCCCACCTCTCCCCAGCGGGGAGAGGTGGATTGCGCCTGGCGATGCGAAGCATCGTCCAGTGCAATCCGGGTGAGGGGCCGCAGCATTCGGCGAGACCGTAAACCCTCACCCGGATCGCATCTTACGATGCGATCCGACCTCTCCCTCCGGGAGAGGTGTGCACCGTCCCAAGCTCGCAGCACATCGGTCCCACCACGGTCACCCGATCGCGATCCCGCCTCCGACGGTCCGGTTCAGGACCTGGGTCGACTTCTCGATACGTTCGGCGGCGGCGTTCAGCGCATTGACCACCGCGGTCTGGGTCATGCGGGCGCGCTCGACGGCGGCGTTGCGGAAATCCCGCAGCTCGGTCAATTCCTGCTCCATGGTGCGGATGCGGTTGCCGGCATCGACCAGCTCGTCGCAGACGGTCAGCGCCGCCATCACAGTCAACCGCGCGTCGCCGATCTCGCCGAATTTTCCGCGCAGCGACTGGATCCGCGTCTCCAAGCCGTCAGCGAGCTTCAACAGCCGCACCTCCTGGCCCTCTTCGCAGGCCATGCGGTATTGCCGGCCGTTGATGGTGACGTTGATGTGGCTCATCCGTCCTCTCCGGTATCGAGCACCGAACGTATCGTCACGATCGCGGATTCCAGCCGATCGGAGATCTCGCGGTTGGTGCGCTCGAGCTTGCGCGCCTTCACCAGCGCGCCGTCGAGTTCGTCGGCGAGCCGCGAGCGATCCGCGCCCAAGGCCTGGATCCGCGTCGCGAGCTCGTTCTCGTCGCGATCGGCATCGCGCCGCCGCTCGACCGCGCTTTCGAGCGAGTCGAGCGCCGCCATCAACCTGCGGGTCGCGATCTCGATCTCGACGGCGGAAGACTCCGTCATGGCGGAACTGTTGGACACGCGATCGTTCATGCAGTCAGCGGCGGAACCTGTTGGCTTTGCCCGTGGCCTTTCCCTTGGCCTTTGGCCGGGGCTCGCCGCCCGGCAAAAGACTCGGTTCGGCAAGCGGTTAGAAGCAGAAATTTACGTGGCAAGCTAGCCGAGCGCAACGCCGCCGCGAAACTATGCACCGATAGATCGGGATGGAAGCATCCCGATCTATCGGTTCTCCTGGTGGGCATGATCCCACCGGAAAACCCGGCCCCCACTTTTTCGGATCATGCCGTAAGCAACTTTTGCGGCCAAACCGGCGTTCGATTGCCTTGGACTCCCGGAACCGAGATGCTATCCCAGCCGCGACCTTCAAGGCTCCTTCCCGCGCGGGCGTACCATTCGCCAAGCGCCTCATTTCAGACGGATTTCAGACATGACGCAGGTCGACCACACCCGTATGGCCAACGCGATCCGCGGCCTTGCCATGGACGCTGTCGAGAAGGCGAAATCGGGTCATCCCGGCCTGCCGATGGGCGCCGCCGACATGGCGACGGTGCTGTTCACACAGTTCCTGAAATTCGACGCTGCGGCCACCGACTGGCCTGACCGCGACCGCTTCGTGCTCTCCGCCGGCCACGGCTCGATGCTGCTCTATTCGCTGCTGTATCTCACCGGTAATGCGGCGATGACGCTGGACCAGCTCAAGCAGTTCCGCCAGCTCGGCTCGCTCACCCCCGGGCATCCCGAGAACTTCCACACCAAGGGCATCGAGACCACGACCGGCCCGCTCGGCCAGGGCATCTCGACCGCGGTTGGCATGGCGCTCGCCGAGAAGATGCTCGCCGCCGAGTTCGGCAAGAAGATCGTCGACCACCACACCTATGTGCTCGCCTCCGACGGCGACCTGATGGAGGGCGTGTCGCAGGAAGCGATCGCGATGGCCGGGCACTGGAAGCTCAACAAGATGATCGTGCTCTATGACGACAACGGCATCTCGATCGACGGACCGACGTCGATTTCGGATTCCGTCGACCAGGTGAAGCGCTTCAAGGCGTGTGGCTGGGCCGCCGAGAAGATCGACGGCCAGGACCAGGCCGCGATATCAGCCGCGATCACCCGCGCCCAAAAGTCGAACAAGCCGACGCTGATCGCCTGCCGCACCACGATCGGCTACGGCGCGCCGCACAAGGCCGGTACCGCGAAGGCGCATGGCGAGGCGCTCGGCGCCGACGAGCTCAAGGCCGCCAAGGAAAATCTCGGCATCTCGCTCGAACCGTTCTCGGTGCCGGACGACGTGCTGAAGGCCTGGCGCGCGGCCGGCAGCCGCGGCGCGACCGCCCGGCAGGAATGGGAAGCACGGCTCGGCGAGCTCGGCAGCCGCAAGCGTGCCGAGTTCGAGCGCCGCCTGCGCCATGAGCGTCCGGCCTCGCTCGCAAAGGCCGTGAAAGCCTTCAAGAAGGAGCTCCTGGAAAAGCCGCTTGTCGCGGCCACCCGCAAATCCTCGGAAGCCGTGATCGAGGTGATCGCGGCTGCGATGCCGATGGAGTTCCTGGCCGGCTCCGCCGACCTCACCGGCTCCAACAACAACAAGGCGAAGTCGGCCACAGCTTTCTCGGCCAAGACGCCAAAAGGCCGCTTCATCCATTACGGCATCCGCGAGCACGGCATGGCGGCTGCGATGAACGGCATCTTCCTGCACGGCGGCTTCGCGCCGAACGGCGCGACCTTCCTGGTCTTCACCGATTACGCGCGGCCCGCGATGCGGCTTGCCGCGCTGATGGGCGCCGGCGTCGTCTACGTGATGACGCACGATTCCATCGGGCTTGGCGAAGACGGCCCGACCCATCAGCCGGTCGAGCATCTCTCAGCGCTGCGCGCCATCCCGAACATGCGCGTGTTCCGCCCCTGCGATTCCGTCGAGACCGCCGAATGCTGGGAGCTTGCGCTGAACCGTATCGATGGCCCGACCGTGCTGACGCTGACGCGGCAGAACCTGCCGCAGCTCCGCACCAGCGTGAACGAGAACCCCTGCCAGTACGGCGCCTATGAGCTTGTCGCAGCCCAGGGCGAAGCCAAGGCGACGCTGTTCGCCTCCGGCTCCGAGGTCGAGATCGCGGTGGCGGCCCAGAAGCAGCTCGCCGAGCGCGGCATCCCGTCGCGGGTGGTGTCGGTGCCCTCGCTGGAACTGTTGTTAGCGCAACCAGAGGCCAAGCGCGCCGCCATCATCGGCAACGCGCCGGTGAAGGTCGCGATCGAGGCCGCGGTGCGTTGGGGCTGGGACGCCGTGATCGGCCAGGATGGCGAATTTATCGGCATGCATTCGTTCGGCGCCAGCGCGCCGGCGAAGGATCTTTACAAGCACTTCGGCATTACCGCCGAGGCCGCGGTTAACGCTGTCCTGAAGCGCGTTTCCTGAGAGTTGAGCTTGCCGAAAAAAAGGACTACGAACGTCTCCATATGATCAAGTTCCGCCCGGCCGAACCGGGCGTCCGCCCTAAAAAACCCTCGCTGATGCGCTTATGGCGTCCGGCGGGATGACAACGGTCATTGAAGGAGACGAAAGATGGCAGTCCGCGTCGGAATTAACGGTTTTGGCCGCATCGGCCGCAACATCCTGCGGGCTATCGCAGAGTCCGGCCGCAAGGACATCGAGGTGGTGGGCATCAACGACCTCGGCCCGGTCGAGACCAACGCCCATCTGCTCCGCTTCGACAGCGTCCATGGCCGCTTCCCCGGCACCGTGACCGTCGATGGCGACTCCATCAACCTCGGCAACGGCAAGATCAAGGTGACCGCCGAGCGCGATCCCACCAAGCTGCCCTGGAAGGATCTCGGCATCGACATCGCGATGGAGTGCACCGGCATCTTCACCTCGAAGGACAAGGCCTCCGCGCATCTGACCGCCGGCGCCAAGCGCGTGCTGGTCTCCGCGCCCGCCGACGGCGCCGACGCCACCATCGTCTACGGCGTCAACCACGACACGCTAACCAAGGATCACCTGGTGGTCTCCAACGGGTCCTGCACCACCAACTGCCTCGCGCCGGTCGCCAAGGTGCTGAACGACCTGGTCGGCATCGAGACCGGCTTCATGACCACGATCCACGCCTATACCGGTGACCAGCCGACGCTCGATACGCTGCACAAGGATCTCTATCGCGGCCGCGCGGCGGCGATGTCGATGATCCCGACCTCGACCGGCGCCGCCAAGGCGATCGGCCTCGTGCTGCCCGAGTTGAAGGGCAAGCTCGACGGCGTCTCGATCCGCGTGCCGTCCCCGAACGTCTCGGTCATCGACCTCAAGATCGTCGCCAAGCGCGCCACCGACGCCAAGGAAATCAACGCGGCGATGAAGCGCGCCTCCGAGCAGCAGCTCAAGGGCATTCTCGGCTACACCAACCAGCCGAACGTCTCGATCGACTTCAACCACGACCCGCACTCCTCGACCTTCCACGAGGACCAGACCAAGGTGCAGAACGGCACGCTGGTGCGCGTGATGTCCTGGTACGACAACGAGTGGGGTTTCTCGAACCGCATGGCGGACACCGCCGTCGCGTTCGCGAAGGTGATCTGAGGGGAGCGTCATGCTTCCTGCCTGGATCGGGATCCCCGGCGTCATCCTGCTGTTCGCATTGATCGCGTATGGCATGCGCCAGGGAGGCAAGATCACGACCAGGCAGGAAGGCAGCCCACCCGAGCGCGATGCGCCCTAGTGTCATAAGCGAGTGATCAGACATGGCCAGTTTTCGTACCCTCGACGACGTCGACGTGAAGGGCAAGCGCGTGCTGCTGCGCGTCGATCTCAACGTCCCCATGGACAATGGTCGCGTCACCGACGCGACCCGGCTCGAGCGCGTCGCGCCCGCCATCACCGAAATTTCCGACAAGGGCGGCAAGGTCATCCTGCTCGCGCATTTCGGCCGGCCGAAGGGCCGCGATGCCAAGGACTCGCTTCTGCCCGTAGCGGACGCGCTGTCGAAGGTCGTGAGCAAGCCCGTCGCCTTTGCAGACGACTGCATCGGCGAGCCCGCCGCGAAGGCCGTGGCGGCGTTGAAGGACGGCGATATCCTGTGCCTGGAAAACACCCGTTTCCACAAAGAGGAAGAGAAGAACGATCCGGCCTTCGTCGCGGAATTGGCAAAGCTCGGCGACATCTGGGTCAATGACGCCTTCTCCGCGGCGCACCGCGCCCACGCCTCGACCGAAGGCCTCGGCCATAAGCTGCCGGCCTATGCCGGCCGCACCATGCAGGCCGAGTTGGTGGCGCTGGAGAAGGCGCTGGGGTCGCCGACCAAGCCGGTCATCGCCATCATCGGCGGGGCCAAGGTCTCGACCAAGATCGACCTGCTGGAAAACCTCGTCAACAAGGTCGATGCGCTGGTGATCGGCGGCGGCATGGCCAACACTTTCCTGCACGCCCAGGGCGTCGGAATCGGCAAGTCGCTGGCCGAGAAGGATCTCGCGCCGACGGCACTGCGCATCATGGAGAAGGCGGAAGCCGCCAATTGCGCGATCATTCTCCCCGTCGACGCCACCGTCGCCTATCATTTCGCGGCCAACGCGCCGTCGCATGCCTACGGCCTCGATGCGATCCCGGCCGACGGCATGATCCTCGACGTCGGCCCGCAATCGATCGCGCGGATCCATGCCGCGATCGACGATGCCGCGACGCTGGTCTGGAACGGACCGTTAGGGGCCTTCGAGATGCAGCCGTTCGACCGCGGCACGGTCGCGGCCGCCAAGCATGCCGCCGAGCGCACCAAGGCCAAGAAGCTGATCTCGATCGCGGGCGGCGGCGACACGGTCGCGGCCCTCAACCAGGCCAACGTGGCCGGTCAATTCACCTATGTCTCGACCGCCGGTGGCGCATTTCTTGAATGGATGGAAGGCAAGCCCCTGCCCGGCGTCGAGGTCTTGCGTACCAAGTAATTTAGTCGGCGATAAGTTAGCGGCCGCACTGGCCCAAACGGGAGAAAGATACAGATGGCTCGGATCACGTTGCGTCAATTGCTCGATCATGCGGCGGAACACGATTACGGCGTACCGGCCTTCAACATCAACAACATGGAGCAGGCGCTGGCGATCATGGACGCGGCCAACCAGGTCGACGCGCCCGTCATCATCCAGGCCTCGCGCGGCGCGCGCTCCTACGCCAACGACGTCATGCTCAAGCACATGATGGATGCCGTCACCGAGATCTATCCGCACATCCCGGTCTGCGTGCATCTCGACCACGGCAACGAGCCGGCGACCTGCATGACCGCGATCCAGGCCGGCTTCACTTCCGTGATGATGGACGGTTCGCTCAAGGCCGACGGCAAGACCCCCGGCGACTGGGGCTACAATGTCGGCGTCACCAAGACGGTGACCGACATGGCCCATCTCGGCGGCATCTCGGTCGAGGGCGAGCTGGGGGTGCTCGGCTCGCTCGAGACCGGCATGGGCGACAAGGAAGACGGCCACGGCGCCGAGGGCAAGCTCAGCCACGACCAGCTGCTGACCAATCCGGACGAGGCCGTGAAGTTCGTGCAGGAGACCAGGGTCGACGCGCTCGCGATCGCGATGGGGACGTCTCACGGCGCCTACAAATTCACCCGCAAGCCGGACGGCGACATCCTCGCCATGAACGTGATCGAGGAGATCCACCGCAAGCTGCCGAACACGCATCTCGTCATGCACGGCTCCTCCTCGGTGCCGCAGGACCTCCAGGACATCATCAACGCCAACGGCGGCAAGATGAAACCGACCTGGGGCGTGCCGGTTGCCGAGATCCAGCGCGGCATCAAGCACGGCGTGCGCAAGATCAACATCGACACCGACAACCGCATGGCCATGACCGGCCAGATCCGCAAGATCCTGAAGGACAATCCGGAAGAGTTCGATCCGCGCAAGTACCTGAAGCCCGCCATGGAAGCCATGGTCAAGCTGTGCAAGCAGCGGCTCCAGGAGTTCAATACCGCAGGCCAGGCCTCCAAGTTCAAGAAGGTCCTGACCCCCGCCGACATGGCCAAGCGCTACGCCAAGGGCGAGCTCGACCCCCGCGTCGCGTAAGCACCGCAGGCACCTTCTCCCGTCATTCCGGGCTCGCGCCAAGGGGCGCGCCCCGGAATGACCGATCGCCCCTTCCCCTGCGACCAACGTTAACTCGGCAATTGCCCGAGAACCGTCTATTTTCACAGGCAAGGGCAGAATCGTTTTGGGAGGACCTCTCGATGAATCTGACTGAGCTCAATGGAATCGCGACCGCCATGGTCGCCCCCGGCAAGGGCATCCTTGCCGCCGACGAATCCTCCGGGACCATCAAGAAGCGGTTTGACGCGATCGGCGTGGAATCGACGGAATCAAGCCGCCGCGACTATCGCGAGATGCTGTTCCGCTCCAGGGAGGCGATGAGCCAGTACATTTCCGGCGTGATCCTCTATGACGAAACGATCTGGCAGGATGCGAAGGACGGCACGCCGCTGGTGAAGCTGATCGAGAGTAGCGGCGCGATCCCCGGCATCAAGGTGGATGAAGGCACGCAAGCCTTGCCGATGTGCCCGGGTGAAACAGTCACAATCGGGCTCGACAAGCTCGCCGATCGCCTCAAGAAGTATTACGAGCGCGGCGCGCGCTTCGCCAAATGGCGCGCGGTGATCGATATCGGCGGCGGCACTGACGGCCGGGGCATTCCCTCGATGACCGCGATCAGCGTCAATGCGCATGCGCTGGCGCGCTATGCTGCGTTGTGCCAGGCCGCGCAGATCGTGCCGATCGTCGAGCCGGAGGTGCTGATGGACGGCGATCACGACATCGACCGCTGCTATGAGGTGACGCAACGCGTGCTCAACAAAACCTTCCAGGAATTGCGCGTGCAGCGCGTCGCGCTCGAGGGCATGGTGCTGAAGCCGAACATGGCGATATCAGGCAAGAAATGCGCAAAGCAGGCCTCGGTGGAAGAGGTCGCGGAAAAGACGATACGCCTGCTCAAGGCCTGCGTGCCCGCGGCCGTCCCCGGCATCGCCTTCCTCTCCGGCGGCCAGTCGGATGAAGAGGCGACCGCGCATCTCAATGCCATGCACAAGCTCGGGCCGTTGCCCTGGGGCCTGACCTTCTCCTACGGCCGCGCGCTGCAAGCCGCGCCGCAGAAGGCCTGGTCCGGCAAAGCCGAGAATGTCGCAGCCGGGCAAAACGCATTCAGCCATCGCGCACGCATGAACGGCCTCGCCTCCAGGGGCGAATGGCAGAGCAGCCTGGAAAAGAAGGCAGCCTAGATCTTGTCGAACAAATCGCCTCCGCCGCGCCCGGCGCCGCGCCTCTATCTCGCGACGCCTGTGGTCGATGATCCCGCTTCGCTCCTGGCCGAGTTGCCGGCGCTGCTCGCCGCCGCCGATGTCGCGGCCGTTCTGCTGCGGCTGAAGGAGACCGACCAGCGCACCATGATCTCGCGGATCAAGGCGCTCGCACCGGTCGTGCAGAATGCGGGCGCGGCGCTGCTCGTCGACGGCCATCACGAGCTGGTCGCACGCGGCGGCGCCGACGGCGCGCATCTCACCGGCATCGCCACGCTGGAAGAGGCGATGCCGTCGCTGAAGCCTGATCGCATCGCCGGTGTCGGCGGCCTCACCACGCGCCACGATTCCATGAACGCCGGCGAGATGGGCGCGGACTATGTGCTGTTCGGCGAGCCCGATGCGACCGGCGAGCGCCCGTCGGCGCAGGCCATCGCCGAACGGCTCGACTGGTGGGCCGAGCTGTTCGAGCCGCCCTGCGTCGGCTTTGCCACCTCGATCGAAGAGGCGCACGCCTTCGCCGCCAGCGGCGCCGATTTCGTGCTGGTCGGCGATGTCATCTGGGCCGATCCGCGCGGGCCGAAGGCCGCGCTGGTCGAGGCGGATGCCGCGATCAAGAAGGCCCATGCGGCGCTTGCCGTGGGCCAGGCTTAAGCGCCCGAGATGACGCTCTCCCGCATCGCCCTTCTCGCCGCGCTGCTGCTGGCAGCGCCCGCAGCCGCACAGGTCCAGATCGCGCCGCCGGCCACGGTGCCGAGCCCGTCGGCTGAGAAGGCCAAGGAGAAACCCAAAGCAGCCCCGCACACGATCACCAAGAAGAAAAAGGAGGCGGCGCCAAAACCGTCGGCCTCGCCGAGCCCGACGCTGCCTGCAACCGTGATCCCCGCGCCCCCCGCCGACAATTCCAATGTCGATCTGGTGTTCGGCGCCTATCAGCGCGGCCAATACAAGACCGCGTTCGATCTCGCCAGCGCGCGCGCCAAGACCGGCGATGCCAAGGCCATGACCATGCTGGGCGAGCTCTATTCCAACGCCATGGGCATCAGGCGCGACTACGCCAAGGCGGTCGAATGGTACAAGCGCGCGTCCGACGCCGGCGACCGCGAGGCGATGTTCGCGCTCGCGATGCTGCGCATGTCCGGTCGCGGCGGCCCGGTCGACAAGGGCGAAGCCGTGAAGCTGATGGCCTCTTCCGCCAAGCTCGGCGAGCCCAAGGCCGCCTATAATCTCGCGCTGCTCTATCTCGACGGCCAGACGCTGCCGCAGGACGTCAAGCGTTCCGCCGAGCTGTTGCGCCAGGCGGCGGACGCCGGCCTGCCCGAGGCGCAATACGCGCTCGCGACCTTCTACAAGGAAGGCACCGGCGTGCCGAAGGACCCCGACAAGGCGGTGCGGCTGCTCCAGGCGGCTTCGCTCGCGGACAATGTCGATGCCGAGGTCGAATATGCCATCGCGCTGTTCAACGGCACCGGCACGCCGCAGAACAAGCCCGCCGCGGTCGCGCTGCTGCGCAAGGCGTCCCGCCAGAACTCACCGATCGCGCAGAACCGGCTGGCCTGGGTGCTGATCAACGGCGTGGGCGCGCCCGCGGACAAGGTCGAGGGCTTCAAATGGCACCTGGTGGCGAAAACCGCCGGTAAGGGCGATCCTGAGCTCGACAAGCAACTGGCGGACCTTCCCGCAGATGACCGCGCCAAGGCCGAGGCCGCCGCCAGGAAATGGCTCGGGACCAAATGACTTGACGTGCGGCCCCTCGCGGGGCACCCAATCCCCTCAAATGGCGCGGTTTCGCGCCTCTCGCCCCCGATCAAGATCAGAGCTCATGCTGTATTCCGCCACTATCAACGTCATGGTCAAAGCGGCGCGCCGCGCCGGCCGCAGCCTCAAGCGCGATCTCGGCGAGATCGAGCATTTGCAGGTCTCGCTGAAGGGCCCGGCGAATTTCGTCTCGCTCGCCGACAAGCGCGCCGAAGAGATCCTCTATCAGGACCTCGCCAAGGCACGGCCCGGCTATGGCTTCATCGGCGAGGAAGGGGGAATGCGCGAAGGCTCTGACAAGAGCCACACCTGGATCGTCGATCCCCTGGACGGCACCACCAACTTCCTGCACGGCATCCCGCAATTCGCGATCTCGATCGGGCTGTCGCGCGAAGGCACGGTAATCGCCGGCGTGATCTACAACCCCGCCAATGACGAGCTCTACATCGCCGAGCGCGGCAAGGGCGCCTTCCTCAACGACCAGCGCCTGCGCGTGGCCGGCCGCCGCCAGCTCAACGAATGCGTGGTGGCCTGCGGGCTGCCCCATATCGGCCGCGGCGACCACGAGGAATTCCGCCGCGAGATGACCGCGATCCAGGATCGCGTCGCAGGCCTGCGCCGCTTCGGCGCCGCCTCGCTTGACCTCGCCTTCGTCGCCGCCGGCCGCCTCGACGGCTATTGGGAACGCAATCTGCAATCCTGGGACATCGCGGCCGGCCTGTTGATGGTGAAGGAAGCGGGCGGCACGATCAGCGACATCAACACGCCGGGCGATGCGCTGGTCACGGGCGACGTAGTGTGCGGGAACGAGTACGTGCACGGGGAACTGGTGAAGGTGTTGCGGAGGTAGGGGTAGCGCGACGCATCAATGATGCACTCCCTCGCCCCGTTCTTACGGGGAGAGGGTTGGGGTGAGGGGCTGCCTCCGAAAATTCGGTACAAGTTGGACTCGCGGAGAGTCCCCTCACCCGTATCGCATCTCACGATGCGATACGGCCTCTCCCCGCAAGCGGGGAGAGGCGAAGAAAGCAACCGCCAACGCGCTCGTGCCTATGGCCTCACCGGCGCCGGCGGCCCATACGTCTCGCCTTCGACCTTCGCCACCTTCTCCCGGTCTCCCGCCAGCACGCGCTGCACGGACACGAAGAACACCGGCACCATCAAGAGTGCCAAAATCACCACCGCGATCATGCCGCCCATCACGACGGTGCCGAGCGATTGCTGGCTGGCGCCGCCGGCGCCGTGGGCAATGGCCATCGGCAGCACGCCGCAGATGAAGGCAAGGCCGGTCATCAGGATCGGACGGAAGCGCAGGCGACAGGCCTCGATCGTCGCTTCGACCAATGGCTTGCCCTCTTTGCGCAGATCCTTGGCGAACTCGATGATCAGGATGGCGTCCTTGGCGGCGAGGCCAATGATGGTGATCAGGCCGACGGTGAAATAGACGTCGTTCGGCAAACCGCGCAGCATCGCCGCCACCACCGCGCCGACGATGCCGAGTGGCACCGTGAGCAGCACCGCAAGCGGAATGGTCCAGCTCTCGTAGAGTGCGGCCAGACACAGGAACACCACGAACACCGACAGCGCCAGCAGGAACGGCGCCTGCGAGCCTGACAGCTTTTCCTGGAGCGATTGGCCGGTCCATTCATACCCGAAGCCGCGCGGCAGCTTGCCGGCGAGCCGCTCCATCTCGGCGATGGCATCGCCCGAGGTGAAGCCGGGCTTGGCTTCGCCCGAGATGCGCACGGCCGGATAATAGTTGAAGCCGGCGATCTGGGTCGGGCCGCGCGACCATTCGACCGTGGCAAAGGAGGAGAGTGGCACCAGCTGGCCGTGGGAGTTCTTGACGTTGTAGTTGAGGATGTCCTCGGTCTTCATGCGGTCGCGACTATCGGCCTGCACCACGACGCGCTGCATGCGGCCGCGGTTCGGGAAGTCGTTGATGTAGTTCGAACCGAGATTGGTCGAGATCGTGTTGTTGATGTCCTCGAAGGTGACGCCAAAGGCGCCGGCCTTTTCGCGGTCGATCACGAGATTGACCACGCCGGCCTCAGGGAGGCCCTCGACATAGACCTTCTGCAACACCGGGCTGGCATTGGCTTCCGCGATCAGCTGATCGGCGGCGCGCATCAGGGCCGGATAGCCCTTCTGGCCACGATCCTGGAGACGGAACGAGAAGCCGGACGAGTTGCCGAGATTGTCGATCGGCGGCGGCTGGAGCGCGGAGATCTTGGCGTCGCGGATCGACGACGACAGATCCCGATTGATGTCGTTGACGATCGCGGCAGCGGACTCCTTCGGTCCACGCTCCGACCAATCCTTCAGCGTGATGAAGGCTTGCGCGGTGTTCATGCCCTGGCCGGAGAAGCTGAAGCCGGTGAGGAAGGTGACGTTGCCCACGCCCGGCCGCTGCGCCAGATATTTTTCGACCTTTTCGATCACCGCCTCGGTGCGGCCGTAGGACGAGTCCGACGGCGTCTGCACGTCGGTGGTGACAAAGCCCTGGTCGTCGACCGGAAGGAAGCCGCCGGGCAGATTGACGAAGGCCCAGGACAGGCCGGCCAGCAGCGCGACATAGACCAGCATCAGGCGCCCGGTGCGCTTCAGCGAGAAGCCGACGGTGCGGGAATAGCCTTCCTTGCCGCCTTCGAGCATGCGGTTGAACCAGCCGAACACGCCTCGCCTCGCGTGAGCGTGGCCGGCCGCGACGGGCTTGAGCAGGGTCGCGCACAGCGCCGGCGTCAGCGACAGCGCCAGGAAGGCGGAGAAGCCGATCGCCGCGACCATGGTCACCGAGAACTGGCGATAGATGATGCCGACCGAGCCCGGGAAGAACGCCATCGGCACGAACACCGCCATCAGCACCAGCGTGATGCCGATGATGGCACCAGTGATCTGCGACATCGCCTTGCGCGTCGCCTCCTTCGGCGGCAGGCCTTCCTCCGCCATGATGCGCTCGACGTTCTCGACCACCACGATGGCGTCGTCGACGAGAATGCCGACCGCGAGCACCATGCCGAACATGCTGAGCATGTTGATGGAGTAGCCGGCAAGCAGCAGAATGGTACAAGCGCCCAACAGCGCTACCGGCACCACGATGGTCGGGATGATGGTGTAGCGGATGTTCTGGAGAAACAGGAACATCACTGCGAATACCAGCACGACGGCCTCGACCAGCGTCGACAGCACCTTCTTGATCGAGGCCTCGACCACCGGCGTGATGTTGTAGGGGATTTCATAGGAGATGTTGGCCGGGAAGAAGCGCGACAGCTCCTTCATCTTCTCGTCGACCGCGCTCGCGGTCGCCAGCGCATTGCCGGTCGGCGACATCAGCACGGACAGACCCGCAGTCGGCTTGCCGTTGAGCCGGGTGTTGAACTGATAGCTGAGGCCGCCGACCTCGACGCGCGCGACGTCGCGCAAGCGCACGGTCGAGCCGTCGGCATTGGCGCGCAGGATGATGGCGCCGAATTCGTCCGGAGAAGAGAGCTGGCCCTTGACCAGCACCAGGGCGGAGGTGCGCTGGCTCGCCGTCGACGGCTCGGCGCCGATGCTGCCTGAGGCGACCTGCGCGTTCTGCGCTGATATCGCCTTGTTGACGTCGTCTGCCGTCAACCCATAGCCGACGAGTTTTGCCGGATCGACCCAGACACGAAGACTGCGCTCGGTCGAATAGAGCGTGGCGCGGCCGACGCCGGGAATACGCCGGATCTCGCCGAGCACGTTGCGGATCATGAAGTCGCCCAGCCCAACCTCGTCGAGGCTGCCGTCGGTCGAGTTCAGCGTGATGATCTGGAGCACCGCGCTGGAGGCTTCCTCGATCAATATGCCCTGCTGGATCACCGCGCGCGGCAGCCGCGCCTCGACGCGCTTGATGCGGTTCTGCACCTCGACGGAGGCCGCACTGGTATCAGTGCCCGGTTGGAAATTGGCTGTTATCTCGACCTGGCCCAGCGAGTCGCTGGTCGATTCGAAATTGAGGATGCCGGAGGCGCCGTTGAGCTCCTCCTCGATCAGCCGCGTGACGCTGTTGTAGAGGTTTTCCGGCGACGCACCCGGATAGCTGGTCGAGATCGAGATCGAGGGCGGTGCGATGATCGGATATTGCGCGATCGGCAATAGCGGGATCGAGATCGCGCCGATCAGACAGATGAACAGCGCGACGACCCAGGCGAAGATCGGCCTGTCGATGAAGAAGCTCGGCATGGCGCGTTACCGCGTGACCTTGAGGGCGTGCCTGACATCGGCGGTCGCATCCGCTTCCGACCAGGATTGCGGCTTGACCTTGTCGCCGGCAGCGAACTTCTGAAAGCCTTCGACCACGACCTTGTCGCCGGCCTTCAGTCCGTCGGTGACGAACCAGATGCCGTCCTGCACCGAGCCGGTGCGCACCGGCTGCACCACAATGCGGTTGTCGTCCTTGACGACGAACACCTCGCTGCCGCCGCCGCCATTGCGCTGCACCGCCTGCTGCGGCACGGCGATCGCGTCAGAGTCGAGGCCCTGGTCGAGCCGGACGCGAACATACATGCCCGGCAGCAGCTCGCGCTTGGGATTGCGGAACTCGCCGCGCAAGGTCACCTGACCAGTATGGGCGTCGACCTTGGCCTCGGAGAACAGCAGCTTGCCGTCGAGCGCATAGACCGCGTTGTCGTCGAGCACGAGGCGCACCTTGACGGCATCGGCCGCGATGCGATCGAGATCGCCGGTCTCGAAGGCGCGGCGGAGCTGGTTGAGCTCGGTCACCGACTGGGTGAAGTCGGCATAGATCGGGTCGAGCTGCTGCACGGTGGCAAGATTGGTCTCGTTCTGCACCACGAGCGCGCCTTCGCTGACGAGGGCCGCGCCGACCACGCCGTCGATCGGGGCGCGCACGGTGGCATAATCGAGATTGAGCTTTGCGCGCGCGAGGTCGGCCTTGCGGCCCTCGACTTCGGCCTTGGCCTGAAGCTCGGCGGCGATGGTCTTTTCGTTCTCGGCTTCAGGTGCCGCGCGCTGGCTGGTCAGCGTCGCGATGCGGCGCGCCTGCCGCTGCGCCTGCATTAGGCCAGCGTCGGCCTTGGCGAGCGCGGCTTCGTTGGCGAGCACCTCGACCTCGAACGGACGCGGATCGATGCGATAGAGCGGATCGCCCGCCTTCACCTCGCTGCCCTGCCGGAACAGGCGCTCGACCACGATGCCGGAGACGCGCGGCCGCACCTCGGCGACACGCGTCGGCGCGATCCGGCCGGGCAACTCGCGCACCACGGCGCGGGCTTGCGGCTTGACGACGACGACGCTGACATCGGGTTCGGAGGGCTGGGCGGAGACAGCGGAAGAGGATTCATCGCAAGCGCCCAGCAGCGGCGCAAAGGCCGCGAGCATCATTGCAACGCATGCCGATCGCGCTCGAAGTCCTGACATGAAGAGGGGTGCCCCGAAATTGTTGAAACTGATCGCGCGCCGCGCGGACCCGTTCTGGACAATTCTGCGCGGCTGACGCGATCAAAATAGAAGGGACTTGCTGCGACGCAACGCATCGCGCGGGCGGCTCAATGTCACACGAGCCTATCGTGCTGAGGTCAGGGGCCTTTTGTGGACTCACCGGATTGTGAGTCAGGGTTCCGTCGCGGCGTGCTGCGACAGAACATCGCAACGTCGGGAGCGGAATGGCTTCAGGTTGATCGGTCGAGCCGCGCTCGCTCCCCTCTCGCATGCGGACGATGCCATCGCATACGGCACGTGACATCCGCTCACCCAGCCTTGCCTTGCTGTGAACTATGGTTTACATTCTCATTCGTGGTCGATGTTGTACAGACTGAAGCATTTCGAGGCTGGCTTGCCGGGTTACGCGACCGTCGCGCAGTTGCGCGCATCGCAAGCCGAATCGCATTGATCGAACGGGGCGCGCTTGGCGACGTGAAGTCCTTGGGTGCGGGCCTGTCTGAATTCAGAATCGACTACGGCCCGGGATACCGACTCTATGCGGCGCAACGCGGAGCCGCGATGGTCATCCTGCTCTGCGGTGGCGACAAGCGAAAGCAAGACGCGGACATCAAGCGGGCACGTGCGATGCTTGCGGAACTGGAGTAAAGCGATGGCGCTGAAAACGACACCATTTGATGCGGCGGAATATTTGGATACGCCGGAAGCGCAGGCCGAATTCATTACGGCGGCGCTTGAGACTGGTGACGCGGCATTCATCCGTGACGCTGTGAATATTGTTGCGCGTGCCCGCGGCATGAGCGAGATCGCAAAATCTGCGGGGCTGAGCCGCGAGGGGTTGTACAAGGCCCTCGGCGAGGCGGGCAACCCGGAATTTTCGACGATGCTGGGGGTGTTGCGCGCGCTAGGCTTAGGTTTGACTGCGCGTCCCTTGCCGAGAAAGCCCGGCAAGCCGCGCAGGTCAGCGAAGCCGCGAGCCCGCAAGGCTGCCTAGTCACGATCGTGCCCGCTAATCCGCCGCCTTCATCCGGTAGTGGCTGACGCCCCACTCCGTTCCGTCGGCGTAGCCGAACAGGCCTGCTGTCGCGAGGAAGAACCAGCGCCAGCGGCGAATCCATAGGTAAGTTTCGTCGCCATAGACGTTGCGCAAGGTCGCTTCGATCGCGTCGCGATTGCGATCGAAATTGGCGAGCCAGTCATTTGCCGTGCGCTGATAATGCGCGCCGCTCCAGCACCATTCCTTCTCGATGTCGAAGATGTCGGCATATTGCCGGATGAGATGATGGCTCGGCATCACCCCGCCGGTGAAGAAGTGCTGCGCGTTCCAGTCCTCGCGATTGGCGCGGTCGAACAGATAAGAGCCGGCGCGGTGGGTGAAGATGTGCATGAGGAAGCGCCCCTCGGGGGCGAGCCATGAGCGCACGCGCGTCATCAGCTTGCGCCAGTTCATCATGTGCTCGAACATCTCGACCGAGACGATGCGGTCGAACTGGCCTTCCGGCGCGTACACGTTCATATCGGCGGTGACGACGCGCAAATTCAAGAGCCCGCGCTGCTGCGCGATGTCCTCGATATAGGCGCGCTGCGACTGCGAGTTCGACACGGCGGTGATCTTCGCGTGCGGAAACTGACGCGCCATCCACAGCGACAGCGAACCCCAGCCGCAGCCGAGCTCGAGAATGGTCTGGCCGTCGGCGAGGCCGGCATGCTCGACGGTCTGGCGCAGCGCCTCCTCCTCCGCCTCCTGCAAGGTGGTCGCATCGGTCTTGTAGAAGCAGGACGAATATTTGCGGTTGGGGCCCAGCACCTGCGCGAAGAAGCTTTGCGGCACTTCGTAATGCTGGATGTTGGCGGCGTCGGTATGCTCGGCGATCGGCCGCAACATCATCCGTCCCGCGAAGGCGGCATCGTCGGACGCGCTGTGCGCGGCAAGGCGCGTCGCGGTGCGCGAGCACAGGCGCTGGATCGCGGCGCGGACCACAAGGTCCGGCAGCGGCACGCGTTCGGCAGTCCCGATGATGGTGGAGGCGACGCTCATGCGACCACTCCCTTGGTCTGTTCTTGTTTGGGCGGCAGGGGAAAGAACATGCTGGTGCGCGCCTGATAGGCGCGGTAGCGCTCGCCGCGCGAGCGCAGCATCTGCGCCTCCAGCGGCGGAATGCCGGTGACGTGGACCAGGATCCAGTACATGAAGACCGGCGCGAGCAGGCTGGCCCAGCCCCAGGGATAACCGGCCGCAAGCCCGATCACGGGAAAAGCGAGCCAGCAAAGCCATTCGAAGAAATAATTGGGATGGCGCGACCAGCGCCACAGCCCGACCTCGCACACCTTGCCATGGTTGGCAGGGTCATGCCGGAAGCGACGCAATTGCGCGTCGGCGATCGCCTCGCCTGCGATGCCGATCAGCAGGATCGCGGCACCGAGAACATCCTGAACGCGCAAGCCCGGCGCGGGGACATGTGCGGCGACGAAGATCGCGAAAACCAGCGGCACCGAGCCGAGCGCCTGGTTTTGCAGGAAGATGAACATCCGCCGCGGGGCGCTGAGGCCCCATTCGGCGGCAAACGTCGCGTAGCGGGCATCGTCGGTGATTCCGGCCGTGCGGATCGCAATATGGGTGCCGAGCCGGACCGACCACAGCGCGACCAGACCCGCGACCAGCCACTGCCGCGCATGGGGCCCCTCACCCGCAACCGGCCACAGCGCGCTGGCCGCGCCGACCACGCCGACCGCTAAGGTCCAGATCGTATCGACCCAGCCGGAATTGCCGGTGCGCTGCTGCACGACCCAGGCGAGCGCCATCAGCACCGCGAGCGAGAGCGCGATGGCCGCCAGCCCCCCAAGATACGTCGCCATGCAAAAAATCCGAGCTAAGCCTGTGGACTGTCGAAGTTTTGCAAAATACGCAGATATCAAAGCGCGGTTTCAGCTTTGGGTTCCGCGCCCTGTCCCGAAATCCGCACATCCGGCGCTTTTTTTGGGCCGGCGCTGTGCCATAGTGCGGAAGCAAGCTTTCGTAACGGATGATACCGGCCATGCCGTCAGGCGCCTCGCCCCGCTCCACCATCGAGATCGAGTACACAAAACTGTCCTCGCCCAGCGTCTTCCTGGTGCGGATGCTGGTCTTCCTGGTGCTGTGCACGCTGGTGGGCGTGGTGCTCTACAAGCAGATCATCCAGGCCTTCTTCGCCAATCCGGGACTGAACGCCCTGATCGGGGCGGTGCTGTTCATCGGCATCGTGCTGGCCTTCCGCCAGGTCATCCGGCTCTACCCCGAGGTGTCCTGGGTCAACAATTTCCGCATCGCCGATCCCGGTCTGGCACCGGCGCGGCACCCGAAGCTGCTGGCGCCGATGGCGATGATCCTGGGCGGCGAGCGCACCGGGCGGATGAGCATCACGCAGACGACCATGCGGCATCTGCTCGATTCGATCGCGACCCGCCTCGACGAAGCCCGCGACATCTCCCGCTACATGACGGGCCTCTTGGTCTTCCTCGGCCTGCTCGGCACCTTCTGGGGCCTGATCGAGACGGTCGGCTCGGTCGGCAAGGTGATCGACGGGCTCAAGGTCGGCGGCGATGCCGGCGCTCTGTTCGACACGCTGAAGGAGGGGCTGGCCGCCCCGCTCGGCGGCATGGGCATCTCGTTTTCGAGCTCGCTGTTCGGCCTCGCAGGCTCCCTGATCCTCGGCTTCCTCGACCTGCAATCGAGCCAGGCCCAAAACCGCTTCTACACCGACCTCGAGGACTGGCTCGCCACCACCGTGCGCGAATATGGCAGCGGCGAGGTTGCCGTTGCGGCCGTCAGCGGTGGCGGCGGCGTTGCCAGCGGCGAGCTTCAGGCCGCTGTCGAGCGCTTGCGCTCCGTGCTCGAGGAAGGCAGCGCCAGCCGCGGCACCACCGCGGCGATGGCGAGCCTCGCCGAGGCGATCCAGGCGCTGGTCTCGCATATGCGGACCGAGCAGCAGATGATCCGCGAATGGGCCGACGGCCAGGGCGAGCAGAACCGCGAGATCCGCCGCCTGCTGGAGCGCATCGCGCGCCAGCCCGAGAAGAGTTAGTTGATCGAGAGCGGCCATGCTGGATCACGTCACAATCGGCATCACCGATATCGAGAGGTCGAAGGCGTTCTACGATCGGACCTTGCGCGCCCTGGGGATCACGCGCTTGTACGCCGATGGCGAACGCTTCGCCGGCTATGGCATCCGTCCAAAGGCCTTCTTCTGGATCGGCCTGCGTGAGCCGACCCAAACGGCCGCACATATCGCCTTTACGGCGCCCGACCGGGCGACCGTGGAGCGTTTCTACGATGAAGCGATCGCCGCGGGCGGCAAGGACAACGGACCGCCCAGATTACGTCCGCATTACCATGCAAACTACTACGGAGCGTTCGTGCTCGATCCGGACGGTCACAATATCGAAGCAGTCTGCCATCTCCCATAACGCCAGGGCAGACAACGACAACGCAAAGGCACTCGAATGGCTCTAGCCCGCGGCCGCCGCAGCGAAGGCGCCTTCAATTACTGGCCCGGCTTCGTCGATGCGCTGTCGACGCTGGTGCTGTCGATCGTGTTCCTGCTGTCGGTCTTCCTGGTCGTCCAGTTCTTCCTGTCGCAGGAGGTGACCGGCAAGGACAAGGCGCTGGAGCTGCTCAACGCCAAGATCGCGCAGCTCAACGAGCTCTTGTCGCTGGAAAAGCTCGGCAAGCTCACGCTCGACGACCAGGTCTCGTCGTTGAAGGCCGGCCTCGCCTCGGCGGAGTCCGAGCGCGACCGCATCAAGGGCCTCTATGACGGCTTAGCTGCCGCCGGCAACGACGCGCAGGGCAAGACCACCGAGCTCGGCAAGGCGCTGGATTCCGAGAAGGCCGTCTCGGCGCGGGCGCTGGCGCAGATCGAGGTGCTGAACCAGCAGATCAGCGCGCTGCGCCGGCAATTGGCGGCGCTGGAAGAGGCGCTCGACGCATCCGAGAAGCGCGACAAGGAATCGCAGAACCGCATCGCCGATCTGGGTTCTCGCTTGAACGTTGCTTTGGCGCAGCGCGTGCAGGAATTGTCGCGCTACCGCTCCGAGTTCTTCGGGCGCTTGCGCGCCATTCTCGGCAATCGCCCCGACATCCGCGTGGTCGGCGACCGCTTCGTGTTCCAGTCCGAAGTGTTCTTCGACACCGGCCAGGCGACGCTGCTGCCTGAAGGCCGCGCCGAGCTCGACACTGTCGCGAACGCGCTGATCGAGCTCGACAAGAAGATCCCGCCCGAGATTGCCTGGGTGCTGCGCGTCGACGGTCACACCGACGTACGCCCGGTCAACGGGCCGAACTTCAAGTCGAACTGGGACCTCTCCGCGGCGCGCGCGATCTCGGTGGTGCAATATCTGATCTCGCTCGGCGTGCCGGCGCAGCGCCTGGTTGCCGCCGGCTTTGGCGAATTCCAGCCGCTCGACACCGCCAACACCGAGGACGCCTACAAGCGCAACCGCCGCATCGAGCTGAAGCTGACGGAACGATAGTGAGCGCGCTCCACCTCCGCCCCTACGTGGCCGCCGACGAAGCAGCCGCGATCGATTTGTGGCATCGCACCTGGCAGCAGGCCTATCCGCAGATCGACTTCGCCGCGCGGCTGGACTGGTGGCGCGAACGCTGGCGCAAGGATCTGGTGCCGAAGGCGTCGATCGTCGTCGCGGAAGCGGACGGCGCGCTGACCGGCTTCGTCACGATCGACGGCGAGGGCTATCTCGACCAGCTCGTGGTCGATCCCGCGCATTGGGGCTCGGACGCGGCGCGGCTGCTGGTCGAGGAAGCCAAGCGCCTGTCGCCCATAGGCATCACCCTGCTCGTCAACAAGGACAATTCCCGCGCCATCCGCTTCTACGAGCGCAACGGCTTTGCGCACGCCGGCGACGATTTGAACCCGACCTCGGGACGGCCGGTGCTGAAGCTGGAATGGAAGCCGTAAAGCACGGGGTCCAAGCCTCATATGCCCCTGAAGAGGACGCCAACCGTCAATATGACATAGGCCAGGGCCAGAACATCAAACACGTGCGCGGCACTGATGATCGGCACCGAAACATGGGCGTAGCGCACCAAGAGCGCGACCAGCGCCAGCACCAGCGAAATCACGAATATGACGAGCGAGGGCGGCGTCAGCGCAAACCCTCCGCGACGAAAGGGCATGTTCCTCTCCTGCATCTCCCGAGCCAATCGGACGGGGTTGCAACAGACAGACGCGCTTCTGGTTCCGCGCTAAATGCCCTCGAACTGCAATCGCGCCAGCCTCGCATAGAGCCCGTTCGCGGCGACCAGCTCGGCATGCGTGCCCTGTTCGACGATCTTGCCCTGGTCCATCACCAGGATCCGGTCGCAGGACAGCACGGTTGCGAGCCGATGGGCGATCACCAGCGTGGTGCGGTGACGCATCAGCTCCTCGAGCGCGGTCTGCACCAGCGTCTCGCTTTCGGCGTCGAGCGCTGAGGTGGCTTCATCGAGCAGCAGCAACGGCGCGTCGCGCAGGATCGCGCGCGCGATCGCAATGCGCTGGCGCTGGCCGCCGGAGAGCGTCACGCCGCGCTCGCCGAGCGGGGTGTCAAAGCCTTCGGGCAGGCGGCGGATGAACTCGGCGGCATGCGCGAGCTCGGCCGCGCGCTCGACCTCGGCATCGGTCGCATTGGGCCGGCCGAAGCGGATGTTCTCGCGGGCGCTCGCGGCGAACACGTTGGACTCCTGCGGCACCAGCGCGATGCGGGCGCGGAAGTCGCGGGGATCGGCGGCTTTGACCGGCACGCCGTCGAGCGAGATCGCACCGCTACGCGGATCGTAGAAGCGCAGCAGGAGGTGAAAGATCGTGCTCTTGCCGGCGCCGGACGGACCGACGATCGCAACCTTCTCGCCGGGCTGCACCGCGAACGACACGGCGTCGAGCACGTTGACGTCGGGCCGCGCGGGATAGGCGAAGCTGACATGGTCGAAGCCGACCTCGCCGCGCGCCGGCGCCGGCAGCGCGCGCGGAGAAGCGGGCGCGGCGATTTCCGGCTTCACATGCAAGATTTCGAACAGGCGCTCGGCAGCGCCCGACGCCGCAGAGACTTCGCCCCAGACCTCGCTGAGCTGACCGAGGCCCGCCGCCGCAAACGCTGCATAGAGCACGAACTGGCCGAGCCGGCCCGGCGTGATCGCGCCGGTGAGCACGTCATGCGAACCGATCCAGAGGATCGCGACCACGCTTGCGAACACGATGAAGATGATGATGGCGGTGAGCACGGCGCGCGCCTGGGTCGAGGTGCGCGCGGCCTCATAGGCCTGCTCGACCTCGCCGCCAAAGCGCTTCGCAGCCAACCCCTCGCTGGTGTAGGCCTGCACGGTGCGGATCGCGCCGATCAGCTCGCCGGCATAGGCGGAAGCGTCTGCCAGCGTATCCTGCGCATTGCGCGACAGACGCCGCACCCAGCGGCCGAAGGCGACCAGCGGCAACACGATCAGGGGAATGGCGAGCAGCACGAAGCCGGACAGGCGCGGACTCGTGATCACCATCATCGCGGCGGCGCCGAAGAACATCATCAGGTTGCGCAGCGCGATCGACACGGAGGCGCCTACCGCGGATTTGATCTGCGTGGTGTCGGCGGTGAGGCGCGACACTAGCTCGCCGCTGCGCGCGGAATCGAAGAAGGACGGCGAGAGCGAGAGCAGATGCGCGAAGACATCGCTGCGCAGATCGGCGACGATGCGCTCGCCGATCGTCATCACCAGATAGTAGCGCGCGGCACTCGCGAGCGCGAGCACGGCGACCACCGCGATCATCACCGAGAAGTAGCTGTTGATCAGCGCGATGCCTTCCGGCGTCAGGCCGAAATCGATCATCCGGCGCACCGCGACCGGCACCAAGAGCGTGGTCAGCGCGGCGACCGTCAGCGCGACGAAGGCGAGCGCGGCGCGGCCGCGATAGCGGGCCACGTAGGGCGCGAGCGCCAGCAGCGGCCGCAGCTTCGCGCGGCTCTTTGCCGGCTGCTCGATCAGATCGGCTTCGATCGACGGGGCCTCTGGGGGCCCGGTTTCAAGCCGTTCAACTGCGCTCATGAGATCCGACCCTAGGATGTTTCCGTTCCAAATAGGCCGCCACAGGGGGTGTGGCAAATCCGGCATGTTCCTGAGGGGACGACCCGGTCCTCCTGTCCCCGCAATGGCTTGTTTTAAGACCCCCCGTGGGGTATAGAGCCGCCAAATCCGTCATTGATCATCACTCAAGCGAGCGGCGCCGGTCGCCCTAGGAATTGCCATGAAAGCCGAAATTCACCCGAATTATCATACGATTAAGGTCGTGATGACCGACGGAACCGAGTACCTGACCCGCTCCACCTGGGGCAAGGAAGGCGACACGCTGAACCTCGACATCGACCCGAAGTCGCACCCGGCCTGGACCGGCGGCAACGCCCAGCTGATGGATCGCGGCGGCCGCGTCTCGCGCTTCCAGAAGAAGTTTTCGGGCTTTCTCAAAAAGGATTGATCCGGCCGCAAGGCTGGAGATGAAAAACGCCCCCGGAGGACCGGGGGCGTTTTTGTTTTTTGGAGGCCGTAGACCAAGATCGAGAATTCGTAGGGTGGGCAAAGCGAAGCGTGCCCACCGACTTTCGCGGTCTTGGAAGAAAAATGGTGGGCACGGCGCGTTGCGCCTTTGCCCACCCTACGAGAGCCGGGCCTACCGCTCGAACGCGGCCTTCAGCGCGTTGAGCTGCGGCACCAGCGGGTTGCCGATCGCGGGGTGATCGGCAGGCGGGTTGTGGATCGTGGTGTCGAGACGGCGCACGCGGGTCTGGAGGCTCATCGAGCGATGGATCAGGTCCTGGAGCTGCGTCGGCAGCTTCTCGATGGTGTCGGTGGGGCCGGGATCGGCGGCGGAAAGCTTGACCTTGGTCTTCTCGCGGTTGGCCTGGACCAGCGTCATCTCGCCTTCCTTGACCGCGCGATGCAGCAGCAGCCACGAGGCGAGCTGCATCAGGCGGGTGGTGAGGCGCATGCTTTCGGTCGCGTAGGTGAGGCTGACGGCGCGATCGAGCGCCTTGGCCTCGGTGCGGCCGGCGCCGTCGAGATAGGCCGCGGTCTCCTCGACGAGATCCATGCCTTCGCGGAACAGGGCGCCAAAGGCCGCAGAATTGGTGAACCGCTCGCTGAGTTGAACGAGAGCGCCGTCGGCTTGCAAACGTTCCATGGTTAACGCCCCTTACGCAACTGTCTACCCACCCGGCTTGGCGCCGGCTTATGATGAACAAATCATTGCGCGGGCGGAGCGCGGAGTCCAGCGGCAAGCGCGGATATGGTTTCCGCGGGTCTTTCCTCGGAATGCAACCTCGGTGAGACACAAAAAAGAGCCGCCGGAAGACCGGCGGCTTTGAAAGTTGATAACAGGGAGGCGTCAAACAGAGTGGACAGGAGCCACTCGGTGTCCAAACGAGGACAGCGCCAGTCATAAACTCGAAAGCTTAATTGAGAGTAAACGAACGATTATTTTGAGGGTTCGTTAGCCATGTCGGCCAGTGGCTGAGTTGAACGGTCTCTCCGTCGTCGTCCGAGCCAGCGACACACTCCGCTGTCGTCCCAGACAAGCGTAAGCGCCGATCCGGGACGACAGCGATGGTGTGGCGAGCTACGACTTGAAAATACTGTTCGCCGCATCGCGCGAGGCGCGCTTTTTGGTGGCGGCTTCTTCCAGCCTGCCGATCTCGGTCTTCAGCAACGCGACGCGCTCGGTCAGTTCCTCGACCGACAACAGTGAGAGGTCCTGTCCGATCTCGTGGGTGACCTTCTTGCGCGGGCGGTCGTCGTCTTCCATCGGCATCGTCGTTCCTCCGATCAGGTCCGCCAGGCGGTCAAACGAAGTTGAAGCGGTTGCCAGCGCGGGGCGCTCTGGCTAATCAACTGGTCTTTTCGATCCTGCCCTCTTCTCCAAGGACAAATCATGGAAAAGCTGCCCGCGCAAATGACCGTGGTCGCCATCTCCAAGCCCGGTGGGCCGGAGGTTCTGCTGCCGGAACAACGGGCTCTCCCGCAGCCGGGTCCTGACGAGATCCTGATCAAGGTGCAGGCCGCCGGCGTCAACCGGCCCGACGTGGCGCAGCGCTCCGGCGCCTATCCGCCGCCGCCCGGCGCCAGCGACCTGCCGGGGCTGGAGATCGCCGGTGAAGTGGTCGCGGTCGGCAGCAACGCCAGGAGGCACAAAATCGGCGACAAGGTGATGTCGCTGGTCGCCGGCGGCGGCTATGCGCAGTACTGCATCGCCCAGGACGCCCAGGCCATGAGCGTGCCGCCGGCGCTGTCGATCAAGGAAGCCGGCGCGCTGCCGGAAACCCTCATGACGGTCTGGCACAATGTGTTCGAGCGCGGCGGGCTGAAGGCCGGCGAGACGCTGCTGATCCATGGCGGCTCGTCCGGCATCGGAACCATGGCGATCCAGCTTGCGAAGGCGTTCGGGGCAAAAGTGTTCGTCACCGTCGGCTCGCAGGACAAGATCGACGCCTGCCTCAAGCTCGGCGCCGACCGCGCCATTAATTACAGGAACGAGGACTTCGTCGCCGTGGTCAAGGCGGAGACCAACAATGTCGGCGTCAATCTGATCCTCGACATGGTCGCCGGCGACTATGTCGATCGCAACTATGATGCCGCCGCCGTCGACGGTCGTATCGTGCAGATCGCGACCCTCAACGGCCCCAAGGTCAGCGTCAACATCGCCAAGGTGATGGTGAAGCGGTTGACCCATACCGGCTCGACGCTGCGCCCCCGTACTAATGCGGATAAGGCAGCGATGGTGGCCGCAATCGAGGCGAAAGTGATGCCGCTGCTGCGCGAAGGCCGCGTCAAACCGCTGATGGACAGCGCTTTCCCGCTGGAAAAGGCGTCCGACGCGCACCGGCGCATGGAGACCTCCGCACATATTGGCAAAATTGTGTTGGAGGTCTAGGCCGCTGGCCCACAGGTTTCGGCGGAAACCCTTTGATTTTCTTGGCTTTCGTGGCATCTATCGCGCCATGCCGAACCACTTCTGTCCGGTCTGAAATCGCCCTTACGTGCCAGTCTTGCACTTAGCCTTGCACCTAGCCTTGCACTCAGAGTTTGCGTCGAACGCGGAGAGCTGACCTTGCGTCTGATCAGATGCCTCGCGCCCATCGCGCTGGGCCTCATGATTCTCGTTGCCGCGTCGCCTGCACGCGCGCTCGACGCTGTCAGCGTTCGCGGTGACGCGCCCGCGATCGACCTCACCGGCGTGCTCGAGCATCAGCGCAGCGACGCCGACCGCATCCAGGTCTCCACCGCGCCCGGCACCGACGGCATCGTCCGCCGCATCGAGGTCCGCGCCCGCGAGGGCGGCCAGAACTGGGTGGTGTTTGCGCTCGCCAACAACACCGACGACCAGCTCGACCGCCTGATCGTCGCTCCGCATTACCGCATCGTCTCGTCCGGCCTGTTGTGGCCCGACCTCGGTCTGTCGCGCATCGCGACCATCACACCCTCGACCGGCGACCGGCCGGAGCGGCAGGAAAGCCCGACCGCCGACGTCTTCCGCATCACGCTGGACCCCGGTGCCGTCATCACCTTCGTCGCGGAACTACGCACCGACAAGCTGCCGCAGCTCTATCTGTGGGAGCCGGAGGCCTACAAGGACAAGGTCAACTCCTTCACGCTCTACCAGGGCATCGTGATCGGCATCTCCGGCCTGCTTGCGCTGGTGCTGACCATTCTCTTCGTGGTGAAGGGCAGCATCATGTTCCCGGCGGCGGCTGCGCTGGCCTGGGCGGTGCTGGTCTATATCGGCGTCGATTTCGGCTTCTGGGGCAAGGTGCTCGACATGTCGAACAACGCCGAGCGCATCTGGCGCGCGGCGGGTGAGGCGATCCTGGCGGCGACGCTGCTGGTGTTCCTGTTCGCCTATCTCAACCTCAGTCGATGGCATGTGCGCTACTCGCACATCACGGTGGGCTGGCTGGCCTTCCTGGGCTCGCTGGTGGCGCTCGCTTTGTTCGATCCGGCCGTGGCCTCCGGCATCGCGCGCATCTCGCTGGTGCTGATCGCATTCGCCGGCTTCGCCCTGATCGTCTATCTCTCCACCCACGGCTTCGACCGCGCGGTGCTGTTGATCCCGACCTGGTTCCTGCTCGTGGTCTGGGTGGTCGCGGCCGGCATGACGGTCGCGGGTTCCGTCACCAACGACATCGTCGGCCCGGCGCTGCTCGGCGGCCTGGTGCTGATCGTGATGCTGATCGGCTTCACGGTGATGCAGCACGCCTTCGCCGGCGGCGGCGCCACCACCGGCGTCGTCTCCGACATCGAGCGGCGGGCCTTGGCGCTGGCCGGTTCCGGCGACCTGATCTGGGACTGGGACGTGTCCGCCGACAAGGTTTTCACCAGCCCCGAGACCGAGGCCCTGCTCGGCCTCAAGCGCGGCACGCTGGAAGGCCCGGCCGCGTCCTGGCTCGAAGTGCTGCATCCGCTCGACCAGGACCGTTTCCGCGCCGCGCTCGACAGCGTGCTCGACCAGCGCCGCGGCCGCCTGGTGCAGGATTTCCGCCTGCGTACGCCCGACGGCCACTTCATGTGGTTCGCGCTGAAGGCGCGCCCGGTGGTCGGCTCCGACGGCGAGGTCTCGCGCGTGGTCGGCACGCTCACCGATGTCACCGAGCTGCGCAATGCCGAGGAGCGGCTGCTGCACGATTCCGTGCACGACAACCTCACCGGCCTGCCCAATCGCAAGTTGTTCATGGACCGGCTCGGCGCAGTCGCGCATTTCGCCAAGACCATGCCGACGCTGCGGCCGACGCTGATGGTGATCGACCTCGACCGCTTCAAGCAGGTCAACGATTCCGTCGGCATCGCGGTCGGCGATTCCATCCTGCTGACGCTGGCCCGCCGCCTCACCCGCATCCTGAAGCCGCAGGATACGCTGGCTCGGCTCGCCGGCGACCAGTTCGGCCTGATCCTGCTCTCCGAGCAAGACCCGGCCCGCATCACCGCCTTCGCCGAGACCATTCGCAAGACCATCCGCGCGCCGATCGCCTTCAACGACCGCGAGATTTTTCTCACAGCCTCGATCGGGCTGGCGCTCTCCGATCCGCAGACCCAGCTGACGGACGAGATCATCAAGGACGCCGAGCTTGCGATGTATCACTCCAAGCGCATCGGCGGCGATCGCATCGACGTCTACAAGCCGGCGATGCGCGCGCGAAAGACCGATCGCCTGACGCTGGAGAGCGAGCTGCGCCGCGCCATCGAGCGCCAGGAGCTGACCATCCTGTACCAGCCGATCGTGCGGCTGGAGGACCGTTCGGTCGCCGGCTTCGAGGCCCTGGTGCGCTGGGATCATCCGAAGCTCGGACGCATGGCGCCGTCGGAATTCATCACCATTGCGGAGGAGACCGGCCTGATCGTCGACCTCGGCATGTTTGTGCTCGACCAGACCGCCAAGCAGCTCTCGATCTGGCAGCGCGCGATGCGCTCGCGCGAGCCGATCTTCGCCAGCGTCAACGTCTCGTCGCGACAGCTGCTGCGCCACGATCTGATTCACGACATCCGCACCGTGCTGTCGCGCTCCTCGGTGGCGCGCGGCACGCTGAAGCTGGAGTTGACGGAATCGCTGGTGATGGAAAACCCGGAGCACGCAGCCCAGATGCTGACGCGGATCCGCGAGCTCGGCACTGGATTGTCGCTCGACGATTTCGGCACCGGTCATTCCTCGCTCGCCTATCTCCAGCGCTTCCCGTTCGACACCATCAAGATCGACCAGTCATTCGTCCGCACCACCAATCGCGGCACACGGCCTGTGATCCTGAAGTCGATCATCGCACTCGCGCACGACCTCGGCATGGACGTGGTGGCGGAAGGCGCCGAGACCGATTCGGATGCGGTCGAGCTCTACCAGCTCGGCTGCGAATACGCGCAAGGCTTTGCCTTCGGCGAGCCGATGGATGCCGATGCCGCAATGCGGCTGCTCACGGAAGTCCGGCTGGAAGCGGCGAGCTAATCTTTCTTCCTTCTCCCCTTGCGGGAGAAGGTGGCGCGAAGCGCCGGATGAGGGGTTGTATCCGCGAATTCAATCGTGAGAGGTGTACGCGCGGAGAGAGACCCCTCACCCGTCTCGCCGCTCTGCGGCGAGCCACCCTCTCCCACAAGGGGAGAGGGGACAAAACGGCTCCGCCGCTTCTACCCAGGACGCCGCCGGTCATTCTTCTGTTTCGTGAACCGCACCGTCTGCCCATCGGGCATCCGCGTGGCCTTAAAACCCGCAGCGAGGCAGGCTTCGCGCTGCGGCATCTGAATATCCGGGCTGCGCGAGGTGTCCCACCACGAGGCGCGATTCGCCGCGCGCGGCAGGGCCGCGCCGATGATTTCCTCGATCTGTTCAAAGCTCAGCACGAGCTCCATCTGCTTCTGCCGCATCAGGTAATCGCGCAACGCGTCGTAGTCGTTCACCGTCGTCCTCTGTCCCTTTGCCCGCGGGCGCGCTTGCCGAAAAACGGGGCCCGCGGAAACCAATTCTTAACTCATTGCGGCAGCGCCGTCCCGGCTTAAACACTACGCAAGATTTCAGGCGCATCCACTAGTGTCGGGAGCAAACGATGCTGTCTGGATGGCGCGAGGTCACGGCCCGCCGGCCGTGGCGGATTTCGGCGAAGCTGCTGATCGTCTCGTCCGTCGTGACGGTGATCGGCTTTTCGGCCATTTGCGTCAACGTCATGCTGGACATGCGGCGCGGCGAGGAAGCGCTCGCCCGCCAGACGCTGGAAAACCTGGCCACCACGATCGAAGCCGACATCAGCCGCAACATCGAGATCTACGATTTGTCGCTGAAGGCGGTCGCCAACAACATGCTGCTGCCCGAAATCTCCAGCGTCTCGAAGCCGGTCCGCCACCTCATCCTGTTCGATCATGCCACCACGGCGCGGCATTTCGGCGCCATCCAGGTGTTCGATGCCGACGGCAGGCTGACCATCGACGCCTCCACGCTCGATCCCCTGCCGGAGAGCCGCAGCGACGAGGACTATTTCAAAGTTCATCGCGACGACCCCGGCGCCGGACTTTACATCAGCCGCCCGATGCTGTTCCGCGGCGCCTATTCGATCGTGCTGAGCCGGCGCATCAGCGACAGCGACGGCGGCTTCATGGGCGTCGTCGCCGGCTCGATCCGCTTCAGCTATTTCCACGAGCTGTTCGAGCGCCTGAACCTCGATGCAGAGGACACCATCACCGTGCTCAAGCGCGACCGCACCATCATGATGCGGCGACCGTTCGATCTCGACGTGATCGGAAAGAACCTCAGCGAACGACCGGTCTGGAAATCCGACAATCTCAAAGTCGGCGGCTCGTTTGCCGGACAGGGGCCGATCGACGGCACGTCGCGGCTCTACGTCCGCAGCAGCGGGACTGCCCCGCTGTTCGTCGTGGCCGGAAAGCCGCTCGGCTCCGTGTTCGCACTGTGGCAGAAGGAAGCGCTTCGCATCGGCGCCGTGGTGCTGATGCTCTCCCTGTTCGTGCTGGGGTCGGCAATCGTGCTCGCCCGCGAGATCGGCCGGCGCGCGGAGGCCGAAAGCAAGCTCGAGGAGATGGCGACGACGGACGCGCTGACGGGCCTGCGCAATCGCCGCAAATTCGACCATGTGATCGACAGCGAATGGCGGCGCGCCATGCGCCAGAAGACGCCGGTCGCGCTTCTGATGATCGATGCCGATCATTTCAAGGCCTATAACGACACGTTCGGCCATCAGGCCGGCGACCAGGTGCTGGTCGGCATCGCCATCTGCATCTCCGATTCCGTGCACCGCGCCGGCGACTGCGCTGCGCGCTATGGCGGCGAGGAATTCGCCGTGCTGTTGCCGAACACCTCGGCCACCGACGCCTTCACTATTGCCGAGGCGATCCGTAGCAAGGTGCAAGGCTGGTCCGACAACCAGGCGGGATCGACCGTCTCCTGCGGCGTTGCGAGCCTCGTTCCAACCGCCGGCCTCGACTGGCCCGTGCTGGTCGCCGCAGCCGACAAGGCGCTCTATGCGGCAAAAGCCGGCGGCCGCAACCAGTCGGTGGTTGCGAGCATGCCGAAACTGTCGCTGGTGGCGTGAGGCGTTACACTGCCGTCGATTGGAACGGCGAAATCACCACATCCTCGGTGGTCGACCCGGCGAAGGCCGGGACCCATAACCATAGGGCGTGGTTTGGCGAAGACCCGTCGTTCGGTACTGCTACCGCCCGCACCCGATAGATTCCGCGGTATGGGTCCCGGGCTTCGCGGGGACGGCATCAAGGCCTACTGCCCCAGATATTTCTTCATGTCAGCGATCAGCCCGTCGCGCAGCTCCGGGCGCTTCAGGCCGTAGGCGATGTTGGCGCGGAGGAAGCCGGCCTTGGAGCCGCAATCATGGCGCTCGCCCTCGAACTCGACGCCGTAGAATTTCTGCGATTTGGCGAGCCCGATCATGGCGTCGGTGAGCTGGATCTCGCCGCCGGCGCCGCGCTCCTGGGTCTCCAGGATCTTGAAGATTTCCGGCTGGAGGATGTAGCGGCCGGTGATCGAGAGGTTGGAGGGCGCGGTGCCCTTGGCCGGCTTCTCGACCATGCCGTCGACCTCGAACATCTTGCCGGTGCGTTTGCCGACGCCGCAGATGCCGTATTGATGGGTGAGATGATCGGGCACCGCCTCGACCGCGATGACGTTGGATTTTTCCCCGAGCTTAGATGCCGTCTCGATCATCTGCTTCAGGCAACCCGGCGAGTTGAGCACGAGCTCGTCGGGCAGCACGACCGCAAACGGCTCGTTGCCGACGATGTCGCGCGCGCACCAGACCGCATGTCCGAGGCCAAGCGGCGCCTGCTGGCGGGTGAAGCTGACGGCACCTGCGTCCGGCTGGTTCTGTGCCAGAACCTCCTGTTCGGCCTTCTTGCCGCGCGCAGCCAGCGTCGCATCGAGCTCGAACATCCGGTCGAAATGATCTTCGATGACACTTTTGTTGCGGCCGGTGACGAAGATGAAATGCTCGATGCCGGCTTCGCGCGCCTCGTCATAGACGTACTGGATCAGCGGCTTGTCGACGATGGTCAGCATTTCCTTCGGCATCGCCTTGGTGGCGGGCAGGACGCGGGTGCCGAGGCCGGCGACGGGGAATACGGCTTTGCGGATTTTCATGGGAGTGATCGAATACCTTAAGACGTACCGGACAGGAGCAATGGCACCTTGCTAGCCGTTTTGCAGCCGGTAACAAAGGCGGATGTTGGGCTCCGTCTCGGGGATTTTGCGAAAAAGGTGACCAACAAAAAATTCACCTTTGTTAAGATATTGGCAACCGTGACGGGGCCTCCTGATGGCCGATTTTGGGCCGGACAGGTGGGACATGAGGCAATCGGTGACAGGGGTAGCTCTATCGATGACCGGCGCAACAATGCTTGCGGCCAGTCTGCTGTTCCCTGTGTCCGCGCAGGCCCAAGGCCAACAAGGGCAAAACGGCTTGTCGAACCTGTTCGGCGGGATTTTCTCCGGCTCGAATTCGGCGCCCTCGCAATCGGCCCCCGGCCTCGGCGGCGCCCAGACGGGAGCTCAGCCTTGGAGCGGCGAGGACGGCGCGTCGGGCCATCCGTTGATGACGGCGGCTGCGATCCGCGAGGCGGCTGCCAATTTCGACAATTGCGTTGCCGGGATGTGGCCGGATGCCGCACGGCGCAACATTACGCAGGAGAATTTCCAGCGCTTCACGGCAGGGCTTTCGCCCGATCTGCGCATCATGGATCTGATGGATTCGCAGCCGGAGTTCACCAAGTCGATCTGGGACTATCTCGACATCCTCGTGAACGACAACCGGCTTGCCAAGGGCAAGGAAGTGCTCGCCAAATACAAGGCGCAGTTCGACGCCACGGAAAAGGCCTATGGCGTCGACCGCACCATCATCGCGGCGATCTGGGGCATCGAGTCCAATTATTCGACGCAGATGGGCGACCGCAGCGTGCTGCAATCGACTGCGACGCTCGCCTGCGTCGGCCGCCGCCAGGCCTATTTCAAGGACGAGTTCCTCTCCGCGCTGGAGATCCTCAACCGCGGCGATCTCAGGCCTGAGCAGATGCGCGGCTCCTGGGCCGGCGCTTTCGGCCCGACCCAGTTCATGCCGACCGCATTCAAGCGCTTTGCCGTGGACGGAGACGGCGACGGACGGCGCGACGTCGTCGACAATGCCTCTGACCTGATCGCGTCCACCGCCAACAATCTCAAGAAGGATGGCTGGCAGAGCGGCCAGACCTGGGGCTACGAGGTCGTCGTGCCGCAGGGATTTAATTACATGCTGGCCGACCGCGCCAAGTCGATGACGATGGCGCAGTGGGAGAAGCTCGGGCTCAAGCGGGCAACCAATCAGCCCTTCCCGCATCCCGCGGATAAGGCCTATCTGCTGGCGCCCGCCGGCGCGCAAGGGCCCGGCTTCCTGATGCTGCAGAATTTCCGGGTCATCATGAAATACAACCCGGCCGAGGCCTATGCGATGGCGATCGGCCATTTCGCCGACCGCCTGCGCGGCGGCCAGCCCTTCGTGCAGCCCTGGCCGCGGCAGGAGCGGGAACTGTCCCGCACCGAGCGGCTGGAATTGCAGCAATTGCTGGTCCAGCGCGGCTTCTACAAGGGCACCCCGGACGGCCAGTTCGGCGGCCAGACCCGGGAGGCGCTGCGCAACTTCCAGGCCTCCATCGGTGTTCCTGCGGACGGATTTGCCTCCTCCGACGTGCTGGAACGGCTGCGCGGAAGGTAAAATCGCTCCGAAAGTAACCCTGAGCGGGGGATTTGTCTGATCCCCGGTGTATCGGGGTAAGAATCTGCAACAGAATTTGCCCGGACGCGGCCCGATTCCGTTATTATATCGGTGCTGTTCCGATCCCTATTCCACGCGTCCGAGATCGCATGTCGAAGCCGAAGTCCTTTTTCAAGGCGCTGACCGAGACCGGCCCGCTGATCGCGCTGGGGACGGCGCTTGCGATCCTGGTCTCGATCGCGGGGCCCGCTTCGGCGCAGTTCTTCAACTTCCCCGGCTTCGGCGGCCCGCCGCAGCGTCAGGCACCGCCGCCACGCAATGGTGGAGGCGGCTGGTTCGGCGGTGATTTCTTCGCACCGTTCCAGCAGCAACAGCAGGCCCCGCGCCAGGATTTCTCACGCGCGCCGACGCCGACAAAGCGCGACACCATTCCCGACAAGAACGTGCTGGTGATCGGCGACGCCATGGCAGACTGGCTCGCCTACGGCCTGGAAGACGCCTACACCGAGCAGCCCGACATGGGCGTGATCCGCAAGCACAAGACCACGTCGGGCCTGATCAAGTACCAGCCGAAAGGCGAGCCCTCGGATTGGGCGGCTGCGGCGAAGGGCATTCTGGAGACCGAGAAGCCCGACGTCATTGTCGTCATGCTCGGCCTCAACGACCGCATCGCGATCCGTGAACCCGTCGTCGACAAATCCGACAAGGCCACGGACAAAGACAAGGACAAGAAGAACGACAAGGGCGCGCGCGCCAAGCCGCAAGGAAAAGGTGACGCAAAGCCCGGCGATACCAAGCCCAACGACACTGCGGCCAAGCCCGACGACAAGCCGGCCGACAAGCCTGTTGATACCGACCTGCCGCAGGACGATGCCGACAACGCCGACACACCTGCGGCCGCCCCCGAAAAGACCGCGCGCAACCCGAACGGCCTCTACGAATTCCGCGACGACCGCTGGGTCGAGCTCTACAGCAAGAAGATCGAGGAGCTGACCGCCGTCCTGAAGTCCAAAGGCGTGCCGGTGCTCTGGGTCGGCCTGCCCGCGATCCGCGGGCCGAAGGGCACGGCCGACATGCTGTTCCTGGATTCGCTCTATCGCGAGGGCGCGGCCAAGGCTGGCATCACCTATGTCGACGTCTGGGACGGCTTCGTCGACGAAGCCGGCCGCTTCCTGCAGAAGGGCCCAGACTTCGAAGGCCAGATCCGCCAGCTGCGCAGCTACGATGGCGTGTACTTTACAAAGCCGGGCGCGCGAAAACTCGCGCATTATGTCGAGCGCGAGATCACGCGTCTGCTCGCCGGACGCTCCGGCCCGATCGCGCTGCCGAGCGAACCGGCAACACCGGACACCAGCGCCGAGCCCGGCAAGCCCGCGCCGCGGCCGCTGGCCGGCCCGATCGTACCGCTGGTTGCGGCCTCGATCTCGACCGATCAATTGCTGGGCGGACCGGGCACGCGTCCCGCCGCCGTCGATGCACTCGCAGCAAAGACGCTGGTGAAGGGCGAGCCGCTGGCGGCGCCGGCGGGCCGTGCCGACGATTATGCCTGGCCGCGCCGCGAGGTCGGCCGCGAGCAGGCCAAGGGCGACACGCCGGTGGCGGCAACGACGCCTGACGGCGGTGCTGCAGCGCCCGGCTCGGCCGGCACGCCGGGCGCTGCCGCCGCGATCGCGCCGCCGAAGCTTGCGCCGAAGAAGCCGCCCGTGGTCCAGCAGCCTGCTCAGGCCCAGCCATCGCTGCGCGATTTCTTCGGCTTTGGTTCGCCGCAGCCGGCCCCGCGTCAGCTGGCACCGGCGCCGCGCAACCCGAATCCCAATCCGGCGATCCCGCGCCCGCCAGGCAATGTCGGGCGTTCGGCGGAAGTGGTGCGGTAGTTGCTCTGATTTGAGATGTTATTCCGGGCGCGCGCATTGGCGCGAACCCGGAATGACGGGTGGGACTGTTAGCCGTAATAGCGCCAGCGCGGCGGCGGGCGACGTGCCGGGCGCGACATCAACAGCGCGAGCGCAAAGCCGATGCCGCCGGCGATCAGAAGCGAGCCGAGCGGATTGTCCTGTACCTTGCGGGAGAGCGCTTGCGAACCGTCACGCAAGGTATCGCCGCTGTTCTCATAGGCATCCTTGGCGTAGCCGGCCGCAGCCTCGCCGGCGTCACGCACGGCATCCTTGGCCTGACCGTAGAGATTTTGCACGGTGCCTGCGGCTTCCCGCGCCTTGCCCGATGCCTGCGTCTGCGTCTCGCCTGCGAGATCACCGATCGCGCCTTCCGCGCGTCCGGCGAATTCCTTGGCCGATCCGACGATCCGATCCTTGTCCATGATGCTCCTCCTCGGGGGGTCTGCCGAAGTAACCGATCAGGAGCGGCGCGGTTCCAATGCGCGACGAAAGTGTAGAAGGCGCGGCCCGGATGGAGCAGAGCGAAATCCGGGGTTCTCGCATCTCGACGGACCGCCCCGGATTACGCTTCGCTCCATCAGGGCTACAAAATCAACCCACCATCGACGACCAGAGTTTGGCCGACGATGTACGACGACAGCGGCGAGGCCAGGAACAGCGCGGCGCCCGCCATGTCGGCCGGCGTACCCAATCGCCGCAGCGGAATGCGCGCCAGCGCGCCCTCGAGCCGCTTCGGATTGTCGGTCGTGACCTTCGTCATCTTGGTGTCAACGAGACCGGGTGCGATGCCGTTGACGCGGATGCCGTCTTCGGCCCACGCCTCGCCGAGCGTACGCGTCAATCCGACCGCGCCGGTCTTCGACGCGTTGTAGGCGGGATTGCCCATGGTGGAATGATAGGCCGCGGTCGATGACACCATGATCAGCGCGCCCTTGGAATCCCGCAACATGGAATGAAATCGCGTCGCGCAAGCCATCAGGCTCATCAGATTGACCTCGACGACCTTGCGGAAGCCGGCCATCTCGAATTCACCACGGCGATAGATCACCGCGCCCTGCGCGAGCACGAGGATGTCGAGCCGGTCGAAGGACGGCTTGAATGCCTCGATCGCACTGGGGTTGCTGACATCGAGCTGCGCGTAAGCAAGACCGGTGAGATCGGATCCTTCCTCAGCTGAATATTCCGTTGCGCGAGCACGCGTGCCGCACACCGCGACAGCTGCACCCCGCGCGCGAAAGGCCTGCGCGATACCGTTGCCGATGCCGCTGGAACCGCCGACGACCAGCACCTGCTTGCCTGTGAAATCGAGCTCGTTCGCCATCGCGGCCTCCCCTTTGTTTTGCTTGTTTGACCTGTCTGCGGATCGATGCGAGCCTTGTCAATCTCATAACAAGAAACAAGAGCCCGCGAGGAAACAGCATGTCCGAGTTCAAAGAGCTCAGCCGGTCCGTGAAGGGCCTCACCGTCCTCGTCACCGGCGCGGCCAGCGGCATGGGCCGTGCAACCGCGCGCGTGTTCGCAGCCGAAGGCGCGAATGTCGCCGTCACCGACTATGACGAGCAAGGCGCGCAGGCCGTCGCGAAAGAGATCGCGGCGAGCGGCGGTGCAGCGAAAGCGTGGAAGCTCGACGTCGCCGACGGCGGCGAGATCAAGCGCGTGGTCAATGATGTCGCCACGCATTTCGGCGGGCTCGATATCGTCGTCAACAATGCCGGTATCTCCGTGCGCGTCGCGATCGACGATGAGGCCTACGAGGACGGCTGGGCCAAGGGCATCGCTGTGATGCTGACGGCGCATCCGCGCATCATCCGCGCCGCGCTGCCGCATCTGCGCACGTCGAAGAGCCCGCGCATCGTCAACATCGCTTCGACCGAGGCGCTCGGCGCCACCGCAATGCACAGCCCCTATTCGGCGGCGAAGGGCGGCGTCGCCAGCCTCACCCGCTCGCTCGCAGTCGAGCTTGGCCGCGAAGGCATCACCGTCAACTGCATCTGCCCAGGCCCGATCCGCACCGCCATCACCGACCGCATCTCGGAGGAGCACAAGACCATCTACGCCAAGCGCCGCACCGCACTCGGCCGCTATGGCGACCCCGAGGAGGTCGCGCATATGACGCTGAGCCTGTGCCTGCCGGCGGCGTCCTTCCTCACCGGTGCGGTGATCCCGGTCGATGGCGGCCTGATGGCGCGCAACGCGTAGGAGCCATGTAGCCCAGATGGAGCGCAGCGCAATCCGGGAGTCTTTCCGTGAGATGAGAACCCCGGATTACGCTACGCTCCATCCCGGCTACGGGCTGCCATGCGTAGCGAGCGTTGACAACTATGAGTGCGGGAGTAGCTTTTTCGATAGCAGAGCGGGACCAACCGCTCGCGGTCCGCGGGAGAAACAGCATGACGATCGCCATCCGGCAGCTTCAAAAGCATTTCGCCGGCGAGGTATCCGGCCTCGATTTGCGCAAGCCGCTCACCGAGGGCGAGGCGCGCGAGGTCGAAGCCGCCATGGACAAATATGCGGTGCTGGTCTTCCACGACCAGGACATCACCGACGAACAGCAGATGGGCTTTGCGCTGAATTTCGGCCAGCGCGAGGACGCCCGCGGCGGCACCGTCACCAAGGAGAAGGACTACCGGCTTCAGTCCGGCCTCAACGACGTCAGCAATCTCGGCAAGGACGGCAAGCCGCTGGCCAAGGACAGCCGCACGCATCTGTTCAATCTCGGCAATTGCCTGTGGCATTCCGACAGCTCGTTCCGTCCGATCCCAGCAAAATTCTCGCTGCTCTCGGCGCGTGTGGTGAACCCGAAGGGCGGCAACACCGAATTCGCCGACATGCGTGCGGCCTACGACGCGCTCGATGACGAGACCAAGGCGGAGATCGAGGATCTCGTCTGCGAGCACTCCTTGATGTTCTCGCGCGGCTCGCTCGGCTTCACCGAATATACCGACGACGAGAAGCAGATGTTCAAGCCGGTGCGGCAACGTCTCGTGCGCACCCATCCCGTGCATCGCCGCAAGTCGCTGTATCTCTCATCGCATGCCGGCAATGTGGTCAGCATGAGCGTACCGGAGGGACGGCTGTTGCTGCGCGATCTCAACGAGCATGCGACGCAGCCGGAATTCGTCTACGTCCACAAATGGAAGCTGCATGATCTCGTAATGTGGGACAACCGCCAGACCATGCACCGGGTCCGGCGCTACGACCAGTCACAGCCCCGCGACATGCGCCGCGCGACGGTGGCTGGGACCGAGCCGACGGTGCAACAGCAGGCGGCGGAGTAGGCCGAACAATCAGCCCGTCGTTGAGATCGAGAGCGTCCCAACAAATTCCGTCATTGTGAGAGCTGTGGGAAACCCACCGGCCAGCTACGCGTGGCCGGCCTCGTTCGAGAGCATGCCGGGATCGATGCCGATCTTGCGGAGCGCACGGCCGTATTTCTCGTCGACGTCGTCGCCGAAGATCAGGTCCGCGTCCGCGTCGCAATGCAGCCAGCCGTTGCTCTGGATCTCGGTCTCGAGCTGGCCCGGCGCCCAGCCGGCATAGCCGAGCGCGAGGATGGCGTGCTTGGGGCCGGAGCCGTTGGCGATGGCGCGGAGGATGTCGACGGTCGCGGTGAGGCAGACGCCGTCATCGATCCGCAGCGTCGCATTGTCGATGTAGAAATCGCTGGAATGCAGCACGAAGCCGCGACCGGTGTCGACCGGGCCGCCCCGCAACACCTTCATGCTTTCGGCATTCTCCGGCAGCTTGATGTGCTCGCCCTTCTTGACGATGCCGAGCTGCTGCAACAGCTCGGGGAAGTCGATGCTGCCGGCCGGATGATTGACGATGATGCCCATGGCGCCTTCGGCGGAGTGGGCGCAGAGGTAGATCACCGAGCGCTCGAAACGGGGATCGCCCATCACGGGCATGGCGATCAGGAGCCGGCCGTCGAGATAACCGGCCGAATTCGGGAGCGCGGAGCCTGCGCTGCGGGTGCTGTCGCCCGTCCTCTTGCCTGTAGGAGCCATCGGTGAAGCACTCCAGTTTCAATTCCTATCCTGATGTCGGGCCCCGCCGCTGTCAAATCAAGGCTTGCAGAACCAACATACAAGTGCATCCATCACAAGCAATTCAATGGTTTGCCTAGGTGCGACCCTGTAAAGACGTGCCATGCTCAGCATAGTTCCCCTGCGTGCGGCGATTGGCGTCGCGACAACCCTGCTTGCGTCGTTGCCGGCGCTTGCAGCCCGTGCCGACGACGCCTCGCCATGGCAGCGCGACGGCCATTCCGCAGTGCGGCTGCTCGCGGGATCGCGCAGCGGCGCGGTCCTGCTCGGCGGTATCGCCTTCCAGATCCAGCCGGGCTGGAAAACCTACTGGCGCACGCCGGGCGATTCCGGCGTTCCGCCGCGGTTCGACTTCTCGAAGTCGGATAATGTCGAGGCCGTGACGATCATGTGGCCGGCGCCGCTGAAATTCGACGACGGCGCAGGCGGGCATTCAATCGGCTATCACGACCAGATCGTGCTGCCCTTGCGCATCGTCGCCAAGGCCGCCGACAAGCCGGTGACGCTGCGCGCCGAGATCAACTACGCGGTCTGCGAAAAGCTCTGCATTCCCGTCGAGGCCAGCGCCGAGCTCGGCTTCAACAGCGTCGCCTCGACCGAGGACGGCGCGCTGTCCGCCGCGCTCGACACCGTGCCCAAGCCGGCCACTATCGGCGATCCCAATCCGCTGACCATCCGCGACGTCAAGCGCGACGGGCCCAAGAACGTGCTGGTCGACGTCGTCGTGCCGGATGGACGCACCGTCAATCTGTTCGTGGAAGGGCCGACGCCGGACTGGTCGCTGCCGATTCCCGATCCGGTCGCGCACAGCCCGCCCGGGGTGAAGCGGTTCTCGTTCGAGCTCGACGGATTGCCGCCGGGCGTCAAGCCTGATGGGGCGGCGCTGAAGTTCACGCTGGTGGGAGCGGAGAAGTCGTACGAGTTCAATATGAATTTGGAGTAGCTCTCCGGCGTCGTCCCGGCGAAGGCCGGGACCCATGACCACAAGGCGTAGTTTGGCGAAGGCTGGTCGCTCGGGATTATCACCGCGCTTTCATCGATAAATCGCGCGGTATGGGTCCCGGCCTTCGCCGGACGACAGCGGTGACCCAACCGAATCTTAACGAATGGTTGCTAATCCCCAGGGTCGCCGCAGCATGCGGGACGCCTGGGGATTCGACGTGGCCGTGATGGACGCACAACCTGCTTCGACCGGACCGGCCGGGCTGATCGCGCGGCTGCGCGGCAAGCTGACAGGCGGGTCGAGCGAAGCGTCGCTGACGCGGCGGCTGGCGGGTACCATCTTCATCATCCGCGTGATCAGCGCGGGCCTCGCGTACTTCTCGCAGGTGTTGCTCGCGCGCTGGATGGGCACGTCGGACTACGGCATCTATGTCTATGTCTGGACCTGGGTGCTGCTGCTCGGCAGCATGATGGATTTCGGCATCTCGGCCTCCGCGCAAAAGATCATTCCGGAGTACCGCACCAGCGGCGATCATGCGCTGCTGCGCGGCTTCCTCTCCGGCAGTCGCTGGCTGACCTTTGCCGCGTCCGGGCTGGTGTCGCTGGCGCTTGCCGGTATCGTCAAGCTGCTCTCGCCCTGGATGGATCCGGCCGAGGAACTGCCGCTCTATATTGGCTGTATGACGCTGCCCGCCTTCGTCGTCGCCAACACCCAGGACGGCATCGCCCGCTCGCATGACTGGATGCAGCTCGGCCTGATGCCGCAATTCATCATCCGCCAGGCGCTGATCATCGGCATCACGGCTATCGCCTTCCTGCTCGGCTACCATCTCGGCGCGGTCGCGGCGATGGTCGCGAGTGCCGGCGCGGTGTGGATCGCGATGACCGGGCAGATGGTAGTGCTGAACCGCAAGCTTGCCGACCATCTCGAGCCCGGCCCCAAGGCCTACGACATCAGCGGCTGGCTCGCCGTCTCGCTGCCGATTCTGCTGGTGGAAAGCTTCTACCTGCTCCTGTCCTACACCGACGTGCTGGTGCTTCAGCAATTCCGCCCCTCCGACGAGGTCGGCGTCTATTTTGCGGTGGTGAAGACGCTGGCGCTGGTCTCGTTCATCCACTACGCGATGTCGGCGACCACGGCGCATCGCTTCGCCGAATACAATGCGCTCGGCGACAAGGCGCGCCTGTCGGCCTATGTCGCGCACGCCATCAACTGGACGTTCTGGCCGTCGCTGGCGGCGACCGCCGTGCTGCTCGCACTCGGCAAGCCGCTGCTCTGGCTGTTCGGGCCACAATTCTTGGTCGGCTACAACATCATGTTCGTCGCCGCGGTCGGCCTCGTCGTGCGCGCCGCGATCGGGCCGGTCGAGCGCCTGCTCAACATGCTCGGCCAGCAAAAACTCTGCGCGCTGGCCTATGCGTCCGCCTTCGTGATGAACGTCGTGCTCTGCGTCATGCTGGTGCCGCGCTTCGGCGGCCATGGTGCGGCCGCCGCAACCTCGATCTCGCTGACCTTCGAGACGGTGCTGCTGTTCTGGATCGTACGGCAGCGCCTCGGCCTGCACGTGCTGGCCTTTGGCAAGCGCGCGGATTGAGCCGTTTCAGCCGCTCTGCAAGGCCACGGTTCCGGCATCTCCGACCAGCAGCGCATCCAGCATCTTGCGACCGGACGCATCCGCCTGCATCAGCGGATCGGACTTGAACATCGCCTTGAGATAGCTCGAGACGGCGCGGATGCGTGGCACGAACTGGAGATCGCTGTGGACGTTGATCCAGACGTCGCGCGTCGTCGACATTTTTTCGTGCAGTACCGGGACCAGATCGGGACGCCCGGCCACCGCGAAGCTCGGCAGCAGCACGAGACCGATGCCGCCGGCCGCGGCATTCATCTGTGCGATCATGCTGTTGGAGTGGAAGCTGACCGGCGGGTTGCGGATGATGTCGTCGAGCCAGCGCACCGAGTCGAGCTGGATGAGATCGTCGATGTAGGTCACGAAGCTATGCCGGGCGAGATCCGCAGGGCGTTCCGGCATGCCCTCGCGCGCGAGATAATCCTGTGAGCCGTAGAGGCCGAGCTGGAAGCTGCCGAGCCGCTCCGAGACCATGCCCTGCCCCGGCGGACGGAAGAAGCTCAGAAAGAGATCGGCCTCGCGCCGGTTGACCGAGACCGCCTGCGGCGAAGTCAGGAGCTCGACGGTGAGATCGGGATAGCGCTGCCGCAACGGCGCGAAGCGAAACGCGAGATAGAGCGAGGCGATGCCTTCCATGGTGGCGAGCCTGACCCGGCCCGCCATTCGGCTGCCGCCGCGCTGCACGTCCTGATGCATCGCAATGACGGCGCTCTCGATCCGTTCGGCGTGGCAGAGCAGGCGCTCGCCGGTCTCGTTGACGCGCAGGCCTTGCGACGAGCGCTCAAACAGCGCCGCACCGAGCGCGCATTCGAGATGCGCGATCCGGCGGCTGATGGTGGACTGGTCGACCCGCAACCGCCTCGCGGCGCTACCCAGGCTGCCGCCGCGGGCCGCGTGAAGAAAGATCTTGAGATCGTCCCAGTCGAGTGAGTTGAACTCCTGCATGGCCCCTCCATACTCGCTTCAAAACAGCAAGCGCTGTGCCACGGGGGCACGGTGGGACGGATTGTCGCCGTCTGCAAGCCGTCTTGCAGGATTGTCTGTATCGGGGTGTTGGGGACGCCATTAGCCTGCCCTGAACCAAGGACAAAGCCATGCTTCCCCGCTTCAAGGCCGCCGCGGTGCACGCCGCGCCGGTGTTTCTCGACCGTACGGCGACCACAAAAAAGGCAATCTCGCTCATCCGGGAGGCAGCCGCCGCGGGCGCGGAAATCGTGGCATTTTCAGAGACATTCATTCCCGCATTCCCGGTATGGGCTGCGCTCTGGGCTCCGATCGACAATCACGACCTGTTCGTCCGCATGGCGGAACAGTCGGTGCTGGTCGACGGCCCCGAGATCAAGGCGATCCGGGACGAAGCGCGCGCGCTCGGCATCGTGGTCTCGATCGGCATCAGCGAGAAGTCGCCGGCAAGCGTCGGTGCCATCTGGAATTCCAACCTCATGATCGGGGAGGACGGCGAGATCCTCAACCACCATCGCAAGCTGGTGCCGACCTTCTACGAGAAGCTGGTCTGGGCGAGCGGCGATGGCGCGGGCCTGCGCGTGGTCGACACCAGGCTCGGCAAGATCGGGCAACTGATCTGCGGCGAGAACACCAACCCGCTGGCACGCTATTCGCTGATGGCCCAGGGTGAGCAACTGCACATTTCGAGCTGGCCGCCAGTCTGGCCGACCCGCCGGCCGGCGGGTGGCGGCAACTACCATATCGCCGCGGCGACACGGATCCGCGCCGCCGCGCATTGCTTCGAAGCCAAAGTGTTCGGCCTCGTCACCGCCGGCGTGCTCGACAAGGCGGCGCGCGACATGCTGGTGGCGCGCGATGCCTCCGCTGCCGCCGTGCTCGACGCGACGCCGCGCGCGGAAACCTTCTTCCTCGATCCGACCGGCGAGCAGACCGGCGAGGTGCTACGCGATGACGAGGGCATCCTCTACGCCGAGATCGATCTCAATCGCTGCGTCGAGCCAAAACAGTTTCACGACGTGGTCGGCTACTACAACCGCTTCGACATCTTTGATCTCAGCGTCGACCGCCGCCGGCTCAATCCGGTGTCGTTCACCGGAGGCGACACGACGCCGCCGGACGCGGCGAGCGACCACATCGATGCCGGGGCGTGAGCCCATTGTCTCCAACCGCAATCCACCGGCCGATCCGGCGGTGACGAAACTTGGAAGGTGAGTCATGAAGTTTGACCGTCGTCAGATCCTGCTCGGAAGCGCCGGCGCCGCTGCCGGCCTGATGCTTCCGGACGTCGCCGCCTTCCTTCCAAGTGGCGCTGCCTGGGCGCAGACGCCGGCCAGCATCGGCACCTTTCCGGACGGCGTCACCGCGGACTCCGTGTTCGTCGGATTGACCATCCCGCTCACCGGCGTGTTCTCCGGCGACGGTGGCGACCTCAAGCTCGGCTACGAGCTTGCGATCGCGGAGATCAACGCCGGCAGTGACTCCGCGAAAAAATGGGGATTGCAGGGCAAGGGCGTGCTCGGCCGCCAGATCCGCTACAAGGTGTCGGATACCGAAGGCAAGCCCAATCTCGACGTGCAGAGCGCCACGCAATTCATCCAGCGCGACAAGGCGATCATGCTGGCCGGCTCGGTGTCGAGCGCCAGTGCGATTGCGCTGGAAGAGCTCGGCTCGCGCGAAAAAGTGCTCTACATGGTCGGTATTGCCGGCTCCAACGACATTACCGGCAAGAATTGTCAGCGCTACGGTTTCCGCTCGCAGCAGAACGCCTACATGGCCGCGAAGGCGCTCGCGCCCGTGGTCGCCAAGGCGCTCGGCAAGAGCATGAAGACCGCGTTCCTGGTGCCCGACTACACCTATGGTCACACGGTCTATGACAGCTTCGCAAAGTTCTCCAAGGAGCAGGGCTGGCAACAGGTCGCCAAGGAAGTGGTTCCGCTCGGCACCACCGACTATTCCTCGGCACTGCTCAACATCGCCAACAGCGGTGCCGACGTGTTCGTCAACATCGCCTTTGGCGCTGATGCGGTCGCCTCCACCAAGCAGGCCGAACAGTTCGGCGTGCTGAAGAAGATGAAGCTGGTGGTGCCCAACCTGTCCTCGTTCCAGGACAAGGAACTCGGCGCCGAGATCATGCAGGGCGTCTATGGCAGCTGCGATTTCTGGTGGACGCTGTCGGACCGGTATCCGCTTGCGAAGAGCTTCGTCGACGCCTTCATCGCCCAGAACAAATATCATCCGCGCTGGGGCGCCCATATCGGCTACATGCAGACCTATCTCTGGGCGCTCACCGTGGAGCGCGTGAAGAGCTTCAATCCGGTCGACATCATCAAGGCGATGGAGGCCTCAAAGGAGCAGCCCTACGAGACCACGATCGGCAAGGTCTATTTCCGCGCCGAGGATCACCAGATGGTGCGCCCGATCCCGATCCTGCGCGGCAAGGCGCCGGCCGAGATGAAGGGGCCGGAGGATTATTACGAGATCGTCGACGTCGCCGATGGCGAGAGCGTGATGAACCCGCCGGACCAGTTCGGCTGCAAGCTCGGCCCCTATACCTGAGCTGGCATGATGCCGAGCTGGCCCGCCCTCGCCTCGCAGGCCTTCAACGGCCTCGCCCTCGGTTCGCTGCTGGCGCTCGTCAGCAGCGGCCTGACCATCATCCTCGGCACGCTCGGCGTGCTGAATTTCGCGCATGGCGCGCTGTTCGCGGTCGGCGCTTACGCCGCCTTCGTCATGCTGCAATATACCCAATCGTTCCTGCTCGCGATCGCGGTCGGCTGCGGCTTCATGCTGGTGCTCGGCTTCCTGCTCGAGCGCATCATCATGCGCCTGTTCTACGACCGGCCGGATGAGGACCAGATCCTCGTCACCTACGGTATCGGCATCGTGCTGGTGGAATGCGTGCGCGCGACCTTCGGCGGCAATGCGCAGCGCGTGCCGACGCCGTCCTGGGGACAGGGCGCCACCCAGCTCGGCTTCCTGATCTATCCGACCTACCGGCTTCAACTGATTGCGTTCATCGCGATGCTGCTGGCCGGCCTTTATCTCGTGCTCTACCGGACCTCGATGGGCCTTGTGGTTCGCGCCGGCATCGAAAATCCGCGCATGGTCGGCATTCTCGGCATCAATCTGCGGCGGACCTTCATGCTGGTGTTCGCGATCGGCGTCGTCGCGGTCGGGCTTGCCGGCATGCTGTATGCGCCGGTCGTGGCGGTGACGCCGGACATGGGCGCGAACTTCATGGCGCAGTCCTTTGTCGTGATCGTGCTCGGCGGCCTCGGCTCGTTTCCGGGCGCGGTGGTCGGCGGCCTGATCGCCGGCGAGATCGTCAGCCTCACCAGCGCATTCAACTCGTCCTATTCGGAAGTGATGCTCTATGCGCTGATGGCGCTGTTGCTGGTGCTGCGGCCGCAGGGCCTGTTTGGCTCGGAAGGTCGGGTATGAGCAAGCCACGATCGGGCGGGCTGCGGAGCCAGCTTCCGGAGCTCGCGATTCTCATCACGCTGGTTGCGGCGCCAATCGTGCTGCCGCATCTCGGCTTTTCGGTCGACCTGCTGACGCGGGTCTTGAACTGGGGCCTGTTCGGACTCGGCTTCGACATCCTGTTTGGCCTCGCCGGCCTGCTGTCGTTCGGACAGGCCGCGTTCTACGGCGTCGGCGGCTTTGTGACCGCATATCTGCTGGTCTCCGGCGCGCTGACGAGCGTGTGGCTGGCGCTCGTCGCCGGCACGATCGCGGCGGGCGCATTCGGCCTCGTTGTCGGCTGGCTCGCAGTGCGCCGCATCGGCATCTACTTCACGATGATCACGCTGGCGTTCGGCCAGATGGCCTATTTCATCGAGAACTCGCCACTGTCGCACTACACCGGCGGCGAGAACGGCATTCCCGGCGTGCCGGTGCCTGTGCTCGGCTTCGGCGCGCACGCGATCCGCGTCAGTGCGGGCTGGCCGATGTATGTGCTGTTCGCACTGATCTTCTTCGGTGCTTACGTGCTGGCCCGCCGCATCGTGCGTTCGCCGGTCGGCGCCATCCTGCTCGCGATCAAGGAGAACACCGCGCGGGTCGCGATGCTCGGGCATAACGTGCCGGCCTACAAGCTCACCGCCTTCGTCATCGCCGCGCTCTATGCCGGGCTTGCCGGCGGCCTGCTCGGCTCGTTCCAGAGCTACATGCCGCCGGATGCGTTCTCGCTGGAAACGTCCGGCCAGCTCGTGGTCCAGACCATCGTCGGCGGCGCCAACACCCTGATCGGGCCGCTGGTCGGTGCCGCCGTGTGGCTCTGGCTGCGCGATAATCTCCAGCTCATTCCCGGCCTCACCACGCTCTGGAAGCTCGTGCTCGGCATCGCCTTCATCGTGCTGGTCGTGGGCTTGCGCCGCGGCATCTGCGGCGAGATCATCCATTGGTGGACCGAGCGGCAAATGCTCGGCGCGCGGCGGGCCGCAGAGGCTGTCACCGAGGCGATCGAGGCAAATGGAACCGCCGCGAAGCCGAGCCGGACGCACGATGCCGCCCTGCCGTTACCCTCACCCGCCACCCGCGACAGCGCCATTGCGCTGGAAGCCTGCGCACTGGCGCGGCACTATGGCGGCCTGAAAGCGGTCGACGGCGTCTCGTTCAAGGTGCGCTGCGGCTCCATTCACGCGGTGATCGGGCCGAACGGCGCCGGCAAGAGCACGCTGTTCAAGATGCTGCTCGACGAGGTCAGCCCGACCTCAGGGCATGTGCTGCTGTTCGGCTCGCAGGTCACCGGCTACGGCGTCAGCCGTGCCGCACAGTTCGGCATCGCCAAGTCGAACCAGCTCAACCAGCTGTTTCCGAACCTCCCGGTGCGGAAGAATTTGCGCATCGCCGCCCTCGCCCGTCAGCGCGGCCCGCTGCGCATCGACATCCTGCGAACCGCCGACAGCCTGCCGGAGGTCGAAGCGCAGATCGACGCGATCATGGCCCTGCTCGACCTCACCGCCCGCGCCGACACGCCGGCGCATATCCTCGCCTATGGCGAGAAGCGGCGGCTCGAGATCGGCATGGCGCTGGCCACGAGCCCAAAGGTACTGCTGCTCGACGAACCGCTCGCCGGCATGAGCCCGTCGGAGCGCGCCGCGACCTGCGCGCTGATCCGCGATATCGCACAGACCTGCACCATCCTCATCGTCGAGCACGATCTCGACGCGATCTTCGGCCTCGCCGAGCGTATCACCGTGCTTTACGAGGGACGCCTGTTGGCCGACGGCAGCGCAGACGAGATCCGCGGCAACCAGCAGGTCCAGAACGCCTATCTCGGAGGGCTTCACGCGCATGAGCCTGCTTGAAGTCGACCGCATCAACACGCTCTACGGCGATTCTCACGTGCTGTTCGACCTGTCGATCCGGGTCGAGGAAGGCGAGGTCATCGCGCTGCTCGGGCGCAACGGCGCCGGCAAGACCACGACGCTGCGCTCGATCATGGGCGTGCTGTCGCCGAGAAGCGGCGAGATCCGGCTCGACGGCAGGCCGATCAGTGGCCTTGCGCCATCCGCGATCGCCAATATGGGCGTACAGCTCGTACCGGAAGAGCGCGCGATCTTCGGCGGGCTGACGGTGGAAGAGAATTTGCGCATCGCCGCGCTGACCGCGCCGAATGCGTGGTCGTTTGAGCGCATCTACGGCGTGTTCCCGCGCCTGAAGGAGCGCCGCAAATCGCTCGGGCGCACGCTGTCGGGCGGCGAGCAGCAGATGCTGTCGATCGCGCGAGCGCTGATCCGTGACGCCCGCATCATCCTGCTCGACGAGCCATTCGAGGGACTGGCGCCGCTGATCGTGCGCGACCTCGTCAATGTCGCCGCCGGCCTCGCCCGCGAGGGCCGCACCATGATCGTGGTGGAACAGAACGTCGCCGCCGCGCTGAGCTTTGCCACCCGGGTCTACGGCCTCAACAACGGCCATGTGGTATTCGAGGGCACCTCGGCCGAGCTCACCGCCAATCCGGACCTTGCGCGGGATTTCCTCGGCGTCGGGGCATGAACGGCTGTTTCGAAAAATGCCTGCGATTTGGGTGAAATGACTGCCTTGCGACACCCGACGGCAAGATTTTTCTTATTTGGTCCAAACGGTTGCATCTCAGGGAAAGTTTATTCTACGTCATATTGCCCAACCGACGAGATAAACCTAGATTCCCCAGCCATGATTGATCCGCTCTACGTCGCCTCGGGATTTGGCGTTGGCCTGCTTGTCGGAATGACCGGCGTGGGTGGCGGTTCACTGATGACGCCGCTCCTGATCCTGCTGTTCGGCATCCACCCGACCACCGCCGTCGGCACCGACCTGCTCTATGCGGCTGCGACCAAGACCGGCGGCAGCGTGGTGCATGGCTGGTCGCGCAGCGTGCACTGGCCAGCAGTGCTGCGGCTTGCCTGCGGCAGCATCCCGGCGAGTGCGGTGACGCTGCTGGTGCTTTGGAAGCTCGATCTCAAAAGCGATTCCGAGCGCAATCTGGTCAATCTGGTGCTGTGCTTTGCGCTGATGCTGACGGCGATATCGCTGATCTTCCGCAAGTCGATCATGGAGCGCTATCGCCAGCGCCTGGAGCAGGTCGACGCGCGCGCCACCGCAATCGCGACGGTTGTCACCGGTGTCGTGCTCGGCGTGCTGGTCTCGATCTCGTCGGTCGGCGCCGGCGCGGTCGGCGTCACCGTGCTGCTGCTGCTCTACCCGCGCCTGCCGATGGCGACCATCGTCGGCTCCGACATCGCGCACGCCGTGCCGCTGACGCTGGTGGCCGGCACCGGGCATTGGCTGCTCGGCTCGGTCGACTGGCACCTGATGGGCGTTCTGCTGCTGGGCTCGCTGCCGGGCATCGTTCTCGGCAGCTACAGCGCGACACGGATGCCGGAGACGGTGCTCCGCGTGGCGCTCGCCAGCGTCCTCGTCGTGGTCGCCGGCAAGATCCTGTTCACGGAATTGAATTTGCAATCGGCAATCGTGACGGCGCTGGCCTGGAGTCACTAAACGAAAAACGGCGGGAGCTTGCCGCTCCCGCCGTTTGCGTCGCTCGCTGCGAAAACCTTACTCCGCCGTCCAGCCACCATCGATCGACAAATTAGTGCCGGTGATCTGCGCAGCATCGTCGCTGCACAGGAACAGCGCTAGCGCCGCGACCTGCTCGGAGGTGACGAACTCTTTGGTCGGCTGCGCGTCGAGCAGCACGTCGTTGATGACCTGCTCGCGGGTGAGGTTGCGCGCCTTCATCGTGTCGGGGATCTGCTTCTCCACCAGCGGGGTCCAGACATAGCCGGGGCTGATGCAGTTGCAGGTGATCTTGTTGGTCGCGACCTCGAGCGCCACGGTCTTGGTCAGACCGGCGATGCCGTGCTTGGCCGAGACGTAAGCCGACTTGAAGGGCGAGGCGACCAGCGAGTGAGCGGAGGCGGTGTTGATGATGCGGCCCCAGCCTTTCTTCTTCATGCCGGGCACCGCGGCGCGGATGGCATGGAAGGCCGAGGACAGGTTGATCGCGATGATCTGGTCCCACTTCTCGACCGGGAATTCCTCGATCGGCGAGACGAACTGGATGCCGGCATTGTTGACGAGGATGTCGACCGAGCCGAACGACTTCTCGCCGAGCGCGATCATCCCGGCGATCTCGGCGGGCTTGGTCATGTCGGCGGGCGAGTAGATCGCCTTCACGCCGAAATCGGACTCGATCTTGGAGCGCTCCTTCTCGATGTCCTCGGGGGAGCCGAAGCCGTTGATGACGACATTGGCACCCGCGGCAGCGAAGGCGCGCGCATAAGCGAGCCCGATGCCGCTGGTCGATCCGGTCACGACGGCGTTTTTGCCTGACAGACTACCCATATTATTCGCTCCTTTTTGCCGGGGTGACGTCCCCCGTGAGATCGTAGGTCACCATGGTCTCGTCGGACTGCGGCCGCTCGAGCCAGTCCTTGTGTCGCATCGACAGATGCACGTCGCGCACGCCGCTTTCCCAATGCTCGACCATGGCGACATGCGAGAAGTCGTAGTCCTTGGACGAGGATTCGTAGTTCTTGCTGCGATAGATCAGGTGCACCACCGTGACGGTGCTTTCGCGCGACGCCTTCGCAAGGTATTCGACCGACGGATCGTTCTTCAGGTAATCCGGCAATTTGCCGATCAGGTCCCGCACCGCCCTGCGGGCGTTGTGGATCTGCTTGTTCTTGTCGGTGTTCATCCGCGTACGACTGGAAAAGCGGATGTCCTTCTCACGCTCGGCGGCCTCGAGCAGTGACGTCGGCAAGTCGCCGCGGGCACTGAACAGATCGACCTGGAAGATCAGGAGATCGCGATCGACTTCCGCATCCAGCACATAGTCGAGGGGCGTGTTGGAGGCGATACCGCCATCCCAATAGCGCTCGCCGTCGATGATCACGGAGGGAAAGCCGGGCGGCAGCGCGCCGGAGGCCATGATGTGCTCGGGGCCGATCTTCTTGCCGAGCTTCTTGAACTCGTAATTGTCGAAATATTTGAAGTTGCCCGAGGCAACGCCGACGGCTCCGACCGAGAAGCGCGTCTTGAGGTCATTGATGCGGTCGAAATCGACCAGCCGCTCCAGTGTCTTCTTCAATGGCGCGGTGTCGTAATAGCTTTCCGCCTCGGGATGACCCGGCGGCCACATCGGCGCGGGCGGCACGCGCGGGACGAAGAAGCCGGGCACGCCGAAGGTCGCGATCAGCGCGGCACTGGTGGAGTTGAACAGCTCGCGGCTGTGGTCGCTCTTGCCGATCGGCTTCCACGGCACCGGCGCCGACACCATCTCCCAGAATTCCTTGAGCCGCTTGACGCGGGTGTGGCCCTCATTGCCGGCGATGATGGCGGCGTTGACCGCGCCGATCGAGATGCCTGCGACCCATTCGGGCTCGAAGCCATAGCCGCACAGGGCTTGGTAGGCCCCGGCTTGATAGGAGCCGAGCGCACCGCCGCCCTGCAGCACCAGGACACGTTGCGCATTCGCGGGGACACGGGCGACTTCCGGGCTATGATCTGTCATCAGGGAACAATAGCAAAAGGCGAGCCACCGTGGCGACAGTCTGCCGCGGCGTCAATGCATTCCGGGATCAAGTCTGGCTTATCGGGGGTCCGTTGACGCCAGGATCATGGTCCAGAACACCTTGTATTTGGTGCCCGGAGCATAGCTCGCCGCTATGCCCAATTTTGTGACACCGCTCTTGAGCATGTTGGCGCGGTGGGGCGGCGAGTCGCGCCAGCCGGAAAACGCTTCCGCCAGCGTGTGATAGCCGGCCGAAATGTTCTCGACCGCCACGGTTGCCGGATAGCCGCCTGCATTGAGGCGCTTGCCGAGCGGGGCGCGGACGTCATGGTCCATCTTGTTGGCGGCGGCCATGGCACCGGACTGGGATTCGGCGAGCTTCATCAGATCCGGATCGACGACGACGGCGCCGAGGCCGTTGTTCTGGCGGTACTGCGAGATCATGATCGCGGCGGCCGGCGCATCGAGCGTCGACCCCGGGACGGCCATATCGGCATACATCGATGGCTGCTGGACCGGCGCTTCATTGCCCGCACAGCCGGCAAGAAGCAAAGTCATGAGTATTGCGGCCGCAGCGCGCATATAGGGCCCCCGAATGAAGGGCCGTTGTTGCATACCAACCGTGGCTGAAAGGTGAATTTTGAGGAAAATCGACGCAAGTCGTTCCGGGGCGATGCGAAGCATCGAACCCGGAATCCCGGGCTTAGCCCGCAAATATGCGGTAGCGGCGTGGATTGAGGCCGACCGTGTCACCGGCCCGGAGTTCCTTGTCGCGGGGGGCGTCGATCTCGACGGTTTCGCCGCCTGACAAAGCGACCTCGGCCCGCTGGACCGGGCCGAAATTCCGCACATGCTGCACGGCGCCCTCGAAGGCGCCGCTGCCGGCCGGACCGACCAGCATGTCATGCCGCCGCACGAATAGTTTTGACGCGCCGGACACTAGGCCGTCTACTGCAAGATTGAGTGGGCGGTCGCCGAGCCTGATAACGCCGCCCTCGACCTGAACCGGCAGCTCGATGGACTCGCCGATAAAGCCGTGCACGAAGGCGGTCGCGGGACTCTCATAGACGTCGTCGGGCGAACCGATCTGCTCGATCCTGTCCTTGTCCATCACCACGACGCGGTTGGCGACTTCGAGCGCCTCCTCCTGGTCATGGGTGACGAAGATCGAGGTGACGTTGATCTCGTGGTGCAGCGAACGCAGCCATTTGCGCAGTTCCTTTCGCACCTTCGCGTCGAGCGCACCGAAGGGCTCGTCGAGCAGGAGAATGCGCGGCTCGATCGCGAGCGCTCGGGCCAGCGCAATGCGCTGGCGTTGGCCGCCGGAAAGCTGGCTCGGATAGCGGTCGGCGAGCCAGTCGAGCTGCACGAGATCGAGCAGCTCTTTGACGCGCGCACGGATCGTCGCCTCGTCTTTGCGAATCGCGCGCGGCTGGACGCGGAGGCCGAAGGCGACGTTCTCGAACACCGTCATGTGGCGGAACAGCGCGTAGTGCTGGAACACGAAGCCGACATGGCGTTCGCGCGCGCCTTGCGCCAGCGCGTCCTCGCCGTTGAAGGCGACTTCGCCGGAGTCGGGCCAGTCGAGACCGGCGATGATGCGCAAAAGCGTCGTCTTGCCGGAACCGGACGGCCCGAGCAGCGCCAGCAGCTCGCCGTCATTGACCTTGAGGTCGACGCCGTCGAGGGCTGCAAAACTGCCGAACTTCTTGACGAGATTTTTGACTTCAATGGTCAATTGCGTCCTGCCCTTCGTCCAGATGGCGTTCGAGAACGGTCTTTGCGATCAGCGTGATCAGCGCCAGCATCGCGAGCAGCGAGGCGATCGCGAAGGCGGCGACGAACTGGTACTCGTTGTAGAGAATCTCGACCAGCAGCGGCATGGTGTTGGTCTCGCCGCGGATGTGGCCGGAGACGACGGAGACCGCGCCGAACTCGCCCATCGCGCGCGCGTTACAGAGCAAGACGCCGTAGAGCACGCCCCATTTGATGTTGGGCAGCGTGACGCGGAAGAAGGTTTGCAAGCCGGAGGCGCCGAGCGAGATCGCGGCTTCCTCCTCCTGCGTGCCCTGCTCCTGCATCAGCGGGATCAGCGCGCGCGCCACAAAGGGGAAGGTGACGAAGGTTGTCGCGAGCGCAATGCCTGGCACCGCGAACAGGATCTGGACGTCGTGATCCCTGAGCCAACTGCCGAAATAGCCTTGCGCGCCGAACAACAGCACGAAGACAAGGCCCGAGATCACCGGGCTCACTGAAAACGGCAGGTCGATCAGCGTGACCAGGAAAGTCTTGCCCGGGAAGTCGAATTTTGCAACCGCCCACGCTGCAACGAGACCGAACACCAGATTGAGGCCGACCGGAATCGCCGCAACGACCAGCGTCAGCTTGATCGCCGCCAGCGCCTCTGGCTCGGCGAGCGCGGCGAAATAGGCCAGAACGCCTCGCGAGAACGCCTGCGCAAACACCAGGACAAGCGGCAGCACGACAAAGACGCTGAGGAAGACCACCGCCAGCGCAATGATGACGATGCGCACCGCCCGCGGCTCGGTGCGGAGGCTGTCGCGCGCGGCATGGGCACGCGCGCGCGCATCGCGCGAGGTCAGCGAGACGGATTCTGCGATCTGCATCGTCATCGTCCGCCCTCAGCGCGCCGGAATCCGGCTCTGCGCCCAGCGCTGGAGCCGGTTGACGGCAAAGATGATGACGAAGGACACGACGAGCATGACCACCGCGATGGCGGTCGCGTCGGCGTAGCGGAATTCGGAGAGACGGATCACGATCAGCAGCGGCGCGATCTCGGAGACGTTCGGCAAATTGCCGGCGATGAAGATGACCGAGCCGTATTCGCCGACCGCGCGCGCGAAGGCGAGCGCGAGACCCGTGAGCAGCGCCGGCGCGAGCGACGGCAGGATCACGCGAATGATGGTCTGCCAGCGGCTGGCGCCGAGGCTGCCCGCGGCTTCCTCGATTTCGGGATCGAGATCCTGGAGCACCGGCTGCACCGTGCGCACCACGAAGGGGATGCCAATGAAGATCATGGCGACGAAGATGCCGACCGGCGTGAATGCCACCTTGATGCCGAGCGCCGCAAGCGGCGCGCCCAGCCAGCCATTTTCGGCGAACAGCGCGGTCAGCGCGACCCCGGCAACAGCGGTCGGCAGCGCAAAGGGAACGTCGACAATAGCGTCGAACAGCCGCCGGCCGGGAAACCGGTAGCGCACCAGCGCCCAGACGATGATGCTGCCCATCACCAGATTGACGCAGGCCGCCGCGAAGGCGAGCCCGAAGGAGACGCGCAAGGCATTCAGGGTGCGGCGGCTGGAGATGATGGCCCAGAATTGCTCAGGGTTCAGCTCGAGCGATTTCAGGAACAGGCCGGCGAGCGGAATCAGGATGATGATGGACAACCAGGACAGCGTCAGTCCCATCGTGAGACCGAAGCCCGGCAATGTCCGTCGTCGTGCTGCAACTGCGCTCACCAGGCCCCCTGCTATAGCCTCCTGAGACGGCGCCCGATCAGTTCTTGTAGATCTGATCAAAGACGCCGCCGTCGGCAAAATGTTCCTTCTGCGCCTTGGTCCAGCCGCCAAAAACGTCGTCGATCGTGAACAGCTCGACCTTTGCGAAAGAGTTTTCGTGCTTTTTAGCAATCTCCGGATCGCGCGGACGATAGAAGTTACGTGCGGCGATTTCCTGACCCTCCTTGGTGTACCAGTACTGGAGATAGGCATCGGCGGCGTTGCGGGTGCCTTTTTTATCGGCAACCTTGTCCACGATCGTGACCGGCGGCTCGGCCAGGATCGACTGCGGCGGCGCCACGATCTCGAATTTCTCGGGGCCGAATTCCTTCAGCGCGAGATACGCCTCGTTCTCCCAGGCGAGCAGCACGTCGCCAACGCCGCGCTCGACAAAGGTCACGGTGGCGCCGCGCGCACCGGTATCGAGCACGGGCACCTGCTGATAGAGTTTTGCGATGAAGTCCTTGGCCTTGTCGGCTGATCCGTATTTCTTCTGCGCAAAGCCCCAGGCCGCGAGGTAATTCCAGCGCGCGCCGCCCGAGGTCTTCGGGTTCGGCGTGATCACGGCGACGCCGGGCTTGATCAGGTCGTCCCAGTCCTTGATGCCCTTCGGATTGCCCTTGCGGACCAGGAACACGATCGTCGAGGTGTAGGGTGATGAATTTTGCGGCAGACGCTTCTGCCAGTCGGCAGAGGTCAAGCCCTTGGCGGCGATGGCATCGATGTCGTAGGCGAGCGCGAGCGTCACCACATCGGCCTGCAAGCCGTCGATCACGGCGCGCGCCTGCGAGCCGCTGCCGCCATGCGACTGCTTGATCTCGACGCTCTTGCCGGTTTCTTTCTGATAGGCGTTCGAAAACGCCTTGTTGAACTCGACATAGAGTTCGCGCGTCGGATCGTACGACACGTTCAAAAGATTGATGTCAGCAGCGAGAGCCGAGCTTGCCAAGAGACCCGTGACGAGAAGTCCTACAGCGAGCGGAACGATACGGCGCATCATGTCCATCTCCATTCACTTCGGTGACGTCGGTGTCAGCGAAGGCGTGCAGACATAACTCGTGGCGAAACCCGCTCAAGTCAACGGAACCGGATTTTCTTGTTCGCGGCGTCGCAGCCTGACTGTGCTACGAAGTCTTCATCGTGTGGATGCCGCACTCTGTCTTCGCGCGGCCGCGCCAGCGGCCGGCGCGCGCATCCTCGCCTTCAGCGGTTCTGCTGGTGCAAGGCATACACCCAACCGACAGGAAACCCGACGCCGCAAGTGGGTGACGCGGCAATTTGGCGCGGACGAAAATCGCCTCGAGTTCTTCGCGTGATACATTGGCAAACGGATTGAACTTCAACCGCGCACCGTCGTCCTCGACGACCGGAATGTCGGCGCGCGCATTGCCCTGAAAACGCTTGCGGCCGTTGAGCCAGGCGTCGAACGGTTTCAGCGCACGCGCCAGCGGCTCGACCTTGCGGATACGACAGCAGGCGTCGGGATCGGAGAACCAGAGGTCGCGGTCGGGATCGTCGCGCGACAGCGCCTCCTCCGCCGGTTTGACCGAGCGGACGTCCTTCAGCCCGAGCGTCGCGATCAGGGTGTCGCGATAGGCGAGCGTCTCCTCGAACAGCCAGCCGGTATCGAGAAAGATCACGGGGATCGCCGGATCGACATCCGCCATCACCTTGAGCAGCGTCGCTGATTCCGTGCCGAAGGACGACACCAGCGCAAGCTTCTCACGGCCAACCGCCTTCAGGGCGGCCGCGATAACCTCCGCGGGAGAGGCATCGCGCAAGGCGCGATCGAGCTCTGCCGCCGAAGCGGGATTTGACGAGACCTGAGGCGCGATGGCGTTCACGTGCCGACACCCTCGGAGTGGCGCAACTGCATGCGCCGGTGCAGCGCTGTGATGCGGCCGTCGCCGGTCGGCTGGTAGAACACCGAGTAGCGCTTCGCGGTCTGCATGAAGGCTTCCGCGTCGGCCTGCTTCTTGACCTCGAAGGAATCGAAGCCGGCGCGCAGCATGAACACGAACTGGTCGCGCAGCACCTGTCCCGTCGCACGCAACTCGCCTCGATAATTGTAGCGCTCGCGCAGCAACCGCGCCTGGCTATAGGCGCGTCCGTCGCGGAAGCTCGGGAACACCAGCGCAACGACCGCGATCTTGCCGAGATACGGCACGAGCTCGGCGATGTCGCGGTTGTTCGGCCAGATCACGCCGATCCTGCCGCCACGCTTGAGCAACGCTTCCGCATCGGCCAAAAAGCGCTCGGCCGGCACCAGGATATCGCCGCCCTCAGGCAGCGGCGTATCGACGGCGAGCTTGGTAAAGCTGTCGTCGACGATCTTTCCGCCGTTAACGAGTGGCATAAACGCGCTCCTTAAAGGGTTCGACGCCGAGGCGTTTCACGGTGTCGACGAACAGCTCTTCCGGCCGCTCGCGCAGCGCAAGGTAAGCTTCCACGATGTCCTCGACGACGTCGGCGACCTCGTCGAACTTGACGCCGGGACCGATCAGATTGCCGAGCGCGGCGCTCTCGTCGGCGCGGCCGCCGATGGTGATCTGATAGACCTCCTCGCCGTTCTTCTCGACGCCGAGAATGCCGATATGGCCGACATGGTGATGGCCGCAGGCGTTGATGCAGCCGGAGATATTGATGTGCAGCCGCCCGATCAAATTGGCGAGCTCGTGGTTGGCGAAGCGCCGCGTCAGCTCCTGCGCGATCGGGATCGAGCGCGCGTTCGCCAGCGAGCAATAATCCAGGCCCGGGCAGGCTATGATGTCGGTGATCAGGTTGACGTTCGGCGTGGCAAGACCAAGCTGGTCGAGCGCCTTCCACAGCGCCGGCAGGTCGTGCTTGGCGACATGCGGCAGCGCCAGATTCTGCTCGTGGCCGACGCGAATCTCGCCGAAGGAATATTTGTCGGCGAGATCGGCGAGCGCATCCATCTGCTCGGCGGTGGCATCGCCCGGGGGCGCGCCGATCGGCTTCAGGGAGATCGTGACGATGGAATAGCCCGCGACCTTGTGCGGGGCGACTGAGTTCTTGCGCCAGGCCTCGAATTCAGAATCAGCCGCGGCCTGACGCAGCTCGTCCGGCATGTGCGGCAACTTCTCGTACGCCGGATAGATGAAGCGCGAGCGGATGTCCTCGATCACCTCGTCGTCGATCTGGAGCGAGGAGTTGCGGATCTGCTGCCACTCCTCCTCGACCTCGCGCGAGAATTTCTCGATGCCGAGCTCGTGCACCAGGATCTTGATGCGCGCTTTGTAGATATTGTCGCGGCGTCCGTACTGGTTGTAGACGCGCAGGATGGCCTCGATGTAACTCAGCAGATCGCGGCCATGCACGAAGTGCTTGATGGTTTTGCCGATGAACGGCGTGCGGCCGAGACCGCCGCCAACCAGCACCTCGAAACCGGTTTCGCCCTTCTCGTTCTTGATCAGCTTGAGGCCGATGTCGTGGACCTTGATCGCGGCGCGGTCATGGTCGGACGCGGTGATCGCGATCTTGAACTTGCGCGGCAGGAACGAGAATTCCGGATGCAGCGTGGTGTGCTGACGGATCAGCTCCGACCAGATGCGGGGATCCTCGATCTCGCCGGGCGCGACGCCGGCCCACTGATCCGAGGTGACATTGCGCATGTTGTTGCCGGAGGTTTGCATCGCGTGGATGCCGACCTCGGCGAGGTCGGCCAGCGCATCCGGCAGGTCCGACAGCTTGATCCAGTTGAACTGGATGTTCTGGCGCGTGGTGAAATGGCCGTAGCCGCGGTCATATTTGCGCGCGACATGGGCCAGCTGCCGCAACTGGTTCGACGCCAGCGTTCCATAGGGGATCGCGACGCGGAACATGTAAGCGTGCAGTTGCAGATACACGCCGTTCTGCAAGCGCAGCATCTTGAATTCGTCTTCGGTGAGCTCGCCCGAGAGACGGCGCTGCACCTGGTCGCGGAATTCCGAGACGCGCTCGTTGACCAGCGTGCGGTCGATTTCGTCGTAAGCGTACATGATTGAAGTGCCTTACAGCTCGACCTGCGATCAGACCGGCAAGTCGATTGTCACGCCATCGCGGCGGATCTGCTCGCGCAGATTTCCGGGGACGATCTTGCCGTCATCGTCGACCTGGACCGGAGCGATATAGGGACCGATCGCGCCGACGTCATCGGCCACGGCCTCGGCGAGCAATGCTTTCGCCTCGTCGGAGTTTTTCACGATCGCGGCATCCGCCAGGTCGGCCGACCAGCCCTTGGCGGCCGTGCGGTAGACGACAATGCCGTCCCAGGTCCGGTTGGCTGTCACGACGGACGAACCGTTGATCTTGATTTTCTGTTGCAGGGGAGAGGTCATTCGGCAGCATCCAATAGATCAGAGATGATTTGCTTTGGGGTTTCGCGGCGAAGCGAACCGGCATGCCGGACCACGTCGCCGATGATGAGAATGGCGGGACCGCCACTGATCCGCCGCACCAGCTCGGGCAGGTCGCGCAGCGTGCCGATCGCGCCTTGTGCATCGGGACGCGTGACACGCGCGAACACGCCAACCGGCGTCTCCGGCGAGCGACCGGCGGCAAACAGGCCTTCACGGATCGCGGGTGCAGCAGTCATGCCCATGTAGACCACGACGGTCATCCGGGTGTCGGTCAGCGTCGACCAGTCCACGGCTTCCGCGTCACGCGCTTTGTGCGCGGTGAGGAAGGTGATGCGGGTGGCTTCATGGCGGTAGGTGAGCGGCACCTCGAAATCGGCGGCGCCGCCGAGCCCTGCGGTGATGCCGGGAATGATCGAATAGGCGATGCCGGCCCCGCGCAGCGCTTCGACCTCCTCGCCGCCGCGGCCGAACACGAAGGGATCACCGCCCTTCAGCCGCACCACGCGCTGGCCGGTCTGCGCGGCCTCGATCATGCGCTTGTTGATCGCATCCTGGCCGATGCCAGGCTTGCCAACGCGGCGACCGACCGGAACGCGGGTGGTGTCGCGGCGGATGCGGTCGAGAATTTCGGGCGAGACCAGCTCGTCATGAAAGACGATATCGGCATCCTGCAAGGCGCGCAGCGCCTTGATGGTGAGGAGATCGGGATCGCCGGGGCCGGCGCCGACCAGCGCGACCGAGCCTTCCGGCTTGTCGGCACGCGCGAATTCGGACGGATCGGCGATAGCCTTCAGCGAGGCATCCGCCTCGCTTTTGCGGCCGGCCAAAACGGCGGCGCCGATCGGACCGTCGATCACGCGCTCCCAGAAGCGACGGCGCAGCGGAAACTCGGCGATGCGCTCATTGATGGATTTGCGGAAGCCGCCGATGAACTCGGCGAGCTCGCCCATGCGCGCCGGCAGCAGCGCCTCGATCTTCTCGCGCACACGGCGCGCCACCACCGGCGAGGTGCCGCCAGTGCCGACCGCGACCACGACATCGCCGCGGTCGACGATCGCCGGGAAGATGAAGCTCGAATGTTCGAGATCGTCCATGACGTTGACGGGCAGGCCCAGCGACTTGGCTCGCGCCGACATCGCCACGCCGACGTCGCCTGCGCCAGCGCAAATGATGGCGATGACGCCGGCAAGATTGGCCGTCAGCGGGTCGCCCTGGGTGACCTCAACGCGTGCCATGTCATCAGAACTTAGCCCGCTCAGGTCATGATTGCCGTCGATCGCATGTACGCGAACCCGCGCCCCGGCCGCCGCGAGCACGCGCAGCTTGGCGCGCAAAAGATCGCCCGCGCCGATGAGGACCACCGGACCGTTGCTGAGATCGAGAAACACCGGCAAGAACCGCATGCGCTACTCGCTTCCCCCAATACGGGGTTGACTGGAATTATTTTCTATATATGTGTCGTTTCTAGTGCGCAAAGAGAAAATTTTTTCTTCTCTTCCGCACTGCAACTATAGAATTTTCGGCTCCAAACGCAAAGTGGCAGAGATGCATCTTCTCAAGGACGATTCCGCTTCTGTCGGACTGAGCAGCCCGGCCCTCATCGGGCGCTCGGACCGGCAAGAATTTTCCACTGATGTTTCCCCGAGCATGGACCATCTCGACCAGCTGGAGGCCCAGAGCATCTACATCTTCCGCGAGGCCTTTGCCCGCCTCAAGAAGATCGCCCTGTTGTGGTCGCTCGGCAAGGACTCCAACGTCATGATCTGGCTGGCGCGCAAGGCGTTCTTCGGCCGCCTGCCGTTCCCGGCCTTGCATGTCGACACCGGCAAGAAGTTTCCGGAGATGTATCGGTTCCGCGATCATTACGGCAAGGAGTGGGATCTCGACTTGCGCGTCGAGCCCTGCCCGCCCATCGATGCCGTCGACCCAACGCTGCCGCCCGCCGCCCGTTCCGCCGCGCGCAAGACCGAAGGCCTCAAGATGGCGCTCGGCAAATACGGCTTTGACGGCCTGATCGCCGGCATCCGCCGCGACGAGGAAGCCACCCGCGCCAAGGAGCGCGTGTTCTCGCCGCGCGGCCTCGAGGGCAATTGGGACGTGCGCGACCAGCCGCCGGAGTTCTGGGATCATTTCAATGCATCACCGCCGCAAGGCGCGCATTTGCGCATCCACCCGATCCTGCATTGGACCGAGGCCGACATCTGGGCCTACACCAAGCGCGAGAACATCCCGATCATTCCGCTGTACCTGGCGAAGGACGGCAAGCGTTACCGCTCGCTGGGCGACCGGGATATCACCAATCCGGTCGCATCGACCGCCTCGACCATCGACGAGATCCTGATCGAGCTCGAGCAGACCAAGGTGCCGGAGCGCGCCGGCCGCGCGCTCGACCACGAGACCGAGGACGCCTTCGAGCGCCTGCGCGTCGCCGGCTATCTCTGATTCCTGAGGACGCAACGCGGCTATGAACATGATCGTTACCACGGCTTCGCCTGCTACCCCCAACGGCACCACGCGTCCGCAGGTCCGTATCGTCATCGTCGGCCATGTTGATCACGGCAAGTCGACGCTGGTCGGCCGCCTGCTGCATGAGACCGGCAGCCTGCCCGAGGGCAAGCTCGAGATGCTCAAGGCGGTCAGCGCGCGGCGCGGCATGCCGTTCGAATGGTCGTTCCTGCTAGACGCGCTCCAGACCGAGCGCGACCAGGGCATCACCATCGACACCACGCAAATCCGCTTCCGCACCAATTCGCGCGACATCGTGCTGATCGACGCGCCCGGCCATGCCGAATTTTTGCGCAACATGATCACAGGCGCCTCGCAGGCCGACGGCGCGGTGCTGATCATCGACGCACTGGAAGGCGTGCGCGACCAGACCCGCCGGCACGGCTATCTCCTGCATCTGCTCGGCGTGAAGCAGGTCGCGATCGTCGTCAACAAGATGGACCGCGTCGATTTCTCCGCCGAGCGCTTCAAGGCGATCAGCGACGAGATCTCGGCGCATCTCAACGGCCTCGGCGTGACACCGACCGCGATCGTCCCGATCTCCGCCCGCGACGGCGACGGCGTCGCCGAGCACACCGACCGGATCGGCTGGTATCAGGGCCCGACCGTGGTCGAGGCGCTGGACCGGCTCCAACCGGCGCGGCCGCTGGAAGCGCTGGCGCTGCGCCTGCCCGTGCAGGCGATCTACAAGTTCGACGACCGCCGCATCGTGGCGGGCCGTATCGAGTCCGGCAGCCTGGTTGCCGGCGACGAGATCGTGATCATGCCGGCCGGCAAGATCGCCAAGATCAAGACGGTCGAGAGCTGGCCGGACACGCCGGTCGCGGGACGGCAGGGCGCGGGCCGTTCGGTCGGCATCACGCTCGACCGCGAGCTGTTCATCGAGCGCGGCGACATCATCGCCCATGCGGCGACAGCTCCGCGCGAGACGCGGCGGCTGCGCGTCCGCATCTTCTGGCTGCACGACAAGCCGCTCGCCAAGGGCGACCAGCTCCTGGTCCGCTGCGGGCCGAAGGAAAGCCGCGCCACCGTGGTGGCGATCGAGAAGGCGGTTGATCCCGGCGAGCTCGAAAGCCGCGAGAACAAGGCGATCGGCCGCAACCATGTCGGCGAGATCGACATTTCTCTTTCCAACCCGATTGCGACTGATCCCTACACCGACAATCCGCGCACCGGGCGCCTCGTGATCGAGGTGTCTGGACGCATCGCCGGCGGCGGCCTGGTGCTGTCGGTCGATGCCGGCCAGCGCGCCGTCCCGATCGACATCGTGCCGGTGGAATCGGCGCTCCGGCTCGATGAACGCTCCGCGCGCTACCGCCATAACGGTGCGGTGGTCTGGCTCACCGGCCTGCCGGCCTCCGGCAAGTCGACGCTGGCCAAGGCGCTGGAACGGCGCCTCTTCACCAATGGCGGCTCGCCGATCCTGCTCGACGGCGACACGTTGCGGGCCGGGCTCAACAGCGATCTCGGCTTTTCTGCTGCCGACCGCAGCGAGAACATCCGCCGTCTGGCAGAGGTCGCCACCCATCTCGCCCGCAATGGTCATATCGCTATCGTCGCCGCTGTCTCGCCAGCCCGCGAGGACCGCGCCACCGCGCGCCGCATCGCCGACACCGCGTTCCGTGAGATCCATGTCGCGACGCCGGCCGAAATCTGTGAGGCGCGTGACCCGAAGGGCCACTACAAAAAGGCCCGCGCCGGCGCGCTTGCCTCGTTCACGGGCATCGGCGACGACTACGAGCGACCTGAGGCCGCCGAGCTCGTGATCGACACGTCCGCCCGGACCGTTGCGGATGCGGCGGATGAGATCGAGTTGATGCTGAAGAAAACCGGCGTGCTGTTCGACGAGGTCGTGGACCTCGCGGCGAATATTTGAGCAGCCGACTGTCGCGCCAGATCACCGGTGTCGTTCTGGCAAATGCCAGGACGACGGCCGCCACTTCGCCTTGACATTTTGACAACCGTTGAGGGGCCTTCTCACGGCGCCGTTTTTGGGGCTAATAGAACCCTGAAAGCTGCCCTTTATGGGCGCATTTTGCTGCTGTCGGGTGAAAAGCAGCCAAAAACAGCCATTTCCAACAAGAAAGCCCATCATGAAACGCGTCGACGCCCATGGACTGAAGATCGCTCCCGTCCTGTTTGATTTCATCGCCAAGGAAGCGGCCCCGGAGACGGGGATCGCACCGGATGCGTTCTGGGCCGGGGTTGCTGCCCTCATCAAGGAGTTCGGGCCGAAGAACCGGGCGCTGCTCGCCGTGCGCGACACGCTGCAAGCCAAGATCGACGATTGGCACCGCGCCAACAAGGGCAAGGCGTTCGACCTCGACGCCTACACCGCCTTCCTGAAGGAGATCGGCTATCTCGTTCCGGAGCCGGCGACGCAGAAGGTCGAGACCGCCAATGTCGACGAGGAGATCGGGAAGATCTGCGGCCCGCAGCTCGTTGTCCCCCTCACCAATGCCCGCTACGCGCTGAACGCCGCGAATGCGCGCTGGGGCTCGCTCTATGACGCCTTCTACGGCACCGACGCAATTCCTCACGATCCGTCCGAGGGCGGCAAGGGTTACAACAAGGCGCGCGGTGACAAGGTGATCGCCAAGGCCAAGGCGTTCCTCGATGCCGCCGTGCCGCTCGCGACCGGCAGCCACACCGACGTCACCGCCTATAGCGTGGTCGCGGGCCAGCTCGCGGTGAAGCTCAAGAGTGGCAATGCCACGGCGCTGAAGAATGCCGCGCAGTTCGGGGGCTTCCAGGGCGACGCAGCCGCGCCGAGCGCCGTGCTGCTCGCCAACAACGGCCTGCATGTCGAGGTGAAGATCGACCGCAACAGCACGATCGGCAAGGACGATCCGGCCGGTGTCGCCGACATGATCATGGAATCTGCCGTGTCGACCATCCTCGACATGGAGGACTCCGTTGCCGCGGTCGATGCCGAAGACAAGGTGCTGGTCTATCGCAACACGCTCGGCCTGATGAACGGCACGCTGTCGGCCGATTTCGAGAAGGGCGGCAAGACGCTGACGCGCTCGCTCAATGACGACCGCAGCTACAAGACGCCTGATGGCAAGGGCGAAGTGAAGCTGCACGGCCGCAGCCTGCTCCTGATGCGCAATTGCGGTCACCACATGTTCACCGACGCGGTGCTGGACGAGAGCGGCGAAGAGATCCCGGAGGGCCTGCTCGACGCCGTCGTCTCGGGACTTCTCGCGATCCACGATCTCAAGGGTAATTCCAAGGTCAAGAACAGCCGCACGGGATCTGCCTATATCGTCAAGCCGAAGATGCACGGCCCGGACGAGGTCTCGCTGACCTGCGAGATTTTTGACCGCGTCGAGAAGATGCTGGGGCTCGCCGAGAACACGCTCAAGGTCGGCATCATGGACGAGGAGCGGCGCACCACCGTCAACCTCAAGGCCTGCATCCAGCGCGCCTCCAAGCGCATCATGTTCATCAACACCGGCTTCCTCGACCGCACCGGCGACGAGATCCACACCTCGATGGAAGCGGGGCCGATGATCCGCAAGAACGAGATGAAGGCGCAGGTCTGGATCAAGGCCTATGAAGACTGGAACGTCGACATGGGCCTGATCGACGGCCTGCCCGGCCACGCCCAGATCGGCAAGGGCATGTGGGCGGCGCCCGACAAGATGGCGGACATGCTTGCCCAGAAGCTCGCCCATCCGCAGGCCGGCGCCACCACCGCCTGGGTGCCCTCGCCGACCGCGGCGACGCTGCACGCGCTGCACTACCACCAGGTCAACGTGATCGCGCGTCAGCAAGAGCTGTCCAAGGGGGGGCCTCGTGCGAAACTCTCCGACATCCTGACCATTCCGGTGTCGAAGTCGAACTGGGCGCCCGACGACGTCAAGCAGGAGATCGACAACAACTGCCAAGGCATTCTGGGTTACGTCGTGCGCTGGATCGACCAGGGCGTCGGCTGCTCCAAGGTGCCCGACATCCACGACGTCGGCCTGATGGAAGACCGCGCCACCTTGCGCATCTCCAGCCAGCATCTCGCCAACTGGCTGCACCAGGGCGTCATCACCGAAGCGCAGGTGATGGAATCGCTCAAGCGCATGGCCGTCGTCGTCGACAAGCAGAACGCTGGCGATGCGATCTACAAGCCGATGGGGCCCGCCTTCGACGGCACAGCCTTCAAGGCCGCCTGCGACCTCATCTTCAAGGGCCGCGAGCAGCCGAACGGCTATACCGAATACATCCTCACCGCGCGCCGCCGCGAAGCGAAGGCGCTCGGCTGATTAGACCCAGCCATTAAGACATCAAAAGCCCCGACTCGCGCCGGGGCTTTTTTCATTGGAAGATCCGTAGCGCCGCTAAAACACCGTCAGGTATTTCAGCAGCGACACCACGCCGATGATGATGACGATGACCCGCACGATCTGCTTGGTGCGGCCGTCCATCGGCAGCATGTTGATGAGATAGAGCACGAGAATGACGACGAGAAAGGTGACGAGGACGCCGACCAGCATTGCAGAACCCCCTTCAGGCATATTGCTAACGGTGTCCTAACGCCCATCTCGCGCGCCGGTTCCATCGACGCAACCCATTACAACTTCTAGTAAATGCGTACTTCTACCGGCAGACCGACTGCCTAAAACTTTACCCTTTTCGTTTCAGATGCGGAAACCGTTCGCAGCTCGCAGCCGCGAACGGTATGCAATTGCCGATCCTGTCGCGCCCTCTGTTTTCGATTTTGCCGGGGCGCCCTTGACGAACTTTGAAATGGGAATTGGGGGGACTTCGATGTTGAATCGTCTGACCGTGTCCGCGCTTCTGAAGGCGGTGATCGCGATCACGTCGATCTGTGTGGTGATCGCGCTCTCGCTCACCGCCTACGAGTCGTGGGACCGCCTCAAGACCGCCAACCGCATCTCGCAGATCGCCGACGCCTCCGCCGATTTGTTCAAGGCGATGCACAATCTGCGCACCGACCGCGCCAGCACCAACCGGCTGCTCAACGCCACTGAGCCGATGGATGCGGACATGGACAAATATCTGCGCAGCCTGCGCGACGCCCAGATGCCGGCGATGGCGCGCGCGCTGGAGCTTCTCCCCAGCATCGAGTTTCCGCAGTCGGCAACGTTGGTTCCGGAGCTGTCGCGGCTGTTCAAGCTCCTGACCGAGGAGCAGAAGCAGTTCTGGGAGGAGGTCGCAAGGCCGAAGGAGCAGCGCCGCGCGAGTTTGCCAAAGGAATATATGGAGACGACCCAAGGCCTGCTTGACGTGCTCGACAAGCTGTCGAACGTCCTGGCCGCGACCGTGAATCACCAGGATGCGACGATCGACCAACTGCTGTCGATCAAGCAGAACGCCTGGCTGCTTCGTAACACGGCGGGCGAAGCCTCGCTGATCGTCTCGAACGGCCTTGCCGCGGGCAAGATCTCACCCGAGGCACGTGTCGCTTATACGCAATATGTCGGCGGCACCGCTGCGATGTGGAAAGCGCTGGATTTGTCGACCTCCGGCATGCGGCTGCCGCCGGCACTTGCGTCCGCCATGGCCACGGCCAAGACCGCCTATTTCGAACAGCAATATCTGTCGCTGCGCGATCGCCTTGCGGACACGCTCGTCAAGGGCGAGAAGGCCGAGATGACGGCGAACCAGTGGAGCCCCGTCACGGTGGGCCGCATGGGTAGCGCGGTTGCCGTCGCCGAGGGCGCTCTCGAAGCCGCGAAGAACCATACGCTGGAGCAGCGCGGCGCGGCGCAGCGCGCCCTGACCATGCAGCTCGCACTCCTGGCACTTGCCATCGCCCTCGCCGCCGGCGCGATCATGCTCGTCAGCCGCCGCGTCATCACTCCGCTCAACACCATCCGCGACGCCATGCTGAAGGTCGCGGGCGGCGACCTCGCCGTCGACAGCGGCTATCTCGACCGCGAGGACGAGATCGGCGCGCTCGCAGGCGCCCTTGAAACGTTCAAGCAGCAGGCGAATGACAAGCTCAAGATCGAGGAGCACGAGCGCGAGCGCAATGCGGGCGCCGCCGCCCGCCAGCATGCGATCGAGGCCTATGTCGGCGAGTTCGAGGGCGCGGTGCGCAAGACGCTCGGCGAATTAAGCGACGCCTCCGGCGAGATGCGCAAGACCTCGGGCGATCTGTCCGCGGTGTCGCGTCAGACCAACGACCGCGTCCAGGTCGCAGGGAAAGCCTCCAACGACGCTTCGATGAGCGTCGACAGCGTCGCCGCGGCCGCGGAAGAGCTCTCCGCCTCGATCAACGATATCAGCCAGCAGGCGGCGCATGCCGCAGGGATCGCCGGCCGCGCCGTCACGCAGGCGCGCGAGACCGACGGCACGGTGCAGGGCCTGGCGAAGTCCGCGGGGCGAATCGGCGAGGTCGTCGGCCTGATCAACACGATCGCAGCACAGACCAATCTGCTCGCGCTCAACGCCACGATCGAGGCGGCACGCGCCGGTGAGGCCGGTCGCGGCTTTGCCGTCGTTGCCTCCGAGGTGAAGTCGCTGGCAAGCCAGACGGCGAAGGCCACGGAAGAAATCTCCGAGCAGATCGCCGACATCCAGAAGGTCGCGGGCGATGCCATCAACGCGATCCAGACCATCGGCGGCATCATCGGCGAGGTCAATGAGGTTGCAACCGCAATCGCCGCCGCCGTCCAGGAACAGGGCGCAGCGACCCAGGAGATCACCCGCAGCACGCAATTTGCAGCCCAAGGCACCAGAAACGTCTCGGACAACATCACCGGCGTGAAGGCCGATGCGGATGCCGCCGCGGCCGCCGCGGACAATGTGAAGCACGCCTCCGAGATGCTGGAGAGCCAGAGCCGCCAGCTTGGCCATGAGGTCAGCGACTTCCTCGGCAAGATCCGCGCGGCGTAAGGCTGGGCGTCAGGCGGAGAGCTCCAGCTACGTATTCAGCGTCGTCCTGGCGAAGGCCAGGAGGACGTGGAGGAGAGAGTCGGCGGAGACCACGCCGGTAACGATCCGTTAAGATATCGCACCCCGACGCCCACTGTGCGCGCAAGTCGCAGCCCACTGCGTCCACACACCTGCCGCGCGTTACAACTCTATTTATCCCTTTCTGCGAAAAAATGAGGGATTCGGGGGGATCTTCACCATGCTTCGACGCGTGACCGTTTCGGCGCTGCTGCAATCCGTCATTGCCCTTCTCGCGGCCTGTGTGGTGGCGTTGCTGGTGGCGACGGCCTGGCAATCCTGGGAGCGTCTGCACGCGACCGGCAACATCGCGGCGGTGGCAGAGGCGTCCGTCAACGCCTTCAAGGCGATGCACAACCTTCGCACCGATCGCTCCTCGACGCCGCGCGTGCTGAACGGCGACGCGCCGGTGTCGCCGGAGATCGAGAAATTCCTGCGCGGCATTCATGACGCCGAGATGCCGGCAATCCGGGCCACAGCGGCGCTGCTGCCGTCGATCCCCTTCGCCGAGCAGGCCACGTTGCTCGGCAATTTGAACCAGCAGCTCGACAGGCTGGTAACGCTCCAGCGCGAGGCCTGGGACGAGATGCGCAAGCCGAAGAAGGCCCGGCGTGCAGCCCTTTCGAAGGAATATACGGACGAGACCGGCGCGCTGCTGTCGACCCTCGAGACGATTTCGGCGCGCTTGACCGCGGTGGTCAACCACAATGATCCGCTGATCGACCAGCTGCTGTCGATCAAGCAGGCCGCCTGGCTGTTGCGCAACACCGCGGGAGAGGCCTCGGACCTGGTCGCAACCGGCCTGGTCGCGACCGGCAGCTTGCCGCTGGAAGCGCAGCAGACCTACACCAAATTCGTCGGCGCGATCCAGAATGCCTGGAGCGGCCTCGAATCCTCGACGCTGGGCATGACGCTGTCGCCGGAGCTTGCCAACGCCATGGGCGCGGCCAAGGCCGCGTATTTCAATCCGGACTATCTCGCACTGCGCGACCGGCTGATCGACCAGATCATGGTGGGATCGAAGACCGAAATGACCGCCGACCAATGGACGCCGCTGACGTCGCAGCGCATGGGCACGGCGGTCGCAGTCGCGGAGCGCGCGCTCGACGAGGCGCGCAACTATGCGGCGGGGCAATACGCAGTCGCAAGCCGCGCGCTCGCGGTCCAGATCGCGCTGCTGGTGCTGGCCACGCTTCTCACCGTCGGCGCCATGATCACGGTCACGCGGCGCGTGATCCGTCCGTTGCACAATATCCGCGACGCCATGCTGGGGGTTGCCGGCGGCAACCTCACCGTCGACAGCGGCTATCTCGACCGCAAGGACGAGATCGGCGCGCTTGCCGGCGCCCTGGAGACGTTCAAGCAGCAGGCCACCGACAAGCTCAAGATCGAGGCGCAGGAACGCGAGCACAACGCGGGTGCTGCTGCACGGCAGCGCATGATCGAGGGCTCCATCGGAGAGTTCGAGGGCCTGGTGCGCGAGACCCTCGCTCAATTGAGCCAGGCCTCGAGCGAGATGCGCAAGACGGCCTCGGAGCTCTCCGCAGTCTCGCGCCAGACCAACGAGCGGGTGCAAATGGCCGGCAAAGCGTCCGGCGATGCCTCGGGCAGCGTGGACAGCGTTGCCGCCGCCGCCGAAGAGCTTAGCGCCTCCATCAACGACATCAGCCAGCAGGCCGCGCACGCCGCCGGCATTGCGAGCCGCGCGGTCAGCCAGGCCCGTGACACCGACGGCACCGTGCAGGGCCTCGCCAACTCGGCCAACCGTATCGGCGAGGTGGTCGGCCTGATCAACAGCATTGCGGCGCAGACCAACCTGCTCGCGCTCAACGCCACGATCGAGGCGGCGCGCGCCGGCGAGGCCGGACGTGGATTTGCGGTGGTCGCCTCCGAGGTGAAGTCGCTGGCGAGCCAGACCGCCAAGGCGACAGAAGAGATCTCCGAGCAGATCGCTGACATCCAGAAGGTTGCGGGCGACGCCATCAACGCAATCCAGGCGATCGGCGGCATCATCGGCGAGGTCAACGAGGTCGCGACCGCCATCGCCGCTGCCGTGCAGGAGCAGGGTGCGGCGACGCAGGAGATCACCCGCAGCACGCAGTATGCCGCGCAAGGCACCAAGAACGTCTCCGACAACATCACCGGCGTGAAGTCCGATGCCGACACCGCGGCGGGAGCTGCGGAGAACGTCAAGCAGGCCTCTGAAATGCTGGAGACCCAGAGCCGCCAGCTCGGCCATCAGGTCAGCGATTTCCTCGGGAAAATCCGCGCGGCGTAAGGGCAATTTTCACGATGTCGTCCTGGCGAAAGCCAGGCTTTCGCCAGGACGACATTGAGCCCCTACTCCTTCGCCACCACCGGCAGCTGGCGGAATTTGGCTCGCACCGAGTCCGGCAGCGGCGAGAAATTCATCGCGACGCCGCGACGGTCGTTGGCATTGCGGTTGGCGACGACGAGGCCCTCGGCGCCCGCGACGATGTCACCTTTGCGCAAGGTCGGATCGTCCTCGACCTTGACCGACGCGAGCCCGGCCGAATTCTTGCCGTTGCAGGTGCAGCCCGCGACAACCTCCCTGCGATAGCGGAAGGCGTTCGGCAGGTCGGAGTAGGACTTTCCGCTATCGGACGCGGCATCGTCGATGTTGCTGCCATAAACGAGGGACGTTTCGGCGGTCGGGCAGAAGCTCTTGCAGGATTGCGCCTTGCTCTCGGTGTCTGCGCCTTGCGCCGGGAAATAGCGACCGTCGCAGCTACGGACACAATAGGCCGTGCCACCACCATAGGCGCGCTGGCGCGGGGCATCGTAGCGCGGCCCATCGTCGGTCGGGAACGGCATCTGAATTTGCGGTGGCGGCCGCCTGCCAAATCCACCAAACAGCGCCGAGAAAAAGTCCTCTGCATGCGCCGGTGGCGTCAGCGCAAGACCAAGGAAGGCGACGGCGACCAATGCCGCCGCACCGCCGGTCAGTTTGCCGATCTGACGTCTCACCATGTCACCTCACTCAACTCTCAGTCCACCGACGACGTCGGGATGTTCAGCGCCTGACGGCCCGAGGGCAGCGTCGTCACCGCTGGACGCCTGCGAACGGGGTCAGCCCCCTTCGCCATCAGCGGCGCGTTCTTCGGCAGCACCACGACCTTGGTGCCGACATTGACGCGGTTGAAGAGGTCGGTGACGTCCTCATTGGTCAGGCGGATACAGCCGGAAGAGACGAACTTGCCGATCGTGGTGGGATCGTTGGTGCCGTGGATGCGGTATTCGCTGGAGCCGAGATACATCGCGCGGGCGCCGAGCGGATTGCCCGGGCCGCCGGCGACGAAGCGCGGCAGATAGGGCTGGCGCGCGATCATCTCTGCCGGCGGATGCCAGTCCGGCCATTCCGCCTTGCGCGTCACGTTCTGCACGCCCGACCAGGTAAAGCCTTCGCGACCGACACCGACGCCGTAGCGCATGGCGCGGCCATTGCCGAGCACGTAATAGAGGTAGGTGTTCGCGGTATCGATGACGATGGTGCCGGCAGGCTCGTTGCGGTCGAAACTGACGATCTGCCGGCGCAGCCGATCCGGCAGCAGGGCATCCTCGCCGGTGGCCTGCCGATCGTCAGGCGCATAGCCCGGTGCGAAAGCCTGGTCCTGCGGAAACGCCTGCGGCTGCATCGGCGCGTAGCCGAGCGATTGCGCCTGCGTCGCAACAGGCAGCGTCAGCAGGGCTGTCGCAAAGGCAAAGGCGGAAAGAGCGCGCGGCGGGAGCCGGCGGCGGACTGCAAAGAACCTGGTCATGTGCTGCCCCGTTCGGATGTGTGCATCGTTGTGATGCTGCTGTCCACAAACGCGGTGAGGCCGACTCAAGTTCCACCGCACAGTGCGGCGGCGACGTCACAGTCAAGCGAGCCGTTCTTCACGAAGCCGCGATGGAACCGAAGTAACCACCGGGCGTTTTTCCAGTCACCAATGGGCAATGGGCGTGCGGGTGAGGGCCTCCGTGCGGGGAGAGAGATTGTGCGCGTCCTTCCCGGTGAACGTCTGATGTCCGACAACAGCGAAGGCGCCCCGCTTCCCGATAGCCGTAGCGAGTTGCCGCCAGTCATCCGCCGCACTGAATTCGTTGCCATTGCGCTGATGGGCCTGCTGCTGATCGCCGTCGGCACGGTGCTTTATGTCGCCAAGGCGTTCTTCCTGCCGGTGGTGATGGCAATCGTCGCCGGCACCATGCTGTCGCCGGCAGCAAGCTTTCTGGAACGGCGGCGCGTGCCGCGCGCCCTCGGCGCCGTGCTGATCGTGATCGCGGTGACGACGGTGGTCGCCTTCGTCGTCGCGCTGATCGCCGCCCCCGTAATGGAGTGGGGCTCGCGCCTTCCGGAGCTGGGCGCGCAATTGAAAGAGAAAGCGCATGTTTTCGACCGGCCGCTAGCGCTATGGAAGGAGCTGCAAACCATGGCCGGCGGCTCCGACGGGTTGCCGAGCCTGTCGCTGCCGAAGGTCGAATGGGTACAGCCGACGCTGGAATTCCTGTCGCCGACTTTTGCCGAATTTCTGCTGTTCTTCGCCACCCTGATCCTGTTCGTTGCGAGCTGGCGCGATTTGCGGCGCGCGATGATCATGAACTTCAGCGATCGCGACGCGCGGCTGCGTACGCTCCGAATTCTCAATGAAATCGAGGTTCACCTCGGCAACTACCTTCTGACTGTGACCGTCATCAATATCGGCGTCGGCGTTGCGACCGGCATTGTCTGCGCGGCCACCGGCATGCCGAATCCAGCCGGCCTCGGCGCGCTGGCGGCAACGCTGAACTTCATCCCGATCATCGGCCCGGTCGCGATGTTCGCCGTGCTGGTTGTGGTCGGGCTGGTCGCCTTTCCGACGCTGGGCGGTGGGTTGATGGCGGCGCTCGCCTTCGGCGGCATCACGTTCATGGAAGGACATTTCGTCACGCCGACCATCATCGGCCGCAGGCTGGCCTTGAACGCGCTCGCGGTCTTCATCGCGCTCGCCTTTTGGACCTGGCTGTGGGGACCGATGGGCGCATTCCTGTCGTCACCGCTCCTGATCGTCGCCCTGATCCTGAAGGAGCATCTCTTGCCGGAGAATTCGCCGCAGCTTCCACAGGGGTGATGGGTTCGCGCGATGGAACTTCCGTGATGACGCGGCGTTTGTCGGCTATCTCACCGCCAACAGTTCGGAGCTTGTGATGTCAATGACAAATGGCGAAGCCGGGATGAGAGACTGGACCGACAAAGCCACCAGAGAACGTCTCGAGAAGGATGTAGCAGCCGTGAAAAGCGATATCGCCGCCCTCACCGACCAGATCACCGACGCGCTCAACACCTTTGCCAATTCGGCAAGCAAGCAGGCCCGGCGCGGCTACAAGCAGGCCCGCGAGAACATGGATTCGACGCTCGACGACATGTCCGAGCGCGGCAGCGCGATGATGGGCGCGGCTCAGGATGCTTACGGCTCGATCGAGGAGACGCTGGAAGATGCGATCACCTCGCGGCCGCTCGCGACCGTTGGGCTGGCGCTCGGCATCGGCTTTCTGATCGGTGCCGCCTGGCGCCGGTAAAGCGTATGATGGATATCGAGATGACGGCAGCGCTGCGGTGCCGCCGTCATCGATCGTCGTGACGAATTGGCTTGCCGGGATCGGAGGAGAAAGGCCTTGTTTCAGCGCATCATCGACGGCATCAGCGCATCGACCGGCACGACAATACGGCTGACATCGCTTGCCGCGGGCACCGCCTTTGCGCTGTTCATCACCACATGCTTCCTTTGCGCAGCCGCATTCATCTCGGTGCTGGAGAAATACGGCCCCGTGCAAGCTTGCCTCGCGGGCGCCGGCATCTTCTTCCTGCTGACTCTCGCTGCTGCGGGGAGCTATTGGGGCTACAAGCGCGAGGCGCAGAAGCGCGCCCGCATCACCGCCGAGCGCGCCGCGAAGTCGGCGGCCGCGAGTATGCTCGCCGATCCCATGCTGCTCGCCACCGGCTTGCAGATCGTCCGCGCCATCGGCGTCAAGCGGCTGCTGCCGATCCTGGCGATCGGCGGCGTCGCACTCGGAGTCATGGCAAGCCGCGCCGGTGCGGCGGAGGATGCCTCCGCCGAACCCGCCGAGTAGACCCGATCACGCCGGCTGCAAGGTTTGCACCTCGCGCCGCGGCGAGAACGTCAGCGCCACCAGCACCGCCGCGAGCGCAACGGTCGAGGCGCCGAGATAGAGCCAGGCATAGCTGTTGTTGGCGTCGAAGATTCGGCCGCCCGCCCACGGGCCGAAGGCCATGCCGATGGCGGAGACCATGGTCAAGGCGCCGAACACGGTGCCCATGATGCGCTGGCCGAAGGATTCCCGCGCCAGCACCGCATAGAGCGGCATCACGCCGCCATAGGCCGTGCCGAACACGACGGCGACAGCATAGAAGGCCTCCAGCCTGTTCACGAACAGATAGGCCGCGATGCAGAATGATTGCACCAGCAGGCCGCAAATCAGCACCGGCTTTGCACCAAAACGGTCGGCGAGCAGGCCGAGCAGCAGGCGTCCCCCGAGCCCGGACAGGCCCTCGAGGCTGTAGATCGACACCGCTGCGAGCGGAGCGATGCCGCAGCCGATGGCGTAGCTCACCATGTGGAAGATCGGTCCCGAATGAGCGGCGCAGCACAGCATGAAGGTTGTTGCCAGCACCGCGAATTGCGGCGAGCGCAGCGCCTCGCCGACGGTGAGCCTCAGTTCGTCCGTGGCGCGCGCGGGGCCGGAGGTGGGCTCCGCCGGTGCACGCCGCACCAACAACGCAGCCGGGATCAGCAGAAACCACGCGGCGATGCCGATGGTCATCATCGCGGTGCGCCAGTCATAGGTCGAGATCAGATAGCGCGCAAATGGCGAGATCGTCATCGGCGCCACGCCCATGCCGGCGGAGACGAGCGAGACGGCGAGGCTCCTGCGCCTGGGCTCGAACCAACCGGTCGCCGCCGCAATCATCGGTGCGAAGAAGGCGCCGGCCGCGAGCCCGACCAGAACGCCGTACGTGAGCTGGAACGAGGCGAGCGATGTCGTCCCACTTGCGAGCACGAGGCCGAGCCCGAGCAGGACCGCGCCGCACAGCGTCACCATGCGTGGGCCGATCCGGTCCGACAGCGCGCCCCAGCCGAAGCCGGCGGCGCCCATCACCAGGAAGTCGATCGTCATCGCGCTCGAAATGCCGGTGCGCGACCAGCCGGTCTCCGTCGACATCGGTTGCAGATAGACCGCGAGCGAGAACATCGCGCCGATGCCGACGCAGGTCATCAGGGCGCCGCAGGCCACGATCACCCAACGATAGGAATTCATCTCGTTTGCCCTTGCCGAAAGTTGCGTTGTCGGTAGGACGAACGGGATTGCCGATAATCGACAGCCGACCTTGCGAAATTTTGCGTCACCCGGGCAAAACCGCACCTATTCACGCAATCGCTACTCGGATAGGCCGGCGGTTGCCGCTAAAAGCATCGCCCTGATTCCAAAAGTTATTTTTGAAGATGAAGCCGTCCGTCAAGGCGAACCTCTCCGCATTCCAATACGATGCCAGGCTGTACCTGACGCTCGGCATCGCCAACTGGTCTGTGTTCGTCGATCACATCCCGAACAATGTTGCCAATCTGCTGACATTGCGCAATTTCGGCTTCAGCGGCGCCGCCGACCTGTTCGTGTTCGTGGTCGGCTATGGCGTCGCCATCATCCACGGCAGGATGGCGCTGGAGCGCGGCTATGTCGTCGCGGCGACGCGCATCTTCCGCCGCGTCTGGCGGCTCTACGCCGCCTATGTTGTGCTGTTCGTGATCTATATCGACACCATCGCCTATGTCGCCTCGCAATCGATGGCACCCGAGCTCATCCAGGAATACAACATCTCAGGCATCCTCGAGCATCCGCTGCGCATCCTGATCCGTGGCCTCGTGCTCCAGGAAGAGCCGCTGAACCTCGATCTGCTGCAATTGATGATCCCGCTGATGGCGTTCTTTCCGTTCGCCCTGTGGGGGCTGTTGCGACGGCCGAACGTAACGCTGGCCGCATCGGTCGCGTTCTATTTCGCGGCACGCTGGTTCGACTGGAGCTTTCGCATCTCGCCGGACCAGGAATGGACCTTCAATCCGTACTGCTGGCAGATGCTGATGGTGCTGGGCGGCTGGTTCGCCGTGACCGGCGCGCCCGGCCGCGCGCTGCACAACATGTCATGGCTCCGCGTGCTCGCGGGCGCCTATCTTCTGTTTGCGATGGCGGTCACCTTGATGCGCCATTCGCCGGCGCTGTCCGCTTACCTGCCGGACATCGTGCTCAACGGCATCGCGCCGACCGACAAGGAGAACCTTGCGCCCTATCGCGTGCTCCACTTCCTCGCGCTCGCATTTCTGGCGACCCATCTCATCCCGGCCGACCACCCGGGCCTGCAATGGAAGCCGCTCCAGATGGTGATCAAATGCGGCGAGGAATGGCTCGCCGTGTTCTGCGTCGGCGTGTTCCTTTCGTTTGCCGGCCATCTCGTCCTGATCACCGGAGCCAATCTGGTCGTGATGCAGATCGGGGTGAGCCTCGCCGGTCTCGCGGCGATGACGGCGGTTGCCTATTATATTTCCTGGTCGAAGCGGCAGGACGAGCCGGCGGCCTTGCGTCAGCGCGCCTGAGGTTTCAGGCCTGCTGCCGATTTGTGCTAGGCACGAACCGCAGGCCTGCGCTATGCCGGACAGATACGACCGCGGTGGAAGCGCGGTCTCTGCGCAGCAGGCGAGGTCATGGCAAAGGGTACGAGCGAAGCGGCTGAGACGGCGCCCCGGCGCGGCCGGCCGCGCTCGGTCGAGACCACCAACGCGATCCTCGAGAGCGCCTACGCACTGATGGCCGCCACGGGCCTTGCCGCCACCACGATCGACGCAGTCGCGCGCCATTCCAACGTCTCCAAGATGACCATCTACAAATGGTGGCCATCGCGGGAGGCGCTGCTGATCGACGCCTTTCTCCACCACGCCGCACAAATGCTGCCGCTGCCGCCGGCGAGCGCCGGCACGCCCGCGGCGCGCGCGCGGCGTCACGCCGCCGCCTATGCCGAAGCCTTGCAGGGCGAGTTCGGCAAGGTGCAGCTCGCGGTCATCTCCGAATGCATCTCGAAGACGGGCTCAGCGGAGCTGTTCTACGCGCGCTATCTGCAATTCCGCCGCGACGCGCTGGTGGAGATGATCGCCGCCGGCCAGAAGGACGGCAGCGTCCGGGCCGAAGCGCCGGCAGAAGATCTCTACGACGCGATCTATGGCAGCCTGTTCTATCGCTACGTCTTCGGCATCGCGCCGATCACGCCCGCTTACGCGCGAAACCTGGTCGACCTGGTGTTGCGGCCGAAGGGTTGAGTACGCGAAAATCTCACGCCGATTCCCACAGGAGCATCGTTCTCATCATGATCAAGAGCATTTTGCCATACGAAGGGTTGCTCCACGAAGTGGTCGAGCATGGAGGCGTGCTTTACATCGGCGGAATCGTCCCCGAGGACACCAGCCTCGACATGTCGGGCCAGGCAAACGATGTGCTCGGCCAATTGTCGCGTCTGCTGGAGACTCTCGAATCCGACATGGCCAACGTCTTGCAGGTGACCATCTTCATGACGAATCTGGGCGAGAAGGCTGCGTTCAATGCAGCCTGGAAGGCGCACTTTGCGAAAGCTCATCTGCCGGCGCGCGCTGCCGTCGGCGCGGCCGATCTTGGCCCCGGCGTGAAACTCGAGATGACCGCAATTGCGGCTCGATCGACCTCGACCTGAAGCCAGGCGCGAGATCTACTTCGCCGGCCGCACCGGCGCCGATATCTTGTCCGTGCGATCGCGCTCGGTCATGTCCACTACCGTCTCCATCGGCGCGATGAGCTCGTAAACGTAGGAGAAGTCGGTGAAATAGCGCTTGGCGGCGCCGCCGAGCGCTTCGGGTGCGACGCGATCGAGCAGGATCAGGCCGAAATCGGAATCCGGGCGGCGCGTCGCTTCGCTGGTGTTGAACTCCTCCCAGCGGAACTGGAACACCTCCGCGGGCGCCTCGCCCGTCACGGTCCAGTTCGCGGTGATGTGCGGATGCTTGCCGACCAGCGACAGGCCTTCGTCGGAATGCGAGGCAAGCTCGAAGAACAGCAGCGACAGGCTCTGCGCGGCGCGCGCGCTGACGGCGATGTCCGGGCCGCTGACGGCGATGCGATCGGCATGCGGGATGGCGCGTGCCTCGAACAAGCCCTTCAGCTTCACGCCCTGCCACTGGCTTTCGCTGAGCAACGAAACCACGTTGGACATGGCGTGGATGCGGCCGATCAAGAGCTCACGCGCGACGTCGATGTCCGAACCATGGCGCAGCGTGCGCGTCACGATCGACTGGATCACCGCGAGGATGTTCTTGACGCGATGGTTCAGCTCGTCGATCACCGCTGTCAACCGCCGCTCGAAACCGATCCGCACCTGGATTTCGCGACTGAGCCGCAAATTGTTGTAGGCCACGTAGCCGAACAGGCCGCACACCATCGCGGTGATGGCGAAGCCGATCGCCGCGACGATGATGGCGGTCTGCTCGGCACGGCGCGCCGAATTGGTCTTGGCATAATAACCGAGCTGCCAGTCGCGACCGCCGAAGCTTATCGTGCGCGTCGCCGACGGCGCCGGTCCATCCGGCGCCGTCATGCGGGTGGAAACGACGCCCTGATCATTGGCGATGAGCTCGCTGCCCTCCTTCCGCGGATCCCTAAGCGCGACCGAGAACAACGACAGATCGTCGTTGGTCAGCATCAGCGAAGCGAGCTCGTAGGAAAATGTGATGAAGCCGACCGGCTCGGCCGCGCCCTCGGGGATCACGGGCGCCGCGACGATGATCCCGATGGGACCGTTGGCGCGCAGCAGCGGAACCGGGTCGGAGGCAACTGAGCGCTTCTCGATTCTGGCGCGGGCGAGCATGGCACTGCGGACAGGGTCCTGATCGTAGCTGCGGCCGGGCAACGCCTTGGTCTCGTCGCTGCGCGGCTCGAGATCCATCAGCACGTCGATCGGCTGGGTGAGGCTTGCAGGGTCGATCGGCTTGTCGCGGTAGTCGCGTATCTGCGGCTTCGGAAAGCCGGCCGCTGCAATCGCAGCCTGTGCCGCGGCAAGCTCGGTCGGCCGAAGCCGGGCAACCCAGCCCGCCACCACGAAATCAGTCTTGAAGGCGTAGATGGCCGAGCGCAGCGGCTCCAGCATATTCGGCTTCAGCACCGAGGGCGCGCGGAACAGGCCTGAGGCGACACGAGCCAACAGCTCACGTTCGGTCGACCTGTCCTGGACGAGGCTCGCATGAACGTCGATCGCGCGCGCGAGCGCAATCCGGTCCAACGCCAGCTCCTGGTCGTGGACACGATAGGCCGCAAGCCCGGAGAGCAAGGCTCCGAGCAGAGCGATGAAGCCGATGATGAAACCCAGCCGGACCACGCGACTACTCAGGCGAAAGCAGGAGGTCGGCAATAAACACGGAGCATATGAACGCCGCTCGAATGGCCACGTGCCGAAACAGGGTAGACCCCAGTGGCGGAGATAATGAAGGAGGAGGCATCGGTACGCAACTTGGGTCGCCCAAAAAGCTTAATCCGCCCGGCCGATCGTCCGGCCAAAACGACTTTACAAGGCAGCTTTGCTCCGGGCCCCGGAGGTAGTTAATCGCCGTGTCGGAAATTTGTTCCGCAGGTCGCTTTGCCCCAGACGTTAACGCCGGAAAAGACCTGCGCTATGTCGCCGCGGCCCTTTAACCTGCTCGCTTCAATCCACCCTTGGTCTCGATGAAGCCGACGATGCGGTCGAGCCCATCGCTCTTCTTGAGGTTGGTCATGACGAAGGGGCGCTCGCCGCGCATGCGCTTGGCGTCCGTTTCCATCTTCTCCAGCGACGCCCCGACATGGGGCGCAAGGTCGATCTTGTTGATGACCAGGAGGTCGGATCGGGTGATGCCGGGGCCGCCCTTGGACGGTATCTTGTCGCCGGCCGCAACGTCGATGACGTAGATGGTGAGGTCGGCCAGCTCCGGGGAAAAAGTGGCAGCGAGATTGTCGCCGCCCGACTCGATCAGCACGAGGTCGAGACCGGGGAATTTCGCGCGCATATCGGCGACCGCGGCGAGATTCATCGAGGCGTCCTCGCGGATCGCGGTATGCGGGCAGCCGCCGGTTTCGACGCCGGCGATGCGGTCCGGCGTTAACGAGCCCGAGCGCACCAGGAACTCCGCATCCCATTTGGTGTAGATGTCGTTGGTGATCGCGGCGATGTCGTAGCGCTCGCGCATGGTCTTGCAGAGCAGGTCCATCAGCGCGGTCTTGCCCGATCCGACCGGACCGCCGACGCCGACACGCAAGGGGCCGTGAGAAGTCGCCATGTCCACCTCTATCGTCGTCCCGGCGAAGGCCGGGACCCATAACCACGAAAGTCGATCGTTGTTGCGTTGAGCTGGAGCCGCAGCGCGCCATAACCATAAACAATTGTGGCTACGGGTCCCGGCCTTCGCCGGGACGACGAGCGGAAGGCACCTTGCCCACTCATGACCGGAACAGCCGCGTATATTGCGTCTCATGGCGCAGGCTGGCGAGATCGGCGCGGAAGGTCGCGCTGCCGAGATCGTCCAATGCCGCGTTCAGAGCACGATTTCCAGTCGCAGCGACGGCGGCCTCCAGCATCACCAGCACGCGCTGGCTGTCGGTCTGGCCGAGTGGAATGAGCCGGCTTGCCGCCGAGATCCAGTTCGAGACCAGCGCGTGCAGAAAGGCGTGCAATGTCGGCGCCAGCGGCACGCCGTGCATCGCGGCGACGACACCGACGGCGACGGGATAGACCAGTGGCGTGCTGCATGCCGCCACCATGGCATCCAGACCTTCCACATCCCACGCGGCGCGGCTGATGTCGATGAAAGCGCGCCCCTGCGAGGTCGTCTCCAGCTGCCGTTCGCGTGAGGGCACAAAGGCGGCGGCGAGTTCGGCGATCTCGCGCAGAGCGGCGTCCTCGCCGGCTTCGGCGGCACGATAGGCATGGACCAGAAAGGTCGCATCGCAAAAGCCCGAACCGTCACCGAGCATGGCATCGAGCCAGTCGGCGAGCGTCGCGGTGTCGACGATGTCACCCGCCTCGACCGCCCATTCGATGCCGCTGGAATAGGAAAAGCCGCCGACCGGAAACGCCGGCGACAGCCAGGTCAGCAGCCGGTACAGCGCCGCCGCCTCGCCCTCGGCGAGGTCGCCGACGGCCGGCTCATTTGTGGTCATGAGCATGGTGGCCGTGGTGATGGTCGGGATGGTCGCAATGCTCGTCGTGATGATGGTGGTGATCGTGCGTGGCATGATCGTGATGATGATGGCCATGATCGTGGTGACCATGATCATGATGGCCATGGTCATCGTGGCCATGCGCATGGCCGGCGTCGGCATAGGCGCCGCCCTCGGGATCGAACGGCGCCTCGATCTCGATCACCCGCGCGCCGAGCCCCTTCACCATCGCCTCGATGACATGGTCGCGGCGGATGCGCAGGCTCTTGGCCATCAGCTGCGTCGGCAGATGTCGATTGCCGAGATGCCAGGCGACGCGAATGAGATGGTGCGGGTCGCGGCCGCGGATCTCGAGCAGCGACTCGGGTGCCGCGACCACTTCGACCAGCCGACCGTCCTCCAGCACCAGCGCATCGCCACCGCGCAGCGCCACGGCATTCTCCAGGTCGAGCAGGAATTCGAGGCCGCGGGTTCCCGCCATGGCCATGCGGCGGCGGTGCCGATCGTCGAAATCGAGCACGACCGTATCCGCCGGCGCTTCCGTGAAGCGGTGCTGTCCCCTGACCTGCGTCGCCCGGATCATACGCTTTTACCCCGTTACCGTACTTCGACCTTCTCGGGCGTAATCACCTCGATCTTCGGCGGTGCGGTAAAGCACTTCACGGCGACGCGGCCGAACGTCTTCATGTGCTCCTGGCCGCGATGCGGCACCAGCGCCTCGGCATTCTCCCACTGCTCGACGAACACCATCTTGGTGGGATCGGTGACGCTCTCATGCAGGTCATAGGCGATATTGCCGGGCTCTTTGCGCGTCTCCTTGATGCAGGCGGTGGCAGCTGCAATGAATTCGGCGCGCGTCTCAGGCTTGATGGTCAGGGTTGCAACGACATAGATCACGAGAAATCCTCCCGGCTTTTCTTCTCAAGGTTAGATACCGGGCGGGACATTAGACCAGCCGGGAGCGAACGCAAAACCGGAAAAGCCGCTCCAAGACATGTCCGGGCATGCGTTGAGGCGTATTTCAGTACATGAAATATCGCTGTGCCATCGGCAGAACCTCGGCCGGCGCACAGGTCAAAAGCTCGCCGTCGGCACGAACCTCGTACGTCTCCGGATCGACCTCGATATTCGGCGTGGCGTCGTTGTGGATCATGCTCTTCTTCGAGATCTTGCTGCGGGTGTTCTGGACCGCATAGAGCTTCTTGTCGATACCGAGCTTTCGCGCGAGACCGCCCGTGACGGCCGCCTTCGAGGTAAACACCACGGAGGACGCCGTGCGCGCCTTGCCGAAGGCGCCGAACATTGGCTGGTAGTGCACCGGCTGCGGGGTCGGGATCGAGGCATTGGGATCGCCCATGGGCGCGGCGACGATCGTGCCGCCCTTGACGATGCAATCCGGCTTGACGCCGAAGAAGGCGGGCGACCACAGCACGAGATCGGCGAGCTTGCCCTTCTCGACCGAGCCGATGAGCTTCGACACGCCGTGCGCGATCGCCGGATTGATCGTGTACTTGGCGATGTAGCGCTTGACGCGGAAATTGTCGTTGTCCTTGCCATTGTCCTGCGGCAGCGACCCGCGCTGCTTCTTCATCTTGTCGGCAGTCTGCCAAGTGCGGATGATGACCTCGCCGAGACGGCCCATGGCCTGCGAGTCCGACGACATCATCGAGAGCGCGCCGAGGTCGTGCAGGATGTCCTCGGCGGCAATGGTCTCCTTGCGGATGCGGCTTTCGGCGAACGCCAGATCTTCCGCGATCGAGGGATCGAGGTGGTGACACACCATCAGCATGTCCAGATGCTCGTCGATGGTATTGCGCGTGAACGGCCGCGTCGGGTTGGTCGAGGACGGCAGCACGTTCTTCAGGCCGGCAACCTTGATGATGTCAGGCGCATGGCCGCCGCCGGCACCCTCGGTATGGAAGGCATGGATGGTGCGGCCCTTGAACGCCTTGATCGTGTCCTCGACGAAGCCGGATTCGTTCAGCGTGTCGGAATGCAGCATGACCTGGATGTCGTGGTCGTCGGCGACCGACAAGCAATTGTCGATCGCGGCCGGCGTCGTGCCCCAGTCCTCGTGCAGCTTCAGCGCACAGGCGCCGGCCTTGATCATCTCGACCAGCGCTGCGGGACGCGAGGCGTTGCCTTTGCCGGAAATGCCGAGATTGACCGGGAAGGCATCGAATGACTGGATCATCCGCGCGATATGCCAGGGCCCGGGTGTGCAGGTGGTGGCGAAGGTGCCGTGCGAGGGACCGGTGCCGCCGCCGAGCATCGAGGTGACGCCTGACATCAGCGCATGCTCGATCTGCTGCGGGCAGATGAAATGGATGTGGCTGTCGAAACCCCCAGCGGTGAGGATTTTTCCTTCACCCGCGATCACGTCCGTGCCGGGGCCGATGATGATGGTGACGCCCGGCTGGATGTCGGGATTGCCGGATTTGCCTATGCCTGCGATCATTCCGTCCTTGATCGCGACGTCGGCCTTCACGATGCCCCAGTGATCGACGATCAGCGCATTGGTGATGACGGTGTCGGCCGCGCCCTGCTTGTTGGTGACCTGTGACTGCCCCATGCCATCACGGATCACCTTGCCGCCGCCGAACTTCACCTCCTCGCCGTAAGTGGTGAAATCCTTCTCGACCTCGATGATGAGATCGGTGTCGGCGAGCCGCACCTTGTCGCCGGTGGTGGGGCCGAACATGTCGGCATAGACGGTACGCTTCATCTTGACGGACATCACAAGCCCCGTTTGCATTTGAATGTTTCGATTGTGCTCACAGCGAGGCTCTCGCTCTGCGCACCATGTCGTCGAATCTCGTGTCGAGCCAGGAATTGCCGCCGCGGCAGCCGGCGACGACCTGCTCGGCCCAACCGGTGTAATCGACGAGGTCGTCGCGTTCTTCGGCGGTCGGTTCGGAATGGATGCGCGCGCCGATATTGCTGATCTTGTCGGCGATCTTGATCAGCCTGGCGCTCGGCGATTTCTTCGGCGCATCGACCACCTGAAGACGACGCCGTTCAGCCTTCGGCAGGCTCATGTCGTCGGTGCACTCGACGACAAGGGACGCAACGCGGTCGGAAAACTTCTGCTCAAGCTCCCCGCGCGTCGTCTCGGTATCTTCGATCACATCGTGCAGCCAGCCGGCTGCGACCAGTTCGGCATCTGCCCCTTCAGTCGCAGTCGCAAGCAGGTTCGCCACTTCCGCCAGATGGTTGATGTAGGGCTCGTTCCCCCGCCCCTTGCGCGCCATGCCATTGTGCCGGCGTGCAGCCAGCTCAGCAGCTTCCGAGATGAGGCGGACGGAGGAGAGCATGCCTCACAGCTTCCCCATCACGTCGCCACGAAAACCGTAAATCGTCTTCTTGCCGGCAAGCGCGACGAGCTGGACGTCGCGGGTCTGGCCGGGTTCGAAGCGGACGGCGGTGCCGGCGGCGATGTCGAGGCGCATGCCGCGGGCTTTCTTGCGCTCGAATTTCAGCGCCGGGTTGGTCTCGAAGAAATGGTAGTGCGAGCCCACCTGAATGGGACGGTCGCCGGTGTTGGCAACCGTCAGCGTCACAGTCTTGCGACCAGCATTGAGCTCGATCTCGCCGTCCTGGATGAAGAGTTCGCCGGGGATCATGCTCTCGCTCCTATCGGATCGGCTCGTGGACGGTGACGAGCTTCGTCCCGTCCGGAAAGGTCGCCTCGACCTGGATGTCGTGGATCATCTCGGGTATGCCCGGCATCACCTGGTCGCGGGTGAGCACCTGCGCGCCTGCCTGCATCAGCTCAGCAACGGTGCGGCCGTCGCGGGCGCCTTCGAGAATGAAGTCGGAGATGATCGCGATCGCCTCGGGATGATTGAGCTTGACGCCGCGGTCCAGCCTGCGGCGGGCCACAATGGCCGCCATCGAGATCAGAAGCTTGTCCTTTTCGCGGGGAGACAGGTTCATGCGAAATCTCTTCCGTTCAACACGTCAATTCAGCCAGTGATCAATTCAGCCAGAGCCGCGGCAGCGCCGCGCCGGTACGCGTCAGCACGGCCATCATGTCGGCGCGCAAGCGCGCCGCATCTTGGGCACAGAACCGCGCCATTGCAAAGCCATTCCAGGCGGATATCCCGACCTCGCCGGAGAAAGAATCCGACGCCTCGCGGATGCGCTCGACCAAAGCCTCATCGCCTGGCACGATGAGGGCCGTTCCGATCGCCGCGCCGCCCTTGGCGACCGCGGACCGCGCGAGCTTGGCGCCGATATGTCCGTCAAGCCTGACGGTCTCGGCGAACACCAGTTTGCCGCCGCGACGCAGCCGCCAGCGGTCGACGAATTCACCTTGCTCCATCCGCTCGCCCATGGCGGTGCGGCCAAACACCACGATCTCGCACAGCAGGAGCGAGGCAGCCTCATCCAGCTCGATATCGAAACGACGCTGCACGCGCGCCCGATCGAACAGGATCGTTTCCTGCGGCAGCCAGGACAAATGTGAGCCTGCGCCAACCTTCAGCCCCATATTGAGCTGCGCCGCTGCGCCCGGCGCACGATAGATTTTTTCCGCGGCTGCCGTGGTCAACGTCAGCCGTGCGCGGTCAACGGCCGAGATCTCGATGTCGAAGCGATCGCCGCCAGCGACGCCGCCGGCCGTGTTGACGAACACGCCGGACAAGCCATCGTCCTCCGGCGAGGGAAAACGCACGCGCAACGAGCCGGACTCATGCAAGGCGCCACGCCGCGTCACACCGTCGCGGGCATGCACCTCGAAGCTGACAGCACCGCGGGCGCGGTTGGCTTCGAACACAGCCGAAAGGGTTGATAGTTCGCTGCGCATCCGTCTCCCTAGCCGGTCGCGGCAGGATTTTCCGGCTTACAGCGCCATCTGGCGGCTGATCTCGCTCGGGTCGAGATTGGAGCGGTCGCAGGTGAACTTCACCGCGCCGCGATCCATCACGGCGAAACTGTCGCCGAGTTCGCAGGCAAAGTCGAGATATTGTTCGACCAGCACGATAGCGATGTTGCCGAGGTTGCGCAGATAGGAGATGGCGCGGCCGATGTCCTTGATGATCGAGGGCTGGATGCCCTCGGTCGGCTCGTCGAGCAGCAGCAGCTTCGGTCGCATCACCAGCGCGCGGCCGATCGCGAGTTGCTGTTGCTGGCCGCCCGAGAGATCGCCGCCGCGCCGGCCGAGCATGGATTGCAGCACCGGAAACAGCGAGAACACGTCGTCTGGAATGTGCTTGTCCTCGCGCTTGAGCGGGCCGAAGCCGGTCTTGAGGTTCTCCTCGACCGTTAGCAGCGGAAAAATCTCGCGGCCCTGCGGCACGAAGCCGATGCCCTTGCGCGCCCGCTCGTAGGGCTTCAAGCCGGTGATGTCGTTGCCGTCGAGCACGATCGCACCGGAGGAGATCGGATATTGCCCGACCATGGCACGCAGCAGCGAGGTCTTGCCTACGCCGTTGCGCCCGAGCACGCAGGTGACCTTGCCGGGTTCGGCCGAAATCGAGACGCCGCGCAGGGCCTGCGCCGCGCCGTAGAACAGGTTGATGTCCTTGACCTCAAGCATTGCTCAGCGTCCCAGATAGACTTCGATGACCCGCTCATTGGACGAGACCTGGTCGATGGTTCCTTCCGCGAGCACCGTGCCTTCGTGCAGGCAGGTGACCTTGACGCCGAGCTCGCGCACGAAGGTCATGTCGTGCTCGACCACCATGACGGTATGCGTCTTGTTGATCTCTTTTAGCAGCTCGGCGGTGAGATGCGTCTCGACGTCGGTCATGCCGGCAACAGGCTCGTCGACCAGCAGCAGCTTCGGATCCTGCGCAAGCAGCATGCCGATCTCGAGCCATTGCTTCTGTCCATGGCTGAGGCTGCCGGCGAGCCGGTTGCGGGCGTCGGTGAGGCGGATCGTCTCCAGCACCTTGTCGATGCGCTCGGACTCGGCCTTGCTGCCGCGCCAGAACAGCGTGCCCTTGACGCTGTGATCGACGTTGAGCGCGAGCAGCAGGTTGTCCTGCACGGTCTGGCTCTCGAACACGGTCGGCTTCTGGAATTTGCGGCCGATGCCGAGCTCGGCGATGCGGGTCTCGTCCAGCCGCGTCAGGTCGGTGACGCCGTCGAACAGCACCGTGCCCTCGTCCGGCTTGGTCTTGCCGGTGATGATGTCCATCATCGTGGTCTTGCCGGCGCCATTGGGGCCGATGATCGCACGCATCTCGCCGGGCGCGAGCGTCAGCGACAGATTGTTGATGGCGTGGAAGCCGTCGAACGAGACGTGCACGCCATCGAGATAAAGCAGTGCGGAGGTTGCGCGAGTGTCCATGACGTTCATCGCGCTTACTCCGCCATTTTCGGTTCGGTGACGCCGTCTTCGGCCGCAGCACTCGCGGTGGTCTCGGCTGGGCGTTTCTCCTTCGACTGTTCCCGCCAGGCACTGAAGGTGCCGACGATGCCCTTGGGCAACAGCAGCGTCACCAGGATGAACATCGCGCCCAGCATGAACAGCCAATAGGGCGCGAGCGCGCCGGAGGTGAAAAGCGTCTTGGCGTAGTTGACGACGACGGCACCGAGGGCCGCGCCGACCAAAGTGCCGCGGCCACCCACCGCGACCCAGATCACCGCCTCGATCGAATTGCCCGGCGCGAATTCGCTCGGGTTGATGATGCCGACCTGCGGCACATAGAGCGCGCCGGCGACGCCGGCCATGCAGGCCGAGAGCGTGAAGACGAACAATTTGTAGGATTCGACGCGGTAACCGAGGAACCGGCTGCGCGATTCCGCATCGCGGATCGCGATCAGCACCTTGCCGAGCTTGGAGGACACGACCGCGCGACAGATCAGGAAGCTGATGATCAGGCCGAGGCAGCTCAGCATGAACAGCGCCGCGCGGGTGCCGTCAGCCTGCACGTTGAAGCCCAAGATGTCCTTGAAATCGGTCAGGCCGTTATTGCCGCCGAAGCCGAAATCGTTACGGAAGAAGGCGAGCAGCAGCGCATAGGTCATCGCCTGGGTGATGATCGACAAATACACGCCGGTGACGCGGGAGCGGAAGGCGAGCCAGCCGAAGCAGAAGGCGAGTAGCCCAGGCACGAACAGCACCATCAGCGCCGCGAACCAGAACATGTCGAAGCCGTGCCAGTACCACGGCAGTTTCGGATAGTTCAGGAACACCATGAAGTCCGGCAGGATCGGGTTGCCATAGACGCCGCGGGTGCCGATCTGCCGCATCAGGTACATGCCCATGGCGTAGCCACCGAGCGCGAAGAAGGCGCCATGGCCGAGCGAGAGGATGCCGCAATAGCCCCAGATCAGGTCGATCGAGAGCGCGAGGATGGCGTAGCAGACATACTTGCCCCAGAGCGCGACGAGATAGGTCGGCACTTGCAGGAACGAGCCCGCCGGCAGCAGCAGGTTGGAGAGCGGGATCAGAATGCCGCAGGCCGCGACGACGGCGAGGAAAATCATCGCGCCGCGGTCCAGCGATCGCGTCAGCATGTGAGGGGTCATGCTTCCACCGCACGGCCCTTGAGCGCGAACAGTCCGCGCGGCCGCTTTTGAATGAACAGGATGATCAGGACCAGGATGGCGATCTTGCCGAGCACGGCGCCGGCGACCGGCTCCAGGAACTTGTTGGCGATACCGAGCGTAAAGGCGCCGACCAGCGTGCCCCAGAGATTGCCGACCCCGCCGAACACCACGACCATGAAGCTGTCGATGATGTAGCTCTGGCCGAGATTGGGGCTGACATTGTCGATCTGCGACAGCGCCACGCCGGCGATGCCGGCAATGCCGGAGCCGAGACCAAAGGTCAGCGCGTCGACGCGCGAGGTAGCGATGCCCATGGACGCTGCCATGCGGCGATTCTGCGTCACCGCGCGCATCTCGAGGCCAAGCGCGGTAAAGCGCAGCATGGCGAGCAGGATCGCGAACACCGCAAGCGTGAAGACAAGGATCCAGAGCCGGTTATAGGTAATGGTAATCTGGCCGAGCTCGAACGCGCCGCTCATCCACGAGGGGTTGCCGACCTCGCGATTGGTCGGACCGAACATGGTGCGCACGGCCTGCTGGAGCACCAGCGACAGGCCCCAGGTCGCAAGCAGCGTTTCCAGCGGCCTGCCGTAGAGGAAGCGGATGATGCTGCGCTCGATCAGCACGCCGATCGCGCCGGCGACCAGGAAGGCGAGCGGCACGGCGATCAGCAGCGAATAGTCGAACAGAGCGGGATAGCGGGTGCGGATCACCTCCTGCACCACGAAGGTGGTGTAGGCGCCGATCATCACCATCTCGCCGTGGGCCATGTTGATGACGCCCATCACGCCGAAGGTGATGGCGAGCCCGATCGCGGCGAGCAGCAGCACCGAGCCGAGCGAGAGCCCGTACCAGGCGTTCTGCACGCTGGACCACACCGCGAGCGAGCTCTGGATCGAACCGATGGCGCTGGCGGCGGCCTTGGTCACCGAGGCCGGCTGGTCGCCCATGCCGGTGAGCAGCGCCATTGCCTCCTGGTCGCCGCGCGCCTTGATGGTGGCGACCGCCTCGAGCTTCTCGACTTCGGTCGCGTCAGACTTGAACAGCAGGATCGCCGCGCGGGCTTCGCTGAGCGCCGTCTTGACCGACTTGTTGGTTTCCTTGGCGAGCGCGCCGTCGACGGCCTCGAGCGCGGTCTCCTCGTGCGATTTGAACACGGATTGCGCGGCCTGGAGCCGCGTTCCGAGATCCGGCGACTGAAGCGTCAGGCCGCCGAGCGCAGCGTCGACGCTGCGGCGCAGGCGATTGTTGAGGCGAACTGCGCTGGCGCTGTCGGGAACGCTGGCGACTGCCTCGCCGGTTGCAGCGTCGATCGACTTGCCGTCGGTGCCGGTGACGTAAACCTTCTTGCTGTCCGGATCGGCCATGAGGCGGCCGTCCTGGAGCGCGCTGATGATGGGAAAAGCAAGCTTGTTGCCGCTGCTCGCGACCACGCCGATCGCCTCTTCCGTATCGGAATAATCATCATTGGCGAATTTGGCGACCGCATCCTCGAACGGACCGGCAAAGGCCGGCAACGCGAACGCGATCAGGACCAATGAGAGCAGGAGCGAACAGAGACGGGCGGACAAATTGGCTGGCACTGTGAATGACCCCGGCAGAAATGGGTGGAGAAGGCGGCGGGATCGCCGCCTTCTCCGATCGCAATTGGCCGTCAGGCCTTAGTCGCGTGCTCTCGGATCAGGAGCCCGAACCGAGGCACTTGTTGGTCTTGGTGTTGAAGTTGCCGCACTTCTTGCCGACCCAGTCGCCGATCAGGTCCTTGGAGCCATCGAGCTCCTTCGACCAGGCATCGCCAGCGACGAGACCCGGGGTCTTCCAGACCACGTCGAACTGGCCGTTGCCCTTGATCTCGCCGATGAACACCGGCTTGGTGATGTGGTGGTTCGGCAGCATCTTCGAGGTGCCACCGGTCAGGTTCGCGGCTTCGATGCCGGGAAGCGCGTCGATCACCTTGTCCGGATCGGTCGACTTCACCTTCTCGACGGCCTTGACCCACATGTTGAAGCCGATCACATGCGCTTCCATCGGGTCATTGGTCGTACGCTTCGGGTTCTTGGTGTAGGCCTGCCAGTCCTTGATGAACTTCTCGTTGGCGGGCGTCTTGATCGACTCGAAGTAGTTCCAGGCGGCGAGATGGCCGACCAGCGGCTTGGTGTCGATGCCGGCGAGTTCTTCCTCACCCACCGAGAACGCGACCACCGGGATGTCCTTGGCCTTGATGCCCTGGTTGCCGAGCTCCTTGTAGAAGGGGACGTTGGCGTCGCCGTTGATGGTCGAGACCACCGCGGTCTTCTTGCCGGCCGAGCCGAACTTCTTGATGTCGGCTACGATCGTCTGCCAGTCGGAGTGACCGAACGGCGTGTAGTTGATCATGATGTCGTCCTGGGCGACACCCTTCGACTTCAGATAGGCTTCCAGGATCTTGTTGGTGGTGCGCGGATAGACGTAGTCGGTGCCCGCGAGCACCCAGCGCTTCACCTTCTCTTCCTTCATCAGATAGTCGACGGCCGGGATCGCCTGCTGGTTCGGAGCAGCACCGGTGTAGAACACGTTGCGCTCGCTCTCCTCACCCTCGTACTGCACGGGGTAGAACAGGATGTTGTTGAGCTCCTTGAACACCGGGAGCACCGACTTGCGCGACACCGAGGTCCAGCAGCCGAACACGACCGAGACCTTGTCCTTGGTGATCAGCTCGCGCGCCTTTTCGGCGAACAGCGGCCAGTTCGAGGCGGGGTCGACGACGACGGCCTCGAGCTTCTTGCCGAGCACGCCGCCCTTCTTGTTCTGCTCGTCGATCAGGAAGAGGATGGTGTCCTTCAGCGTGGTTTCGCTGATGGCCATGGTGCCCGAGAGAGAATGAAGCACGCCGACCTTGATGGTGTCGTCCGCGGCCTTCGCGCCGGAAATGGAAGCCAGACCGAGCATCAGTCCGGCGGTCGCGGCGAGCACGCCGCGGCGGCTAAATGACGCCGCTATATCATGAGTGGATTTGGTAAGCATTTGTGTATCATCTCCCTGACGCAGACGTGAAAAGACGCTGCGAAACGGCCCCACGGCCGCCTGCGATTAACGGAATCGCAAGAACCATGCCATGGCTTGGGCACCTGCCAAGTCTTTGGTCAGGCTCAATAATTTTGTCGTAATCAAAGTTTCGCCGCAGTCCATCTGCTTAAAACTTGAGCGAATAAAATGTATGCTAATGCGGCAGACGGTCCAATTTTCAGGCAAAAGGTTGCGTCTGGCTAAAATTCCGGCATAACCATTTTTGCACCGCAATCGATGCCGGGCGAACGCCTGCCTTGAAACCGCCGCGTCAATGTTCCATATAGCGGTGGAGATCGCTTGCGAATCGAGCGGTCGTTGCGAGCCGCGTGTTCTTAAGCCCGTACGGGCCTCTGGCTTGCCCCATCTCACCAAGCCATCCGACACCCCAAACACGCAGGTGTCTTTTTGACACCCTTTTGCGCGCGCCCCGCTGACTGCGCCGGGCGAACGCTTTTGACATGGAAAGAGCCCCTCTTTTGACTTCCTTTCAGGACTTCGGCCTCGCCGAACCCATCGCGCGTGCCCTCGCCGAAGAGAACTACGTCACCCCCACCCCCATCCAGGCCCAGACCATCCCGCTGGCATTGACGGGCCGGGACGTCGTCGGCATCGCCCAGACCGGCACCGGCAAGACCGCGTCCTTCGCGCTGCCGATCCTGCACCGTCTGCTCGAGCACCGCATCAAGCCGCAGCCCAAGACAGCCCGCGTGCTCGTGCTCTCCCCCACCCGTGAGCTGTCCGGCCAGATCCTCGACAGCTTCAATGCCTATGGCCGCCACATCCGCCTATCTTCGACGCTCGCCATCGGCGGCGTGCCGATGGGCCGCCAGGTCCGCGCTCTGATGCAAGGTGTCGATGTGCTGGTGGCCACGCCCGGCCGCCTGCTCGACCTCGTGCAGAGCAATGGGCTGAAGCTTGGAAGCGTCGAATTCCTCGTCCTCGACGAGGCCGACCGCATGCTCGACATGGGCTTCATCAACGACATCCGCAAAATCGTCGCCAAGTTGCCGATCAAGCGGCAAACGCTGTTCTTCTCGGCCACCATGCCGAAGGACATCGCCGAGCTCGCCGACTCGATGCTGCGCGACCCCGCGCGCGTCGCGGTGACCCCGGTCGCCTCGACCGCCGAGCGCATCAACCAGCGCATCATCCAGGTCGACTTCTCGGCCAAGCCCGCCTTCCTGACCAAGCTCTTGAAGGACGAGCAGGTCAACCGCGCGCTGGTCTTCACCCGCACCAAGCACGGCGCCGACAAGGTCGTGAAGACGCTCGAGCGGGCCGGCATCGCCGCCAGCGCCATCCACGGCAACAAGTCGCAGAACCATCGCGAGCGCACGCTCGCCCTGTTCCGCTCGGGTGAAATCCGCACGCTGGTCGCCACCGACATCGCCGCCCGCGGCATCGACGTCGACGGCATCAGCCACGTCATCAATTTCGACCTGCCGAACGTGCCAGAGACCTATGTCCACCGCATCGGCCGCACCGCGCGCGCCGGCGCCGACGGCACCGCGATCTCGCTGGTCGCAGGCGGCGAGGAGCTCAGCTATCTCCGCGACATCGAGCGGCTGATCAAGGTGGCGCTGCCGCGCGAGGATCTTCGCACCGATGCCGGCCGCCGCGATGCTGGCGCTCCCCCGCAGCAACAACGGCAGGGCCGGCCAGGCGGCCGCCCGGGCCAGCGTTCGCAAGGCGCGCGGCACGGTGACGGACGGCGTACCGATGAAAGGCATGCCGACGGACGCCATCACAGTGCCGGCAAGCAGGGCGACGGACGGCCCAGTGAAAGCCGGAATGGCGAGGCACGGCATGCTGACGGAAGGCGTGTCGAGGGAAGGCCCGGTAATGGTCCGAAAGCTTCGAAGGGGACTCCCCGTCGTCGCTCCGGTGGAAAGATGCATTCTTCGTCAAACGACCGTCAGGAACAGCGTTCCGCGCATAGCGCGGGGGCGTCTGATGGGATACAAGGCGTGGCCTTTTTGCGCCGTGAGAGTCGGCCGAACGGCCACCCGAACCGCAAACCCCATTCGCACTAGCCGTCCACGACCTGGAGAAATTCATGGCTAAGGAAGAGCTGATCCAGTTCGAAGGACTGGTCACCGAAATCCTCCCCGACGCGCGTTACCGCGTGCAGCTCGACGCCGGGCACGAGATCGTTGCCTACACTGCCGGCAAGATGAAGAAGAACCGCATCAAGACGCTGGCGGGAGACCGCGTGACGGTGGAGATGTCGCCCTATGATCTTGAGAAGGGCCGGCTGATTTTCCGCCACAAGGACGAACGTCCATCAACGCCCGGCGGACCGCCGCGGGGTGGCGCGCAGCGCGGCGGCCAATTCCGCCGTCGCTAATGCCGTTCCGCGCGCAAGCGCGGAATTAAAATTCTGATCTGTATGCTGATCCGCCGTGGACATCACGGCGGATCAAAAAATCGTGCACGTCAGGATTGTTTTGGCGCCTTATTTCCAATAAAATGAATTAATCGATTTTCGGCCGGACGACATTAGCATCCACCGGTACAGCCGGTTCAGACACGCTGACGACCCTTCCAAAAATTCGATCTAACCTAACCAGCCCGCGCGAGCGGGCGCTACCATTGTGTATCTGAGAAGGGACTACCCCCGTGAGCATGGGAACCGTGAAGTGGTTTAACGCGACCAAGGGCTATGGCTTCATTCAGCCCGACGACGGCGGCAAGGACGTATTCGTTCACATCAGCGCCGTCGAGCGCGCCGGCCTCGGCTCGCTGCGCGAAGGCCAGAAGCTCTCCTACGAGATCGTCGCCGATCGCCGGTCCGGCAAGTCGGCCGCCGACAATCTCCGCGACGCAGGCTGACGCGCGACCCTTGCGTGTCCGGCCCTCGCGGGCACGGGATCAGCGCGAGCGAACCCGACAACGGAAAAAGGCCGTGCAGCATGCGCGGCCTTTTTTCATGCCCGGAACGCGAACGCGCTCAATAGGTCGTGCAGGCCGTATCCGGGCTGTAGTAGACGCAGGTCGACTGGCGCGGGCGGGTATAGGCGACGTCGCTCAGCGTGATCGCGCTCTTGAGCACGTAACCCACGGTCGGCGTGTAGGTGTAGCTGACTTCGCTGAAGATCAGATAGGTGCCACCGATCGCAAGCGTCGTCGGAATCGAGACCACGGATTTCGCGGTCCGCGGCACCGAGCCCTTGCTCCACTGCACATGCGCAATCAAGGTCGAGGGATCGACATAGAGCTCGCTGATCGTCGACGATATCGGCGTGGTCGAATACGGCGTCATGATCGCGGTCGAGGCCGCGAAGAAATTGGTCATGTCGGTATCGGCGACCGACGTCGACTGCGAGGTGAGGTCCGACAGCGTCCGCGCCATCAGCGTCACTTTGCGATCGACCGCCACGGCTGACGAGAACTCCACCGTGCCGAAGAACATCACCAGCATCAGCGGCACGATGACCGCGAATTCGGTGGCCGCGAGCCCGCTGCCATCGGCCAGGAATTCGCATGCGGAGAGACGGGTCGTCCGCCAGAATTTCGCAATCGTCTGCATCGTTCCGCTGGTCCTAGTAGGGCTCGTTCTTGAACGCAGCGGTCGCCACGAGCAGCCGCTTGCTGGTGCTGCCGCAGCCGATGTTGTAACCGAGCCCGGTCACGAACAGCGGCCACTGATAGAACAGCCGGACCACCACGATATCGCCCGCGCTGCCCGCGCTGTAGGTCATGTTGGTGTCGAAGTTGCAGGCCGCATCGAGATGGGTCGGCAGCGTTACCGCAGAGAAGGACGAGAAGCTGGTGACCTCGACATAAAGACTATTGCAATTGAACAGTGCCGGGATCTGGGTGCAGACGTAAGTCTTGAACGTCGCCTGCGTGCAGGGCGCGGCGACGCCGGACACCGCGCAGGCCGTCACTGAACCCGACTGCGCCTGGCCGGTCAGCACCACGCGTGCGGAATTCTGCGTGATGGTCTCGAGCACCTGGCCCGAGAAGAACACCAGCGCCGTCTCGATGATGGCGAACAGCAGCCCAAAGAAGATCGGCGCGACCAGCGCAAACTCGACCGCTGCTGATCCGTGGCGGTTGCCGCGAAACCGGCGCAGCGCGGTCCGGAGCGTGAACCTCGAAGGTGCAGGCGATGGCATCGCGTAAAATTCCTCAGGCGGCGGCGATCATCTGCCCCGATCAATATCGGAAACTGATTGTTTAAGTGTTTCAGACAATCCGCGCGGACCGGATCGCGCCGTTAAGCGCGGGTTAACCACGCCGGCCCTTGGACGCCGCGAGGACAGAACGCATGCAAGACGGCACCGCGCGGGACCGGATGGTCCCGACCACTGGCCGGTCTTGCTTGCTTGTCTCGCGAGTTGGTCTTGTTAGTTCGTCTTGGCGGCCGCGCCGCCACCGCTGCCACTGGCATTGCTGCTCAGCGTACCGGCCTGGTTCATCGTCGTGTTGAAATAGTTGTCGCTGTCGCCAAGCGTCACGCGGCGCTGGCAGACGGGCATGCAGCTATAGGATTCCCGCTCGACCCCGCGGTAGACGGTGACGAGCCGGTCGCTCGGGCCTTCGACCTGGATCTGGCGGTCGACCAGGATCTCGCCGCTACGGTCGAGCGCGATGAAATTGGTGGCGCCGTAGCCCTTCCCGGTCACGACAATCATGCCGCCGGGCTGGAGCGTGACGTCTGCGATCAGGGGATTCCCGACCACGATCGTCGCCACCTTGCCGGGCAGCCGGACCAGCTTGGCCTGGTCGACATTGACGGCGATGGTATCGGCGGTGGGTTCGGCAAGACCAGCCGCGGGCGAAGCCAGCACGGCAGCCGCAACCAGAAGACAGACGCGCGCATGGCGGCGCAGGAACTCTTTACGCATACTGTTACCCCGGGACGTACAAGCCGGCAGAAGCGATTGACGAGGCGGAGCCGGCGCCCGACATCCGCTAACCTGCCTTTAATTCGTGAACGTTCCGCAAATTCGCAGGCTATTGTTTGAACGGACTGGCGTTTTTGCGGCCTCTCCGGCTGCCGGCCCCAACCCTAGCGGCGGAACGGAAAAGCGAGCTGGCCGCCGATTTCCTTCGGCATCGCCGCTTCGTCCTTGCCGTAATCCTGCGGCAGCTCGCCCTCGGGCATGCGGAAGGTGCCGAACAGCACGTCCCAGATCGGGAAGGTGCCGGCGAAATTGGTGTCGCCGCCCTCTTCGAGCGGGGTGTGGTGCCAGCGGTGGAACACCGGCGTCGCCAGCAAATATTTGAACGGCCCGAAGGTCCAGTTCAGATTGGCGTGCACGAAGGCCGAATGGAAAGTGGTGAACGGGCCGACCCAGATCATCACGTTCGGCGAAATACCGGCCATCAGCAGCACGACGTCGACGCCGATGGTGCCGAGCATGAGATTCACCGGATGGAAGCGCGCCGCGGAAATCCACACGATCTCCTCCGACGAATGATGGATGGCGTGGTACTTCCAGAACCCGCCGTCATGGAACATCCGGTGCAGCCAGTACAGCATGAAGTCGGACAACACCAGGAACAGCGCGCCCTGCGCCCACAGCGGCAATTGCGACAGCGGGCCATGGCCGTTGTCGTAGAAGGCGATCAGCTCGTCGGCATCGTGGATGTTGAAGACGGCACTGGCGCCGACGATCAGGAGGCCGATCCGCATGGTGCGGGCAAACACCGGAACGAAGAACCAGTAGCAGATGTCGGTCACGATCTCGCGCTTGCGCCACCACGGTGCACCGGGATTGCAGGCCCAGAAATGCTCAAGCACGGTGAAGACGACCGCGAGCATGAAGGTGATCGGGATGACCTTCTCGATGGTCTCGCCGAGCATCAGGGCGACTTGCATGGGTAGGCTCGACATCGTCGCCTCTCTTCCAGACTGCTGATGCCACTAGGCCTACTCCGCGAAATTTAAGGGAGGGTGAAGTTGACGACGCGTTCGGAACCGGAGCGAATTGCAGGGGCGGTCTTAAGGCGAAATTCACTCTGGCCAAAAGCACGGCGCTTCGGCCGGCTTTGCGCGGTCGAATTAACTCTACCGAAAGAGCTCGGCTCTCATGGTCGACGTGTCAAGACCAGCGCCGCACGAGGCGACCTCACCCCAGATGGAGTTAGTTCATGAAGAACCTGATTGCGCGTTTCGCGAAGGATGAATCCGGCGCCACCGCCATCGAATACGGTCTGATCGCCGCCGGCATCGCGCTGGCCATCATCACCGTCGTCAACAACCTCGGCACCTCGCTGAACGCCAAGTTCGGCTCGATCAGCTCCTCGCTGAAGTAAGCGAGCACCGATTGCGGCAAAAGCCCCGGACCTCCGGGGCCTTTGTTTTTTTGGACACGGCGAGTTCCAGTGGCGTTGCGTAAGACCAGAACCGATGCCGCGGTTGCGGCGAACGAGGCGGAAGCGGCGCGAGCCGACGCATCGGTCTATTGGGTCTGTCTCGCGTTGCTGCTCGCAATGGTCACGCTCGCGACCCGCATCGCCAGCATCTGGTGATGGCCGGCCCGCCGGTTCCAGCGCCGTCAAGGCGCCGCCGCCGTTGTCGGTTTGTTTAGCACTGCCGACTAGCATGCCGCGACGCCCGATCCAGCGACAGACCCACGGCCCCAAGACGCAGCCATGACCCTCGACCTCGCGCGCCTTCTGCTCTTCCCGGCCCTGATGGCCTTCGCCGCGGCCAGCGATCTCTTCACGATGACCATCTCGAACCGCGTCTCGCTGATCCTGGTCGCAGGCTTCTTCGTGCTCGCCATTGCCGGTGGCATGGCACCATACGACATGCTGAGCCATGTCGGCGCCGGCGCGTTCATCCTGGTCGTGGCCTTCACCTGCTTTGCGATGGGCTGGGTCGGCGGCGGCGACGCGAAGGTCGCGGCATCGGTGGCGCTCTGGTTCGGCTTCGCACATCTGACGAACTTCCTGCTCTACGCCTCGCTGTTTGGCGGAGCGTTGACGCTCTTCCTGCTCCAGTTCCGGCAATGGCCGTTGCCCTTCGGGCTCGCCGGCCAGGCCTGGCTGGCGCGGCTCCACGCCAAGGAGACCGGCATTCCCTACGGCATCGCGCTCGCGCTCAGCGCGCTGATGGTCTACCCGGAGACCGAATGGGTGAAGGCGATCGACCTCGCTCGCCTCGCACTGCGCTGAACGCTCCGGGTAACCCGGCGTTAAGGCGATTTAGATACGCCTCATTAACCATGCTTTGACGAATAGCTGGTCAACTGCCGATTACGGCGGCGGCTGCGTCGCGGCGTTTAGTTGGAAAGTGAAGCGTATGAATAGGGCACGCATTGTCGTCCTGACGGCCGCCATCTGCGCCGGCGGTGTCGCCGCGTACCTGGCGAGCGGCTCGGACAATTCTGCGCCGCCTCCGGCGGCTCCCGTCGCGCAGCTTCCGACCGTCGACGTGCTGGTCGCCAAGAACGACATTGGCCTCGGCCAGACCGTGAAGCCGGAAGACGTGCAGTGGCAGACATGGCCGACCAGCTCCGCCAGCGCCACCTTCATCCGTCGCAACGAGCGCCCAGAGGGCGCGACCCAGGTCACTGGTTCGATCGCGCGCGCGCCTTTCATCCAGGGTGAGCCGATCCGCGACCAGAAGCTGGTCAAGGCTGACGGCTCCGGCTTCATGGCCGCGATCCTGCCGACCGGCATGCGCGCCATCTCGACCGAGATCTCGCCGGAGACCGGCGCGGGCGGTTTTATCCTGCCGAACGATCGTGTCGACGTGCTCCTCACCCGCCGCCTCAAGAACCCGGACCAGAGCGCAGGCGCCCAGGACATCGTCACGTCAGAGATCATCCTGGCCAATGTCCGCGTGCTGGCGATCGACCAGGCGCCGAAGGAGAAGGACGGCCAGAACTCCGTGGTCGGCAAGACCGTCACCCTCGAGCTCAATCCCGCGCAGACCGCGACGCTTTCCGCCGCCCGCCAGAGCGGCACGCTGTCGCTGGCCCTGCGCAGCATCGCCGACGTCAAGATGAGCGAGATCACGCTCGATGACTCCGCGCAAAAGCGCGACGGCATTTCGGTCATTCGCTACGGCATCCCGAGCCAGTCGGCGAAGGTACGATGAGGACTGTCGATATGAAATGCAGGGCAGATTTGACGACGTTGCGAACCTCCGCGGTCCGCGCCCTGTCGTTCTCGGCCGCTCTCGCGCTGACGCTCAACCCGGTGCTGACCCCCGTGGTCGCCGCAGACTACCGTCCCGTGGCGCCGGTTGCGGCCGACGGCCAGATGAACGCGCGCTTTCTGTCGCTCGGCGTCGGCAAGTCGATCGTGATCGACCTGCCGCGCGACATCAAGGACGTGCTCGTCGCCGATCCCAAGATCGCCAACGCAGTGGTGCGCTCGTCCCAGCGCGCCTACATCATCGGCGCCTCGGTCGGCCAGACCAACATCGTGTTCTTCGATTCCGCCGGCCAGCAGATCGCGGCCTATGACATCGCGGTCAAGCGCGACCTCAATGGCGTGCGCGCCGCACTGAAGCAGATCCTGCCCAATTCCGACATCCAGATCGACGGCCTCGGCGACGGCGTCGTCCTCAGCGGCACGGCGGCGACCCCGATCGAAGCGCAGCAGGCCAACGAGCTCGCCGCGCGGCTTGCCGGCGGCGCCGACAAGGTGGTGAATTCGATCGTGGTCCGCGGCCGCGACCAGGTCATGCTGAAGGTGACAGTCGCCGAAGTCGCGCGCAACATCGTCAAGCAGCTCGGCATCGATCTCACCGCCAACCTCAACTACGGCACGTCCGTGGTCAGCTTCACCAACTCCAACCCGTTCACGGCGCTTGGCCACAACCTCGTCGACGGCAACAGCCTGACCACGAAGTTCGGCGCGACCCCGTCCGTGCAGGCCACCCTGCGCGCGATGGAGACCGCAGGTGTGATCCGCACGCTGGCCGAGCCGAACCTGACCGCGATCTCGGGTGAATCGGCGACCTTCATCGCCGGCGGTGAATTCCCGGTGCCGGCAGGCTATGCCTGCGACCCCACCACGCATGTCTGTACCACCCAGATCAGCTTCAAGAAGTTCGGTATCTCGCTCAACTTCACGCCCGTGGTGCTGACCGAAGGCAAGATCAGCCTGCGGGTGATGACCGAGGTGTCGGAGCTCTCCAACGACAACGCGATCACGCTGTCGCAGGCCGTGACCTCGACCTCGGTGAACTCGCTGACGGTGCCCTCGATCAGGACCCGCCGTGCCGAGACCTCGCTCGAAATTCCCTCCGGCGGCGCAATGGCGATGGCCGGCCTGATCCAGCAGCAGACCAAGCAGGCAATCAGCGGACTGCCGGGCCTGATGCAGCTCCCGGTTCTCGGCTCGCTGTTCCGCAGCCGCGACTTCGTCAACAACTCGACCGAGCTGGTCGTGATCGTGACGCCCTACATCGTGCGCGCGGTGGCGCAGAAGGACCTGTCGCGGCCGGATGACGGTTTCTCAGCGCCTTCGGATCCGCAGGTCGAACTGCTCGGCAACATCAACCGCATCTACGGCGTGCCCGGCCGGACTGAACCGGCAAAGAACTACCGCGGCACCTACGGCTTCATCACCGACTGAGGCGGAACGGGGACTTCACGATGATCACAAGACCACCCCAACTTCGCAAACGCGCCATCGGCCTCGGTGGCGCGCTGGTCGGTATCGCCATCGCGCTCGGCGGTTGCCAGCACGATGAAGTGGTGACCGCCTCCATTCCGGACGACTACAAGCAGCGTCATCCGATCGCGATCGAGGAACAGAACCGCTCCATCGTCGTCTTCGTCGGCCACGCCCGCGGCGGCCTGACCGCAGCCCAGCGCGCCGACGTGATGGGTCTGGCGTCGGCCTGGATGCATGAGGGCACCGGCGCCATCCATATCGACGTGCCGTCCGGGGTGCCCAACGCGCGCCCGGTGGCGGAATCGATGCGTGAGATCCAGGCGATGCTGGCAGCAGCGGGCGTTCCCCCGCGCGGAGTGATCGCACGCCCCTACCAGCCCGAGGACAAGCGTTTCCTGCCGCCGATCCGGCTGACCTATTCGAAGATCGCCGCGGTCGCGGGCCCCTGCGGCCTGTGGCCGGACGACATCGGCCCATCGATGAAGAACAAGGGCTGGTTCGAAAACAAGGACTATTACAATTTCGGCTGCTCCTATCAGCGCAACATGGCCGCGATGGTCGACAACCCGTCGGACCTCGAGCAGCCACGGCCCGAAACGCCGGCCTACACGCCGCGGCGCACCGCCGCCTTCGAGAAGTTTCGCAAGGGAACGCCGACGGCGGTCCCCTATCCGGAAGCCGAAAAGGCCAAACTCAGCGATACCGGCAAATGATCAGCTACGCTCGCCAGACTCAAGAAGAGCAGCCGGAGGCCCCTGCACCGGTCGAGGAGCATATTGCGCCCGCACCGCGCGTTTCGGTCCAGGCCTTTTGCGAGACGGTGGAGACCGCCGCCGCCGTGCAGTCGGCCGGTGAGGATCGCCGTCTCGGCAAGGCCCATCTGAAGATCCAGATGGGCGGCATGGCGGCTGCGATCGAGGCCTATCGGTCTGCCCCGACCCCCAATGTGATCGTGCTCGAGAGCGACGGCCGCAACGACCTCTTGAACGGCCTCGACCAGCTCGCGACCGTCTGCGACGCCGGCACCCGCGTGGTCGTGATCGGCCGCATCAACGACGTCATGCTCTATCGCGAGCTGGTCCGCCGCGGCGTCAGCGACTACGTGCTCTCGCCGGTCGGACCGATCGACGTCGTGCGCTCGATCTGCAACCTGTTCTCGGCGCCGGAGGCCAAGGCGGTCGGCCGAATCATCGCCGTGGTTGGCGCCAAGGGCGGCGTCGGCGCCTCCACCATCTCCCACAACGTCGCGTGGGCGATTGCGCGGGACCTCGCGATGGACGCGGTGGTGGCCGATCTCGACCTCGCCTTCGGCACCGCCGGTCTCGACTACAACCAGGACCCGCCGCAGGGCATCGCGGACGCGGTGTTCTCGCCCGATCGCGTCGACACCGCCTTCATCGACCGCCTGCTGTCGAAATGTACGGACCATCTCAGCCTGCTGGCGGCGCCGGCCACGCTCGACCGGGTCTATGATTTTGGCTCCGACGCCTTCGATTCCGTGTTCGACACGCTGCGCTCAACCATGCCCTGCATCGTGCTCGACATCCCCCATCAATGGTCGGGCTGGACCAAGCGCGCCCTGATCGGCGCCGACGACATCCTGATCGTGGCGGCGCCCGATCTCGCCAATCTGCGCAACACCAAGAACCTGTTCGATCTGCTGAAGGCCGCCCGTCCCAACGACCGGCCGCCACTCTACTGCCTGAACCAGGTCGGCGTGCCCAAGCGGCCAGAGATTGCGGCGGCTGAATTCGCCAAGGCGATCGAGAGCCAGCCGGTCGTTTCGATCCCGTTCGAGCCGCAGATCTTCGGCTCGGCGGCCAACAACGGCCAGATGATCGCGGAGATCTCCGCCAACCACAAGTCGATCGAAATGTTTCTCCAGATCGCCCAGCGGCTGACCGGCCGCAGCGAGACGAAGAAACAAAAGTCGTCCCTGCTTTCACCGCTGATTGAGAAGTTGCGGGGAAAATAAGCCGCCGCATGGAGTTGTTAAGTGTTCGGTAAGCGTAGCGGAACAGACACCGATCTTCGGGCTCCCAAGCCCGGCGCCGTGTCGCCAGAGCCTGCCCCGGCTCCGGCGCCCACAGTGTCGCGCGCGCCGCCCCCGCCGGTCGTCGCCTCGCCGCCGCTCGCCCCCGCCCGGCCCGCGCCGGCGATGGAAGCCCGCCGCTCGGACAATTATTACGAGGTCAAGGCGACCATCTTCGGCGCGCTGATCGAGGCCATCGACCTCGCCCAGCTCGCCAAGCTCGATTCCGAGTCCGCGCGCGAGGAAATCCGCGACATCGTCAACGAGATCATCGCGATCAAGAACATCGTGATGTCGATCGCCGAGCAGGAAGAGCTGCTCGACGACATCTGCAACGACGTGCTCGGCTACGGCCCGCTCGAGCCGCTGCTCGCACGCGACGACATCGCCGACATCATGGTCAACGGCGCCGGCACCGTCTTCATCGAAGTCAACGGCAAGATCCAGAAGACCGGCATCCGCTTCCGCGACAATCAGCAGCTCCTCAACATCTGCCAGCGCATCGTCAGCCAGGTCGGCCGGCGCGTCGACGAATCCTCGCCGATCTGCGACGCGCGCCTCGCCGACGGCTCCCGCGTCAACGCCATCGTACCGCCGCTCGCGATCGACGGCCCCGCACTCACCATTCGTAAGTTCAAGAAGGACAAGCTGACGCTGGATCAGCTGGTCAAGTTCGGCGCGATCTCGCCGGAGGGCGCCGAGATCCTCCAGATCATCGGCCGCGTCCGCTGCAACGTGCTGATCTCCGGCGGTACCGGCTCCGGCAAGACCACGCTGCTCAACTGTCTGACCAATTACATCGAGCACGACGAGCGCGTCATCACCTGCGAGGACGCCGCCGAGCTCCAGCTCCAGCAGCCCCACGTGGTCCGGCTCGAAACCCGCCCGCCCAACATCGAAGGCGAAGGCCAGGTCACCATGCGCGAGCTGGTGCGCAACTGCCTGCGTATGCGCCCCGAACGCATCATCGTCGGCGAAGTCCGCGGACCTGAGGCGTTCGACCTGCTCCAGGCCATGAACACCGGCCACGACGGCTCGATGGGAACGCTGCACGCCAACAATCCCCGCGAAGCGCTGTCGCGCTGCGAATCCATGATCACCATGGGCGGCTTTTCGCTTCCTTCGCGAACAATCCGCGAGATGATCTGCGCCTCGATCGACGTCATCGTCCAGGCCGCGCGCCTGCGCGACGGCTCGCGCCGCATCACCCACATCACCGAGGTGATGGGCATGGAAGGCGACACCATCATCACCCAGGACGTCTTCCTCTACGACCTCGTCGGCGAGGACGCCAACGGCAAGATCATCGGCCAGCACCGCTCGACCGGCATCGGTCGCCCGAAGTTCTGGGAACGCGCCCGCTATTACGGCGAAGAGAAACGCCTTGCCGCCGCGCTCGACGCCGCGGAAAAGAAACCGAACACGTGAGCAGGGCGGCGCAGCCATGAACATGCAGGTCCTCGCCCTCGCCTTCCTCGCCACCGCCGCGGTCGGCGGCATCGCCTGGGTCTTCGTCTACCCGCTGCTATCCGGCGAGCGGAAGGCCGAGGGTCGCCGCGCCTCGATCGCGCGCGCCGAGGCGCCCACCGCCCGCCAGGCCGAGAAGACCCAGCGCTCGCGTCGCGAGCAGGTCGAGACCACGCTCAAGGATCTCGAGGCGCGGCGCGCGCAGGAGAAGAGCGTTCCGCTCCACGTCCGCCTGTCGCAGGCCGGGCTCGACTGGACGCCGCAGAAATTCTGGATCGTGTCCGCTGTCACGGGCGGCGTGTTTTTCTTTGGCGCGCTGTTCGGCGGTGGCGGCCTGCTCGGCGCCGTCGGTCTCGCCTTCGCCGGCGGTTTCGGCCTGCCGCGCTGGGCGCTCGGTTTCCTGAAGAAGCGCCGCGAGAACAAATTCCTGGCGGCGCTGCCGGACGCCGTCGACGTCATCGTCCGCGGCATCAAGGCCGGCCTGCCGCTGTTCGAATCGATCAAGGTCGTCGCCGCCGATGCGCCGGAGCCGCTGCGCAGCGAGTTCCTGTCCATCATCGAAACGCAGGCGATCGGCATGCCGCTCGGCGAGGCCTGCTCGCGTCTCTACGACCGCATGCCGCTGCCGGAGGCCAACTTCTTCGGCATCGTGGTGTCGATCCAGCAGAAGTCGGGCGGCAACCTCTCCGAAGCGCTCGGCAACCTCTCCAAGGTGTTGCGCGACCGCAAGAAGATGAAGGAAAAGATCCAGGCGATGTCGATGGAAGCCAAGGCCTCGGCCGGCATCATCGGCTCGCTGCCGCCGATCGTGATGTTTCTCGTCTATCTCACGACGCCTGGCTACATCTCGATTCTTTGGACCCATCCCACAGGCCAGCTGATGCTGGTCGGCTGCGTCGTCTGGATGTCGATTGGCATCATGGTGATGAAGAAGATGATCAACTTCGATTTTTGATGGTGCCGTATGGTTGATTTGCTCGTCACGAAGCTGCACGACGTCCACTTCATGACCATGTTGCTGGCGGCCATCGCCGCCAGTGCCACGGTGTATACGCTGGTCATGCCGCTGTTCGCCGGCGAAGGCCTCTCCAAGCGCATGAAGGCGGTGGCGAGCGAGCGCGAGCGCATCCGGCAGCGTGAGCGCGAACGCCTCAACAAGAGCGAGAAGGTCTCGCTGCGCCAGACGCCCAAGCAGCTCGTCTCCAGGGTCGTCGAGGACTTCAACCTCACCAAATGGCTGGCGCAGGAAGCCGCGCGCGACAAGCTGATCATGGCGGGCTATCGCGGCCAGGCCCCCTACATCACCTTCCTGTTCGCCCGCATGGTGGCGCCGCTGGTGCTGTTCGTCGGCTCGGTCGTCTACGTGTTCCTGATCGCCCATATGGAGCAATCGATGCCGATCAAGATCGGCATCTGCGTCGGCGCCGCCTATGGCGGCTTGCAGGCGCCGATGCTGTTCCTGAGGAATGCGATCTCGAAGCGCCAGCTCTCGATCAAGCGTGCCTTCCCCGACGCGCTCGACCTGCTGCTGATCTGTATCGAGTCCGGCATGTCGGTGGAAATGGCGTTCCGCAAGGTCGCGACCGAGATCGTCGGCCAGTCGATCGCGCTGTCGGAAGAGTTCACGCTGACCACCGCGGAGCTGTCCTATTTGCAGGACCGCAAGGTGGCCTACGAGAACCTGGCGCGCCGCACCGGGCTCGAAGGCGTCAAGTCGGTCTGTCTCGCGCTTCAGCAGGCGGAGCGCTACGGCACGCCGCTTGGCCATTCCTTGCGCGTCATGGCGCAGGAAAATCGCGACATGCGCATGAACGAGGCCGAGAAGAAGGCCGCCGCGCTGCCGCCGAAACTGACGGTGCCGATGATCCTGTTCTTCCTGCCGGTGCTGTTCGTCGTCATTCTCGGGCCGACCGGCATCAAGATCTCCGAGCTGCACTGAGGCGCCAAAAACAAATCCTCGAAAACAACCCCATGCACAGTAGCCGGCGGTCGCCGGCCGGCTGCGAGGTGGATCGCGCAAAGCGTCTGAAGCGTCAGGGGAAATCCGCGCAATGGCGCGAAGAGCGGCGGATCAGTCGGATTGGCCGAGAGACGCGACCGGCGTCCGCTTCTGAGCGCCGCGCGGGGCGTCGTTGCGGCTCAGCATGTCCTTCAGATAGGCGACATTGGCCGCGGCCTGGTCCGGCGGCAGGTCCGCCTTCACGATGGTTTCGGCCTCGGCAAAGCGGCCCTGGAGGCCGACCACCAGGCCGAGATTCTGCCGCACCCGGGCGCTCGCGTGCGGCGAGGCGTAGGCCTGGCGCAGCACGTCCTCGGCCTTGGGCAGGTCGCGCGACAGCATGTAGGACAGGCCGAGATTTGAGAGCACGCCGGGATCGCCCGGCGCGATCTTGAGCGCGCTGGCATAATAGGCGCGCGCCTCGTCGTGACGGCCCATCTGGTCGAGCGCAGTGCCCTGCACCGAGAGCAGGCGCCAGTCCGGATTGTCGGGCGAATGCGCCTTCGACAGCACGTCGAAAGCCTGCTGGAAATTGCCGTTGTCGGCGAGCGCGCGTCCGTATTGGGCGAGCAGCGCCTTGTTGCCGGGATTGGCGATGGTCGCCTGCTCGAGCACGGCGGCAGCCTGCGCGCGCTGGCCGTTGGCGCGCAAGGCCTGGCCATAGGCCAGCGCCGCGTCGGCATCCCTGGGATTGGCACGGTAACGCTCGCCATAGACCTCGACGGCGCGCGCCGGATCGGTCGGAGCGGCTTCCGCCTTCGGCCCGATCGAGCCGGTGACGTCGGAGAGCTTTGACATGGCCGTGCAGCCGCCGAGGCTCGCACCCACCAGCGCGATCAGCGAGGCGGAGGCAAGAAGCCGGGCAGGACTGAACCGTTGACGCATGACGCTTTGACTCTCGAGCGGATGGATCGAGCCGAACGCGCCAGCAATAGACCGTTAACCCTAATGGCCGGTTAACGCGCGGCCTGCGGCTTTATGGCGGCGTTTTCGGCGGCATCTTGCCGCCGAGGCCGAGAGCGAGGCCGAGCGCACCCGCTTGCCGGTCGAGCTCCCGCAGCCATTGCAGCCTCTGTCGCAACCGCTCCTCGATGTCGATGCCCTCGCGCGGCAGCCGCGGCCAGCGGCGCAGGACGTCGTCACGATTGATCAGGCGGTTGGCGCGGAGCTCGTCGAGCGTGGCGCGGTCGATGCCAAGCACGTCGGCGGATTGCCCGATCAATTGACGGAGCAACGCTCGCGCTGCCGCCAGCGCCTCGACCTCAGGCCCAGGTCCCGACCTTGCGAACCTGCCCTTGAGATCCGACCAGGCGTGGGCAGTGACGAGATAAGTGTAGAGCGAGTCCGCCCAGCTTTGCCCGCCGTCATCGTAGAAGGCGCGGCGCGACAGCAGCTGTCGGACCAGCGCCGGGACCTGATCCCGCTTCAACGATGCGCATGAGGCGATATCGATCGCCGACTGGATGGCGGGATCGCGGGAAAAATCCCGCCCCGCCGGAAGCGTGATGAGGCCGCCCGGCAGGTTCGAGTCCAGCGGCCTGAATGTGCCCTCGTCGCGCGGCCGCGAATATCGCGTGATCGCGAACCGGTAACCTCCAGCCTGAGGCCTCGGACTGAAATGGATGATGTTGAAGCCGGCATCGTCGCCGCCCTGCCCCGTCGACGACGGACAGGAGAGCACATAGATCGTGCGCCAGAAATCCTCGACCCCGCTCCGTGTCGTGCGCGGATCGGGAATCGAATAGCGGGTGAGCCCCTCGACATGCCGATGCCCGTGCAGGATCAGATTGACGTTGAGCGAGGTGGCGGCCTCGAGAAAGGTCGCGGGCGCGGCGAGGTACATCAGCGGCTCGTCGGGGACGCCGAGAAACCGCTTGCCCTCACCGGTCGCCTGCGGCAGCGGATGATGATGCAGCGCCAGCACGCGCACCAGGTTTTCCGCGGGCTCGGCATAGTCGGTGCGTCCGGCTGAACCTGTGCTGCCGGCGAGCTCGACGCTCAACCGGGCGGAATGCGTCACCAGCGCCTGGTAGGCGCGCTCATCGACACCGCCACTGGCAAGCGTGGTCAGGCTGGCGCTATTGGAGTCCAGCAGCACCAGATCGAGACCAGCCTGACGGTAATAGACGCTCTTCGAGGTCCGCGGCAGGTGCAGGTAATCGTAGGCGTCGTGCCGGCCTGCGCGCTGGCTCGGACGCTTGACGTCGTGATTGCCGGCCACCGCCTGGATATCCGTGAACAGGCCGGTCTGCCGCAGGGACGCGATGACCGCGAGCGCTTCGTCGAGCGCACGCGGCGTCGGGTCGTTCACGAGATCGCCCGTGATCAGCAGGATGCGATCGGGGACGTCCGCGAAATCCGCCATCCTCTCGCGGAGAGAGTCCACGAGGGCCTCGACCGTGGCAAGCAGCCGGCCTGACCCGTCCAGATGCAGGTCGGATATCTGCGCAATGACAAACGATCTATCCATGTTGCGCCGCTCATCGCGAATGCTGCGTCGCCCAAACGATTGAGAGAAATGCCTTCGACGAAGAGCCTCGCGACCAAGAGGCTTACGACCAAGAGGCTCAGGCGGTATCAATCCAGACCGGCATCAACCAAGATTCAGCCGCGCGCTTGCGCTCGATACGTGCAGGAGCACATCACGCAACCCAAGAATATTCTACAATAATGCCACAACCGCAGCGCTAGTAAAGCCCTGCGGCCGCGCTCTCGTGAACGACAGTTCTCAGCGGAGGTACGAGGTCGCCGGACGATTGTTTCGTCTCGCCCGATCAATATTCGATGGCGAGGCGCTTGCGGATTTCGTCCAGGCGCTTGTCGAGCGCGTCGAACCGCGCATGGACCGAACGATCATGGAGATAGAAGACGTAGCCGCCGGCGAGGAACGCGAAGACCCAGTGATGATGCTCGACATAGCCAAAGACCGCCTCGATGGCCTGGCCAATGAATGTGACCACGCTCCACACAAATTCCATCGCAATTCCTCCCGGCACGCCTCGTCTTCGGTCGCCGGCGTTCTCTGCGCACCTGACGCCTGGCAACCGTCGGCCGGAACCTAGCATGGCTGCTTCTCTGCGAGTAGCGGCTCACTCAGCGGTGACCGCGAAGCCGATTGCGGCCATGGCAAAACTCTGCGAAGTCTCCACCGACCGAATGACCCGTTTGATCTGACGCGCCGGACCCGCCAATGCCTTCCGTCTTCGAGACCGCCTCGACCGCCACCCCGATCACCTTCGTCACCAAGTCGAGCTGGGATCAGGTCGCCGAGCGGCTACCGCCGGCGCAGCGTCAGTTCGCCACAGCGAGCGCCTTCGCCGGCAAGCCGGGCGGCTATCTGGCGCTGCCCGCGCCCGATGGCACGATCGCGCAGATCCTGTTCGGCCTCGAGGACGACAGCGCCCGATCGCGCGACCCGTTCCGGCCCGGCGCCCTGCCCGGCCTGCTGCCGCCGGGCACCTATCGTTTCGCCAATGCCCCGCACGATACCCGACTGGCCGCGCTCGCCTTCGCGCTCGGCTGTTACCGCTTTGGCCGCTACCGCAAGGCTGATAGCCCCGACGTCCGGCTGGTGCCGCCGGATGGTGTCGATGCGGTCGAGATCGATCGCGTCGCGGAGGCCGCGACGCTGGCGCGGGACCTCATCAATACGCCGTCCAACGACATGGGGCCGGAGGAGCTGGCCGCCGCCGCACGAGACCTCGCCGCCGAGTTCGGCGCGAGCTTTGCCTGCATCGTCGGCGACGAGCTGGTGGCGAAGAATTTCCCGCTGATCCACGCCGTCGGCATGGCCTCGGATCGCGCGCCGCGGCTGATCGATATCGGCTGGGGTGACGACCCTGATCATCCCAAGGTGACGCTGGTGGGAAAAGGCGTCTGCTTCGACACCGGCGGGCTCGACCTGAAGCCGTCGAGCGGCATGCTGATCATGAAGAAGGACATGGGCGGTGCCGCCAATGTGCTGGCGCTGGCGCGCATGGTGATGGACGCGAAGCTGAAGGTGCGGCTGCGCGTGCTGATCCCCGCGGTCGAAAACGCGGTCTCCGGCAACGCCTTCCGCCCGCTCGACATTTTTACGTCGCGCAAGGGCATCACGGTCGAGATCGGCAACACCGACGCCGAAGGCCGGCTCGTGCTCGCCGACGCGCTGGCGCTGGCCGACGAGGAGAAGCCGGACCTGCTGATCGATCTCGGCACGTTGACCGGCGCGGCGCGGGTCGCGCTGGGACCGGATTTACCGCCCTTTTACACCAATGATGAGACACTGGCCGCCGACGTCGCGCGCTGCGCGGCGAAGGAGAACGATCCGTTGTGGCGCATGCCGCTGTGGCCCGCTTACGATGCCTGGCTGGACTCCAAGACCGCCACCATCACCAATGCACCGTCCGGCGGCTTCGCCGGCTCGATCACCTGCGCGCTGTTTTTGCAGCGCTTCGTCGAGCAGGCCAAAAGCTGGCTTCACGTGGATATTTACGGCTGGACACCGTCGGCCAAGCCGGCGCGGCCCGAGGGCGGCGAATGCCAGGCCGCCCGCGCGATCTACGCATTGCTGAGCGAGCGCTATGGATGATTTCGACCCAAGGTTGACGCCGGCACGGCGCGACCTCGCCGCAAAGTATCTCGAAGGCAAGGTGAAGGCGGATCGCTACGTCGCCGGCGAGGAATTCGAGGTGATCGAGGCGATTGCAGCCGTGCGCGAGCAGCCGTCGTCGAGCGCGATGCTGGCGACCGAAGCACTGCGCGGCGAGCGCGTCACGATCTACGACCGCAACGACGAGGGCTGGGCCTGGGGCCAGCTCGGCGGCGACGGCTATGTCGGCTGGATGCCGGATGCGGCGCTGACGAAGCCCGTGGCCGCGCCGACCCACAAGGTGAGCGCGCTGCGGACGTTTGCCTTCCCCGGCCCCTCGATCAAATTGCCCCCGGCCGACACGCTGGTGCTGGGATCAAAACTCACGATCGCGCGCGAGGACGGCAGCTTTGCCGTGACGCGCGAAGGAATGTTCCTGCCGAAGGCGCATCTCGACCCGCTCGATCATCATGAGCCGGACTTCGTCGCTGTCGCCGAACGCTTCGTCGGCACGCCCTATCTCTGGGGCGGCAAGAGCAGCCTCGGCATCGACTGCTCGGGCCTGGTGCAGGTCTCGCTGACATCGGCGGGCATCGGCTGCCCACGCGACAGCGACATGCAGCAGGCCGGGCTTGGCCGCGCGCTGGAGCCGCATGAACGGAGCACGCTGCTACGCGGCGATCTGATCTTCTGGAAGGGCCATGTCGCCATCGTGCGCGACGGCAGCAGCATGGTTCATGCCAACGCGCATCATATGGCGACGGCGATCGAGCCGATCGAGCCGGCCATTGCGCGGATCAGGCAGGCGGGTAGCGAGATCGTCGCGATCAAGCGGCTGTAGGCGCGTCGTCGAAAATGCGTTGCGTCGGCTTTACTCTCGAAAGGCGGCATCGAAGGCCCCACGGTCCGTGTCTGCCTTGGGCCGATTTTGTTGCAGAACCCTTGAGGAGCGGAGCAAACCGTGATTCCGTGAGGTGAAGCGGCCATCGACGGAGCGTTTCGATGATGGGGCGGTGCAAGAGTGAGCAGGGTCAGCTGTTCTATGCGTTCGACCTCGAAGCCGTAGTACCGGACGACCATCAGGTTCGGCAGATTGCGGCAGTTCTCGATCTCTCGTGGGTGCGCGCAGAGCTTGCGCCGCACTACTCCAACACTGGTCGGCCATCGGTCGATCCGGAGTTGATGATCCGGATGCTCATCCTCGGATACGTATTCGCGATCCGCTCGGAGCGAGCATTATGCCGCGAGGTCCAGCTCAACCTCGCATATCGCTGGTTCTGCGGTCTTGGCATAGAGGACAGAATCCCGGATCACTCGGCATTCACGCGCGCCCGCAACGAGCGCTTTCGCGATCATGATGTCTTTCGTCACGTCTTCGAACATGTCGTCGTTTCGTGCATCAAAGCTGGCCTTGTCGGCGGCGATGGTTTCGCCGTCGATGCCAGCTTGATCGCGGCGGACGCCAATAAGTGCCGCTCGACCCCGGGCGACAAATGGAGCCACGACATCGACCCGATGAGGGCCAGGCGCGCCGTTCAGGACTACCTTGCCAATCTCGACGATCCGGCATGGGGTCGTGCGACCGACGTCGTGCCGAAGTTTGTCGCGCCGTCCGACCCAGCCGCGCAGTGGACTGGCGCACTGCGCAGCGCCGCGTTCTTCGCCTACGCCGACAATTACCTCGTCGACATCAAGTTCGGTATTATCATGGATGTCGAAGCGTCCCGGGCGATCCGCCAGTCCGAGGTTGGCGCATCCCAGACGATGATCGAAAGGACTGAGAAGACGTTCGGCATCAAACCCGACTGGCTCGTCGCGGATACGGCCTACGGCGCGGCCCAAAATCTCCACTTCCTGGTCGATGTGAAGGGGATCGCGCCCCACATCCCGGTGATCGACAAGTCAAAGCGCGACGACGGCACGTTCAGCCGCGACGATTTCATCTATGACGAGGCGCGCGATCAATGTATCTGCCCCAGCGGCAAGATCCTGCCGCGCTCAAGTGGAGCACGCGGACCACGCGGGGATGACGCTATCTCGTATTTCTCGCGCGTCGCCGATTGCCGCGACTGCCCGCTCAAGTCCAAATGCTGCCCAAACTCGCCTAGCCGGAAGATCACACGCCACGTGCATGAGGCAGCGCGCGATGTCGCCCGCGCGATCGCCAAGACGCCTGCCTACGATCAGACCCGACGAGATCGCAAGAAGGTTGAGATGCTGTTTGCGCACCTCAAGCGGATTCTGCGGCTCGGCCGCCTGAGGCTGCGTGGCCCGGCCGGCGCGCGGTTCGAATTTACGCTTGCAGCAATCGCTCAGAACCTTCGTCGCTTTGCCAAGCTGGCGCTCCATCCACCCAACACGGCCGCACCGTGCGTTGCGTAAGTGGCGTCCGTCGCGTTGGTTGCGTCAAACATCAGTGCCCGGGGGCGTATCCGCAGCCCATGCCGGGCAGGCGGCCGAGAGATCGCGAGCCCAAATTTTCAGATCTCGGCCTCGGCTGAGAGCGTCGATCCTACCGACTTCTGCAACAAAATCGGCCATTAACGGAAGTGACGGACGTTTTCGGTGGCACCGCTGATGATCGAACACGCGACGCGAAGCGCGAGGAACGTCTCCCGCGCAACGGGTTGATCCGTCGGATCAGCCGGGGTTCATGCCCTTTGATTTGATGATTGCAACTGCCGCCGGACTTTTAAGGTACTCAATAAGGTCCTTGGCGGCGGTAGTTTCTTTGGTTTCCGATCCGATCGCCGCCGTAAACACCACGTTTTGTTGCAGTTCGGCCGGAAATGGACCGACGACTTCCAAACCGGGAGCCGTGAGAACGTTGATAAGGAATATGCCCAATTCGACTTCACCCTTGGCGACCACCGCGACGACCTGCGCGGGGTTGGGCTGCGCCTTCATCTTCGCCTTCATCGGCTCGGTAATTCCAAGGCGATCAAATACCTTTGCGATTGAATAGCCGGTGGCGCTCTCCGGGATCGAGGCAATAGACTGAGCTTTGAGCAGCGTTGCTTTGAGGGCATCAGCGTTGCCGATTTCAGGCTTTTGAGCGCCAGATTGGACGGCAACGCCGAGGCCAACGTGAGCAATATCGATTGTCGGACTTGCCACGAATTTAGCTCTGGCCGACGCATCCTGCATAACCTCGACAGGTACAACGCCAACATCGAACGGCTTGCCCGATGTGGCTTCCTTTATGAGGTTCGGAGTTGTGCCAAGGAAAATTTCAAGCTTGTGACCAGAGGCTTGCTCAAACTGCGGTTTGATATCGGCCCAAACGGCCGACATTGCTCCACCTGCCAGAAGCCTGAGTTCGGCAGCCTGCACATTGGCTGACGGCGACACCACAAGCGCCAGAGCTAGCACCGAGGCGGCCACCGTAATCGGATACCTTGTCATGACAAGACCCCTATTCATTGCAGCGCTCTATTACGGGATTTTCCTGAGACACGCGAACCAGCATGAATATTCACGTTTCTCGGTACTCTCGCAAGGCGGACGGCGGCACCCCATGTCTCAGTTGGGTCAATCACGTCCGCTGACCGCCGCGGAATTACGGTGACAGTGCACTCAATTGGCCGCTCCGCCCTTTCAAGCCCGGCACGCGCGGATCGAAGGCTGCGCCGTCTATCGACGGATGATTAAGTGCACTGTCACCGTAATCGTGGTTCATTGCCAACGCGCATCACATGGCGACGGTGATCGAGCCGATCGAGCCGGCCATTGCGCGGATCAGGCAGGCGGGTAGCGAGATCGTGGAGATCAAGCGGCTTGGTTGAGCTCGCAAGGGCGCAAACAACCCTCCTGATCGTCGTCCCGGCGAAGGCCGGGACCCATTGCCCCGGGGGACGCTTGGCGAAGAACCGCTGTTCGGCACACCTACCGATTGCAGCCGAGAGATTCCGCGGTATGGGTCCCGGCCTTCGCCGGGACGACAGCGAATGTGAGGCGTGAGTGTTCCGCCCCTCAACCGATTTGCTTGCGCACCTCTCCCTTCGGGAGAGGTGAAGGGGCTACGTCGCGACCGAGCCGTCGCCCGCCATCTCCAGCCGGAACGCGGCCGCGAACAGCGCGCGGGTGTAATCCGTCTTCGGGCTCTTGAACAGGTCGGCGGCCTGGCCTTCCTCGACCACCTTGCCGCCGCGCATCACGATGAGGTGGCTCGCGAGCGAGGCGACCACGCGCAAATCGTGCGAGATGAACATGTAGGTCAGGTCGCGCTTGCGCTGGAGCTCGCGCAAGAGATCGACCATCTGCGCCTGGAACAGCATGTCGAGCGCGCTGGTCGGCTCGTCCAGCACCACGAAATCCGGCTCCAGCACCATTGCGCGCGCGATCGAGATGCGCTGACGCTGGCCGCCGGAGAATTCGTGCGGATAGCGGTAGCGGGTGTCGGGCTTCAGGCCGACGTCCTCGAGCGCCTTGACGACGCGCGCCTCGCGCTCCTCGCGCGAGAGTGTCGGCTGATGCACGGAGAGACCTTCGGCGACGATGTCGGCGACCGACATGCGCGGGCTGAGCGAGCCGAACGGGTCCTGGAACACCACCTGCATGTCGCGCCTGATAGGGCGCATCTCCTTGAAGCGCAGGCCCTGGATGTCTTTGCCCAAGAACACGATGCGCCCGTTCGAGGAGATCAGCCGCAGCAGCGCCAGCCCCAGCGTGGTCTTGCCCGAGCCGGATTCGCCGACGACGCCGAGCGTCTCGCCCTTGCGCACGGCGACGCTGACGCCATCGACCGCCTTGATGTGGCCGACCGTCTTGCGCATCAGTCCGCGCTTGATCGGAAACCAGACCTTCAAATCATCGGCCGACATCACCACCGGCGCGTCCGGCCGCGGCGGCGCTGGATCCGGCTTCGGCTCCGCCGCGAGCAGGTCGCGCGTGTAGGGATGCTTTGGACTCCTGAACACCTGCTCGACCGGCCCCTGCTCGACGATCTCACCGCTTTTCATGACGCAGACATGGTCGGCGATGCGGCGCACGATGCCGAGATCATGGGTGATGAACAGCAGGCTCATGCCGAGCCGGGCGCGGATCTCGGCGAGCAGCGCCAGGATCTGCGCCTGCACGGTGACGTCGAGCGCCGTGGTCGGCTCGTCCGCGATCAAGAGGTCCGGCTCGTTGGCAAGCGCCATCGCGATCATCACGCGCTGGCGCTGGCCGCCGGAGAGCTGGTGCGGATAGCTCTTCAGCCGCGTCTCGGGCTCGGGAATGCCGACTTGTGTGAGCAGCTCCAGCGTCCGCTCGCGCGTCCGCGCGTTGCTGGTCGGGTTGTGCAGCTGGATGATCTCGCCGATCTGCGCCTCGATCGTGTGCAGCGGATTGAGCGAGGTCATCGGCTCCTGGAAGATGATGGAGATGTCGCTGCCGCGCACCTCCCGCATCTCGCGCTCCGAGCGGTCGATCAGCTCCTGTCCCTTGAAGCGGATGCTGCCCGAGGGATGCGAGGCGTTCGGATAGGGCAGGAGCTTCAGGATCGAGAGCGCGCTGACCGACTTGCCGGAGCCGGATTCGCCGACCAGCGCGACGCATTCGCCGCGCTTGATCTGGAACGAGACCTTGTCGACCGCGAGCGTGGTGGCGCCGCCCTGGTGGAAGGCCACCGAGAGGTCGCGCACGCTGAGCAGCGGCTGGTTGATCGCGTCCATCACGCCCTCACTTGAAGGTCTTGCGCGGATCGAAGGCGTCGCGCACCGCTTCGCCGGTGAAGATCAGCAGCGACAGCATGATCGCGACCGAGAAGAAGCCGCTGAAGCCGAGCCACGGCGCCTGCACATTGGCCTTGGCCTGCGACAAGAGCTCACCGAGCGAGGGCGAGCCGGGAGGCAGGCCGAAGCCGAGGAAGTCCAGCGCCGTCAGCGTCATCACCGACGATGACACGATGAACGGCAGGAACGTCATGGTCGCGACCATGGCGTTCGGCAACAAATGGCGGAACATGATCACGCGATCCGACACACCAAGCGCCCGCGCAGCCTGGATGTATTCGAAGTTGCGCCCGCGCAAGAATTCCGCGCGTACGAGGCCGACGAGCGACACCCAGTGAAACAACACCATGATGCCGAGCAGTATGAAAAAGCCCGGCGGCAGCACCGCCGAGATGATCAGCAGAAGATAGAGATAGGGGATGGCGTTCCAGATCTCGATGAAGCGCTGAAACAACAGATCGGTCCAGCCGCCGAAATAGCCCTGCACGCCGCCGGCGACGACGCCGATGACGGACGACACGATGGTGAGGATCAGGCCGAACAGCACCGAGATGCGAAAACCGTAGATCATCCGCGCGACCACGTCGCGGCCCTGGTCGTCGGTGCCAAGCCAGTTGTATTCGAGGTCACGGCAGCCCTTCAGGCCCTTCTTCTCCACCACCGGCTTGCACTGCGCCTCCGTCAGCCACCAGGTGGGCGGCGACGGCGCCGGCGTCGGCAGGTCGAGATTGTGGGTGCCATAGGAGTAGCGGATCAGCGGCCAGACGATGCTGCCGCCCTTGTCCTTGATCAGCTTCTGCAAATACGGATCGCGGTAGTCGGCCGCGGTCTCGAAGTCGCCGCCGAAGGTCGTCTCCGAATAGGTCACGAAGGCCGGCCAATAGAGATGGCCGTCATACTTGATCAGGAACGGCCGGTCGTTGGCGATCAGCTCGGCGCAGAGCGACACCACGAACAGGACCATGAAGATCCAGAACGACCAGTAGCCGCGCCGGTTCGCCTTGAAATTCTGCCAGCGGCGCCGGTTGAGCGGCGACGGCACGAACGGCTTGCGCGCAACCGGCGTGGCGGCGCCGGGCGGCGACGTCGTATTGGTCTCAGGCGGATTTGGCGCGGTGATCGTCATCACACCTCCCGCGCCTCGAAATCGATCCTTGGATCGATCCACATATAGGTCAGATCCGAAATCAGGCTCACCACGAGGCCGATGAGGGAGAAGATGTAGAGCGTGCCGAACACGACGGGATAGTCGCGGTTGAGCACGCTCTCGAACCCGAGCAATCCCAGCCCATCCAGGGAAAAGATGGTCTCGATCAGCAGCGAGCCTGAGAAGAAGGCGCCGATGAAGGCGCCGGGAAAGCCCGCGATCACGATCAGCATCGCGTTGCGGAAGATGTGGCCATAGAGCACCTGGTTCTCGCTACAGCCCTTGGCCCGCGCAGTCATCACATACTGCTTGCGGATCTCGTCGAGGAACGAGTTCTTGGTGAGGAACGTCATGGTCGCGAACGCACCGAGCGCCAGCGAGATCAAGGGCAGCGTCAGGTGCCAGAAATAATCGATGATCTTCCAATACCACGGATACTGCGACCAGCCGTCCGACGTCAGCCCGCGCAGCGGGAACCAGTTGAAGAAGGAGCCGCCGGCAAACAGGATGATCAAGAGGATCGCGAACAGGAAGCCGGGGATGGCGTAGCCGAGCACGATCACCGTCGAGGTCCACATGTCGAAGCGGGTGCCGTCCCTGACCGCCTTGCGGATGCCGAGCGGGATCGAGATCAGATATGTCAGCAGCGTCAGCCAGATGCCGAGCGAGATCGAGACCGGCAGCTTCTCCTTGACGAGCTGGATGACGCTGACCGTGCGGAAATAGCTGTCGCCGAAATCGAACCGCGCATAATTCCAGACCATCATCAGGAAGCGCTCGGGCGCGGGCTTGTCGAAGCCGAACTGCTTTTCCAGCTTCTTGATGAACTCGGGATCGAGCCCCTGGGCGCCGCGATATTTCGAATTGACCGCGTCGGCGCCGGCGCCGAGCTGTCCCGGCGCGCGCTGCGCGAAATCGCCGCCGCCGGAAATGCGCGACGTGCCGCCGGTGTCGGCGCCCGAGAGTTGCGCGATCACCCGCTCGACCGGGCCGCCGGGCGCGAACTGCACCACGACGAAGGAGATGAAGAGGATCCCGAGCAGCGTCGGAATCATCAGGAGAAGACGGCGGGCGATATAGGCACTCATGAGCTTACTTCGCCTGATCGGACTTGTGATCGGACTTGTGATCGAACTTGGCTGGGTCGGACCACCACAGGGTTCGCTCGCCGACGCCGCTGGAATAATCGTTGAGGGCGTAGCGCGGCAGGTCCTTGGGATGGCCGAACACATCCCAATAGGCGAGCCGATGGCTGGTGTTGTACCATTGCGGCACCCAGTAGCGGCCGGCGCGGAAGACGCGGTCGAGCGCGCGACAGGCAAAGGTCAGATCGCTGCGTGTTTCGGCCGCCATGGCCTTCTCGACCAGGGCATCCATCGCCGGACTGGCGGCGCCCGCCAGATTATACGATCCCTTCGTCGCCGCGGCCTGCGAGGTGAAATAGGTCCGCAGGCTGTCGCCGGGCGTCGCCGACATGGTCAGGCGCTGGATGCCGACGTCGAAGTCGAACGATTCAAGCCGCGCGCGATACTGGACCGCGTCGACCAGGCGCAAATTGGCCTCGATACCGAGCGTATTCAGGTTCTTCAGGAACGAGCCGTGGTGCGGCTGGAACGACGCCTCGTCGATCAGGAATTCGATCGCGAAGACCTCGCCATTCGGCAAGATCCGCTTGCCGTCCCTGGCCGTCAGCTTGGCCTCCTGAAGCAATTGCTGCGCCTTGCGCAGCAGCGCACGATCCTGGCCCGAGCCGTCCGACACCGGCGGCAAATAGGGCTCGCCGAACACCTCGTCGGGCACCTGGCCGCGGAAAGGCTCCAGCAGCTTCAACTCCTCGGGCGACGGCACACCCGTCGCGACAAGATCGGAGTTCTGGAATGGCGAGACCGTGCGCGCATAGGCGCCGTACATGATGGTCTTGTTGGTCCACTCGAAGTCGAACGCGCAGTTGATCGCCTCCCGGACCTTGGGATCCCCGAACTTGTCGCGCCGCGTGTTCAGGAACCAGCCCTGGCCACCCGACGGGGTCTGGTCCGGCACCTGCTCGCGCTTGACCCGGCCATCCTGGATGGCGGGGAAATCGTAGCGCGTCGCCCAGATCCGCGAGGTGAACTCTTCCCGGTAGAGATAGTTCTTGCCGGTAAAGCCTTCGAAGGCGACGTCGCGGTCGCGATAGAATTCATAGCGGATCACGTCGAAATTGTTGCTGCCGCGGCAGACCGGAAGATCGGCGCCCCACCAATCCTTGACCCGCTCGAACTCGATGAAGCGATTGATCTCGAACTTGCCGACCTTGTAGGGACCGGAGCCGAGCGGCGTATCGGTCGAGGTCTCCTCGAACGGCCGGCTGGCATAGTAGGCCTTCGAGAAGATCGGCAGGCCCGCCACGTAGAGCGGCACGTCGCGCGCGCGCTTCTCGGCGAAGGTCACCACCAATGTGGCATCGTCCAGCGCCTCGGCGCCCCTGACGTCGCGCATCTGGATCTGGATCAGCGGGTGACCCTTCTCCTTCAGCACGTTGATGGAGAATGCGACGTCGTGCGCGGACAGCTTCGAGCCGTCGTGAAACGTCGCCTCGGGCCGCATGGTGAAGCGATAAGCGAGCTTGTCGGGCGATATCTGCACCGACTTCGCGGCAAAGCCATACATCGCATCGGGCTCGTCGCCGGCATGCGCCATCAGCGTGGCGAAGGTCAGGTCCATGCCCTGTGCGCCCTCGCCCTTCAGGACAAAGGCGTTGAGCGAGTTGAAGGTGAAATAGGACTGGTTGTAGCCGCGCGACGACGGAATCAGCGAGAACGCGCCGCCCTTCGGCGCATCGACATTGACATAGTCGAAATGGTGGAAGTCGGCGGGATATTTGAGATCGCCGAACGCCGAGATGCCATGGACCTCGGCCGGCCCTTCCGACGCCGCCGCGCCGCGCGGCAGGGCGGCACCGAGCACGCCGCCCGCGCCCAGGGCCAGCACATGCCGGCGTGACAGCTGCGCCATGCGCAATCGCGTCTTCAAGATCGTTTTCCGATCCGCGCCGCCTTCTCGGTGTCATACCACCACAGCGTCGGCAGGCCGGAGCGGCCGTATTTCGGCAGCGGGTCGGCATGGCTGAAGCGGTCCCAGCGGGCGTAGCGGGCGAACGAATAGGTAAACTGCGGCACCACGTAGAAATTCCACAGCAGCACGCGATCGAGCGCGCGTGTCGCGGCGACAAGGCCGGCGCGGTCCTTGGCGAAGATCACCTTGTCGATCAAGGCATCCACGGCCGGGTTCTTGATGCCGATGGTGTTGCGCGCACCGGGAACGTCGGCGGTCTGCGAGCTCCAATATTCGCGCTGCTCATTGCCCGGCGAGAGCGACTCGCCCCATTGATCGATGATCATGTCGAAGTCGAAGCTGCGCAGCCGGTTCTGGTACTGCGCGTCGTCGACCATGCGGATCGAGGTACTGACGCCGATCCGCTCCAGCGACGGCTTGTAGAACAGCGCGATGCGCTCGGACGAGGGATCCTGCACCAGGATCTCGACGCTCAGCGGCTTGCCGGACGAATCGGCCAGCTTGTGGTCGCGGATTTCGAGGCCGGCCTCCTTCAGGAGCCTGGCGGCTTCGCGCAAATTGGCGCGCACCGCTTCCGGATTGCCGCCGACCGGATTCTGGTAAGGCGTGGTGAAGACGTCCGGCGGTACCTTGTCCTTCAGGGCTTCGAGGAGCTGCAATTCCTCGCCCTGCGGCAGGCCGGTTGCGGCGAGCTCGGTCCCTTCGAAATAGCTGTTGATGCGCTTGTACTGACCGAAGAACAGCTGCTTGTTCATCTCCTCGAAGTCGAAGGCGTAGTTGAAGGCACGCCGCACCCGCGCGTCCTTGAACTGATCGCGCCTGGTGTTGACCACGAAAGCCTGCATGCGGCCGGAATCGTTGACCGGAAATTCTTCCTTGAGCACCCGCTTCTCGGCCACCGCCGGGAAGTCGTAGGCCGTCGCCCATTGCTTGGCGGAATTTTCCGAGATCCAGTCGGCCTGATCGGCCTTGAAGGCTTCCAGCGCGACCTGGTTGTCGCGGAAGAACTCGAAGCGCAGCTCGTCGAAATTGTTCTGGCCGACCTGGCTCGGGACATTGGCGCCCCAATGGTCCTTCACGCGCTCGAGCTTGAGCGAACGCCCCGCCACGAACTCCTTGATCCGGTACGGCCCGGACCCGAGCGGAATCTCCAGCGTGGTGGCCCCGACGTCGCGCTTGCGGCCCTGCGCGTCGGTGCCTTCCCACCAGTGCTGCGGCAGCACGGTCAGCTCGCCGACGATGGTCGGCAATTCCCGGTTGCCCGGCCCGTCGAAGCTGAATTTGACGTCGCGCTCACCGACCTTCTCCGCCTTCGTCACGTGGCGATAATAGGACGCATACATCGGGCTGTGCTGCTTGAACGTCTCCAGCGAGAAGATGACGTCCTCCGGCGTCACCGGCTTGCCGTCGTGCCAGCGGGCGTCCTTGCGCAGACGATAGATCACCCAGGAAAAATCGTCCGGATGTTGTGCCGTCTCGGCAAGCTCGCCGTACTCGGTCGCCACCTCGTCCTGCGCCCGGGTCATCAGCGTTTCGTAGATCATGGCCGCACCCGGTGCGAACGCACCTTTGATGCCGGCCACCGCGACGTTGAAATTGTCGAACGTGCCGATCGAGATCAGCCGCGCGACGCCACCCTTGGGCGCGTCCGGATTGACGTAGTCGAAGCGCTTGAAGTCGGCGGGGTACTTGATGTCGCCGAACAGCGACAGCGCATGGCGCCACGGGAGCTCACCCGCCGATTGCGCCTCGGCCGTGCCGATGACGGGAACGCCCGCAACGGCGCCAAGGGCGGGAAGCGCTGCGGCGGCAGTGCCGGTGAGCAGGAGATCGCGTCGGGTAATGGCCAAATCAACATCCCTGTCTTGAAGGAGGTTACTCCTTTAAGGTCCCAATATAGGCGAGGTTTCGACCGAATATGTTGCTTTTTCCTCATCTTGGAAGCCCGGGATGGCGGCTCGCTGCGGCCAAACGCCCCGATAACGACATCGCGAGGCGCGGACAACGAAACGGCCAGGCTTTTCAGCCTGGCCGCATGTTCCAAGATTGATGTCCGTGAGGCCTTATTTCGCCGCGGTTGGCAGCGGCTTCGGGCTGTCGGACAGGCTGTTCAGGTAGGCGATCACGTCGGCGCGCTCAGAGTCCTTCGGAATACCGGCGAAGCCCATCGCGGTACCCGGAACGAAGCCCTTCGGGTTGGCGATGAACTTGTTCAGATCGTCGATGGTCCAGGTGCCGCCCTTGGCCTTCATCGCGGCCGAGAAGTTGAAGCCATTGCGGCCTTCGCCGCGATGATCGTCAACAATGCCAAACAGGTTCGGACCGACGCGATTCGGGCCGCCTTTCTCGAAGGTGTGGCAGGCGCCGCACTTCTTGGCGGCGGAGGCGCCCTTCTCGACGGAGGCGGTCTGGAGCAGCTTCTCGATCGGCTCGGAGGGCGCCGCGGCAGCCGCAGCACCTTCCTTGTCGCCAGCCGTTTCCTTCACCGCGATTTCGAAACCCGGCTTTTCCGGCATCTTGGGCGAGAACAGTGCCTGGGCGGTGAAGCTCGTCACCAGCAGGATGAGACAGGTGCCGAGAACGGCACCGATAATCTTGTTGAGTTCAAACGAGTCCATTTCCGGCCAGGCCCCACACCGCAAGAAGGAATAAGCGGCCAGGCGGCCGCCAGGACGAGCCTCGGGAGAATCAAAACGTTCCTTATTGTTTCCCCGAGTTTTGCCATTGAGATATCGGTTTGCCCGGGGTCTGGCAACCCGTATAAGCGACCCGGCTTTCGCCCCATCCCCATCGATTTCTTGAGGCGGAAAACGCCTCGTTTCCAGGCCCTTGACCCGATGACCGATCCCCGCATCCTGGTGCTGATCCCGGCCCGCATGGCTGCCACCCGCCTGCCCGGCAAGCCGCTCGCCGATATCGCGGGCCTGCCGATGATCGTGCACGTGCTGCGCCGCGCGGAGGCCGCCGGCATCGGCCGGGTTGCGGTCGCAACCGACACCGACGAGATCGCATCCGCGGTGACCGCCCATGGCGGCGAGGCCGTGATGACCAGCCCCGAGCATCCGTCCGGCTCCGATCGCATCCACGAGGCCATGCAGAAGCTCGATCCGGACGGCAAGGCCGAGATCGTGATCAATCTCCAGGGCGATTTTCCGACCATCACGCCGCAGACCATCCGCGAGGTGCTGCCGCCATTCGCCGACCCCGCGGTCGACATCGTCACGCTGGCCTCGCAGATCCATAGCGAGGAGGAGGACCTCGCACCGAGCGTCGTCAAGGCTATCGGCTCGCCGATCGGGCCGCGACGGATGCGGGCGCTCTATTTTACCCGCGCCACCGCCCCTTACGGCAACGGACCGCGCTACCACCATATCGGCCTCTATGCTTACCGCCGCGCCGCGCTGGAGCGGTTCGTGTCGCTGCCACGCTCCCCCCTGGAAGTTCAGGAAAACCTGGAGCAGCTCCGGGCGGTGGAGGCCGGCATGCGCATCGACATCATGATCGTCGACAGCGTGCCCCGCGGCGTCGACACGCCGCCGGACCTCGAGACCGCCCGCAGCATCCTTTCCAAATCCTGAGCCGCTGTTACAAGACCGAACATGAGCAAGATGAAGATCGCATTCCAGGGCGAACCCGGAGCCAATTCCCATATCGCCATCGTCGAGGCCTATCCCGACGCCGAGCCGCTGCCCTGCGCCACCTTCGAGGATGCGCTGTCGGCGATTTCCTCGGGCGAGGCCGATCTCGGCATGATCCCGATCGAGAACTCGGTCGCCGGCCGCGTCGCCGATATCCATCACCTTCTGCCGGCCTCCGGCCTCTTCATCATCGGCGAATGGTTCTTGCCGGTCCGGCATCAATTGATGGCGGTGAACGGGACGAAGATCGAGGACATCAAGAGCGTCGAGAGCCATGTGCATGCACTCGGCCAGTGCCGGCGCATCATCCGCAAGCTCGGCATCAAGCCGATCGTGCACGCCGATACCGCCGGCAGCGCCCGCGACATATCCGAGCGCAAGGACAAGACCGTCGCCGCGATCGCCTCGCGCCTCGCCGCAAAGATCTACGGCCTCGACATCCTCGCCGAGGACATCGAGGATGAGGCGCATAACACCACGCGCTTCGTGGTGCTGGCGCGCGAGCCGAAATGGGCGGCGCAAGGCTCCGGCCCGCTGGTCACGACGTTTGTTTTCCGGGTGCGCAATTTGCCCGCCGCGCTCTACAAGGCGCTCGGCGGCTTTGCCACCAACGGCGTCAACATGACCAAGCTCGAGAGCTACATGGTCGACGGCAATTTCTTCGCCACGCAGTTCTATGCCGATGTCGACGGCCATCCCGAGGACAAGGGCCTGGCGTTTGCGATCGAGGAGCTGAAATTCTTCTCGCGCGAATTCCGCATCGTCGGCGTCTATCCGGGCCACCCGTTCCGGGCGACGTTCAGCGAGACGCAGGATTGATTTCTTGTCCCGGACGCGCGAAGCGCGAGCCGGGACCCAGAAGCCTCCGCTTGCGGTGAGATGGGGCCCGGCTCTGCAGCGCACCGCTGAAGGGCGCTGCGCTGCGTCCGGGGCACGAGAGTTGTTACGCGGCCGCCCTAAGTCCGAACGCCTCCGCCAGCAGTGAATACGATCTCTTTCTGGCCTCGTGGTCGTACACGGCCGTGATCACCATCAACTCGTCCGGCTTGCTCGCGTCCATCAGTTGCTGAAGCTTTTTCTGCACCGTCGTGGGATTGCCGACGAACAGGCGCGAGCGGTTGCGGGCAATCGAGGTGCGCTCGGAGTCCGAGTAAGGATAGGCCAGCGCTTCTTCGACGCTCGGCAGCGGCAGATATTGGCCGCGGTCGCGGCGCAGCCGGTTGAGGTCGAAGGACGTGGCGAGCTTTTCGGCCTCTTCATCGGTGTCGGCCGCGATCGCCGCGACTGCGAGGATCGCGTGCGGGGTCGCGCGCCAGGCCGAGGGCTGGAAGCGGTTGCGATAATGCACCATCGCGTCGATCGCATCGTGAGATGCGAAATGATGGGCAAACGCAAAGCCCATGCCCACTTGCGCGGCGAGCTCCGAGGAGTAGTCGCTGGAGCCGAGCAGCCAGATCGGCGGCAGCCTGGTATCGTCGGGCATCGCGACGACGTTGTGGTAGGGATGCCCTGCGGGGAATTCGCGGGTCTCCCACAGAATCAATTCGTGCAGCCGCTCCAGGAAATCATCGCCCTCGCGACGGTCGAGCCGGCTTCTGAGGGCGTAGGCCGTGGCGCCATCGGTGCCGGGCGCGCGGCCGAGGCCGAGGTCGATACGGCCGGGAAACAGCGCCTCCAGCATCTTGAAGCGTTCGGCCACCACCAGCGGCGCGTGGTTGGGCAGCATCACGCCGCCGGAGCCGACGCGGATATGCTTCGTGACCGCCGCGATCTGCCCGATCATCACATCGGGCGCCGGGCTTGCCACCGAAGCGAGGTTGTGATGTTCGGCGAGCCAGTAGCGGACATAGCCGAGCCCATCGACATGGCGCGCCAGATCGATGCTGTTGCGCAGCGCCGCGGCGGGCTTTGTGCCTGTGGTTACGACCGAGAGGTCGAGGACTGAGAGCGGGATCATGGCGGGTTAACGTAGTGGAGGGCGGCGCAGCGGCAATGGGCAGCCCGCGCAGGTCTGGCGTGTGCGGGCCGAGAGACCGTTGTCTTGGCCACGATTCAATCGTGGGACAAAATTGGTCTCTATAAAGATTTATCCAAACTGCCCACAGCCATAGACGGCACCATACGGCCATCGTACAGAGGATATTAGTCTGAAATACCTAGATAATTTTTTTATCCGAGATTTCCCACCCCACTTCGATATGGCGGGTAAATCGGCATTTAACTGGAGATAGTGGGCTATTTCCCATCATGGATGGGCTGTCGAGCAAACCCTCTTTGCCCTATCTTAGCCTCTCCCAACTAAAGCTGGCCGCCGGCTGCCAGCCCGCTGGCTAAGCCTTCTGGAGTGAGTGGTGCCATGACCGATCTGACGAATCCTGCCCCATCCGACGGGCAAGACGGACACTTCGCCGTGAAGCGGCCTGCGATCTCCTTCGAGTTCTTTCCGCCGAAGACCGAGGAGATGGAGCGCAATCTCTGGGAGACCATCAACCGGCTTGCCCCGCTCGATCCAAAGTTCGTCTCGGTGACCTACGGCGCCGGCGGCTCGACTCGCGAGCGCACCCATTCGACCATTTCGCGGATCCTGAAGGAGACCGCGCTGCTGCCGGCCGCACATCTCACCTGCGTCGGCGCCTCGCGCGGCGAGATCGACGAGATCGTCGACCGCTATCACGAAGTCGGCGTCCGGCACATCGTCGGCCTGCGCGGCGATCCGCCCGGCGGCATCGGCACGCCCTACTCCACCCATCCCGACGGCTATCAGACGTCCGACGCGCTGGTCGCGGGCATCAAGAAGCGTCATGCAGATATCGAAGTTTCGGTCTCGGCCTACCCAGAGAAGCATCCCGAAGCGCGCGACTTCGACGCCGATATCGACACGCTGAAGGCCAAGGTCGATGCCGGCGCAACGCGCGCGATCACCCAGGTGTTCTTCGATAACGACCTCTACTTCCGCTACCTCGACCGCGTCCGCGCCCGCGGCATCGACATCCCGATCGTGCCGGGCATCATGCCCATGCACAATTTCAAGCAGGCCCGCAATTTCGTCACCCGCACCGGCACCAGCGTTCCGGACTGGCTCGCCGAAAAGTTCGACGGCCTCGACGACGATGCCGAGACGCGCAAGCTGGTGGCTGCCACCGTTGCGGCCGGCCAGGTGCAGAAGCTCGCCAAGCGCGGCGTCGACACCTTCCATTTCTACACCATGAACCGTGCCGATCTCGTGTTCGCGATCAGCCATTTGCTCGGGATCCGCGCCAAGAGCGCCCAGAAGGCTGCGTAAGACAACATGACCGTATCCACCTCGCCCCAGCGAACTGCCCTCATCAACGCCGCGCGCGAGCGCATTCTCGTGCTCGACGGCGCCATGGGCACGATGATCCAGAACCTCCAGTTCGACGAAGCCGCCTTCCGCGGCGAGCGCTTCAAGGATTTCCATCGCGACCTGCGCGGCAACAACGATCTGCTGATCCTGACGCAGCCGCAGGCGATCGAGGACATCCACGCAGCCTATTTGCGCGCCGGCGCCGACATCGTCGCGACCAACACCTTCTCGACCACCTCGATCGCGCAGGCCGATTACGACCTCACCGACATTGTGTATGAAATGGCGCGCGAAGGCGCCCGCCTCGCCGGCAACGCCGCCCGCCGCGTCGCCGCCGAGGATGGCAAGCCGCGCTTCGTTGCGGGGGCCATCGGCCCGACCAACCGCACCGCCTCGATCTCGCCTGACGTGGCGAACCCCGGCTACCGCGCCGTCACCTTCGACGATCTGCGCAAATCCTATGGCGAACAGATCAACGGCATGCTCGACGGCGGCGTCGACCTGCTGCTGGTCGAAACCATCTTCGACACGCTGAACGCCAAGGCGGCGCTCTACGCCATCGCCGAGATCACCGAAGCGCGCGGCATTGACGTGCCCGTGATGGTATCAGGCACCATCACCGACAAATCCGGCCGCCTGCTTTCGGGCCAGATGCCGGAAGCATTCTGGAATTCGGTGCGGCATGCAAAGCCCATCACCATCGGCTTCAACTGCGCGCTCGGCGCGGAAGATCTGCGCGCCCATATCGCCGATATCGGCCGCGTCGCCGATACTCTTGTATGCGCCTATCCCAATGCCGGCCTGCCCAACGAGTTCGGCCAGTACGACGAGACGCCGGAATACATGGCGCGCCTGGTCGGCGAGTTCGCTGCGTCCGGCCTCGTCAACATCGTCGGCGGCTGCTGCGGGACCACGCCGGACCACATCGCGGCGATCGCCGCTGCGGTGGCGCCGCACAAGCCGCGCATCGTGCCGGAGATCGAGCCGCGCCTGCGGCTCTCCGGCCTCGAGCCGTTCGTGCTGACGGATGCCATCCCCTTCGTCAACATCGGCGAACGCACCAACGTCACCGGCTCGGCCCGCTTCCGCAAGCTGATCACCAACGGCGACTACACCGCCGCGCTCCAGGTCGCGCGCGACCAGGTCGAGAACGGCGCGCAGGTCATCGACGTCAACATGGACGAGGGTTTGCTGGATTCGGAAGCCGCGATGGTGACCTTCCTCAACCTCGTTGCCGCCGAGCCCGACATCGCCCGCGTTCCGGTGATGGTGGACTCCTCGAAGTTCACGGTGATCGAGGCCGGCCTGAAATGCGTGCAGGGCAAACCGATCGTCAACTCGATCTCGATGAAGGAAGGCGTGGAGAAGTTCATCCACGAGGCCAGGATCGCGCGCCGTCATGGCGCGGCGGTGGTCGTGATGGCGTTCGACGAGGTCGGCCAGGCCGACACGTTCGCGCGCAAGACCGAGATTTGCAAGCGCGCCTATGACATCCTCGTTGAGCAACTGGATTTCCCGCCGGAAGACATCATCTTCGATCCGAACATTTTTGCGATCGCAACCGGCATCGAGGAGCACAACAATTACGGCGTCGACTTCATCGAGGCGACGCGCTGGATCCGCAAAAACCTGCCGGGCGCGCATATCTCCGGCGGCGTCTCCAACCTGTCGTTCTCGTTCCGCGGCAACGAGCCGGTGCGCGAGGCCATGCACTCGGTGTTCCTGTATCATGCCATCAAGGCCGGCATGGACATGGGTATCGTCAATGCCGGGCAGATGATCGTCTATGACGACATCGATCCCGAGCTGCGCCAGGTCTGCGAGGACGTCGTCCTCAACCGCGACCCCGGCGCCTCCGAGCGCCTGCTGGCGCTCGCCGAAAAATTCCGCGGCAACAAGACCCAGACCAAGGAAGCCGATCTCGCCTGGCGCGAATGGCCGGTGGCGAAGCGGCTGTCGCATTCGCTGGTGCACGGCATCACCGAATTCATCGAGCAGGACACCGAGGAAGCCCGCAAGAATTCCTCGCGCCCGCTCGACGTGATCGAGGGACCGCTGATGGCCGGCATGAACGTTGTCGGCGACCTCTTCGGCGACGGCAAGATGTTCCTGCCGCAGGTGGTGAAGTCCGCCCGCGTGATGAAGCAGGCGGTGGCCTGGCTGATGCCGTTCATGGAGGAGGAGAAGGCGCGCAACCTTGCCAACGGCATCGGCACCGAAGGCTCCTCGTCCGCCGGCAAGATCGTGCTCGCGACCGTCAAGGGCGACGTCCACGACATCGGCAAGAACATCGTCGGCATCGTGCTCCAGTGCAACAATTACGAGGTCATCGACCTCGGCGTGATGGTGCCGGCGGCCAAGATCGTCGAGACCGTGAAGGCGGAGAAAGCGGACATCGTCGGTCTCTCCGGCCTGATCACGCCCTCGCTCGACGAGATGGCGTTCTTCGCCGGCGAATTGCAGCGCGAGGGCCTCAAGCTGCCGCTGCTGATCGGCGGCGCCACGACGAGCCGCGTGCATACGGCGGTCAAGATCGACCCGAGCTATCGGGCCGGGCCCGTCGTGCACGTCAATGACGCCAGCCGCGCCGTCGGCGTCGCCTCCTCGCTGCTGTCGCCGGAGAAGCGCGAGGCCTATGCCGCCGAGGTGCGCGCCGAATACGCCAAGATCTCCGACGCGCATCTGCGCGCGCAGGCCGACAAGAAGCGGCTGAAGCTGGATGTGGCCCGCAAGAACCGCGTGCCGGTTGACTTTGCTGCGAACAAGCCGGTGAAGCCGACTTTCCTCGGCATCAAGAGCTTCGACGACTACGATCTCGCCGAGCTCGTGCCCTATATTGACTGGACGCCGTTCTTCCAGACCTGGGAGCTCGCCGGACGTTTTCCGGCCATCCTCGACGATGCCAAGGTCGGCGAGGTCGCGCGCTCGCTCTACGATGACGCACGCAAGATGCTCGACCTGATCGTCAAGGAAAAATGGTTCCGGGCCCGCGCCACCGTCGGCTTCTGGCCGGCGAATGCGCAAGGCGATGACATCGTGCTCTATGCCGATGAGAGCCGGACCAAGCAGATCGCGACGCTGCACACGCTGCGCCAGCAGCTCGAGAAGCGCGAGGGGCGGTTCAATGCCGCGCTGTCCGACTTCGTCGCGCCTGCCGGCACCGGCGTGCCCGATTATGTCGGCGGTTTCGTCGTCACGGCCGGCATTGGCGAGGACGCGGTCGCAGACCGCTTCAAGATGGCCAACGACGACTACTCCTCGATCCTGTGCAAGGCGCTGGCCGACCGCCTGGCCGAAGCCTTCGCCGAGCGCATGCATGCCCGCGTGCGCCGCGAGTTCTGGGCCTATGCACCTAGCGAGGCGCTCTCCAGCGACGAGCTGATCCTCGAAAAGTACCAGGGCATCCGCCCCGCGCCTGGCTATCCCGCGCAGCCCGATCACACCGAGAAGGCGACGCTGTTCGAGCTGCTCGATGCGGAAGCGACCGCCGGCGTGAAGCTGACCGAGAGCTTTGCGATGTGGCCGGGCAGTAGCGTGTCCGGGCTCTATTTCGCCAGCCCCGAGAGCTATTATTTTGGCGTCGGCAAGATCGAGCGCGACCAGGTCGAGGACTACGCCGCCCGCAAGGGCATGACGGTGGCGGAGACCGAACGCTGGCTCGCGCCGGTGCTGAACTACATCCCGCAGCAGCCGGGCACTGAAAAGGCCTTCACGGCGACTCCGGCAAACGACGAGACCTCAAAGGAGCTCGCCTCGCATCCGCCGGGCTGCACCTGCGCGGTGCATCTGGTCTGGCAGAAGAAGCGCGCAGGCGCGGGGTAGGCCTCCCCACACTCAATCAAAAAGCAAAAAACAACCCCATGCACAGTAGAAATGGGGTTGAAAGGCTTGATAAAATTTCGGTCTTACCGAAGCGACTTGCTCCGTCGGGCAAAACACCTGTATAAATGCAGGATCGCATGTCGTGCCCGCCCCGTCATTCCGGGGCGCGCGTAGCGCGAGCCCGGAATGACGGAGGGGCTAACCCTTCGGCGGCGCCAGCGGCTGCACGATCTCCTGGAACGGCGCCAGCGCCTCGCAGCGCTCGGCGTGCGCCGCGAGCGCCGGGTAACGCGCGGCATCGAACAACTCCGGATGCGCCTCGCGGGTGAAGCGGGTGACGCAGGCGACTGCGATGTCGGCATGGCCGATGCGGTCGCCGAGCCAGTACGGCGACGTCACCCTGGCGCGCTTGGCCTCGAGCACCTTGAGCACGTCGCCGATCTGCGCCTGGCAGCGCTCGACCCACAGCGCCAGCTGCTCCTTCCGCAGCACCCGCTCGTAGAGCAGGCTGACCGCCTTGTCGCCGAGGCCGGAGGCGAGCGCGCAGATGCGCAAATGCCGGCGACGCTCGACGCCACTTCGCGGCAGCATCGCCTTGTCTGCACCGACGAGCTCGTCGAGATAATCGAGGATGATCGTGCTCTCGATCAGCGCCTCGCCGTCATCGAGCACCAGGGTCGGCACGCGGCGTAGCGGGTTGTAGGGCGCGATCTTGTCGGCGTCGCCGAAGGTCGACCATGGCTTGTGCTCGACAGCGAGCCCGTAGAGCCGGAGCGCAATCGCGACACGGCGGACGAAGGGGGAATCATATTGGCCGATCAGGAACATGGTTCTCGCTCTTCTCGTTCGGAAAACGGCAGGGTTGATCAGTTCATCGTCAATGCGCGCTCACCGCAACAAATATCTCGGAAGGAGAGCATTGCACTTGCTGCAACAACGCGGAATCAATGCGCGGCCGACCAGCTGGGAGTTGTGTCATGTCCTTGCGATCATTCGCCGTGCTCGTCCTGCTCGCCGCCGCAAGCCTCGCCCACGCGCAAGACCGCCCGATCGGCTTCCAGACGCCGTCGAAGAACATCGCCTGCCAGTTCTACACCGACAACGGACAGGGCGTGCTTCGCTGCGACATCATCAACATGGAGACGCGCCCGCGCCGGCCCGCCGATTGCGAGCTCGAATGGGGCCACGCCTTCGAGATGAGCGCCAAGGGCAGCGCGGAACGCATCTGCGCCGGCGATACCATCATGGATCCGTCGATGCCCGTGCTCGCCTATGGCGAGGTGTGGCAGCGCGCGGGATTCACCTGCCGGTCGGAGCAGACCGGGCTGACCTGCTTCAACGCCATGCAGCATGGGTTTTCGCTGGCGCGGGCGGAGCAGAAGGTGTTTTGAGGGCGTAGCCTGCGCACCCGTCATTGTGAGTCAACGGGTCCGCGCGCAGCTCGGCCCGATGACAGGCTCCGCGAAACAATCCAGAGCCTTTCCGCGGAGACAGCCTGGATTGCTTCGTCGCAAGAGCTCCTCGCAATGACGGTGTGGAGACAGCCGGGTTACGAGCCTCCCCTACCCCTCGCCCTCGTCGCTTGCGAGCACGCCCTTCACCGCCCTCGCCCAGCCGGCGAGCTTCCGCTCGCGCGTGGCTTGGCTCATGTTCGGCTTGAAGCGGTGCTCGAGGCGCCAATTGTCGGCGAATTTGGTCGGCTCGGGATAGACGCCGGCCTGGAGACCGGCGAGATAGGCGGCACCTAACGCCGTGGTCTCCTGGATCACGGGACGATCGACCGGCGCGTCGAGCAGATCGGCGAGGCGCTGCATGGTCCAGTCCGACGCGGTCATGCCACCGTCGACGCGGAGCACGACGCTCGCCGTATCCGAGCTCGGCCAGTCGGCGCGCATCGCAGCCCACAGGTCAAAAGTCTGGTAGCAGACGCTTTCGAGCGCGGCATGGGCAAGCTCGGCCGGGCCGGTGTTGCGGGTGAGGCCGAACAGCGCGCCGCGCACGCGCGGATTCCAGTAGGGCGCGCCCATGCCGACGAAGGCGGGGACGAGATAGACGCTCTGCATCGAGTCCGACTGGTCGGCAAGAGGTCCGGTCTCGGCGGCGTGCTTGATGATGCCGAGGCCGTCGCGCAGCCATTGCACCGCCGAGCCCGCCACGAAGATCGAGCCTTCGAGCGCGTAGGTGCGCTTTCCCCCGAGCTGGTAGGCGACGGTGGTGAGCAGCTTGTTCCTGGACACCACCGGCGTGGTGCCGGTGTTGAGCAGCGCAAAGCAGCCGGTGCCGTAGGTCGACTTCATCATGCCCGGACGGAAGCAGGCCTGGCCGATGGTCGCGGCCTGCTGGTCGCCGGCGATGCCCGAGATCGCAATGGCGCCGCCAAAGAGATCAGGCACGCTCTCGCCGAAGCGGGCGGACGAATCCTTCACCTCGGGCAGCATCGAGCGCGGCACGCCGATGATCTCCAAGAGCTCATCGTCCCACTGGCCGGTGTGGATGTTGAACAGCAGCGTGCGCGAGGCGTTGGTGGCGTCGGTGGCGTGGACCTTGCCGCCGGTGAGGCGCCACAGCAGATAGCAGTCGATGGTGCCGAACATCAGCTCGCCACGCGCCGCGCGGCCGCGCGCGCCGGGGACGTGGTCGAGGATCCAGGCGACCTTGGTGCCGGAGAAGTAGGGGTCGATGATCAGTCCGGTCTTCTCGGAGATCACCGGCTCGCGGCCGTCGGCCTTCAGTCTTGCACAGACGTCCGCGGTGCGGCGGTCCTGCCAGACGATGGCGCGGTGCACGGCCTGGCCCGTGGCGCGGTCCCACACCACGGTGGTCTCGCGCTGATTGGTGATGCCGATCGCGGCGATGTCCTTTGCGCTGATGCCGGCCTGCTCGATCGCGTCGCGGCACACCATCACGGTCGAGGTCCAGATGTCCTCCGGCTCGTGCTCGACCCAGCCCGAGGCCGGGAAATGCTGCGGAAACTCCTGCTGCGCGCGGGCGGCAATCGAGATGTCGCTGCGAAACACGATGGCGCGCGACGAGGTGGTGCCCTGGTCGATGGCGAGAACGAAAGACATGGCGGCGTACCTTGGCGTTATCCCTGGGGGATCATTGTGTCGCGCCATAGGGAGCGGATTGGCGGCGGAAGGTCAAGCTGCCTTGACGGTGTCACCACTCTTCCTTCTCCCCTTGTGGGAGAAGGTGGCGCGAAGCGCCGGATGAGGGGTATGCCTCCACGAATTCAGGAGTAGGAGAGTCACGCGCGGCGAGATACCCCTCACCCGTCTCGCCGCTGCGCGGCGAGCCACCCTCTCCCACAAGGGGAGAGGGCAAGAAAGTTACACCGCCGCCGTGGTGACGCCGCCGTCGATCACGATGGTCTGGCCGGTCATGAAGCTCGACGCGTCCGAGGCGAGATAGGCGACGGCGCCCGCAATCTCGTCGGGTTCGCCGATGCGGCGGAGCGGCGTGGTTGCGGTGCGGCGCTTGAGGTTGGCTTCGTCTTCCCACAGCGCGCGGGCGAAATCGGTTTTGACGAGACCGGGCGCGATGCAGTTGACGCGGACGCCTTTCGGGCCCCATTCGCCGGCGAGCGAGCGACACAGCGAAAAATCGGCGGCCTTGGAAATGCCGTAGGCGCCGATGACGGTGGAGCCGCGCAAGCCCCCGATCGAGGAGATGATGATGACGGAGCCGTTGCCGCGCGCCGCCATCTGCGGGATCGCCAGCGCCGACAGCCAGATGTTGCTCTTGACGTTCGAGCCCATGATCTTGTCGAAGGCCTCGTCGGTGATGTCGAGCAGCGGGCCGTAATAGGGGTTCACCGCGGCGTTGCAGACGAGGATGTCGATCTTGCCGTAATGCTTGGTCGCGCCCGAGATCAGCGCCTCGACCTCGTCCTTGCGCGCGATGTTGCAGGGAATGACGGTGGCATCGCCGCCGGCCGCAACAATGCCGTCGGCGACCTCCTTGCAGGCGTCGGCCTTGCGCGAGGAAACCACGACCTTGGCGCCGAGTTTTGCGAGGAGCTCAGCGGAGGAACGGCCGATGCCGCGGCTGGAGCCGGTGACTACGGCGACCTTTCCGGTGAGATCGAACGGGGTATTTTTCATTGTTGTCTCTCTCCTCTTGGTCATTCCGGGGCGCGCGTAGCGCGAACCCGGAATCCATTTCACCGCGCGTGATGCCTCCCGATGGATCCCGGGCTCATCGCTTCGCGATGCCCCGGGATGACAGCGACGACTAAATCAACCCGCCACCATCGGCGACGCGGCGCTGGTGGTAGTCGGTGTCGCCAAAGGTGTTCTCGATCATGGTGAGGCGCTTGAAGTAATGGCCGATCTTCGCCTCCATGGTCATGCCGATGCCGCCGTGAAGCTGGATCGCCTGCTGGCCGACGAATTTCAGCGACTTGCCGATCTGTACCTTGGCCGCGGCGATGGCGTTGGACCGCTCCCTGGCGTCCTGGAAGTCGCTGGCCATGGTCGCGAACATCGACATCGAACGCGCCTGCTCGGCGGCGACGAACATGTCGGAGGCGCGGTGCTGGAGCGACTGGAACGAGCCGATCGCGACGCCGAACTGTTTTCGCGTTTTGATATATTCGACAGTCGTCTTCAGCGACTCATCCATTAACCCGACGGCTTCGGCGCAGAGCGCGACGCGGGCTTCGTCCACCACGCGTTCGATGAGAGCGAGCGAGTCATCGGGGTTGCCGATCGCAGCGTCGCTGCCGACCTCGACACCCGTAAAGGTGATGTCGGCGGCGTGCAGGCCGTCCTGGGTCGGGTACGACTTCTTGGTGATTCCCTTGGCGTTCGCCGGCACCAGGAACACGCCGATGCCGGTCTTGTCGCGGCGGTCACCTGTGGTGCGCGCGGTGACGATGAGGGTGTCGGCGTTCTCGCCGTTGAGCACGACGAATTTTTCGCCGTCGATCACCCAGCCGTCGCCCTTCTTCTTCGCGGTCGTCGCGACGTCGAACAGATCGTAGCGCGAGTTCTTCTCGAGCTGGGCGAACGCCAGCGTCTTGCTGCCGTCGACGATGCCGGGCACGTGCGCGGCCTTCTGCGCGTCAGTGCCGGCATGGCGCAGGAAGCCGCCGCCGATCACCACCGTTGCCAGATACGGCTCGAGCACCAGCGCCTTGCCGAGCGCTTCCATCACGATCATGGTCTCGACGCCACCGCCGCCGAAGCCGCCATCGGCTTCCGCGAAGGGCAGCCCCAACAGGCCCTGCTCGGCGAGCTTGCCCCAGACCGCTTTGCTCCAGCCGCCCTTTTCCTTCATGTACTTCTTGCGGCTCTCGAAATCGTAGGAATCGGTCAGCAGGCCGTCGATGCTGTCCTTGAGAAGCCGCTGCTCCTCGGTCAGGTCAAAATCCATGTTCTTTGCTTCCTCGTACCCGGAATTTTGCTTCGTCATTCCGGGATGGCCCGAAGGGCCAGACCCGGAATCCATTTCGCCTCAACGTGTGCGGCCCGATGGATTCCGGGTTCGCGACTTCGTCGCGCCCCGGAATGACACCTAGAGCCCCAGCACCGCCTTGGCGATGATGTTGCGCTGGATCTCGTTGGAGCCGCCGTAGATCGAGACCTTGCGGTTGTTGAAATAGCTCGGCGCGATCTGGGCGGTCCAGTCCATGGCCTCGTTCGAGCCGTCGTCGCCGTGCACGTCGTAGGGTGCTGCGAACGGGCCGATCACTTCCATCAAGAGCTCGGTGGTGGTCTGCTGGATCTCGGAGCCCTTGATCTTCAGCACCGACGAGGCCGGATTGGGCTTGCCCTTGCCGTGCTTGCCTTCGTCGGCGACGACGCGGAGCTGCGTCAGCTCCAGCGCCTTCAGCTCGATCTCGCAGGCCGCGAGCTTCTCGCGGAAGGCGGCGTCCTGGATGATCGGCTTGCCGGCGGATTCGACCTTGGAGGCGAGATCGCGGATGCGGCGCAGCCGCTCCTTGGAGACGCCGACCCGGGCAATGCCGGTGCGCTCATTGCCGAGCAGGAATTTTGCGTAATCCCAGCCCTTGTTCTCCTCGCCGATCAGGTTCTCGTAGGGCACCTCGACGTCGTCGAAGAAGACTTCGTTGACCTCGACGCCGCCGTCGATGGTCTGGATCGGGCGCACCGTGACGCCCTTCGACTTCATCGAGAACACGATGAAGGAGATGCCCATCTGCTTCTTCGCGGCCGCATCGGTGCGGCAGAGGCAGAAGATCATGTCGGCGTGCTGGGCGAGCGTGGTCCAGGTCTTCTGGCCGTTGATGATCCACTTGTCGCCCTTGCGCTCGGCTTTCGTCTTCAGCGAGGCGAGGTCGGAGCCGGAGCCGGGCTCCGAAAAACCCTGGCACCACCAGTCGTCGACATTGGCGATGCGCGGCAGATACTTTTTCTTCTGCTCTTCATTGCCGAAGGTGTAGATGACGGGGCCAACCATGCTGACGCCGAAGGCGAGCGGCTGCGGCGCCGGATAGGACTGGAGCTCCTCGTTGAAGATGTAGTGCTGTACGGAGGTCCAGCCGGTGCCGCCGTATTGCGTCGGCCAGTGGCTGGTGCCCCAGCCCTTCTTGTTGAGGATGCGCCACCACGTCACCATCTCGTCCTTCGAGAGGTGACGGCCCTCGACCAGCTTGCGCCGCGTGTCCGGCGGCACGTTGTCGCGGAAGAATGACCGCACTTCCTCGCGAAACGCCTGCTCTTCCCTAGTGAATGCGAGATCCATCGGATCCTCCTACCCTTGTCGTCCCGGCGAAGGCCGGGACCCATAACCACCGGCCTTCGTTGTTACGAAGGCCACTACCGTCGATGCTCCAAACTCCGGCTGCGGAGTATGGGTCCCGGCCTTCGCCGGGACGACGGTTACTGTAAAACTTCGAACAACCCTGCCGCACCCATGCCGCCGCCGACGCACATGGTGACGACCGCGTATTTCGCCTTGCGGCGGCGGCCTTCGATCAAGGCGTGGCCGGTGAGGCGCGCGCCCGACATGCCGTAGGGATGGCCGACCGCGATCGCGCCGCCGTCGACGTTGATCTTGTCGGGATCGATGCCGAGCTTGTCGCGGCAATACAGCACCTGCACCGCGAAGGCTTCGTTGAGCTCCCAGAGACCGATGTCGTCGACGGTGAGGCCGTGGCGCTTCAAAAGCCGCGGCACGGCGAAGACCGGGCCGATGCCCATCTCGTCCGGCTCGCAGCCGGCGGAGACGAAACCGCGGAAGATGCCGAGCGGCTTCAGCCCGCGCTTGGCGGCCTCCTTGTCGCTCATGATCACGGACGCGCTGGCGCCGTCCGAGAGCTGGCTGGCATTGCCGGCGGTGATCGAAAAACCTTCGCCGCGGACGGGCTTGAGGCCGGCAAGGCCTTCGGCGGTGGTCTCGGGGCGCGGGCCTTCGTCCTGCGACAGGGTGACCTCTTTCATCGATACGGCACCGGTTGCCTTGTCGGTGACCGCCATCTGCGTCGTGATCGGCGCGAGCTCGTCCTTGAACTTGCCGCCTTGTTGGGCTGCCGCGGTGCGGCGCTGGCTCTCCAGCGAATATTCGTCCTGTTTCTCGCGCGAGATGCCGTAGCGCTTGGCGACGACTTCGGCGGTGTCGATCATGGGCATGTAGACTTCGCCCTTGATCTTGAGCAGCGCCGGGTCCTGGGCGTGGAAGCCGTTCATCTTGTCGTTCTGAACCAGCGAGATCGACTCGCCGCCGCCGCCGACCGCGATCTCGACGCCGTCAAAGATCACCGAGCGCGCGGCGAGCGCGATGGCCTGGAGGCCCGAGGCGCACTGCCGGTCGATCGTGGTGCCGCCAACGGTGACGGGCAGGCCGGCGCGGAGCAGCGCCTTGCGCGCGATGTTGCCGCCGGTCGCGCCCTGCTGGAGCGCTGCGCCCATCACGACGTCCTCGACCTCCTTCGGGTCGACCTTGGCGCGCGCGACGGCTTCGCCGATGGCGTGGCCGAGCAGCGTGGCGCCCTCGGTGGCATTGAGCATGCCGCGATAGGCCTTTCCGATCGGGGTGCGGGCGGTGGAAACGATGACGGCGTCGGTCAAGAGCGACCTCCTGATGCAAGTTGAGTGGATTGTGACGGTTTCTGCTGCTGGCGCAATTCGTGGCGCGACAGTTTTCCGACCGGCGTGCGCGGCAAATCGTCGACGAAGTCGACGGCGGCCGGCAATTCGTGCTTGCCGACCTTGCCGGCGAGCTCCGCGCGCAGCTCGTCGAGCGAGAACGGCTTTGCGTCCGGCTTCAGCTTGATGAAGGCCTTGGCGGCCTCGCCGCGGTATTGATCGGGAATGCCGAGCACGATCACCTCGTGCACGCCGGGAAGGGTGTAGATCGCCTGCTCGATCATCTGCGGATAGACGTTGAAGCCGCCGGAGATGATCATGTCCTTCTTGCGATCGACCAGGAAGAAATAGCCGTCGGTGTCGACATAGCCGATGTCGCCGGTGAGGAAGCGGCCGTCGGAAAAGGACTCCGCGGATTCCTTCGGCTTGTTCCAGTAGCCTTTGGTGACGTTCGGGCCCTTGATGCGGATCTCGCCGACTTCGCCCGGCGGCAGCACCCTGGTCGGGTCATCCAGCGAGACCACGTCGAGCTCGATGCCGGGCAGCATCAACCCGATCGAGCCCGGCTTGTCGGGACCGACCGGCGGATGGCCGGTGCCGGGCGAGCAGGTCTCGGTCATGCCCCAGCCGCTCTTGAGCTTCTTGCCGACCTTGCGCTCGAAGAAGCTCGCGATCTCCACCGGCAGCGGCGCGCCGCCGGAGCCGATGGCGTTGAGCGAGGAGAAGTCGCGCTTGTCGAGGTTGGGGAGTGCGGCGATCGCGATCCACATCGTCGGCACGCCCGGGAAATAGGTCGCGCGCTTGACTTCGATGTCGCGCATCACGGCTTCGACGTCGAAGCGCTGGTGGAGCGAGATCAGATTGCCGCGGCTGAGCGAGGACAGCAGCACGACGGTGAGCGCATAGATGTGGAACAGCGGCAGCACGCAGATCACGCGCTCGATCGCATCGCCGCGCGTCGCACGCGCAGGCTTGCCCCAGACGTCGTAGATCGAGACGGCGGAGGTGAGATTGCCATGGGTGAGCATGGCGCCCTTGGGGAGACCCGTGGTGCCGCCGGTATATTGCAGCAGCGCGACGTCGTCCGCCGTCATGCTCGGCCATTGCGTAGGCGCGGCGGCGCCCTCCACAAAGGCCTTGAAGGTGACGATGCGGGGATCGCCGGGGATCGCGGCCTGCGGCGTGCCGACCTTGCCCCAATTGTCGTCCTCGCAGACGACGAGGCGGTCGATCAGCCCCTTCTCCAAAAACTTCAGCGCAGTCGGCAGCAGCGCGGCGAGGTTGGAGGTGACCAGCACGCGCGAGCCGGAGTCCGAGACCTTGTGCGTCAGCGCGATCTCGCCATCGAGCGGCGACAGATGCGCGACGCGGGCGCCGGCCTTCAGTGCGCCGAAAAAATTGACGGGGTGATCCGGCGTATTGCCGAGGAACAGCGCCACGGAGGTGTTCCTGCCGCAGCCGGCGCGCAGGAACGCAGCCGCCGCACGCTCGACCATCGCGGCGAGCCCGGCATAGGTGATCGGCCGATCGCGGAATTCCAGCGCGGTGCGCGGGCCGTATTCGGCCGCGGCTTTCGACAGGAGGTCAGGCAGCGTGCCCTGGGGAATCGCGTCGTCCCAGTGCACGCCCTCGGGATAAAACTGTTCGCCGGGATGGGTCATTTCTTGATTGCTTGAGCGAGCAACTAACGGAGACCGTCATTCCGGGGCGCGACGAAGCCGCGAGCCCGGAATGACGAGGGTTGAGAGGAAGCGGCCATCAAGCCGCTTTCGACGCCGCGGCCAGCGACGCGAACGTCTTGCCTTCCGCCGCGAGCTTCTTCAGCAAGGGCGCGGGCTCGAGGCTCGGGTCGTTGGTCTCCTTGGCGTAGAAGGCCAGACGATCGGCGATGTGCTTGAGGCCGACAGTGTCGGCCCAGAACATCGGACCGCCGCGATAGATCGGCCAGCCATAGCCATAGAGCCAGACCACGTCGATGTCGGAGGGACGCGCCGCGATGCCTTCTTCCAAGATCTTCGCGCCCTCGTTGATCATCGGATACATCATGCGCTCGAGGATCTCGTCGTCGCTGACGATCCGCTTCTTGCGGCCGAGGCGCAGCAGCGTCTCGTCGATCAGCTTCTCGACCTCCGGATCGGGCAGCGGCGCGCGCGAGCCCTGCTCGTACTTGTAATAGCCCTTGCCGGTCTTCTGGCCGAAGCGGCCGGCTTCGCACAGCGCGTCCGCGATCTCCGACTTGATGCCGCGATCTTTCCGCGAGCGCCAGCCGATGTCGAGGCCGGCGAGGTCGCCCATCGCGAACGGCCCCATCGGCATGCCGAACTTGGTCACGACGGCGTCGACCTGCTGCGGCAGCGCGCCTTCGAACAGCAGCTTTTCGGACTGCTTGCCACGCTGCGCCAGCATGCGGTTGCCGACAAAGCCGTCGCAGACGCCGACCACGGCCGGGACTTTTGCGATCTTGCGTGCGATGGTGACAGCGGTCACCAGCGCATCCGGCGCGGTCTTGTCGGCGCGCACGATCTCGCACAGCTTCATGACGTTGGCCGGCGAGAAGAAGTGCATGCCGAGCACGTCCTGCGGACGCTTGGTCGCCTTCGCGATCTCGTCGATGTTGAGATAGGAGGTGTTGGAGGCGAGCACGGCACCCGGCTTGACGTGCTGGTCGAGCTTGCCGAACACTTCCTGCTTCACCGCCATGGTCTCGAACACGGCTTCGATCACCAGGTCGGCATCGCCGACATTCTCGATGCCGACGACGCCGGTGATCAGCGCCATGCGCTTGGCGGGCGCATCCGCCGGGATGCCGCCGCGCGCCGCGGTCGCTTCCCAGTTCTTCTGCATGATGCCGAGACCGCGCTTGAGCTGCTCCTCGCCGGTCTCGATCAAGGTGACGGGGATGCCGGCATTCGCAAACGACATCGCGATGCCGCCGCCCATGGTGCCGGCGCCGAGAATGGCCACTCGGTTCACGGGCCGCGACTTGGTGCCTTCAGGCACGCCCGCGATCTTGGCGGCCTCGCGCTCCGCGAAGAAGGCATAGCGCTGCGCCTTGGACTGGTCGCTGGCGACGAGCTTGAGGAAGCCCTCGCGCTCCTTCTTCAGACCTTCGTCGAACGGCAGGTCAATGGCGGCACCGACGGCATCGGCGGCCGCGAACGGCGCTTCCAGGCCGCGCGACTTCTTGGTCATGGCGGCGACCGCATTGGTGAAGATCGAGCGATCGGCCTTTGCGGCCGCAATCTTGGAATCGTCGTCACGCAGACGGCGCAGCGGGCGCTTCTCGGCCAGCAGCTTGCGGACGAAAAGTTCAGCGCCCAAGGTCGGGCCTTCGACGATCTCCTCGATCAGGCCGTTCTTCAGCGCCTCCGTCGCACCGATCGGATCGCCGCCGACGATCATCTTGACCGCGAGTTCAGGCCCAACCGCGCGCGGCAGGCGCTGGGTGCCGCCGGCGCCGGGCAACAGGCCGAGCTTCACCTCGGGCAGGCCGAGCTTGGCCTCTTTCACGGCCACGCGGAAATGACAGGCCAGCGCGACCTCGAGGCCGCCGCCGAGTGCGGTGCCGTGGATCGCCGCCACGATCGGCTTCGGCGAATTCTCCATCTCGGCCAGCACTTCGGCGAGGCCGGGCGGCTTCGGCGGCTTGCCGAATTCGGTGATGTCGGCGCCGGCGATGAAGGTGCGGCCAGCGCAGGTCAGCACGATGCCCTTGATGGCGGGATCGGCGATTGCGGCCTTCATGCATTCCAGAATTCCGCCGCGAACCGCGGCGCTGAGTGCATTGACCGGAGGGCTATTGACCGTGACGATCCCGACTTCGTCATGACGCTCAAGCTTGACCACTTCGCTCACAGTTTCCCTCCTTGGTGGGGATTTACTTTTATTCGATTTCGCAGTGCGGAATTTAATTCCGCATCTTGACGGCAGGGTTATTTTGAAGCACGGACGTTGTCAACGACTCCGCGCAAGAAGCAGATCAGGGATGAAGCGTACAGGAAAGAAGACTGCGACCGATCGGAATTTCGTCGTCGCGCTTTCCCGCGGGCTAGACGTATTGCGTGCATTCCAGCCCAGCGACGGCCTTCTCGGCAATCAGGAGATCGCGGCCCGCACCAATTTGCCCAAGCCGACCGTCTCGCGCCTGACCTACACGTTGACGAAGCTTGGTTATCTCACTCCGGTTCCCCGTTTCGAGAAGTATCAGCTCGCCCCCGCCGCGATGGCGCTTGGTTACGCGGCGTTAGCCAATCTCGGTGTTCGGCATTTGTCCGAGCCGTTTCGCGAGGAAATGATGCGCGCCACCGGCGGCGCCGTCGCGATCGGCGGCCGCGACCGCCACAGCATGATCTATTTCGGCCAGAGCCGCGGCAGCGAGACGGTCGGCGTTCAACTTGACGTCGGCTCCCGCGTGCCGATTGCAACCAGCGCGATGGGCCGCGCCTATTTCTGGGCGCTCGGCGACGAGGATCGCGCCGAATTGACGCGCATCCTGCGCGAACATTACGGCAGCCGCTGGCCGAAGATGCGCGACGGACTGGAACGCTCCGGCGAGACGGTCGCCAAGCACGGCTTTGCGATTTCGGTCGGCGACTGGCACGACGACATCGGCGCTGCCGGCGTCGCGCTCAGGCTCAACGACGGAACCGGGCCTTACGCCTTCAACTGCGGTGCACCCGCATTCCGCTTCACGGAAGAGCGTTTGATCAACGACATTGGACCGCGTCTGCTGGCGATGGTAAGGAACATCGAAGCGGCACTCGGGGGACTGATGCCGCAATCCAAAAAAGAAGTCAGCAAAAAGCTGAAATCAGGAGGAAAAGTTGCTCGTGTGGCCGAGGGATTCAGATAGCCTTTGTCATAACCGGGAGCGATCCGCATCGCCCCATCGCCCACTGAATCCTGTGGGCGAGACGACATGACGCAGGCACAGCTCGCGCAGGGGACATCGCCCCTGCTCGCGGTTCGCGACGTCAGCGTCGTGTTCGGCGGCATCGTCGCGCTCAACGGCGTGTCGTTCGACATGCACAAGGGCCAGATCCTCGGTCTGATCGGCCCCAACGGCGCCGGCAAGACCACGCTGTTCAACTGCCTCTCCCGCCTCTATCAGCCGTCGTCCGGCGACATCCTGATGGAAGGCACGAGCATCCTGAAGCGGCCGCCGCACCGGATCGCCGAGATCGGCATCGGCCGTACCTTCCAGAACGTGGCGCTGTTTCCGAACCTGTCGGTGATGGACAATGTCCGCGTCGGCGCCCATTCGAAGACCTCCAGCGACATCATCAGCGACTCCCTGAGGTTGGCGTGGGTCAGGCGCAGCGAGAGCGGCGTCAACAAGAAGGTGCACGAGATCCTCGCCTATCTCGATCTCGAGGATGTCGCCCATACCACCGTCTCCGGCCTTCCCTTCGGTACGCAGAAGCGCGTCGAGCTGGCGCGCGCGCTCGCGGCCGACCCGAAGATCCTGCTGCTCGACGAGCCCGCCGGCGGCCTCAACCACGAGGAAGTCTACGTGCTCGGCGACCTCATCCGCCGCATCCGCGACGAGCGCCACATGACCGTGCTGCTGGTCGAGCATCATATGGGCCTCGTAATGTCGATCGCCGACCACGTCGTGGCGCTGAATTTCGGCAAGAAGCTCGCAGAAGGCACGCCCGCCCAGGTGCAGGCCGATCCCGACGTCATCAAGGCCTATCTCGGGAGCAAGGACCAATGACGACGTTGCTCAACGTCAGGGACCTGCGCGCCTATTACGGCCAGGTCCAGGCGCTCCATGGCCTCTCCTTCTCGCTCAACGAGGGCTCGCTGACGACGCTGCTCGGGGCCAACGGCGCCGGCAAGACCACGACGCTGCGCGCGATCTGCAACATGGTGCGCTCCACCGGCGGCATCGAGTTCGACGGCAAGCCGCTGAACAACCGCTCAACCGAGAGCATCGTCCGGTTCGGCATCGCCCATGTGCCGCAGGGCCGCGGCACCTTCACCACCATGACGGTGGAGGAAAACCTCCAGCTCGGCGCCATCACCCGCAAGGACAATGCCGGCATCGTCTCCGACATCGAGCGCATGTATGCGCATTTCCCCGTGTTGAAGCAGCGGCACACCCAGCAGGCCGGCACGCTCTCCGGCGGCGAGCAGCAGATGCTCGCCGTCGCCCGCGCGCTGATGCTGCGGCCGCGGCTGATGCTCCTGGACGAGCCGTCCTTCGGCCTCGCGCCGCTCGTCGTGCGCGATCTGTTCGGCATCCTCGGCAAGATCAATCGCGAGGACAAGGTGTCGATCCTGGTGGTCGAGCAGAACGCCCAGCTCGCGCTCGAGCTCGCCGACCAGGCCTATGTGATCGAGACCGGCCGCATCGTGATGTCGGGCAATGCCAAGGACATCGCGAACAACGAAGAAATCCGCAAATCCTATCTGGGTTACTGAGGAGCCGGCACGATGGAGCTTTTCACCAACCAAGTGCTGGCTGGGATTGCCACTGGCGCCATCTACGCCTGCATGGCGCTCGCGGTGGTCATGATCTACCAGGCGATCGACCATCTCAATTTCGCGCAAGGCGAGATGGCGATGTTCTCGACCTTCATCTCCTGGCAGCTGATGCAATGGGGCATACCCTATTGGGGCGCCTTCGTGATCACGCTGGTGCTCTCCTTCATCGGCGGCATCGCGATCGAGCGCATCCTGTTCAAGCCGCTCGCGAAGGCGCCGGTCTTGACCAACGTCGCCGGCTTCATCGCGCTGTTTGCGATCATCAACTCCTCGGCCGGCCTGATCTGGGATTTCACCATCAAGCAGTACCCGACCCCGTTCGGCTCCTCGCCGTTCCTCGGCAGCCAGCTGATCTCGACCCACCAGGCCGGCATGATCGGCGTCACCGTGCTGCTGCTGCTCGGCCTCTATTTCTTCTTCCAGTACACCCGGATCGGCCTTGCGATGCGCGCGGCGGCGTCGGTGCCTGAATCGGCCCGGCTGGTCGGCATTAACACGAGCTGGATGATCGCGCTCGGCTGGGGCATGGCGACCGCCATCGGCGCCATCGCCGGCATGCTGATCGCGCCCGTCGTGTTCCTCGAGCCCAACATGATGGGCGGCGTGCTGATCTACGGCTTCGCCGCCGCGGTGCTCGGTGGGCTGACCAGCCCGTTCGGCGCCGTGGTCGGCGGCTTCCTGGTCGGCATCTTCGAGAACCTCGCCGGCACCTACATTCCCGGCGTCGGCAATGAGCTGAAACTCCCGATCGCGCTCGCGCTGATCATCTCCGTCCTGGTCGTCAAACCCGCTGGTCTGTTCGGCCGGCACATCGTCAAGCGAGTTTGATCATGAGCGCAGCAGAAGAAGTCGTCGCCGAAGGCCACGAGGCGGTCGAGGCGGTTCCGAAGCGGGCCATGACGCTGGGCACGGGCACCTCGCTGGTGGTGCTGTTGCTGCTCGTCGCCGTTCCGCTGTTTGCGAAGAACTTCGTGATCTTCCAGCTGACCCAGCTGTTGTATCTGGGCCTGGCGGTGCTGGCGCTGAACATCCTGACCGGCGGCTCGGGCCAGTTTTCGCTGGGCCAGAGCGCGTTCTACGGCATCGGCGCCTACATCACCGCGGTGATGATGGAGCAGTTCAACATTCCCTACTTCCTCTGCCTGCCGGTCGCGGGCGTGCTCTGCTTCGGCGTCGGCTTCCTGTTCGGCCAGCCGGCGCTGCGGCTCTCCGGCGTCTACCTCGCGCTTGCGACCTTCGCGCTCGCCACCGCCATGCCGCAGCTCCTGAAGCTGAATTTCCTCGAGCACTGGACCGGCGGCGTGCAAGGCCTCGTCGTCACCAAGCCCGATGCGCCGTTCGGCCTGCCGATGTCGCAGGACATGTGGCTCTACTACTTCACCCTCGTCGTCGTGCTCGCGATCTACATCTTCTCGGTGAACCTGCTGCGCTCCCGCTCGGGCCGCGCCTTCATGGCGATCCGCGACAACGAGATCGCGGCCTCCGCCATGGGCGTCAATGTCGCGCTCTACAAGACGCTCGCCTTCGGCGTCTCTGCCGGCATCACCGGCGTCGCCGGCGGCTTGAGCGCGATCGCGGTGCAGTTCGTCGCGCCCGACAGCTTCACCATCACGCTCGCGATCCAGCTGTTCCTCGGCATGGTCGTCGGCGGCGTGGGCTGGCTGCCCGGCTCGATCGTCGGCGCCGCCTTCATCATCTTCGTGCCGAACATCGCGGAAGGCATCTCGAAGGGCCTCTCCGGCGCCGTGTTCGGTGTGCTCCTGTTCCTCGTCATCTACCTCGTGCCGCACGGCGCAAGGCAAGTCGCGATCCTGAGCCAGCAACTCGCCGGAAAGCTCAGAAAGAACTGAAAACCTCAATCAAGGAAGGAGACCAAATTGTTTCTTGGAAGAAGACTGCGAACCACCGCACTCGTGACGGCGGTCGCGACCCTCGCCTCCGGCGCAGCACTCGCCCAGAAGAAATACGACACAGGCGCGTCCGATACCGAGATCAAGATCGGCAACATCATGCCGTACAGCGGTCCGGCGTCGGCCTATGGCATCATCGGCAAGACCGAAGAAGCCTATGTCAAGATGATCAACGACAAGGGCGGCGTCAACGGCCGCAAGATCACCTACGTCACCTATGACGACGGCTATTCGCCGCCGAAGGCGGTCGAGCAGGTCCGCAAGCTGGTCGAAAGCGACGAGGTGCTCGCCGTGTTCAACCCGCTCGGCACGGCCTCGAACAGTGCGATCCAGAAATATCTGAACGCCAAGAAGATCCCGCAGCTGTTCGTCGCCACCGGCGCCACCAAGTGGAACGATCCGAAGAACTTCCCCTGGACCATCGGCTGGCAGCCCTCTTACCAGAGCGAAGCACAGATCTACGCGAAATGGCTGATAAAGGAGAAACCCGACGCCAAGGTCGCGATCCTCTATCAGAACGACGATTTCGGCAAAGACTACCTCAAGGGCACCAAGGACGGATTTGGCGCCAAGGCCTCGTCCATGATCATCATGGAGGAGAGCTATGAGGTGTCCGAGCCGTCGATCGACGGGCATATCGTGAAGATCAAGGCCGCCAATCCCGACGTGCTCGTGATCTACACCACGCCGAAGTTCGGCGCCCAGACCATCAAGAAGACCGCCGAGCTCGGCTGGAAGCCGCTCCAGATCATCACCAACGTGTCGGCCTCGGTCGGCAGCGTGATGAAGCCGGCCGGCTTCGAAGCCTCGCAGGGCGTGCTGTCGGCGGCCTATGCCAAGGACGGCGCCGACCCGCGCTGGAACGACGATCCGGGCATGAAGAAGTGGTCCGAATTCCTCGACAAGTACATGCCCGGCGCCGACAAGACCGACGCCAGCATCGTCTACGGCTACGGCGCCGCGCAGACACTGGTCAAGGCGCTGGAGATGTGCGGTGACGATCTCACCCGGGCCAACCTGATGAAGCAGGCGGCGAGCCTGAAGGACTTCGCGCCGGACACGCTCTTGCCCGGTGTCACGATCAACACCGGTCCGAGCGATTTCGCCCCGATCAGCCAGCTCCAGATGCAGCGCTTCAAGGGCGAGAAGTGGGAACAGTTCGGCGAGATCCTGAACGGCGAGGTCGCTCCGGAATAATGCGCTGACGTCTCAGTCCAGATCCGAAGAGCCCCCGCGAACCATCGCGGGGGCTTTTTGTTGACGTGGTGCATCAATCTTGTTCAATGCTGCGCCGATCAAGCTGTGGTGGGAGAGCAATGGCTGTCGTTCGATTTCAGGTTGCGGCGGTTTTGGCCGCATTCGCGTTGTGCACTGCGGTGAGCAGCCCGGCGCTGGCGCAAAGGAAATACGACACCGGCGCCTCCGATACCGAGATCAGAATCGGCAACATCATGCCCTATAGCGGGCCGGCTTCGGCCTACGCCGCGATCGGCAAGGCCGAGGAGGCCTATTTCAACAAGATCAATGCCGAGGGCGGCATCAACGGCCGCAAGGTCAAGTTCATCTCCTATGACGATGCCTACTCGCCGCCGAAGACGGTGGAGCAGGCGCGCAAGCTGGTCGAGAGCGACGGCGTGCTGCTGATCTTCGGCTCGCTCGGCACCTCCACCAACGGCGCCATCCGCAAATACATGAACGAGAAGAAGGTGCCGCAATTGTTCGTGGCGAGCGGCGCCTCGAAGTGGAACGATCCGAAGCAATATCCCTGGACCATGGGCTGGCAGCCGAGCTACGCCAGCGAGGCCAAGATCTACGCCAAATACATCATGAAGGAGAAGCCGGACGCGAAGATCGGCGTGCTCTTCCAGAACGACGATTTCGGAAAGGATTATCTCAAGGGGCTGAAGGACGGCCTCGGCGCCAGGGCCGCGATGATCGTGCTCGAAGAGGGCTACGACACGTCGGAACCGGCGGTCGACGAGCACGTCTTGAAGCTGAAGGCCGCGGGCGCCGACGTCTTGATCAGCATCACCACACCGAAATTCGCAGCACAGGCGATCAAGAAGGCGGCCGAGATCAACTGGCATCCGATCCACATCCTCTCCAACGTCTCGGCTTCCGTCGGCGGCGTGATCGAGCCGGCGGGCTTCGAGATCTCGCAGGGCATTTTGTCGGCGAGCTACACCAAGGACGGCTCCGACCCGCAATGGAATGCCGATGAGGGCATGAAGAAGTTCTATAACTTCCTCGCCCAGTATGATCCGAAGGCCAACAAGCTCGATGCCGGCGTGGTGTTCGGCTATGCCGCGGCGCAGACCATGGTGAAGGTGCTGCACATGTGCGGCGACGACCTCACCCGCGACAACATCATGAAGCAGGCGGCCAGTCTGAAGAATTTCGAGCCGGATACGCTTCTGCCCGGCATCAAGATCAACACGGCGCCGGACAATTTCGCCCCAATCGAGCAGCTCCGGATGATGCGGTTCAAGGGCAGGACATGGGAGCTGTTCGGCGACATCATCTCGAGCGAGCTCGAGACCTTGAGAGCCGGCAACTCAAAATAGCTCTTTTGTCGTCAGACAACTCAAGACAGTCTTACCTTCTCGCAGTCGCACATGGCGATCGGCGGTGGTCCTGACTACTAAAGAAGCAGCCCCTGCGACGCCGTCGCGGGGGCTTTTTGTTGAAGGCGCCTGCCAAATCGTATTCAATCGCGGCCGCGTCACCAAAAACAATCAAGACAAGAAAAGGGGCGCGTGCACCAAGAAAATAGGGAGATAGGAATGCCCGCTGTCACCGGCAAGCTTGCGGCCGCGTCACTCGCGCTCGCGCTCATTGCGGCCTCGACCTCCACTGCATCGGCCCAGAAGAAGTACGATACCGGCGCGACCGATACCGAGATCAAGGTCGGCAACATCATGCCCTACAGCGGACCGGCTTCCGCCTATGGCATCATCGGGCGGACAGAGGCCGCCTATTTCAAGAAGATCAACGAGGAAGGCGGCATCAACGGCCGCAAGATCAACTTCATCTCCTATGACGACGCCTATTCGCCGCCAAAGGCGGTGGAGCAGGCGCGCAAGCTGGTCGAGAGCGACGAGGTGCTTTTCATTTTCAACTCGCTCGGCACGCCATCGAACTCGGCGATCCAGAAATACATGAACGCAAAGAAGGTGCCGCAGCTCCTGGTCGCCACCGGCGCCACCAAGTGGAACGATCCGAAAGATTTCCCCTGGACCATGGGCTGGCAGCCCTCGTACCAGAGCGAGACGCAGATCTATGCGAAATGGCTGCTCAAGAACAAGCCGGACGCCAAGATCGCGGTGCTGTTCCAGAACGACGATTACGGCAAGGACTATCTCAAGGGCCTGAAGGACGGCTTGGGGGCCAAGGCGGCCTCCATGATCGTGAAGGAGGAAAGCTACGAGACATCGGAGCCGACCATCGACAGCCACATCGTCAGCCTGAAATCGAGCGGCGCCGACGTCTTCATGAACATCACGACACCGAAATTCGCCGCCCAAGCGATCAAGAAGGTGGCGGAGGTCGGCTGGAAGCCGCTGCACTTCCTCAACAACGTCTCGGGTAACGTCGGCGGCGTGCTCAAGCCCGCAGGTCTGGACAATTCGCAGGACATCATCTCCGCCGACTATCTGAAGGACGTTTCGGATCCGCAGTGGAGCAACGATCCCGGCATGAAGGACTTCCTCGCCTTCATGAACAAATATTTCCCCGACGGCGACAAGCTCGACCACGGCACCATCGTCGGCTACGGCGTGGCGCAGACGCTGGTCCAGATCCTGAAGCAGTGCGGCGACGATCTCACGCGCGAGAACGTCATGCGGCAGGCGGCAAGCCTGAAGAACTTCCGCACCGAAGTGCTGCTGCCGGGGATCCAGATCAACACCTCCGCGACCGACTTCGCACCAATCAGCCAGCTCCAGCTCGAGCGGTTCAAGGGCGAGAAGTGGGATCTGTTCGGCGACGTCATCAGCGCCGACGTCGGCGGCTAGCCGCCGGAATACAGGAGAGCATAAAGCCCCCTGCGAGAGCATCGCAGGGGGCTTTATGCTGCGCACCGATTATGGTTACGCGATTGCACAATCGAATGATGGTAAAGCCTGCTTACGCTATGGCGCATGATGCGGTAGGCAGGTGACTGGCGATCTCGTCGCCAGTCACTTCAGTCTGCTCTGCTCAAGGCTTCTCGTCATGACCGACCGACGTCCCCTGCTTCGCGCGCTCTATGACGCCGCTGTTGCCGCGGCGCATCCCAACACGATCCTGGCGCAGCATCTGCCGCCTGCGCCGAGGAGCCGCGTGATCTGCCTCGCCGCCGGCAAGGGCGCCGCCGCAATGGCTGCGGCTGCCGAGCGGCATTATCTCGACACGCTGAAACTCGCGCCGGAGCGGCTGGTCGGCATCGCCACCACGCGCCACGGCTACGGCGTGCCGACGCGCCGCATTCGCGTGGTCGAGGCCGGCCATCCCGTGCCGGACGAAGCGGGCCTCAAGGGCGCGGCCGACACGCTCGCGCTGGCAGGCGAAGCCGGGCCCGATGATCTCTTGCTGGTGCTGCTCACCGGCGGCGGCTCGGCGAACTGGATCGCTCCGGTGGACGGGATCAGCTTTGCGCAGAAGCAGGCCGTCAACAAGGCGCTGCTGCGCTCGGGCGCGCCGATCGGCGAGATGAACATCGTGCGCAAGCATCTCTCGCGCATCAAGGGCGGCCGGCTGGCGCGCGCCGGCAAGAACGCCGCCGAGATCGTGACGCTCGCGATCTCCGACGTGCCGCATGACGATCCCTCCGCGATCGCCTCCGGCCCCACCGTGCCGGATCCGACCACGCTGGCGGACGCGCGCGCGATCGTCGCGAAATACAAGCTCGCCATCGACGAGGCCGTGCGCCGCGCGCTGGACGATCCCAAGAACGAGAGCTGCAAGCCGGGCGACGCCGCCTTTGCGCGCGCGCATTTCGAATTGATCGCGCGGCCGAAGCAATCGCTTGATGCCGCAGTGAAGCTCGCGAAGGAGGCCGGCTACGAGACCATCGATCTCGGCGCCGATCTCGAGGGCGAGGCCCGCGAGGTCGCCGCCGATCACGCCAAGCGCGCACTCGCGGCGCGCACGCAAGGCAAGCGCCTCGCGATCCTCTCCGGCGGTGAGCTCACGGTCACTGTCCGCGGCAATGGCCGCGGCGGTCCGAACCAGGAATACGCGCTCGCGCTCGCCGACCTCTTGAAGGACACGGCCGGCATCTCTGCGCTTGCCGGCGACACCGACGGCGCCGATGGCGGCGCCGGCCACCCCACCGATCCCGCCGGCGCGCTGATCGATGCGGCGACATTTGCGAAGATGAAGACGCTGGGGCTCACGCCACAGGCCTATCTCGACAACAACGATGCAACGACGTTTTTCGAGGCGACCGGTGATCTGCTACAGCCCGGGCCGACGCTGACGAATGTCAACGACATCCGGGTGATCTTGGTCGATTGAGGTCGCGCCAGTTTCTCCAACGTCATTGCGAGCAACCGACAGCCTCAAAACTCATTCGCGATCTTCGACAACATCTCGAGCAGGGCTTCGCGGTTGGCCTGGCCGAGCAGCTCATTCAGCCGCGACTCGTGCTTGGTGGCGACGAGCTTCTTCGCCCGCGTCAGCACGGCCTTGCCCTTGTCGGTCAAGACCAGAATGTGCGAGCGGCGGTCGTTGGTGGAGCGGATCCGGGCGCAGAGGTCGCGGCTTTCGAGATTGTCGAGCATGGCGACGAAGTTCGGGCGCAGGATGCCGAGGGTGGAGGCGATCTCGGTCTGGTTACGGCCAGGATTCTTTTCCACCAGCAGCAGCACGGAAAACTGCGCCGGCGTCAGCTGGAGCGAGGCCATGCAGCGCAAAAAGTTCTCGAACACCTTGAGCTGGGCGCGCTTGAGCACATAGCCGAGCTGTTCGGACAGCTCGCCGAGCTGGAGGGCTTCGGGCAGGCCCTCGGGCGCGTCCTTGCGGCCCTTGGCCGCGTCGGGCGGCTTTTCAGAGGACTTTTCGGCGGTTTTGGAAACGGTCATCGCCTCATGCTCGCATTCCCGCTAAATTCGGCGGGGGTCGGCCGCCACCCTTGAGATTATATTTGATAATTGTTATGGACCATATCAAATATCGTCAGCGTTTTTCAATGGCTGTGAGCGGACCGTCCACCGCGATCGCGGGACCGGGTCCTTAATCTTTGAGGGGGAGCGTCCGGTCTTGAACACCACCATCATGCTGTTCCTGCTGCAGGACGGCATTACCAATGGCGCGATCTATGCGCTGCTCGGCCTGGCGCTGGTGCTGGTGTTTGCCGTCACCCGCGTCATCCTGATCCCCCAGGGCGAGTTCGTCACCTATGGCGCGCTGACCTATGCGTCGCTGGCCTCGGGCCAGATGCCCGGCACGGCCAAGCTGGCGCTGGCCATGGGCATCGTCGCCCTCGCCTTCGACCTGTTCGTGGCGCGCAAAACGCTGCATGGCCGGCTGATCATGCGCAGCATGCTCGCCAATATCGTGCTGCCAGCGATCGTTCTGGCCGCGACCATCTATTTCGCCGGCCAGAAGCCGCCGGTCGCGGTCTGCATTGCGCTGTCGCTTCTGATCGTCGCGATGATCGGCCTGTTCCTCTACCGCATCGCGTTCCAGCCGCTGGCGCACACCTCGGTGCTGGTGCTGCTGATCGCATCGGTGGGCGTGCATCTGGCGCTCCAGGGCCTGGGCCTGCTGTTCTTCGGCGCCGAAGGCCAGCGCGGGCCGGCGGTGCTGTCCGGCGCCTTCACCGCGGGCGCGCTGCGCTTCACCGGCCAGAGCCTGACGGTCTACGGCATCACCATCGCCTTCATCGTCGGCCTGTGGCTGTTCTTCGGCCTGACGCTGTACGGCAAGGCGCTGCGCGCCACCGCCGTCAACCGGCTCGGCGCGCGGCTTGCCGGCATCCGCACCACGCTGTCGGGACAGATCGCCTTCCTGCTGGCGTCCGTGATCGGCGCGCTGTCGGGAATCATGATCGTGCCGATCACGACGCTCTACTACGACTCGGGCTTCCTGATCGGCCTGAAGGGCTTTGTCGCTGCGATCATCGGTGGCCTCGTCAGCTATCCCCTGACCGCGATTGCGGCGCTGTTCGTCGGCATCGTCGAGGCGTTCTCGTCCTTCTATGCCTCCAACTACAAGGAGGTGATCGTTTTCATGCTCTTGATCCCCGTGCTGCTGCTGCGCTCGCTCGCAGCCCCCGCGGTCGAGGAAGAGAAGGACTGAGGCGAAGATGCAGAGCCGGCTTCCCATCCTCATCTTCGCAGCTTTGATGGCGGCGATTCCGTTTGTTCCGGGCATGCCACCGTTCTGGATCGTGCTGCTCGACAATATCGGCCTCGCGGCCCTCGTCGCGATGGGCCTCGTGCTGCTCACCGGCGTCGGAGGCCTGACCTCTTTTGGACAAGCAGCGTTCGTCGGCTTCGGCGCCTACACGACCGCAGTGCTGACGACAACTTACGGCTTGTCGCCATGGCTGACATTGCCGCTGTCGCTGGTGGTCAGCGGATTGCTGGCGGTGCTGCTCGGCCTCGTCACCGTCCGCCTCTCCGGCCATTATCTGCCGCTCGGCACGCTCGCCTGGGGCCTTGGCCTGTTCTACCTCTTCAGCAAGCTGGAATTTCTGGGGCGCAACGACGGCATCTCGGCGATCCCGCCGCTGTCGATCGGATCGTTCAGGATGCTCGATCCCGGCACGATCTATTTCGCGATCTGGGTTGCGGTGATCCTCTCCGCGCTGCTGACGATGAACCTCCTGGACTCCCGCACCGGCCGCGCCATTCGCGCGCTGCGGCGCGGCCATGTCGCGGCCGAAGCCTTCGGCGTGCAGACGCCACGCGCCAAGCTGCTGGTGTTCATCCACGCTGCGGTGCTCGCCGGCCTCTCGGGCTGGCTCTACGCCCATCTCCAGCGCGCAGTGAACCCGACGCCGTTCGGCGCCCAGGCTGGCATCGAATATCTGTTCATCGCGGTGGTCGGCGGCGCCGGCTATGTCTGGGGCGGCGTGCTCGGCGCGGCCATCGTCGTGATCCTGAAAGAAGTGCTGCAAAGCTATCTGCCGCTGATCCTGCCCGGCTCCGGCCAGGTCGAGACCATCGTATTCGGCATCATGCTGGTGGCGCTGCTTCAACTCGCGCCCGGCGGCGTCTGGCCTTGGCTGATGTCGTTCCTGCCGGAGCGCAGCAGTGGCAAGAAGCCGGATACCTCGCTGAAGCTCGAGGCGCGCACCCGCTCGCCGGGTCAGTCCAGCGTGCTGCTCCAGGTCGAGAAGGCCCGCAAACAATTCGGCGGCGTGATTGCGGTCAACAACGTCTCCTTCGACGTCCAGGCCCGCGAGATCGTCGCCCTGATCGGACCGAACGGCGCGGGCAAAAGCACGACGTTCAACCTGATCACCGGCGTGCTGTCGGCAACCTCCGGCTCGATCTCCGTGCTTGGCAGGAAGGTCGATCGCGCACCGCCGCAGGAGATCGTCAAGCTCGGCATTTCCCGCACCTTCCAGCACGTCAAGCTGGTGCCCGACATGACCGTGCTGGAGAACGTCGCGATCGGCGCGCATCTGCGCGGCCAGTCCGGCCCGATCGCCTCGATGTTGCGGCTCGATCGTGCCGACGAAGCAAAACTGCTCGCGGAAGCCGCGCGCCAGATCGAGCGCGTCGGGCTCACCGAGCAGATGCACCAGCTCGCAGGCTCGCTGTCGCTCGGACAGCAGCGCATCGTCGAGATCGCGCGCGCGCTCTGTGTCGATCCGATGCTGCTGCTGCTCGACGAGCCCGCGGCCGGCCTCCGCCACATGGAGAAGCAACAGCTCGCGAAATTGCTGCGCGAGTTGCGCGACGGCGGCATGAGCGTGCTGCTGGTCGAGCACGACATGGGTTTTGTGATGAACCTGGCCGACCGCATCGTGGTGCTCGATTTCGGTACCAAGATCGCGGAAGGCACGCCCGCCACGATCAAGACCAATCCCGAAGTGATCAAGGCCTATCTCGGAGTGGCGGCATGAGCGCGCTGTTGTCCGTCACCGACGCGCATGTCGCCTATGGCAAGGTCGAAGCGGTGCGCTCGGTCTCGCTCGAAGTCGGCGAGAACGAGATCGTCACCATCGTCGGCGCCAACGGCGCCGGCAAGACCACGCTGCTCTCCGCGATCATGGGCATCCTGCCGCTGAAGGGCCGCGTCGCCTTTGCTGGGCAAGACCTCGCCCGGCTCGACATCGAGGACCGCGTCGCGATGGGGCTTGGTCTCGTGCCAGAGCACCGCGAATTGTTCGTGACCATGAATGTGGAGGACAATCTCGAGCTCGGTGCCTTCCGCATCGAGCGGAGCAGGGCGAAGATTTCGATGGAGCGGGTCTATGCGCTGTTTCCACGCCTGAAGGAGCGGCGCAAGCAGCTCGCCGGCACGCTCTCCGGCGGCGAGCAGCAGATGCTGGCGATGGGCCGCGCGCTGATGGGCGAGCCGAAGCTGTTGATGCTGGACGAGCCGAGCCTCGGCCTCGCGCCCATCATCGTCGCCGACATTTTCCGCATCGTCGCCGAGCTGCGCGCCAGCGGCGTCTCGGTGCTATTGGTCGAGCAGAATGCGCAGGCCGCGCTGAAGATCGCCGACCAGGCTTACGTGATGGAGCTCGGCGAGTTCGTGCTCAGCGGCAAGGCCAGCGACATCGCCGCGAACGAGCGGGTGGCGGCGAGCTATCTCGGCTTCCAGCACGAAGGCGCGAGCGTGCTCTAGCGGCTCGCCGTTCGCACAAAGCCCCAGGCGGCGATCACAGCCATCAGCAGCGAGATCAGCACGTTGTAGCCGGCGAGCGAGAGGCCAAGGAAGCGCCACTGCACCTCGTCACAGCGCACCACCTTGACGGTGTCGAGCCGCGACAAGAGATCGCCGGCGCTGCCGAGATTGACGACCGGACCGCTGCAATCGGTCGGCCCCTTCCAGAACCCCCATTCGACGCCGGAATGGTAGGTGCCGAGCCCGGCATTGGCGAGCGTCGCCAGCGCCAGGATCGCCAGGCCTGCGAGCAGCAGCGGCCGCGGCGCGCCGCTCCGCGCCGCCAGCACGGTGAGCGCGCCGAGCGGGATCGCGAGATAATAGGCGTAGCGCTGCTCCAGGCAGAGCGGACAGGGCAGGATCTCCAGCACGAGCTGGAAGAACCAGGCGCCCGCGATCGTCGCCGCCGCGATCAGGGTGACGGCCAGCGAGGCGGTCAGCGCAGCGCTGCCGGCAGCCGGTTTGAACGCAGGTATAGCGGCACTCTGGGTCGTCACGGCGGCCTCGTCGGATGGGTCTGGCGTAGATTCTTATTTTGACGCGTTTTCTTGACCGGTATCCACTTCGCTCGAAAACGCTCTAAGCCTCTAACCCCGGCCCGCAGCCCTGTCGAGAACGCCCGGGATCACTTTGGCGCGGGTTGACCCCGCCTGTTCCATGGCTATAGTCCGCCGGCTTCGCGAGGCTCCGTCCTGGGGCCGACCGAGGGCCCCTGTGGCGGAACTGGTAGACGCGCTCGACTCAAAATCGAGTTCCGCAAGGAGTGCTGGTTCGATTCCGGCCAGGGGCACCAGTTCTCGCAGCTACGGCTAGGCGAGCCCCCCACACTATCGGAGCGAAGCAGCGAAGGCTGTCCCGCCGAAGCCTTGGCGAAGGCGGACTCGCCTACAGCGTCTTCAGATATTCGACCAGCGAGCGCCGCTCGTCGTCGGTCAACTCCGGGCCGATGACGCCGGGCGGTAGCTTCCTGATGTCGGTCTCCTTGCCCTCGAACGAATGTCCACCGTTGCTGTTTCCGAGCAGCGATACGTCGAAATTGGTCAGGCCGGCCGCGCAAGCGTCACCGTCGCGGGTCTTCGTGACAACGCCGACATTGACGGGATCGAATTCGCGGCTGCCGACATAGAACGACGCCGGCCGCTTGTCCTGGGGCAGCAACATGTCCCTCAGCGTCGGCACCGAGCCGTTGTGCAGATAGGGCGCCGTCGCCCACACGCCGTCGAGAGGACGCGCGCGGTAATGAGGCACAATGGCCAGAAAGTCCTTCCCGGTGCTGCTCGCGCGGGCCGCAACGAAGACATGCGGGTTCTGGCAATTCTTCCGGGGGCCCGACATCTTTTGCCTGATCTCGTCGGGCGTACCGTTGGCGATGTACCATTGCTCGATGGTCTTGCCGACGACGTCCATCAGCGCCAGCACGAATGGCGTGTCCGACGCCTCCTCGGACAGCAGGTGGCAATCACCGGCCTTGTTCAAATCATCGATCGGCGCGAGGCCGAGCGCCGCAGGCAGGCGGACGCGGCGTTCGGTGAGGACGCGGGATTGCTGACGGTCGGTCCCGATCGCCGACACCGGCACCTGCACCACGTTGAAATAGTGCCGCCCTCCGATCTCGATCCAGTTCTTCTCGTTCTTCGCGGCGCGGTCCGGGTTGTCCGCCTTCCAGAACGAATCGTCCGGCCACTTCTTGTCGAACTCTGCGTCGTTAACCGGGCCGCGATGGCATTCGAAGCAATGCGCGCGATAGAGGTCGCGGCCTTTCCCGACCAGTTCGTCCTTGATCGCCCAGGCGGCGTCGCCCGGAAATTTGGCCTGCGCATCCTTCCATTTCGGCGCGACGAGGCCGTCGAATTTCGGCTCGCCCGGCCCGCTCGACTTGAAAGGATCGCTACCCCGCAGCAATTCTTCAAACTGGGCGATGTTCGCCATGCTGACGGACGAGCCGAACAGCGGGCGCCCTGGCGCGGCCGCGGTCATGTTGATCCTGGCGCTGACGCCGAGCGCTTCGCCGGCGTTACGGACCAGCTCGTTGAGCACCGAGGCATCGTACTGCGCCCACAGGAAATGCGGCGTGTCCCAGATCGGCGGAAAGCTCACCGGAGCATCATGGCGTGCGAAGTTGCCTGCGACGAGCGGATCAGAAAGCTTCAAGGTCTTCGTGTTCAGAAAGTTCGTGTAGAAGACCTGGTTTCCGATCCGGTTGAGCGCATCGAGGCGGCCAAACCCTTCGTCCAGGTTGTCGGCACCTTGAGCTGCCAGGAGTTCTGATTCGAGACCGGCCTGTTTCGCGATCGTATCGAGCGTCTGCTCCAGATCCTTCCTGAGCTTTGACCGATCGACGGCATGGCCCTGGATCTCTTCCAGCTTGCCGGCGAAGCGATCAAACCGGAACGGTATTTTCAACGTGTAACCGATCGACAGGCCGATCGCCCTTTCGACCTCGTGGAGATTGACCATCGCCGGCCCGCCGTCGAACTGGATACTGACATTCTTGTATTCGAGATGGCCGGTGTGACAGGCGGCACAGGTCAAGCCGAGCTGATCCTCATACGGCTCGCCGGTGGTCGGATCGGTCCCGTTCTGGAGTCGCGCGAAACCGACGGGCAGTCCGTCGGGATTGTCCGGCAAGCCTGGAGTCCAGCCGGGCTGGGCGGCTGTGTTGGACGCATCGCCGCCATAGCCATATCGGGCCGCGTTGCCGGTGAAATCCTTTGAGCTGGGGCTCGGAATGAATCCGAGGCGACGCAGATAGTCGTCGTCCGTCAGCTTCTTGTGAGACCACAGCGACAGCTCCGGCCGCTCCAGCGCCAGGAACCATTGATAGGGGACCGGAATCGTCGTCGTGCCCTGGGGCGTATGGTGAAACCAGTAGCGCTGCTGCCAGCTCCAGTTCTGCGGCAGCCAATAGGCTTGCTCAATTTTGGAAGGCGCCGGAAGCGTGGCCGGCAACAGCTGCGCCACGAGATCCGCCTTGCCCTTGATCTCGAGCGCAATGTTGCGGAGCTGGTTCGGCACGAAATAGGCCATGCCCAGCGCCGCCGCGACGATTGCGAGGACGAGAGCCACCAGCCCCGACACGCAGGGCCAACGCCTCCAGAACGAGCCCATTCGCCTCTCCCGTTATTCAACCGCGCCGGCACGCTTGCTGCCGGCAATATGCCGCTGCACTATCTGTCCAGCAGCTGGCTGTTGATGAAGGACACCACATCGGCCGTCTCAGCGGCAGCACGTCGCGTGATCGTCGGCGCCACGCCGCCCTTTTGAAACGACGGGAACCATCCGAAATTGCGAACGTTCCAGGTCTCCTTCGGCAACACCGCCTTGCTCACGCCGGGGACAGCGAAATTCTTGACGTTCCTCGCCAATGGTTGTGCCGTCTCGGTGTGGCAGCTCACGCAATCGGTATTGAAGAACTGACTTTGCTTCGTATCGGCAATGATGTTGACGATCTCGAGGACACGGCTGTCGGCGACGTTGCCGTCGATGAACTCGGAGGTCGAAACGCCCTTGCGATCGGCGACGGGCAGCGGCGGTTTCTGTAGCGTGGCGTTACGGCAGGTGATCGGATTTTGATTGTTGGTCGCCGGCTGCGGGACGACATGCTTGCCACCGATCACACTGAACATCTCGGCAGTGTGCATGCCATCGAGCGTAGGGCCAGGGACCGGTATGAAGGCGGCCTCCGGCCTCAACATCGACACGAAGACCCATGGTTCCGCGACTTCGACAGCGGCGACAGCCATGGCGTTGAAGCGCTTCCGCTCAAGATGCTTTTCGAGCATGGCCTTCAGCGCATCGCGAAACGACCTTGCGGAGGGTCCCACAAGGCCCGGATGCACATTCATGTCACCCGCGGTCACCACCTTGACCCCGCCGAACTTTCCAGCCGCCAGCTGATCGCGAAGTGCTACGACGTCGCGAATGACGTCCCTGAACGCCTCGTCATCAGGCTTCGCTCTTTTGAAAGGCTCACAACCGTCGAGGGCTGGATCCGGATCAAGAGTGAAATCGAAGAGCAGGTGGCCCGCGATGTCGTGAACCTTGACACCGTTAGGCCCGTTCGTCACCGGCTGAACGATAAGGCGGATTTGCGGACGCCTGCCAAACTGCGCGATGATCTCCTGGGAAAGGCCCGGCGCACCCGGGTCGATCCGAATGCCGGACACGAACCAGGCGCCGATGTTTTTCACTCCATCAGGCAAGTGAATTCGGCTTACGCCGGAATCCGGCACGCCCGGAAATTCGGGGCTCTCCGTAAGAGCGAGAAAGCGCGCGAAATCGTCATCCGACCAGAGCCGCTGCGGAGATCCCGTCGGACCGGCGAGATCGGACAGCGCAATCAGATTGGCCATGTCGACCGCCGTTTTGGGCGGCGGAAACAGGATGGATACGTCGTTGGCCGCGAGCAGCCTCGAGACTGTCTGGTCTGCCGCCATACCCGCGCCGGCCGCGACGGCGACCGCCAACCCCGCTGCAAACACCATGGGTAACAACCAGGAAAACTTCGATCGACACCAAGCACCGTTCGTCGACATTGGCAGCCCCTCCCGTCAATAAATTTGTTGAAACGCACGACCGGAAGCGACGCGTTCATCCTCGCCGCCGGCGACGATCGCATCGGGCGTCCGCAAAAAAGCACCGCTGAAAATCCCGTGGCCTTCACGGAAAACGTCGCAGAGATCAGCGAACGGGGTCAGGCCGCAGACATTCGAGCATCAATTCCTTTGGTATCGGCAATGGTCGCGAAAATGAGATTCGTCAGACTAAAATATAGGGCCCGCCTTCTCTATCAGGGATGATATTTTTTCGCAACACAACTGTCGAGGGCATCTGGCGTTTTGGATTGATTGAGACTATTTCGGCCGCGCATCGCCCCCCTTCCTAGCAATTGTCACATCCCCACTGTATAAGCCGGTAGCTTCTTCCGTAACTCGAAGAGGCTCATATGAACGACCTGCACGCGTGGCTTTCCGAACAACACCACGGTTTGCGGACCTTCCGGATTTTTCAGCAGAAGCTCGAAACGCTCGGCCGGGATGACCCCGCCCAGCGCGGGCTCTGCCGTCTCCTGGGCAATCTTGTCGGCGGCTATGTCGAGGCGTTTGACGAGGCCCCGCTGCCGGTCGAAGTCGCCGATAGCGCCTATCACCGCCTGCTGACGCTGATGGCGAGCATCGACCTCAACGGCGATGCCAACCGCCGGCTCGCCGACATCAACCGGGTTGCGACTTGCGAGCTCTGGCCGTGACGGGGGCGGCGAGGCGCGTGTAGGTCGTCACCATCGTATAGTCCTTGCGTGGACCTGACACCACGTGACGAATGACGAAGCGACCATCGGCCAGGAAGCTGTAGGTCGATTGATAATAGTCGCGATTGCACAGATGGCCCGCGCTGCCGCTGGGCTCTCCTCTCAGAGAGGCAGACAATGAGATGACGTGAAACAGCCGCGGTGGGTTCTCCTTGAAGAAGACCTCGAAGCCGCCGTCGCGGCTGGCGAAGATGTATTCACGCTCTGCCTGCAACGCGGTGCCGTTCGCGAGCGTCAGATCTCCCTGCTCCCGATAGACCAGCCTCTCCGTGTCCAGGGGCGTGAAGACCGCGATGCCCCGCATCGTGGCCTGCCCTTCGATTACCCGGTCGAACGACCAGGAGCCGACGAACCTCGTCATCACGTCCAAAGCGTCACGCCAAGCGTCGATCGCGATTTCGTCCATATCTTTCGCCCACCGCACTCATTGGCCAGCCCGGCGTCACCAAGCCTGCGGCAAGGCGTTCGACTTCACCGCGCCGATGCCTATATCCTATCGCAGCGATATTGATGCAGCGAGCAGCCGATGGCCAGGCGACGCACGACCGACACGGACGCCGACGGCCTTCCCCGCTATTTCGTCTGGGTCCGGGGCCTCGAGGCACCCGAGCCGCAGAAATGGGAGGCGATGGATTTCGGCGTCGGCGATTGGAAGCGGTCGCTGGTGCTGGCCTGGCGCGAGTTACCGGAGGACGAGCGGCGCCTGTCGCTGTCGATGCTGGCCCGGCGATATCCGCCGCCGCGGGTGGACGTGTCGTCCTGATCGGCTATTTCCCCCGCGCCGCGGTCGAAGACGCCGCGTTGGCTGGAGTCCAAATCTTGATAGCGCGCCACGACGGCGTCAGTCCGTCAATCCGTAAACATCGATACGTCCCTCATAGGTCGGGCGATAGATCCGGCCCTGCCAGACGATCGGACGGTTGAACTTCGGATGCAAGAAGGCGTGTTCCGGGCCCCAATTCTCGCTATCCCAGATCACCTGGAGTCGGTGGGAGCCGTCCGGATTGGTGGCGAAATTCTGCGCATCATAGACCAGAAAGCGGCCCGGGCTCAGCAGCATGTTGCTGTCCTTGTAAGGGACCATCGCCACAATGACGGCATCAGCGCCGTTGTTGGCGGCGAGCGTGATGCTCCAGCCGGGCATGCCGCCCGACGGACGCGGCGACTGCGGCGAGGCGATCTCGTTGGATCCGGCGAGATAGGTCGTGGTGCCATCGGCCGCGATCGACCACGCTCGCAACGCACTGTTCTCGCCGCCGACGAAATGCATCACGCCATGGGCAGTGGACGAGAACAGCAGCGGCGTGCCGTGCAGGTGCCGGGTCGCGCCGCCCGGAAACAGATTCAACTCCGTCGGCGCGGCCGGCGCCGGCGGCACGGCGGGATCGAAATAGGTATAGAGGATCGGCGGCATGCGCAGCTTGGCGTAGTTCGCCGCGAAGTGGCCTGCCGCAAGATCGGCGGCTTGCGTGTCGCCGAGCGCCTCGGCATTGCCGGTGTAGAGGATGCCATCCTTGCCGGCCGCGAGCACGGCCTGGGACGTGGCGACATAGACCGGACCGCCCGATCCAAAGTCCTGATCGCTCCACATCGATTCGTTCATCGCTTCCAGATGATGCGCCACGACCGGTGCGATCTGCGCATCCATCTCGTCGGGACCGGACGTCACCGCGACATGCGCCATTTCACGGGCATGAATGGGCTTCAAAGCCATTCCCATCCGCCTGGCATGACCGACCACCGCGGTCAGCGAGACGTTGGACGGCAGCGCGTGCTCATCATCATCGTCGTCGATCGCAGCGACGGCGGCAGCGCCGACCCGATTGGCATCGGTCCACGCCGACCACCACGATAACACCTCGAAATGCGCGTGAGCTCCGGTGTGCAGCGCGAGCCGCACGATGCTCTCGCCGAAATCGCCATGCTGCGGCGAGAATGCGCCGTTTCCGGTGATGACGTAGATCGAGCCGTCGGGAGCGACCGCGGGACCCGCCCCGCTATGCCACAACCCGCCACCGATGCCGGTCACGGTTGAGCACCACGCGGCCGCGAGATGCCAGGCGTGAACGTCGACGGCGATCAGCCACCCCCGCGCCGTCTTCGACGTTTCCGCGATCGTGCCGAAGGGTATCAGCACATGGTTGTGTGTCAGCGTCAGCGCGCTGCGCTGCTTGCGCTGGGCCGAGACGAATTTCTGCACCGGGAGGCCGCCCGGCGGGGTGTAAACCGCGCCTTCGAGATTGAGCAGCCCATGCACCATCGAGCCGTCTCTGATCCGCAGGCCTGCAAGAAAATGCCGGCCCTTGGCGACGCTGCCGTCGTCGCTGACCCAGGCGCAGGCATAAAGGATGCCGGCGGCCTCGTCGATGACGGGGGTCGAGAGGATCCCCCAATCGACGTTGGTCATGTGGCCGTCGATGGCCGGCGTTCCGACGATCGGACGGCCGAGATTGGTCGCCCAGATCTTCTCGCCGGTCACCGCGTCGAACGCATAGACCCAATTGCCCATGGTGGCCTGGAAGATCAGGTCGCGGGTCTTGCCATCGAGCGTCCGCACGCCGCCGACTGCGAGCGGCTGCGCCTCGAGCCGGGGATCGTCGGGTATGGGAATGCTGAAGAGCTTGACGATGCCCTTGGTGCGGACGGCGGTCGCCGTCAGCACCGTCTCGGAATTGTTCGCGCCGGTTCTGGCCAGGTCGTAGCTGCGGGTCGTGACGGAGGCGACCATGATTAGGCTCCCCATGCCAGGAGGCCGGCCGCGGTCAGGCAAGCCGCCGCAAGCGGTCGGGTATCGCGCAAGCCTGCGCGCCACCAGTTCTGCACGACGGCTCCGCAGGTAAAGCCGAGGCCGGCCATGATCGCGCTCGACAGCGCAGCAAGCGCCGGCGGATCGGACGTGTGTGACACCACATTGTCGATTGCCAGCAGCGGCGGCAACACATAGAGCCAGCCCGGCGCATTCAGAACACGTCGCGCGATCGGATGGCGCACCAAAAGCGCTCCGCCAGACGCCATCAGCACGAACGCAGCAAATCCGCCCGCGAGCGGCACACTGATCCCGAGTGCCGAGCCGAACCCGTCGCAGAGGCCGAACATCAGCGCAAGCGGCAGCGCATGCCGCCGCGGCACGATGAACGACAACGCAAAGGCGGCGATGAGGCTGTCGACTGACGTCCACAGCAAGTGCAATGACATATGATCAAACGACATGGGGCTCCCTCTCAAACGATTTGTGGGGCAAGGTAGGTGACGTCGATCGAAAAAGCGGCGCCGTGGTCCGGCAACTGCCGGCCCGCGACGCGGATATGATATTCGCCCGCCGCGCCGGCCGTGCCTTCGGCGCTGACATGGTCGTCGCTGCACAGTGCCTCGACCACGCCGTGCCTTTGCGCGTCGGTGACGGTGACCTTGAGCGCGCCATCTGCCGGCACGCCGTGCCGATCGAGGCCAACCCGCAGTGTGATCTTGCTGCCCTGCTCCACCCAGATTCGTCCCGTCTCCATCTCGGCATTGGTCGCCGGCGGCGTATCGAGATCGGCAGCACCCAAGATGGTCTGCGTGGTGTGGCGCGCGTGGCGGACCGACGCAAAATTCAGGCCGGCGCGCGAGAAGCACAGATAGCTCTGGCCCTTGCTGAAAGCGTTGCTCGGAATCGTGAAGCTCGCGACGCCATTCCCGTCAGTCCGGATGTCGTCGTGATGACCGGTGTAGTCGTGCAACTGGACGTTGGCTCCGAACGCGGTCTGGCAACTGATCGGGCGCGCGTTCATCGTGTCGAAATTGAGCGCAGTCAGGAGACCAGGAGTGCCGGCCCGCTCCAGCACCACGACCTTGTCATCGAGAAACCGCGTGCTGGTCGGCCCGTTGGCGAGGTGCTCGTGGACCCAGATCAGATTGTCGATCCACCGCTTCAGTCCGTAGGCGCCCGGCCAGACGCTGGGCGGAAAGTAGTCCTTGCCGTAGACGAAGGGATAGCCTTCGATCGAGAGCAGGAAGGCGTAGGCGAGCAGCTTGTTGCTGATGACCTGCTGGCCCGGCGAGGTATCGGTATCAGGATTGTCGACGAAGGTGCAGGTGAGATCGGGACGCCAGCTGGTATAGCCGGCGCCGTCGAGCACGCGGGCACTGCCGCCGTCGCAGGCCGATTGCAGCGCCCAATGCATCGGGAAGTCGGCCACGAGCGAGCGGCCGCTCAGCGGCGACTGCGTCGCCCAGCCATTGAGGATCGCGCGATTGCCGTCGAAAAACTCCGAGTAGAAGAATTTCGATGCCATGATTCCGTGGGTCATGAATTCGCGAACGAAGGGTGCCCAGGTGCCTTTGACGTCGTCGAAGCGCGCGCCGTCCGCGCCAGTCGTGCGGAACACCCATTCGCCGAAATCGAGCGCATCCTCGATTGTCACGCGCGGCGGTCGGCAATGCTGGTAGGACAATTCGCGACCGAACGGAAAATCGTCGGGCGGGCTCGGCACGTCATCGTCGGGCAGATTGTCCGGCGGCACGCCGCGAAACCAGCCGGGCGCGGTGGTGCGTCTGCCGTTCAGCGTGTGGCCGTCCGCGCCGAGATAGCGAAACACGCCAGGCCCGCCATTCTCCCCGATGCGCTGATGCAGAACGAGATCGAGATAGACGTCGATATCGCAGGCGTGTGCGACGGCAACCAGACGCGTCAGCGACGCCTTGGGGCCGTAGCGCGTGGCGAGAGAGTTTTGCTGGTTCTTGCTGCCGATGTCGCGCGGATCGAACACGCCATAGCCGTCACAGCCCGGCCCCGCGCCGCCTTGCGCCTTCGACGTTGGAGGCAGCTGGATCGCAGTGAAGCCGACATTGCGCAGCGCGCGCAAGTGTGTCGCGAGGAAATCAAGCAACCATGGCGCGCCGTGTCCGTCGACCGGCGCCGGCACGGTCACGCGTTCGCCGCGCGGACCGAAGAAGCGTCCCCAAGCTAGCAGCGCTACTCCCATGACGCGGCCTCTGGCTGGCTGCGTCAATCATGCCTTGGACCAGCATCATCCGGAAGTTGAAATTTGCGGCAGGCGCGTCCGGAGAACGAACCGCCGCTCACGATCGCGTGCGCGGCGTGACGCTCAACCAGCTCCGATCAATCGTCGTCCGGACCGAACAACCTGAAACCGTTGCGCGGTCGGCTCACGACAACATCACGTGCGTCGGAATCGGCGCGAACGCTGCGCGCGACGTCATCCCAATCGGTCGGGTCGCGCGTCGTGCGCGTGTCATAATGACGGCGCTCGGCCCAGCGCTCGCGCCGCTCCGCGCGTCGCCGCTCGGACGCTGCACGCTTCACGTCAGAATCTCTGGCCTTGGCATAGGCGTTGTCAGGCGAGGACGCCGGCTCGGTCGATGCCTGCTGCTCGACGGGTTTTGCAACTTGCGGAGGCGATGCCGGGGCCGGCTTCGGCGGCTCGACCGCGGCGGTCTGCGGAGCTGGCGGCGCCGGCGGTTCTGCCTTCGCCTGAACGGCCTGCGGGTCGGGCTTCACCTCAGGCTTTGCCTCGTCACGCGCCTGCGCGGGCGTGGCGGTCACCGCGCCAAAGGTTTGCGAGCCGGCGAGATATTGGACGCGCGCCGGCGGCGCGTTCGTTGTGGTTGTGGCGGCGGCCGCCTCAGCGCGCTGCGCCATCCTGCTGTTGTCCGGCCCCTGCTTGGGCGCGATCGGTTGCATGATGTTGCCGGCGACGATGCCGCCGCCGAGACCAATGGCGATGGCGGCGACGATCGATCCGGCACCGACGAAATAGGCTGTCGAGGCGCGCATTGGTCCACTCCTGTTTGGAGCGGGCAACGCCTGTCGATTGCCGGATGTTCCTGATGCGCGCGCGGTTCCCTTGAGGAACCTGCGCGTCAGATCTGTTGTGCGACCTTTTCCAGCCCGATGATGCGGGCGAGCTTGCGCACTTCCTCTTTCTGGTCGTCACGCAGCTGGAACAACAGCGGCATCGCGGCCGATTTCAGCTGCTGGACCTCGTCGCAATTCGGATCGATCGGTACGCCCTGCACATTCGGGTTCGAAAGCCTGTTCGCCTGGATCTTGCGGGCGACGTTGCGCAGCGCGGTTTCGACCGAGGGCCAGTAATATTCCTGCGACGACGACAGCTTCAGCCGATCCTTGATGCCGGAGATCTGCACGTCGGAGAGCAGCGAGTAGGATTTTTGCGGCTGCGGCTTTGCGACGACCTTCGGCTTGGCCGGAGCCTCGACCGGGGCGGGAGCTTCCGCAACGGCGGGCGCTTCGTTGACGTTGGCCTTGGGCATCGGGAAATCAGACGGCGTGGCCGCGGCAAAGGCCTGGCGCAGCGGCTCGGTCAGCACCGGCGCCTGCGAAAGCTTGTCGGCTGGAACCTGCACCGGCTCGATCGCAGCAGAGGCGAGCGCCAGCGTCGGAACCAGCCGATCGGCCTTGGCCGCGCGGTTGGCGGCGAGCGCTTTGGGCGCGGGGATTTGGCTGATCATCTCGGCGCTGACGCTGGGCACGCTGTCGCGGCCGAGGATGGCGGTGGTGGCGGCGCCCAGGACGAGGAAGCAGGTCAGCACGATGATGGTGATGGCTCTGGACAAACGTCTCTCCGGGAGCGGCCGCTTCACGATGTTGTTAACGTTGCCCGGAAAAAGGGCGCTAATTAAGGCTTGGGTGTGCCTCGGCTGCGACAATCACCATGCCTGTGGCGACCAGGCCGAAAACCGAAGTGAAATCAGGCGGCTAGCGCCAGATCGTAGGCGTCCTGGATGTCGGCGACGATCTCGGAGGCCTCCCAGACCGCGCGGGGCTCGACCGATTGCAGCGTCACCGTCCAATTGCCGCCGCGGCGCGTGCGGGGAACGCTGACGATGTCGAAGCGGACATTGCGGCAAAGCGGATGACGGGCCAGCGCGTGTGCCACACGGACGCGGATCTCATCCAGCGAAGCCTGAGTCTTGGAGTTGAGAATATCGAAGTCCATCGCCTGTCCCTCTCGGTCCGATTGGCGGCCGTGAGGGGATTCTTGGCGGGCGATGGTTAATCTGCCGTTAAGGGCGCCGGTGCGGAGCTATGCGGGATTAACCCTGCTGCCTACCGCTTCTCGATCACCAGGCTCTGCACCGCGCGGCCAAAATAGCCCTGGCGGTCGGCGAGCCGCGACATCGCAAGGCCAGCGCCATCAGGACCGATCCAGGACTCGCCGTCGAGCAAGATCCATTCGCCGACCGGCTGGCGCGCAAAGTTCACGGTGAGATCGGCGTTGATGAAGGTCCAGACGCGAAAATCGAGCGTCGAGGCGGTGCCATTGGAGAAATCGGCGGCGACCACGGCGCGCATCGCCTGGGAGACGGCTTCGGCTTCGACCAGCGGATGGTCGACACGAAACCAGATCGCGCCGGCGCCGGCCTGGCCGAAACGGCCGCGCGCGGCGCGCATCGAAACCGAGCGCACGAAGGGGCTGGTAGCGGCATGGCCATCCTCGACCAGCGAGTCCTCCGGCGACGGCAAGGTCACCGGCAATTCCTTCACATCGTCCGGCAGTGCCTGCGCTTGCGACTTGATCTTCAACACGGTGGCGCCGACGACCTGCACGCCGTCGGCCAGCAGCTTGACTTCGCAGAGCTGGATCTTGCGCCCCTCGCGCAAAACCTCGGTCTCAATCGTGAGCGGCGCCACCGGTACGGGGCGCATCAAATCGATGGTGACGCGCGCGATATGCATCGCGACCTGTGTCGGAATCCGCTCGGCCGCCCATGTCACCAGCGACGCCGGTGCGGAGCCGTGCTGCATGCGCCGATCCCACGGACCCGCGGCGTCCGGGCTGGTGACGACGCTGTTGCCGTCGACGCGGTAGATGGCGGTCATGGGTTCACTGTTGACGGCATTCATCACAACGGCGGATCGATCGCCTCGTCATATTCCTTCTTGAAGCGCGCGATCATCTCGGCCGCGGACACAATGCCCTCGACGCTGCCGATGCCCTGGCCTGAGCCCCAGATCTCCTTCCAGGCCTTCGGCTTGGCGCGCTCACCGGAGGCGTCCGTGCCGAAGTTCATCTTGGAGGGATCGGAGGTCGGCAGGTTTTCCGGATCCATGCCGGCGGCCAGGATCGACGGTTTGAGATAATTGCCGTGCACGCCGGTGAAGAGGTTGGAATAGACGATGTCGTCGGCCGTCGAGCCCGCGATCATCTCCTTGTACTTCTCGACGGCGTTGGCTTCCTTGGTCGCAATGAAAGCCGAGCCGATATAGGCGAAGTCGGCGCCGAGAATGCGCGCGGCGCGGATCGCCTTGCCGTTGCCGATCGCGCCCGACAGCGCGATCGGGCCGTCGAACCATTTTCGCGTCTCGGCAACGAAGGCGAGCGGCGAGATGGTGCCGGCATGACCGCCGGCGCCGGCCGCGACCAGGATCAGGCCGTCGGCGCCCTTCTCGATCGCCTTGTGGGCGAATTTCTGGTTGATGACGTCGTGGAAGACGATGCCGCCCCAGCCGTGAACGGCCTGGTTCAGCTCCTCGCGCGCACCGAGCGAGGAGATGATCATCGGCACCTTGTACTTGGCGCAGAGCTGCATGTCGTGGTCGAGCCGGTTGTTCGACTTGTGCACGATCTGGTTGACCGCGAACGGCGCTGACGGCTTGTCAGGATGGGCGCGGTCATAGGCCGCGAGCTCTTCCGTGATCCGCGCCAGCCATTCGTCGAGCAATTCCGGCGGCCGCGCATTCAACGCCGGGAATGAGCCGACCACGCCTGCCTTGCACTGTGCGATGACGAGATCGGGCACCGAGATGATGAAGAGCGGCGAACCGATCACGGGGATCGACAGGCGTCCCTTGAACAGAGCGAGCATGGACATTGCGGAGCGATCCTCTTCTGGCGGTCAAATTGGAGTTGGAGACCATACCAACAAGGCAATCTTTCCACTGTCAAGTATTGCGTTATGGTACCGCCACGGATGCGGTTACCGCAATTCCAACGCGCGGAATTCGTTCTTCCGCCATTCCCGGGCGCGCGAAGCGCGAGCCCGGAATGACGAGAGGAGGGACCGCCTACCCAATCATATCCGGATTGATCAGCCGCTCGAACGAGAACATCTCGTCCCATTTTTCCTGCGTCAGCAGCTTGCGCTCGACCACGACGATCTGGTGCAGCGACTTGCCGCTCTTGTAGCCCTCGCGCGCGATCTCGGCGCATTGCTTGTAGCCGAGCAGCGGCTTCAGCACCGTGACGATGCCGAGCGAATTCAGCACCATGTTGCGGGTGTGCTCCTCGTTGGCGGTGATGCCGACGATGCAATTCTCGCGCAGGCTGTTGACGGCGCGCTCCATGGTGCGGATCGAGAAGAACAGCGCGAACGAGATCACCGGCTCCATCACGTTGAGCTGGAGCTGGCCGGCGCTGGCCGCGAGCGTGACGGTGGTATCGAGACCAATGACGAGGAAGCTGGTCTGGTTGACCACTTCGGGGATCACCGGATTGACCTTGCCAGGCATGATCGAGGAGCCCGGCTGAAGCTGCGGCAGGTTGATCTCGTTGAAGCCGGCGCGCGGTCCGGAGGCGAGCAGGCGGATGTCGTTGCAGATCTTCGTGAGTTTGCTCGCGGTGCGCTTCAGCACGCCGGAGAGCTGCACATAGGCGCCGGTATCCGACGTCGCCTCGACGAGATCGCCGGCGAGAATGAAGTCGACGCCGGTCAGCGCACTCAGATGCCGGACCGCGAGCTTGGGATAGCCGACGGCAGCCGTCACCGACGTGCCGATCGCGGTGGCGCCGAGATTGATCTCGCGCAGCAGCGCGCGCGCTTCCGAGATGCGGTCCACTTCCTCGCCGATCGTGGTGCCCCAGCCGCGGAATTCGGCGCCGAGCGACATCGGCACCGCGTCCTGGAGATGCGTGCGACCCATCTTCAGCACGCGCTCGAACTCGCGCCCCTTGGCGAAGAAGGCCTCCTGGAGCTGGCGCAGCGCCGTCATGTAGCTCTCAAGCCGTAGGATCAGCGCCAGCCGAAACGCGGTCGGATAGGTGTCGTTGGTGGACTGGCCGTAATTGACGTGGTCGTTGGGGCTGACGTGCTGGTAGTCGCCCTTGTTGAAGCCGAGCGATTCCAGCGCGAGATTGGCGATCACCTCATTGGCGTTCATGTTGGTCGAGGTACCGGCGCCGCCCTGGATGAAGTCGGTGACGAACTGATCCATCATGTCGCCGGCGATGACGCGGTCGCAGCCGAGGATAATCGCGTCCGCAACCTTGGCATCGACAGCGCCGAGGTCGCGGTTCGCCATGGCAGCGGCCTTCTTGACGTAACCGAGCGCCTTCACGAAGTAAGGCTCCTGGTTCATCGGAATGCCGGTGATGTGGAAGTTCTCCTTCCCGCGGATGGTCTGGACGCCGTAGTAGATGTCGTCGGCGATTTCACGCTGTCCGAGGAAATCCTGCTCCGTACGGCTCATGGGCGCTCCTTCAAGAGTTGCTCGCGGCGCCATCAGTTCTGGCACAGCGCGTTGGTCACGAAAGTATCGGTGCGGCAGTCGTCCGGCTTGCGCTGCCGTCCAGGAATCAAAACCTTGGCCGAGCATTTCTCGGCTGAGTCGGCGTTCAGGCTCTTGCCTTCCTTGTAGCCCTTGCTCTGGCAGAGCTGGTCGGCGGCCTGCTTGCAATCGGGCGCGCCGTTGGAGGAGATCGGGCAGGCCATGCGACCCGACACCATGGTCGACGGCCTCGCCAGCCGCGACAAATCATTCATGGTTTCGCTGGGGCTTTTGATCGGCGGCAGGATCGAGGGCAGCTTGTCGAACAGCTTGCCCATCTCGTTGAACAGCCCGGGATTGTCCTCGCGCGCCGGCGCCGAGGGAGCTGGCGTCGACGGTGGCGGCGCGGCCTGGGGCCCCTGCTCCTGGAGGCCGAGCGACGGCGGCGCGGATTGCGGCCAACCGGTCCCGCCGGCAGCGAGCAGGAGCAGCAGCACCGCTGACATCAGCGTCCCGAGCCGCACCGCCGGATTGCCGGATCGAACCATCATGACGGCAACCGTAACCGAAGCTGGCGTGGCGGCAAAGCGCTGTGGACCCAAATCCTAGATCAGCTTAATCGCGACGACGAAGCCGAGCACCAGCACCAGCGCGCCGAGTGCGACCCACAATCCGAGACGCTCCTCAAGCTTCTGCCGGATCCAGTCGCCGTAGCGGTTGAGCAGGATCGCCACGATGAAGAAGCGGCCGCCGCGCGCAATAATCGAGCACAGGATGAACAGGCCGAGATTGTAGCCGGCAAAGCCCGAGGTGATGGTGACGAGCTTGTAGGGGATCGGGGTCAGGCCCTTGAGCAGGATGATGACCGCCCCCCACTCGGCATAGGAGGCGCGGAAGGCGTCGACCTTGTCGCCGAGGCCATAGACCTGGATCAGCCAGTGGCCGACCGAGTCGAACAGCAGCGCGCCGATGGCGTAGCCGAGCAGGCCGCCGACTACCGACGTCACCGTGCAGACCGCCGCATAGACCCAGGCGCGCTGCGGGCGCGCCAGCGACATCGGGATCAGCATCACGTCCGGGGGAACGGGAAAGAAGGAGCTTTCGGCGAAAGCCACGGCACCCATGATCCAGAGCGCGTAGGGCTTGTGGGCGGCGTCGATGCACCAGTCGTAGATACGTTTCAGCATGGCGCCGCGATGAAGCACCATGGGACGGATTTGTCCATCGTGAGTTTTGTGACGATCCGGTGGCGCCTAGTGCCGCTTGCGCGCCGCGCGGCCCTCGAGCGCGACAATAGGCCGCCGACTGGAGATGCTTGGTGAGGCAACTTTGGGCAGCTTCATCGGCGATTTCGGCAGCTTCTCGGCGATGCCCAGCATGTCCTCGCGCCGCGACATCTCGCGCCAGACGTCTTCGGGGCGTACGCCCGCCGATGCCCAGAGCACGGTGAGATTGTAGAGCAGGTCGGCGCTTTCGCGGATGACGGCCTGGCTGTCGCCATTGACCGCGTCGATCGCGACCTCGATGGCCTCTTCGGCGAGCTTCTTCGCCATTTTAGACGGGCCGCGCTGATACAGCCGCGCGGTGCGCGACGTCTCTGGATCAAGGTCCCTGGCCGCGAGCACAGCCAGATATAGCCGCTCAAGCGAATCACTCATGGTACTGAAACTACTCTAAACCAATGGCGAGCGCGTTAACGCCCGGCAGCAAAAGCAAAAACAGGCCGCCGCGGCAAGCGCGACGGCCTGTTGTGGTCAATCCTCCGTCACCGAAGCTAGTAGCAGTTTGTATAGTAGCCCTGGCCGCAGAGCTCGGACGGGGCGGTGCCGCCGTAGCGCTGATACTGATAGTTCGGACCCGGACCGTAATAGGGGCCGTTGCCGTAGTAGGCGGGGCCACTGTAATAGGCGGGACCGCCATAATACGGACCGTCATCATAGGCGTAGGCATTGCGGGTCGCGGCGATCGCAAGGCCGGTGCCGACGATACCGGCAATGGCCGCGCCGGCGAAGGCCGCGCCGCCGCCGCCATGCCAGTGGCGGCCGCCTGCGAACGATGCGGTGGGAGCGACGGTGGTCAGCGCCAGCACCGCGGCGGTGGCGAGAGCGGCCTTGCGGCCGGCAAATTTCGAAAACCGGTCAAACATGTCGTGGACCCTCCTTGGGACCTCCAATGGCGCCTTGAGACAGGCTCATGTCTCTCAAACACCCGCATCCCATGTTGGGTTCCCCAATCCCAACACAAGCTGAACGGGGTTGCGTGATCGTGACGCAACCGCCGCTCATCCGCCGTTCATGTTGGGTCGCGATGCACGCGAGCCGGCACGGGACCTGGGCGCGGCGGGCGAGACCTCAACTGAAGAAAACCACAAGCTTCCGCTGTATCTCGCCGACCATCCCTGCTTAGAATGTCACCCTCGCCGTCTTACGGCTTGCCCGGGTTAGTGCCTGTTTCATGTCGATTTTTCGCCTCTATACCCGCGTTCTCGAACTGCTCGGCAAAGAGGCGCGGCTGGGCTGGCTCCTGGCATTCGCGAATCTCCTGCTGGCGGGCTCGCAATTTGCCGAACCGGTGCTGTTCGGTCGGATCGTCGACGTGCTATCGGGCAAGACGGTGGCCGGATCGAACTCGGCCTGGCCGTTCCTGGGCGCCTGGGTCGCGTTTGGGCTGTTTACAATCGGTTGTAGCGCGCTGGTCGCGCTGCAAGCCGACCGGCTCTCGCACCGCCAGCGCCAGGCGGTGCTGACCGGCTATTTCGAGCACATCCTGCAACTGCCGCTGACCTTCCACTCCGGCACCCATTCGGGCCGGCTGATGAAGGTGATGCTCAACGGCACGGACGCGCTGTGGCGGCTGTGGCTCGGCTTCTTCCGCGAGCACTTTGCCGCGATCCTCTCGGTCGTGGTGCTGCTGCCGCTGTCGCTCTATCTGAACTGGCGGCTGGCGATCCTCCTGTTCGTGCTCTGCATCGTCTTCACCGTGCTGACCACCTTCGTCGTGCGCAGGACCTTCGGCATGCAGATGGCGGTCGAGGAGCAATATAGCGAGCTCTCGGCGCGCGCCTCCGATGCGCTCGGCAACGTCGCGCTGGTGCAGAGCTTTGTCCGCATCGAATCCGAGGTGCAGGGCCTGCGCTCCGTCGCCGATCAATTGCTCGCCGCGCAAATGCCGGTCTTGTCCTGGTGGGCGCTCGTCACCGTGATCACGCGCGCCTCCACCACCATCACGGTGCTCGCGATCTTCACCCTCGGCATCGCGCTGCACGACCAGGGGCTGACCTCGGTCGGCGAGATCGTGATGTTCGTGAGCTTTGCGACGCTGCTGATCCAGAAGCTCGAGCAGGTCGTGAGCTTCATCAACAGCGTGTTCATGGAAGCGCCGCGGCTCCGCGAGTTCTTCAACGTGCTCGATGCCGTGCCGGCGGTGCACGACCGGCCAGATGCGATCGATGCCGGCCGGCTCTCCGGCCTCGTCGAGTTCAATGACGTCACCTTCTCCTATGACGGCAAGCGGCCGGCGATCGAGGATCTCTCCTTCACCGCGCTGCCCGGCCAGACCATCGCGCTGGTCGGCCCGACCGGTGCCGGCAAGTCGACCGCGATCGCGCTGCTGCATCGCGCCTTCGATCCGCAATCCGGCTTCATCAGGATCGACGGCATGGACGTGCGCGGCATCACGCTGACCTCGCTGCGCCGAAACATCGGCGTGGTGTTCCAGGAGGCGCTGCTGTTCAACCGCTCGATTGCGGAAAACCTGCGTGTCGGCAAGCCGGATGCGACCGAAGCCGAGATGCGCAAGGCCTGCGAGCGCGCCCAGGCGCTCGACTTCATCGAGCGCAGCGGCGGCTTCGAGACCAATGCCGGCGAGCGCGGCCGCATGCTCTCCGGCGGCGAGCGGCAACGGCTGTCGATCGCGCGCGCGCTCCTCAAGGATCCGCCGATCCTGATCCTCGACGAGGCGACCAGCGCGCTCGACGCCCTCACCGAGGCCAAGGTGAATGCCGCTCTCGATGAAGTGATGAAGGGCCGCACCACTTTCGTGATCGCCCATCGCCTCTCAACCATCCGCAACGCGACGCGGATCCTGGTGTTCGAGAACGGGCGGGTGATCGAAAGCGGAACTTTCGATGAACTCGTGGCCAAAGGCGGCCATTTTGCCGAGCTCGCCAAGGCCCAGTTCATGGTGCAGGAACAGGCACACGCGAAGGCACGGGCCAGCGTGACCGCAGCAGAGGCTGCCGCGACTGCCGCCAAGTCCACTTAGCAAGTCCCCGTAGCAGCGTCGAAATTCAGCCTATTTCATTGCGGAATACCCGGCCGAAACCCCTATTCTCGACGCACGAGCCGGTATAGGTTTGCGACGCCGCAAGCGGCGGCGCTGGATTCAGAACCGAACATCAGATCACGAGAGCCGACCCATCACCGGCAGCTCTCCAAGGACCGGAATCGGATAGTGCACGCTTTTCGCCCGCTGCTTCGCAAATCCCTGTTCAAACTGTTCGCTGCGACAATCGCGATCGGTGTGCTGCTCGCACCGCGCATCGCGAGCGCCGAAGCGCTGCTTTTGATCGAGGCCGAGAGCGGCAAGGTGTTGCAGGCGGATAACGCGACCATCCCCTGGTATCCGGCGTCCGTCACCAAGATCATGACCGCCTATGTGACGCTGAAGGCGGTCAAGGACGGCAAGATCACGCTCGACACGCTGCTCACCGTATCGCCGACCGCGGCCTCGCAATCGCCGTCGAAGATGGGGTTCCGTCCGGGAACACAGCTGACCGTCGACAACGCGCTCAAGATGATGCTGGTCAAGTCGGCGAACGACATGGCCGTGGTGCTCGCCGAAGGCGTCGGCGGCTCGATCGACGGCTTCTCGGTAATGATGAACGACACCGCGAAGAAGCTCGGCATGACGCAGACGAGCTACGTCAATCCCAACGGCCTGCCCGCCGACGGCCAGATCACCTCGGCGCGCGACCTCGGCATTCTCGCGCGCTCGTTCCTGCGCGACCTGCCGGAATACGAATATTTCGTGCACATCCCGGCGATCCGCTTCGGCAAGCGCGTCACCGGCAATTTCAACAAGCTGATCGGCCGCTATCCCGGCGCCGACGGTTTCAAGACCGGCTTCATCTGCGCCTCCGGCTACAATCTCGTCGCGTCGGCCACGCGCAACGGACGCCGGCTGATCGCGGTGGTGCTCGGCGCCAATTCCGGCACCGCGCGCGCGGTGAAGGCGGCGCAGTTGCTCGAGCGCGGCTTCTCGCAGGATGGCCTGTCCTGGCTGCGTCCCTCGCTCGGCACCGTCGAGAACCTCGTGCCGGTCGACGCCTCGCCGCCGAACCTGCGCGAGGAGATGTGCGGCGGCCACCGCAAGCGGCCGGCCAGCGACGATGACGACGCGCTGATCGCGACCAACAGCGGCGGCACCAGCGGATCGGCCTCCGCCACAGGCGGGGAAGCCCAGGTGACCTTCTTCACCGCAGGGCTTCAGCCGCCTTTGATGAAGGCCTCCGAGCTGATGGCCTCGGCGCCTGCGGCCGCAGAGCCCGTGCTTGTCTATACCGGCCCGACCCGCACCGGCCCCGCCCTGATCGCCGCGGTCTCGGCCGATGCCGACCAGCAGGCCACGCCGAAGCCGCGTGGCAAGAAGTCGCGCGTCGCCAAGAAGCCCGACGCCGGTAGCGACGCCAAGACAGACGCCAAGACAGATGGCAAGACGGCAGCGGCAAAACCTGATGCCGCCAAGCCTGACGCCAAAACTGCTGCGACGAGCGATGCCAAGAGCGCAGCAAAGCCGGCCGGGACCAAGCATGCCGCGGCCAAGCCCGATGCGGCCGTCAAGCCCGCGGACAAGCCTGCTGCGGCAAGCGGCGATCAGGCGGCCAAGCCGGCCAAGCCCAAAGCTGCGACGAAGCCCGCGCCAAAGCCCGTGCCAAACAACAGCTAGGTTAACGCCGCAAGCCCGTGACGGCGCGTTCTCCTTCGCACCTGCGGCAGCGGGATTTGCGACGATTCCAGTAGCCACTCCCCGGCCTTTGTCCTAAGCCTCGACCGCTTGCCACAAGTTCCGGCAGGCTCGATACTGCCGGCAATGAGGCAAGCCCGAGACACAACGGGCTCTTGTGAGAGAGGGGAGTTTCCATGGAGCGCATCTGGCTCAAGCAATATCCGCCCGGCGTGCCTGCTGATATCGAGCCGACGCAATACGCATCGCTGGTCGACCTCTTGGAGGAGAGCTTCACCAAGTTCGCCGACCGCAAGGCGTTCATCTGCATGGACAAGTCGATCAGCTATCGCGACCTCGACCAGATGTCGCTGGCGCTCGGCGCTTATCTGCAAGGACGCGGGCTCCAGCGCGGCGCGCGCGTCGCGATCATGATGCCGAACGTGCTGCAATATCCGGTCGCCACCGCCGCGGTGCTGCGCGCGGGCTTCGCCGTCGTCAACGTCAACCCGCTCTACACGCCGCGCGAGCTCGAGCACCAACTCAAGGATTCCGGCGCCGAATGCGTCGTCGTGCTGGAGAACTTTGCCCACACCGTCGAGCAGGTGATCGCCAAGACGCCGGTCAAGCACGTCATCGTCGCCAGCATGGGCGATCTGCTCGGCTTCAAGGGCGTGATCGTCAACCTCGTCGTCCGCCGCGTCAAGAAGATGGTGCCGGCCTATTCGCTGCCCGGCGCGGTGTCTTTCAACGACGCGCTCTCGGCCGGCCGGAGCCTGAGCTTCAACAAGCCAAAACTCTCGCCCGGCGACGTCGCCTTCCTGCAATATACCGGCGGCACCACCGGCGTCTCCAAGGGGGCGACCCTGCTCCACCGCAACATCGTCGCCAATGTGTTGCAGAACGATGCCTGGCTCCAGCCGGCGATGGCCGCGCCTCCGCATGTCGATCAGCTCATGATCGTCTGCGCGCTGCCGCTCTACCACATCTTCGCGCTGACGGCCTGCTACCTGCTCGCGGTGCGCGCCGGCGGTTGCAATCTGCTGATCCCAAATCCGCGCGACATCGCGGGCTTCATCAAGGAGCTCGCAAAGTATCAGGTCAACAGCTTCCCGGCCGTCAACACGCTCTACAACGGCCTGATGCACCATCCCGACTTCAAGAATCTCGACTTCTCCAGGCTGAAGATCTCCAACGGAGGCGGCATGGCGGTGCAGCGCCCGGTCGCCGAGCAGTGGAAGGCGATCACGGGATGCTCGATCGCGGAGGGCTACGGCCTGTCGGAGACCGCGCCGACGCTGACCTGCAACACCGCGACCAACGCGGAGTTCAACGGCACCATCGGTGTCCCCGTGCCCTCGACGTGGATCTCGATCCGCGACGATGACGGCAACGAGGTGCCGCTCGGCCAGCCCGGCGAGATCTGCGCCAAGGGCCCGCAGGTGATGTCGGGTTACTGGAACAGGCCGGAGGAGACCGCCAAGGTGATGACAGCGGACGGCTACTTCCGCACCGGCGACATCGGCGTGATGGACGAGAACGGCTACACCAAGATCGTCGATCGCAAGAAGGACATGATCCTGGTCTCCGGCTTCAACGTCTATCCCAACGAGATCGAGGAAGTGATCGCGAGCCATCCGGGCGTGCTCGAATGCGCCGTGATCGGCATCCCCGATTCCAAGTCGGGCGAGGCGGTGAAGGCGTTCGTGGTGAAGAAGGATCCGAACCTCACCGCGGAGGACGTGATCAAGTTCTGCCAGGGGCAGCTCACCGGCTACAAGGTGCCGAAGCACATCGAATTCCGCACCGACCTGCCGAAGACCAATGTCGGCAAGATTTTGCGCCGGCAGCTGCGCGACGAGAAGAAGGCCGAAGCGGCGTAAGGCCTGCCTTGCCGCAGCCCGAAGCGGCGCGCTCGCGCGCTCCTTCGTCATTGCGAGCGTAGCGAAGCAATCCAGGCCGCCTCCGCGGATCGACTCTGGATTGCTTCGTCGCAAGAGCTCCTCGCAATGACGAGAAAATCGGCAATCCTGCCCATCACACCGCGGTGAAGCCGTTTCCCTCGGCCGGGAAAATGCTCTAGAACTTCGCCCACCCCTTTCCACGGAGACTGACGATGGCGATCCAGACTGGCGAGAAGCTGCCCGAGGCGAAATTCCGCGTGATGACGGCGGAAGGCCCGCAGGTGAAGACCACCGACGATATCTTCAAGGGCAAGAAGGTGGCCCTGTTCGCCGTGCCCGGCGCCTACACCGGCACCTGCCACAAGATGCATCTGCCGAGCATCTTCCTCAACGCCTATGCCATCAAGGACAAGGGCGTCGACAGCATCGCCATCGTCTCCGTCAACGACGCCTTCGTCATGAACGCCTGGAAGCGCGACACCGACCAGCGCGACGAGGCCGTCTTCCTCGCCGACGGCAATGCCGACTTCACCAAGGCGATCGGCATGGAGCTGGATGCCTCCGCCAACGGGCTCGGCATCCGCTCCAAGCGCTACTCGATGCTGGTCGAGGACGGCGTGGTCAAGAAGCTGAACCTCGAGGCGATGCCCGGCAAGGTCGAGGTGTCCGGCGGCGATACGCTGCTGGGGCAGCTGTAAGCCTGTCACTGGACTCAGCCACACCCTTGGTGTCGTCCCGGCGAAGGCCGGGACCCATAACCCCGGGGTAGAGTTGTAGCGCGAGATAGTAACCACGAGTCTTCGCCAAACTCGATCCTGTGGTTATGGATCCCGGCCTTCGCCGGGATGACGATGGAGAGTGGGCGCGATGCGCCCTCTCTACTCCCCCACCCGCGTCTGCGTCCGCGCCTTCACGACCCCATCCCGCGCAAGCTGATCGGCTCGCTCATTCTCGGGATGACCGGCATGGCCCCTGACCCAGTGCCAGCGGACCTCGTGCTGCTTCAGCGCCGCGTCGAGGCGCTGCCATAGCTCGACATTCTTCACCGGCTTCTTGTCGGCGGTGCGCCAGCCATTGCGCTTCCAGCCGTGGATCCAGCCGGTGATGCCCTGCCGGACATACTGGCTGTCGGTGTAAAGGTCGACCACGCACGGCTTCTTCAGTGCTTCGAGCGCCGAGATCGCCGCCATCAACTCCATCTGGTTGTTGGTGGTGTGACGTTCGCCGCCGTTCAGCTCCTTTTCCTTGTCGCCGAACTTCAGGATCGCGCCCCAGCCGCCGGGCCCGGGATTTCCCGAGCACGCGCCATCCGTGTAGATCGTGACATTGGGGAGCTCGCTCACGCGACCAGTCCTGACGGCATCAGCCCGTAATCGCGCGCGCTCGAAACGCTCTGGTGGAAGCGCAGCTTGCGAAAATATTCCAGCGGATCCTTCGGCTTGACCAGCGCACCGGGCGGCACGTTGAGCCAGTCGACCAGCCGTGTCAGCAGGAAGCGGATCGCGGCGCCGCGCGCCAGCAGCGGCAGCGCGGCTTCTTCGGCTTCACTGAGCTTGCGCACGCGGCCGTAAGCATTGAGGAAGGCGCGCGCCTTGGTGACGTTGAACGAATGATCCGGCTCGAAACACCAGGCGTTGAGGCAGATCGCGACGTCATAGGCGAACATATCGTTGCAGGCGAAGGTGAAGTCGATGATCCCCGACAGCTTGTCGCCGAGGAAGAAGACGTTGTCGTTGAAGAGGTCGGCGTGGATCACGCCTTCCGGCAGATGCGTCGGCCAGATGCCGCTCTCGAGATCATCGAGCTCGGCTGCAAGGAACGCGCGCAGCCCCGGCTGGACCTCGTCGGCGCGGTTCGCCGCAGCACCGAACAGCGGCCGCCAACCGGAGACCGAGAGCGCGTTGGCACGCCGAACCGCAAAATTGGCGCCGGCCAGATGCATCCGGGCCAGTCCCTCGCCGACACCGGCGCAATGGGTCGCGTTCGGCTTGCGCGGCCAGATACCTTCGAGAAAGGTGATGATCGCGGCAGGCCGGCCCGACAGCTCGCGCAACGCCTCGCCGTCTTTCGCCTTCACCGGCAGCGGGCAGCTGACGCCGTGCTCGGCGAGATGAGTCATCAATCCGAGGAAGAACGGCAAATCGTTCTTCGCCACGCGCTTCTCGTAGAGCGTGAGGATGAACGAGCCTTTGCTCGTATGCAGCAGGAAGTTCGAGTTCTCGACGCCCTCGGCGATGCCCTTGTAGGAGAGCAATTCGCCGAGATCGTATTGCTGTAGGAATTCCGCAAGCTCGTCGGCGGCAACGTCGGTGTAGACCGCCATAAAGGTCTACTCGGCAGCAGCTTCGGGGCGCACCGAGCGCGGCAGCGGGAAGAACTCGTTCTCTTCCGCGGCCGAGACCGTCTCCACATGCAGCGTGTAGCGCTCGGCGAAGGCGTCCATGATCTCCTCGACGATCACCTCCGGCGCTGATGCGCCCGCGGTGATGCCGAGGCTCGCGATGTTGCCGAACCTGCTCCAGTCGATGTCGGCGGCGCGCTGCGCCAGCACGGCGACCTTGCAGCCCTCGCGCTCGGCGACCTCGCGCAGGCGCTGCGAGTTCGACGAATTGGGGGCCCCGACAACGATAAGCGCATCGACCACCGGCGCCACCTTCTTCACCGCGAGCTGGCGGTTGGTGGTGGCGTAGCAGATGTCTTCCTTGTGCGGGCCGTTGATGTTCGGGAAACGCTCCTTCAGCAGCGCCACGATCTCCGCGGTGTCGTCGATCGACAGCGTGGTCTGGGTCACGAAGGCGAGGTTGTTCGGATCCTTCGGCGCGATGGTCTTGGCGTCCTCGGCGGTCTCGATCAGTGTGACCGCGCCAACCGGAAGCTGGCCGAGCGTGCCGACCACTTCGGGATGATGCGAATGGCCGATCAGGAAGATCTCGCGGCCGCGCTTGAAGTGGATCGCGGCCTCGCGGTGGACCTTGGTCACCAGCGGGCAGGTCGCATCCAGCGAAAACAGGTTGCGGGACTGGGCGTCGGCCGGAACCGATTTCGGCACGCCATGGGCCGAGAACACCACCGGTGCGGTGGTATTTTCCGGGATTTCGGCCAGTTCCTCGACGAAAATGGCGCCCTTCTTCTTCAACCCGTCGACGACATATTTGTTGTGCACAATCTCGTGGCGAACATAGACGGGGGCGCCATACTTATCGAGCGCCCGTTCCACGGTGTCGATCGCCCGGACCACCCCTGCGCAGAAGCCACGGGGAGAACAAAGCACGATCTTGAGGTCTGGTTTGGCTGACATTGGGCGATCTCGGGACCGAATCACCTCGCCAAATGGCGGGAAGCGGTCGATGGATGGAGTAGGCTTAAGCTTCAAGGCCTACAGCGACTTCAGAGGGAATTGGGCCCCCTTTCGGGCGCTGTCAAGGCACTATCTATAGCAGAACCATTGCGTGGCCACCCCCTCAGGGCTTATATAGCGCGAATTCCCAGTCATCGCTGATGACCACCGGCTTCGCCTCCAAAAGGGGTGGGCGAAGCACAAAGGAGATTTGCCATGAGCAACGCACCGCTGATGCCCAAGGCGACCGCCGTCTGGCTGCTCGACAACACCGCGCTGACCTTCGACCAGGTCGCCGATTTCACCAAGATGCACCCCCTCGAGGTGCGCGCGATCGCCGATGGTGATGCCGCCCAGGGCATCAAGGGCTCGGACCCGATTTCGAACGGCCAGCTAACCCGCGAGGAGATCGAGAAGGGCGAGAAGAACCAGGACTACCGGCTCCGTCTCCAGGAGAGCAAGGTCGTGCTGCCGCCCCAGCCCAAGCGCAAGGGCCCGCGCTACACCCCGGTGTCGCGCCGTCACGAGCGCCCGAGTGCCATCCTCTGGCTGTTGCGCAATCACGCCGAGCTCAAGGATGCCCAGATCATGCGCCTGGTCGGCACCACCAAGAGCACGATTGCCAGCGTGCGCGACCGCACCCACTGGAACACGTCCCAGCTGACGCCGATCGATCCGGTGACGCTCGGTCTCTGCGCGCAGATGGAGCTCGATTTCGAGGTGGCGCGCGCGGCCAAGGAAAAGCCGATCGACGCAGCCTATGGCGGCGCGACACTGCTGCCGGCCTCCGAGACCACCAAGAAGGACGAGTACGAGCCGGCGGAGAAGTCCAGCGACGACCTCAACGTCGACGCCGTGTTCGCCAAGCTCAAGACGCTCGGCGGCAAGAAGCAGGAGGAAGAGGAGGAGTAATCCTCGCTCTTCGTTTTGCGATCGAATGCAAGCGCGGCGGGGCAACCTGCCGCGTTTTTGTTTTCCGAACAATCGTAGCCTGGATGGAGCGCAGCTGCATCCGGGCAACGGACTTTGGCGACGGCTTACGGCCGCTCCGGATGATTCAGCATGTATTCGCCGAGATCGCGCTGGCGGCTGTCGGCGCGGGAGATCGCGGCGTTGCGTTGGACGTCGCGGTCCTTGCGGCAAGCCACGTATTCCGGCGAGCCAGCCGCGTAACCGCGGCTCAGGCACACCGCGTTGTCGTCATCACCGCCCATCGCCACCGGCGTCTGGTAACGCGCCGAGCAGGCGGAGAGCGCGATGGCGAACAGGACTGCTGCAAGCAGGCGTGGCGCGGTGGTGAGCGGCATCAAGGGTCCTCGGTTGGGCCGGCCCTGTTTAGCGCGGAATGAGGAAAATGTAAGTCCGCAGGGCTCGCCTCACACCCTCCCCTTCAACGCCTCGCCGATCTCGTCCAGCACCTTGGGGTCCTCGATCGTCGCCGGCATGGTCCAGGCTTCGCCGTCGGCGATCTTCTTGATGGTACCGCGCAGGATCTTCCCTGAGCGCGTTTTGGGCAGGCGGCCGACGGTGATGGCGAGCTTGAACGCAGCGACGGGCCCGAGCCGGTCGCGGACCAGCGCGATGATCTCCTTCTCTATCTCGGCGGGCGGGCGCTTCACGCCGGCCTTGAGCACGAGGAAGCCGCAGGGCACCTCGCCCTTGATCGCGTCCTTGATGCCGAGCACGGCGCATTCGGCGACATCGGGATGCGAGGCCAGGATCTCCTCCATGCCGCCGGTGGAGAGACGATGGCCGGCGACATTGATGATGTCGTCGGTGCGGCCCATCACGAAGACATAGCCGTCCTCGTCCTTGTAGCCGGCATCCGAGGTCTTGTAGTAGCCGGGGAATTCGCTGAGATAGGCTTCCCTGAAGCGCGCATCCTGATTCCACAGCGTCGGCAGGCAGCCCGGCGGCATCGGCAGTTTTATCACTATCGAGCCCATGGTGTTCGCGGGCACTGGCTTCGCTGCCTCATCCACAACGTCGACCTGGTAGCCCGGCATCGGCACCGTCGGAGAGCCGTGCTTCACCGGCAGCATTCCCAGGCCAACCGGATTGCCGGCGATGCACCAGCCGGTCTCGGTCTGCCACCAATGATCGATCACCGGCACCTTCAACTGCTGCTCCGCCCACTCCACCGTCGGCGGATCGGCGCGCTCGCCGGCGAGGAACAACGTGCGGAATTTGGAGAGATCGTATTGCCGGATGAACTTGCCTTCCGGATCCTCCTTCCTGATCGCGCGGAACGCCGTCGGCGCTGTGAACAAGGCGACCGCCTTGTGCTCGCTGATCACGCGCCAGAACGCACCGGCGTCGGGTGTGCCGACCGGCTTGCCCTCATACATGATCGAGATCGCGCCATGCAGCAGCGGGCCGTAGATGATGTAGCTGTGGCCGACCACCCAGCCGATGTCGGAGCCGCACCACCAGACCTCGCCCGGCTTGACGCCATAGAGGTTGAACATCGACCATTTCACCGCAACCAGATGGCCGCCATTGTCGCGCACCACGCCCTTGGGGATGCCGGTCGTGCCTGAGGTGTAGAGGATGTAGAGCGGGTCCGTTGCGGCAACCGGCACGCATGCGGCCTTCTTGCCGTCGTTCATCGCCTTGCGGCGCAGGCTCGCCCAATCGTAGTCGCGGCCGGGCGTGAGGTCGCAGACGAGCTGCGGACGTTGCAGCACGATGCAGGCCTTCGGCTTGGCATTCGCGAGCCTGATCGCCTCGTCGAGCAGCGGCTTGTATTGCACGATGCGACCGGGCTCGATGCCGCAGCTCGCGGAGAGAATGAGTTTTGGCTGCGCATCGTCGATGCGGGTGGCGAGCTCCTTCGCCGCAAAGCCGCCGAACACCACCGAATGCACCGCACCGATGCGCGCACAGGCGAGCATCGCGACCACGGCCTCCGGCACCATCGGCATATAGAGGATGACGCGGTCGCCCTTGGCGACGCCGAAATCCTGCATGATGGCGGCGAGCGCCTGTACTTCGGCGAGCAGCTCGGCATAAGTGAATTTCGTGACCGAATTGGTCAGCGGCGAATCATGGATCAGCGCCACCTGGCCGGCGCGACCGCGTTCGACATGGCGGTCGAGCGCGTTGTAGCAGGTGTTGACGACGCCGCCGGTAAACCAGCGGCCGTAAACGCCCTGTCTGGGATCGAAGACCATCTTTGGCGGCTCGAACCAGTCGATCTCCTTGGCCGCCTCGGCCCAGAAGCCCGCGGGATCGGCCAGCGAGCGCGCATGGACCTCGTGATAATGGCTCTTCCCCTGGACATTCATTTCCCGCGCTCCCATTCCCTTGATTGGCCAGATCAAGTGCCGGCCTCGTTTGGGCGCTATTTTCCCGGGAACGGGCCGCGGTTCAAGCTGAAAAGGATGCTGTAGTTCCCCCTCTCCCCGCCTGCGGGGAGAGGGGGAAGTACGCGACTAATACCCGTCCACTCCGTTCAGCTTCTGCAGCCTGTCCTGCATCGCCTTCTTCAGATCGTAGCCGGGACGCCCAAATCCCGCATTCCTGCGTGCAACAAAATCGTCCTGCTCACGCTGGAGCGCTTTCGCCTCGCTTGCGTTGCCCGCTTCGCGCAGCACGCGCGCGTTGGCGGCGTAGACCTCGCGGTCGAGATCGGCGAGCTCGCGGTTGGCGCAGATCGCCTTCTCGACCGGACGGCGCGCGCTCGCGCAATTGAAGCTGGGCTTGCCGGCGACCGCCATCTGCGCGCCGATGCGCTCGAGTTCGCGCGAGAGCGCCTTGTGATTGGCCTTGGCCTTCTCGTGGTTCGGATCGATCCGGAGCGCCGCGCCGAAATCCTGCACCGCCTTGGGCCGGTCGCCCTTCTTCAGCCAGAGCTCGCCGCGCGTGTTGAAGAGGTCGGCGAGCGAGGGATCGAGCAAAAGAGCGCGGCTGTCATCGGCAATGGCGCGGTCGACCTGATCGTGCCGCGCATAGAGCGCGCCGCGCGCGATCAGCGCCTTGATCAAATCGGGCCTGGCGGTCTTCTCATTGTCGATGACCGCGGCACAGGCCGAACCTGCCTTGTCCATATCATCGGCAGCCGCAGCAGCGAGGCACGACGCGATATCGACCTGCGCCGGTTCGCCGCCGGTCGCCGCATCGGCCGCACCGGGCAACAGCGCTGAGAGCGCCGCGGCAACTGAGAATTGAATGAGATTACGAAAACGCATGCTTGTTGCAGCCGGAAGTTCTTGCCTTGGAGCCACACTATCCATCATACGGCCGGATTGATGCTAGCTTGTGGCGTCGCTCAAATCTGTGTTCAGGGATCGTCGTGTCGACATTCGAATGGATCATCGCGCTCCTGCTCGGCGCCGTTGCCTTATCGGCGCTGGCGCGGCGGATCAAGGTCCCCTACCCGACCTTTCTCGCGATCGGCGGCGCACTGATCGCTTTCGTGCCGAACAGCCCGTCCTGGACGCTGGAGCCGGACCTGGCGCTGGCGCTTTTTGTCGCACCGGTGCTGCTTGACGCCGCCTTCGACACCTCACTGCGCGACTTGCGCAACAACTGGGTTCCAGTCTCGACGCTGGTGGTGGCCGCGGTCGGGCTGACCACAATCGGCGTCGCCTCTGTCGCGCACCGGCTGTTCCCGGACATGCCCTGGGCCGCGGCGGTGGCGCTCGGTGCGATCGTGGCACCGCCGGATGCAGCGGCCGCGGTCGCGATCCTGAGCCAGGTGAAGCTGCCCTACCGCATGGTCAAGGTGTTGGAGGGCGAGAGCCTGCTCAACGATGCGAGCGCGCTTCTGATCTATCGCATCGCGGTCGGCGCCGTCGTCATGGAGCACCTCAAATGGAGTGAGGTCGCGCCGACGATTGCGCTCGGGCTGGTCGGCAGCGTATTGGGCGGACTGCTCGCCGCACGCATCGTCCCGCCCATCTTGGAGCGCGTGAGAGAAGTGCCGAGCGCGATCATCGTGCAATTCGCCACCACCTTCATGATCTGGATCGCCGCCGAGCATCTCGGCCTCTCCGGCATCCTCACCATCGTCGTCTACGCCATCACCATCGCGCGCACGGCGGGGGAGCGCATGCCAGCGCGACTGCGCGTGCCGTCCTATGCCGTGTGGGAGACGACGGTGTTCGTGCTCAACGTGCTCGCCTTCATGCTGATCGGCATGCAGATGCGGCCGATCTGGACGCGCCTGGACGCGGATGTGCGCTGGGAATATTGCGTGGCGGCGGCCTGGATCCTGCTGACCGTGATCCTGGTACGGATGGCCTGGATCACGTTCTACCGTACCACGCTGCGCGTGCTGATCGCGCAGGACCTCTATCACCCCAAGGACCCGAAGCAGGTGGCTTCGCCGACGGGCGGCCTCATCATCTCCTGGTGCGGCATGCGCGGCCTGGTGACGCTCGCCACCGCCTTCGCGCTGCCGGAACACTTTCCCTATCGCGACTTCATCGTCTTCATCGCCTTTGCGGTGGTACTGGGCTCGCTGGTGATCCAGGGCCTGACGCTGCGGCCATTGATCCTGGCATTCGGCCTCAAGGCCGACGATCCCGTCGGCATCGAGGTCGCGCGCGCCCGCGCGATCGCTTATCGCGCCGGGCTCGATGCGATCGAGGACGATCCGTCGGAGGAAGCCGAAATCCTGCGGCTCGAATATCGCGCCATCCTGATGCAGGCCGACGACAATCCGCACGGTGGCATCGCCAACGGCGAATTGCCCGCCGATCCGCTGCGCCGCCGCGCCATCGCGGCCGCGCGCAAATCGATCTTCGATCTCCGCGCCACCGAAGTAATCGGCGACGACGCGTTTCACCGGCTGGAGGAGGAGCTCGATCGGGCGGAGCTGAGCGCTGGTGGATAGCTATTGTCGTCCCGGCCTGCGCAGGAACGACAGGTCAAGCTCCCGCCTTGCACGTGATCCCGCCGTCGACCACGAGCTCGATCCCCGTCACATATTTCGACTCGTCCGACGCCAGAAACAGCGCGGCGTTGGCGACGTCCCAGGCCTCGCCCATATGGCCCATCGGCACCTGCGCGTCGCGGGCGCGCCACATCGCTTCGACGTCGCCCTTGGCGTAGCTGGCGGCAAGGCCTGCGGAATGCTCGACCATCGGGGTCTTCATCAGGCCGGGCAGGATCGCATTCACACGGACATGATGGCGCGCAAACTCGATCGCGGTGGTGCGCGTCATCTGGTTCATCGCGGCCTTCGAGGTGCCGTAGGTGACGTAGGAGATGCCCATGTGGCGGATCGAGGCGATCGAGGAGATGTTGATGATCGAGCCGCCGCCCTGCTTCACCATCACGGGAATGACGTGCTTCATGGCAAAATAGGCGCTCTTGAGGTTGACGGAGAAGACGCGGTCCCAGCTCTCCTCGGTCACCTCGACCACGCTGCCCATCTCGGCGATGCCAACATTGTTGTCGAGCACGTCGATACGGCCGTAGGCCTTGAGGCACGCTGCGACCATCGCCTCGATCTCGGCAGCCCGCGAGACGTCGGCGGTGAACGCGGTCGCCTTGCCGCCTTCGCCAGCGATGATCTTCGCGGTCTCCTCGGCAGCGGCACCGTTGCGATCGACGCAAAACACCTGCGCGCCCTCACGCGCAAAGGTCACCGCGGTCGCCTTGCCATTGCCCCAGCCCGGCCCGATCGAGCCGGCGCCCACCACCATCGCAACCTTGCCCTTGAGCCGGTCCATCGCGTTTCTCCCTTATTTCTGCTGTTCGTCGCAGATCTTCATCGTCGTCAAGTTAGCACCGATGGGATGCCCGACAATCTCTGAAAGAGTCCGGCACTGTCCGTCATGGCACAACCGCCATTCTCCCGCCGCGCCGGAATTACCCAGCACCACCTCCGGCATCGGCGCGCGCGCAGGCTTCCACTGAAACCAGCCATCGACCAGCCGCGCCTCCGGCGGCGGCTCCATGCCGGGGCCGGTGCCCTTGACGCGGGCCTGCACCAGTTCGAGGCCGGCCGGGGTGACGCGCCAGTCCTCCTGCCAGTCGACCTTCGCGATCGAATGCGTCCACACCAGCGTGAACGCGGACAAGGCCAGCGCCTTCACGCCGCTGGCTGTTGCGAAGCAGAGGCTCACACCGCCTCGACGGTCGCCGGCGAGCGCTGCCGCCACTGCCACAGCACCAGGCCGGCGGAGAGCACGAAGCCGGCTGTGTCGCTGAACGCGAAGTCGCCGAGCAGGCACATTGCGGCGCCGAGCGCGACCAGGCGCTCGATCAGCGTCAGCCGCGTGAACAGGAAGCCGATCGCCACCATGCCGAACAGCGCGATTGCCACCAGCGCCTTGAAGCTCGCGAGCGCGACCGCGCCGTAGAAGCCGAGTTTTGCCGCCATGGGATCGCCGGCCTGCAGCATCAGTGCCGGCGAATAGACGAAGATGAAGGGAATGACGTAGCCGGCGAGCGCGATGCGCATCGCCTCCCAGCCGATCTTGTCCGGATTCTCCTTGGCGATCGGTGCGGCCGCGAGTGCGGCCAGCGCTACCGGCGGCGAGAGGTCGGCCATGATGCCGTAGTAGAACGCGAACATGTGGCTCGCGATCAGCGGCACCCCTAACTTTGCCAGCGCCGGTGCGGCGAGCGCGGCGGTGATGATGTAGGTCGGAATCGTCGGGATGCCCGTGCCGAGCAGGATCGACAGCAGCATGGTCATGATCAGCGCCAGGAACAGGCTCTTCTCGCCGAGCCCGATCACCCAGCTGCCGAAGATGGTGCCGACGCCGGTCTGCGACATCATGCCGATGATGACGCCGACGATGGCGCAGGCCATGCCGACGGTGATGGCGGACTTCGCGCTTTCGGCAAGCGAGTCGCGGCAGGAGCGCAATGCCGCGAGACCGCCGCGCACGAAGGCCGCGATCAGGATGAGCCCGAAAACGACGCAGGCGACCGGGACGATCTGCAAGCCGTCGTGCGAGAGCGCGGCGACGACGAGTGCGAGGCCGATCCAGAAGACATAGCGAATGACCGTGGTTGGCAGGCCTGCCGTGATGCTCGCGCCTAAAATCAGCGCCACCGTGAGCGCCAGCCCCATGCTGCCGGCATAAAGCGGCGTAAAGCCCTCGAACAGCATGTAGACGAGTGCCGCAAGCGGCAGCACGAGATACCATCCATTCACCAGCGCCTTCCAGGCACTCGGCGTTTCCGAACGCTTCATGCCGGTCAGGCCATGCTTGCCGGCCTCCAGATGCACCATCCAGAACGCGGAGGCGAAGTAGAGGATCGCGGGGATCGCCGCCGCTTTCACGATCTCCGAGTATTGGACGCCAAGCGTTTCCGCCATGATGAAGGCGACCGCGCCCATCACCGGCGGCATGATCTGTCCGCCCATCGAGGCGGTGGCCTCGACGCCGGCGGCAAAGGCGCGGCGATAGCCGAACCGGATCATCAGCGGAATCGTGAACTGGCCGACGGTGACGACGTTGGCGACGCCCGAGCCGGAGATCGTGCCCATCATGCCCGAGGCGAACACCGCGACCTTGGCCGGTCCGCCGCGGGTCCTGCCGAATAACCCAAGAGAAACGTCGGTGAAGAGCTGGATCATGCCGGCGCGCTCGAGGAACGAGCCGAACAGGATGAACAGAAAGATGTAGGTCGCCGAGACGTAGATCGGCACGCCGTAAAAACCTTCGGTGCCGAACGACAAATGCGTGACGATCTGGTCGAAATCATAACCGCGGTGGTTGAGCGGCGACGGCAGATACTGCCCGAAGAACCAGTAGACGAGGCACGCGCCGCACATCAGCGGCAGCGCCGCGCCCATCAGCCGCCGCGTGCCCTCGAAGATCAGCACTGCGAGCAGCGTGCCGACCGCGAGGTCGAGCCTGGTCGGATCGCCGTCGCGCGCGATCAGATCGGCATAGAAGATCCATTGATAGAGCCCGCAGAGGAAACCCGCGCCGCCGATCAGCCAGCCGAGCGCGCGCCCGACATTGCTCTTCGCGGTGAAATTGCCGATCAGGCCGAAGGTGAGGAGAACGAGGAAGCCGACATGGACGCCGCGCACCACCTGGCTCGGCAGGTCGTTGAAGGCGGCGACATAGAGCTGGAAGGTCGCGAACGCGATGCCGGTCCAGTAGGCGAGCGTGCCCCACCAGCCCGGGCCAAAGCCTTCCGGAAAACCGTGCTCGAAATTGTCGAATTCGACCTTGATAGGCTCTGCGGAGCCTTCAGCCTTTTCCAGCATTTCAACTCGTCCCAGTCCAGCGTAACGTCTAATGACATTGGCACGGTGTCACCGCGCCGTCATGCCCGGGCCTGTCCCGGGCATCCACGATCTTCCTCGCCCAATCCAAGAACGTGGACGGCCGGGACACCTGCGCGAAGACGCGCTTCGCGCTTTTGCCCGGCCATGACGTCCGACAGCGAAGGCCGGCCCTTACTTGATCAGCCCTTTTTCCTTGTAATAGCGGATCGCACCAGGATGCAGCGGGATCGGGCTGCCGGAGGCCGCCGTCTCGAGCTTGATCTCCTTGCCGGCCGCGTGCGCGTTGGCGAGTTCGGGCAGCGATTCGTAGACCAGTTTTGTCATTTGATAGGCGAGATCGTCGGAGACGGCGGAGCTCGTCACGAGATAATTGATCACAGCCGCGGTCGACACGTCCTTGTCCTGGCCGGAATAGGTGTTGGCCGGAATGATCGTCGAGATGAAGGGCGGGCCGATCTTGTCGACGGTTTCCTGCGGCACCGCCACGACCGTGATCGCGCTCGAGCTCGAGAGGTCCTTCAACGAGGCCACGCCGAGACCGGCCGATTGCAGCGTCGCGCCGAGCTGGCGGTTCTTCATCAGATCGACGGATTCGGCGAACGGCAGATATTCCACCTTGCCGAGGTCCTTGTAGGTCATGCCGGCCGCGGCCAGGATCGCGCGCGAATTCAGCTCCGTGCCCGACTTCGGCGCGCCGACCGACAGGCTCTTGCCCTTGAGGTCGGCGAGGGTCTTGATGCCGCTTTCGGCGGACGCGACGATCTGGATGTAGTTCGGATAGATCGCGCCGATGGTCCTGAGCTTGTCGAGCTTGGTCTTGAAGCCGGCTTCCTCGTCGCCCTCCCAGGCCGCTTTCAGCGAGTCGCCCAGCGTGAACGCCAGTTCACCGCGGCCCTGCTGGAGCAGGATCAGATTCTCGACCGACGCCTTGGTGGCCTGCACCTGCGTCTTCACGTTCGGAATCTTGTCGCCGTAGATTTTCCCGATCGCAACGCCGAGCGGATAGTAGACGCCGGAGGTGCCGCCGGTCAGCACGTTGATGAAGGATTGCGCATGCGCGCAAGGTGCCGACGCCGCCAGAGCAAGAGCTGCGGCTGCGCCGAAGATCGTCCGTTTCATGGTTGTTATTCTCCCCAAACCGGCGGCGAAATTGGCCGGACGAGGAGAGCGGGTCAACCCATCCAAAAGTCAAAACAGGACTACGGTAAACAGTTGTCCCGGCTCAATTTTTGAGAACCGGCGGGTGCGGCGAGGTGGCGCAGCTAGCTCGTTGGCGCGCCTCGCCGCTACTCGCAAGTCCTCACTGGAACGTCATGTCCAGGCACTTGGAGATGTCGGAGCCGAGGCCGGAGGAGATGGTGATGCAGCCCCGGATCTTCTGCGAGGCCATGTCGGCTGCCCAGACCGAGTAGCCGCCGGGACCGAAGAACGAGTTGGTGTTCGGCGGCTCGGTCTCGGTCGCGTCGAAGTCATAATGGCCGTCGGTCTCGAAGATGCGCGGCTTCTTGGTGCAGCCGCCGTCGGTCTGGACGTTGATGACTTCCTTGTTGTCCCGGGTCAGCGCCAGCGAGACCTGACAGCGGAAATATTCCGAGGTCTTGGTGTTGAAGAGATAGGTGTAGGACCTGCAGGTCGCGGTGTTCAGCTTGCCCGGGGCAAGGCCGCGGCTGCAGGAAATCCGCTGGTTGTGACTGAGCTGGTAATCATCGGCCCGGGCGACCGGCGCCAGGGCCGTCAACGACAACGCAGCGGCCCAGCAAGCTTTAATGACATGGCGCATTCGAATCATCCCTACCAATATCTTTGTCGAGTTGCGTTCTAGACTGAAAGCGGAACATAGTCGCGAGGGGACGAAGGGAAAATCACAAACTGCTGGGCAAGGCGTGATGCGCTGCAATGCGGCTCGCGAATAGCCCTTAACATGCCGTTCGTGATTTGTTCAAGCAGAGTGCCCAATGGCGGGGAGGATGGACGATGGCATATTCAACGAAGACATTCGTACTTGCAGCGGTGCTGGGCGCCTTCGCGGTCCCGGCATGCGCGCAAACCGCGGCGACGCCGTGGGAGCTCAAGCCCGACACGGGCTACGCCTATGACAAGGAAGGCAAGACCTTCTCCTACAAGATGGGCACCAGCAATGCCGGCGAGCTCTTGAAGGGCGCCAAGAAAGTGCCGAAGGGCACGCTGTTCTTCATCGGCCAGAACGGCCAGCTCTACATGCGCAGCGGCCAGTATCTCGAAGGCGACGGCAAGTTCAAGTTCGGGCCGGATCGGTAATCCCTTTTTGTCGTCCCGGGGCGCGCGAAGAGCCGTCGGGTGGGCAAAGGCGCGTCAGCGCCGTGCCCACCATCTACCAGCGCATTCCGATTGAAAGTGGTGGGCACGCTTCGCTTTACCCACCCTACGGCAGCCCTTCAAAACGACGCCGCCAATTCCCTTGCGCCGCCATTGCTGCTGTTGCTGTCCATCCGCGCGTCCGTCACTGCGAGCAGCTTCGCCACCGTGTTGTGGCGGATCGCGACCGGGTTGCGCTCGTAGCCGCCGCGCTGGAAGAAATTCGAGGTCGGTACCTGCTCGCGCATCGCCTGCGGCATGGTCACCATGTCGAGGCCGGTGCCGTCGCCGGTGAGGTTCATCATCTCGAGCTCGGCCGCGGTGAGCGGGCGGGTGTAGCCCTTGGCCCGGGCGAACAGCACCGAGGTCATGAGCTTATGGGTTTGCAGCATCGGACCGATGTCGATGTCGAGCACCATCGCATGCATGGCCCAGCCTTGCGCGGTGTCGCCGATCTTCTCGTGCTCCGACCAGGTGTCCGGCACCGACTTGGCATGCGCCACCATCCGCTTGAGGACGCCGAGCTTGTACTCCAGCGTCTTCCGCGCCGGCCCCGAGGTCTGGGCCACCTTCTCGCTCAGCGCACGGATGAATTCATGGCCCTGCTCGGCCAGCAGCTCGACGCTGTTGGTGGTGAGGAGCTGGTTGTACCCCATCGCGGTCGAGATCGCGCGCCGGCCGCCGTGCTCGATGCCCGCCTGCACGTCGTAATTGCCGGTGCCGCCGGTCTCGAACGAATAGACCCGCACCGCCTGCTCGCGGGTCAGGCCAGAGGCGAGCGCGTAGCGCGCATAGGCGCGCTTGAACTCGACCTCGGTCGCCGGACGCTGCGGCGTGAACTGATAGAGATCCTGCGCCGCGCGCAGGAGATCGGCTGCGACCGGAAGCGGTTTTCGGGCGGGGCGCTCCGGCGTCTCCTCCGGCTCCGGGTTCACCGGCCGTTTCGGCCCGGTATAGACCGGCGGTTGTTCAAGGACGTAATCGTCGAGCGTGATCTGCTGCCCGCTGCGCCGCTTGGCGTTGCGGCCTTTCCGCTTCTCCGAGATCTGGCTCCAATAAGCGCCGGCCTCGGCGTCAAATGCGCCGCGAATGGCCTGATACTCGGCGAGCTTGCGGCGATATTCGAGCACGGCAGGCGACGCGCCGCCCTGCGCAAAAAACTGCGACAGCAACTGGGCGTTGGCATTGCTGACGGAGGGCGGCAGCACGCCGGCGTCGCCGCCGCGCGCGGCAGGCACGAGCAGCATGAGCGCGAATGGAACCAGCGTCAGGGCACGTCGAATCGGGGACTGGTGCATCCCGGCCTCTTAGCAAGCTTCCGGTAACCGGCACGTTAACGCGCCGTTTACCATCTCACGTCCAGGCGAACACCGGCTGTTCCAGCTCGGTCACGCGGGTCTGCCGCCCCGCCAGCACCTCGCGGAACTGGTAGATCAGGGCGGCCGTCGGCGCGTGGATCAGGCTCATGTCGTGATGGAAGCGGATCACGCGGCGTTCGCTTTCGGGGATCGCGACGAAATCGAACGCGTCGCCGCGCTCGATCGTGTCGAGCGCGATGCGATGGACGGAGGCGACCTCCGCCGGGTTCGGCGTGATCGCGGCGCTGCGCGAGGCCCAGACCACCACCGGCGTGATCAGATAGCCCGAGCGGGTCGGATAGTCGTCGAGCTGGCCGAGCACCTCGTTGGTCGAGAGCTTGAGCGCGAGCTCTTCGTCGAGCTCGCGCAGCGCGGCCTCAATCGGCGTCTCGCCGTCATCACAACGTCCGCCCGGCAGCGCCCATTGGCCGCGATGGGCGCGCAAGTGTGAAGCACGCCGGGTGAGCAGGAATGCGGTGTCGTTGCCCTCATCGGATGCGGTCAGCGCCAGCACCACCGCGGCGCGCTTCAGTGCCGACGGCTCGGCCGCGTCGGGCAGCCGCGCGAACGACGCGCAGGCCTCCGCGATATTCCGCCTTGTGGCATCATCGAACGGTCTCATGATGCTTGACTACACCAGGACCGCATCTGATGAAACGAGGAGAGACGTGTTGCAAGGACAGACCGGCAGATGATCGATAAAACCGCCGCTAGGCTCAAATCGGACGGCTGGACCATCGTCGACACCAGCGGCTTCATCCATCTGATCGGTCCGCTCTGGGAGCGCAAGGTCGACGGCCATTACGAATTCGCGCTCGCGACCGAGGACAAGCACCACAACCGCCGCGGCATGGTCCAGGGTGGCGTGATGATGACCTTCGCCGACCGCACCTGCGGCATGACCGCCCGCTACGAGACCGGCAAGCAATATATGGCGACCGTGCAGCTCGACACGCATTTCGTCGAGGCCGGCCAAATCGGCGACCTCCTGATCTCGCGCCCCCGCGTGGTGCGCACCACGCGCAGCCTGATCTTCATGAGCACGGAGGTGAGCGTGGATGACCGCTGCGTGGTGATGGCCAACGGCGTGTTCAAGATCTTGAAGGGGGCGGAGTAGGCGGCCAGTCGGACTGCCACCGCTGTCTCCTCGTCGTTGCGAGCGCAGCGAAGCAATCCAGCAATCTTTCCGCGGACGCATCTCTGGATTGCTTCGCTGCGCTCGCAATGACGCGAGTAGCTGGCTATGCTGTTATCCAACGAACCCGCAGAGGACCCGCCCATGCAATACCGCCAGCTCGGCCGCTCCGGCCTCAAGGTCTCGCCGATTTGCCTCGGCACCATGATGTTCGGCGGGCCGACCGACGAGGCCACCTCACGGCGGATCATTGCGAAGGCGCATAACGCCGGCATCAATTTCATCGACAGCGCGGACGCCTATTCGAAGGGCGGCTCCGAAGAGGTCGTCGGCCGCGCGATCGGCAACAACCGTCACGCCTGGATCCTCGCGACCAAGCTCGCCAACCCCATGGGCGACGACCCCAACCGCGTCGGGCTGTCGCGGCGCTGGGTGCTGCAGGCCGCCGACGAAAGCCTGAAGCGGCTCGGCACCGACCACATCGACATCTACTATCTGCACAAGGAGGACCACGCGACGCCGCTTGAGGAGACGGTGCGCGCGATGGGCGATCTGATCCGAGCCGGCAAGATCCGCTATTTCGGCGTCTCGAATTATCGCGCCTGGCGCGTCGCGGAGATCTGCAACATCTGCGACCGCCTCGGCATCGACCGGCCGGTGGCGAGCCAGCCTTATTACAACGCGATGAACCGCATGCCCGAGGTCGAGCATTTTCCGGCGTGCAGCTATTACGGCCTCGGCATCGTGCCCTATAGCCCGCTGGCGCGCGGCGTGCTCACCGGCAAGTACAAGCCTGATGCCGCGCCTGACAAGGAAACGCGCGCGGGCCGCAACGACACCCGCATGATGCAGACCGAGTGGCGGCCGGAATCGCTCCAGCTTGCGCAGGAGATCAAGAGCCACGCGGAGAAGAAGGGCATCACCGCCGGTCAGCTCGCGGTCGCCTGGGTGCTCAATTCCGCCTTCGTCTCATCGATCGTCGCAGGTCCTCGCACCGAAGAGCAGTGGGACGGCTACATCAGCGCGCTCGACTACCGCTTCACTGCGGAGGACGAGGCGTTGATCGACCGGCTGGTCGTGCCGGGCCATCCGTCGACGCCGGGCTACAACGACCCGGCCTATCCGATCGAGGGGCGGCGCGCGCGGACGGCGTGAGAGCGGGAGGCGACAATGGCGTTGGAAGACCGCTACGGCCTGCCGCTCTCCATCACCTCGCACGAGGCGGCATCCGCCTATCGCGAGGGCGTCGACCTCATGCTCGCCGGCTGGACCGGCACGGCGGAGGCGCTGGAGCGCGCCATCGCGGCCGATCCGGATTTCGCGCTGGCCCATATCGCCCGCGCCCGCGTGCATGCCTTCTATCAGCAGGGCGATCTCGCGCGGCAGAAAGCGGCGGCCGCGCGCGAGCTCGTCGCCAAACGCGGCACGGAGCGCGAGCGCTCGCATGTCGAGACGCTGGCGCTTGCGATCGAGGGCCGGCTGCCCGAGGCGATCGCGGCAATGCGCAAGCATGTCGACACATGGCCGCGCGATGCCATGGTGCTGTCGCTGCCGCTCGGCGCATTCGGCCTGTTCGCCTTCTCCGGCATGGCCGATCACGACCGCGCGCGGCACGAGCTGTGCGTGAGCGTCGCGCATCATTACGGCGAGGACTGGTGGTTCCTCGCCATGTCCGGCTGGGCGATGACCGAGAACGGCGACGTCGCCCGCGGCCGCAAGGTCACTGAGCGCGGCTTCTCCTTGCGCCGGCAGAACGCACATGCTGCACACGCGGTGCTGCATGCGATGTTCGAGGACGGCTCGATCGACGAGGCTGACCGGCTGGTCGAGGAGTGGCTTCCGACCTACCGCCGCGCCGGAATTTTGCACGGCCATATCCTCTGGCACCAGGCGCTCGGCGCGCTCGAGCATGGCGACGCGGCACGCGCGCTCGCAATCTATGCCGACGTGCTTCAGCCCTCGGCGACCCAGGCACCGCCGCTGAACGTCATCACCGACAGCGCCTCGCTGCTGTGGCGGCTGTCGGCTTACGGCCACGCCGTGCCGAAGGCGCTGTGGCTTGAGGCCGACGCCGCCGCGCAAAAACTGTTCCCGAAATCGGGCCTGCCCTTCGCCGACGTCCACATGGCGCTGTTCGACGCCGCGACGCAAAATCGCGACGCACTCGCCGCACGCCTCGCCGTGATCGAGCAGCGGCTCGCCGAGGGCAAGCTGCCGGCCGGCCCCGTTGTGCCGGCGATTTGCCGGGCGCTAGCGGCCTTTGCGGATGAGGATTATGCCGCATGCGCGCAAACGCTCGCGCCCGTCCTCACTGAGGTCGTGCGCATCGGCGGCAGCCACGCCCAGCGCGAGCTGATCGAGGACACCTTTATTGTCGCGCTGATGCGCAACGGCGAGCTGCCGCGCGCCCGCAGCCTGCTCGACGCCCGACTGCATCGCCGCCCCTCCTTGCGCGATACACGCTGGCAGGCGGCGATGGCTTGAGGCAGGATAGGACAAAACAAGGCCGGAGGACGCCCATGACCGAGATCGTTGCGCTGGAGGCGCTGGCAACCCGCGTCACATCGGGGCAGTCGCTAGCCATCCCGGTCGACGGCTCGGGCGTAGCGATGGCGGCGACCGCCGCGCTGTTGGAGGCCGGCATCCGCGATCTCAAGCTGATCTGCGTGCCGATCTCGGGGCTTCAGGCGGATCTGCTGATCGGTGCCGGCGCCATCGCCTCGCTCGAGACCAGCGCGGTGTCGCTGGGGGAGGCCGGCGCCGCGCCGCGCTTCACCGCGGGCGTCAAGACCGGCGCCTTCGCCTTGCGCGACTCCACCTGCCCGGCGATCTTCGCAGGTCTGCTCGCAGCGCAAAAAGGCGTGCCGTTCATGCCGATCGCTGGCATCATCGGCAGCGATCTCCTCAACGTGCGGCCCGACTGGCAGGTGATCGACAGCCCCGTCGGCGAGGCGCGCAAGGTGGTCGTGGTGCCCGCGATCTCCCCCGATGTTGCGCTGTTTCATGCGCCGGAAGCCGACCGCGCCGGCAATGTCCGGATCGGCCGCCACCGCGAGCTCGCCGATCTCGCTTATGCCTCGAAGCGCACGCTGGTCACTGTCGAGCGCATCGTCGACCGCAATCTGCTGGAGAGCGAAGATTCCGCTGCCGGCGTGCTGCCCTCGCTCTATGTCGACACCATCGCGGTCGCCGCGCGCGGCGCCTGGCCGCTGGCGCTGTGGGATGAATATCCGGCCGACGAGGCCGAGATCGCGCGCTACGCCGGGATGGCACGCAGCGACGAGGGTTTTCGTGCCTATCTCTCGACCTTTCTGTCGCATCGCAAGCAGGTAGCCTGATGTCGGCCGAACGCGACCGGCGCGAGATCCTGATCGCCACCATCGCCGATTTGCTCGACGGCATCCGCCACGTCGCGGTCGGCGCGTCGTCGCCGATTCCGGCCGCCGGCGCCATGCTGCTGCGCGCACGCCAGCAGCGCGACGGCAAGCCGCCGGTGCGCATCTCCATCCTGGGATCGCAGGCGCATAATTTCTTTACCAATGGCGGCATCGAGCTGTTCGACTGCGCCGCGCAGGGCCGCGTCGACGCCTTCTTCCTCGGCGGCGGCCAGATCGACGGCGAAGGCAACATCAATTTGGTCGGCACCGGCGATTATCCAACCAGCGGCGTGCGCTGGCCCGGCTCGTTCGGTTCGGCCTATCTCTATCACCTCGTGCCGCGCGTGATCCTGTTTCGCGAGGAGCACTCACCGCGCGTGTTCGTGCCGAAGGTCGATTTCGTCAGCGCCCGCGCCATCACGCCCGAGGTCCCGCGCCGCGGCGGCCCGCACGCGCTTCTGACCAACATGGCGCTGTTCGATTTCGACCGCGAGGCGGGCGGCTTCGCACTGCGCTCGGTGCACCCGCCCTTCACGCCGGCCGACATCCGGGAGAATACCGGCTTCGCCTATGCAGAGCCGGAGGTGGTGCGGGAGACGCCGCAGCCCGACACTGCGACGCTTTCGCTGCTGCGCGGAAAAATTCTCGATGAGCTCGCCGAGACTTATCCGGCCTTCGCCCGGACCATGAAACAGGCCGCGTGATTGCTTTTGTCGCTCGTCTCTGCCACGAAAAAAACATCGGCCTGGCGGCAAGTGCCTGCCGGGACGGGCGGGCGATGGAAGCGAATCGCCGATGGGTGGCGCGGTGGTATTCCAGGCGGATTTGGCTGAGCAAACGGGATCGCAACCAATTTGCGGTTCGATGGTTAGTAAGCGGAACTTGTCCGCCCTCCCCTGGCATACGAGCCTGACCATGCGCCTCCGCCGACCGGTCCTGGCTGCAATCCTCGTCTCCCTTGCAAGCCCTTGTTTTGCCGAGTCTTCCACCCCGATCCCGGTGAACAATCCGCCCGCGCAACAAAATTCCGTCATCGACCTGCTGGCGCTGATCTCCGGCCACTGCAAGACGCTGAAGGTCGCCGGGCGCCCGTTCCCCTGCAAAACCGTGGCCTACGCCCATGACGACAAGGGTCGGGTCAACTTCGCGGTCGCCGTCGACGATCCCAGCGACGAGAACCACGTGGTGTCGTTCTCCGGCGAGAACGGCAAGCGGGCCGACGACAATTCCTACGAGCTGCCGATCGACCGCATGCTGCTCAATTCCAAGGACCGGCCGAAGGTCGACGGCCTGCCGGTACCGTCGGAGCAGACCTCCACCGGTGTCTGCCGCCAGACCGGTAATTTCGCCGCCAAGAAGGTGAACGACGTCACCTGCTCTGCGACCGACAATCAGGGCCGCAAGTACGAGCTGTTGTTCGTCTCCGACGGCAAGCCGGTGAGCGTGCGCCGCATCCGGCAGTCCGCGCCGTCGATCCAGGATCCGTTCAGGTAGCGGTCCTTCGTCCCGTCCCGCTGATCGGCGCGGACGCACATCCTTCCGTTGAAACTCCGGGTCAGGCTTGTATGCTCCCGCGTGCGTCCTCATTGGGGAGCGCCGGTTGCGGCCACAGGCAGGGGCGCGGAGTCCAGGAATGCGTATCATCACTGGGCTCGCGCGCATCCTGATCGTCTGCCTGTTTGCGAGCCTGGCGCGCGACTGCGTTGCTGCCGATGGGGCGCGGCAGCGCTCGATCCTGGTGCTGGAAGACGCCGATTTTCGTTCGCCGTTTTATTCGGAAATCTTCGACGGCATCCGCGCGGCGGCGAAGGAGAACCGGACGATCCACACGGTGATCTACGGCGAGAGTCTCGATCTCGCCCGCTTCCCGGGACCGGACTACGAAGAGAGCCTGGTCGGTCACCTCAAGACCAAATATGCGCTGCGGCCGATCGAAATCATCGTTTCGATCGGGGTCGCATCGGCGAAATTCCTTCAGAAGCGCAAGCAGGAGATCTGGCCCGCCGCGCCCGTCGTGTACGGCTTCGTGCCCGATCTGCCCGAGACGCGCGCGCTGTTTCTGCCCGACTCGACCGCCATCTTCGCAAGGGTGATGCCGACGCAGCTGCTGACTGCCGCGCGCGCAATCGTCCCTGACCTGACCCGTGTCGTCCTGGTCGGCGAAGCCTGGAAGAACCCGCTGACATACGGACATTGGAAGCAGGATTTCGCGGCCGCGATGCCCGGTCTCGAGGTCACCGATCTGTCCGGCGAGGTGCTGCGCGACGTCCGCAAGCAAATCGCTGCGTTACCCGATCGCTCGGCGATCCTGACCTCGGCGATGTATTCGGATGGCGAAGGCACCTATTATTCACCGGTCGCCGCGCTCGCACGCATTGCCGAGAGTGCGAACCGCCCGGTCATCATCACGTCCGATACATTTCTCGGGCGGGCCGGCGTGGGCGGCTTCCTGCTGCTGCCCGAGATCATCGGACGGGAAACCGGCAAGGTGGCGATGCGAATTCTGGGCGGCGAAGCGGCATCGAGCATCCCATCCTTCAACGGCGACAACGTGAAGCCGATCTTCGACTGGCGGCAACTGCAACGCTGGAATGTGGCTGAGGCCAATCTGCCACCGGGCAGCGAGCTGCGGTTTCGCGAACCGAGCTTCTGGGAGCAGTATTACTGGCACACCGCCATCGTCGCGAGCGTGATGCTGGTGCAGGCGCTGATGATCACGATCCTGCTGCGCGAGCGACGCTTGCGATTCCTGGCCGAGGTCGAGGCACGCCAGCGCATGTCGGAGCTCGCCCACATGAATCGGCGCGCGACCGCGGGAGAGATGTCCGCCTCGATCGCGCACGAATTGAGCCAGCCGCTCGCCGCCATCCTGATCAATGCCGAGACGGCCGAGCAGATGCTGCGGCATCCGGCTCCTGACCTCAGCGAAGTCAGGGACATACTGGGCAACATCCTCCGCGACGATCAACGCGCAAGCGATGTCATCGGCCGGCTGCGCTCGTTCCTGAAGCGGGTCCCGACCGAACGGCACGAGCTCGACCTCAACGCGACAGTCGGCGAAGTGTTTCGGTTCCTCTCCGTGCAGGCCTTGACCTACGACGTCGGACTCGCGACGGAGCCATCGTCCGCGAATATCCGTGTCAAAGCCGACAAGGTGCAGCTCCAGCAGGCCATTCTGAACCTGGTTGTGAACGCCATGGACGCCGTCGCCGATCTCCCGGACGAGCGACGCCGCGTCGTCGGTCGAACCAGTGTCGCCGATGGCAATCTGGCCCTCGTCTCCATCGCCGATGCAGGCGACGGTATCCTCGAGGACAAGGTGACCGAGATCTTCAAGCCGTTTTTCACGACCAAGACGCAAGGCATGGGCATCGGCCTCTCGATCGCGCGCACCATCGTCGAGGCGCATGGCGGGCACATCTGGGCCGAGAACGCGCCGACCGGCGGCGCCGTGTTTCACATCAGCCTGCCGCTGGCGGCGACGCGGTAGTGTGCAGGCCTTGTCCCGAAACGAGGGAAAATCGCCGTTGCCTGCAACCGCACACGCCCCGCATACTCGTCACGACAGTCGCCGGAATTCCGCCATGGCACACGCCCTCCCCGCCCTCATCGTCGTCGACGTCCAGCGCGCGTTCGACCAATGGGAAGCGGCCGGCAAGCGGCGCAACAATCCGGATGCAGTGGCGCGCATCGTTGACCTGCTCGCAGCGTTCAGGGCGAGCGGCGCGCCGATCTTCCACATCCGCCATGAGGGCACTAAGCCGAGCTCGACGTTCCGTCCGGAAAGCTCCGGCTACGCCGTCAAGGACGAAGCCCGCGAAGAGGACGGCGAGCCGGTGATCGTCAAGCGCGTCAACAGCGCCTTCATCGGCACCAATCTCGAAAGCCGGCTGCGCGCGGGCGGAATCGCCACGCTGGTCATTTGCGGCGCCACCACCAATCATTGCGTCGAGACGACGACGCGGATGGCCGGCAATCTCGGCTTCGACGCCGCGCTGGTGCGCGACGCGACCTGGACATTCGATCGCATCGGGCCCGACGGCGACACACATTCGGCCGAAGACATCCACGCGATGACGTTGTCGAATCTCAACGGCGAATTCGCCCGCATTGTGACCGCGCATGACGTGATCACCTCGCTCGCAACGCTGCGACAATAAATCTCAGCGCGCTCCATCAATCAGGTCTGCGTCGTTTCGACGCCCGCTCTCGCCGGAACGCGAGGCGCCCCCATCTGTTGTCACGACATCTCAACTGGAGCGATGACATGAAGTATCTCTTTGTCGCGATGGCTGTCGGTGCTGCCGCGCTCGCCGGCGGATCCACGGCCAACGCGGCTGGCAGCGCAAAGGCGACGGCGAACGCCGGCCCAACCGACATCAGCGCGCAGTATCGCCACCATCACGGCCATCGCCACCGCGGATACCGCCCTCACCATTGGCGCCCGCATCACGGCCATTACCGTCCGTACTACCGGAGCTATGGCTACGACCCGCGGCATCACCGCTATTATGGCGGCGGACCCTACGGCTATTACGGCGGCCGTCGCTGGTAAGCGGACCATTCGCCGCTGAACCAAGGGCCCGCGCACACGCGGGCCTTTTTCATCCGCGGAAGACTAGGCCTGCCGTCTCGAGGCCACTCGCGAGCGCGGCCTCGACCGTGCCCATGTCGCGGCCGCGATAGAGCGCTTCGCCGGAGAACAGCACCGGGCCGTCGGCGCGCGCCAGGATCGCCTGCGCCGCCCGCGTCCGCGGCGTCGCCCAGGAATAGGCGCCGCGCGCGAAGGGATCGTGGGCCCAGTTGGTCGCCTCTGCCGCCATGACATCACATGCGAGATCATGAGGTGAGAGGCCGAACACCGTCGCGAGCGAAGCGATCCCGGCGTCGATCAGCGCTGCGCGATCGAGGCCGACGAGCTCAGCCGTCCGCGGCCCGCCGAACCAGCCGGTCAATACGGGATGATCGGACGGGCGCTGCGTCCACCACACCGGGATCGTCTCATCCGACAGCAGGAAGGTGAGGTCCGAAAGATCTTCCCTGGTCTGCCGCCAAAATGGCCGCGTGAAACGCAGCAGGATCTTGATGACATTGCCAAAGCCGATGTCATCGGCGGCCGCGGCCTTGTCGCGCGCCGTCGCGGGCAGCGCGATCTTCCGCAATAACGGCAGCGGCACGGTGAGGATCACCTTGTCGCATGCGAGCGCATCGCCGCCGGCGCAGCGGACGGCGATAGCGCCGTTCTCCTCGATCGCCGTCACCACGGCACCGAAACGAATGGCGACGCCATGCCTGCGGCACTCGGCCGCCAGAAATTCGATCAGCGCGCCGTAGCCGCCGACGATGCGCGCCTGGGTATGGTGTCCGCCGTCCATCCATTCCTCGCGTAGCGCCAGGACGGAGGCGCGCTCGGGCTCGGCGGCGTCGTAGCCCTCGACCATCCGTTCGATCGATTGCCGCATCCGCGCGTAGACGTCACCTGCGAAATGGCGGCGCAGGAATTCGGCGACGGTGAGGTCGTCCTTCAGCTCGCCGAGCACGGCCTGAAGTTCCGCTTCGTGCGGATCATGACGGCTTTCGCGCGAGAGCTGCGCGCCGTCAAAACTCCATTGGCTGCCTTCGATTTCTTGCAACGACAGTCCGGCCTCGCGCAGCAGGCCGCGCGTGACCGGCGCCTCGCCATGGACGAACTCGGCACCACCCTCGGCCGGATAGCCGAACTCGGCGGCCGGCAGCGGATGGATGCGCCCGCCGCAGCGTTCGCGCGCCTCCAGGATCGTCACCCGCTTGCCTGCACGCGCGAGCGCGCGGGCCGCCATCAGTCCGGCGGCCCCTGCGCCGACGATGGCGATGTGCTCTGACGTGTCGGACATGCCGCTGCTTTTACCTGTCCGCGACGTCGTTCTGGATCAGGTAGCGCAACAGCAGCACGCCGCCGTCGAGCGGCCGCGTGCTCTCCAGCGTCATCGCGCTGAGCGGCGCGCGTTTGTCGCTGTCGGCGTCCGTCGAATCGAACACGAAAGGTGCGCCACGCGCGCCGTCGATCGCGGGGCTGAGAATCAGATTGAATTCGTCGATCAGACCGGCACGCAGGAACGCGCCATTGGCGATGCCGCCGCCCTCGACCAGCAAACGCTTCACCCCGAGCTCGCGATTGAGGGTATCGAGTGCCTGCGCGAGGTCGATCTCCGCTTCGCCTGCAAAGATGTAGGAGACGCCCTCGCCACGAAGCCCAGCAAGATGCGAATCCGGCACGCTTGTCGTCAGCACCACGACGATGGGATCACCGCCGATGTCGGATCGGCCCCAGCCGATCTTGCCGTGCGCATCGAGCACGACGCCATAGGTTTTCGCGTCGCGCCGCGCGAACCAGCTTTCGCGCGGGAACGTCTCGCGCGTCGTTGCGGGATAGGGCTCGCCCTTGGCGAACTCCGAGCCGGTGACGCGGCCGATCACCCAGGCATCGCCGCCGAGTTCGTCGTGGATCTTCTCGAACCAGTCGGTGCCGGCGCCCTTCGGCCGCCAGCGGCTCGGATGGGTGCGGCCGTCAAGGCTCGAATGCATCAGGCAGATGACGTAAGGCTTCATGAAAAGTCTCCGCGCATCCGCGTCACGCCGCCGGGCCTTTGCCCTTGTCACGGTCGCCCTTGGCGCGATCGTTCACGATCACCGCGAGCGGATTGAGCTTTGGCGGCGCGACGAGCTTCAGCGTGTTGCTGTCGTGATGGTTGAACGGCGCGCCGCGCACGAACAGCTCGGTCTGGATCGAATAGCTCCAGCTGCCGTCGTCGTTGAACGTGATGTCGCAGCGATAGGAATCGGTGCGGAAAGCTTGTTCCAGAAAATCGGTCGAGCAGATCCCGTAGGTCGTCTCGCCGCGCTTCGCCGTGACGGAGATCTTTCTGTCGTCCGGCTTGGCCTTGCCGGAAGCGAGCAGCACCTGGCCGCGCGGGATCGCCAGCGTCTGCATGATCAGCCCGGTCGCGGGCTCCCAGAGCCAGTAGCCGACCTGATCGTGGAAGGTGATGTCCTCCTCGGGCGTGTTGATGTGGATGTGATAGCGCAGCCCGTAGAACAGCTGCGGCCCGTTGGCCTGCGCATCGATCGGGTCCATCCGGATATGCTCGATGAACACCCGCCGCTCCGGCCCATTGCCCTTTGGATTGATGTCGATGCCCTTGTCGGCCTGCCAGGTGCCGGCGAGTCGGCGCAGCGGGCCGAGATTGGCAAGGCTGTCCGGGGAGACGTCGTCCGGCTCGGTGAAGATGTCGGCGGGAATGGGGAGCATGGCGGCCTCGCAAGATTGCGGGGCAGTCATAGCATGAGGTGAGGCGGATGGCTTGTGCACCCGCCTCACAATCGCGAATCGACCGCCGGCGCGACGTGCGGAGCGGACGTGATGTCCGCTAGGCTCCGCCGACCCTGTGCGCCGGAGCGAACAGCGCGACGACGGCAACGAGCAGAAACAGCACGGAATAGTACTGCATCGGCAGCCAGAACAGGGTGTGGCGGCGTCTCAGCATGACCCGGCCACCGGTCTTGGGGTCGATCAGCTCGCGCCCGGGCCGGCTGTTGAGACGGAAACCGACCCACCAGTTCACCGCAGCCGCCGCGAGCAGGCCGATGGCAACGCCGACCTGATCCGACAATGCCGGAATGAGGCCATGCAATGCGGAGCCGAGCATGGCTCCGCCGAGCGCGAAAAGGACGGTCAGTATTCCCAATCCCGACCAGAGGATCATTGTTGCCTCCGTCTGCTGCACGCCCCGAGCACCGTCCATACATCACGACAGTGACAGAACGGTGCCATCGGCGCCGCGCGCGTCGATGCGGGCGCAGGTTCCGGTGACGGTGACAGAGTTCCGATGTGGCTACGCGCTCCACGCCATCAAGCCAGCCCTGATCATCAAGCCAGTTCGGTCAACGCCAGCCCGCCGCCAGCGCCACGCTGCTGCAATAGGCCGAGGTCTCGCCGGAGCGCCAGCCGGTGACGCGTCCGGCCTCCTTGCACTCGTCGTAGCTCTTGTAATTGCCGACGTTTCGGCACGTCGCCGAGTAGACGCCGCCCGTCGCGTTGCAGCCGACCCAGGGCTGATTGGGCGTCTTGAAGCTCGATTGGCAACCGCCGACGCAGCTGCCGGTTTCGCGCGCGAGCTTGGCAAGCTTCGCGGCATCCGACATCGGCGCCGTCGAAACCGCGCGCGACGCCGGGAGAGACCTGGTGCTGTGGACGACGGCGTGATGCGCCGGCCGGTGAGGCCTTGCGACTTGCTTCGGCGCGTCGATCGTGATGCCGGGAAGCTGACCGGCTCCGTCGGAAGGCGTCGGTTGAGACATTGCCGTGCTGCTCAAAGAGCAATCGACGAGATCGCGACAGTCAGACTCGCAACGAAGCGTGAAGACTTCATGGCCATGCCCTTCCAAATGCGCGGACGGTCAATTCCGTTCCTGAGTGGAAGGATATCACGCCGCGACATGGGTTGCATCACACCATCTTGCAACCCCGGCCTAGCGCCTGGTCTTGTCACGCACGATCCGGCCCTGTGACGCGATATCGCCCCATCTCGCGGACCAGCTGACTTCCGAGGCGGAGGATCGCTCGATGCCCTTCCGGTCCCACGCCCCCTGGAGCGTAAACAGGGCGCCCTGGGGATCGACGCATCGCACGATCCAGCAATCATCGGGCAATTCGATCGGCCCCTGGAGAACCCGTCCTCCGCCGGCATCGACGCGTCTCGCCGCCGCGCCGACGTCTTCGACATTGAAGTAATGCAGCCAGCATGTCTGCGATACGCTCGGAAGCTTGGTGAGCATGCCGCCGATCGTCTGCCCCGCCACTGAAAACATGTCGTACACGTCTGCCGGATCGGATCCAGCGTCGGCCTGTTGCCAGCCGAGAAGCTCGCGGTAAAACGGAAAGATCCTCCGCCGATCTTCGGCCAGCAACTCGTGCCAGCCCACGCGCCCGGGCTGGTCCGATCCGCCCGGTTGCGATTGGCCATGTGTCAGGCCCGTGACCAATCCAAACGTCGCGCCTTGCGGATCGGCGACCACTGCAATGCGGCCGATGTTGCTGTCGGTCGGCGAGACCAGGATGGTGCCGCCGAGCCGACGGATTTGCGCAATCATGACATCCATGTCATCGACGGCGACGTAGCCGAGCCATCTCGGCGTTGCGCCCATGCGAACCCCTTCTTCAGGGAGATTCATGAGACCGACGACCGGAGCGCCGCCTGTCGTCAGCAGCGTGTAGGCCAGCTCCGGGCTCGACGCGTCTTTTGCAGTCCAGCCGACGACCTCGGCGTAAAAAGCAGCGGCCGACGGCACGTCCGTCGTCAGAAGCTCGTACCAAACGAAGTGTCCGGATTGATCGGCCAAGCTAGCTTCCCCGTTCGCGCGGGCAGACGATTGCGCACTGCATCATGCGCCGCATGGACAAGAATTTACCGCCAAGTGTTCATGAAGATGAATAGAATCCGAACGGGCGCCATACCATTTCGTGTTCACGTGAATCTTGCCCAGTTTGATTGCGCACCGTAGGATCGTTGCAGAAGATCGTTCTTCCCACATGGAGGATGCGGCCATGCAGCGAACGAAGCAAGCTTCGAAAAAGAAGCGAATGACCGAAGCCCGAATGGTCAAAGCCGCAGTGCCTGCGCTCGGATTCGCCGGACTGACGTTTTCACTGGCGGGAAGCGCGATGGCGTCCGCACTGCCGGCAGCCGAGCCTCAACAACGACCGAGCTTCACGCCCGGCCACTTCACTGCGCTCAGCGAGGAAGAGCTCGCCGACGTCAACCTCGCCACCTTCCATCTCGCCGGCGACGAAAAAACCTTGAGCGGCGTGCTGCTCGCGCGCGGATGCGGTGGCTGCGGTTGCCGTGGCTGCGGCGGTTGCCGCGGCTGTCGAGGTTGCGGAGGCTGCCGAGCCTGCCGCTGCGGTGTCGGGTGCGGTGGTTGTGGCGGTTGCGGCATTGGCTGGATCGGCGTGCCGGTAGCATGCACGGGCTGCTGCGCATCATGGGGCCGCTGCCGCTGGTGCTAGGCGTTGGCGCTCCCTGACTGCACATCGACAGGTCGCGATTTCATTGGCCGGGCGCGCAAACGACCCGGCCAATTGCTGTTTTCATGACGGCGTTCGCTTCGCTGGCCTCAGCTTGCCGATCGCGCGCGAGTATGTTCCAACTCATGCAACGAAAGACAGCGATGCTCGGCGCACAGCTTGGCCGGCCAAGCGTCCGTGGTGCGCTGGCAACATGACGGGAACAGGATCAGCGTGCTGACCCGATGACAGTCAAGCGAAACAGCCGCGCCGCGAAGCAGATCCGCAACGACATTTTGCGATTTGCGCCGAACTTCACCGCCTACCTGCTTCCGCCCAATGCGGTCTGCCTCTATTCCGAGAACCGCAAGTTCTTCCTGCATGGCGATCTCTATTGCGCCGTGGCGAGCGCGATCGGAAAAAACGGCAAGGCCGCGCCGGAGATCATCCGCCAGCTGTCGAAGAGTTTCCCGATAGCCGAGATCGAGGAGGCGATCAGGCGTTTGCTGGAGCGCCGCTACGTCGTCAGCGGAGCATCGCACAGGAGTGCTGTCGATGGATATTGGGCAAGCCTCGGCCTGCCTCCCGAGACCGCCGCAGAGAACCTGCGCAATTGGCCGGTGCGGGTGGAATCGATCGACGTCAAAGGCGCGACCGAGCTGAGCGCGGCGTTGAGCAAGCTCGGCGTTCACATCGCCAAGCGGTCGCCCAGCCTCACCATCACGCTTGTGAACGACTACCTCGAGCGGCACCTCGTCGAATTGAACGAGAAGCGCGTCGCCGGCGGGACACCCTGGCTGCTGGTGCAGCCGTCCGGCGTGTTTCCACTGGTCGGGCCTGTGTTCAAGCCGGGCGAGAGCGCCTGCCGGACCTGCCTGCACGACCGCATGATCCGCAATCGCGAGATCAAGGGATTTCTCGACCGCGGCGCCGCGCAAGCGGTCGCCATCTCGCCGCTGGTCAGCCACACCGTCGGACAGACCGCGATCCACTTCGCTGCCGTTGAAATCGCCAAGGCGATCGCCTCGGGATTCCGCACCGATCTCAGCGATCACATCGCAAGCTTCGATCTGACCGGCGCCGTTATCGCCAAGCACTATGTCGCGAAGCGCCCGCAATGCGCGACCTGCGGCAGCAAGAAGCTGAGGAATCCGCGACGGGCAGCAGTGCCGGTCGACATCGCCGAGGGCAGCAAGCTCGTCATGACCAGCGGCGGATATCGCACCGTGACGTCGCGGGCCACCGTGGCGCGGTATCGCAAGCATGTCAGTCCGCTGACCGGCGTGGTGTCGCGGCTCGAGCGGATCGAGGCCGATCTGCCGATGAACACCAATTTTTTCGCCCACCACAATTTCTCTGCACCGGCCTGGAATGTCGACCAGCTCAGGTCCGGCCTCAGCGGCGGCAGTTTCGGCAAGGGCTCCACGGCCGAGCAGGGTGAGGCCAGCGCGCTGATGGAGGCGATCGAGCGCTACTCCGGCATTTTCCAGGGTGACGAGATCAGGGCAAAGCGCCGCTTTGCCGATTTCGCGCCCGGTGACGCGTTGCTTCCCAACGACGTCCAGTTCTTCAGCGACACGCAGTTTCAGAACAGGTACGTCCCGCAACCGGACGATTCGCATCCGGTCCCGGAGCCGTTCGATCCTTCGACCAGGACGGAGTGGTCCCCGGTCTGGTCCTTGCGTGACAAGCGCTTCAAATATCTTCCGACCGGGCTGTTGTATTTCTTCTATGGCGGCTTCCACACAGATTCCAACGGGTGCGCGGCCGGCAACACCCGTGAGGAGGCGATCGTCCAGGGCTTCCTCGAGCTGGTCGAGCGCGATGCCTACGCGATCTGGTGGTACAATCGCGTCCGCCGCGCCGAGCTCGACCTCTCGCAGTTCGAGGATTCCTATGTACGGGATCTCCAAAACCAGTTTGCCGACGCGGGGCGCCGGCTCTGGGTGCTCGACATCACCAGCGATCTCGGCATTCCCTCCTACGTCGCGATCATGCACTGGATGCAGAACGGACACGAGAATATCGAGTTCGGGTCCGGATCGCATTTCGATCGCCGCATCGCATTGCTGCGCTCCCTCACCGAGCTGACCCAGTTCATGTCGATCGGCATGATGGGCGGCGGAAGCGGCGAGAAACCGTCGCTTGACGGCCTCACGCCGCTACGGCTCGACGATTATCCGTTCCTGATCCCCGACGACAAGCCGCTTCTCCCGCCGGCACCAAGCCTCAAGGTTCACGACAACACGCGCGACCAGGTCAATGCCTGCGTCGAGATTGCCACCCGCGCGGGGTACGATTTCCTCGTGCTCGACCAGACGCGGCCCGATGTCGAGGTCCCCGTCGTCAGGGTGCTGGTTCCGGGCCTGCGGCATTTCTATCGCCGCTTCGGGCCCGGCCGGCTTTACGATGTCCCGGTAAAGCTCGGGCTCCTGGATCGCCCGCGACTGGAAAGCGAGCTCACTCCATTCCTGCCACACACCTGAAGGCTGGCCTCGTTGCGCACGACCCGGACAAAGCCGACGAGGACAAGCGCACCGATCATCGCCGCCCGCCTGAATGGCCGTTTCTCCCTTCAGATGCAGCCCGACGGCAGCATTGCCGCCGTCTCCAGCGATTATGCGGTCAGCCTCGGACAGTTCAGCGCCGCGGCGATCGAGCGCGCGGGGCATCTTGCGACCGGCCTGCCGCTCGCCGCCCTTGCCGGCAAGAGCGTCCTCGCCAAGCAGGTTCATGGTCTGGTGCAACGACTGGCGCGGCACGGGCTTCTTGCCTATCGCCTGTTCTCTCCTCGCGATGCGCAAGATTTGGTGGTCATCGAACCACTGATCGCCGACTACTGGCCGCACACCGCAAAGCTGTCGAGCAGCGATACCATCGTGTTGTCGCGCTTTGCCTATCTGCGCCGACGCGGCAACGAGATGGTGCTGGAATCGCCGCGTGCCGGCGCGCTGTTTCGGATTTGCGATCCCGCCATCGTCGCCACGCTGGCAGCGCTGTCTCAACCGCAAAAAATCAGCGCGCTTCGCAAGCAAATGGCCGCTGTGAACCTCGACCTGCTCGGCTTGCTGCTCGAAGCCGAGATGCTGCTCAAGCTCGGTGCGAACGACGCAGACGGCGGTCGGGTGAATGAAGGCGACCGCAATCTCGTGCTCTGGGATTTCCACGATCTCGTGTTTCACACGCGGAGCACGGAGGGCCGGCACGTCAATCCCGTTGGCGGCGCCTACCTCCATGCGCGGGTCGTTCCGCCCCTGCCCGCGGTGCGCCCGCGCTGGCCGGGCAAAACGATCGCGCTCGGCAAACGCACCGCGCTCGAGCCAAAATCACCCTTCGCAAACCTGTTGCGCGAGCGCCATTCAACGCGGGATTTTGACGACCAGCATCCCCTCACGCTCGCCGAGCTCGCGCAGTTTCTCGACACCACCGCTCGCGTGCTGTCGGAATGGAAGGGCGCCGCAGATTTCGACGATGGTCCGGAAGTCACCTACAGCGCGAGGCCGTATCCGGGTGCAGGCAGCGCCTATGAGCTGGAGCTGTATCTGGCAGTCTCGAACTGCGAGGGCCTTGCGCGCGGACTTTATCACTACGACGCGAGCGGCCACGCCCTGGTCGCGATCGACGCTTCGGCCCAACAGCTCCAGGCGCTTTTGGCGGCCGCCGAATTCGCCATGGGCGCATCCGGTCCGCCGCAAGTCCTGATCACGATCGCCGCCCGCTTCGGCCGAATCTCCTGGAAGTACAGCTCGATCGCCTATTCGCTGATCCTGAAGGACGTCGGCTGCCTGCTCCAGACGTTCTATCTGGCAGCCACCGACATGGGCCTCGGCGGCTGCGCCATCGGGACGGGCAACATCGATCTGTTTGGGGGAATGACGGGGCTGGAATTTTACGTGGAGGGCGCGGTTGGACAGTTCGCGCTGGGGCGGGGGAGGAAGCCGGAGGTCGCGAGCCAGATGTAGCCGGCCTCGACCGCGCGCAAAAATACCGCACCGTTCGGAATAAATCGCGAACTGTTATGTTATTCAGATTGCGTAACAATTCAGCCCGCGATCTTTGCGGGAGGGACCTGCGGAAGGAGCCGATGGCGCGGCGACAATATGTCCGCGATCCAACAACTGCAGAGTGGACGAATTCCACTTCCACGACAAATGGTTGTCGCCAATTGGCGCTAGGTTGCAGTGTCGGCGCATCAAGCACATTTCAAGATCGCGATCGGCATCGAATGAGATTTGAAACGCGGACCTTTATGGCCGCAGTCCTGCTGGATGTGTTGCTCTGGAATGCGGGCTCCCGGTGCCGCCGCGTTCTTTCCAGCACCCGAATATAGCGCCGGGATGGAGATTTGGTTTGCTTGATTTCGTACGTCGAAAGCACCTGCGAACAGCTTCCGCTCAACAGCGCGCTTTCTGGCTAACCAATGAGCTCGACCCAGGTGCCCCTGCGTTCAATATAACCAGAGTGCTGCAGCTCAAGGGCGCGGTCGACAAGCACAGCCTGGCACGCGCCTTCAGCGGGCTGGTTGCACGACATGAAGTGCTGCGAACCGGGCTTGTCGAACGGGATGGAACCGTTCTGCAAGACGTGCATGAGCGTATCCAGTTTATCCTCGAAGAGCACGACTTCAGCGCCCACCAGGAGCCGGAGCGCAGCCAGCAGGCAGACGCGCTTGCGGCGCGGATGGGCCAAACGGCTTTCGACCTCGCCGTCCCGCCGCACTTCCGGGCGGCGCTGGTGCGCCTCGCCGAGGAAGAGCATCAGTTCGTGATCGTCTTCCATCACGCCATCATCGATGGATCGTCGATGGGGCCGTTCTTCGCGGAGCTCGCAAGTTTCTACGACGCCGAACGACGCGGCAGCTCTGCCGTGCTCCCCGATCTTGCGTTCCAATACACCGAATTCGCCGAGCGCCAGCAACGGCGATACGCGCAGGCCGGTTTCGACAGGAACATCGCGTTCTGGAAGAGGGCGCTCGCCGGCGCGCCTCCGCTCCTCGCGCTGCCGACCGCCCGCCCCCGCGCCGCCATTCAGAAACACCACGGCAAACGCATCGGTTTCGAAATCGACGAGCCTCGCACCAAGGCATTGAGCAGCTTGTGCGCGCGTCACGGCGCCACGCTTTTCATGGGGCTCCTCTCGGCATTTCAGGTGCTGCTACAGCGCTGGGCCGACACCGACGATGTCGTCGTCGGAACACCGCTGTCGGCACATCGCGACGAGGATCTTGCGCCGCTGATCGGCTGCTTCGTGAACACGCTGACGCTGCGAGGCGATCTTTCGGGCGATCCAACCTTCACCACGCTGCTGAGGCGGAACCGTTCATTCATGCTGGATGCGCTTGAGCACCAGGAGGTTCCGTTCGAACGAGTCGTCGCGGAACTGGAACGGCCGCGGGCGCGCGATCATTCGCCGCTGTTCCAGGTCATGTTCGTGCTGCACAATTTCGGGCACAAGGCGCCGGAATTGGCCGGCCTCGAAATTCAGGAGGTCGCCGTCGACCCTGGCCTCGCCAAGCTGGATCTCACGTTCGAGATCGTCGAGGGCGACGAACTCCTCTGCTCCTTCGAATATGACAGCGAGCTGTTCGACCGGCCGATCATGGCGCGGCTGGTCGCGCATTTCCGACGCATTCTGGAAGCGGTGACAGCAGAGCCCGAGCGACCGATCGGCAGCATTCGGCTGCTCGACGATGATGAGTGGCAGCGCGCGGTGTTCGACTGGAACGCCACGGCACGCGACTACGGACAACGGACGCCGGCAGAACTCTTCGCCGCGATTGCGGACGAACGGCCGGACGACATCGCGTTGATCTGCGATGGCCAACGGATCAGCTTCCGCGAGCTTGCCCGGCGAGCCGGGCAGGTCGCGACAGCGCTGCGCAGCCAGGCCGCCACCGCAGCGGGGCCGGTCGGAATCTTCCTGCCCCGTTCTGTCGAGGCCTTTGCCGCGATGCTGGGCTGCTTGACCGCAGGCATCCCCTGGCTGCCGCTCGATACGGCACAGCCGGACACGCGCCTCGCGCAGCTCGTCGAGCTCTCGGGCTGCCGTACCGCGTTGACTCTTCGCGCCCTGGCCAATCGCCTGCCCGAGCGGCTTGCGACCGTACCAATGGATCCGGATGCGCCGCTTTGGAGCGAGCCGGCCGGGCCAATCGCGACCGGGTCCAGCAGCGAGCTTGCCTATGTGCTTTTCACATCCGGCTCGACCGGGGTGCCAAAGGGCGTGATGGGCGCGACCAGGGCCCTGATGAACCGCATCGACTGGATGCACGAGGCCTACCCATTCGCAGCTGGCGAGGTCGCCTGCTGCAAGACGCCGATCGGTTTCGTCGACTCCGTCTGGGAAATGCTGGGCGCCTTGCTGGCAGGCATACCGACAGTGATCGTTCCGGATGAAATCCTGCTCGATCCGGAGGCATTCATCAACTTGCTCAGGCAGCATGGCGTCACCCGAATTGTGCTGGTCCCGACCTTGCTGCGGGTGCTGCTGGATTACGCGCCGGATCTGGGCAGGCGCCTGCCGGCTCTCCTTGTGTGGTCGGTCAGCGGCGAAACGTTGTCGCCCGATCTGGTGCAGCGTTTCAACCTCGCCTGCCCTGGCCGAAAGCTCATCAACATCTATGGATCCTCGGAGGTGGCGGCGGACGTCCTGATCCACGAGGTTCGGGACGCAGACGTCAACGGGCCCGCGCCGATCGGCAAACCCATCGCCAATACGCAGGTCTACATCATCGACCGCGCGGGCCAACCTGCGCCGGTGGGGCTGCCCGGCGTGATTCACGTCGGTGGTGACTGCCTCGCACTGGGCTATTGGAGCAGACCCGACCTCACGGCCGAGCGCTTCAAGGCCAACCCGATTGCGGGTGCGCCTTCGCCGTTGCTGTTTGATACCGGCGACCGCGGTGTCTGGCGCGAGGACGGCACTATTCTCTATCTCGGCCGCACCGACGGTCAGGTGAAGTTGCGCGGCGTGAGGCTGGAGCTCGGCGAGATCCTGGCGGTGCTGCGCAGCCATGCCACGGTGAGGGAGGCGGCCACCGTCATTGTCGGTGATGCCGACCGCCAGCGTCTGATCGCATTCGTGGTCGGACGTCAGACCGGCGAGGACCCCGATCCAGGTGCCTTGCGCGCCTACCTTCAGGAGCGACTGCCGCCGGCTGCGGTTCCGGCCAAACTGCTTGTGATCGACGCGCTTCCGCTGCTGCCGAGCGGCAAGGTGGATCAGGTGAAGCTTGAATCGCTCGCTGACACCTCTCCCCAGCATGAGCCGGCAGTCGACGCGCTCCCGGTCAATGCCGACGTCGCGCAAATCTGGCGAACTGTCCTGAACGAGAACGAGATCGCCGCGACCGACGATTTCTTCGGACTTGGCGGCAATTCATTGCTCGTCATGCAGGTTGTTTCTCGCGTGCGGCGCCGGTTCGGCATCGACATCCCGATCCGCGCGCTGTTCGACAACCCGACATTGGCCGGCTTCTCGAAAGTCGTCGAAACGGCCCCTCCGGCCCAGGACGACGGGCTGGCGGAGATCAGTCCCCAGCCGCGATCCAGAGCGGAGCTGAACGATCTGAGGGACCGACTTGCCCAATTGTCGCCGGAGGAACTCGACGCGCTGATCCGCAGCGCCAGAAGTTGAGATGCCCTGAAGCGTCTAAAGCGCGATGAGATCAGGATGAATCATCATCGCGCTTTAGGTTGTTGCTTGAGCATGATCTTTCCGGAAAACCGCTTCGCACTTTTCCGGATCATGCTTTAGGTCCCGGCCGGCTCCAGCCTGCTGCTGTGGGTCATATGGAAATCGCCGTGCACGACAAGACCCGGGTCGACCCGAAACGGCGCGGCACGCACGCATTTTGCGAGGACACGACCGGCGCCGGCGGAGACGGTGAGATCGACCGTGTAAAGCCCCCGCTGCATGGCAAGCATCGGGCAATCGAAGACAATGGACCCGTGCCCGGCAGCGAGCGTGGACGTCGATGACACCAACTCGGTGCAGATATAGCCGCTGGGCCATATGAAGCTCACCGTGACCACGGCATCATCGACCGCCGACAGGGCGTGGTAGTTCACGCGCACGGTCAGCGGATCTCCGGTCCTGGGGCGCGCACCGTCACGGCCAGCGAAGCTGACGCCCTCAAGGGTGGCGACGCCGCCTTGCACAGCCGAGCCGCAACCAGGAGCGGACGTTGCCGCCATGGCCTGGTATCTCTCGATCATCTCAACGGGTCCGCCGTCGCCCGCCACTTTGCCGGAGGCGAGGAGAAGGACACGGTCGCAAAGCAGTTCCACGGCCGCGAGATCATGGGACACCAGCAATATCGTGCGTCCGGATCGTCGGATTTCCGCGATCCTGTCGATGCAGCGCGCCTGGAAAGCCAAATCGCCGACCGCCAAAACTTCGTCGAGAAGCAGGATATCCGCATCGAGCTGCGAGGCGACGGCAAATCCCAGCCTGACGAACATGCCGGATGAATAGGTCTTGACGGGTGCGTCGATGAAATCCGCGAGGCCAGAGAATTCCACAATGTGGTCGAAGCGCTTTCGCACCTGCTCGACCGGAACGCCAAAGATGGCGGCGTTCAGGAAGACATTGTCGCGGCCGCTGAGTTCGGGATGGAAACCCGCTCCGACCTCCACCAGCGACATCAACCGGCCGGCGATGGAAATTTGCCCGCTATCCGGCGACGTGATGCGGGCGAGCAGCTTGATCAAGGTCGTCTTGCCGGAGCCATTCGGACCGACAACGCCGAGCGCCTCGCCCCGCCGGACCTCGAAGCCGACATTCTTCAATGCCCAAAAGCGTTCCGTCGTCCCAGACCCGAACAGGCCACGGCCGCGCCTGCCGTCGTGATGGACGCGGTAGGACTTCGAGACGTTGCGGGCGACAATATCGACAGCGGACATGGTTGGATTTGCTTGGCTAGATGTCGTCGACCATGTCGGGCTCTGCGGTCTTGAACACGAAATACGCCATTGCGAGCAGGATCAGCCCGACGACCGCTGCGTAAACGAGTTGCCCGAAGCTGACGGTGTGCCTGTCTAGCAAGGCGTCGCGGAAGGCCTCAACCAGCAGCGCCAGGGGATTGAGCGAATAGACGAGGCGCCAGTGCTCGGGAACGGCGTCCAGCGGATACAGCACCGGCGTCGTCAGCATCAATCCCTGGAGCAGCAGTGGCAATCCGATTGCGATATCGCGGAATCCGATCTGCGCGATCGAGATCAGCAACGAAAAAGCCGCCGCGTAGACAATCAGGATGAGGCCGATCGGCAGAAGTTCGATGGCCGTCGCCGGTATGCCGTAGCCGGCGCAGAGCAGAGCTACGATCGTCACCGCCGTGGCGACCGCGAGGTCGGCGAGCGCGGCGAAGACGCAGGACAGCGGCACGATCTCGCGCGGGAAATACACCTTGGCGATGAGCGATCTGCTGTTCAACACTGCCGCAGCCGCAGTGCTCAGGGATGTCGCGAAGAAGGTCCACGGCGACAGGCTGGCGAGGATAAATAGCGGGTAAGCAGCGCCAGTGGTGGTATGGGCGCCGATCGCCAGTCCAACCACCAGGAGAAATCCCAGCAACGCGAGCGGCTGCAACACGGCCCAGGCCCACCCCAGCCAGCTGTCCTGATAGCGCACCTGGAGACGATTGGCCGTCATGTATCCGAGCAACTCGCGGTAGGCGGCCAGTTCAGCGAGGCCTGCGGGCACGCGCCGCAACGCCGGCGTTGCGCGCCCGATCACGATGACAGGGCGCTCGGTCACCGGACAGGTCCGGGCGAGGCGGGAGCCGGCACCGTTGCATCCAGCACGGCGGTGACGGTCGCGCCGCTTTGCGGATTGGTGATCCAGCTCATGTGGCCGCCCTCTACCATATGGACCATGACCCGGCCGGTGATCCTCGTGTCCCAACCAAGCGCAACATCGGCAACTCCGAATCTCGTTTTCGTCGCCTTGAACTGGTGAACGTCTCCGTCAAAGCGGCGTTCGGGCTGGTACGCGCGCACGGCCTGCCAGACCTTTGCCCAGATGAGTTCGTATCGCTCGTCCTCCGGCGCCTTCGGCTGGGATCGCTGTCGCGCGATCAATTCCAGCAGCCGCCGCTTGGCCTCCCTGAACGGTTCGAGAAAGGCCGGTTTCGACTCCCAGTAACCGCGGACGGGCGTATCCAGCAGGCCGAGGAAAGCAACCTCGTCGCCTTGCCGCTGAAGCTGAAGCGCCAGCTCGAAAAACAGCACGCCGCCTTCGCAGCCGCCTGCCAGCAGATAGGGACCTTTTGGCTGGATCGCCTTCAGCCGGTGCCGGAATTCCGCGGCGATGGCCTCAACGCTGTCGAACATCGGCTGGCCGGCAAGCAGTCGCTGCTCTTGAAGGAAGTAAGTGTTCAAGTCATAGACCGATGGCCCTGGCTGCATCGCTGCGGCCAGTTCGTTGAGACCTTCCTGCCCGGTGCTTGCAAACAGCACCCGGCCATCAACGCCGTCCGCGAGCTTGACGACGGCGTAATCCGGCTCGCCGCTCTCGTTTTCCAGGAGATGATTCACGAGGCCATTGAGCGTGGGATCCCTGAAGAACAGTGCTACCGGAAGCTTGCGATCGAGCCGCAAGCATAGCTGCGACATCAAACGCACCGCCAGCAGCGAGTCGCCGCCGGACTCGAAGAAGTCTTCTTCCGCGTGACCTGCCGGGACGCCGAGATGCTCCCGCCACAGCCCGGCAACAAGCGTCTCGAGCACCTTGCGACGCTCCTGCGTTCCGGCGGCATTGCGGGCTGGGCTGTCGGCGGTCTTGACTCCAACAGCATCATGGACGTGATGACGAGGCGCACCGGCGCCGGTGTCGCGTCCCGGATACGGCTCGAGGCCGGTAATGTCGCCGTAAGCGATGTCCAGCAGAACGGCGCGCAGCGCGTCCGCCAGACGGGCGACGGTACCGGGAGATACCTTGTCCGGCCCGCTGTCGAAACCGAGCCACAGGAGCCCGTCCGGGCTCTCCGATGCGCTGACAAAGAGATCGCTTGGTGGTGGGGGGGAAGGCAGCCAGATCTGTCGGCACGGCAGGCTCCCGAAGCGCTGAAACGGCGCCGGCACCGCGATCGAAGACAGCATGACTTGACCAAACGGCAAAGCACCGGCCGAGCGCGCAGGATTTTTGACACGCACCAGCGCGTCCCAGGGCACGTTCTCATACTCGAGACTGGCAAGAAGCTGGCGTTGGGCGTCGACCAGAAGCTCAGCCATGGTCCCGCCTGCGCGAAGGCTGGTCTTGACGCCGATGATATTGGCAAATGGGCCGATCACGCCTTCCGCACCGTCACTGGTGCGGCCGCCGACAGGCACAGCGATAACGAAATCCGGGCCGTCCGCGTAATGTGCGAGCACCGTTTCGATGGCGGCAAGCAGCACCGTGAACAGCGTCACGCCCGATCGCTGCGCGACCTGCTTGAGGCGATGCACCAATGTGACATCGAGTGACATGAGGTGGTTGGCGGTGCCCTGCCCCGCTTGTCCGGGACCAAAGTCCAGCTTCGCTGCGGCCGGGCCGATCAAGTCCGCGTAACGCTTCAGGCGCGAGCCGAATGCGGCACCCTCGAGCCAACGGTCTTCAGCGATGGCAAAGTCGGCATATTGCCATGGCAGCCGAGTCAGCGTCGGCACGCTGCGCGCTGCAAAGGCGCGATAGACCTCGGCCATCTCTCGCGCGAACAGACCGAGCGACAGGTTGTCGGCAATGATATGGTGCAGGACGAAGACCAGGACATGTACCCCCGGTGCGCGCCTGACGGCAACCAGACGGAGCAGAGGGCCGGCGCCGAGGTCAAAGGGAGCCGACACCTTTTCACGAAGGATGGCGTGCAGGTCGGTGTCGGGACCGGATGGGGCATCGACATGTGCGACGACTGCGCGGGGTCGTCCGACGACCTGGAGAAGCTCGCCGCGATCATCCAGGAATACCGTCCGCAAGGCTTCGTGACGGTCGACAAGGAAATCGAGGCTGAACTGAAGCGCTGCGATATCGAGGTCGCCGAAAATCTCGAGCCCGAACGGCAGATGATGTTGCGCGGTGCCTGGAGCGACCAGCTCCATGAACCACGCCCGGCGCTGGGATGCAGATGCCGGGCCGGCGTGTGGCAATGCTGCCGCTGCATTCGCGGACGCTAGCAGAGCTGTCATACTTCTTTTCTATGTGTCGAATGAAGTGTCGAACGAACTGATTTTTTCCGAAAGATTCTGGCTCGCGCCGCTGAGCACGAACCGCATAGAAGCATAGAAAAACGTGAGTAATGTGAAGCACGAGCTTTTCGTCGATTGGTCGCCCGATTCCCGCGATCACGCCGCCCTGTTGCAGCGGCTGGCCAACGCCAATCTGGCCAACGGTGGACCGGGCGGGTACCGCAATATCGCGATTATCATAAGGGATTCAGATACCGGCGAGGTCACCAGCGGCGTCTGGGGCATCATCCTTTACGGCTGGCTGCTGATCGATTTGTTGTTCGTCGCCGAAGCCGATCGCCGCCAGGGCCTTGGCTCGCGCCTGCTGGCGGCCATCGAGAACGCCGCACGCGACAATGGGTGCCTGGGCTGCTGGCTCAGCATGTACGCTTTCCAGACACCGGGATTTTGCAGCAAGAACGGATATGAACTGTTTAGTGAGCTCGGGACCGCGCCCGCGGCGAGCGACACCGCGGATCAGAGGCTTTTCTTTTACCGCAAGGCTTTGATCGGGCGGCCCGGAAGGCCCATCACAGCGCTATCGCAGATACCATCGTCGTCAGCGACAGCACCATCCGCATGATCGCGGGAGCTTTGGTGCGCATTCCCACTTGAGCACTAAGGGGAATCGAGCCACGGACGCACGCGCCACGCCGCTCCGCGACCTCACGCCTGCGTCCTTATCCCCGCGATCAGGATATCGACCATGCGCTTGGCGGCTCGCTTTCCATCCGGTCCCGCACCGATGTTCGCAACGCCGGCCAGCGCGCGCAGCAAGTCGAGCGGGTCGATATCCAGGCGGACGTCGCCACTCGCGACCGCGCGATCGATCAGCTCTGCGATGGCCCGCTTCATCTGTTCTGTTGACGCCGAGTACAGCTCGGACGTGCCGCCGACGATCGAGTTGAGCGCCTCGTACATTCCCTGCTTGGCGGACATGTACTCCACGAACAGCAGCAACCATTCGCGCAAGGCGCCTGTCGGAGACTGTGTCCCGGCTAATCGTGTGGCCGCTGCGACAAGCTGTTCCGTCTCGTTGCGGTAGACCGCCTCGATCAGCGCGTCGCGGGTGGGAAAATGACGGTAGAGCGTCCCGGCCCCGACGCCCGCGGTCCGCGCGATCTCGTCGAGGCTGGCCCCAGGCCCCTTTTCGGCGAAGGCAGCCTTTGCGGTTTCGAGCAGGCGGATGCGGTTGCGCTGCGCATCGGCGCGTGGCCTGCGCGCGGGAGCCCCTTTCGCCTCGTCCACCATTTCTCGAAATGACCTCTTGATAAACGGAGAGTGTCTCCGTATCTAAAACGGAGACGCTCTCCCCTTACGCTAAAAAGGGTTGGCAAACAATGGCTTGCCGCCCGGAGGAGTGCTGCGTCCAAATTCGAGGAGTTGACGATGACGAAGGGCTTTGGAGCGACCTCCACCACTGACGATGTGCTGGCGGGACGAAATCTCAAGGGAAAGCGCGTGCTCGTCACCGGCGTCTCGGCGGGGCTTGGCGTCGAGACGGCGCGCGCGCTCGCGGCGCACGGGGCTCAAGTCGTCGGCGCGGCGCGCGATCTCGCCAAGGCAGAGCAGGCCACGGCGCAGGTTCGCGCCCAGGCCGCAAATGGCGGCGGGCTTGACCTGATCGAGCTCGATCTCGCCTCGCTCAAGAGCGTGCGCGGCTGCGCCGACGCGCTGGTCGCCGACGGCCGTCGTTTCGACGTCGTGATCGCCAATGCCGGCGTTATGCGCACGCCGTTCGGCCACACCGCCGATGGTTTCGAGACGCAGTTCGGCACCAACCATCTCGGCCATTTCGTGCTCGTCAACCGCATCGCGTCGCTGATCGCGCCGGGGGGACGGCTGGTGAACGTCGCGTCATCCGGCCATCGCTATTCCGACGTCGACCTCGACGACCCCAATTTCGAACGCGCGCCGTATGACCCGATGGTCGCCTATGGTCGGTCCAAGACCGCCAACATCCTGTTCGCGGTGGAGTTCGACCGGCGCCACAAAGCGCGCGGCGTGCGGGCCACCGCGCTACACCCGGGCGGGATCAAGACCGAGCTCGATCGCCACATGGCGCCCGGCGAGCTCGACAATCTCGTGGGACAGATCAACGCCCAGCTCGCCACGGCAGGCCAGCCGCCGTTTCAGTTCAAGACGATCCCGCAGGGCGCAGCAACGTCGGTCTGGGCCGCCGTGGTGGCCCCGGCCGAAGATGTCGGCGGGCATTATTGCGAGAACTGCCAGGTGTCGGACATCACCGAAGGGGCCATCAGCCCGGTCAGTCCCGGCGTAAGACCCTATGCGCTCGATCCGGAGCACGCCAAGGCGCTCTGGGCCAGGAGCGAGAAGATGGTGGGCGAGCGCTTCTGACGGCCGCGACCGGGACATCGGAGACCACGGGTGACAGTGCACGTCATGCGGTAACTTCGAAAGCGCATTGCACTGTCACAAGCTGCCACGAGCGAAATAACCGGACTGCCGCCGCTCCAATTCGATTTGCTTTCCCTCAGTTGATGCTATGCTTGAGTACAACCTGTACTGAATTGACGCTTGGGAAGGATCACCACCGCATACGACGCGCAAATCGAACTCGGAGGGAAGAGCTGATGGCAGACCCGGTAGTTGGCGCTCCGTTCGACATAGGCCGCGTGCGCATCAAGAACCGCATGCTGCGCTCCAGCATTTCCGGCCGTATCGACAATTTCGACGGCTCGGGCAGCGAGTGGCGCATCAATTTCGAGAAGACCTTCGCGAAGGGCGGCATCGGCGCGATCATCTCGTCGCACGTGCCGGTGCACTATAGCGGCCGCGTCCTGCCGAACTATGCGTTCATCGACGCCGATGACAAGACCGAGTTCTGGCGGCGGCTGAAGCTCGCGCTGCCAAACGACTGTCCGTACTTTCTCCAGCTGTCCTATTCGGGCCGCCAGCGCGATCTCGGCGGCATCGAAAATCTCGACAAGCCCCCCTTCGACCAACGCGACATGCGGCCCTGGGCTCCGACCGAGAAGCCCGATTTCTTCAACGGCCTGCGCGGACGCCGCATGAGCGTGGAGCAGATCAAGAAGCTCGTCGACATGTTCGTCGCCGGTGCGCGACGCGCGGCCGAAGCCGGGCTCGACGGTCTCGAGCTGCATTCCGGCAATGGCTATTTGTTCACCCAGTTCATCAGCTCGGCCATCAACGACCGGGACGACGCGTACGGCGGCTCGCTGGAGAATCGCTTCCGGTTCTGGCGCGAGGTGATCGAAGGCATCCGCGCCCAGCCGGCGACGCGTGACATGCCGCTGATCGCAAAACTGAGCGTCCGCGAGGGCGACGATGCGGTCTACCCGTGGCGGTCCCCCGGCAACTCGATCGACGACGCCATGAAGGTCGCCAAATGGTGCGTCGAGGCCGGCGCCGATGCAATTCATGTGACCGCCGGCACGATCTTTCCGCATCCATGGAATCCTGCCGGCTATCTGCCCGCCGATTTCGTGCCGCGCACCTACAAGACCCTGATCGACAGCGGCACCAGGACGTGGGGCAATTATCTCGCTTTTCGCTATGCGCCGACCCGGGCCGTTGCGCGCATGTTGTGGGAGCGCACCAACCGCCGCCACCTCTATGATGGCCTGCTCAACTTTTTGCTTGGGCGCCCGCGCCCGCGAAAAGGCGAGGAGTCGGGCGCGCGTCGCCTCGAAGGCACCAATTCGGAAGCATCGCATGCGATCCGGGCCGCCATCAAGGATCCAACGATCAAGGTCCTGTGCACCGGCGCCTTCCAGACCCTCGGCGGCATCCGCCACACGATCGTCGATGGCGATTGCGACGCCGTGACCATGGTCAGGCCGCTGATCGCCAATCCCAACCTTCCGCGCGAGCTCCTCGCGGCGGAAGCGAAAGGCCTCGCCGATTACGAAGCGCCCGAGCCTTGCTCACTCTGCAATCGCTGCCTGCTGGCCGCGCCCGAGTTTCCCGTTGGCTGCCTCGACGAGCGCCGCTACGAGGCCCGCTTTCCGGATCCGCTGCAGCGCTACGAGGAAATGATGCGGGAGTTGTTCGCGCTCTATAACGGTCGCAATGGTGGCTCGAGGCCGTGTGCTCGCAGCATCATCCTTCCACAACGGAAGGATTACGGTGACAGTGCACTTAATTCGGTGATTTTGCAGACCACTCAACTGGCTATCGGTTCGGACGCCCATTGAGTGCACTGTCACCGTAATTCCGCGTAATTCACCGTAATTCCCGTAATTCCGCGCAATGTGACGAATATCACAGAGCCGATGCTTGCCTTTCGGGAGATTGCACATAGGCTGCGCGCATATTGTCGGGGCTGAGATGGGCGCTTTCCGCTGGATTACATTGTTCTTTTCGATCTGGCTGATGTGCGGTTCAGCGCAAGCCGAGCGCCGGATCGCGCTCGTGATGGGCAATTCAGCCTATAAAAGTGTCCCCAAGCTCTCCAACCCCGCCAACGATGCCGCCCTGGTCGGTGGTATGTTCAAGAAGGCCGGGTTCGACTGGATCGACGTCAGGACCGATCTGAACGCCTCCGAGATGCGCAAGGCTCTGCGCGATTTCGGCGGCCGAGCGCGAGATGCCGAGGTGGCCGTCATCTACTACGCCGGTCACGGCATTGAACTTGACGGGACGAACTACCTCATTCCCATTGATGCCAACCTGGAGACCGACAGCGACGTTCTCGATGAGACCGTAGGACTTGATCGTGCGCTGTTCGCGGTCGAGCCTGCCAAGCAACTTCGGCTGATCATCCTTGATGCCTGCCGCGATAACCCCTTCGCCAGATCCATCAAGAGAACGGTTGCCGTCCGTGCCATCGGTCGCGGCCTTGCCAAGATCGAGCCGACCAGCCCGAATACAATGATCGCGTTCGCTGCCAAGGCGGGGTCTACGGCGTCGGATGGTGACTCCAAAAACAGCCCGTTTGCCGCGGCGCTTGTCGAGCGGCTGCCGACACCCGGCCTCGATTTGCGCAAGGCGTTCGGCTTTGTCCGCGACGACGTCTTGAAGAACACCAACTACAAGCAGGAACCGTATGTGTACGGTTCGCTTGGCGGCGATGACGTGTCGCTTGTCGCGGCCAAGCCGGCGGCAACCGGCCCTCAGGCAAACCCGGACGACGCAGTTCGCCGCAATTACGAGCTTGCCCTGCAACTCGGCACCCGCGACGGATGGACGGCCTTCTTGAGCCGGTACGCTGACGGCTTCTATGCCGACCTCGCCAAGGGGCAACTCAACAAGATCGCGGCGGAGGAAGCCCGCGCAGCGGCGGTCGATAAGGCTCGGCAGGCCGAAGACGAAAAGGCACGGCTTGCCGCCGACCGCGCAAAGAAGGTCGAACAGGACAAAGCCGCCGCAGCCGCCAAGGCTGCCGAGGATGCGCGGCTCGCCGCCGAGAAGGCCAAGCAGATCGAGGAGACGAAAGTTGCCGCCGCCGAGCAACGGCGCAAGGAGACAGAGGCCGCTGTTGCAAAGGCTCTCGCCGACAAGCAGGCCGCAGAGAAGAAAGTCGGCTCCGAAGCCGACCAGAAGGTTGCGGCCCTGCCATCTCCCACACCTTCATCCGAACCGGCGCAGTCGCCGCAAGACCTCGTCAAGTCGGTCCAATCCGAACTTCGTCGCGTCGGCTGTCTTGCCGATGCGGAAAGCATCGAGTGGAGCGCCAAGTCACAGCGTTCCCTGACGCTGTTCAACAAGTACGCCGGAACGAAGCTCGACTCGACCCTCGCAAGCTTCGATGCATTGGAGGCGATCAAAGCCCGGCCAGGCCGAGTCTGCCCGCTGCTCTGCGATCATGGTTTTAGGGCAGATGGCGACCATTGCTCAAAGATCACCTGCCGCGCAGGTTACGAGATCGGCGACGACAATAGTTGTGAAAAGATCGACGTAAAGAAGCCGACGGCAAAGCGCGAACAACCGAGAGTAAACACTGACCGCCAAGCCCCCGCGAGAGCGGCTTCCGAAGCGTCAACGCCGAAGGCATCGGGACAAATTGTTTGCAACGCGGCTGGGTGCCGCCCGGTGCAAAAAGGTTGCCATTTGGAAACAGCCTCAACTGCCGCTATGGGGTCGATGGGGGCCGCCGGTCGCAACAGAGAAGTCTGCAATTAATCATCCCTGCAGGAGTCCGCCGATTACGGCGACAGCGCGCTCAACCCAGTGGTTTTGCAGACCTGTCAAGCTGACCATTGGTTCGTGCGCGCATTGAATGCGCTATCACCGCAATGGCGTAAACGGCCACATCTCGCGCAATAACTGTTCGTTAACCATACGCGGCAACAATGCGACCGCACTCAGGTTTGTCAGAGTCGCTTGCCGCCGCGCCGCCCTTCAAAAGTTTCGGGTCTTGGACGGACGCTCAATTCGCTTCGTTGATACGAACGTTTTAAGAGCGAGGTATTCACGTGCGCCCTATTTCCCTCTCGTTGCTTTCAGCCGTGGTCATATCGGGTTTGGGTTCGGCTGCTTCGGCGGCCGACCTGCCGTATAAGGCACCGCCCCCGATCATCGCGGTCCCCGCCTGGAGCGGCCTTTATCTCGGCTTGAATGCCGGCGGCAGCATCGGTTGGGATCCGATGTCGCAGAACGCAACGTTCTCTTCGACCGCGCTTGGCGCGAACACCCTGTTGAGCAGCTCCGGCCGCCTTGCGCCGACTGGATGGCTCGCCGGCGCCCAGATCGGCTACAACTGGCAGGTCTCGCCGCTCTGGGTTGTCGGCCTGGAAGCCGATTGGGCATGGTCCTCACAGAAAGACGGTGTCAGCAACAGCTCGCCTGCGTCCGGGACCGTCGCGTTTTTCGGCGCCGGCGGAAATGGCTTTGGCTACAGTCTGGCGACAGAGCAGAAGGTGACGGATATCGGCACGGTTCGCGCACGCGGCGGCGCGATTGTCGGCAGCACGTTATGGTACGCGACGGGCGGTTTCGCCTGGGGTACCGTGAAGGACAGCTACAATTTTCTCGGATCCGCCAACCCGACGATTTTCCCGGCGCCATTGCAACCCGGCCCGTTCCTGCCCGGCGGAGCCAGCTTCTCCCACACGCGCCTTGGCTGGAGCCTCGGCGGCGGCGTCGAGAGCAAGCTCGGCGGCGGCTGGTCGGCAAAGCTCGAATATCTCTACGTCGATCTCGGCAAGTTCACCGACACATTCGCGATCGCGATCAATCCCGCCTACGGCGCTGGCTTCAACGCCGGCGGCGTCGCATCTGCGGCGAGCACGACCCACATCACGGACAATGTCGTCCGCCTCGGCCTGAACTATCAATTCAACCGGTAGCACTCGTGCGTTTCCCAGAGCGCCTTATCTGTCACAGCCTCAGATAACCGCCGAGCAGACCGAGCGCAGGGCTTCCCAAAAATCCCTCGATCACCCAGCCGATCGAGAGAGACTTCATCGTGTACACCGAGAGGGCAACACACAGGAACGCGGAGAGCGCCCCGTTCAGCCGCTGATGATGGCCGGCGATCCACGCCGCGACATATCCACCGACGATCGAGAAGCCGAAGCCGATGGCGGCGTTCAAGGTCGCAACGGCGGGATCGCCATAGAGGCGCTGGAGCTCGGCGTTCTGCTCGCCAGGCGGCAGGGCAAAGACCTGGTGTCGGATGATGAGATAGCCGATGACCCCGAACAGACCGATATAGGTTCCCAAGACGTCGACAATCGCTCCGACGACGACGCCTTTGAACGAAATGGCTTTGCGCATGGAAACTCTGCGGGGATCAGCGGTCGCTATCGCGGGAAACTGATGGTGCGCCATTCAGAACAAAACCACGAATTCTAATATCATTGAAGTATCCATATAATTTCAGTCGATGCGGCTTGCACCGGAACTCTGATGCTCGCTATTGGCACCGCGTGACTTCGGGCCGCCATCCGCTACATAACGCTTGGGTCGTCGGCGTTCGCTCATGGATCATGTCCACACGAAGCAGGTGCTCGCTACAGCAATTCGGCGAGCATCCGGGCCGCCCGGGCGGCGCCGTCTGCTTCGACCGGTGAGAAGTGTTGAGGCCTTCGGAGCTCTGCGACCATTGCGTCGGCGATGGCCTCCGGCGTGCTGGTGCCGAACTCCATCCGGCGACCAGCGCGATAGCGGTCCAGCCTGTGCGCGACATGGAAGTTCTGTTCGAAGTGGTTCTTGAGCGGAAAATAGATGAATGGCGTGCCGGCAGCGGTCAGTTCCATGCAGGTCGTGAGGCCACCCTGAACCAGCGCGAGATCGCAGGCCGCGAGATGGCGATCGAGATCCGGCACGAACGAACGCAACTCGACACCCGGCGGTCCACCGAACGCGCTCGGATCGATGCGTGGACCCGTGACCACGATCATGCGAAGCCCGGGTACCTTTTCTGCCGCCAGCGGATAGCTCTGCAGGATGCGGCGAATGAGGTGCGCGCCGACCCCCGATCCGCCGACGGTCACGATGCACACGCGCTCGCCATTGTTGTAGCCGAGCTGATCGCGCAGATCCTTGCGGCTGCCGAAGCTCGCAGGGTGCTCGCCAATGATGTAGCCGGAAAAATCGAAGTGTCGCGGCACCCAGTCGCGCATTACCGGCAAGTCCTCGCCGAACGAGCGCGGAATGACGTCATCGAGCGATCCTACGAAAATTGCGCGGTCGCGGACCGACGGATGGTTCTCGACATGTTTGATCATCTCGGCGTTGTAGTCGGTCGTCAGGTAAGCCTCCCGCTCACCGCCGGACGGCATCGGTAGATAGCCGACGAAATCCGTGAACCAGGCAAGGCCCGCGCGCTTGAGTTCCGGATGCTCGTGCCAGTAGTGATCGATGTCCCAGGCCTCGTCTGCGATGACGAGATCGTACTGGGTCTCCTCCACCGCCTGCTGAAAGTGCATGAAATTCTTGATCAGCACCTCGTCCATCCGGCGCAGTGCCTGAAAACAATGGAGCTCGTGCTCGCCGGATTCCTGCTCGATGTGTTGGGTCTCGCTTGCCAGGCGCTTGCTCAAGGGGTGGATGCATTCACCATCGCGTTCGAGCAGCCGCGTCACCGGGTCTTGGGCCAGCCAATGAACATCCAGGTCGGGATGCAACTTACGCAGCTCGCGAGTGATCGCGAGATCGCGCCGGGCGTGGCCTAGGCCGATCGGCGAGGAGAGATAGAGGACAGTCTTGGCCTTGCGGGTTTTTGTCCCTGGCCTCGGCATCACGCCTATGCGCCGCAAGAAGTCGATGATCGCCGCATTGCATTTCGCCGGAAAGCGGGCAAGGGGGATGTGACCTCCGCCTGCGATGGTTACCAGCTCCCCGCCGATGACCTCGGCGACCTTCTCGCCTCTCGCATACGGCATGATGCGATCATCGTCCCCGTGGATGATGAGAACGGGGCAGCGGATGGCGTGATACATCGCCTCGCTCACATCGCATGCCGGCGCAATCGTCCGCGCGTCCACGGTCTTTCCCAAGATATGGCCGTCGGTCTCGCTCGCCCAGGCGAGCGCATCCTCGATCTGCTTGGTCGAATGAGGTTCAGAAAAAATGCTGCCGATGAAGAATTCCGCAAAATCGGTATAGTTGGTCAGCCAGTAGTCGCGATTATACTTGTTCCAGCCCTCGTACGGTTGCTGCGGCGTCCCGAAATGTTGTGGGGTCATGTAGGGATTGCCAGGGCCGATTGTCGCGACGGTCCCGATCAGTACAGCAGCCGTCACGCGTTCCGGATGATGGGCCGCCAGGACAGAGCAAATGATCCCGGCGGAGGAAAGACCGACGACAATCGCCTCGGATGCGTTGATCGCGTCCATGACCGCAATCGTGTCGGCGACATACTGATCAAGCGAATAGGCCGCGATGTCGTCCGGTCGATCGGACTTGCCGTTGCCGCGCGGATCGAAAGTCACGCAGCGAAAATGCTCGGCAAAAAACGGCACCTGCGCCTTGTATACCCGCGAATGGACGATGCTCCACGGAGGCACGAAGACGAGAGTGTGCGACCCGCTCCCATACACCTCGAAGTGAACCTTTACTCCGTCACGGTCGACGAAACCTTCCCGGTCAGGGAGTCTTGCGCGCATGACATTTACCTCGCACTTGTTTCGGCGATACGGATCAGATCGCCAACACGACGCAGGGATTGGCGTAGGGGCGCGCCCCTCTTTTCGAAGCCCAGCAAATAGAGGCTTTCCGCTCCCATGAACGCGCTGGAGACCAAGGCCGCGATGTCCTCAGGTGTGAATGAGCCGAGGCCGCCGATTTTGTCCGCGGAATCCCGAACCACGTCGCGGAGCAGCCGGTACCAGGACAAAATGCCCTCTCGGATTACCTTGGCGACGCCTGCATCCGACCAACTCGCTGCCATCAATTCCTGCAAAACGGGTACATATCCCGACGCAATATCTTCATCGAGATAATCGCACGCCCGGTCCCATCGCTCCGACAGACTGAGCGTCGTGTCGGCAAACATCGCGGTCTGGCGGTCGATCAGTTGCGCATTAAGGTACTCGAACAACGCCAGCATCATGCCCTGCTTGGACCCGAAGTGATAATGAATCTGACTGAGAGGCACACCGGCCGCCGCGGCGACATCGCGCGTCGAAAGGCCCGCGTAGCCATTGCGGCGCAGCACCACCTTGGCGGCTTCGAGGAGCAGCACGCTGGTACCTGGCTTCTTCGCGAGTGCACGCACCATCCGGAAGGTCCTTTCACTTGATTCGGCGGAGCGGTTTCGCGAGAAGGGCAGCGATCCGCTAGGGTCGCATGCGCGCCTGCAGGTCCGCCTTCTTGCGTGGGAACGGGATCAACATGGAGACCTGCTTCCGATACTGACGATACTGATCGCCGAAGACCGCGACGAGATCGCGCTCCTCGAGCCAAATGCCAACCAGGATGTAGCCCGTCGTTGCAGCGGCGAACAGCAAATGCCCGAGAGTCATTGTGGGGGTTGCCCAGAACGCAAGCAGAAAACCGAGATAGATCGGATGCCGGACCCGTTTGTACAGAAAGGGCGTCTTGAACACCGGCAATGGTGATGGCAAGCCAAGCAGGCGCGCAAAAACTTGCTGCAGCCCAAAGAGCTCAAAGTGATTGATCAGGAATGTGCTGAGCAGCACCAGGGCCCAGCCGGCCCAGAAGATTGCCTGTAGCGCCAACTCAGCAGCAGGATGTTCCACCTGCCATAGGATCTGTGGGATCGGCCGCCACTGCCAGTAGAGAAGCACAAGGACCCCACTCGCAAACAGCACGTAGGTCGTCCGCTCGATCGAGCGTGACACCAGCCTGGTCCAGACCCGTTTGAAGGCTGGACGTGCCATGACGCTGTGCTGAACTGCGAACAGGCCAAGCAACAGCACATCGAGTGTGACGGCGACCGAGAGCGGTCCATGGTCTCCGCTATCGACAGTCTTGGGGACTGCCACGTCGCCGACGAAGCCGATCGCGTACAGGAAAGTACCGAGAAAGATCAGGTAGACGACGATTCCGTAGAGCAATGACATGACGCCCATAATGACCTCCGCTCAGAATTCGGTCGAACGACCGAATTGAACAATAATTCGGTCGACCGACCGAAGTCAAGTTCTGAATCGCGTTCGGCATTGCCGGCGCCCTTTTCAGCCTCCGTATGATCGGCCGGCAAGCCGATCCACTGTATCCCTCCGCCAAAGGCCGTCTTGTTTGAGGGACGCGAGCGCTGCAGGTCCTAGGGGAGAAGCGCTATGACGATTTCGCGGGCAGAGATGATCACGTCGGTCGAGCGGCGACGCCGGTGGGTCGCAGGATGAGAAGGAACGGCTTGTTGCAGCCTCGCTTGAGCCCGGAGCCAGTGTTTCCGACGTGGCTCGCATGGCTGGCCTTCATGTGAGCCAGCTGGTCAGGTGCGCGGCATCGCGTTGGGCAGGCGCAACTGGACCTTCGCCGGCAGCCTGCGCGGCGCCGACCGCGCCGCCATCATGCTGACCATGATCACGACGTGTCGCCTCAACGACGTCGATCCCAAGGTCTGGTTCGCCAACGTCCTCGCCCGTATCGCCGATCTTCCCGCTTCGCGTCTGCACGAACCGCTGCCGCGGGAATGGAAGCCTCTGCGCCAAGCCAGTGAGCCCGCCGGTCAGCGGGCCACCTGACCTGCACGCAACGCAATCATAGCGCTCGCCGTGCTCCCGCGCATGCGTCGATCAGGCGGCCTTCGTCGTATGCGCACGATCCACTTGCGTATCGCTCGACTGCAAATCCGCACCAGCAGCCGTCAGGACTTCGTTTGTTCGTGGTTTTGTATCGAATGGTGGAAATATGGTGCCCAGGGGCGGAATCGAACCACCGACACTGCGATTTTCAGTCGCATGCTCTACCAACTGAGCTACCTGGGCATGCTCGACGCGAGGGCCAAAGAGAAGCTCAAGGCCCATCGAGCGGGCGGTTTATAGTGGGCCGAGAGCGGCCTGTCCACCCGGCTTCGCCAGCTTTGTCCGGCATAGCCCACAGGGCGACGCCGGAGAGGCTTCGCCGGGCGCGGCGCGGCTGTGCACAAGCTCGGGCGGGGGCGGCGCGGCTGGTGCGTGGGCGCCAAGACGGCGACCAAAATACTGATTTTATTGTATTATTCCACGTCATCCAGCTCGTCGTCGCGGCCGGGGATGACGTAGGAGCCTTTCAGCCAGCGGTTCAGATCGACGTCACGGCAGCGCGACGAGCAGAATGGGCGGGTGGCCTCCACCTGCGGCTTGCCGCAGATCGGGCAGGTCTTGAGGGGGCTGGCGGGCTTTTTGACGGGGTCGTCCATATGAGGTGCGGCGTGTACGAGGTGGCGGCGTTCATGCGCCTGTCGGCAAACGGGTTCCTCGGGCGGCCGCGCAGGCGGGCCCGGCGAGGTCGCCCTCGCTCATTCTACTGTGCATGGGGTTGTTTTCGAGGTTTTTGTCAGACCGCTCAGACCGCCGTGGCGTTGAGCCAGCCGAAGCGGATCGGAAAGCCCTCGCCGCCGAGCAACGTCGTGGTCTCATAGAGCGGCAGGCCGACGACGTTGGAGTAGGAGCCGACCATCTTGACCACGAACGAGCCGGCGATGCCCTGCACGGCATAGCCGCCGGCTTTGCCGCGCCATTCGCCGGAGCCGATATAGGCCTGGATGTCGTCCTCCGAGAGGCGCTTGAAGCGGACGCGGGTCTCGACCAGGCGCTGGCGGAAGGCCTCGCGCGGCGTCACCAGCGTGATCGCGGTATAGACGCGGTGATTGCGGCCGGACAAGAGCCGCAGGCACTGCGCGGCCTCGTCGACGAGGTTCGCCTTGGGCAGGATGCGGCGGCCGACCGCCACCACCGTGTCGGCGGAGAGGATGAAGGCGCCACGCAGCTCGTCGTCGAGCTGGACTGACTTCAGCGCCGCATCGGCCTTGGCCCTCGCGAGGCGGTTGGCGCAGGCGCGCGGCAGCTCGCCCCGCTTCGGCGTCTCGTCGACGTCGGCGGGCCGGAGCGCGTCCGGCTCGATGCCGGCCTGGTTGAGCAGCGACAGGCGTCGCGGCGAACCGGAGGCAAGTACGAATTTGGGGCGGCCGAGCATCAGCTGATTTTGGGGAACGAAGCAGGGGGTGAATTGCGCGCGGAACCTATCGGACGGAGGCTGATTTCACAACCCGGGAACCTCGACTCAAGCGATTCGAGGCTCCCCGGACATGCCTGTGCCTGCGCTCTGTGACGCCGGTGTTACGGAGCAAATGACTACCCGCTCGCCGCCCCGACCTTGGCGAACCGGCGGCGGATGCGCAGCAACAGCTGGTCGCAGACCTCGCGATAGGCGGCGAGCTTCTGGTCGCGGCTGCCTTCGATCGTGGTCGGGTCGTGGGTCGGCCAGTATTCGACATCGGCGGCAAGCGTCCGGGTCAGCTCCAGCGCCTTGTGGTGCGCCTCCGGCGAGAGCGTGATGATGAGGTCGAAATTCAGCCCCTCCCAATCCTCCAGCTCCTCGAAGGTCTGCGGCTTGTGGGTGGAGATATCCTGGCCGAGCTCGGCCATCACGGTGACGGCGAAGGGGTCGAGCTCGCCCTTCCTGGCACCGGCAGATTTGACGTACAGACCTTGCGGAAACATGTGCCGCAGCAGACTCTCGGCCATCGGCGAGCGCACGCTGTTCATGGCGCAGGCAAACAGCACCGATTGCGGATCGCGTGTGCGTGGCGGACCCGCCATCCGCGTTTAGCCTTCTTTGATAGAGGGCATGGCCTTGCCGGAAAACCGCTGCACACTTTTCCGGGCCATGCCCTAGCCCTTCCAGTGCAGGACGGTGATGAGCGTGAACAGTCGGCGCGAGGTCTCGAAATCGACCCGTACCTTGCCCTTCAGCCGCTCTTGCAGCGTGCGCGAGCCCTCGTCATGGATGCCGCGGCGGCCCATGTCGATGGCCTCGATCTTGTCCGGCGTCGCGGTGCGGATCGCCTGGTAGTAGCTGTCGCAGATCATGAAATAGTCCTTCACGATCCGCCGGAACGGCGTCAGCGACAACAGATGCGCGACCACGGGCGTGCCGTCCTCGCGGCGGATGTCGAACATCAGCCGGCTGCCGGTGATGCCGATATGCAGCGTGAACGGCCCCTGGCCGTCGGCGCCGTCGGGCGCGAACAGATTCTGCTCGATCAGGTCGTAGATCGCGATCGCACGCTCATGCTCGATGTCGGGCCCGGACCGGCCGATCGAGTCCTCGTCGAGCGTGACCGCGACGATGCGATTGGTCGAGTCGTCCTGTTCGGGCGGCTTTGTCATGACAGATTGAGGCGCAATCCAATCGAGCGCGAATGAGCGTCCAGCCCCTCCGCCTTGCCGAGCGTCATCGCGGCCGGGCCCAGCGCGCGCAGCTGATCCGGGCCGCATTTCAGGATCGAGGTGCGCTTCATGAAATCTGCGACCCCGAGCCCCGAGGAGAACCGCGCCGAGCGCGCCGTCGGCAGCACGTGGTTGGAGCCGCCGACATAATCGCCGATCGCTTCCGGCGTATGAGGCCCGAGGAATACCGCGCCGGCGTTGCGGATCTTTGCGGCGAGCGCGTCGGGATCATCAGTCATGATCTCGAGATGCTCGGCGGCGATCGCGTCCGCGAGCGGGATCGTCTCGGCGAGATTCTTCACCATGATGATCGCGCCGAAATCAGCCCAGGAGGCGCTGGCGATTGCGGTGCGCGGCAGCGTCTTCAGCTGCGCCGCGACGGCCTTTTCGACATCGGCCGCAAGGCGCGCCGAGTCCGTGATCAGGATCGACTGCGCGCTGGCATCGTGCTCGGCCTGCGCCAACAGATCGGCGGCGATCCAGTCGGCGTTGCCGGTGTCGTCGGCGATGACCAGCACCTCGGAGGGGCCGGCAATCATGTCGATGCCGACCTTGCCGAACACCAGCCGCTTCGCGGCAGCGACATAGGCGTTGCCGGGACCGACGATCTTTGCGACCGGCGCGATCGTCGCGGTGCCGTGCGCGAGCGCGGCCACGGCCTGCGCGCCGCCGACGCGATAGATTTCGGTGACGCCGCCAAGGTGAGCTGCCGCGAGCACCAGCGGATTGAGCTTGCCGTCGGGCGAGGGCACCACCATCACGAGGCGCGCGACGCCGGCGACTTTTGCCGGCACCGCATTCATCAGCACCGAGGACGGATAGGCCGCAGTGCCGCCGGGAACATAGAGGCCTGCGGATTCGATCGCCGTGTAGCGCCAGCCGAGCTCGACGCCGAGCGGGTCGGTGAAGCGCTCGTCCTTCGGCAACTGACGGGCGTGGTAGATCTCGATCCGGTCGCGCGCGAGCTTCAATGCGTCCAGCGTCGCGGCATCGCAGGCCTTCACTGCGGCGTCGATCTCCGCGGCAGTGACGCGCAGGCCGGATGCATCGAGCTTCAGCCGGTCGAACTTTGCCGTGGCCTCGAGCAGGGCGGCATCGCCGCGCTTGGCCACATCGTCGATGATGGCGCGCGCGGCGGCCTCGACGTCGGCCGAGACCTCGCGCTTTGCGGCGAGGAAGGCCGCGAATCGCTGGTCAAAATCGGCGCTGCTGCGGTCGAGACGAACGGGCATGTTGCGATGATCTTTTGGCTGGTCTTTGGGGGCGGATCGGCGTCACAAGGCCCCCTGCTCAATGGCGCGGCGGCCCCCCGCCGTCAACCCTTGCTTCAATCCTGCTTGCTGCTGGTATACCGCTCATCCCTCCCCTCGACCCCCAGCCCCATCCCGAGCTCATCTGCCCCGAGATCGGTCAGCTCGCATTCGAGGCATTCGACATCGAGGCGGATGGCGCCGCCCTGGGCAAACAACAGGAGCGCACTACCGCCGGGCTCCTCATCGCGGCCGTCCTGGGGGTGAAACTCGATGCCGACGAGGTCCAGGACCGCCTCGGACGCGGCAAGATCGATGTTGCGCGACTTGCAGGCGAGCACGCGGTCGAAACGAAGGGCCGACACCAGCCGGCGCGGCTCGGCTTCGCCGGCGAGCGTCTGTTCCCAGTCCAGCCGGCTCATGCCGACCACCAGGCGTTTCTCGCCCTGCCGCCAGACAATGTCGGTGGTCTGGACCCGGGCATCCTGCACATGAGTCGAGATGACAGCGAGATCGTCGGCGTCGAGCGCGATCAGTTTGAGCTGGGGAGACATTGCCGGCTGTTCTCCTGCGATGCCGATGCGGCACAACGCGCGGACGTGCCAAAATATCCGCAAGGCTAACCAGAGAGCGAATCAGAGGCTATTGATATCCTTCATCTCCAGCACTTTCCGCGGATAGCCCTCGCGGGCGACCCGGATCATGCCGCGCCCAATCTGCTCGGTCGAGGTGACGAGCCGCGGCGAGATCCGGCGCAGCACGGACCACAGCGGCCCGCTCAAATCATAGACCGCCTGCACCCAGGCGGTCTTGGAGCGCGCGCCGTGCAGCGGCTGGATCGCGCCCGGCCGGAACATATAGGCCGCCCTGAACGGCAGCTTGAGCAGGTCGTTCTCGGTCTTGCCCTTGACCCGCGCCCACATTCGCGAGCCCTGCTCGGTGGAATCGGTGCCGGCGCCGGTCACATAAATGAAGGTCATCTGCGGATTGAGCCGCGAAAGCGTCGTCGCGGCCGCGAGCGTGATATCGTAGGTGAGATGGCGGTAGCGCTCCTCGCTCAGGCCGATCGAGGAGACGCCGAGACAGAAAAAGCAGGCGTCGAAGCCTGTCAGCTGAGACTCGATCGCCGAATAATCGGTGAAATCGTTATGGATGATCTCGGTGAGCTTGGCGTTGCGCACGCCGGTCGGGCTGCGTCCGACCACCAGCACGCGCGCGATGCCGGGATCGATCAGGCACTCGCGCAACACACCCTGCCCGACCATGCCGGTCGCGCCGAAGATGATGACTTGCATCGTGACGTCCCCAACGATGTCGTGGCTCACGCCGCGGCCGCGATCTCGTCGAAGGATACACCGGTCAGCGTAGCCGAGACATCCCACAGCATCGCTGACGAGGCGAAATCCTTGGCCTGCGGCATGATCCGCACCGGCGCTGGCGGTCCCTTCAATTCGTAGAACCCGTTCGGACCATAATAGCCGCCGGGCTCCGCGGCGGGAGACGTCGCGGCGTACAGCGTCGGCAGCGCGCCTTCGGTGGCGGACTGGCTGATCAAGGGCTGAAGCAGTTGGCCGACCCGCCATGAGAAGGTGCTGGTGCCGGGACCGTTCGGAATGAGATCCGTCCGCGCGTAGCCGGGATGCGCGCCGACGCTCATCAGGCCCCAGCCGGAAACAAGGCTGCGGCGCTGCAATTCCAGCGAAAACATCAGCATCGCGAGCTTGGACTGGCAATAGGCGCGCCAGGGCCGATAGGACCGCCTGCTCTGGAGATCGTCGAAATTGATCGCGCCGGAGCGGTGCGCGAGGCTGGAGAGATTGACGACGCGCGCAGCCCTGGCGCGGCGAAGCTGCGGCAACAGGCGGGCCGTGAGGGCATAATGGCCGATATAATTGGTGCCCAGCTGCATCTCGAAACCATCCTCCGTCTGCTGCCGCTTCGGCAGCGCCATCACGCCGGCATTGTTGATGAGGAGATCGAGCTGCTCGTTGCCGGCGGCGAAACGCCCGGCGAAGTCCGCGACCGACGACAGGCTCGAGAGGTCGAGATGCTCATAGGCGATCAACGCGTTGGGAAACCGTCGGCAAATGCCCTCGATCGCCCGCAGGCCCTTTGCGTCGTTGCGCCCGGTGAGTATGACGATGGCTCCGGCGCCCGCCAGCGCCAGGGCCGTTTCGTAGCCGAGGCCGCCGGTGGCCCCGGTGACGACGGCAGTCTTGCCGCTGAGCGAGGGGATATCTGCCGTGGTCCAGTCGGTCATGCCATAACTCCAGGGCTGTCAGGGGTGGAAAAGGCCCGCGACGGGTCTAAATGTGCACTTGGTGCAAATTTGCAAGTGGTGAAGTAATTTGAAGGCTTCAAAGCAGACCGGGAAACGCGCCAAGCCTTTGCCCGCGGAGGAGAAATCGCCGGCGGCAACCGGCCTGCGCGAGCGCAAGCAGCAGCAGACCCGCGAGCGGCTGAAGCGGGCGGCGATCGCGCTGTTCCTGGAGCGCGGCTTCGAGGCCACGACCATCGACGACATCGCGGGCGCTGCCGAGATGTCGCGCCGCAGCTTCTTCCACTACTTCGCGTCCAAGGAGGACGTCGTCGTCGCCTGGCAGGAGGATGCAGCAGCAGCGCTGGTCGCCGCGATCCTGGCAAGACCCGCCGACGAATCCATGCTGACGGCGGCGGAGAATGCGATCGCCACAGCGGTCAAGCGGATCGACCCGGTGGAGGCGGCAGCGATGTCGCGGCTCAAGCGCGACAATCCCGCGCTTCACGCCCGCGACCAGCTCAAATACGAAAAGCTCGAGCGCGCGCTGGCGGACGGGCTTGCGCAGCGTTCCGGCCGCAAGTCGGAGCGGCTCAAGGCGCGCCTCGTCGCCATGATCGCCACCGGCGCGATGCGCGTCGGCGGCGAGAGCTGGATGAGCGAAGGCCCGCGGGAAAAGCCGGAGGCTTTCGTGAAGCGGACGTTCGACGCGATCAGGGCGATCTTGAAGTGAGTTACTCTTTGAAGAACGCCAGCAGGTCGGCGTTGATGGTTTCGGCATGCGTCGTCGGCATGCCGTGCGGAAAGCCCTTGTAGGTCTTCAACGTGCCCTTCTTCAAAAGCTTGGCCGACAGCGGCGCGGAATCGGCATAGGGCACGATCTGGTCGTCGTCGCCATGCATGACGAGCACGGGCACGTTGATCTTCTTCAGATCCTCGGTGAAGTCGGTCTGCGAGAACGCGACGATGCCGTCGTAATGCGCTTTCGCGCCGCCCATCATGCCCTGGCGCCACCAGTTCTGGATCACCGCTTCCGACGGTTTTGCGCCGGGGCGGTTGTAGCCGTAGAACGGGCCGGCAGGGAGATCGCGGTAAAAATCCGTACGGCTGGCGGCAAGCGCAGCCTGCAGGCCGTCGAATACGCTCTTCGGCAGGCCGCCGGGATTGGCCGGGGTCTGCACCATCAGCGGCGGCACTGCGGACAGGATCGCGGCCTTCGCCACCCGGCTCTCGCCATGGCGCGCGATGTAATGCACGACCTCGCCGCCGCCGGTGGAATGGCCGACATGGATGGCGTTCTTCAGATCGAGATGCGCGGTCACCGCCGCGAGGTCGTCGGCATAATGATCCATGTCGTGACCATCAGCGACCTGGCTCGAGCGGCCATGGCCGCGGCGGTCATGGGCGATGACGCGATAGCCGCGGGTGACGAAGAAAATCATCTGCGCGTCCCAGTCGTCGGCCGACAGCGGCCAGCCATGGCTGAACACGATCGGCTGACCCGAGCCCCAATCCTTGTAAAAAATCTCGACGCCGTCCTTGGTGGTGATGGTGGGCATTGGGGCACTCCTTCAGTCAGAAACGTTCAGGCAAACGCCATCGGCCTGTAGCGGCGCCAGGCGCCGATCGTGACGATCACGAAAAACACCAGCACGAGGCCCTGCACCACGGCGAACACCGGGCCCGACGGCGGCGCTGGCGGCACGGCCGGTGCGAGCGCGGCGAGCGCCGGCACCTTCAGGAACGACTGGATGATCAGCACGAAGACGTTGAAATAGAGCGAGATCATCGCGGTCACGACATAGACGGGGCGCCAGACGCCTTTGAGCTTCATGCCGTAGAGCGCGATGCAGGCGATTGCGAGCAGCACCAGCGAGATGGCGGCGATGATGTAGGAGGGCAGCAGCTCCTTGAACGGAAACAGGAAGCCCGTCGCATTGGTCAGGATCGTGAACAGCAGGAAGATCGCGGTGAGGCCCGGCATCGGCTTCGAGCCGAGCAGGCCGAACATCACGACGAGGCCGGCGACGATGCCGATCAGGCTGATGATGACATGGACCAGCGTGAAGACGGGCAGGCTCATCCCGAGAACCATGGCATCTCTCCTACTCTCTGCATTGAGATCGAAAGATTAGTATTACGGTCCTCATTGGATTGCTACATGCGCCGGCATCACGCTTGCGCGCCAAGCCATGCGTCATCGTGCGAATCGACAAACGCATGGCTGAATTTTTTGCATCACTGTCGCAAACGACAGCAGGTTTTCGACCAAAGTTGAATCACACGTCCTTGGTGTCGAAGATCAGCATGTCGGCACCGCCGCTGGCAAATTTCGGCACGTCGCCTGCGGCCGCCTTGCCCGCCTCGCTGCCGAATGCCTTCTGGATGTCGCCCACGCTGTCGAAGGAGAGAATGGCGACGAGGTGAACACCTGATGGCCCGGCGGGCGAGCCGACCGTCCCTGTGCTGACGGCGTATTTCTTCAGGCCGGGAAGTTTCTTGGCGAGCGGAATGTGGGTCTCGGCATAATGCTTGTCGAAGGCGGCAGCGTCTTTGGGCGTCTTGTAGAGCACGACGAGTTCGGCCATTGAGTCCTCCCATGTGAATCTTTGTTCTTCCGCGCGCGATTGGCCTCGCGACGAGGGGATAGTCCGTGGGACACGGCACAATGGCAAGCCATAATCGGCTTGCCATTTACTTGTCTTGTCCTTGACTAAAGCGCCGGTTTTGCGGCGTCGCCGAGATAGCCGTGCAGGGAGGCCACGACCTGCGCGCCTTCGCCGATGGCGCCGCCGACGCGCTTGACCGAGCCAGAGCGGACGTCGCCGACGGCGTAGACGCCGGGCACCGAGGTCTCGAGCGGCGCCACCAGCCGGCCCTGGTTCTGCTCGGACTGCGCACCGGTGACGACGAAGCCGCCGCGATCGAGCGTCACGCCGCAGCCGTCGAGCCAGCCGGTGGCGGGATCGGCGCCGACGAACAGAAAGAGATTTTTGATGTCGGCACTATCCTCATCGGTCGACAGCCGGCTCTTCCAGCGGATCCGCCGCAGCAGCGACGCCTCGTCGCCCTCGAGCGCGGTGATCTCGGTGTTGAACATCAATTCGATGTTCGGCGTCGCCTCGATGCGCTCAATGAGATAGCGCGACATGCTGGCGCCCAGCCCGCCGCCGCGGATGATCATCAGCACCTTCTTCGCATGTCCCGACAGAAACACCGCGGCCTGCCCCGCCGAATTGCCGGCGCCGACCAGCGCCACCTCCTCGCCCGAGCACAGCTTCGCCTCGACCGGCGAGGCCCAGTACCAGACGCCGCGGCCTTCGAATTTTTCGAGGTTCTCGATCTCCGGCCGGCGATAGCGCGCGCCGCTGGCGACCACCACCGCGCGCGAGCGCAAGGGATCGCTGCCATCGAGCGCGACCGCGAACGCGCCATCCCTGCGCGTGCAGTCGAGCGAGCTCACCGTCACCGGGATCATGATGTCGGCGCCGAATTTTTGTGCCTGGTTGAAGGCGCGCGCGGTCAGCGCCTGGCCGGAAATGCCGGTCGGGAAGCCGAGATAGTTCTCGATCCGGGCACTGGCGCCGGCCTGGCCGCCGAAGGCGCGGGTGTCGACGACGGCAACCGACAGACCTTCGGACGCGGCATAGACGGCGGTCGCAAGCCCGGCCGGTCCGCAGCCGACGATCGCGACGTCGTAGATGCGATCATTGCGCGGGCCGCCGATCATGCCGATCGCGCGCGCAAGCTCGGTCTCGCCGGGATTGCGCAACACCGCTCCGCTCGCCGCGACGACCAGCGGCAAGTCCTCAGGCTTCGGCGAATAGCGCGCGATGACCTCGGCGGCGTCGCGATCGCGCTCGGGATCGAGCAGATGATGCGGCTGGCCGTTGCGGGTGAGAAAGCCCTGCAACCGCACCACGCCGGCCGAATGCGAGGGACCGATCAGCACGATGCCGCCGACACCGGCCTGGAGCAGATTGACCCGGCGCAGGATCAGCGCGCGCATGATGCGCTCGCCGAGCTCGGCTTCGGCGACCAGCAGCGCGCGCAGGCGCTCCGGCGGCAACAGCAGCGTCTCGACCTCGCCCGCGGCGCGGCCGTCGACCAGCGCGGGACGGCCGGACAGCTGGCTCAGCTCGGCCAGAAACTGCCCCGGCCCCTGGTCGATCAGCGGCGTGACATGGCCGAGCCCGTCGCGCTGGGTGATGGCGACCGTGCCCTTCAGCACGACGAACATGCCAGGCCCCGGCTTGCCGGTCTCGAACAGCAGCTCGCCATGCTGATAGCTGCGCAGCTCACCGAAATTCCGCATCCGCTCGATCTCGGCGGATGTCAGCGTCGGAAACGTCTGCTCGGGGCGCGTGAACCGCGACATCATCGCATCTCTTTCAGCTCGTTCCGGTCCGTCCTGCGCCATTGCCACGTCCAAGCACTCCAAAAAATTCCAGTCGCCGGCCCAGGTGCACCTCCCCCCAGCGGGGAGAGGTCGAATTGCTCCTGGCGATGCGGAGCATCGTCCAGAGCAATCCGGGTGAGGGGCCGCGGCACCCAGTGACACCGTAACCCCTCACCCGGATCGCATCTTTCGATGCGATCCGACCTCTCCCTACGGGAGAGGTGTCCTTAGTCCGTCTTCCCTGCGGTCCCCTCATCTAGGGAACCATCGTCGTTCTGCGAGGGGTCACTGGTTGCGGCGCGTTCGCGCGCCTGCACCTTGCGCCGCTTCAAATTTTCACGCAGCGCCGATTTCAGCCGGTCGTCGCGGGACGCCCTCACCTGCTTCGCGCTCTTGTCGTTGTCGTCAGCCATCACGGGTCCATACAGCGAACCGCGCTAACATGCCTAGCGAATGCGGCAGCTCAAGAGGCGCATCTGATCCGATCGGGCGAAACCAAAATGGGCCAACTCCAATGGTGCGGCCAACTGGCCAGTTGGCCGGGGCATATCGGAACCCAAATCGGCGGAAAGTCGGCTGCTTCGCGCCAAAACAGGCATTTTGGCCGCGATATCGACCCGATTTTCTGGTTTTGGCGGGGCCAGCAAGCTTGCACAGGAGGGGGGCTTGTGGCAGATATCGGCCCGGTTGGTAGGCCCCTCGTGGCGCCCGATTCTCCAGCACATGCTGCCGTAGCTCAGTGGTAGAGCACTCCATTGGTAATGGAGAGGTCGACAGTTCAATCCTGTCTGGCAGCACCATTCTCTGGGTTCAATCGCGCACAAATCGGCATTCTCGCGGCTCGATACGCCCGAGTTTTGCTCTCCTCTTTCGCCCTCTTCCGTGAAGAGGGCGCAGGGAAGACCGGGTGCCGGCTGGCACCCATGACCCGCTGCGCGAAGAATTTGCACACGCAAATGCGCAGGCGGACAACAGGTGGGCCGGAAAACACCCGGCCTTCCCTGCGCGATGGGTTGACGGCTTATGCACGCTCTCCCCGGCGACGAGTTCCCTCTTGTCACCGTCACCTTGCGAATTGACGACGCACCGCGACCCGGTTGAGCCCCGATCCATCTCCGCAAGGCTTGACCGTAGCAACGACGGCCAGGACCACACGTTTTCGCCGTACGCGACTTCGCCCTGCTTCACCCCGAAGGGCTTCGCAGGGTATTGGCGCCGTCCGTTCCGCACGCTGACGGAGACCTCACGAGGTTCATCTCGCCCTGGTCCCGCCTTCGCATGCCCGGCGCAGCCACGTCCACCGCACCCCGACCCACGTTCGTGACGACGTACGATCGCCCCTCTCCCCGGGTCGGGATGGCGCGATAGTGCCGCAAATCCGAATTTCGGTAAAGTAGAATATTTTTGCGGCGGAGGGTTGACGGGGTTTGGCGGGACGCGGGTGTTTTGCCCGACGGGTGGTCCGGGTCGGTGATTAAGGATCGGGAGGGCGTTGCGAAACAGATCCATTCCGGTCCGCAATTCGTAGCAATCATTAAGAACGACGTTGTCGCCCCCTGTCTGGAAGATGACACAAGCCGAAGTCAGGCCAACTGCCGCCATAGGTTCCGCTAAGGGCCAGAAGCCGGCTTTGCGGATGTGGCGGCAATGAGCGTGCTCCTCGCAACTCTACCAGTAGGCAGACATGCGTGGCCTACGTATTAAGGCGTCGGGTACCCCGCAAACACAAAGATGCGCCGTCATGGGAATCTCGACAGATGATCGGGCGTTCGAACTGACAGCAATGAAGACACTGAGTGCGACCGACGTTCAGGTTCAGCCGCAAAGCCGCAAGGCATCTCTTGTTCGAACCAAAAAGGGCAGCTGTGACCAACCGCAGACCATCGGTTTTCCGGCGCTTCGGACGGAGCCGAAACGCGTAAAGTTCGATCCTCCGCTTTCCGCAAAATGGGCGTCCATCGATGGCATCTGGTCAGATAACTGTGTTGTCGTTGCAGTCTGGGACAGTGGAGCACGGCTTCGGGTCCGGTCGACCGATGAACTCGACGAGTTTTTTCTATTGTTCACGTCGGCGGTGAACCCGGTCTTTCGCCGATGCAAGCGAGTTTGGAGGAGCGGCGAGGAAATTGAAGTCGAATATCAGCGGAAGAAACCAAGCTTTGTGTTGGACGCGCAGTCATATGACCTGGAGCGAGATGATGAGCCTGCAAAGTCGCTCTCCCGATAAGCTCTTAGCGGTACAAATGGAGTCTCGGGCTGAGACCGACGGAACAACATCCTCTCAGGAGGGGTACTCGGTCGAAGAGATAGTATCGAATTCATGGGACAGGAGGCTCGCTGACGAACTGATCGCTGAACTTGAGGCTTATACCGGCGAAAGGCGTTCGGTTAGAGAGATGCGGAAGTTTCTCGCGCTGAAAGCTTACCGAGGACTCCTCGATCGATTGCATTCAGCGCGCCGCGGTAAAACCTCTCACCAGGCGCTCAGATCGGTCGCTTACGCAATGCGGGAGTTTGCGATCGAGCGCCCAGTTCTTGCGGCAGCGGCCCTTCGCACACCCGCGACCGATTGCCGGGAATGGAATGAAGCGCATGCGCGCCTCGACGACTTCATGCTCAATCTGCTCGCGGAGTGTCGCATCCACGGCAAGGCCGCAAATACAGCGCTATGTACGCTCAAAAGTCTCGTACGCGGCTTCGTTCTACATGAAGTGTTGAATTCGTTCCTGACAGCCTTTTCCTACGCTGATGTGTACGACGGTGCGATCGACATCTTCATTGCTGGCACTTCAGCACTTCCAGGGGACAGCGACGCGGACGTCCGTTGAACGTGGCCTTTAGTGCTGAAGCCACGCGACTTTCTCGCAACTTCGGCGAAAGTCAATTAACCAAAAGGTGACCTTCGATCGCTGGACATCGGTGCGAAGGCGGGATTATGCGGGAACGCCATATATGTCCTTTCGTGGAGACTATTCGTCGATGGCCACTGCTCGTCCTTCCGGACCGACTCCTTCTTGTTTGCGCCGGACCGGAATCAACGTGATCGGTGACCGTCCTTGGGGCACACATTTCTCCCTCTTCTACGAGACGCTGCAAGACTTGCTGGACGTCCACGTCAGGTATCTCCGTATGGGCTTGGCTGACAACGAGCTCTGTACCTGGGCGCTGTCGGACCCAATCACTTCCACTACGGCGGTGACACATCTCCGCGCGAGCATACCCGGTTTCGACGAGCATGTGCGCGACGGTCGGCTTGAACTGATCCCTGGATACGAATGGTATTTGAAAGGAGATACATTCAGTCCGCAGCGCATCATTGAAAGCTGGCATCATAAGCTCGATCAGGCCCTCGCCAGGGGCCTAGCAGGACTGCGCGTGAGCGGGAATGCGTTCTGGTGCGAGAGCGCCATGTGGAATGCGTTCAACGACTATGAATGCGCGCTTCATCGCACGCTGCATGGCCGAAAGATGATGGTGCTCTGTACCTATTCGCTACAGGCGAGCCGAGCAGCGGATATTCTCGATGTTACCCGTACGCATCATCTTTCAGTCAGCATGCGCAACGGAAGATGGGAGATTCTCACTGAGATCGGATCTCCGGAAGGTAACGAGACAAGGGAGCTATGCTCGGGCAACACGACGCTTTCGAGGTCACGGGCCGAAAGCCTGACCGACCGTGAGCGGATTATCCTGGTCCAATTGCTTAAGGGATTTTCCAGCAAGGAGGCTGGGCGCGCGCTTGCGATCAGCCCGCGAACGGTGGATTTTCATCGTGCGAACATCATGCGAAAACTGGGTGCGCGCAACATCGCGGAGCTTGCGAGCATCCTGCTCCGCGAGCGGTGAGTGCGATGGATCAGGTAACTCCGTAGGATGGGTAGAGCGAAGCGAAACCCATCAAGGGCTCGTGCGGAGACGCAGAATGATGGGTTTCGCAAGGGCTCTACCCATCCTACACATCGTCAATCGTCATCCCCCATCTGGTGCCCCGTAAACCGATCATCCGCCCGACGCAGCCTTCGGCACAGCTCGCGATTGATGTTTTGCAGGACGATCACATAGGCGTGGATGTCGGCCTTGTAGCAGGCGTAGAGCTTTTGCGCCGTCAGCTCGTAGAGCAGCGTCGGCTGCTCGGCGATCACGGTGGCTGAGCGGTTCTGCATTTCGATCAGCGTCATCTCGCCGAAGAAATCGCCCGGTCTCAGGCTGGCGATGGGGACGACGCCCCCTGTCTCCGCCAGCTTGCTCACCGCGAGCTGGCCGGATTTGACGATGAACAACGAGCGTCCCGGCTCGCCCTCCGCCACGACGGTGGCGCCGGCGTCGAAGCGGCGCTCGACCAGCATCGACATCAGCAGGTCGAGGCCAGCGTCCGGCAGGCCGCCGAAGAATGGCGTCGCCAGCAGGAACGCTTTCAGATCGGGGGCGCTGACAGGCATGCTGCAAGCATATTCCCCGCAGCCATCAGCGGCAATCGGCCTGCAGGACAGGTTCAGCTCGTGGCTCGTAGGATGGGTAGAGCGAAGCGAAACCCATCAAGGCCTTGCTCGGTGACGAAGCATGATGGGTTTCGCAAGGGCTCTAGCCATCCTACGGGCGCGGTCCCTACGCCGCCAACTCGCGCATCACCTTGATCAGGTCCGACTTGCCCTCGAAACCGATGCCGGGGAGCTCGGGCATGACGATGTGGCCGGCTTCGACCTTGACGCCATCGGGAAAGCCGCCATAGGGCTGGAACAGGTCGGGATAGCTTTCGTTGCCGCCGAGACCGAGGCCGGCCGCGATGTTGAGCGACATCTGGTGGCCGCCATGCGGGACGCAGCGCGACGGCGACCAGCCGAATTGATCGAGCACGTCGAGGGTGCGCAGATATTCGACCAGGCCGTAGGACAGCGCGCAGTCGAACTGCAGCCAGTCGCGGTCCGGCCGCATGCCGCCGTAGCGCAGCAGGTTGCGCGCATCCTGATGCGAGAACAGGTTCTCGCCGGTCGCCATCGGCCCGGGATAGAACTCGGAGAGCGCGGCCTGAAGCGCGTAGTCGAGGGGATCGCCGACCTCCTCGTACCAGAACAACGGATATTGCCGCAGCATCTTGGCGTAGGCGATGCCGGTCTCGAGATCGAAGCGGCCGTTGGCGTCGACGGCGAGCTGCGCCTCCGAGCCGATCTCGGCCAGCACCGATTCGATGCGGCGCTGGTCCTCGTCGATTGGTGCACCGCCGATCTTCATCTTGACGACGTTGTAGCCGCGATCGAGATAGCCGCGCATCTCGGCGCGCAACGCACTGTTGTCCTTGCCCGGATAGTAATAGCCGCCGGCGGCGTAGACGAACACGCGCGGGTTGGCTTTAAGCCCCTTCTGCTCGGCAAGCAGCCGGAACAGCGGCTTGCCTGCGATCTTGGCGGTGGCGTCCCAGATCGCCATGTCGAGCGTTCCGACCGCAACCGAGCGCTCGCCGTGGCCGCCTGGCTTCTCGTTGCTCATCATCGCGGCCCACAGCTTGTGCGGATCGAGATTGTCGCCGGCCTCGTTGAGGACGCGGTTGCGATCGGCCTCGAGAATGCGATTGCGGAAACGCTCGCGGATCAGCCCGCCCTGGCCGTAGCGGCCGTTGGAGTTGAAGCCGTAGCCGACCACGCGCCGGCCGTCGCGCTCGACGTCGGTGACGACGGCGACGAGGCTCGCCGTCATCTTCGAGAAGTCGATATAGGCGTTGCGGATCGGAGATGCGATCGGCTTGGTGATCTCGCGGACGTCGACGATGCGCATGGGGGTCTCCAGAGTGGTCGGATGCTCTGTATAGCCTTCGCCGGGATGGGATCAAAGCCGACGCAGCCAGCCGGTTCGGCGCCGATCGAGCGCCCGGGAACACTGTTCACAACGCTGTTATTGCGGCGTATCGCACGCCTTGCCTCCATGGGCGTTTCACCGCTGTTGTTGTACCCTGACGGCAATCGCACGATCGCCTGGAGGAACCGACATGACCCCGATCGTCCTCAATCGCCGCACCCTCCTCGCCGCTGGCGGCTCGGTCCTTGCAACCGGAGTTTTCGCAATGGGCGCCTCCGGGCTGTTGTTGCCCGCGCGCGCGGACGGCCTCGCCCCGACCGAGACGATGTCGGGCGGCGCCAACAACTATCGCAAGGGCGCGCCGATCGTGGAGCGGATCGGCAAGGGCGGCTTCTGGATGAGCGGCACCGTGCGCCGCGCCGGCGACGGGGCTCCGCTGGCCGGACAGCGCATCCAGATCTGGGCGCATACGGTCGAAGGCCAGGAGCACGAGCCGCAGAGCCATGGCGCCACGCTGACCGACAAGGACGGCGCGTTCCGGCTCGAGATGCCGCAGATCATTCCGATCTTCGGCCAGCCGCACGGCCACCTCGCCTATGACAGCGGTGAATTCAAAACCGTGTTTCTGCGGCCGATCATGCGGAGCCCGAAGGAAACCAGCCTCGAGGCGCACTTCGTCCTTCAGCAGGCCTGATCGATTTGCCCACGAACGAATGGAGATCGGCCCGGGTGGCCCTGATCTGGGTTGCCCTTGCCTTGGCCATCTGCGTGCCGATGGCCGCCGCGGCGATGAGCCCGCAGCTTGAATGGCGCGGGCCGATCTACATCCTGGCCGGATTTGCAGGGATGATCGCGCTGGGTCTCGTGCTGGTTCAGCCCCTGCTGATCGGCGGCTATCTGGCGCCGCTGACGGCCTATCGCGGCCGGCGTGTCCATCACTGGATCGGCGGCGCGCTTGCTCTGGCGATCGTGATCCATGTCGCCGGCCTCTGGATCACCAGCCCACCCGACATGATCGACGCCCTGACCTTCGCATCGCCGACGCCGTTTTCGCCCTTTGGCGTGATCGCGATGTGGGCGATCTTCGCGGTCGCGCTTTTGGCCGTACTGCGCGGGCGGTTGGGATTGCGGTTGCGGACGTGGCGCATCGTTCACATCCCCCTCGCTGTTGTCATCGTCGTCGGAAGCGTGGTCCATGCCATGCTGATCGAGGGGACGATGGAGACGGTGACGAAGGCCGCGCTGTGCGTGCTGGTGCTCGGCGCGACCGTGAAACTCATGGCGGACTTATGGATGCGGCGAAGGCGCGGGACGCTGCGCGGCGAGAGCATCGCGCGGCAATAGCCCGGCTGGCGCTCGCGCGACTGGCCCTTATATGTGAGGCCCGCCCTCGATCCGGACCTCTCGCATGATCCCCTTCTCCGTGCTCGACCTCGCGCCCATCCGTCAGGGCAGCGACGCCGCGCAGGCGTTTCGCAATTCGCTCGATCTCGCCCGGCATGCCGAGACATGGGGTTTCAGGCGGTTCTGGCTCGCCGAGCATCACAACATGACGGGGATCGCGAGTGCGGCGACGTCGGTGGTGATCGGGCATATCGCGGGCGGCACCAAGACCATCCGCGTCGGCTCCGGCGGCGTGATGCTGCCGAACCATTCGCCGCTGGTCATCGCCGAGCAGTTCGGCACGCTGGAATCGCTTTATCCCGGGCGGATCGATCTCGGGCTCGGGCGCGCGCCCGGCACCGACCAGTTCACCGCGCGGGCGATGCGGCGCGATCTCGCCACCGCCGCCGAGAATTTTCCGCATGACGTGCTGGAATTGCAGGCGCTGCTCGGCGACGTGCAGCCGAACCAGGCGATCCGCGCCGTGCCCGGCATGGGGCTGAAAGTGCCGCTCTGGATCCTCGGCTCCAGCATGTTCGGCGCGCAGCTTGCGGCCATGCTCGGGCTGCCCTTCGCCTTCGCCTCGCATTTCGCGCCGCAGATGCTGATGCCGGCGCTGCGCGAATATCGCGCGCGGTTCGAGCCCTCAGTGCAGCTCGACAAGCCTTACGCGATGGTCGCCGTCAACGTGTTCGCGGCCGACAGCGACGACGAGGCGCGACGCATGTTCACCTCGCTCCAGCAGCAGTTCATCAATCTGCGCCGCGGCACGCCCGGCCCGCTGCCGCCGCCGGTCGACGACATGGACGCGCTGTGGTCGCCGGCGGAAAAGGCCGGCGTCGGGCAGGCGCTGGCGTACGCCGCGGTCGGCTCGCCTGAGGTCGTCGAGCAGAGGCTGAAGGAGATCATCGCCGATACCGCCGCGGACGAGCTGATCACCACGGGCCAGATCTATGACCACACCGCCCGGCTGCACTCGTTCGAGATCGCAGCCGGGGTGCGGGACAGGCTGGCGGCGCAGCGGGCGGTGTGAGAGCGGTCGCGTCCTGATGCATGACGAGACTGGGCCTGATTGCTGCAACGGCGGAGGTGAGCTCCCTCCCCCGCTTGCGGGGGAGGGTTGGGGAGAGGGTGTCTCCGCAATCGAGAACCCCCAAGAGGAGAGAGCCCTCACCCGGCGCTTCGCGCCGACCTCTCCCGCAAGCGGGAGAGGTCGCAGCCAGTGTGCCGCGCGATCGGTCTAACCCAAAGTCATCGTACCTTGGACGCCGCTCTACGCCGCCCTGATCGAGTTCATGAAGCTCGCAACACCGCGCTTGAGGCGCGCGCTTTCGCCGGCGAGCGACTGCGCGGCCGACTGCACCTGGGCGGAAGCGCCGCCGGTCTCCGACGCACCGCGCCGGACGTCGGCGATGCTGGTCTCGACCTGCGAGGTGCCTTCGGCGGCGCGCTGCACGTTGCGGGAGATCTCCTGCGTGGCGGAGCCCTGCTGCTCGACCGAGGTGGTGATCGCGGCCGAGATCTCCGAGATTCGCCCGATCGTAGCCCCGATCTCCTTGATCGCAGCAACGGAATCCCGCGTCGCCGACTGGATGTCGGCGATCTGCTGGCTGATCTCGTCGGTGGCCTTGGCGGTCTGCTCGGCGAGCGACTTCACCTCGGAGGCGACGACCGCAAAGCCGCGGCCGGCCTCGCCGGCGCGCGCGGCCTCGATGGTCGCGTTCAGCGCCAGCAGATTGGTCTGGCCGGCAATGGTCTGGATCAGATCGACGACGTCGCCGATCCGGCTGGCGGCCTGCGACAGCTCGCTGATGCGGCTGTCGGTCTTCTGCGCCTGGCTGACGGCCTCGCCGGCGATCCGCGCCGAGCTCTCGACCTGGCGAGAGATCTCGCCGATGGAGGAGGCCAGCTCTTCGCTCGCGGCGGCGACAGAATGCACGTTGGCTGAAGCTTCGCCCGAAGCCGTCGAGGCGCGGTTGGACACCTGCGCGACGGTGTCGGCGGTCTTCGACAGCGTCGTCGACGACGTCTCGAGCTGGCCGGCAGCAACCGACACAAGCTCGATGATCTCGCCGACCTCGCGCTCGAACTGATCGGCAAGCCGGTTCATGTCGACCTTGCGCGCCTCGACCTGGCGCTGCTCGGTGACGGCCTGCTCTTCACGCAAGCGGTTGGTCTCGATCATGGCGTCGCGGAACACCTGCACGGTGCGCGCCATCTCGCCGATCTCGTCGCGACGATCGGCAAAAGCGACCGGCGCATCAAGCTGACCTTCGCTGAGCGAGGCCATGCGCGCCTTCAGGCCGGTGAGCGGCTTGACCACGCTGCGGCCGACCGCCCAGGCGATCATGATCGAGATCAGCATCAAGACCGCAATCACGACGGAGGCGGTCTGCACCATCGACCAGAACGAATTGTCGACCTCCGACATGTATTCGGCCGAGCCGATCATCAGATTCCACGGCGCGAAGCCGCGCGTGAAGGCGACCTTGTCGAGCGGCGTGGCATCGGCGCCGTTGCGGCGGAACGCATAGCGCAACGTGCCCTGGCCCTTCTTCGCGATGTCCATCAGCGCGACCGCGAACAGCATGCCGTTGGCGTCCTTGTTCGGACGCATGTCCTTGCCGACGAATTGCGGAATGCCGGGATTGGAGACGCACAGCCCGGTCTCGTAGTCGTAGATATAGGCGTAGTTGCCGTGGTCTTCGTACCAGACATAATTGTTGGCTTCGAGGAAGCGCTTCCTGGCCTCCTCCTCGGTCATCTGGCCGGCCTTGTAGGCCTTGTAATAGCCATCGGCCAGGTTCCAGACGATATCGACCGCGGCATGCGCCTTTTCGATGCGCTCGGTGACGAGCTGGTTGCGGGCGGTCCACAGCGCCGTGGAGGCGACCAGCGCCATGCAGACGGCGCCGACCACGGTCATGATCGCGAGCTTGGCGCCGATCGAGCGCAGCGAAAACAGGTTCTTGAGAGCCGGCATTCTGCCTCGTCGATGTTGCTGGGCGCCGCGCAGGAGAATCAGGCGAACGGTTTCATAGGATGGGAACGCCCTAATTAGAGCGAATTCGTTAAGAACTGAGTTACATCGCATGGCCAGTGCCATGAGCCCGGTCCGAAAGGCGCAGAATCCGTCTGTCAACGGGCTGACGCGCGCCCTCGATCTGTGGCAAAGGTCCAAGGTCTTACCAAAGAATTAACGAGGCCAAGCATGCCCGCGCCAAAACCGCCCGCTTTCGAAACCCTGAGCCTGCATGCGGGCCAGCATCCGGATCCCGCGACCGGCGCCCGCGCGGTGCCGATCTACCAGACCACGTCCTACGTGTTCCAGGATTCCGACCATGCGGCCGCGCTGTTCAACCTGGAACGCGCCGGCCACATCTATACGCGCATCTCCAACCCGACCACCGGCGTGCTGGAGGAACGTCTCGCCGCGCTCGAAGGCGGCGTCGGCGCGATCTGCACCGCGAGCGGCATGGCCGCGCTGCATCTGGCCATCGCCACGCTCTTGAATGCCGGCGATCACATCGTGGCGTCGAGCTCGCTCTATGGCGGCACCATCAATCTGCTCGCGCACACTCTGCCGCGCTTCGGCATCACGACGACCTTCGTGAAGCCGCGCGATCTCGACGCGTTCCGGAAGGCGATCAGGCCGAACACAAGGCTCGTGATCGGCGAGACCATTGGCAATCCCGGGCTTGAGGTGCTGGACATTCCGAAGGTTGCGGGAATCGCGCATGACGCAAAAATTCCGCTGCTGATCGACAACACTTTTGCCACGCCCTATCTCAGCCGCCCGATCGAGCTCGGCGCCGACATCGTGATGCATTCGGCGACGAAATGGATCGGCGGCCACGGCATCGCGATCGGCGGCGCCCTCGTCGACGGCGGCCGGTTCGACTGGCGCGCGTCCGGCAAGTTCGGCGTGCTGACCGAGCCCTATGGCGGCTATCACGGCATCGTCTTCGACGAGCAGTTCGGCACCGCGGCCTTCATCATGCGCGCGCGCACCGAAGGCCTGCGCGATTTCGGCGCCTGCCTGTCGCCGACCAACGCGTTCCAGCTGTTGCAGGGCGTCGAGACGCTCGGCGTGCGCATGGACCGCCACATGCAGAACACGCATCTGGTGCTGGAGGCGCTCAAGGCCAACAAGGCCGTCGACTGGGTGCTGCATCCCTCGCTGGAGAACCACCCGGACTATCAGCTCGCAAAGACGCTGCTGCCGCATGGCGCCGGCTCGATCGTCTCCTTCGGCATCAAGGGCGGGCGGCCGGCCGGCCGCAAGTTCATCGAATCGCTGCGCATGATCAGCCATCTCGCCAATGTCGGCGACGCCAAGACGCTGGTGATCCACCCCGCCTCGACCACGCATCAGCAGATGGATGCCGAGCAGCTCAAGGCCGCCGGCATCGGCGAGGAGCTGGTGCGGCTGTCGGTCGGCATCGAGACGGCAAGCGACATCATCGACGATCTCGCGCAGGCGCTGCGCATCTCGCAGAAGGTTTGACACGATGAAGCTCTCCGTCAACAGCGCCGAGGTGTTTGCCGCAACCGGCGGCCGCGAGTTCGACAAGTCCCTGCCCGCCGTCGTCTTCATCCATGGCGCCGGCTTCGACCATTCGACCTGGGCGCTGCACACGCGCTGGTTCGCCCATCACGGATTTGGTGTGCTCGCGCCCGACCTGCCCGGTCACGGCCGCTCGGCCGGCCCTTCGTTATCCAGCATCGCCGAGATGGCCGACTGGACCGCAGCATTGCTCGAGGCGGCTGGCGTCGCGAAGGCCCACCTGATCGGCCACTCCATGGGATCGCTGATCTCGCTGGAGACGGCGGCGCGGCATCCCGACAAGGTGTCCGCGCTGAGCCTGATCGGCACGGCCGCGACGATGACGGTCGGCCCGGATCTGCTGAAGGCCGCCGAGGTCAACTCGCAGGATGCCAACGACATGGTGTCGATCTGGGGCCTCGGCTTCAACGCCGAGCTCGGCGGCAGTCTCGCGCCGGGCTTGTGGATGCATGGCGGCGCACAGGCCGTGCTGAGGTCTTGCGAGCCGGGCGTGCTGTTCAGGGATTTGTCGGCCTGCAATGCCTACGCGAATGCGCTTCAGGCGGCCGCGAGCGTGACGGTGCCGACAACGTTGATCCTCGGCGAGAAGGACATGATGACGCCGGCGAAGGCCGGCAGGACGCTCGCGGCGGCGATCCCGCACGCCAAAACCGTCGTTGTGCCGGGCGCCGGCCACATGATCATGGCCGAGCGGCCCGACGAATTGCTGGCAGCGTTGCGGGGTTGAGCGCAGGAGAGCAACAACAGGGAAGGATTTTGAGATGCCCGACAGTCTGAAAGGGCGCGTGGCGCTCGTGACCGGCGGCTCACGCGGGATTGGGGCTGCGGTCTGCAAGTCGCTGGCTGACGCAGGTGCCGCCGTGGCGATCAATTGCCGCGAGCGGCTGGATCAAGCCAATCAATTGGCCGACGACATTCGCAATTCCGGCAGCAGGGCGATAGCCGTTGCCGCCGACGTGTCGGAGCGCGGTCCAGTCGCCAAGATGGTCGAACGCGTGACGACCGAGCTCGGGCCGATCGACATCCTCGTCAACAATGCCGGCATCGCGATTACGCGCGGCGTCGACGATCTCAGCGAAGACGATTTCGACAAGACCATTCTGGTCAACCTGAAATCCGTCTTCCTGTGCACGCAGGCGGTGCTGCCGGCGATGCGCGCGAAGACATGGGGCCGCATCGTCAACATCTCATCGGGTGCTGCGCGCGGCGCCGGCTCAATCGGCCCGCACTACAACGCCTCCAAGGCCGGCATGGAGGGTCTCACGCGGGGCTATGCCGCGCGGCTGGTGAAGGAAGGCATCACCGTCAATGCAGTGGCTCCGTCGCTGATCGAGACCGACATGATGAGCGGCCAGCCCCAACTCGTCAGCCGCATCCCGCTCGGCCGTTTCGGCACGGCGGACGAGGTCGCGAAGGCCGTGATGCTGCTGGTCGACAACGCCTACATGACCGGACAGACGATCGCGCTGAGCGGCGGCATGGCGTTCAATTGAGGGGAGCGGGGCGAGTGAGACGAGAGAGAACGGGCGCTCACCACATCGTCGCCGCCGCGCGCTCCGGCCAGATGCGGTCATATTCCGCGCCGCCGACCTTGTTCTGGCTCATCTCGGCGAGGATCTGGCCGGGCGTCGGCAGCGTCTTGGGATCGATGCGCTTGTCGGGATTCCAGAGGTCGGAGCGGACGATGGCGCGGGCGCACTGGAAATAGATTTCCTCGACGTTCATCACCATCACGCTACGCGGTGCTTTGCCCTCGACCTTGAACGAGGCCAGCAGCTCCGGATCGACCGAGAGATGCGCGCGGCCGTTGGCGCGGACGGCGTTGCCGGAGCCGGGGATCAGGAACATCAGCGACACACGCGGATCGCGGACGATGTTGCGCAGGGAATCGACCCGGTTGTTGCCGCGGCGATCCGGCAGCATCAGCGTCTTCGGATCATGAATGCGGACGAAGCCGGGGAGATCGCCGCGCGGCGAGCAGTCGATGCCCTCGGGCCCGATGGTCGCAAGCGCCGCAAACGGCGCCTTCTCGATGAAGATTCGGTAGAGCGGGGTCACATGATCGGCGACTTTCACGATCGAGGCGTCGTTGGTGTCGCCGTAGATGGCCTCTAACTGCTCAACCGTTTCGATCACCGTCATTCCGCTTTCTCCTTGTTACTCGTGCCAGCTTTCGCTCCTGATCACCCGCAAGAGATGGCGGCTATGATACTCCGCGCTGCCGGCGTTGAGAATGGTGACGTCGGCCTGCGCCGTCGCATCGTCGACGCTGCGCGCCAGGCGATCGGCGATATTGCCGTCGCTCACCCGTGCGCGGGCGGCAAGCCGCTGCGCCAAAACATCCGGCGGCGCGGTGATCGCGACCACGAGGACATTCTCATAGGCCAGGCGCAGCGCGGCAATCACGGTGCGCGAGACGTTGACGACGACGGCGCGGCCGGCACGGATGTCGTCGTTGATTTCGAGCGGCAGCGCATAGGAATGCCCATGCGCGTCCCAAGTCACGGCGAAATCACCGTGCTCGCGCGCGCGGCGGAATTCATCCGGGCTCATTGCGATGTTGTCTTCGGCTTCGGAGGATTCCCGGGTCACGACACGGCGCGGGAAAACGATTTCGTGATCATCGACGCAAGCCGCCTGCCCCAGCCGCAGCAGCGTGTCCTTGCCGGCCCCGCTGGGACCGACCACAAGCACGAGCCGACCGGGACCGATCGCGCCCGCTTCGCCCTCGACCATGGTCACTGTCTCGCTCATGCGACACGGCCTCCTTCGCGCCAGACGCTGCGGACCACGGGAACGCTGCCCGCGACGTGCACGCGGATCAAATCGGCGCGCTTGCCGATCGCGATCTCGCCGCGGTCGGACAGGCCGACCGCCTCGGCGGGCGCTTTCGTCACGGTCCGAACTGCCGCCGGCAGGCCAATCGCAGGCACATGCTCCGGCAATTGCAGCGCGGCCATCAGCAGGCTGGACGGGATGTAGTCGGACGACAGGATATCGAGCAGGCCTTCGCGGGCGAGGTCGACCGCTGCAATGTTGCCGGAGTGCGAGCCGCCGCGCACCACGTTCGGCGCGCCCATCAGGATGTCGATGCCGGCTTGGTGCAGGCCGCGCGCGGCCTCCAGCGTGGTCGGAAATTCCGCCACCGACACGTGGTCGCGCACGGCGTCCGCGACGTTCTCCTCGGTGGTGTCGTCGTGGCTCGCCAGCGGAATGTTGTGCTGATGCGCCAGCGCGACGATCTCGCGCATATTGGTCGCTGCATAAAGCTTCTGATATTCGAATCGCTTTGCGAACAATTCGTCGAGCTCGGCGTCGGTCTTGCCGCCGCCCTTGCCGCGATAATAGTCGCGCAGTTTGACCTCGTCGCGGAACTGGCGCTGGCCGGGGGTGTGATCCATCAGCGACATCAGCTTGACGTCGGGCCGGTCGATCAGTTCCCTGGCTTCCTCGACCACGCTCGGCATCGGGATTTCACAGCGCAGATGCAGGAAGTGATCGGCGCGCAGCAGGTTCGCGTCGCGTGCGGTCGCGATCGCGGCCGCGAGCACGCCGGCGCGGCCGTCGACCTCCTCGGCGCCGTCCTCGCGCCAGACCCGGAGCGAGTCGAACACGGTGGTGATGCCTGAAGTGGCAAGCTGGCCGTCATAGGAGATCACGGCTGCGACCGGATTCCAGAACACTTTTGGGCGCGGCACGTAATGCGCTTCGAGATGGTCGGTGTGGAGCTCGATCAGGCCGGGCATGATGAGGTCGCCGGCAGCGTCCTCGCCGCCCGCGGGCGCCCTTCCCTCGCCGATCTCGGTAATGCGTCCGTCGGCAAGAGCGAGCCAGCCCTGCTCGATCACCCGGTCCGCCAGCACGATCCTGGCATTGGCGATCACGATGTCGTTCGGCTTCATGTCTCTTCCTTCAGGCCGCGGCGGCAAAGCTGGTGACGTCGACGATGCGGTCGGCGATCAGATGGCGGATTTCGTCGTCATGGACAATCGCGACCATGGCAACGCCCTGGCGCTTCTTCTCCCCGATCAGCTCGACCACGACAGCGCGGTTGGCAGCGTCGAGCGAGGCGGTCGGCTCGTCCAGCAGCAGGATCGGCAGATCCGAGATGAAACCGCGCGCGATGTTGACGCGCTGCTGCTCGCCGCCGGAAAAGGTTGCGGGCGGAAGCTGCCAGAGGCGTTCGGGAATGTTGAGACGATGCAGCAGCTCGCCGGCGCGCTGCTGTGCGTCAGTGCGCGCGAGGCCGTTGACGATCAGGGGCTCAGCGACGACATCGATGGTGGCAACCCGCGGCACTGCCCGCAAAAACTGGCTGACATAGCCGATGGTGGCGCGACGGACATTGAGAACCTGGCGCGGCTCGGCGGTCGCAAGATCGATGACTTCGCCGCGGTGGCGGATGCCGATGCGACCGCTATCGCAGCGGTAATTGCCGAAGATCATCTTCAGGATCGACGATTTGCCCGCGCCGGACGGGCCTGAGAGCACGACGCACTCACCCGGATTGACGTGGAAGGTGACGCCGCTCACCACAGGCAGCTCGATGCCGCCTTGCAGGTGCATCGTAAAAGTCTTTTTCGCGTCAGCAATGTCGATCATGGCGGTCATTTGAAGGCTCATCTTAGAAAGTTCATGGCGGCAGAATCGAGGAGACGAGGAGTTGCGTATAAGGCTCGCGCGGATCGTCGAGCACCTGGTCGGTGAGACCGGTCTCGATGACGCGGCCACCCTTCATCACCATCACGCGGTGTGACAATAGGCGCGCGACCGCGAGGTCGTGGGTGACGATGACGACCGCGAGACCTAGCTCGGCAACGAGGCCACGCAGCAGGTCGAGCAGGCGCGCCTGCACTGAGACATCGAGGCCGCCGGTCGGCTCGTCCATGAACACCAGCCGCGGCTCGGTGACGAGGTTGCGGGCGATCTGGAGGCGCTGGCGCATGCCGCCGGAATAGGTGCGCGGCGCATCGTCGATGCGCGCGACGTCGATCTCGACACGGGTGAGCCAGTCCGATGCGGTCTCGCGGATGCGGCCATAGTGGTTCCAGCCCACCGCCATTAGCCGCTCGCCGACATTGGCGCCGGCCGAGACCGCCATGCGCAGGCCCTGCGCGGGATCCTGGTGCACAAAGCCCCAATCGGTGCGGAACAGGAAGCGCCGCTCGGCTTCGCCCAGCGTCGAGAGATCGCGGGTGACGCCGTCGCGCATCCGGTAGGAAACATGGCCGCCGCTCGGCGTCAGCTGGCCCGACAGCATTTGCAGCAGCGTCGACTTGCCCGAGCCGGACTCGCCGACGATCGCCAGCACCTCGCCGGGATAGAGCGCGAACGACACGTCGCGGCAGGCGGCGATGCGGCCGTAGGACTTGCTCAGCGACTCCGCCACCAGCAGCGGCTGATCGTTGTCCAGCATCTGCTCAGCCATTTGACGTCTCCTGCGCCTTGTCCTTGTACGGCGCGGCGCTGAGGGCGCCGTGATGGCCGGCGGCCTGACGTCCCTCGCAATAGTCGGTGTCGGAGCAGACGAACATGCGGCTGCCCTTGTCGTCGGTCACGATCTCGTCGAGATAGGAATTCTCGGCCGCGCACAACGCGCAGGGTGCGTTGAAGCGGTAGGGCTCGAACGGGTGATCCTCGAAATCGAGCGACAGCACCTGCGTATAGGGCGGGATCGCATAGATGCGCTTCTCGCGGCCGGCACCGAACAATTGCAAGGCCGGGCAATTGTCCATCTTCGGGTTGTCGAATTTCGGCGTCGGTGACGGATCCATGACGTAGCGCGCGTTCACCTTCACCGGATAAGCGTAGGCGGTCGCGATGTGGCCGAAGCGGGCGATGTCCTCGTAGAGCTTTACATGCATCAACCCGTATTCGGCGAGCGCATGCATGCGCCGCGTCTCGGTCTCGCGCGGCTCGAGGAAGCGCAGCGGTTCCGGGATCGGCACCTGATAGACCAGCACCTGGTTCTCGTGCAGCGCCGTTTCCGGGATACGGTGACGGGTCTGGATCACGCTCGCCTCGTCCGTCGAGGTCGTGGTGGCGACGCCGGCGGTCTTGGCGAAGAATTTTCGGATCGAGATCGCGTTGGTGGTGTCATCCGAACCCTGGTCGATCACCTTCAGCACATCCTGCGGTCCCAGGATCGCGGCCGTGACCTGCACGCCGCCGGTGCCCCAGCCATAGGGCATCGGCATTTCGCGGCTGGCAAACGGCACCTGATAGCCGGGGATCGCGATCGCCTTCAGGATCGCACGGCGGATCATCCGCTTGGTCTGCTCGTCGAGATAGGCGAAATTGTAGGCGGGCGCGTTCATTCCGCGGCCTCCTTCATGGCATCGGGCGTATTGGCCTCGGCAAACTCCTGACGCAGCTTGCGCAGCAGCCCGAGCTCGGACTGGAAGTCGACATAATGCGGCAGCTTCAGATGCTCGACGAAGCCGGTCGCCTGGACGTTGTCCGAATGCGACATTATGAATTCTTCATCTTGCGCCGGGGCGCCCACCTCTTCACCGAGCTCGCGGGCACGGAGCGCGCGATCGACCAGCGCCATCGACATGGTCTTGCGCTCGCTCTGGCCGAAGGCAAGGCCATAGCCGCGGGTGAAGCACGGCGCTTCCGTCGCCGAGCCCTTGAACTGGTTGACCATCTGGCATTCGGTCAGCTCGATCGAGCCGAGCGGCACGACGAAGCCGACGTCCTCGGCCGCGAATTCGACCTCGACCTCGCCGAAGCGTATCTCGCCGGCGAAGGGATGGTTGCGGCCATAGCCGCGCTGGGTGGAGTAGGCCATCGCCAACAGAAAACCTTCGTCGCCGCGCGCGAGATTCTGCAGACGCAGGTCGCGATCCGCCGGGAAGTTCAGGGGTTCGCGGGTGAGATCGCCGACGCTGGCGCCGTCCTCGGCCGACGGAGAGGATTCGATCAGCCCGTCGCGGCCAAGAATATCGGTCACGCGCGGCGTCGGCGCGGTCGAAGCTTCGGCCACAGCCGGCGCTTGGGGAACAAAGCCATTGGCGAGCGAGGGATCGAGCAGGCGGTGGGTGTAGTCGAAGGTCGGTCCGAGGATCTGGCCGCCCGGAATGTCCTTGAAGGTCGAGGACACCCGCCGCTGCACCCGCATCGCGCCGGTGTCGACCGGCTCGCTGGCGCCGAAGCGCGGCAGGGTCGCACGGAAGGCGCGGACCAGGAAGATCGCCTCGATCAGGTCGCCGCGCGCCTGCTTGATCGCGAGCGCCGCGAGCTCGCGGTCATAGAGCGAGCCTTCGCTCATGACGCGATCGACCGCAAGGCCGAGCTGCTCCGAGATCTGGTCGAGCGTGACTTCCGGCACGCTCTGGTCGCCACGGCGCGCATTGGCGAGCAGGAGATGGGCGTTCTCGATGGCGCGTTCGCCGCCTTTGACTGCGACATACATGCGTCAGCTCCCCTTGTTCGCGACACGCGTCGTGCGCGGGATCGCAACCACGGCGTCGTCGGCGACCAGCACCACATCGATGCCGCGCGGAAACAGCACCTCGTTGATCCGCAGCCGCTCGAACAGATTGGCCGGCTTGATCGACGCCTGGAGCGTGGCGACACCATCGATGCCGGGGCCTCGCAGCTCGAAAAAATGTCCGGCATCCAGGCTGTCGACCTGAATGATCACCGTGGTCGAACGATCCGGATATTCGCTGGTGCCGAGCGCAAAGCGCTCGAGCTCAGGCAGCAGGATGCCGTCGCTGATCAGCGCAAAGCTTGCGATCGAGGAATCCTGGATGACCGGCGCGCCGGTGTGGAACTTCAGCCATTTCACGACATCGGAATGCTCGGACATCCGCGCATCGAGCCAGAGCGGGGTGTCGTGATCGAACAGCGTCAGCGCGATCGCGGCTGTGCCGCGCATCATCGGCCCGGGCGCGCCCGCCATCGGCACGATGCGCTGGACCGAGCCCGGCCGCGCCATCGCGTCCATGACCGAGCGAAAGGTCGATTGCGCCGACAACACCTTGTCGACGAAACCCGGCGGCAGTTCCGCAATCGTGGTCATGGCCTCACCCCTCACCGCGCACCATGGTGTAGAAATCAACTTTCGTGGCGGCGGTCTCTGCCGCCGCCTGCTTCCGCTCGACCATAAGCTGCTCGCGCAACGGCGCGATAACGTCGCGCTCGACGATCGCGGCAAAATCCTGCGACTGCACCAGCGCATCGCACAGCGCGATCAGCCGCGCCTTCTCGCCGTCCCGCCCCAGCGTGTAGCCGAACCCGACCTCGCCGCTCGCAAGCCGCACCGCAGCACGCGACACCGTTGCCTCACCGAGGTTGAACGGCGCGCCGTCGCCGCCGACGCGGCCGCGCAGCATCACCAGGCCATTTTCCGGTGCGCGCAGATCCTGAAGGCCGGGCAAGGCGATAGCGCGGAGGCGAGCGGCGATCTCGCCCGCCTCCGCGTGCGCCAGCACCGCCATGGCGGCCTTGCGCTGGGCTTGCTGGGTATTGCGCTGGGTCACGGAATCCACCGACCTTGCCGAATCCAAGTTGTCTATGATAATAGACAACTTGATACGGAAGCGCCATGACTGTTTCGTGACAAACTCGTGATTTCTGGGCTAGGCTCGCCGGCGACATGAGCATGCAGGACACCGCCTCTTCAGGCGTCGCGCTGTGGCGCCTCGTTGCCGACGGCATCGAGCGCGGCATCGCCGACGGCCGCTTCGCCGCCGGCGACAAATTGCCGGGCGAGATGGAAATCGCCGAAACCTATCGCGTGAACCGCCATACCGTGCGGCGGGCGCTGGCAGCCCTTGCCGAGCGTGGCCTGGTGCGGGCCGAGCGCGGCAGCGGAACCTATGTCGAGGCGCAGAAGCTCGCTTATCCGCTGCGCTCGCGTACCCGCTTCTCCGAGATCGTCGGTGCCGGCGGCCGCGAGCCGCGCGGCCAGCTGATCGAGGCCGGCGAGGATGTCGCAACCCGCGAGCTCGCGCGCGAGCTGGGACTGAAAATCGGCGCGCCCTTGGTGCGGATCGAAGCTATTCGCCTCGCCGACCGCACGCCGATCTGCGTCTCCACCACCTGGCTGTCTGCAGAGCTGTTTCCGGGCGCTGGCGAGGTGTTTGCGGCGACGCGCTCGATGACAAAACTGCTCGAGCATTACGGCGTGCGCGACTATCGCCGCGGCGCGACCCGGATCACCGCAGGCATCGTCGACGCCACCGACGCCGCGCGGCTCGACCTGCCGCTGGGTCGGCCGATCCTGGTGGTCGACGCCACCGACCTCGACCTCGACGGCAAGCCCCTGGTGACGAAGCATTCGCGCTTTGCCGCGGAGCGGGTGGAGTTTCTGGTGGAGTCGTAAGGGGCTCTCCGCGAATCTGGACTCGTAGGGTGGGCAAAGGCGCGCTCTTCGCGCCGTGCCCACCATCTATCCAAGACCGCGACAGAAATGGTGGGCACGCTTTCGCTTCGCCCACCCTACGGCAGCTGCCAGTTACGCCACCGCTCTTCGCCCAATGATCGCAAAGCGCAGCTTGCCGGAGATGAAATCGATCGCGGCGACCGCGACCAGGATCATCAGGATCAGGAACGACACCTTCTGCCATTCCAGCACGCGGATCTGCTCGGCGAGCTGGAGGCCGATGCCGCCGGCGCCGACGATGCCGATGATGGTGGCCGAGCGGGTGTTGGACTCGATGAAATAAAGCACCTGGCCGGCGATGACAGGCAATACCTGCGGCATCAGGCCGAAGCGGATTTCGTGGAGCGCACTGCCGCCGGAGGCGCGGATGCCTTCGACCTGCTTCTGGTCGGCGCCCTCGATCGCCTCCGAGAACAGTTTTCCGAAGGCGCCGAAATCCGACACCGCGATCGCGAGCACACCGGCAAACGGGCCGAGGCCGACGACGTTGATCCAGACCAGCGCCCAGATCAGCGTATCGACGCCACGGATTGAATCGAGGAAACGCCGGATGGGAAAGCGGACGATGCTCGGCACGACATTGCGTGCCGCCAGCAGGCTGACCGGCAGCGCGAGCAGCGCGGCGAGCGTGGTGCCGAGCAGCGCGATCGACAGCGTCTCGCCCAGCGCCCTCAGATAGAGCGGCAGCGACGAGCCGGGATCGGGCGGGATCATCATCATGCTGATCCAGCCGAGCTGGCTCAGCCCAGAGAACAGGCGCGCCGGCGAAAAATCGAGATCGACCAGGCCGAACACGAAGATCGCGAGCGCGAGAGCGAGCATCAAGGGTGTCGCAAGGCGCGCCGAGGCCGGGCGGTTGAAGACATCGGGATAGCGCGCGCGGATCTCCGCGGTGTTGACGTCGGGCGGTTTGCTCAATTCCGCGCCTCCTTGCCGAACAGCCGGCCGCGCACCCAGCCGGTCGTGATGTCGATCAGGAAGACCGTGACGATGATAGTGATGAGGATCGCGCTGACGTCGGAATAGTAGAACTTGCGGATCGCGACGATGAGCTCCTGCCCGATGCCGCCGGCACCGACAAAGCCCATCACCGAGGCCTCGCGCACATTGATCTCGAAGCGCAGCAGCGCGTAGCTGGCGTAGCCGGCCGAGACCTGCGGCAGGATCGCAAAGCGCATGCAGGAGAGCCAGCTCGCGCCGGTGGAGCGGATGCCCTCGACCGGCTTCATGTCGGCGTTCTCGACGATCTCCGAGAACAGCTTTCCGAGCGCGCCAGTGGAGTGGATGGCGATCGCGAGCACGCCCGCCATCGGCCCGAGGCCGAAGGCGATGACGAAGATCAGTGCGAAGACGATGCCGGGCACCGTGCGGGCGAATTCGAGCAGGCGCCGAACCGTGAAGCGCAGCCAGGGCGCGGGCGAGGTGTTTTCAGCGGCGAAAAAATTGAGCCCGAAGGCGAGGACGGCGCCGGACAGCGTGCCGACATAACTGATCAGCAGCGTCTCGCCGAGCAGCTTCAGCCATTTATGCAGGCCCCAGAACCACTCGCCGAAATTAGTCCAGACCCGCTGACCGTTGTCGAGGGTGAGGATTCGGTCGAAATAGCTGATGAAGTTGCCGAAATAGGTGAAGAAGGTGCGCAAATTCACTTCGGCGCCGATCGAGGCCACGATCAGCGCGACCACGAACAAGGCGAGCCCCGCCAGCAGCCGCAGGCGCTTGCGCGCAACCGCCTTGCGATAGGTGGCGTTCAGGGCGGCGAGCTGCTGCTCGGGAAGGATCGCAACCGCAATCGTCATCGATCACACGGGTCCATCAAGAAAAGAGCCGGGTCCATCGACCCGGCTCGAGTAGCGTCGTCCCGACGAAATCAGGACGCCTTCTTGCGCAAAGCGTCGACGAACTTAATCAGCTCGATGGTCTTGTTGTAATCGTCGTTGGCGATCGGCTCCCACGGCTTGTTCTTGCCGTCGGAGAGCTTCTTGAACGCCTCGGGATCCTTCTGCGCCGCATCGAGGAAGGCCTTCTTGATCGCGGCCTTCATGTCGTCGGGCAGATCGCTGAGATAGGCGTAGGGCGAGTTGATGATGAGGTCGGACTTCACAATGATGCGGAAGTCTTCCTTCTTCATCACGGTGCCGTCGGTCGACTTAACCATGCCCTTGTTGAGCATGCGGGTCAGGTTGGAATCGTCGTCGGCGTTCCACCAATTGGCGGCGACGTCGACGGTGCCCTGGGCCAGCGCCAGCACGGCATTCTCGTGGCTGCCGGTGAAGACGACCTTGGAGAAATAGGCGTCGGGATCGATGCCCATCGCGTTCAGCTTGAAGCGCGGCATGTTGTTGCCCGAGGTCGAGTTCGGATCGACCAGGCCAAGGTTCTTGCCCTTGAGGTCTTCGATCTTCTGGTACGGCGACTTCGCCAGCACGTAGAACACCGAGTAATAGCCCTTCGAGCCGTCGGCATTGACGTCGATGACGAAGGCGTCGGTCTTGACGCCGGTCAGGCGGGCGCGGGCGAACGAGGCCGGGCCGTAGTAGCCGATGTGGATGTTGCCAGCGCGCTGCCCCTCGATGACCGCGGCGTAGTCGTTGGCGACACGCAGCGTCACCTTCACACCGAGCTCCTTCGACAGGTAGTTGATGAAGGGGCCGTAACGCTCGGTGACGCCGGAGCCGTTCTCGGCCGGGATCACGGCGAAGGTGATCTCCGGGTATTTGGTCTTCCAGTCTTCGGCGGAGGCGGATCCGGCGAAGGTGAGCGCGGCGGCGCCGGCAAGAATTAATCTGCGAGTGATCATGATACCCTCTTCATCGGTTGGGATCGGTGGACGCAAAAACGGGCAACGACAGGTGCGCCGCGGCTCAAGCCGCAGCGGCGGTTCCGAGCGCCGGGACACCCTCGGGCGCCGGCGCAGGCGTGCCGCCCATGACGTCGGCGGCTTCGAGATCGTAGAGCTCGCGCGCAACCAGATCGGTCAGCTCCGCCGGCGCGCCGTCGAACACCACCCGGCCCTGCGCCATGCCGATCAGGCGGTCGCAATAGCTGCGCGCCAGGTCGAGCGAATGCAGGTTGCAGAGCACGGTGATGCCGAAATGCTTGTTGATGCGCAAAAGCGCATCCATCACGATCTTGGTGTTGCGCGGGTCGAGCGAGGCGATCGGCTCGTCGGCAAGGATGATGTCGGGCTGCTGCACCAGGGCACGGGCAATCGCCACGCGCTGCTGCTGGCCGCCGGAGAGCTGGTCGGCGCGCTGGGCGGCGAGTGCTGCGATATCGAACTGCTCGAGCGCCGACATCGCCAGCGCCTTGTCCTGCTCGGGCCAGATCTGCGACAGCGAGCGCCAGGCCGGCATGGTGGCCAGACGTCCCATCAAGACGTTGGTCAGAACGTCGAGCCGGCCGACCAGGTTGAACTGCTGGAAGATCATCGCGGAGCGCGCCCGCCACTGCCGCAGCTCCTTGCCGCGCAGCGCGGTGACGTCGAGGCCGTCGAACAGGATGCGGCCCTGTGTCGGCGTCGCGAGGCGATTGATCATGCGCAGCATGGTCGATTTGCCGGCGCCGGAGCGCCCGATCACACCGACGAAGCTGCCGGGGGCAATTTGAAACGAAGCGTCGTCCACCGCGGCTTTTGCGCCGAAGCGGCACGTCAGACCTTCCACCACCAGCATGCAGGGCTCCAGAGTAGCTGGCTCCCACCGCTATCGCCGGCGCTTGACAGTTGTGTGACACGCACGCTGCGGTGCGGCGATCCTACACACCTCGTCCCCTGTCATCGCTTCGTCATGACATTGTCATCAAGCGACTCGATGACGGGCGCCCGCCCTCGAATTTTCGGATGCAGCATGGCCAAGGTGCTTTCGGTCCAGCCGACCATCGATCCTTCGGCGAAGCTGCACGAGACCAGGCTTGGCGCCTATACCGAGGTCGGCGCCCGCACCATCCTGCATGAAGTCGCGATGGGAGATTATTCCTACGTCGTGAACGACGCAGAGATCACCTACACGACGATCGGAAAATTCTGCTCGATTGCGGCGGTGACGCGCATCAATCCCGGCAATCATCCGATGCATCGCGCGACGCAGGCGCATTTCACCTATCGCTCCAGTGCCTACTTCCCGGGCGAGAGCGACGACGAGGAATTCTTCGACTGGCGGCGCCAGCATCACGTCCATATCGGCCATGACGTCTGGATCGGCCATGGCGCGATCGTGCTGCCCGGCCGCAACATCGGCACCGGCGCGGTGATCGCGGCCGGCGCCATCGTCACCAAGGACGTGCCGGCCTACGCCATCGTCGCCGGCAATCCGGCGCGGATCGTGCGCCGCCGGTTCTCGGAAGAGGTTGCCGGACGGCTTGCAAGGCTGGCATGGTGGGACTGGGATCACGACAAATTGCGTGCAGCGCTGCCCGATTTCCGCAAGCTCGCGATTGAAGATTTCCTGACGACATACGAAGCAGGAGCACATTCCTCTGCCAGCAAACGAACCGTGGTCGCGTGACAGACATTTTCCTTGAAGGTGGCCGGGCCCTGATCGGCTCCGAGCTCGTCGAAACTTCACTCGCCGTGTCCGGCACGGACATCGCGCAGGTCGATGCGCCCCGCGGTCGCGCGCGGCTGGCGATCGACGCCCGCAATTTGCTGGTGCTGCCCGGCATCGTCGATCTCCATGGCGACGCCTTCGAGCGGCAGATGATGCCGCGCGCCGGCGTCGATTTCCCGATCGACGTCGCGCTCGCCGACACCGACCGCCAGGTCATCAGCAACGGCATCACCACGGTGTTCCACGCGACGACCTGGTCGTGGGAGCCGGGGCTGCGCAGCGGCGACAATGCGCGGCGCCTGCTCGAGGCGATCGAGCGGCAGCGCCCGCATTTCGCCGCCGATACCCGCTTCCATCTGCGGCACGAGACCTACAATCTCGACGCCGAGGCCGAGATCGGCCAGTGGCTCGCCGAGGGCCGTGTCGACCTGTTCGCCTTCAACGACCACATGGACGGGGTCGTCGCCGACATCTCCAATCCGCGCAAGCGCAACCGCATGGTGGAGCGCACGGGACTGTCGAGCGAGGATTTTGACAGGCTCGTCGCCCATATCGTGTCACGCGCAGCCGACGTTCCGGCGTCGATCATCCGGCTCGCTGCTGCGGCACGCAGCGCCGAGGTCCGGATGCTCTCGCATGACGATGCCACGCCGGCGATGCGCCGGGCATTTCGCGAGATGGGCGTGACGCTCGCCGAATTTCCGGTCAACGAGGAGACGGCGCGCGAGGCCGCGAACCATGGCGATGCCATCGTCTACGGCGCGCCGAATGTCTTGCGCGGCGGCAGCCACACCGGCTGGACCAGGGCGTCCGACATGATCGCAAAAGGGCTCTGCTCGGTGCTGGCGTCGGATTACTACTACCCTGCGCCGCTGCTCGCCACGTTCCGGCTCGCGGCCGACGGCGTGCTGCCACTGACCGAGGCCTGGAAACTGGTCTCAGCCGCACCGGCCCAAGCGACCGGCCTTGCCGATCGCGGCACGCTCGCTGCCGGGCGCCGCGCCGACATTCTGCTGGTCGACGGCAGCGAGCCGCTGCGGCCGCGGCTCGTTGCGGTGATCGCTGCCGGAAAGCTCGTGCATCTGACCGACGCGACGCGGCTGCTCGGCGCGGCGGCGACGCCGCGCGAGACTGTTGTCGCGGCATAGATCGGTTATGCTGAGGCAATGACAGGTTTCCCCCGCTACGCGATCTATTTTGCCGCCGGTGCCGACCATGCGCTGTCGCGCTTCGGCGCGGATCTGCTCGGCTACGATGCCTACACCGGCGGCGAATTGCCCTTTCCGGAAGATGCATTGCGTGTCGCGCCGGATTGGCGCGACGTCAGCAGCGATCCCCGCAAGTACGGCTATCACGCCACGCTGAAGGCGCCGATGGCGCTCGCGCCCGGCACGACCGAGGCTGAGCTCACGACTGCCTGCGCGTCGTTTGCCGGCACCGCGCGGCCGATCCCGGTGATCCGCCCCGTGGTCGATTCCATCAGCGGGTTCATTGCCGTGATTCCGGCCGAGCCGGTCGCCGAGCTCCAGCAGCTCGCCGCCGATTGCGTGCGCGAATTCGACAGCTTTCGCGCCGCTCTCACCGCAGAAGATCGCGTGCGGCGCAGACCTGAGAAGCTGACCGAGCGGCAGCGCGACTATCTCGACCGCTGGGGTTATCCTTACGTGATCGAAGAATTTCGCTTCCACATGACGCTGACGGGGCGGCTCGATGCGGAACGGCGCGGGCCGATCTTGGCGATGCTGCGCACGCGGTTTGCGACGTTGAAGCTTGACAGGCTGACGATCGATCGCATTGCGCTGTTCAGGCAGGATGATGCCAAGGCAAGATTCCGCATCATCGGCGAGTGGGCGCTGGTGCAACCTTCGTAGGGTGGGCAAAGGCGCGGAGCGCCGTGCCCACCAGTCTTACCTGAGGCATACAAATTGGTGGGCACGCTTCGCTTTGCCCACCCTACGACTGTGGAGTGTGCGACACTACTTCCCCCACCGCAACGCCAGCGCGTCGCGCTCCTTTGCCAATTCCAGCAGCCCCGCCCGCGTGGCCGGATGCAGCGGTTGCAACGGATGCCGTACCGCGTCCGACTTGATCACGCCGCCCGCCTGCATCATCACCTTGCAGGCGATCAGGCCGCATTGGCGGTTCTCGTAATTGATCAGCGGCAACCAGCGTTCATAGGCGGCCTTCGCCTCCTCGCGCTTTCCCGCAAAATACGGATCGATGATCTGGCGGATGCCATCGGGATAGCCGCCGCCGGTCATGGCGCCGGTCGCGCCGGCGTCGAGATCGGCGAGCAGCGTGATCGCCTCCTCGCCGTCCCACGGGCCTTCGATGTCCTTGCCGCCCGCCTCGATCAGGCTGCGGAGCTTTGTGGCCGCGCCGGGCACCTCGATCTTGAAATAGCGGATATTGGAAAATTCGCGCGACAGCCGCGCCAGCAGCTCGACCGACAACGGCGTGCCCGCAACCGGCGCGTCCTGGATCATGATCGGGATGTCGATCGCGTCCGACAGCACCTTGAAGAATTCCACGACGCTTTTCTCCGGCACCCGAAACGTCGCGCCGTGATAGGGCGGCATGACCATGACCATGGCGGCACCTGCCGCCTCGGCCTGCTTGCTGCGCGCAGCACACACGGCCGAGCTGAAATGGGTGGTGGTGACGATCACGGGCACGCGGCCCGCGACATGCTCCAATACCGCATGCATGACGGTTTCGCGCTCGGCATCGGTGAGCACGAACTGCTCGGAGAAATTGGCGAGAATGCAGATTCCGTGCGAGCCGGCATCGATCATGAAATCGATGCAGCGGCGCTGTCCGTCGAGGTCGAGCTCGCCACGTTCATCGAAGATGGTGGGCGCGACCGGGAACACGCCGCGATAGGGGCGCTGGGCCTTGTTGTGTGGCGTGACCGGCATCGAGCTCTCCATCCCTGATCGTCTTGCACATCCGTCACCGCGCTCACGCGGCGTCACAGATGTACTCGGCGCGCGGATCGGCGGCAATGCCGATCCGCCTGTCGTTGGAACAGGGATGTGAAGGTTAGGCGGTTTTCACCGCGCCGAGGAAGCCCTCGACTGCGACGCGGAGACGGTCGGCATCCGCCGACATCTTCTTGACCGACTCGGAGAGCACCGTGCCGGCGTTGCCGGTCTCCTGGTTGAGCCTGGCGACACTGCCGATGGTGTCGGTGACCTCGCGCGTGCCTTGCGCCGCCTGCTGGAAGTTGCGCGAGATCTCGGTGGTGGCCGCGCGCTGCTCTTCGACGGCCGCTGCGATCGCCGTCATCTTCTCGTCGATGCCGCTGATGGCGCCGCCGATGGCGCGGATCGCCGTCACGGCCTGGCCGGTCGCGCCCTGAATCTCCTCGACCTGGCGCGAGATTTCTTCCGTCGCGGTCGCGGTCTGCGCCGCGAGGCTCTTGACCTCGCCGGCGACGACCGCAAAGCCGCGGCCCGCCTCGCCCGCGCGCGCCGCCTCGATGGTCGCGTTCAGCGCCAGCAAATTGGTCTGGCCGGCGATGGCGTGGATCATCTTCACGACTTCGCTGATACGGCTTGCCGTCTGGTCGAGGATCTCGACCGTGGCGTTGGTCTGCTCGGCCTGCGACACCGCCTCGCGCGCCTCACGCGCGCTCGACTGCACTTGCGCCGAGATTTCGCCGACGGAGGCCGAGAGCTCCTCGGTCGCAGCCGCGATGGTCTCGAGATTGTTGGTGGCCTGCTCGGCCGCCGAGGATACCGCCGCCGTCTGGCTGCTCGACTCCGAGACCAGCGACCGCACGCCGGTTGCGGTCGCATCGAGCTCCTTGGCCGACGCGGCCACGCTGTGAATGACCGCCTGCACGGTGTCGTCAAAGCTGCGGCAAGCCTCGTCCACGGTGCCGGAGCGGGCGAGTTGCAGCGCCTGCTGCGATTCGCGTTCCTGGCCCAGTCGTTCCGCGGTCGCCGCGCTCTCGCGCAGGCTTTCGAGTGCGGCCGCCATGGTGCCGAACTCATCGGGATACCGGGATTGCGGAACCGGCGTCGCATAGTCGCGGGCGCTGATGCGCGCGATGGCGTCGAGGATGGCACGGACTGGACGCATCAGGCGATTGCGCACCACGTAGACGCCGGCCAGCGTCACGGCGAGCGCCAGCAGGAACGCGAGCGACTGGATCACGAGATTGGTCAGCGCCTTCGCCTGCACGGTTTCGGCACGCGCAATCGACTGGTCGAGCGCCTTGGTGGCGACCGCGACAATGAGCGGGAACGGCGACTGGCACAGCGTGTTCCACTCTGATGCAGCCATTGCGGGCTTGCCGCTGCCGTCAAAATTCTTGGTGAGATCGCCGATCTGCTTGAGCACGCCGTCGGTCTTCACGCGCGCGTCCTTGGCAGCGCTGATCATCTCTGCGGAAACGTCGGGCGCAGCCAGCAATTCGTCCATGCCGGACCAGCCGGACGCGATGGTGCCGTCCCACTGCGCCAGCGACCGCTTCTGGTTGTCGTCGAGCGGCTTGCTGCTGTTGACGTTCGAACGCAGCATCGAGCAATGGATGCCATAGCGGTCGCGCACCTGCCAGGCGAGGCGACGGACCTGGATCATGCGGGCGATGAAGGGATCGTTCATCCAGGCGCGGTTCGACACCGCCGTGGAGGCGAGGTTGGCCGTCTCGATCACCTTGGTGACGGCATCGTACCAGGAGTTGGTCCGCTCGATCTTGCGCTCGGCGCGCGGACGCTTGGCCTCGTCGTAGAACAGCTGGAACTGCGGTGAAGCGTCGCCCCAGCGTTGCTTGAGCGTGCTCGCAAGTTCGTCGCGCCGAGCGAATTCGACCGTGGCGAGCGCAGCGGTGATGCCGTCATAGCCCCCCTGCTCGGCCTTCTCCGCCGCCTGGAGCTTTGGCCGCGCGTCGTCGTCACCAAGCAGCGCGCTCTGGGCGTCGCCGCGGTTGTTGCGCAGGGACAGCACGCCGTGGAAGATCGCCTTGTCGGCAGCGGCAAGCCGCGCGGTCTCGATGCTGTCGGTATAGCGGCCGAAGGCCCCGACCATCTGGATCGCCGTGCTGGCGAGCGCACCGGCCGCCAGCAGAGCCATCAACGTCAGGAGAAGCGAGCTTACCGATTTCTTAAACATGGTCATGGGGTCACGAGGCCTACTTTCACGTAGCGCCACCTTGCACCGCGACATGCCAATGTTTCGTTAAGCTTTTAATCGAATTGCCGCGACTTCCGGACCGCCAGGACCTCTCGATTTGCCAAGCCCTTATGCAGCCTGCGCATGTCACGCAACCTTCGTGAAATCAGGCGGACGGCGCTCGGCAAACGCCGTGAAGGCCTCGCGCGCCTCGGCGGTGCGCAGGCGCTGGGCGAAGTGCTCGCCTTCCGCGTTCATCTGCGCGACCAGCGCCTCGCCATTGCGCATCAGCTTCTTGGTCGCGGTGAGTGCGCCGGCCGGCTGACGAGCAAGACGCTGCGCGAGCGCAAGCGCCTCGGCGTCGAGCTTGTCGAGCGGCACCACGCGGTTGGCGAGGCCCCATTCCAGCGCGGCCTTGGCCGGCACGGTCTCGCCGAGCGCAAACATCTCGTAGGCACGCGCATGGCCGATGCGCGCGGGCATCAAGAGGCTGGAGGCGGCTTCCGGTACCAGCGCCAGGCTGACGAAGGGCGTCGACAATTGCGCATTGTCGGCGAGCACGACGAGGTCGCAATGCAACAGCATGGTTGTGCCGATGCCGACGGCGCGGCCCTGCACAGCCGCGACCAGCGGCCGGCTGCTGCGCCCGAGCGACTGGATGAAGCGCACGACGTTGCGGCTGCCCTCCGACTTGCCCGACGCGACGGCTGCGAATTCGCCGACATCGTTGCCGGCGGTGAACATGTCACCCTCGCCGCGGAACAGGATGACGCGGACCGACGGATCGGACTCGGCGGACTCGACGGTGTCTGCAAGCTTGCCGTACATCGCATCCGTCAGCGCATTTTTCTTGTCGGGACGCGCCAGCGTGAGGGTAAGAATTCCGCCATTGTTCTCGATGCGCACATGCTCGGTCATTGCTCTCTCCTGTCAGTCCTCTGGATCTCTCGTAGGGTCTCTCGGAAACTTGTCCTGAATACTGGTCAGCCAGCGCGCGACGATGTCGATCTCCGCGCTGGTAAATCCCTGCGTCAACGCCGCGTTGATTTGCGCGGTCGAAGCTTTCGTATCCGACAACACCGCGCGGCCTTTCGGGGTCAGCCAGATCCGCCATGCGCGCCCGTCCTCGCGGTCGGCACGCCGCTCGACCAGCCTTGCCGCCGCCGAGCGATCGACCAGGCCGGAAATTCCAGCCGGCCCGAGATCGAGCGCGGCGCCCGCCTCGCCCATCAGGATGCCGTCCTGCCTGCCGAGAATGAACAACAGTCCTGCTTGCGTCGGCGTGACCCCATTCCCGCGCTGGGCCGCTATCCAGCGCTGCAACCGCCGCTGCGCGACGCTCAACAGATAGATCAGCCGATGGCGCTTCGCTGCGACGTCTTTATTTCGCATGCGAAATACATATCGAGGCGGCGGGTGATTGTAAAGGCGGCCGCCTCGACGTCACGCTGATGTGACGCGACAACCATTCAGGAACAGAGTTGCGCAATTGCGCACACGCCGCTCGATATCCTTGCGCGACGGCAGGGATATACCGCCATAGATGGCCGCACGCTGCGGTGCGGAGGCGAGCATGCCCATCAGCATGCCGGCGGCTTCGTCGACGTCGTCGAGCACGATCAGTTGCTTTTTCACCCGGACACGAAGCCATTTCGCCAGCGCGGTCGCGGTGCGGGAAATGCCGTTCTTGTAGAAGTTCGCGGCGAGATCGGGGAACGCGGCAGATTCCTGCAGCACCATGCGCTGCAAGGCCACGACCTCCGGATCGAGTGCGATATCCGCACAGGCAAGCAGCGCGGCACGCAAGCCCGTTTCGATATCGACCTCGTCGCCGGCCTGAAGATCGACGGCGGACAGCAATTGTTCGAGCCTGTCAGCGCACATCGCCTCGAACAATGCGGCCTTGCCTGGAAACAGACGATACAGCGTCTTGGTGGAGATGCCGGCGGCGCGCGCCAGCGCCTCGGTGCTCGTCGCCGCATAGCCGTCGACGGCAAAGGCGTGGCGCGCGGCCTCGAACACGATCCGCTTCGTCTCCTCGTCGCTGCGCACCGGCGGCCGGCCGCGCGGGCGGCACTCACTTTCGGGTTTTGCCTGAGCCATGTCTTTAAATGATGCCTGTCATTCCATTGACACTCCCGAAGCTAGTCCTATTTTGGAAAACGTCAAGTTTCCTAATTCGAGGGAGCCGGCCATGACCGTGCACACCAATCCATCCAAGACTGAATCCACCCTGGTTCCAACGCCTGCGCCGGAAAGCCTCCTGGCCGCCGCGCCACCCCCCGCTCCGCGCCGAAAGCTGAGCCTTCGCAAGCTGTTGCTGGCGGGAGTGGCGGCCGCGGCACTGGCCGGCGCAACCTGGTACGGCTACGATTACTGGACCGTCGGCCGGTTCCTGGTTTCCACTGATGACGCCTATGTGAAGGCCGACAACACCACCATCGCGCCGAAGGTCAGCGGCTATCTCGATCGCGTCCTGGTCGGCGATAACGAGCATGTGAAGGTCGGCCAGGTTCTGGCCCGGATCGACGACCGCGACTTCCGCGTCGCGCTCGACCAGGCCAAGGCGGATGTCGCCGCAGCCAACGCAACGGTGACCAGCAAGCAGGCGCAGCTCGAAGTTCAAGACGCGACGATCGCCGCGGCGAAAGCGACCATCGACGTCGACACTGCGGCGAAGACGTTCGCGCAGCAGGAAAACAAGCGCTACACCGACCTCGCTGCAACCGGCTATGGCAGCGTGCAGAACGCGCAGCAGGCGCAGGCGCGCGATGCCGGCGCCGACGCCGCGATCCAGCGCGACACCGCCAATCTCGCTTCGGCCCTCAAGCAGGTCGAGCTCCTGAAGGCGGAGATCGCGCAGGCCAATGCGGCTGCCGCCCGTGCTACCGCGCTTCAGCACCAGGCCGAGCTCAATCTCGGCTACACCATGATCGTCTCTCCGATCGACGGCGTCATCGGCAACCGCACGCTTCGCGTCGGCCAGTTCGTGCAGGCCGGAACGCAGCTGATGTCGATCGTGCCGGCCGAGGGCGCCTATGTGGTCGCCAATTTCAAGGAGACCCAGCTGACCCATGTCCGTGCGGGACAAGAGGTCGAGATCGAGGTCGACACCTTCCCGGGCCAGGTGGTGCACGGTCACGTCGATTCCGTCGCGCCGGCCAGCGGTCAGGAGTTCGCCCTGCTGCCGCCGGACAACGCCACTGGCAATTTCACCAAGATCGTGCAGCGCATCCCCGTGAAGATCGCGCTGGATGCCGAAACGCAGCCTGCGATCGAGCTGCGGCCCGGCATGTCCGTCATCCCGACGATCGCAACCCGTTCAGCGCCGACCGCGCAAGCGGCAACGACGCCCAAAGCGAAACTTGTTTCCGGAGGGTCGTGCCATGTCAAACAGCCTCACAATCTCGACGCCAGCGCCCACAATGCCGGCCGCGACGCCTGAGCGCGTCGCCGCCGATCCCAATCGCGCGAGCGCCACGGTCTGGGTCGCCGTCTTCGCGGCGATGATCGGCGCCTTCATGGCGATCCTGAACATCCAGATCACCAACGCCTCGCTGCTCAACATCGAGGGCGGCATCGGCACCGGTGTCGACAACGGATCCTGGATCTCGACGTCGTATCTGATCGGCGAGATCATCGTGATCCCGTTGACCGACTATCTGTCGCGGGTATTCTCGTTCCGCAACATCATGCTGAGCTTTGCCGCGCTGTTTGCGGCCTTCTCTGTCGCCTGTGCCTTCACTCACGATCTGCCCTCGATGATCGCGATGCGCGGTTTTCAGGGCTTCTTCGGCGGCGTGCTGATCCCGATGGCCTTCACGCTGGTCTTCACCAAGCTGCCGAAGGCCCAGCAGCCGATCGGCCTTGCCATGTTCTCGCTCGCCGTGACCTTCGCACCCGCGATCGGCCCGACCATCGGCGGCTATCTCACCGAGAATTACGGCTGGCAGACCATCTTCTATGTCAACGTGCTGCCCACCGCCATCATGGTAACCATCCTCTTCTTCACCCTGGAGCGCCAGACGATCAACCTCGCCCTGCTGCGCGAAGGCGACTGGTTTGGCATCGCGACCATGGCGGTTGGGCTCGCCTCGCTTCAGGCCGTGCTCGAGGAAGGCAACAAGGACGACTGGTTCGGCTCGCCCTTCATCGTGCGGCTCGCCATCATCGCTGCCGTCAGCCTGTCGTTGTTCATCTATATCGAGCTGGTGGTCGAGAAGCCGTTGCTCCGCTTGCGCCTGCTGACGCAATGGAATTTCGGCGTCGGCACGATCGCCGCGGTGTTCCTCGGCTTTGCGCTGTTCGGCTCGGTCTATCTGCTGCCGGCCTATCTCGGCCAGGTGCAGGGCTACAATGCCGAGCAGATCGGCAACGTGCTGGCCTGGACCGGCCTGCCGCAGCTCCTGCTGATTCCGCTGGTGCCGAAGCTGATGCAGCGGTTCGACGCGCGCTATATCGCCACCATCGGCCTCTTGCTGTTCGCCGCGAGCTCGTTCCTGAATATTCAGATGTCGCTCGATTATTCCGGCGATCAGTTCTTCATCCCCAACGTCGTTCGCGCGGTGGGCCAGGCCTTGACGCTGGCGCCGCTGTCAGCGCTCAGCCTCGGCAGCGTCGCGCCGCAGGACGCGCCTGCGGCGTCGGGCATCTCCAACATGATGCGTAACCTCGGCGGCGCCATCGGCACAGCGGTGCTCGCCACCATCGTCACCAAGCGCGAGCAGTTCCACTCCAACATCATCGGCCATTCCGTCACGCTCGGCCGCGAGGAGGTCCGCGCCCGGATCGCGCAGATGACGGATTACTTCATCGCCCACGGCGTGCCCGACCCCAACGCCGCACGCGAGCAGGCAATCATCGCACTCGGCAAGACAGTGAAGCGCCAGGCACTGGTGATGGGCTTTTCCGACACCTTTGCAGTGATCGGCGTGGTGCTGGTGCTCGCCGCGATCGCAGTGCTGCTGACGCGGCGCGTGAAGGCGGTCGGCGGCGGGGGCGCGCATTAGCTTCCTGTCCCGCGCGCGGGGAAAGGTCGTCATGCCCGGGCTCGCAGGAAAACGCGTGGATGGCCGCTTGTCGGCATAGGCCGTGGTTCCGACTGCACGCTCACGCGATCAGAACGATCCGACCGCGCTGCCCAGGGCGATCACGGCCATCAGCGCCAGCAGCGACGTCACGATGCCGACCATGACGATGTCGAGATAGCTGTCGCGATGCGTCAGGCCGCAGATCGCGAGCAGGCTCACCACCGCGCCATTGTGTGGCAGGATGTCGAGCGTTCCCGAACCGATCACCGCGACGCGATGCATCAGCGCGGCATCGATGCCCGTGCGCGCGGCGAGTTCCATATATGTCTGCCCGAGCGCATCGAGCGCGATGGTCAGGCCGCCTGACGCCGAACCGGTCAGCGCGGCCAGGATGTTGGTTGCAACCGCGAGCGACACCAGCGGGCCGCCTTCGATCGCGAGCACCCAGTCGCGCACGGTCGTGAATGCCGGCAGCGCGGCCACGACCGCACCAAAACCGACCAGGCTCGCGACACTGAACGCCGGCAGCACCGACGCATTGGCGCCGGCATCCATGGTCTGCCGCAACGCCGGCAACTGGGACCAGTTCAGCACGATGGTGGTGACGATGGCCGCGGTCAGCGCGACCGCGACCGACCACACGCCGGCCACAGCGGCAAGCGAGGTCTCGCCGAAGCGCTGCTCGGCGAGATAGGAGACATCGAGCCGCGGCAGCACGACGAACGACATCGCGAGATTGACGACGACGACGACGATCAGCGGCACGATGGCACTTACAACCGGCGACGGGGCGCTGCTGCGATGCCCGTGTTGCAGCTCTGCCGGGTCGAACTCCCGCGCCGTCGTCGCACGTTCGCGCACGAGCTCATCGGCGGCAGCGCGCTCGGTCGCACCCTCGACATCATCGCCATAGCCTTCCCCGGCACGGCGCGCCGCAGCTTCGGCGCGTTGCAGCCACCACAATCCGGTGCCGAGCATGACGAGGGAGGCGATGATGCCGAGGCCGGGCGCGGCAAACGGCGTCGTGCCGAAGAACGGCATCGGGATCGCATTCTGGATCGACGGCGTGCCCGGCAGCGCCGACATGGTGAAGGTCGACGTGCCCAGCACGATCGCGGCAGGAATCAGCCGGCGCGGAATCGCAGCGGCACGAAACAGCGAGCGGGCCATCGGCACGATGACGAAGAACGCAACGAACAGGCTGACGCCGCCATAGGTAACCGCCGCACCGGCCAACACCACCGCCAGGATCACGCGGTGCTCACCAAGGCGTTCCGCCATGAAGGCGGCGACCGAGGTGACCGCGCCGCTGTCGTCCATCAGCTTGCCGAAGACGGCGCCGAGCAGGAAGATCGGGAAGAACTGCGCCAGGAATCCCGCCGCATTCACCATGAAGATCTGGGTGAGGTTCGCAAGCAGCGGCTCGCCGCCGAACAATGCGGCAATGAGCGCCGCAAACGGCGCGAGCAGCAGCACGCTCCAGCCGCGAAACGCGAACAGGACGAGCAGGCCCAGCCCGACGAGGAGGCCGAGAAGACCCATGTCTCAGCACTCCGACAGGAGGACGTCGAGATCGGCGGTCGATTGCCGGCCGATGTCTGCGCCGTGCTCGCGCAGAAACGCATCCGCCGCGATGCGTCCCTCGGCGCGCAGCATCGAGACGAACTCCCATTCCGCGTTGAGCTTCGACGAGGCGCCGAACTTCGCCAGCATGTCGCTCTTGATCCGGTGCGTCCGCATTTTCGCCCAGCGCGCGCCCTCGCCGCTGCCGGGGTCGGCGGCCTGGCGCAGCAGCGCGATCATGCGCAGCTCCTTCATCAACGGCGAGTTGAAGGAGATTTCGTTGAGGCGGTTGAGGATCTCGGCAGCCGTCCGTGGCTCCTCCGGCCGCTCGGTCGGGTTGATCTGGATGAGGATGGTGTCATGCGCGTCGCTCTCGCGGACCAGCGGCGTGATGGTCGGGTTGCCGGCAAAGCCGCCGTCCCAATAGGGTTCGCCATCGATCTCGATCGCGCGGAACATGGTCGGCAGGCAGGCCGATGCCAATAGCACGTCCGCCGTGATCTCAGCGTTGCGGAAGATGCGGCCACGGCCGGTCCGCACCCGCGTCGCGGTGATGAAGAGCTGGATCGGCGAACGCGCGAGGCGCTCGAAATCGATGCTCTCGGCCAGCACCGCGCGCAGCGGATTGTAGCCGGTCGGGTTGAGATCGTAGGGCGACAGCACCCGCGACATCAGATCTGTGAGGATGTAGAAGGGCGATGTATCGAGGGTCCAGCGCCCCATCAGCCGGTCGAGCGGCGAGCGCTGTAGCGGGCTGAAGGCAGCGGCTTGCGAAACGCGGCGCCAATATTGTTCGAGCGCGGCGCGCGCGCCGTCGGCGCCACCGGCGGTCCAGCCGTCCGCCAGCACGGCCGCATTCATCGCGCCTGCGGAGGTTCCGGAGATCGCAGCGACCGTGAGCCACTTTTCCTCCAGCAGGCGGTCGAGCACGCCCCAGGAAAAGGCGCCGTGCGAACCGCCGCCTTGAAGTGCGAGATCAATCAGTACGGCGTCCCGTTCCATGGCGGACACTCACGCAACTGAAGCTCAAATTCGACGTGCTTTTTAGCACGCCGAAGATGACAGCAGTGTAGAGAGCCATGGCTGCGGATTGCAACCGGAACGTGGGGCAATCTAGTGCTCGAATACCAGCCGTGCGCCGACCGTGCCCTCGAGGCCGCGGATCTGCTGGAGCAACGTACCTGAATCCTCGCCGCCGAGATCGGCGTCGAGCACGACATAGCCGAGGTCGCCGGCGGTCTCCAGATATTGCGCGGCGATATTGATGTCGCGCTGGAGGAAGACCTCGTTCAGCCGGCGCAGCATGCCCGGCACGTTGCGATGGACGTGGCTGAAGCGTACGCCGGAGGGACGCAAATGCAGCTGCACCTCCGGGAAATTCACCGCGCCCATGGTCGAGCCGGTGATGAAATAATCGACCAGCTTGCGCGCGACCTCGCCGCCGATACGCTCCTGCGCCTCCTCGGTGGACCCGCCGACATGCGGCGTGAGGATGACGTTGTTGAGACCCTGCACCGGGCTCTTGAATCGTTCCGCGTTCGAGGACGGCTCGATCGGGAACACGTCGATAGCGGCACCCGCGATGTGGCCGTCGCGCAAGGCGCGCGCGAGCGCGTCGAGATCGACCACGGTGCCGCGGCTGTTGTTGATCAGGAACGAGCCCGGCTTCATCGCCTTCAGCTCGTTCTCGCCGATCATGCCGGCGGTCTCCGGCGTTTCCGGCACGTGCAGGCTGACCACGTCGCTCTGCGCCAAAAGCTCTTCCAATTTCTCGACCGGCTCGGTGTTGCCGTGGCGGAGCTTGTCGGTGCGATCGTAGTAGATCACCCGCATGCCCATCGCCTCTGCCAACGTCGAGAGCTGCGAGCCGATATTGCCATAGCCGATGATGCCGAGCGTGCGGCCGCGGACCTCGCGGCTGCCGGTCGCGGACTTGTCCCAGCCGCCGTCATGGGCCGACACCGAGCGCGGAAAGATCTGCCGCAGCAGCATCACGATCTCGCCGATCACGAGCTCGGCGACGCTGCGGGTATTGGAGAACGGCGCGTTGAACACGGGGATGCCGCGCTTGCGCGCCGCCAGCAGATCGACCTGGTTGGTGCCGACGCTGAAGCAGCCAACCGCAAGCAACCCGTCGGCAGCTTCGAGCGCCTCATCCGTGATCTGGGTCCGCGAGCGGATGCCGAGCAGCGACACGCCCTTCAGCGCCTGGCGCAGCGCCTCGCCGTCCAGCGCCTTGGGCAGCCGTTCGATATTGGTGAAGCCCGCGCTCCGAAACAGGTCGACGGCGCTGTCATTGACGCCCTCGAGCAGCAGCGCCTTCGCGCTCCGCTCAGAGCTTTGGCCTGAGGCTGGCATAGCATCTCCATGGATGGCGGCTTTGCCGCAGCTCATAGACCGCGGACGAGGCGCAGCACAATAGGGTTTGGATATGGGGATATCGTGGCCTGGCGGTAGTCAGATCACATAAAACCCGTGCGTGCCGTCGCGGCGGAGCTGGTCGACGAGGCCGTATTCCCAGTCGAGATAGGCCTGCATCGCGCGCTCGGTGACGTCGGTGCCTTCGTAGGGGCGGCGATAGCGGTGGGCAGGGTCGGGCTTTGGCAGGACCAGCGGTGGGCTAACCTCGAGGGGGCCGTCATAGCCGCCTTCCAGCACGTAGACCTCCCAGCCCATCTGCGCGAGCCAGGATGCCGTCATGTCGGCGCGCACGCCCTTGTCGTCGGTCAGGACAATACGCGCGCCGCGCACCGGCGCGGCCATGTCGGTCTCCTGGACGAGCTGGCCGCCGGGATAGTGGCGGAAGCCCGGGAGGTGGCCGGCGGAATACGCCTCCGCATCGCGCACGTCAAAACGGTAGAGCGTGCGATCGGTCTCTGCGACCAGCGCCGAGATCTCGCTCGCGCCGATGTGGCGGACGCCGGCGCGATAGGCGACATCGCGCGCATTGGCCGGGCCGCCCTCGAACGAGCCGATCGCGCCGCGCCGATCGGCGCCGTGAGCGAGCGTGTGCCGCGCCAATGTCCAGCCGATCGTACCGTTGCGGAGTGCACGCACCTTGTTGGGCACGCCGGCATTGATCAGCGACTGGGTGCCGATGATCGAACGGGTGCGGCCGGCGCAATTGACGATGATGGTGGTGTCGGGATCGGGCGCAGCCTTCCCTGCCCGCAGCACCAGCTCCGCACCGGGCACGCTGACCGAGCCCGGGATGTTCATGGTCGCATATTCATCGAAGCGGCGGACATCGAGGATGGCGATGTTGGCCTTGTCCGCGATCAGTTTTGCGACCTCGTCAGCGCTGAATGAGGGCGTATGACGACGCGCCTCGACCAGCTCGCCGAACGCCTTTGAGTAGGAATTGACGTCCTCGAACACTTCATAGCCCGCAGCGCGCCATGCTTTCAGCCCGCCGTCGAGCGCGCATACATTGCTGTAGCCGAGCGCCGCAAGGCGCTCGGCACCAACTTCGACCAGTCCCTCACCATCATCATAGAGCACGACCGCCACGTCCTTGCGCGGCAGCCGCACCTCAGCTTCGACCGCGATCCGGTCTGCGGCCATGTTGGCTGCGAACAGCGGATGGCCGCTGGCGAAGGCCGCCTCGTATCTGAGATCAAGCAGCGCGATCTCTTCGCGCAGCAGCAGTGCACGGCGGATATCGGCGGGGGTGACGACGCTCGGAAGCTTCATGGCGTGAACCTAGACGAAGGACAGGCCATGGGCTTTTGAACGATTGCGGCGGGCTTGGCTAGTCCTCGTCTCATTCACCGGGAACGAGCCGCCCAAGCGCCGGTTGCGCGGGACGCCGTAGCTTGCGGCGCGACAGATACAGGAGCACGCCGGTGATTGCGAACAGCGGCATCAGCGCCGCGGCCATCATGAAGGCGAGCTTACCGGGCCAGCCCAGCACGGCGCCGCGATGAATGTCGAGCAGATTCGCAATGATCTTCTCGCCCAGCGTCTTCTCGGCGTAGCGATCAGCCGACACGATCTGACCGGTGACCGCATCGATGCGGAATTCGTCGCGCGTGGTGTCGAGCGTCGTCTCCTTGCCCCATGATCGAATGCGCAGCACCGTGCCCGGACCGCCGGGCAGCGTCAGCAAGGCGCGGGAAAAATGGCCGCCCTCTTCGCGCAACAAGGTCGACCAGGCGCGATCGAACCCGACAGCCTGAACCGGCTCAGGCCGGCCGGCCGCTCGCGGCTGTTTCGGCTGCATCTTCGCCGCGGAAACTTGCGGGCGCGACAGCAGCCAAACGACACCGTCCTTGTACCAGTCGAACGAGTACCAGAGTCCCGTCAACGTCATCACCAGATAGATCGGCAGGACCCAGGTGCCGATGACGGCATGCAGCGACCGGTGCAGCCCGCGGCCGCTGAGCCCGAGATTGGGCTTCAGCCACATCTTCACGTGGCCAGCGCGGCGCGGCCAGCGCAGCACCAGGCCCGAGACCAGCATGACGATCAGGCCGAGCGCGGCGATGCCGGTGATCTGGCGGCCCCACCCCTTGGCATCGCCGGGAATGAGCAGCCAGCGATGCAATCGGCGGACGGTTGCGAAAAATTCCTCGCCGCGTGGCACGCCGAGCACATGGGCATCATAGGGATCGACGTAGAGCGAGGACGGCCGCGCGCCCTGCTCGTCGCGCGCGAAGCGGACATGCACCGCCGCGGAGGGATCGCTCGACAGCGTCATGGCCGCGACCTTGCCGACATCGACGCCAGCCTTGAGGCGCGTGACCAGTTCGTCCGGCATCAGCGCCGGCGTCGTTCGCGGCGCGACCTGCATGATCCCGGCATTGAGATGATCGACGATCTCATCCTCGAAACTCATGATCGCGCCGGTCAGCGCGATCAGACAGAGCAGCAGCGCAAGCACGAGGCCCAGAATGGAATGAACCTGAAGCAGGCCTGCTTTGATCTTGTGCCCCAGTCTACTCATTGAGGCCAACCTTCTTAATGAGCGCGACCGCGGCCTGCTGGTGCGCGGCAATCTGATCGATCGGCATCGTGTCGGACGTGAACGCGCCGATATCGGTGAGGATGGGAGCACGCTCCGCCGTAGCGAGAACGGGATATTCGAGCTCGGCAGCCGCAAAGCTCCGTTGCGCAGCCGGCGTGACGAGGAACTCGAGGAATCCGCGTGCGGCGGCCGGATGCGGCGCGTGCTTTGCGATGGCTGCGCCGGTGAGGTTCACATGCGTACCGCCGCTCCTGAATGAGGTCGGAACCGCCTTGACTTCCATCGCCCAGGCGCGCCAATCGGCGCCCTCCCGTCCGTCGCGTAATTGCGCCAGCGCCACGGTGTTGCCGATGCCGATCTCGCACGTGCCCTGTACGATCTCGCGGATCACGTCGTTGTCCTTGCCGGATGGCTTGTGGGCAAGATTGGCTTTCAGGCCGGCGAGCCAGGTTTCCGTCGCCGCCTCGCCGTGATGCGTGAGATAGGCCGCGACCATGGCGACGTTGTTCTGATGCAGGATCGAACGCATGCAAAGCTTGCCGCGCCATCTGGGATCGGCGAGATCTTCATAGTCGATCGCTGCCAACGCATTGTCCTTGTGCGCGAAGACGACACGCGGGCGGGCGGCGAGCGCAAGCCATTGCGCACCGGCGCTTCGCAGATTTGCCGGAATGGCCTGCTCGATGGTCGGCGACGCAAAAGCCTGCGTTAGGGCACGGCTCGGGAGCTGCGTCGTCTTGTCCAGTCCGATTGTCAGCAACACGTCCGCTGGAGAGGTCTCGCCTTCCGATACGAGCCGCTTGACGAGACTGTCCTCGACGAAAACCACGTTCACCTTGATGCCGCTGGCTTCAGTGAAAGACGCAACCACGGGCTCGACCAGAGCAGCCTCTCTGGTCGAATACAGCGTGATCTCTTCGGCGCAGACCTCGCCTGAAACGGCAAGACAAGCGGACGCCAGCGCGACCAGGACCGCGATGGCTTTGCGCCGCGCCCTCATCGCTAGAACTTCACCGTCGCCGACAGGGAGATGCGCCGGCCATCACCGATCGCGACGGCCAACGGGCTTCCGGTGGTGGACGTATAATAGAGCTTGTCGAACAGGTTCTTGACATTGAACTGGTAGGTCACCGGCACCTGGTCGACCTTGGTGTCGTAGGTCGCAAAGATGTCCGCGACGGTATAGGCCGGCATGAAGAACGTGTTGGCGGAGTCGCCCGGCCGGTCGCCGACATAATGCGCGCCGCCGCCGAGCCGCAGACGTCCCGGGAGCCGGTCGCCGAAATCGTAGACCAGATAGAGCGAGGCCGTGTTCATCGCGGCGTTCAACAGCTTGGCGTTCCCGACGACGGGGTCGTTGATCAGGCGCGCGTCGGTATAGCCGTAGCTACCGATCATGCTCCATTCATCCGTCAGCCTGCCGGTGACGTCCAACTCAACGCCACGCGACCGCGCGGCACCAGATGCGCGCCCGGTCAACTTGTTGTTGCCGAGGTCATCCAGCACTAGCACGTTCTTCTTCTGGATGTCGTAGACCGCCAGCGTGCCCGACAACCGCTTGTTGACATCGAACTTCAGGCCGGTCTCCCACTGCGTGCCTTCCTCGGGCGCGATGGCAGAGTCGACGACGAAGCCGCTGGTGAAGGCGGCAATCGTCGAGGTCGGCTTCAGCGACTGCGTATAGCTCACGTAATAGGAGAGCTCGTCGCTCAGCTTGACGATGACGCCACCGAGCGGCAGCACCTTGTCGCCCGACAGATTGGTGTTGGTGATGAAGATGGGCCGACCCTTGCCGGCGAGCTGCTCGTATTGCATCCAGCGCACGCCGCCAACCACGGACAGCCAGTTGGTCAGATGGAACGTGTCCTGGGCGAAGAAGCCGCGGGTGCCGAGCTTGTCGGTCTGCTCGCTGTCAGTTGCCGAAACGGTCGCACCCGGAATGACCAATCCGTAGACCGGATTATAGAAGTTGAAGCTCGGCGTCGCCTGACGGATCAGGTCGTGACGATCGATCGTGCGATACAGCGCCTCGCCTCCGAACAGGGTCTCGTTGCGGAAGCCGCCGACCCAGACATCACCCTGCATATAGGAGGTGCCGTAGCTGGCGTTGCTCAGCGAATTCTGGGTACCGTCGTTGCTGCGGGTCTCGACGCCGGTCGCGGCGTTGACGCCGGTGATGCGGAGCTGGTTGGCGCTGTAGGTCTCGGTGTTGTAGCTGTAGGCCGCCGTGACCTTCCAATTGTCGTTGAGCTTCTGCTCGATCGAGCCCTGCACCAGGTCGGAAGTGCCCCACATGTTGTTGAAGGGCTCGTCGAGCCGACGCGTCTTCGGGATCGCGAGCGGCGCGCCGTTGACGAAGGCGGTGCCGCGGTCGAACGGATAGATGAACTCGCGGTGCTCATAGGTGAGCTGGACCGTCGTCGTCTCGCCGTACCAGGCGAGCGACGGGTTCACCAGCATTTCGCGGTGACGGCCGAAATTGCGCCAATAGTCCTCGCTGACGCCGTAGCCGATGAAACGATAGGCGAGGCCGCCATCGCCGATCGGACCGGTGACGTCGAGCGTACCGTCAGCACCGTTGCGGTTGTTGGCATAGGTCGAGCCGAGCAGCGTGACCGAACCGTGCTGGTAGAGCTCGGGGCGCTTGCTGATGGTGTTGACGATGCCGCCGGGATCCATGATGCCGTAGAGCAGCGAGGCCGGTCCTTTCAGCACCTCGACGCTGTCGACAGCGGCGTTCAGGCTGCGGCCCTGCACCAGCGGCATGCCGTTGCGCATGATCGAGCCGTCGCGATTGTCGCCGAAGCCGCGGCGGATCACCGCATCCTGGGTGCCGGCGAGCGTATTGGTCTGGGTGATGCCGCTGATGTTGACCAGCGCGTCGTCGATGTTGCGCGGCAGCTGGTCCTTCAGGACCTGCGCAGGCACGACGTTGACGGACTGTGATGTGTCGAGCGGCGAGGCGCCCGAGCGCAACGTCGTCGCGCTCGGCATCGCGCGATAGCCGAGCTTTGCCGCCTGTTGGGCTACGGCTTCAGCCGCCGCGCGTTCCGACGGCGTCGGGGCCGCCGTGGCCGCAGTATTCTGCTGGCGTTGGCGTGCAGCCGCCTGCGTGCGCCGCTGCGATGATCCCGACGCCCGCGCCGGTTTCGGCCGCTGCGCCGGCGCATCCACCGTCACCGGCGGCAGCGCCGATGGCATCTGCGCGATCGTGCTGTTGAAGGGGCTTTCGGCGAGCAGCACGGCTGCGCCGAGGAGAAGACCTGCACGGCTCTTGCCGACACGAGAACGATGGCCGCTGACGCGCTGGCCATCCACGGGGGCACGCACTTTCGATTCACTTCCAAGTCAGACGCTGCATTGATGCTGGCGCATCTAGCAGCCGCCAGGAGTGAAGAGAACCGCAAGCGGGCTTGAATTGCTCTAGTGTTGAATCGTTCTAAGCGCGGACCCACAAACAACGGCAATCAACGATTGACGCCGCGAAGATTGCGACACGCTGCACGCGAATTCGCGGCAACGTGTCGCAGCAGCGCTGAGACTTCAAGCGATCACGGGGCTCATCAATTCGTCGAGCTTCAGCTTGAGCGCAGTGCCATCAGACAAGGCGCGCAGCGGCGGCCGCACGCGCAACCAGCTGGCGTCACCCGTCCGCGCCGCGAGAATGGCCTTCAGCGTCGCGAGGAAGGAAGGCGACTTCACCACGATGTCGACCGCGGCCTGCATGCGCGCTTCGACATCCTTGCCGTCGATCATGGCCTTGACCAGTTCCGGCGCGATGTTGGCCATGCCGCAGATGGTGCCGGCGCCGCCTGCGGCGATCGCACGCGCAATGTCGGCCTCGTTGCCGACGGTGATGGCGAGCTCGGGCGCGGCGGCGCGGAACGCCAAAAACTGCTTGAAGTCGCCGCTGGAGTCTTTCAATCCCGCGACTGTCTTGCCGTAGCGCTTGCGCAAGCTCGAGGCGACATTGGTCGGGATCGCGACGCCCGAGATCTGCGGAATGTGATAGAGGTAGGCGCGCAGGCGATCGTCGGCGACGCCGTCGAGGATCGCAGCGAACGCGTCCTCGATGCCCTCGGGCGTGACGCTGCGGTCAAAGTAGGGCGGCAGCACCAAGACGTGGTGCAGGCCCAGGCCCAACACCGCGCGCGTGAGCGCGATGCTGTCGCTGACGGCGGGAAAGCCGCCGCCGATGCCGATGCGCTCCGCAGCAACGTCGGCTTTAAGCAGCGCTTCGATAGTCGCAAGGCGTTCGGCCACGTTGAAGGAGGTGCCCTCGCCGGTGGTGCCGAACAGCACGACGCCGTCGACACCCTTGCTGAAGAGCTTCTTGGCGTGGGCAGCGAGCTTCGCGGAATCCACGCTGCCGTCCGGGGTCAGCGGTGTCGCCGATGCCACCCAGAACCCGCGAATTGCCTCCGTCATGACACCACCCATTGTTGCGGCTTCCCGAATAAGCCATTGACCCATAACGATCTTCTGGGCCAATTGAACTCCTGTTTTTGCTTTACTTTTTGTGTTGTACCTTACATACAAGACTGATGCAATTCCCTCGCTAAGCAAGAGGTCTCACATGGACATGGTGACCCCCGCCGGAGATCCCGACCGATTGCTCGGGCGCTTGCGCGACAAGCTCGGCGCGGCCGCGGTGCTGACCGGCTCTGACGTGCCGGCACGCAATGGCAACGACTGGAGCGCGAGCCTGCCGCAGACGCCGCGCGCGGTGATCCGTCCGCTCGATGCGCAAGGTGTTGCCGAGGCGATCGCAACCTGCCGACAGGCGCGGATCCCGTTCGTGCCGCAGGGCGGCTTGACCGGGCTCTGCCGCGGCGCCTCGCCGGACGCAGGCTGGGTCGCGATCTCGCTCGAGCGCATGAGCGGCATCGAGGAGATCGATCGCGCGTCGGCGACGATGACGGTAAAGGCCGGCACGCCGCTCGAGACGATTCAAAAAGCTGCCGACGAGGCCGGCTTCTTCTTTCCGCTCGATCTCGGCTCGCGCGGCTCCTGCGCGATCGGCGGCAACCTCTCCACCAATGCCGGCGGCAATCGCGTGATCCGCTATGGCATGACGCGCGAGCTGGTGCTCGGCCTGGAGGTGGTGCTGCCCGATGGCACCATCATCACCAATCTGAACAAGCTGATGAAGAACAACGCGGGCTACGATCTGAAGCACCTCTTCATCGGCTCGGAAGGTACGCTCGGCATCATCACCCGCGTGGTGCTGCGGTTGTTTCCAAAGCCGCGCTCGACCATGGCCGCGCTCTGCGCGCTGAAGGACTATGACGCGGTGATCGCGCTGCTCGATGCCGCACGCAGCGGCCTCGGCCCGCTGCTCTCGGCGTTCGAGGTGATGTGGCCGGATTATTGGGACGTGATCACGACGCGCGCCGGCGTGAAGCCGCCGGTGGCCGCAGGCGACAGCCTCTACGTGCTGGTCGAGGCGCAGGGCACCGACGAGAGCCTCGATGCGCCGCGTTTCCAGGCCTGGCTCGAAGAATTGATGGAGCGCGGGCTGCTGGTCGACGCCGCCGTGGCGCAGTCGCTGGCGCAGACGCAAAGCTTCTGGAGCGTGCGCGACATCTGCGCCGAGTTCGGCCAGGTGCTGGGGCCGCACATCTCCTACGACATCGGCCTCGCGGTGGCGCGGATGGACGATTTCGTCACGCGATGCAAGGCTGCGCTCGCCTCCGGCATCAAGGGATGCGAGAGCGTCTATTACGGCCATATCGGCGACGGCAATCTGCATCTGGTCTCCTGGGTCACGGGCCTCGCTGTCGAGCAGCAGCCGAAAGAGGAGATGGACGCGATCATCTACGGCCTCGTCCGCGAGATGGGCGGCAGTGTGTCCGCCGAGCACGGCATCGGCACGCTGAAGAAGAAGTGGCTGGGCCACGCCCGCAGCGAGGCCGAGATCGCACTGATGCGGACGCTGAAGGCGGCGCTCGATCCCGACCATCTGCTCAATCCCGGCAAGGTGATCTGAGAGCCCATGCGATCGCTCAAGCTCGAGACGCCGAAATCGCTGTCGCAGCGGGTGATGCTGCGGCTGCGCCAGGCCATCATCGACGGAGAGTTCGCGCTGGGGGCTGCGATCTCCGAGGAAATGGTCGCGAACTCGTTCGGCGTCAGCCGCACGCCGGTGCGCGAGGCGATGGGGCAGTTGCAGGCGCAGGGGCTCGTGGTGATCAGGCCGCAGGTCGGCAGTTTTGTCTTCACCCCGAGCGCGGACGACATCACTGCGCTTTGCACCTTCAGGATCGCGCTCGAGCCCAAGGCGGCCGAGCTCGCCTTTCGCCACGATCGCGACGGCGCTGTCGCGACGATGAGCGATGCGATCGCCGCGATGGAGCCGGCGGTCAGCGACCGGGACAACATCGCCTATGGCCGCGCCGATGCCGCCTTTCACGAGGCGCTGTTCACCCATTGCGGCAATCGCTATCTCGCCGAATCCTACCAGCTGGTCTCGGGGCGTGTCGCGGCGCTCCGCACCAATTTGACCTCGCCGATCGACGTGCGCACCCGCACGTCCTTCGACGAGCACCGCAAGCTGCTCGATCTGTTCGCGCGCGGCGAGTTCGCCGCCTTCGAGGCGCTGATGACGACGCACATCACCAATTCGGGTGTGGTCTATGCGCGCGCGATCAAGGCCGACTGAGCGCTGCTAGCGCGCGTCCTTCGACCCGGGCCTGTCCAGAAAGTCCAGCGCGGTGTTGATCTGCTCGAGCTGGTGCTCGATCCTGTCGCGCTCCTCGACCGATTGCGTCCTCTCGAGCTGCTCGACCAGCTTCTGCTTCCGGGTGAGCAAATTCTCTATGACCGTACTCACAAGTCCCCCATCGCCGAGGCGAGCGCGAGCCAGGCTCGCTGCGAACCTATATTCAGAATGTTCGCGACGGCGGATGGTTCCTGCGGCTCAACGCGTCGCAGCGATCCTTGGGAACGCCACCGGCTCGACATGGGTGCGGGAGACGGAGACCGAGAACACCGCCAGCAGCATGCAGAGCATGGCGAGCCTCATCCGCACCGTCCGGCGATCGGTGGCCGGCAGAAACAGGAAAAATATCATCACCAGGATCAGCAACAGGTCGACCAGGATCATGGATCTCTCCCTCAATACGGGTGAGAGGATGACATGACAGGCAGCGGGCCGTATGTGGACTGCGTCACAGACCGGCCGGGGTGCCGAACGGCCCCGGAACCGCAATCTTTCACGCGCCCGTCGGTTGTATTCGGGGGCGCGGAGTCCTATGCGTAGGCCCCATGGACACCCAAATCATCGCAGCCGAAAAGCCCCTGATGGCCCAGGCCCGGCCGCGCAAGCCGGCGCCGTTCCTTCCCATGAGCCGCGCCGAGATGGACACGCTCGGTTGGGACGCCTGCGACATCGTGCTGGTGACGGGCGATGCCTATGTCGACCATCCGAGCTTCGGCATGGCGATCATCGGCCGGCTGCTGGAGGCGCAGGGTTTTCGGGTCGGCATCATCGCCCAGCCGGACTGGCACTCGGCTGAGCCGTTCAGGGCGCTGGGCAAGCCAAAGGTGTTTTTCGGCGTCACCGGCGGCAACATGGATTCCATGGTGAACCGCTACACCGCCGACCGCCGCCTGCGCCATGATGACGCCTATACGGCCGGCGGCGAAGGCGGCAAGCGGCCGGACCGCTGCACCATCGTCTATGCCCAGCGCTGCCGCGAGGCGTTCAAGGATGTGCCGATCGTGCTCGGCGGCATCGAGGCCTCGCTGCGCCGGATCGCGCATTACGATTACTGGTCCGACAAGGTGCGCCGCTCGGTGCTGGCCGACGCCAAAGCGGACCTCTTGCTTTACGGCAATGCCGAGCGCGCCGTGGTCGAGGTGGCGCAGCGGCTCGCAGCGGGAGAGGCCCCGCGCGAGCTCGACGACATCAGAGGCGTCGCACTGTTCCGCCGCGTGCCCGAGGACTATGCGGAGCTGCACGCCGACGATCTCGACTCCGCCGACGAGGGCGCGACACGCCAGAAGGGCGCGACCGTGATCCGTCTGCCGGCGCTGGAGCAGGTCGAGCAGGACAAGGAAGCCTATGCCCGCGCGTCACGCGTGCTGCACCGGGAGAGCAACCCCGGCAATGCGCGGCCGCTGGTGCAGCGTCATGGCGACCGCGATCTCTGGCTCAACCCGCCGCCGATCCCGCTGACCAGCGACGAGATGGACGCGGTCTACGACCTGCCCTATGCGCGCGCGCCGCATCCGTCCTATGGCGAGGCCAAAATCCCCGCCTGGGACATGATCAAGTTCTCGGTCACGATCATGCGCGGCTGCTTTGGCGGCTGCACCTTCTGCTCGATCACCGAGCACGAAGGCCGCATCATCCAGAACCGCTCCGAGGGTTCTATTCTGCGCGAGATCGAAAAGATCCGCGACAAGACGCCGGGCTTCACCGGCGTGATCTCCGACATCGGCGGCCCGACCGCCAACATGTATCGGATGGCGTGCAAGGACCCGAAGGTGGAGGCCGCGTGCCGGCGGCCGTCCTGCGTCTTCCCCGAGATCTGCCCGAATCTCAACACCTCGCATGACGATCTGATCCGGCTCTATCGCAAGGTGCGCGAGACCAAGGGCATCAAGAAGGTGATGGTCGCCTCCGGCGTGCGCTACGACCTCGCGGTCGAGAGCCCCGAATACATCAAGGAGCTCGTCACCCATCACGTCGGCGGCTACCTCAAGATCGCGCCCGAGCATACCGAGCGCGGCCCGCTCGACAAGATGATGAAGCCGGGCATCGGCGCCTATGACAAGTTCAAGCGGATGTTCGATGCGGCGGCTGAGCAGGCCGGCAAGAAATATTACCTGATCCCGTATTTCATCGCGGCGCATCCGGGCACGACCGACGAGGACATGATGAACCTCGCGCTCTGGCTGAAGAAGAACCGCTACCGCGCCGATCAGGTGCAGACCTTCCTGCCCTCGCCGATGGCAACGGCAACCGCGATGTACCACACCGGCGTCAATCCGCTGCGCGGCGTGCGCCACGGCGGCAGCGACAAGGTCGAGGCGATCAAGGGCCTGCGCCAGCGCCGCCTGCACAAGGCGTTCCTGCGCTACCACGACCCTGATAATTGGCCGGTGCTGCGCGAGGCCTTGATCGAGATGGGTCGCCGCGACCTGATCGGCTCGCAACCCCACCAGCTCGTGCCCGCCCACCAGCCGCCCGGCACCGGCAAGGCCGCCGGCACCAGGCGTCCCGTTCGCCCCGGCGGCAAGACGCAGCGGTTCACGACCAAGGGCCTGCGGGTGATGAAGTAAACGCCCGCCGATCGCCCCCTAGAGTTCGAGCACGACCGCCCCCGACACGGCATCCGTGACGCCACGTCCGCCGCCCTGGTCCTCGAGCACGGACCTGAAACTGTCGAGGGTCTTGATCATCGCGGATCGCGCCGCGACCATCGCGTCCTGACTGGACCATGTGCCGATCAGGCAGAAGGTCTGCTCGCCGGTCTTGACGATGACGCCGTGCTCCAGGCCCGGCCATTTGGCCTTGCCGTCGCGATGCGCGTCGAGGAAGGCGGCTTCCTCACCCGGCTTCACCTTGAACCTGACCACGTTGTAAACCGGCATATGCGCCTCCTGAAAATGGATTGATGAAACGGCGAGCGCCGGACCAGGTCCAGCCCCGATATTTTTGCACCCCTCAAACAAAAAAGTCGAAAACAACCCCATGCACAGTAGCGGCATGAGCGGAATCAATGGTTTAGGCGCACTTCCGCGCCCGTTGACCCGTCGGGCAAAACAGGCGCATGGTGACATCATCGGGCCCATGGGGTCGGCACCCCTCGCCGCTACTCGGAATCGATATCCTCGAGCTTCACGCCACGTCCCGCGCGCAGGCTGTTCCGCGCCTGTTCAATGCGTTGCAGGAAGCGAGGATCGCGCTCCAAGCGGTATTCGAACCAGTCCTCCTCCGATTCGAACCCAATCAGCACGCCTGCCGGCTTGCCGTGACGCGTGATGACGATCTCCTGCGTCTCAGCCTCACGGAGGTAGCGGGACAGATCGTCCTTCACCTCGGAGAGGGGGACCTCCTTCACTCCGGACTTCCGAACTGTGCGAGCCATGACTCGGCCTCCGATTTGGCAACGATCGCCAGGATTTCGACGGTCGTGCCGGAAATATCATAGAACACCCGGACATCGTCCACGCGCAGTCTGTATTGAGGCCGACGCACTCCTCGCAACTTCTTGATCCGGCTGCGGCTGATTTTCTCGGGCTCGTGCCTCAAATGCGCTTCTAACGCTGTACGAACTGCTGCCCGAACATGCGCCTTGAAGCGCCTGAGATCTTCCACCGCTTCTGGAGCAAGGATGATATCGAAAGGCATTTTGGCTAGATTATAGCCAAAATTATCGCCTCGTCAAAATCCCAGCGGACTAACCTCTCTCGATCATTCATAGATGAGCCCCCATGAAAAAACTCGGATTCCTGTCCTTCGGACATTGGACACCCTCGCCGCAATCGCAGACCCGCTCGGCTGGCGACACGCTGCTGCAGTCGATCGAGCTTGCGGTGGCGGCCGAGCAGCTCGGCCTCGACGGCGCCTATTACCGCGTCCACCATTTCGCGCGACAGCTGGCCTCGCCCTTTCCGCTGCTCGCCGCCGTCGGCGCCAGGACAAGCACGATCGAGATCGGCACGGCCGTGATCGACATGCGCTACGAGAACCCGCTCTACATGGCGGAGGACGCAGGGAGCGCCGATCTCATCGCCGGCGGGCGGCTCCAGCTCGGCATCAGCCGCGGCTCGCCCGAGCAGGTAATCGATGGCTGGCGCTATTTTGGTTATCGGCCGGCCGAGGGCGAGAGCGACGCCGACATGGGCCGCCGCCACGCGGAAGTGTTTCTCGACATCTTGCGCGGCGAGGGTTTTGCCGAGCCCAATCCGCAGCCGATGTTTCCGAATCCGCCGGGGCTGCTGCGCCTCGAACCGCATGCGGCAGGCCTGCGCGAACGGATCTGGTGGGGCGCCGGCTCGAACGCGACGGCGGTGTGGGCGGCAAAGCACGGCATGAATTTGCAGAGCTCGACGCTGAAGAACGACGAGACCGGCGAGGCTTTTCACGTACAGCAGGCGGCGCAAATCCGCGCTTATCGCGCGGCGTGGAAGGAAGCCGGCCACAGCCGCGAGCCGCGCGTCTCCGTCAGCCGCAGCATCTTCGCGCTGATGGACGATCGCGACCGCGCTTATTTCGGTGGCGAGCGCGGCGGCGAAGACCAGATCGGCTTCATCGACCCGCGCACGCGGGCGATCTTCGGCCGCTCCTATGCGGCAGAACCGGATGTGCTGATCGAACAGCTGCGGCAGGACGAGGCGATTGCCGAGGCGGACACGCTGCTGTTGACGATTCCGAACCAGCTTGGCGTCGCCTATTGCGCACATGCGATCGAGGCGATCCTGACACATGTGGCGCCGGCGCTGGGGTGGCGGTGAGGCGGTACTGCTGTGCGTGTTCGGCCCATTCGCGAGAACCGCTACCCCTCTCAAAGATTTGCGCTGGGCTGGAAAGCCTGGGAGAACCGCACGTCAAGCACCTTGAGGGGAAGCTGTGGGAGTTGCGGCTGACGGGACGTGACGGAATTGCTCGCGCCTCTACGTCACCGCGATCGGCCGAAGAGTCGTGGTCGTACGCGCGTTCATAAAGAAGACGCAAAAGACCCCACGAGCCGAGATCGAGCTCGCGTTACGGAGAGCCGATGAGATCACATGACAATCTCGTTCGAGCAACCGATTGATTTTGTCATGCGCGATTGTGCGCAATTGGAAAGGAAGTCACATGACAATCCCGTTTGAGAAGCTCAAGGCTCGCCTTCTAGCCAACCCAAAGGTCAAGGCCGAGTATAACACCCTCGCGCCAGAATTCGAGATCGCCGCCGAACTGCTCAGGGCTCGCTTGCGGGCAGGCTTCTCACAGTCCGAATTGGCGACCCGAATGGGCACCAGCCAGTCGACGATTGCCCGACTTGAAAGCGGTCAGACGCTGCCGAGCACCAAGACGCTTTTGCGCTATGCCGAGGCTACCGGCAGCAAGTTCCGTGTGCGCCTGTCGGCAGCCTGATTCGATGTTTGCGTACAGCCGTCGGCTCAGGGCCATATCTCACTGTCCCCTGATCTTCTCGAGCCAGGCCACCAAACGCGGATGGCTCGCATACCGGCCCTCGAAGCTTGCCAGTTCCTGCTGAAAGACGGGCAGCGACAGCAGCCTTTCGATATCCGGCTCCCTGATTTTCCAGATCGCCGGCGGAAAGTAGCCGTGCACCTTGAGCTCGTAGAGCTCGAAGATCGAGTGGATGATCTCGTGAACGGCCTGCCGCTCTTGCGCTGTCAGCTCGATGTCGCCGACAGCCTCCCGCTCCAGGAATGCCGTGACCGGAAGGCGGCGCCGCAGGTCCGAGACCCGGTCGGAATATCGCAGGAAGATGTCCGCACCCAGACGCCGGTTGTTGGTGTGGAGCGCGACGTAGATCGCCGTCATGCCGACGATCACCGTCCCGAGCGTCATGAACCTGAGAATATGGTCGAGCACGAATCTGTCTCCTTGCGCGGGGCATCGGAGTGACAGAGATAGACCAGACCGCGGGCCGATAAAATGGGCAGCTGAGGCTCAAGGTGGCGTTCCGCCTGCCGGTGAAGTTCATTGGCGCTCACGCTGAATATGATCGCATCGATCCGGAGACCGTCTCATGGAAGAAAATGATTCGTCCGCTTCGCTCCGAATTCCCGCGGAGGCGCTGATCGCGCCGCCGCAGCCACGAGGACGAAGATCGGCGGCATGAACTGGCCGACGTCATGCTATCCTCGTCCTCCTGACGGCGAGCTTGCCGCCATTCGCCGGGTTGCGCGATGAATCAGCATCTGTCCCTCGTCAGTCTCGTGGTCGCGGACTACGACAAAGCGATCGCCTTCTTCACCCGCGCTCTGAATTTCGAGCTCTGCGAGGACACGCCGCTCGGCGGCGGCAAGCGCTGGGTGGTCGTGCGGCCGCGGGGCCATTCGGGCTCCGGCCTGCTGCTGGCGCGGGCGGACGGTCCGGCGCAGACGGCGCGCATTGGCGACCAGACCGGCGGGCGCGTCTTCCTGTTCCTGGAGACGGATGATTTCGAGCGCGATCATGCGCGCATGATCGCCGCCGGCGTCCGCTTCGTTCGGCCGCCGCGGCAGGAGGCCTATGGCGTCGTGGCGGTGTTCGAGGATCTCTGTGGCAACCGCTCGGACCTGATCCAATCCGTCAAGCGCGGTTGACGCCCGCCTCGCACAGGCTCATCCCGTCTTCGTCCCAGTGACGACGGCCAGCGCCTCGACGAGGCGGTCGAGATCGGCCTCGTCGGTAAAGAGTGCCGGGGTCACACGGATGCATTGGCCCTTGGCGACACCGGCGCGGCGCACCGTCATGACCTTGTGACTGTCCCGGAGCTTCACCACGATCGCCTCGTTGTCGGCCTTGCTGGTCTTGCCGGCGAGACGGAAGGACGTGATCGCGCCATAGGAGCCGACCTCATCCGGCGTCAGGATCTCGAGATCCCTGAAGCCGCGGGCGCGGCTCACCCAGTAGTCGCGCAAATAGCGGAGGCGGGCCTGCTTTGCCGCAGCGCCAATCTGCTGATGCAGCGCCACGGCCATCGGCACCGTCAGCACCGTTGCAAAATTGACCGTGCCGGTATGAACCCGCGAGCGGATATCGGTCTCCGCAAAATCCTCGTCGCCCAGATCGCGATCGATGTCGGCGAGGCGGTCCTTCCTGATGTAGAGGAAGCCCACCCCGATCGGCGCGCCGATCCATTTGTGCAGATTGAAGCCGACGAAATCGGCCTCGAGGTCACCCACGCGAAAATCGATCTGTCCCCAGGAATGCGCCGCATCGACGATGGTGTCGATGCCCCGGGCCTTCGCCATGCGGGCGATCTCGGCGATCGGCATGACGAAGCCAGTGCGATGGCTGACATGGGTCAGCAGGAGAAGTCTCGTCTTCGGGTTCGCCTCGATCGCGCGCGCATAGGCATCGAGCACCGCCTGGCGGGTGGCAGGCTCCGGTATGTCGAACTTGACCACGTCGACGCCGCGGCGCGCCTTGAGCGCGTTCATCGCATATTGCATCGAGTCATAGTCGAGGTCGGCATAGAGCACGCCGTCGCCAGGCTTCAGCCTGTTGTAGCCGCCGATGAGGAGTTGCAGCGCTTCGGTCGCGCCGCGGGTGAGCGCGATCTCGTCGGGCGCAGCACCGACCGCCTCCGCCACTTTGGCGCGCACGGCCTCGAAGTCGGCGCCCGCGCGCTGCCGCGCGTAGAACGTGTTCTGATAATTGATCATGTCGGACTGGCGGATGAACTCGCGCCTCACCGGCTCAGGCATGATGCCCCAATAGCCGTTCTCGAAATTGACGACATCGGGCGTCACGGCATAGAGCCCCTTCACGGCTGCCCAATAGGCCTTGTCGGTGGCGATTGCGGCGGCCGTTCCGGTCGGCTGCGCCGGCAGGCTCTCCGCTGCCAAGGCCGGTGCCGTGAGCGAAGTGACGGCTGCGGCCGCGAGGCCCCTCAGGATCGACCGGCGGTTGGACGAAATTGTCTCAGTCAGATGCATGTCAGCCTCTACGAATGCGCGGCGAAGGGAGCCGCAATCAATAGAGCGCGAATGACAGGGCGGTGACAATTCGATGATGCGGTCTTGCGCGAAGAAGCAAACACCGCGGCCGACGCTGACGCGCGGGATCACCGGCTCACCTTGGAGATCGCCGGAAGAGATGGGCCTGCATGGTTCGAGACGCCCGCTTTGGCGGGCTCCTCACCATGAGGGTCTCATATCTCGCCGCAAAAACGTGACCTCATCCTGAGGGCCCGCCGGAGGCGGGCGTCTCGAAGGATGGCCGCAGGCGAGCTGCACGCCACGCTTTTCGCTTCCGAGATAGCCAAGCCCCTCACCCCGCTTTCACACTCGCATCGATCAGCAGCTTCGCCGTCGCGAGCGCCGACTGCGCCGGGCCGTCTTCCGATTGCTGGCCGGTGACGTAGATGCCTTCGATCAGGAGCAGGAGCGCATCGCCGAGCACGTTCGGCTGCCGCGCGCCCATATTGGCTGCGAGCTCGCGCAGGCGCTTGCGGAAGACCTTCTTGTGCGCTTCGGCGACCTGGCGCGCGGGATTGTCGCGCGAGGGATATTCCACCGCGGCGTTGCTGAGGCCGCAGCCGCGATAGCCCTTCGCTACCGCGCGCGGCGCGAGCTGGCCGATATAGGCGAGCACATGGTCGCGCGCATTGCTGTAGGTCTTGCCGCCGGGGCGCTCGAAATTTTCCCAGAAGCTCAGATCGTAGTCGCGCAAATAGGCCGCGGCGAGATCGTCCTTCGAGGCGAAGCTGCGATAGAGGCTGGGTTTTGTCACGCCGGCGCGGTCCACCACCTCGTCGACGCCGACGGCGCGGATGCCCTCGCGGTAGAACAGTTCGCTGGCAGAGGCGCGGATCCGGTCGGCGGCCCGGAGCGGCGCCTGCGCAGGCATCTCGACTTTCTTCTTCATCGGGCTTCCGTTGCCTCCGATACGGGCTTGACAATGTTACTGACCGGTACGTACTAATACCGCATCGCAATACGTACCGGTAAGTAACATGCCCCCTTCCTCGGTTCAACCTGCCTCCGTTCAATCCTCCCCCGTCTCCCGGCGGCCGTTCGGCCCAAAATACGCTTTCGTGGTCGTTGCCGTGATCTTTCTGGCACTGCTCGCCTCGGCGGGACTGCGCGCGACGCCGGGCGTGCTGATGCTGCCCTTGCAAAAGGCGTTCGGCTGGGACGTCAGCGTGATCTCCTCGTCGGCCGCCGTCGGCATCTTCCTCTATGGCCTCGCGGGCCCGTTCGCCGCGGCCGTGATGCAGCGCGTCGGCATCCGCCGCACGGTGCTGGGCGCGCTGGCGCTGATGTCGGTCTCGACGGCTATGAGCTATTTCATGACCGCGCCGTGGCAATTGTTCATGAGCTGGGGGCTGCTCTCCGGCATCGGCTCGGGCGCGGTCGCCAACGTGCTCGGCGCCACCATCGTCAACCGCTGGTTCACCACCAATCGCGGCCTGGTCATGGGACTTTTGACCGCGAGCACCGCCACCGGCACGCTGATCTTCATGCCGGGCCTGGCATCGCTGGTCGAATATGGCGGCTGGAAGCCGGTGGTGCTGACGGTTGCCGCATGTTGCGCGGCGCTGATCCCGCTGGTGTATTTTCTGGTGCCGGAGCGGCCGGCCTCGATCGGCCTGCGCTCCTATGGCAGCACGCAAGACGATCAGCCCGCGGCGCCTGCGCAGGGCAATCCGTTCGTCGCCGCGATCGGCAACCTGGTCCGCGCGGCGAAGACGCAGACCTTCTGGTTCCTGTTCGCGACCTTCTTCATCTGCGGCTTCACCACCAACGGCCTGGTCGGCACCCATCTGATCGCGTTCTGCGGCGACCATGGGATCTTCGAGGTGCAGGCCGCAAGCCTGCTGGCACTGATGGGCTTCTTCGACCTGTTCGGCACCACGCTGTCGGGCTGGCTCACCGACCGCTTCGATCCGCGCAAGCTCCTGTTCTTCTATTACGGCCTGCGCGGGCTGTCGCTGATCTATCTGCCCTATTCGGACTTCTCGTTCGTCAGCCTGTCGGTGTTCGCGGTGTTCTACGGCCTCGACTGGATCGCCACCGTGCCGCCGACCGTGCGCATCGCCAACGAGGCGTTCGGCGACAAGAACGCGCCGCTGATCTTCGGCTGGGTGGTCGCCGGCCATCAGCTCGGTGCTGCCTGCGCCGCCTTCTTCGCCGGCTTCATGCGCTCGTCGCAGGGCGATTATCTGCAAGCCTTCATGATCGCCGGCGCAACCGGCATCGTCGCAGCCATGCTGTCGCTGATGATCGGCCGGCGGCCGACGCAGCCGGCGCTGGCTGCGGCCTGAGGGGACGACGCGCCGACGGGGTGGTGGTCACCACCGATACGCCATTGTCGCCACCGATGCCGCGACGTGCGGCATCGGTGGTTGGCGTTGCGACCACGCGGGATGAGGTCGCACCTGCTTGATCTCGCGACTGAAATTCGTGGGGGGATGGATGCCCTGCGATCGGGGCGGTTGATATCGGCGCCAGGCTCAGCCGAAAGTCATGGTATCGTTCTGAAAAAGTTCTTAAGCATCCCGCCATGGCCACGCGTTACATCATTGGTCCGTTCCGTCTCGATGCCGATGCCGCGCTGCTGTTTCGCGGCGAGGCGCCGGTCGCGATCGGCCAGCGCGCGGTTGCCGTGCTGCGCGTGCTGCTGGAGCGGCCGGGAAGCCCGGTCTCCAAGGATGTGCTGATCAAATCCGCGTGGGCCGGCCTGATCGTCGAGGAGAGCAATCTTCCGGTTCAGATCGCGGCGCTGCGCCGGGTGTTCGGCGATGAGCCCGGCGGCGAGCGCTGGATCGAGACCATGCCGAAATACGGCTACCGGTTCACAGGTCCGGTGACGCCGGACAACCGGACCTCCACCGCCGCGCCGCCTGCACCGAACGAACCGCCACCGCTTCCGGCCCAGCCCGCCGTCGCGGTGCTGCCGTTCCAGAACATGAGCGACGACCCGAGCCAGGACTATTTCGCCGACGGCGTCGTCGAGGAGATCATCACGACGCTGTCGCGCTTCCGCTCGCTGTTCGTGATCGCGCGCAATTCCAGCTTCACCTACAAGGGCCGCGCCGTCGACATCAAGCAGGTCGGCCGCGAGCTCGGTGTCAGCTTCGTGCTCGAAGGCAGCGTGCGCCGCTCGACCGACCGCGTCCGCATCACGGCGCAGCTGATCGATGCCGCGACCGGCGCACATCTGTGGGCCGACCGGTTCGACGGCGCGCTCGCTGATGTCTTCGACCTCCAGGACCAGATCGCGCGGCAGGTGGTGGGATCGCTGGTGCCGAAGCTCGAGCATTCCGCGATCGAGCGCGCCAAGCGCAAGCCGACGGAGAGCCTCGGCGCCTACGAATATTATCTGCGCGGCACCGCTGCGATCTATCGCTTCACCATCCGCGAGGCCAATATCGAGGCCTTGCAGATGTTCCGCCGAGCGATCGAGCTCGATCCGGACTTCGCTTCCGCCTACGGCATGGCCGCCTATTGCTACGTCAAGGACCGGACCAACCGCTGGCCGACCGACGATCTCGCGCGCGACATCGCCGAGACCGACCGGCTCGCCCGCAACGCCATACGCCTCGGCGGTGACGACGCGCTGGCGCTGGCGACGAGCGCCGGCGCGCTCGCCTATGTCGTGCGCGATCTCGACACCGGTGCGGCGTGCATCGACCAGGCACTTGCCGTCAATCCCAACATGATGTGGGCGTCCTATTTCGCCGGCTTCATCAAGAGCTGGATGGGCGAGCCGGAGGCAGCAGTTGCGCATCTCGCCTATGCGATGCGGCTGAGCCCGGTCGATCCGCTGATGCCGCTGATGCAGGCGGCGATGGCGCATGCGCATTTCTTCGCAGGCCGTTATGGCGAGGCCTCATCCTGGGCAACAACAGCCTTGCGCGGCACGCCGAAACTGCTTCCGGCCTTGCGCATCGGCGCCGCGGCGGATGCGTTCGCCGGGCAACTGGAGCCGGCGCAAAAGTCGGTGGCCCGGCTGCTCCAGATCAATCCGGGCGAGCGCGTGTCGAACCTGGAGGCCATCTACGGCCCCTACCGGCGGCCCGACGATGCGTGGCGGTACGGCGAAGGGCTGCGAAGGGCGGGACTGCCGGAGTGAGCGGGGAACGCCATCGGGCATTCCAGCGTCAGAGTTTTGCGCGCGCGCCATCCCGGCGCCGGCATAGCGTGAGCGTGCCAGCTCTCGGGGACGCATGCTTGCACAGGTCGAAACTTCCAATCCGAGTGTGCCCCATCTCCGACATCACCCCTCTGGTACCTCGGCCGTGTGTAACCCTTTTACGATGCGCTTGGCGCCCGCGAGCCACGCTGGATTGTCGTTTACCGGGGTGCTCCTGAAGCGACGAATGGTGAAGCTTGGATCGAGCGCAAGCCCAGCCTTGGCAGCGGCCCTCGCCTCATTCAGCGAGCCGTGCAGCGCGTATGCAGCGGCTAGCCCGAAATGCGCTATTGGATAGCTTCGGTTAGCCTCGATGCTGCGGTGGAACCAGCTGACTGCTTCAGCGTCCGCCGTGAGCTGCAACTTGGCGAAGCCGATGTGCATCAGCCAGTCGAAGGCATAAATATCGCGAGGAGAGAGGCGAAACGCTTCGTTGACGTGAGCCTCAGTCTCTGCTGCGCGACCCAACCAAAACTTGGCCTTGCCGATATGCGCGTGCGCCCAAGCCAAATTACGATCCAAGGATATCGCTCGTTCGAGCTCGGCTATGCCTTGAGCCGCGCGGCCCGTTGCCGCGAGCAAGACGCCCAAGCCGAAGCGGGCAAAGGCATGGTTCGGAGCGAGGGACAGCACCTTCGCCGCTGCCGCCTCGCCCAACGAAACGTGCGTGGCCCAGTCGTCGGTCACGTAGGATGTTCCTCGTACTCCTTCGACGCACAGGATACCGACCATCGCCTCGATATTTACGGGATCAAGCTCTAACGCCCGTCGAAAAAAAACGTGGGCTTGTGCGAGGAATTCGGGCGTCCACCACCCCTTATTCCACAGCGCTCTGCCTTGAAAATACAAATCCATTGAATTGGGGCGCGGCGAACGCTCCGCTCGTCGGGCCTCAACCTCGATGAGCTGCGCACCCAGTGTGTTGGCAAGCCGCGATACGATTTCGTCTTGCATATCGAACAGTTCGGCGATGAGCTTGTCAAAACGTTCGGCCCATAGGTATGCGCCGGTTTCTGCGTCCACGAGCTGAACGTTGACGCGAAATCGATTGCCGCCACGCTGGACGGAACCTTCCAGTATATAGCGGACTTTGAGGTCGTGGCCGACCTGCTTCCTGTCCACGGCCCTGCCTTTGAAAGTGAACGCCGTATTGCGGGCGATCACAAACAATCCAACGATGCGCGACAAGTCCGTCGTCAGGCTCTCGGTCACACCATCGACGAAGCAATCTTGCTCGGGATCGCCGCTGAGGTTGGCGAAAGGCAGCACGACAATGGAGAGGCGAGGCGGCGGTGGCAGGTTGGGCCTGGAGCTCTCGGCCTGCGTCGCTGCACCAGGTTGATCGCGGACCACTGCGTACGTCCGGACCGGCTGGACGATGTTCTTGAGGTCCTGCTCGCCCAGATCGACGAACTGAGCCTCGATCTTGCCTCGGACGGGATCGTAGGCGGAAGACGAGATACAGATACCCCCGGGTTCTGCGATGCTCTCGAGCCGTGCCGCGATGTTGACGCCATCGCCAAAGATATCATGCGGCTCAACAATCACGTCGCCGACATTGATGCCAACACGGAAGGCGATGCGCCGATCTTCCGCGCCATCGATTGTAAGTTCGTGAATGCGGGTCTGGAACTGTAAAGCAGCGCGGACAGCTTCGACTGCGCTGGGAAACTCCGCCAAGAACCCATCCCCGGTGTTTTTTACAATGCGGCCGCCGTGTTCGGCGATTGCGGGGTGGACAGCGTCCGTCAGGAGCGCCGTCAGCTTGGCATGCGTCGTCTCTTCGTCATGGTTCATGAGCCGCGAATACTTGACCACGTCAGCGGCCAATATCGCAGACAACCTACGCACGAACCGGATTGGCTTCTCTTGCACCATGGCCCGCCATCCAACGTAGACACCATCGTAATTGTACAATGGATCACAGAGGATGCCTATCCGGGGCCACGCCGGCGGGCGCAACGCGTCCTGAGCGCTTGTCGCGGCGCTACTTATCGATCTTCAAATGGCTTATGCGAATGGCGCGCCCGGAACGATTCGAACGTCCGACCCTCAGATTCGTAGTCTGATGCTCTATCCAGCTGAGCTACGGGCGCGTTTTCGCGAAACCGCGGTTGCGGGCATGGCCCGCAAGCATCTCCCGGGGAACCGGGAGGGGTGCGAAAGAGCGCTCTGACTAACCGCTCTTGGCCGGATTGGCAAGGTCCGGATTGGGTAGATTTTGCAGGGAAATGACAGTTTTCCGGTCGGCCGCTGGCCTAACCCTACGCCCTGGCCCGCTCGTTCCGGATGGACAGCAGCTCCACGGGGCGGTCGGGGATGACGATCCGGAAGGTGGCGCCGATGGTGCCTTCGACCAGGTGGATGTCGCCGCCATGGGCGCGGATCAGCTCGGCGGCGATCGCCAGCCCAAGACCGCTGCCGCCGGGGCGGCCGGAGGTCTGGAACGCCTCGAACAGGTGCTCGCGGGTTCGTTGCGGGATGCCCGGGCCGGTGTCGGAGACCTCCAGCACGGCAACCGCGCCTTCGCGTTTTCCCGTGATCCTGATCTGCTGCGGGCCGCCGTCACCGGAGGAATGACTCTCGAGCGCCTGCGCGGCGTTGCGGACGAGGTTGAGCAGCACGCGGAACAGATGGTCGGGATCGGCATCGACCGCGAGCCCGCGCTCGATCGCGGCGACCCACATGATCGAAGCGTCGCTGGCAAGGCCTGCGGTCTCGCGCACCTCGAGCACGACGGGCTCGATCAGCAGCATGCGCCGGTCGGGCGCGGCCTCCTGGGCGCGGCCGTAAGACAACGTCGACTGGCAGAAGGCGATGGCGCGCTCGAGCGAGCGCACGAGCTTTGGCGCAAAACGCTGCACCCGCGGATCCGGCACGCTGGCGAGCTGGTCCGACAGCAATTGCGCCGAGGCCAGCAGGTTGCGCAGGTCGTGGTTGATCTTGGAGACGGCAAGGCCGAGCGCGGCGAGCCGGCTCTTCTGATTCAGCATCGACATCAGGTCGCGCTGCATGTCGGACAGCTCGCGCTCGGCGACCCCGATCTCGTCGCTGCGCTGGCTCGGCACGATGATGCGCGCCGAACTTTCGGGGTTTTCGTGGAAGCCGACCAGGCTCGCGGTCAGCCGCCGCATCGGCCGCACGAACAGGTAATGCAGCGCGAGATAGACGAGGCCCGCGGTCAGGACGCCGATGATCAGCGCCACCACCACGACGTTGCGGGAGAAGCGGTACATCGCCTGCCGCAGCGGCAATTCGTCGGTGACGATCTCGACGAACTGGGCGTTGCCGACGCCGGGGCCGACGATGCGGATCGGCTGGTTGCCGGTCTCCAGCATCATCTGGAACGAGCCCGTGATCGCCTCCCACACGGTCATGTCGCGCAAATCGACGTCATGCTCGATTGCGGACGGCAGATTGTCGCTGGCGAGCAGCCGGCGCTGCTGGCCCATCTTGATCGCGACCGCGCGGGCATTGATGCTTTTGAGGATCTGCCGCGACAGCGAATCGGGAACCATGCCGAGCGGCGCCGCGTCGAGCACCAGCGCCGCAGTGTTGGCCGCCGCGACACGGTCGTTCAGCCGGTTGACCCAGAAGTTCGCGATCGCCGGCACGTAAAGCAGGATGGCCGCGATCATCACCAGGGGAACGGTCAGCAGCAACAGCTTGCCGGACAGGCCGAGCCCACCCGGTCCGCGGGACCGCGTCACCGGCTGGTCCAGGTCTTGATCCAAACTCTGATCCAAACCTTGGGTCGGCTGGAGGTCTGTCGCCACGAGATTCGCCCCTGCTGGCCTTGGCTGGTGGAGGATGCGACCCGCCCCGGGGGACGGTCAAATTACGGATCGCTAATCTGCCAAGGTGGGATGTAAGCGTTGATCCGGCGAGTCGCCACCTCAAGGGTTAAAAACCCCGCCGAAACAGTGATATTCACCGCAACTGTGCGGTCCTGCGGCGTTGACGAAAACAAGACGCTCCCTTATAAGCCGCGCGAATTGTCCGCGATGAACCCGGTGCGACACCGGGAGCGGCTCTTGATGGGGCCGGAAATGGTCCTTTTTGGGCCGCATCTTCCGGACTTTACCCTTAATTCTACAGGCAAATTGCCCGGTCAGCGGAGAAAAACCCGTGAAGCGGACTTATCAACCCAGCAAACTGGTGCGCAAGCGCCGTCACGGCTTCCGTGCCCGTCTCGCAACTGCCGGCGGCCGCAAGGTTCTGGCCGCCCGCCGTGCCCGCGGCCGCAAGCGTCTGAGCGCCTGAGCCGGACTGGCCCCTTTATTGGGATCTCATCATGGATCGGCTGAGGCAGCGGGCGGATTTCCTCGCCGTTGCCAATGGCGCGCGGGTGAATAGTCCCGCGTTCGTCCTGCAAAGCCGCCGTCGCGACGACAGCGGCCCGATCCGGATCGGCTTCACCGTTACCAAAAAGAACGGCAACGCCCCCGAGCGCAATCGTATCCGGCGCCGGCTTCGCGAACTGGTGAAGCGGCTCGATCCGGTGTCGATGCAGCCCCATCATGATTATGTGCTGGTCGGCCGCAGGGACGCGCTCACGCGCGACTTCGCGACCATGATCGACGATCTCCGTGCAGCTTTCGCAAAGCCCGCGCGGCAGGCGCCGAAAGGGCGCGGCCAAAAGCCAACACCTGCGACCAGCCGCAAACCAGATTGATGACGAGACACAAGTGATGACCGACAATCGCAATACCATCCTCGCCGTCATTCTGTCCGGCCTGGTGCTGATCGCCTGGCAGTACTTCTACAACGTGCCGGCGATGGAGAAGCAGCGCGCCCAGCAGCAGGCGCAGGCCGAGCTCCAGAAGAACGCCCCGCAGCCGACGCCCTCCGCGACCCCGGGCGCCACATCGCAATCAGGCACCACGCCGGCGCCCTCCGCCGTGCCGGGTGCGAACCAGCCGGCCCAGCCGGTCGTCAGCCGCGACGCCGCGATCGCCGCCGCTCCGCGCGTGAAGATCGACACGCCGCGTCTCGCCGGCAGCATCGCGCTGAAAGGCGGCCGCATCGACGATCTGGCGCTGGTGCAATATCGCGAGACGGTCAATCCGAGCTCGCCGCCGATCATCCTCTATTCGCCTTCGGGCACGGCCGAGCCCTATTACGCCGAGTTCGGCTGGGTGGCCGGGACGGGCACGACGGCCAAGCTGCCGGACGCCCAGACCGTCTGGCAGCAGGACGGCAGCGGCAACTTGACGCCGTCGGCGCCGGTCAAGCTGAAATGGGACAATGGCGAGGGCCTCAGCTTCAGCCGCACCATTTCGGTCGACGACCATTATCTCTTCACCATCAAGGACGAGGTGAGCAATGTCGGCAACGCGCCGGTCACGCTCTATCCGTTCGCGCTGATCTCGCGCCACGGCACGCCGCAGGTCTCCGGCTATTACATCCTGCATGAAGGCCTGATCGGCTATCTCGATGGCCTGCAGGAATACGCCTACAAGAAGATCGACGAAGCAAAGTCGGTAAGCTTCAAGGTTACCAATGGCTGGCTCGGCATGACCGACAAGTACTGGGCCTCGGCGCTGCTGCCCGACACCGATGCGCAGCTCCAGGCACGCTTCTCGTCGAACCTCGCCGGCAACGTCCACACCTACCAGACCGACTATCTGCTCGATCCCGTCACCGTCGCAATCGGCGGCAGCGCGACCGCAAACGCGCGGCTGTTCGCGGGTGCCAAGGAAGCCGGTGTCGTCGGCGTGTTCCCGTTCGCCGGCCTCGGCGGCTACAACAAGGAGCTGGGCCTCAACAAGTTCGATCTCCTGATCGACTGGGGCTATTTCTACTTCATCACCAAGCCGATGTTCCTCGGGCTCGACTTCTTCTACCGCTTCTTCGGCAATTTCGGCATCTCGATCCTGCTCGTGACCGTGATCGTGAAGCTCTTGTTCTTCCCGCTGGCGAACAAGTCCTACGCCTCGATGGCGAAGATGAAGTCGGTCCAGCCGCAGCTTGCGGCGCTGAAGGAGCGCTATCCCGACGACAAGGTGAAGCAGCAGCAGGAGATGATGGAGATCTACCGCAAGGAGAAGATCAATCCGGTCGCCGGCTGTCTTCCCGTGGTGATCCAGATCCCGGTGTTCTTCTCGCTCTACAAGGTGCTGTTCGTCACCATCGAGATGCGGCACGCGCCATTCTTCGGCTGGATCAAGGACCTCTCCGCGCCCGATCCGACCAATCTGTTCACCCTGTTCGGGCTGATCCCGTTCGATCCGACCACGCTGCCGCTGTTCGGGCACTATCTCGCACTCGGCATCTGGCCGATCATCATGGGCATCACGATGTGGTTCCAGATGAAGCTGAACCCGACGCCGCCGGACCCGACGCAGCAGCTCATCTTCAACTGGATGCCGCTGATCTTCACCTTCATGCTGGCCGGCTTCCCGGCAGGCCTCGTGATCTACTGGGCCTGGAACAACACGCTCTCGGTGCTCCAGCAGAGCTTCATCATGCGCCGCAACGGCGTGAAGGTGGAGCTGTTCGACAATCTCAAGGCGACGTTCGCGCGCAAGGCGACGTAGCCGTCGTCATTGCGAGGAGCGAAGCGACGAAGCAATCCAGTATCCATTTCTGGATTGCTTCGCTTCGCTCGCAATGACGTAAAGAAACAGCGGGGCTTCGCTTGACCGACGATAAAGATGCGAAGCTGATCGAGGCCGGGCGAAAGCTGTTCGCCCGGGACTGGCAGTTCATCTGGGCCTCGCCCTCGATTGCGACGCTACCGCCGATGGCGGGGCTGGAGATCGCCTTTGCCGGTCGTTCCAATGTCGGCAAATCGAGCCTGATCAATGCGCTGACCGGCCGCAACGCGCTGGCGCGCACCTCGCATACGCCGGGCCGCACCCAGGAGCTGATCTTCTTCGAGGTCCCCGGGAAAACTGACCTGCGCCTCGTTGACATGCCCGGCTATGGCTACGCCAAGGCGCCGAAATCGCAGGTCGCGTCATGGACCGAGCTGATCCACAAATTCCTGCTCGGCCGCGCCACGCTCGCGCGCGTCTACGTGCTGATCGACGCGCGGCACGGGCTCAAGGACGTCGACCTCGAGATTCTGGGAACGCTCGACCGCTCGGCCGTCAGCTACCAGATCGTGCTGACCAAGGCCGACCAGGTGAAGGCGTCCGAGCTTCAATCGCGCATCGCCGAGACCGAAGCCGCGCTGGCCAAGCATCCCGCTGCGTTTCCGAACGTGCTCGCGACCTCGTCGCGCGATTCGACCGGCATGGAGAGCTTGCGCGCCGCGATGGCCAAGCTTTTGGAAGAGCGGGCGTCGTGATGGTGGCATATCGCCTGCTGATCGGGCTTGCCGGCTTGATGGGCGCCGCCGGCGTGGCCCTGGCGGCCGCGTCCGCCCATGGCGCTGACGCAAGCCGGCTCGCCTCCGCCAGCGCCATGCTGCTGTTTCATGCAACTGCCATATTGGCAGTAACAGCCTTGCTCGCAGGCCGCCTTCTGCATGGCGGAATTGCGCTTGTGGCCGCCTTCGGCTTCGTGGTCGCGGCGACTTTGTTCGCCGGTGACCTCACCGTGCGCCAATACGCCGGCCATTCGCTGTTTCCATATGCGGCTCCGACCGGCGGAACGCTCATGATCGTGAGCTGGCTGGCGGTGACGCTGGCGGCGGTGGTGGCGAAACGCAGTCCGTAGCTCGCCAGTCACACTTTGCGCCTCGCCCGCCAATCAGATAGAACGCAGGCCGCGTTAGTCCCGCCAGCGAGATCGCCCCATGACCGAAATTTCACCGCTCGACCAGGCCCGCATCCTGTCCGAAGCGCTGCCGCACATGCAGCAGTACGACGAAGAAACCATCGTGATCAAATATGGCGGCCACGCCATGGGCGACGAGGAGACCGCGAAGAACTTTGCCCGCGACATCGTGCTGCTCGAGCAGACCGCGATCAACCCGGTGGTGGTGCATGGCGGCGGGCCGCAGATCGCCACCATGCTCAAGCGCCTCGGCATCGTCTCGGAATTCGCGGCAGGCCTGCGCATCACCGATGCCGCGACCATCGAGATCGTCGAGATGGTGCTGGCCGGCTCCGTCAACAAGCAGATCGTCGGCTACATCAATGAGGCCGGCGGCAAGGCCGTGGGCCTGTCAGGCAAGGACGGCAACATGGTGAAGGCGTCGAAGACGACGCGCACCATCGTCGATCCGGACTCACATATCGAGAAGGCGGTTGATCTCGGCTTCGTCGGCGATCCCGAGAAGGTCGACCTCACGCTGCTCAACCAGCTGATCGGCTACGAGCTGATCCCGGTGCTGGCACCGCTCGCGACCTCCAAGGAAGGCCAGACGCTGAACATCAACGCCGACACCTTTGCCGGTGCCGTCGCGGGTGCGCTGAAGGCCAAGCGCCTGCTGCTGCTCACCGACGTGCCGGGCGTGCTCGACAAGTCGAAGAAGCTGATCCCGCAGCTCTCGGTGAAGGACGCGCGCAAGCTGATCGCCGACGGCACCATTTCCGGCGGCATGATCCCGAAGGTCGAGACCTGCATCTACGCGCTGGAACAGGGCGTCGAGGGCGTCGTCATCATCGACGGCAAGATGCAGCACGCGGTGCTGCTCGAGCTCTTCACCAACCAGGGCACGGGCACGCTGATCCACAAGTGATGGGCGAGCGGACAAAGAACGGCGTCATGGCCGGGCAAGAGCGCGAAGCGCGTCTTCGCGAAGATGTCCCGGCCATCCACGATCTTTCGTCTCGTGCCAAGAACGTGGATGCCCGGCACAAGGCCAGGCATGACGAGCGGAGAGTTCAGCGAGCACGCCGCTCGACACTCACCCGCGTGCTGATGTCCCTTCCGGCCGCAATCGTCTCGTTTCTGTTCTCCTCCGCGCCGGCGGTCGCCGACCTCAAGATCTGCAACCGCATGTCCTATGTCGTCGAAGCCGCAATCGGCATCGACGACAAGGCGGCCACTGCAACGCGGGGCTGGTTCAGGATCGATCCCGCCACCTGCCGCGTCGTGGTGCAGGGCACGCTCGCCGCCGACCGCATCCTGCTCAACGCCCGCGCGCTCGGCGTTTATGGCGCTTCCCCAATCCCGCAGAACGGCAGCGACATGCTGTGCGTGGCGCAGGACAATTTCGTCATTGCGGCGGCGCGGCAGTGCCGCAGCGGCCAGACCCAGGCCCCGTTCACCCAGATCACGCCGACGCAGGGCGACGACGGCAATCTCGTCGCCTATCTCGCCGAGGATTCCGAATATGACGACGAGCAGGCGCGCCTCGCCGGCATCCAGCGGCTGCTGCTGATCGCCGGATATGACGCAGCGCCGATCGACGGCGTCGACGGGCCGAAGACGCAAGCAGCGCTCGCCGCCTTCCTGAAGAGCCGCGGGCTGTCGTCCGACATCACCTCCTCGCCGAACTTCTTCAAGACCATGGTCGACGCGGTGCAGACACCGTCGCCGAGCGGGCTGACCTGGTGCAACGACACGCCGCACAAGGTGATGGCGGCGGTTGCGACCGACGACGGCAAGACGGTGACGAGCCGCGGCTGGTATCGCATCGATCCCAAGACCTGCCTGCACCCTGACGTGACCGGCACGCCGAAGCAGATCTTCAGCTTCGCCGAGGCCGTCGATGCCGACAACCGCGCCATCAAGCTGAAGGACAAGCCGCTGAACTGGGGCGGTGAGAAGCAGCTCTGCACGCGCGAGACCAAGTTCGAGACCAACGAGCAGACCGATTGCGGCGCGCGCGGCTTCGCAGCGACGGGGTTTGGCGTGGTGGACATGAGCAGCGGCGGCAAGACGCTGCGGTTTGCGGTGCCGTGATGTCGGCCACAAATACCGGTGTCGTCCCGGCGAAAGCCGGGACCCATAACCACAAAAGGAAGTTGTCGCGCGAAGCTGCCAACTCCGGGTCTTCGCAAAACCACTCCCTGGGGGTATGGGTCCCGGCCTTCGCCGGGACGACGAGTTGAGAGAGACGACATGAAATCCCCCCGCGCCTTTGCCCACATCGACACCTGGGTGTTCGACCTCGACAACACGCTCTATCCACATCACGTCAATCTGTGGCAGCAGGTCGATGCGCGGATCGGGGAGTTCGTTTGCAACTGGCTGAACGTCAGCCCGGAGGAAGCGCGCAACATTCAGAAGGACTATTACCGCCGCTTCGGCACCACCATGCGCGGCATGATGACCCTGCATGGCGTGCGCGCCGACGACTACCTCGCTTACGTGCACAAGATCGACCACTCGCCGCTGGAGCCGAACCCGGCACTCGGCGCGGCCATCGCAAAGCTGCCGGGACGCAAGCTGATCCTGACCAACGGCTCGGTCGACCATGTCGATGCGGTGCTGGCGCGGCTCGGCCTCGCCTCGCATTTTGACGGTGTGTTCGACATCATTGCCGCCGAATTCGAGCCGAAGCCGGCGGCGCAGACCTATCAGAAATTTCTCGGCCTGCATGCGGTCGATCCGACCCGCGCCGCAATGTTCGAGGACCTCGCCCGCAACCTCACCGTTCCGCATGAGCTTGGCATGACCACGGTGCTGGTGGTGCCCGACGGCACAAAGGAAGTGGTGCGTGAGGACTGGGAGCTGGAGGGGCGGGATGCCGCCCATGTCGATTACGTCACGGATGATCTGGCGGGGTTTTTGGGCGGGCTGTCGCGGTAAGGCCGTAGCCCGGATGGAGCGCAAGCGAAATCCGGGGCATCGCTCCGCGGACGGACTTTCCCGGATTGCGCTTCGCTCCATCCGGGCTACGAGGCTTCGGCGAGTATGCCTTGACTCCGCCCCTCCAAATCCCGAAAAAGCCCCCAATCCCGTCACAAGTCCCGTCCGCCTCCGAGGAAATCCCGATGTCCCTGTCCGCCCTGGAATCCACCATCAACAGCGCCTTCGACGCGCGTGACGGCATCTCGACCTCGACCAAGGGCGAGGTGCGCGAGGCCGTGGACCAGGCGCTGGAAACGTTGGACAAGGGCGAGGCCCGCGTCGCCGAGCGCGGCGCGGACGGCAAGTGGAAGGTCAACCAGTGGCTGAAGAAGGCGGTGCTGCTGTCGTTCCGCCTCAACGACATGGACGTGATTCCCGGCGGCCCGGGCCAGGCGAGCTGGTGGGACAAGGTGCCCTCGAAGTTCGAAGGCTGGGGTCCGAACCGTTTTCGCGATGCCGGTTTTCGCGCGGTGCCGGGCGCGGTCGTCCGCCGCTCGGCCTTCATCGCCAAGAACGTCGTGCTGATGCCGTCCTTCGTCAATCTCGGCGCTTATGTCGATGAGAGCACCATGGTCGACACCTGGGCGACCGTCGGCTCCTGCGCGCAGATCGGCAAGCGCGTGCACATCTCCGGCGGCGCCGGCATCGGCGGCGTGCTCGAGCCGCTCCAGGCCGAGCCCGTGATCATCGAGGACGACTGCTTCATCGGCGCGCGTTCGGAAGTCGCCGAAGGCGTGATCGTGCGCAAGGGCGCGGTGCTGGCGATGGGCGTGTTCCTGGGCGCCTCGACCAAGATCGTCGACCGCGAGACCGGCGAGGTCTATATGGGCGAAGTGCCGGAATATTCGGTGGTGGTGCCCGGCGCACTGCCCGGCAAGCCGATGAAGAACGGCCAGATCGGCCCGAGCACCGCCTGCGCGGTGATCGTCAAGCGCGTCGACGAGCGCACCCGGTCGAAGACCAGCATCAACGAGCTGCTGCGGGACTGAATTCTCGTCGCAAAGCTGCCCGTCCATTGTCGTTCCGGCGAAGGCCGGGACCCATAACCACCGGCAGCTATTTGGCGAAGATTTGCAGTTCGGTACGCCGACCATCCGCAACCGATGGATTCCGCGGTATGGGTCCCGGCCTTCGCCGGGACGACACCTAGAGGCAATCGAACCCTCCCCTCCTCCCTCGCGACCAATCACGGGCGGCCTCTCCCGCCCGGAGCCTTTGGCATGGACTGGACCTGGTACCTGTTCCGCTTCGACGGCCGCATCAACCGCGCCTTGCTGTGGCAGGCGCTGCTGATCGTCGCGCTGCTGGTGAGCGTGCTCGAACTGGTCGATCAGGCGGTCCACGTCCTCAACGGCCAGAAAACCTTCAAATTTTCCTTCGAGTTCGATTTCGATTTCGGCGTCAGCGACGTCTTCAGAGTGGTCGACCCGCGAGCCTATCGCTTGCTGGCAGCCGCCGATCATCCGACGCTGATCCTGAAGGTCATCAGCGTCCCGCTGTTCCTCTGGATCTACCTCGCGACGGCGATCAAGCGGCTGCACGATCGCGACCGCAGCGGCTGGTGGATGATTCCCTTCTTCGTGGTCCCCAATTCGGTGTTTCAATTCTGGGATCTGCTGCCCGACGCCAACTGGTTTGTTCCGTTCGAATTGGCGATCTACGCGCTGTTGCTGTGGGGCCTCGTCGAGATGTTCATTGCGCCCGGCACCTCGGGCAGCAACCGGTTCGGCCCTGATCCGCTTGCCAAGATCGAGGACAGCTCGGCATCCGCCCCGTCCCCTGCAAAAAGCTGGGACCAGCAGAGCGAGATCGAATTCGTGCCGCCCAGCGCTAGCCCACCCGGCGGCATGCATGTTAAGCGGGGCGCATGACCGATGCCCTCTCCATTGCCCGCGACCTCATCCGCTGCCCCTCGGTAACCCCGGCCGATGCCGGTGCGCTCGGGGTGCTCGAAAAAGCCCTCACCGCAGCCGGCTTCATTTGTCACCGCGTGACCTTCAGCGAACCCGGCCTCGCCGACGTCGACAATCTCTATGCGCGGATCGGCACCGAAGGCCCGCACATCACCTTCGCCGGCCACACCGACGTCGTGCCGCCGGGCGACGAGAGCGCCTGGAGCATCGGCGCGTTTTCCGGCGAGGTGAAGGACGGCTTTCTGCACGGCCGCGGCGCGGTCGACATGAAGGGCGGCATCGCCTGCTCCGTTGCCGCGGTGCTGGAGCATCTTGCCGCGAACGGCGGCAAAGCACGCACGGACGGAAAGGGATCGATCTCGTTCCTCATCACGGGTGACGAGGAAGACGTCTCCATCAACGGCACCATCAAGCTGTTGAAATGGGCCGCCGAGCGCGGTGAGACATTCGATCATTGCGTGCTCGGCGAGCCCTCCAATGTCGAGACGCTCGGCGACACCATCAAGGTCGGCCGCCGCGGCTCGCAATCCGGCACGCTTGTTGTCGACGGCGTGCAGGGCCACGTCGCCTATCCGCACCGCGCCGCCAATCCGGTGCCGGACATCTCGCGCCTGATCGTGGCGATCGGCGACGAGCCGCTCGATCACGGCAGCGCGCAATTCCAGGCCTCCAATCTCGAATTCACCTCGGTCGACGTCGGCAACAAGGCCTACAACGTCATCCCCGGCGAAGCCCGCGCCAAGTTCAACATCCGCTACAACGACAACCACACCCAGGCATCCTTGCGCGAGCTGGTCGAGACGCGGCTGACAAAAGCCTGCGGCAACCGCATCAAGGCCCGCATCGTCTGGGAGCCGTCGAACTCGAACGTGTTCGTCACAAAACCCGGCCCGTTCACCGATCTCGCGGTGTCAGCGATCGAGGAAGTCACCGGCCGCAAGCCGGAGCTGTCGACCTCAGGCGGCACCTCGGACGCGCGCTTCATCTCGAGCTATTGCCCGGTGATCGAGTTCGGCCTGGTCGGCCAGACCATGCACCAGATCAACGAGCGCGTGCCGGTGACGGATCTGGAGAAGCTGACCAAGGTCTATCGGGGGATTTTGGCGCGGTATTTTGGGTAGGCGGTAATTCCCGCGCGCTAATAATCCACCTTCACCAGATACAGCCCCTCCGGTGGCGCGACGATGCCGCAGGCGGCGCGGTTGCGAGCCTCCAGTGCCGCCGAGAGATCGTCGGCGCTCCAGCGGCCTTCGCCGACCCAGACCAGTGATCCCACCATCGAGCGCACTTGGCTGTGCAGGAACGAGCGCGCCGAGGTGAGGATGGTGATCTCGCGGCCGTCGCGCAGCACGTCGAGCTGGTCGAGCGTCTTCTCCGGCGATTTCGCCTGGCACTCGGTGTCGCGAAAGGTCGTGAAATCGTGCTTGCCGAGCAGGCGCTGCGCCGCCGTATGCATCGCATCGGCATCGAGCCGGCGCGGCACGCGCCAGGCGTGGCCGACGTCAAGCGCGAGATTGGCGCGGGTGTTGACGATGCGGTAGCGATAGTGGCGCCTGATGGCCGAGAAGCGCGCCTCGAAAGTATCAGGCACGATCTCGGCTTCCAGCACCGCGATCGGATGCGGGCGCAGATGTGCGTTCAGCCCGTCGCGAAAGCGGCCCGGCGGAAATGGCTTCTCGACATCGACATGGGCGACCTGGCCGCGCGCATGCACGCCGGCATCGGTGCGGCCGGCGCCATGGACCCGCAAATCCGCGCCGGTCATCGCCTTCACCGCCGCTTCCAGCGCGCCCTGCACCGACGGCAGCGTGTCCTGGATCTGCCAGCCGAAGAACGGCGCGCCGTCATATTCGATGGTGAGCTTGTAGCGGGGCATCAGAGGAGCCGCATCGGCGGCTTCACGGGCACGCCGCGCAAAAAGTCCGTGGCCTGCATCCGCGCCTTGCCCTCGCGCTGAAGCTCGAGGATGCGGATCGCGCCCTCGCCGCAGGCAATGGTGAGCTGGTCGTCGAGCACTTCGCCCGGCGCGCCCGAGCCCTTCGCCAATTCGCAACGCAGGATTTTCACGCGTGCGTTCTCAAGCTCGGCCCAGGCGCCGGGAAACGGCGACAGGCCGTGGATATGGCGCAGCACCGCGTGCGCGGGCTTGGTCCAGTCGATGCGGGCCTCGGCCTTGTCGATCTTGGCGGCGTAAGTGACGCCGTCCTCGCTCTGCTTCTTGAGCTGAAGCCCGCCGCGGTCGAGCGCGGCCATGGCGCGCACCATCAGATCGGCGCCGAGCCGGGAGAGGCGATCATGCAGATCGACCGCGGTCATGGTGTCGGTGATCGCGATGCGCTCGGCCATGGCGACGTCGCCGGTATCGAGGCCGACATCCATCTTCATCACCATGACGCCGCTCTCGGCATCACCTGCCATGATGGCGCGGTTGATTGGCGCTGCGCCGCGCCAGCGCGGCAGCAGCGAGGCATGCAGATTGTAGCAGCCGAGCTTTGGCGCATCGAGGATCGCCTGCGGCAGGATCATGCCGTAGGCGACGACGACGGCGGCATCCGCGTCGAAGGCGCGAAATTCTTCCAGCGCCTCGGGCGTCTTCAGCGTCTTCGGCGTCAGCACGGGAATGCCGAGTTTTCGCGCGGCTTCCTCGACCGGGGTCGGCTGCAATTGCAGGCCGCGCCGCCCGCCCGGTTTCGGCGCGCGGGTATAGACGGCGACGATCTCATGGCCGTGCGCGACCAGCTCGAGCAGCGTCGGCACGGAGAAATCGGGCGTGCCCATGAAGATGAGGCGGAGGGGCATGACAGGGACTCGGTACGTTCCCTCCCCCCTTGTGGGGGAGGGCTAGGGAGAGGGGTGCCACACGGCGCGCTCTCTCGGCGTGAGCGCGGGCTTTTGTTGCTTGCGCTCCGCAAATCAGGAGCACCTCTTGCTGGGCTACCCCTCTCCCCTGCCCTCCCCCACAAGGGGGGAGGGAGCGCAGGAGAGCGTGCGGCAACGCCAGTCGTCTACAACTCACTCCGTGCGTTTGGCGGCTTTCTCGAACTTCTTGATGACGCGGTCGCGCTTCAGCTTCGACAGATAATCGACGAACAGCACGCCGTTGAGATGGTCGATCTCGTGCTGGATGCAGGTGGCGTAGAGGCCTTCGGCGTCTTCCTCGTGCAGCTTGCCGTCGAGATCGGTGAAGCGCACCCGGACCTTGGCGGGCCGTTCGACCTCCTCGTAATATTCAGGGATCGAGAGACAGCCTTCCTCGTAGACCGACAATTCTTCGGACGAAGAGATGATCTCGGGATTGATGAAGACACGCGGTTCCGGCGTGGTCTCGCCGTTCTCGTCGCGCTTGGCGAGGTCCATGGTGATGAGCCGCAACGGCTGCGCGATCTGGATCGCGGCGAGGCCGATGCCGGGCGCGTCGTACATGGTCTCGAACATGTCGTCGGCAAGCTTGCGGATCTCCGGCGTGACCTTCTCGATCGGCTTGGAGACCAGACGCAGCTGCTTGTCGGGCAGGATGATGATTTCTCTGAGGGCCATGGCGGGCGATTTAAGCCGCGCGGAGAAAGCGGTCAATGCGGCGAGGAACCCGTTAACCCTTCGCTAACCATAAAACGTCAGCTTTCGTTGACCATAAAACTTAGGGGGTTCTTAACCATAAATGTTCGCTATTCGTTCGTGCAGGCCGGCGAATCGGCTAGAAAGGCTGGCATGAACGACATCATTTTCATGGCTGGCGACTGGCCGGTCCGCACCATCGATGCGCTGATCGGCTTTGGCGTGCTGGTTCTCATCCTGCTGGTGGTGATTGCAGTGGTGATCGCGCGGTCCGGGCGGCGCGGCGCGGAACTCGCGATGGCGCATGCGATCCGGGCCGACGAGCTCGAGGAGCGGCTGAGCCAGGTGCTGCATGCCCAGAGCGAGGCCGCCGGCCGCGCCGACGCCATGACCCAGGCGCTCGCCGGCCGCCAGGCCGAGATGGCGCGCGCGGTCAACGAGCGGCTGGATTCGGTGACGCACCGGGTCGGCCAGTCCATGGAGCATTCGACCCGCAACACCATGGAGAGCCTGCGCGCGCTGCACGAGCGGCTCGGCATCATCGACAACGCGCACAAGAACCTCACCGACCTCACCACCCAGGTGACGACGCTCCGCGACGTGCTCGCCAACAAGCAGTCGCGCGGCGCCTTCGGCCAGGCGCGGATGGAGGCGATCGTCCAGGACGGCCTGCCGAAGGGTGCTTACGAATTCCAGTTTACGCTCTCGACCGGAAAGCGGCCGGACTGCGTGGTGTTCCTGCCCGACCAGCGCCCGCTCTGCATCGATGCAAAGTTCCCGCTGGAGGCGATGACCGCGCTGCACGATGCCCGCACCGACGAGGAGAAGCGCATCGCCACGCAGCGGCTGCGCGGCGACGTGATGAAACATGTCAGCGACATCGCCGAGAAATATCTCGTCACCGGCGAGACCCAGGAGATGGCGCTGATGTTCGTGCCGTCGGAATCGGTCTACGCCGAGATCCATGACGGGTTCGACGACGTGATCCAGAAGGCCTACCGCGCCCGCGTCGTGCTGGTGTCGCCCTCGCTCCTGATGCTGGCGATCCAGGTGATGCAGCAGATCATGAAGGACGCGCGCATGCGCGACGCCGCCGACCAGATCCAGACCGAAGTGATCAAGCTCGGCGACGACCTCGGCCGCCTGCGCGACCGCGTGCTGAAACTGCAAAAGCACTTTGCCGACGCCAACGAGGACGTCCGCCAGATCCTGATCTCCGCCGACAAGATCGAGAAGCGCGCCGGCCGAATCGAGGAGCTCGATTTCAGCAAGAGCGATGCACCGGAGGGCCCGCGGCTGGTGGCGACGGGTGCGCCCGAGCTGTTCCCAAGGAAGCTCCAGGCGGGGGAGTGAGTTTTCTTACCTCGCCCCGCTTGCGGGGAGAGGGAGAAGAGGCAGCGTCGCCAGAATCTGCTAACACCTCCCCATGACCGCACCCGACGCGACATCATCCGCCGCTGCCGACACCCCTGCGACCTCCTGGCGCGACGGCCTGGCCGTTTACCTGCAACCGCGCGTGTTGATCGTGCTGTTTCTCGGCTTCTCCTCGGGGCTGCCGCTGGCGCTGTCAGGCTCGACGCTGCTGGTGTGGATGCGCGAGGCCGGCGTCGATCTCGGGACCATCGGGCTGTTCGCGCTGGTCGGCACGCCCTACACGCTGAAATTCTTGTGGGCGCCACTGGTGGATGCGCTGCATGTGCCGCTGTTTACCCGCGCGTTCGGGCGACGGCGCGGCTGGCTCTTGTTCTCGCAATTGCTGCTGATCGTCGCGATCCTGCTGCTGGCGATGACCGATCCCGCACGCTCGCCGTTCTATGTCGCGCTCGGCGCGCTCTTGGTAGCGACGACGTCCTCGACACAGGACATCGTGGTCGACGCCTTCCGCGTCGAGAGCCTGCCCGAGAGCGAGCAGGCCGCCGGCATGGCGGCTTACGTCGCGGCCTATCGCATCGGCATGCTGGTCTCGACCGCGGGCGCGCTGTTCATCGTCTCCGGCTTCGAAAGCACGGGGATTACCCGCACGGCGGCCTGGATGTGGGGCTATGTGGTGATGGCGGCGATGGTGCTGATCGGGACCATCACGGCGCTCGCCGCCACCGAGCCCGAGCAATCGGTGCGCGCCGAGGCCGCGACGCAAACGGAGACCGCGTTTGCACGCGTGCTGCACGCGGCGATCGGCGCCTTCTCGGAGTTCCTGACGCGCAAGGACGCGCTCGCGGCACTCGCTTTCGTGGTGCTGTTCAAGTTTACCGACGCCTTCTCCGGCACCATGACGGCGCCGTTCGTGATCGACCTTGGCTTCTCCCGCAACGACTACGCGGCGATCGTGAAAGGCGTCGGCCTGGCTGCGACGCTGATCGGCGGCTTTGCCGGCGGTTTCGTCGCGCGGCGCTACTCGCTCGCGGCGAGCCTGTGGATCGGCGGCGTCTTGCAAGCGCTCGCCAACCTCTCATTTTCATGGCTGGCGTTCACCGGCACCAGCCAGTGGGCGCTCGCCTTCGCCATCACCTGCGAGAACTTCACCAGCGCCATCGGCACCGTGATCTTCGTCGCCTATCTCTCGGCGCTGTGCCAGAACCCGCTGCATACGGCGACGCAATATGCGCTGCTCACCGCGCTCGCAGCGGTCGGGCGCACTTATCTCGCGTCTGTCGCCGGCTATGTCGCCAAGGCGACCGGCTGGCCGCTGTTCTTCGTGATCTGCGTGCTGGTGGCGATCCCAAGCCTGTTGCTGCTCACATGGCTGCAGAAGCGCGGTCACTTTGAGGCGCTGGGGCCGGTGCGGGTGTGACGCCGTCGTAGGGTGGGCAAAGGCGCAACGCGCCGTGCCCACCATCGCTCAAGGAATTCGACAGAAGTGGTGGGCACGCTTCGCTTTGCCCACCACCCTACGGCACTCAATCAAAGCGCTACTGCTTCCTCACCAAGCTCCACTTCGTCACCACGGCCTCGCTCATCTGGCCGGGATCGCTGGCGCAGGCGACCTCATCGACCTTCACGGAGATCTCCTTGCCGACAAATGATTTCAGCTGCGCGGCCTGCGCGTCGCTTGAGGTGACGAGCTGGAACGTCTCGGGTCCGGTCTCGAGATCGCACAGCCCGCTCGGCGCGGGCAGGCGGCGCGGCTCGGAGGTGATCTGGTACATCGCAACCCGCTTGCCGGCGTTCTTGACGTCACGGATTTTCATTGCGTTCAACTCGCCGGAGAGCACCTCGCCGGCGCTGATCGGCTTGCCGGGTTTTGACGGCGGCGGCGCCTCGTCATCCTGCTGTGCCGAGACGGCCGGGATCGCCAGCATCATCATGGTCGCAACCAAAGCCAGCCGTCTGGCGAATCGTTTCGTCATGTCGTTCGTTCCGTAAAGTCTGGATTGCTAGAACAGGGTCCGCTGCCGCATCGCGGCTGATAGCGTCCCTTCGTCGAGATAATCAAGCTCGCCGCCAACCGGCACACCATGGGCTAACCGGGTTACTTTTACGTTGGCATCCTGGAGCAGGTCGGTGATGTAGTGCGCCGTGGTCTGGCCGTCCACCGTCGCATTCAGCGCCAGGATGATTTCGTGCACCTCGGCCGCATGCGCGCGCGCCACCAGCGCGTCGATGGTGAGGTCCTGCGGGCCGACCCCGTCAAGCGGCGACAAGGTCGCGCCCAGCACGTGATAGCGCCCCTGGGTCGCATTGGCCCGCTCCAGCGCCCAGAGATCGGCGACGTCGGCGACCACGACGATGATGGCGGGATCGCGCTTCGGATCGGTGCAGACGGTGCAGGGATTTTGCGTGTCGATATTGCCGCAGGTCTTGCAGACCTGGACCTTGTCCAGCGCGACCTGCAAGGCCGAGGCCAGCGGCATCATCAGCGCTTCGCGCTTCTTGATCAGATGCAGCGCCGCGCGCCGCGCCGAGCGCGGACCAAGGCCCGGCAGCCGCGCGAGAAGCTGGACCAGCCGCTCGATTTCGGGACCTGCAACCGCGCCCATGTTATTGGCCGAACAGCCCCGGCGGCAGGCCGAGCCCGCCGGTGAGCGACTGCATCTTCTCCTGCATCGCCGTCTCCGCCTTGCGGCGCGCATCGCCGAACGCGGTGACGAGCAGATCTTCCAGCACCTCGCGCTCCTCAGCCTTCATCAACGAAGGATCGATCTTGACGCCCTTGACGTCCATCTTCGCGGTCATGCGCACGGCGACGAGACCGCCGCCGGAGATACCTTCGACTTCCACATTGGCAAGCTGCTCCTGCATCTCCTGCATCTTGGATTGCAGCTGCGCCGCCTGCTTCATCATGCCGAGAAAATCAGCCATGGCTGTCTGTCCTTGAAAAGGTTGGCTCAGAGATCGTCGTCGGCGTCGGAACCGTCGGGCGGATCATCACTGCCGTAGTCGGCGTTAATATTGGATTCCGGCGTCTCGGGGGCAAGCCTGCGGACCTCGACGACCTTCGCACCGGGGAAACGCGACAGCACTTCCTGGATGCGCGGATCGGCCTCGGCGGTGCGCGCATGTTCCTGCTTGGCGGCCTGGTTGACCGAGCGCAGCGTCGGCTGGCCCTGTTCATTGGAGACGATCACGGTCCAGCGGCGGCCGGTCCAGAGTTCGAATTTTCGCGCGAGCTCGCTGATCATCGTTTTCGACGCGTTCGGCTCGAGCGCGACCTCCAGCCGGCCCTCCTCGAAACGCACGAGCCGCATGTCGCCTTCAAGCGCGCCCTTGGTCATGAGGTCACGCCTCTGGCCGGCCAACGCGACGAGCTGGGCGAAGCTGGTGATACGCAGCTGAGGCGCCGCAGCTTGCGGATCCGGCGCAGGCGCCGCCATCTGCGGCCGGGCAGCACCGCCGCCGAACGCTGATGACGACGAGGTCGGCATGCGAACGGGCGCGGCTGACGCGACCGGTGCCGCGGAGGCCATCGGCGCACCCGGCCCGCTGCGCGCCGCACTGCCGCCGCTCACGACCGGTGAGCTGCCGCCGTTCTGCTCCAGCATCCTGATCGCTTCGTCCGGCGTCGGCAGATCCGCGACATAGGCGATACGCACCAGCACCATTTCAGCGGCCGCGGCGGGGCGCGTCGCACCCTGCACCTCGGTGATGCCCTTGAGCAGCATCTGCCACATCCGCGCCAGCACGCGATTGGAAATCTTCGAGGCGAAATCCTTCGCGCGCACGCGCTCGGTCTCGCCATAGGCGACGTTGTCGGCAGTTGCCGGCACGAACTTCACGCGGGTGACGAAATTGACGAATTCGGCAAGGTCCGAAAGCACGACGATCGGATCGGCCCCGACATCGTACTGGTCGCGGAATTCCTTGAAGGCGCTCGCGATGTCGCCGCGCGCGAGCGAATCGAAGAGATCGATGACGCGGGTGCGGTCGGCAAGGCCCAGCATCTGCCTGACCGCATCGGCCTTCACGGCTCCCGCCGCATGTGCGATCGCCTGGTCGAGCAGCGACAGCGAATCGCGCACCGAGCCTTCGGCCGCGCGCGCGATGATGCCGAGCGCCTCCGGCTCGATCTCGACGCTTTCCTTGGCCGCGATGTTGGCGAGATGCTTCATCAGCACGTCCGCCTCGACGCGGCGAAGATCAAACCGCTGGCAGCGCGACAGCACGGTGACCGGAACCTTGCGAATCTCCGTCGTGGCGAACACGAACTTGGCGTGCTCCGGCGGCTCCTCCAGCGTCTTCAGGAAGGCGTTGAACGCCGCCGTCGACAGCATATGGACTTCGTCGATGATGTAGACCTTGTAGCGGGCGCTCGCCGGCGCGTAGCGCACGCTGTCATTGATCTGGCGGACGTCGTCGACGCCGGTGTGCGACGCAGCGTCCATCTCCAGCACATCCATGTGCCGGCTTTCCATGATCGCCTGGCAATGCACGCCCAGCGTCGGCATGTGGATGGTCGGACCCTTCACCGAGCCGTCCGGCATCTCGTAGTTGAGCGCACGGGCCAGGATACGCGCGGTGGTGGTCTTGCCGACGCCGCGGACGCCGGTGAGGATCCAGGCCTGCGGAATGCGCCCGGTCTCGAACGCATTGGAAACGGTGCGGACCACGGCCTCCTGGCCGATTAGATCGTCGAAATTGGAGGGGCGGTATTTGCGCGCCAGAACCCGGTAGGGCGTTGCCTGGCCGGCGCTGTCAGGATTGGAAGGGGCGCCAGCGTCGGTCATCGGTCGATCCGCAATGGAATGTCTCTCGGCTGGCTTTTGCGGACAGGAGCGCGCTGGCGGGAAGCCCGCCGGCGCAATTCGCTCGAAAAAAACAGGCAGGAGACTGACGAGCGACCCGATCCGGACCTCGTTAGGGCTGCTTCCTTCCGGACCTGACCCGGTTGGCGAGTGGCTCGTCCACCGCCAATCTCCCGGTCCCTATTTGGAGCCAAAGGGAGCGGAAAGCAAGCGGGTATCGCCTTGAACGGCTTGATCTTGCCCAGCATCCGGGCAATTCCGGACCTGCCCAGCCGATAGGCTGTGCTTTCACTGCTGGGGCCGCCTTGGTAAGAACGCCCAGCGGAACTCCATCCAACCAGAAAAGCGATTGGTCCCAATGGTTACACGTCGAGATGTTGCATCGATTGTCGGGCTTGGCGCCCTTGGCGCAGCCGCCGCGGGCACGCTGACCTCGCCGGCCGTGGCCCAGGCAGCCGATCCGAACGAATCGACCTTTGCCCGCATCCGGCGCACCAAGAAGATGCGGATCGGCGCCGTCGGCGGCGGCGCGCCCTATTACATGAAGGACCTCGCCAGCGGCCAGTGGAAGGGCTTTTACGTCGACATCGCGAAAGCGCTGGCCGACGACATGGAGGCCGAGCTCGATATCACCGAGACCACCTGGGGCAATTCGGTGCTCGACCTCCAGTCCAACAAGATCGACATCTTCTTCGGCCTCAACCCGACCCCGAAGCGCGCGCTGGTGATCGACTTCTCGGTGCCGGTCTTCAACAACGCCTTCGGCATTTTGTGCAAAAAGGACTTCAAGCCGAAGAGCTGGGCCGAGTTGAACTCGCCCGACATCAAGATCGCGGTCGACCAGGGCTCCTCGCATGACCAGGTCGTCAGCCGCCTGACACCGAAGGCGCAGATCTCGCGGCTGAAGACCGCGGACGACGCCACCGCCGCGCTCCAGACCGGCCGCGTCGACGCGCAGTGCCTGATCACCATGCTGTCGCTGACCGTGCTGAAGAAGAACCCCTCGCTTGGCCAGTTTGTGCTGCCGACGCCGATCTTCGCCACCACGTCGAATGCCGGCTTCCGCCGCGAGACCGACAAGACCTGGCGCGACTACGTCAACACCTGGATCGACTTCAACAAGGGCCTCGGCTTCATCCGCAACGCCATCATCACCAACATGGAGCTGGTCGGCGTGACGGAGGCGGACATTCCGCCGGGCGTTTCGCTGTAAGGTATCGCGCACTTGGGGCAGTCTCGATCCGCACGCACCGCTCTACTCCCTCTCCCGCTTGCGGGAGAGGGCTGGGGTGAGGGTGTCTCCGCTAGGGAGACTCCCCAAGCGGATGGAGCCCTCACCCGGCGCTTCGCGCCGACCTCTCCCGCAAGCGGGAGAGGTGCAGTGAGCGCGCGGCTCGAACTTTCCAAGCCATTACGCGACTGAGGTCCGAAAGAATATGTATCAGTGGGACTTCGGCATTCTCTGGAGCTATCGCTGGCTCTTTCTCAACGGGCTTGGCGTCACCGTCGGCTTCACCGTCGTCATCGTCGTGCTCGGGCTATTGTTCGGCCTGTTCGGCGCCTTCGGCAGCCTGTCACGCATCAAGGCCGTGCGTCTCCTCGCTCTCACCTTCATCGAGGCATTCCGCTGCACGCCGATCCTGGTGCAGCTGATCTGGTTCTATTACGCGCTGCCGATCCTGGCCGGTGTCGAGATGACGCCGATCACGGCGTCGGCGCTGGCGCTGTCGCTCTATGGCGGCTCGTTCTATTCGGAGATCATCCGCGGCGGCATCGTCTCGATCGACCGGGGCCAGTCGGAGGCCGGCGCCGCACTCGGCATGACGCCGATCCAGGCCATGCGGCGCATCGTGCTGCCGCAGGCGATCAAGCGCATGATCCCGGCGCTGATGAACCAGTCGATCATCCAGTTCAAGAACACCTCGCTGGTCTCGGTGCTGGCGGTGCCCGACCTGGTCTATCAGAGCCAGGTCGCCGCCCATGACAGCTACCGGCCGCTGGAGACCTACACTGCGGTCGCGGTTGCCTATGCGGCGATCCTGATTCCGCTCACCATCATCGTCCGCCGCGGCGAGAAGCACCTGGCGGTCGGCGAATGAGCGAGACTTCCAACAACACCTCGAAAATCGAGATCCGGGCCTTACGCAAGAGCTTTGGCAGCAACGCGGTTCTGAAGAACATCAATCTCGACGTCGCCAAGGGCGGCGTGGTGGCGCTGATCGGCCCGTCCGGCTCCGGCAAGTCGACGCTGCTCCGCTGCATCAACCTGCTGGTCGTGCCCGACGGCGGCAGCGTCCGCGTCGGCGATACAAGCTTCCAGTTCGGCGAGGGCACGAAGCTGCCCGGCGTGAAGACGCTGGCCAAATTCCGCGCCACCACCGGCATGGTGTTCCAGCACTTCAATCTGTTCCCGCACATGACGACGCTCCAGAACGTGATGGAGGGACCGGTCACGGTGCGACGCATGGCCAAGGCGGACGCCGAGAAACTCGCGCGCGCGCAGCTCGCAAAAGTCGGCCTCGCCGAGAAGGCGGATCAATATCCGGCGACGCTGTCCGGCGGACAGAAGCAGCGCGTCGCCATCGCCCGTGCGCTGGCGATGGAGCCGGATGTCATGCTGTTCGACGAGGCCACCTCCGCGCTCGACCCCGAGCTCGTCGGCGAGGTGCTCGCCGTGATGCAGCGGCTCGCGTCCGAAGGCATGACCATGGTAATCGTGACCCACGAGATCGCCTTTGCCCGCGAGGTCGCCAACCGGCTCATCTTCATGCGCGACGGTGTCGTCGTCGAGGAGGGCCCGGCGCGGCAGGTGATCGACAATCCGCAGGAGGCCGCAACGCGCGCCTTCCTCAGTCATTTCCACCGGAACGGCGCGCTGCCGCCGGCCACCACTGCACCGTGATGCCTGATTTCGACCGCGTTTACCTCGTCACCGGCGCCGCCAGCGGCATCGGTCGCGCCACCGCAAGACTGCTCGCAGGCTCCGGCACTGCGCTGCTGCTGCACACGCGTGCGAACGCGGAAGGCCTCGATGCCACCGCGGCGGACGCCGAAGCGAAAGGCGCTGTGGCGACAAAGTGCCTCGGCGACCTTGCGGAGGAAGCGGCCATCACCGATGCCGTCGCCGCTGCACAAGCCGCCTTCGGCCGGCTCGACGGATTGATCCTTGTTGGCGGCCATGCCCGCCGCGGCAGCGCGATCGGCACGCCGGCGGATCAGTTCCGGCAGGCGATGGATGAATCGGCACTCGCGTTCACGCGGATGGTCGAGGCCGCGCTGCCGCTGCTGCGCGCCGGGCGCGATGCGCGCATCGTGGCCGTGTCCTCCTTCGTCGCGCACGCGATCCGGCCTGAATTTGCGCCGTTCGCAGCCACCGCCGCGAGTCGCGCCGCGCTGGAAGCGTTGGTGCGGCTCACCGCAGTCGAGCTCGCCAAAGACGGCATCACCGTCAACGCAGTGGCGCCGGGTCTCATCATCAAGGACAAGCCGAGCGAGAGCCGGCTCTCGCCCGAGCAGATCGCCGCGACCGAGGCGCTGATTCCGATGCGCCGCCGCGGGCGGCCCGAGGAAGTCGCCGAGATCATCGCCTTCCTCGCATCGCCAATAGCATCCTACGTCACCGGCCAGGTCTGGCACGTCAATGGAGGCCTGACATGACCGAAGCAACGGTCGAACGCATCCGGCTGTTTTTGATCGAGAGCCCGATCAAGATGGCGCGCTTGCAAGGCGTCGGCAACGTCAAGGGCACGGTCAAGCGCGTGCTGATCGAGCTCACCTCGAGCGACGGCCTGATCGGCTGGGGCGAGGCGGCGCCGTGGGAGGTCTTTACGGGAACGCCGGAGGCGGCGTTCTCCGCGCTCGACATCTATTTGCGGCCGATCCTGCTGGGCAAGCCCGTGCGCCGCATCCGCGCGCTGATGGCCGATCTCGACCGCGCGCTGGTCGGACATGCCGAAGCGAAGGTCGCAATCGAGATGGCGCTGCTCGACATCGTCGGGAAATCGTCGGGGCTGTCAGTCGCCGATCTCCTTGGCGGTCGGGTGCGCGACACTATCCCCCTCTCCTTCTCGATCGCAGACCCGGATTTCGCTGCCGATCTCGACCGCATGCGAAAGATGGTCCCGGACGGCAATGTCATCTACAAGGTCAAGACCGGGGTGAAACCGCATCGCGAGGACCTCGACCACCTCGAAGCGATCCGGAAAGAGTTCGGCGACAAGGTCGATCTACGCGTCGACTACAACCAGGCCTTAGCGCCGTTCGGCGCCATCAAGATCCTGCGCGACGTCGAGCAATTTGCGCCGACCTTTATCGAGCAGCCGGTGCCGCGCAAATATCTCGACGTGATGGCGCAGCTCACCGCGGCTTTGGAAACACCCGTGCTCGCCGACGAAAGCTGTTTCGACCGCCGCGACATGATGGAGGTGGTGCGCCGCGAGGCGGCCGATGCCGTCTCGGTCAAGCTGATGAAGGCCGGCGGCCTGTTCGAGGCCCAGGCCATCATGGCGATCGCCGACATCGCCGGCTTGCCCGGCTATGGCGGCACGCTGTGGGAGGGCGGCATTGGGCTCGCCGCCGGCACGCAGCTGATCGCGGCGACGCCGGGTATCTCGCTCGGCTGCGAATTCTACATGCCGCATCACGTGCTGACGGAGGATGTGCTGGAGGAGCGCGTTGCCAATCGCGGAGGTCACGTTGTCGTGCCCGACGGCCCGGGCCTCGGGATTGGCGTCAGCGAAGCCTCGATCCGCGCCAATGCGCGGGTGCTGGCGGAGGGGTAGGTCGCTGTCGTCCCGGCGAAGGCCGGGACCCATACCGCGTGATCTATCGATGAGCGCAGGCAGTCGTACCGTGGCAAGACTTCACTACGAGCTTTCGCCAAACTTCTTCCTGTGGGTATGGGTCCCGGCCTTCGCCGGGACGACAACAGAGCATGCGGCCCCTGCGGAGCCCTCACCTTCCCCCCGCCAACTCCCTGTCGTATGGTCGGCGCCAACACGCCCGCCCGCATCGGGCCGTCCGGAAACGCATATGTCCGATCCCGCCTGGTCGCTGCACTCCCGCCTGAAAGAGGACACCATCGACATCGGCGATCTGCCGCTGTCGAAGGTGCTGGTCATCAAGGACGCGCATTATCCCTGGCTGCTGCTGGTGCCGCGGCGGCCTGACGCCGTCGAGATCATCGATCTCGACGAGGTGCAGCAGGCGCAGCTGATGACGGAGATCTCGCGCGTCTCGCGGGCGCTCAAGGAGATCACCAAATGCGACAAGCTCAATGTCGCAGCACTCGGCAATCTGGTGCCGCAGCTTCACGTTCACATCATCGCACGCCGCACCAGTGACGCCGCCTGGCCGCGCCCGGTCTGGGGCGTGATGAAGCCGTTGGCGCACGATGCCACCGAAGTGCAGAATTTCATCAGCGCGCTTCGCCGAAAAATCTGGTTGGGTTGAAAGAACAAGAAATGTCAGCATTCGACTCGTTTCCGCTGGGGCAGCCGGCCTTCGTCACCAATGTCCTCGACCGCGCCGCGCATCTGCGCCGCGATGACGAAAAGCTGTTCGCAATGGAGCAGAAGCCGTCATCGCGCGCCTATGTCGTCTACCGCGACTCGCTGCTGGTGAAGCGCGAGGGCGACAAGGTGCGCGCGCTGCTCGGAATCGACGAGGCGCTGAAATGCGGCGCAAATCCCGGCACGATCTTTCTGGGCTTGCGCGACGGCGCCGCAATGTTCGGCATGGGCATGCCGCAGGCCGCAGCCGAAAAGCTGATCGGCCGCGAGGACTACAGCATCACCGAGCTGCGCGGCATGGCGATGCAGGGCGCGGTCCCGCCACAGGAGCTGTCGGCGATCGCGATGGCGAAGTCGATGGTGGGCTGGCATCAGCGCCACGGCTATTGCGCCAATTGCGGCACCCGCAGCGCGATGAAGGAAGGCGGCTGGAAACGCGAATGCCCCGCTTGCAAGGCCGAGCACTTTCCGCGCACCGACCCGGTCGTGATCATGCTGGTGGCCTCCGGTGACAAATGCCTGCTTGGCCGCCAGAAGCAGTTTCCGCCGGGCATGTATTCGTGCCTTGCCGGCTTCGTCGAGGCTGCCGAGACGATCGAGGACGCGGTGCGCCGCGAGATCCTCGAAGAATCCGGAATCCACTGCACGGACGTCGCTTATTACATGACGCAACCCTGGCCCTATCCGTCGTCGTTGATGATCGGGTGCAGCGCGCGGGCGCTGAACGAGGATGTCGTCGTCGACCATTCGGAGCTCGAGGATGCGCGCTGGTTCACGCGCGAGGAGGCCGCAAAGATGCTGACGCGGACGCATCCGGACGGGCTCGCCGGTCCGCATCCCTTCGCCATCGCCCATCACCTGCTCGGGCGCTGGGTGCACGACAAGAGCTGACCACCAATGGCTGCACCCGGGATCGCGCCGCGCATCCTCTGCATCGGCATTCCCGTGCGCGACCTCACTTTTCGTGTCGAGGCCGTGCCCGACCGTGGGAGCAAGGCCAACGCCAGCCATCTCGCAGAAATCTGCGGCGGCAACGCGCTCAATGCCGCAATCGCCATCGCGCGGCTCGGCGGCCGTGTCGCCTTCGCAGGCCCGATGGGTGATGCCGGCGAGACGTCGAGCGGCTTCATCCGGGAGCGGATGGCCGCCGAAGGCATCGAGACCACGCATGTCGTGCGCATGAAAGGGCTGATGACGCCGGTCTCGGCGATCATGATCGAGCCGTCCGGCGAGCGGACGCTGACGATCTATCGCGATCCCGCGCTGTGGACCGTGAAGCTGGCGCATGCCGACCAACTGCTGGCCGATTGCCAGGCTGTTCTCGTCGAAAGCCGTTGCGCCGCATTCTGCATCGATCTCTGCACCGAGGCGCGCCGGCGCGGCATTGCCGTCATCGTCGGCGTCGACCGGGCGATGCCGTTGACAGACGGCCTCTTCACCGCCGCCTCGCATCTGTTGTTCGCCAGCGAGCAGGTGCAAGAAACGGCTGATGCGGCCGACGATGGTGAGGCCTTGAAGCGCCTGGCCACCCTGACGCCGGCTTTCCTCGCCGCCACCCGCGGCCCGCGCGGCACGATCTGGCTGAACGAGAGGCACGAACTGGAGGAGACGCCGGCCTTTCCGGTCGAGGCCGTGGATACGCTCGGCGCTGGAGACGTCTTCCACGGCGCCTTCACGCTTGCGCTCGCCCAGGGCGGCGGCGTGCGAGAGGCGCTGCGATTCGCCGCGGCCGCCGCGGCGCTGAAATGCACGCGCCATGGCGGCGGCCCAGCCGCACCGCAACGTATTGAAGTTGAAAGGTTTTTGCAAAATCGGCTTTAGAGCTGTTCCGGCCCGCAGCCAAGAATATGGGCTTGCAGTAGAAGATTTTTCTCTATATGACGAAAACTAGCCGCCATAATGAAACAAAGTTCTTCAAAATGACCGATGCCGCTGTCCAGATCCCCGAGACCAACCGCCGCCTCGATGCCATCGACCGCAAGATCCTGATGGTGCTCCAGGAGGACGCCTCCCTTTCCGTCGCCGAGATCGGCGATCGCGTCGGACTGTCATCGACCCCCTGCTGGAAGCGCATCCAGCGCCTGGAGGCGGACGGTGTGATCCTCAAGCGGGTCGCGCTGGTCGATCAGAACAAGATCGGGCTCGGCATCTCCGTGTTCGTCTCGGTCGAGAGCGCCGACCATTCCGACGCCTGGCTCAAGAGATTCGCCGAGGCCGTCAGCGCCATGCCCGAGGTGATGGAATTTTATCGCATGGCCGGCGACGTCGATTACATGCTGCGCGTCGTGGTCGCGGACATGCAGGCCTATGATGTCTTCTACAAGAAATTGATCAGCGCCGTGCCGCTGAAGAACGTCACCTCGCGCTTCGCGATGGAGAAGATCAAGTCGGTCACGACGCTGCCGATCCCGGCAGTGGTGGCGGCATAAGGCTCAACCCGGCCGAAACACCGGCAGCGCGATAGTCACCCGCGTGCCACCGCTCGAGGCCGCGGCAATTTCGATCGTGCCGCCGTGGGCCTCCACCAGGCTGCGCACCACGGCGAGGCCAAGACCGGCACCGCCCGTCCCGCGGTTGCGCGACTTCTCCAGCCGGTGGAACGGCTCCAGCACGGTCTGCCGCTGATCGGCGGGAATGCCCGCCCCCTCGTCGTCGATCGACACGACGACCGCACCATCCTTCCACGCCGTCCGCACATGCGCCGCATGGCCATAGGCGAGCGCGTTGTCGATGATGTTGGCAAGGATCCGCCGCAGCGCCAGCCGGTCGCCGAGCACGATCGCGTCGCGGGCGCGCTCGTCGGTGACCAGATCGACCGGGGCGCCCTGGGCGCGGCGATCGTGCACCTCGGCGGAGATCAGCGCGGCAAGCTCGACCATTTCCTGCGACAGGCCGCCGGCGCCCGCCCGTGTCGACAACAGCGCGTCGTCGAGCAGGCGGATCATGTCGTCGATATCGGCAACCGCCCGCTGCCGCTCGGCATCGTCGGGGATGTGCTCGACGCGCAGCCGCAGCCTCGTGGCAAACGTCCTGACATCATGGGCGATGCCGCCGACCAAGGTCATGCGCGCACGCAGCATCTCGGCAAGCCGGCCCTGCAAACGGTTGAATGCAGCGATGACGGCGCGGATCTCCGGCGCGCTGCGCTTTGCGTCCGGCAGCGGCGGCGGATCGGCCGACAGGTCGACGCGATCGACGGCTGCTGCGAGCCGCGCCAGCGGCCGCGTCTCGCGCTGCATGACCAGCAACGCCAGCAGCGCCACGATCGATCCGAACAGCCCTGCGCCAAAGCCGACGGGCAGGCCGAGCGGCGTCACCGGCAGACGGGTATAGGCATCGATGATCAAGAGCTCGCCGCTGCGCAGGCCGATGCGGAATTCGATCGCGTTGGCCATCAACCGCGCGATGCGTGGAAACAGGTGCGCGACCCGATGATCGGGCGGCGACACGATCTCGACGGAGCGCCCTGCAAGACCGGCCGCATAGGTCTCGCGCAATTGTTGCTGCTGCTCCGGCGTCTCGCCGCCGACGGGTGCGGCCGACGGCATGATCCGCACCATGAATTGCGGCGATGACACTGCGTCCAGCACCAACTGCCGCGAGCCGGCGGCCGTGCGCTCGAGCAAGGTCGCCAGCGCATCGAGGCGCTCCGGCGTGGGCCGCGTCAGCGCGTTCTCGTGCACCGTGGTGCGGTAGAAGATCGCCACCACGACGGTGACCACCACCGAGAATCCGATCAGGCCGATCAGGGCCAGCCGCGCGGCCAGCGTCACCCGCAGCATCACGAGACCTGCTTGACGGCAGCGGTGAACAGATAGCCGCCATTGCGCACCGTCGTGATCAGATTGGAGCCGGGGCTCGCGCCGTCGAGCTTCTTGCGCAGCCGCGAGATCAGCATGTCGACCGTGCGATCGAACGGTTCGGCCGATCGCCCGCGCGTCCAGTCGAGGATCTGGTCGCGGGTCAGCACCCGGCGCGGCCGCTGCACGAAGCAGCCGAGCAGGTCGAACTCGGCGCTGGTCAATTGCAGCGCTGATATCTCGGCCTCGACCGTCTCGACGCTGCGGGCATCGAGATCGATCACGAAGCGATCGAACGTGAAGCGGCGCACCAGGGGCTTTGCCGGCGTGCCGTTGGCGCGGCGCAAGATGGCGCGCACCCGCGCCAACAGCTCGCGAGGGCCGAACGGCTTTGCGAGATAGTCATCGGCGCCCATTTCGAGCCCGACGACGCGATCGATCTCGTCGCTCTTGGCGGTGAGCATCAGGATCGGGATGGAATCATCCGTGCGCAAGCGGCGGCAGATCGACAACCCGTCCTCGCCCGGCAGCATCAGGTCGAGGATCACGAGATCCGGCCGCAGGCGCTGGAGCATCGCGTCCATCGCCTTGCCATCGCCGACGCAGGCAACCTCGAACCCCTCGCGCCGCATGAAATCGGCGACGAGGCGACTGATCTCGGGATCGTCCTCCACCATCAGAATCGTGGCTGCCTGCGCGTTCATCGCCGCATTGTGGCCGACCGCGCGCGCCACGCAAGGGCGCAAGGCCCGTTGTTACACAGTGTTACACGCGTCCGACAAACCCATAACAATCGTTTCTTCCCGGCGATGTGGCCGAGATGCCGCGGCCTCAGTCTCCTCGCATGGCTTCCGCACATGGCAGCCCCCACAAGGAGACGACGATCATGACCAAGTTCTTCCTCACCTCCCTCGTCATCGGCGCCCTTTCGGTTGCCGCTGCCGCCGACGCCAATGCCTGGACGCGCTCGGCGACCGGCTCCGGTCCGCGCGGCACCTCCAGCGTCACCGCGACCGGCAGCTGCGCCAATGGAAGCTGCACGCGCAACGTCACCCGCACCGGCCCGGCCGGCAACACCTACACCCGCACCGGCTCGATCTCGCGCTGAGCTGGGCCGAGCCGTCGTCGCGCTGGCCCCACGCGGCGGCGGCTTGTTCCTCGAACGTCCAACAAGGAGAACGACATGTCCAACATCGCAAATTTCGCTTCACCGATGCGCGTCGCCATCGCAGCCGTGCTGATGGCCGCGACCGTCACGCCCGGTCTCGCGCAGGCTCAAGTGCCCGCCGATATGCGCAGCGAAGCGATGATCCTGCTGCGGGCCTGCAGCGCCGACTATGACCGCCTGTGCAGTAACGTCACGCCGGGCGGCGGACGCATCCTCGCCTGCCTCAAATCCCATCCCGACCAGCTCAGCGCCGCCTGCGCGCAAGTGATGCCGCGGGCGCAGACGCTGCGGGATCGCGCCATCACCGCAGGCGTGGTGCCGAAATAGGAGGGTACCGTGGGTTACGCTTCACTCCTGCTCGATCCGATGCTCCGGCGTATGATCCTCGCGACCGCAATCGGCCTTATGTTGCTCGAATACGGCATCGGCCGGCTCGCCCATCACGAGACGCATGACTGGCGCGAGAGCGCTGCGTCATTCGGCGTCGCGCTGGGGCAGAACCTGCTGCGTGCGCTCGAAGCCGGCATTCTCGCCGTGCCGTTCGCGTTCTTGTACCAACACCGCCTGTTCGACTTTTCGCAGACCGAGCCGCTCACGCTCGCCGGATTGTTCCTCGGCAGCGAGTTTCTCTACTACTGGCAGCACCGCGCCTCGCACCGCATTCGCTGGATGTGGGCGACCCATGCGGTGCATCACTCGACGACGCGGCTGAACCTGACGGCGGCGATAAGGCTCGGCTGGACCGGCAACATCTCCGGCAATTTTCTCTTCTTCCTGCCGCTCGCGCTGATCGGTTTCCATCCCCTCGCGATCGTCGCAATGCTCGGGATCAACCTGTTCTACCAGTTCTTCATCCACAGCGAGTTCGCGCCGAAACTCGGCGTGCTCGAATGGGTGCTCAATACGCCGAGCCATCATCGCGTGCATCATGCCTGCAACGAACCGTGCCTCGACAAGAACTACGGCGGAGTCCTGATCGTGTTCGATCGCCTGTTCGGCACCTTTGCCGAACGTCCCGGAGAGCCGCTTCGCTTCGGCCTCATCGGCGGCACGCCGTCCTTCAATCCGATCCGGATCGCACTCGGCGAATGGATCGCGATGTTCGAGGATGCCTGGAAGGCGCGGGGAACAGGCGCGAAGCTCCGCGCGCTGTTCGGGCCGCCGGGTGGCTGAGCGCTCGCCAGCGCTCAGATCTTCTGATTGTACTCGCCGACTTCTGGATGCGTGCGCAGCACGCTGTTCACCATCTCGAACATGTCGTGCATGCGCTGCTCGGACACCGGGCTCTCGACCACGACGACGAGCTCGGGCTTGTTGGAGGAGGCGCGCACCAGGCCCCAGCTGCCGTCCTCGACCGTGACGCGGACGCCGTTGACGGTGACGAGATCGCGGATCGATTGCCCCCCGATCTTGGCGCCCTTCTTCTCGAGCGCCTCGAAGTGTTTCACAACGGCGTCGATGACGCCGTATTTCACTTCATCGGCGCAATGCGGCGACATCGTCGGCGACGACCAGGTTTTCGGCAGCGCGTTCTTCAGATCGGCCATCGACTTGCCAGGCGCGCGGTCGAGCATGTCGCAGATCGCAATCGCTGACACCAGACCGTCGTCGTAACCGCGTCCATACGGCTTGTTGAAGAAGAAATGGCCCGACTTCTCGAAGCCCGCGAGCGCGCCGGTCTCGTTGGTGCGGCGCTTCATGTAGGAATGGCCGGTCTTCCAATAGGCGGTCTTGGCGCCCTGCTTCTGGAGCACGGGATCGGTGATGAACAGGCCGGTCGATTTCACGTCGACGATGAACTGCGCGTCCTTGTGGATCGCCGACATGTCGCGCGCCAGCATCACGCCGACCTTGTCGGCAAAGATCTCTTCGCCGGTGTTGTCGACGACGCCGCAGCGATCGCCGTCACCGTCGAAGCCCAAGCCCACATCGGCCTTGTGATGCAGCACCGCGTCGCGGATCGCATGCAGCATCTCCATGTCTTCCGGATTCGGATTGTATTTCGGGAAGGTGTGGTCGAGCTCGGTGTCGAGCGGGATCACCTCGCAGCCGATCGCCTCCAGCACCTGCGGCGCGAAGGCGCCCGCGGTACCGTTGCCGCAGGCCGCGACGACCTTGAGCTTGCGCTTCAGCTTCGGACGGTTGGTGAGATCGGCGATGTAGCGCGCCGGATAATTCTCGTGGAACTGGTAGGAGCCGCCGACCTTGTTCTTGAACTCGGCGTTGAGCACGATCTCCTTTAAACGCGTCATCTCGTCGGGGCCAAAGGTCAGCGGACGGTTGGCTCCCATCTTCACGCCGGTCCAGCCATTATCGTTGTGCGAGGCCGTGACCATGGCGACGCAGGGCACGTCGAGATCGAACTGCGCGAAATAGGCCATCGGCGTCACCGCAAGGCCGATGTCGTGCACCTTGCAGCCCGCCGCCATCAGGCCCGAGATCAGCGCGTATTTGATCGAGGCCGAATAACCGCGAAAATCGTGGCCGGTGACGATCTCTTGGCTGACGCCGAGCTCGGCGATCAGCGCACCCAGCCCCATGCCGAGCGCCTGCACGCCCATCAGGTTGATCTCCTTCTGGAACAACCACCGCGCGTCGTATTCGCGGAAACCCGTGGGCTTCACCATCGGCTCGGATTCGAAGGCGTAGGTGTTGGGCAGCAACACGGATTTCGGCTTTGGGAACATTGAGACGGTCTCGTGAAAAAAGCAGGAATTGGCAGCCTTAGCGAATGCCGGGCCGCAGCGGAAGGCGGGATGGGAGGCTTATGGCCGATAATTGCGGCAGTTTGGTAACGGGGAAACCTTACCGGCCGCGAGCATCCGGAAACAATCGGCCCGGACTACTGCTCCAGCACCATCTGGCCGTTGGCGTACTCAAAGCGCTTCAGGCGGGACAGGAAGGAGAGACCGAGCAGGTTTTCCGACAGTGCCTCGTCCGGCAGAACCATGGCATCGACGTCGCGCACGATGATGCCGCCGACATCGAGCATGGCGATGCGGGCGCGGGCGGCCTTGATGGTGCCGTTGGCGGTGGTGACGGTCGCATTGTATTCGCTGCGCGAGGGGCGGAGGCCGAAGCGTGCGGCCGACGTCTCGTTGAGCGCAACCACGGAGGCGCCGGTGTCGACCATGAAGCCGATGCGCTGGCCGTCGACACGGCCCTCGGTCTGGAAATGACCGCGGCCATCGCGGGGAATGCTGAGGCTGCGGCCGCCGACCGGAGCTGTCGGCGCGACCGCGGCATTCGCGCGCGGCGCTGAGGTGGCCGAGGCGGAGCTCATCTTGTCTGCCATCTGCGCCATGAAGGTGCCGAGCCCGATCATGATGGCCGCGAAGATCATTATGTTACGCATGACACCACCTGGACCCGAAAGCACGATTTCACCACGCCGCCTGCCCTGCCGCGAGCGGAGTTGCGGCCGGGCCGGTGCCATTTTGGCGAATAGGATGAGCGAACGGTTAATGCGGTGGGCTCAGGTGCCGCGCGGCTTGGCCCGGCGGGTCGGCAGCGCGCTCGCCGGATCGTCCGGCCAGGGATGGCGCGGGTAGCGGCCGCGCAGGTCGGAGCGGACGGCCGCGTAGCTGCCGCGCCAGAAACCGGGAAGATCGCGCGTCACCTGCACCGGACGCTGCGCCGGCGACAGCAGCTCCAGCACCAGCGGCACCTTGCCGGCCGCGATCGATGGATGGGTGTTGAGCCCGAACAATTCCTGGAGCCGCACCGCGATGGTCGGCCCCTGCTCGGCCTCATAGTCGATCGCGAGCGCGCTACCGGTCGGCGCCTCGAAGTGCGTCGGCGCTTCGCGATCGAGCCGCGCGCGCATCTCCCACGGCAATAGCGCCATCAGCGCGTCGGAGAGATCGCCGGCCGAGATATCCTTCAGCGCAATCTTGTCGTAGAGCGCCGGCACCAGCCAGTCGTCGCGCCGCGCGATCAATCCGCCGTCCGAAAGGTCGGGCCAGCTGTCGCCTTCGGCCTTGCGCAGGAACATCACGCGGTCGCGCCATTGTTTTGCGGTCTTCGACCAGGGCAGACGGTCGAGGCCTGCGGCAATGAGACCGTCGGCGAGGATACGTGCGGTGTCCTCCGAGGGCGACACCGCAAGTGTGGCCTCGGAGAGCGTGATCGCATGCAGCGTGCGCTTGCGCCGCGCACGCAGCGACATCGCACCGCGGTCGAAGGAAATCTCGTCGACCGCCTCGATATGCTCGGCAAAATGCCGCTCGATGTCGTCCTCGCCGAGCGGCGCGGCGAGCAGGATACGCCCGCTTGCCGCCGTTCCCGTCATCTCGCCGATCGCGATATAGGGCGCACGGGCGAGCGACGAGGTCTGCTCCACCGCGGCGCCTCGGCCGTTGGCGAGCACAAAGCTGCCATTGCCGCGATTGCGCGCGACTCGGTCCGGGAAGGCATAAGCGAGCATCAGGCCGGTCGAGAGATCTTCCTGCGGCCCTGCTTTCTCGGACGCCGCCACCTGTGACGCCCAACGGCGCACCAGGTCGCGCGCGCTCGCGGCCCGCGGCGAACGGTCGCGGCGGAACTGGTCACGCCTGTGCTCGAGATCGGCGCTGTCGCCGCCGAGCCCGCGCTCGGTGAGGATGGCAGCGATCTCGGCGGCGTCCTCGCCCGCGCCGGCGCGATGCGAATCCACGATCATGCGCGCCAGCCGCGGCGGCAGCGCCAACGCGCGCAGGCTCTTGCCTTCCGCCGTGATGCGGCCGTCGCCATCGAGCGCGTTGAGCTCGGACAGCAGGCTTTTGGCTTCCTTCCAGGCCGGCTGCGGCGGCGGATCGAGGAACGACAGCGCTGCGGGATCAGCCACACCCCATTGCGCGAGATCGAGCACAAGCGACGACAGATCGGCGCTGAGAATCTCCGGCTGGGTGTAAGGCGCGAGCGAGGCCGTCTGCGGCTCGTCCCAGAGCCGGTAGCAGACACCGGGCTCGGTGCGTCCGGCGCGGCCACGGCGCTGGTCCACCGCCGCGCGCGCGGCACGCACCGTCTCGAGACGGGTCAGGCCAATGTCGGGCTCATAGCGCGGTACGCGGGCGAGACCGGAATCGACCACGATGCGGACGCCTTCGATGGTCAGCGAGGTCTCCGCGATCGATGTCGCCAGCACCACTTTTCGCGTGCCCTTCGGGGCCGGCGCGATGGCGCGGTCCTGCACGGCGGCATCGAGCGCACCGAACAGCGGCACGATTTCGATACTGGCATCCTGCACGCGCTCAACGAGGAAATTCTGAGTTCGGCGGATTTCGGCCGCGCCCGGCAGGAACGCCAGCACCGAGCCGCTGTCGACGCGCAGCGCGGAGGCGATTGCATCCGCCATCTGCCGCTCGATTGGCGCATCCGCCTTGCGACCGAGATAGCGCGTCTCGACGGGAAACGCGCGGCCCTCGCTCTCGACGACAGGCGCCTCGCCGAGCAGCTTTGCGACGCGGGCACCGTCGAGCGTGGCCGACATCACGAGAATGCGGAGGTCCTCGCGCAGACCCGTTTGCGCGTCACGCGCCAGCGCAAGGCCGAGATCGGCATCGAGCGAGCGCTCGTGGAATTCGTCGAACAGGATCGCGGCAATGCCGGAGAGCTCGGGATCGTCGAGGATCTGGCGGGTGAAGATGCCCTCGGTCACCACCTCGATGCGCGTTGTGCGCGAAATTTTTGAACCAAAGCGAACGCGGTAGCCGACGGTTTCGCCGGCGCGCTCGCCGAGCGACTTTGCCATACGGTCGGCGCTGGCGCGGGCCGCGATGCGCCGCGGCTCCAGCACGATGATCTTCTTGCCCCTGGCCCAGGGTGCGTCCAAAAGCGCGAGTGGCACGCGCGTGGTCTTGCCGGCCCCGGGCGGCGCCACCAGCACGGCGGCGTTGCGCGCCTCCAGCGTGCGCGACAAATCGTCGAGCACGGCATCGATCGGAAGGGGCGTGTCGAAGCTGCGGGGCAAGAGGCTCGGTCCGTCACCGCCCGCCTTGTGCGCAAGGCACACCAGGCAAGCGATCCAGTCAATTCAGATCCCGGCCATTCCGAAGATCTCGTCGTACTGGATACCCCGTCTGCGCGGGGTATGACAACAATGTGTCGCTATCAGCCCCGCACCGGTGGCCGCCCGACGCTCTCGTAGGTGAAGCCGGCGGCCGCCATGTCCTGCGGGTTGAAGATATTGCGGAGGTCGACGACGACGGGCTGGGCCATGGTCGCTTTCAGCCGGTCGAGATCAAGGCCGCGGAACTGCGTCCACTCAGTGACGACGACGACTGCATCGGCTCCTTCAGCGCAGGCATAGGCGTCCTCGCAATAGGTGATGTTCGGCAGCTCGGTTTTCGCCTGCTCCATGCCGACGGGATCGAAGGCCTTGACCTTCGCGCCCATGTCGAGGAGGCCGGTGACCAGCGGGATCGACGGCGCATCGCGCATGTCGTCGGTGTCGGGCTTGAAGGTGAGGCCCAGCACCGCGATGGTCTTGCCGCGCAGCGAGCCGCCGAGCGCCTGGCTGACCTTGCGCGCCATCGCGCGCTTGCGGTTCTCGTTGACGGCGAGCACGGATTCGACGATGCGCAAGGAGACGTCGTAATCCTGCGCGATCTTGATCAGCGCCTTGGTGTCCTTCGGGAAGCAGGAGCCGCCGAAGCCGGGACCGGCGTGCAGGAACTTGGTGCCGATGCGGTTGTCCAGGCCAATGCCGCGGGCGACCTCCTGGACGTTGGCGCCGACCTTTTCGGAAAGGTCCGCGATCTCGTTGATGAAGGTGATCTTGGTCGCCAGGAACGCATTCGCGGCGTATTTGATCATCTCGGCGGTGCGGCGTGCGGTGAACATCAGCGGCGCCTGGTTCAGCGACAGCGGGCGGTAGATGTCGCCCATCACCTTGCGGCCGCGTTCGTCGTCGGTGCCGACCACGACGCGGTCGGGGAACTTGAAGTCGCGGATCGCCGCGCCTTCGCGCAGGAATTCAGGGTTCGAGGCGACGACCACGTCGGCCTTGGGATTGGTCTCGCGCATGATGCGCTCGACCTCGTCGCCGGTGCCGACCGGCACGGTCGATTTGGTCACCACGACGGTGAAGCCTTGCAGCGACTGTGCGATCTCCTTCGCGGCGGCGTAGACGTAGGAGAGATCGGCATGACCATCGCCACGGCGGGAGGGCGTACCGACCGCGATGAACACGGCGTCGGCGTCGGCCACCGGCTTCGACAGGTCGGTGGTGAAGCTCAGACGCTTGGCTTTGACGTTGTTTGCGACCAGCTCGTCGAGGCCCGGCTCATAGATCGGAATCTCACCGCGATGAAGGGCTGCAATCTTCCTGTCGTCCTTATCGACGCAGATGACGTCGTGGCCGAAATCGGCAAAGCAGGCTCCGGACACCAGTCCCACGTAACCCGTACCGATCATCGTGATGCGCATGAAAGTCCCTGTTTCTCTTGGTTAACGAAACCCCAACCGGGGCGGTTTAGCATTTTCCCGTGGGGAAGGAAGGGCCCGCGTTCGCAAACCGGCACGCGATTTGTACCGGTAAAGAACTCGGAAACCGTAAAGCGCGACACTGCCCCGGCCCCGGACAAGACCGGGCGGAACGCGCCTCGAAAAGGGACACCATGGCACCATCAGGCACAATCGCGAGCGGGGGGCTTCCCAACGCCACCGCAGCCGCGCGTGTCGACTGGGTCGACTACGCCAAGGGCATCTGCATCGTCATGGTGGTGATGATGCATTCGGTGCTGGGGGTCGAACTCGCCGCCGGCGAGACCGGTTTCATGCATGTCCTGGTGGCCTTTGCAAAGCCGTTTCGGATGCCGGACTTTTTCCTGATTTCGGGCCTGTTCCTGCCACTGGTGATCGACCGGGATTGGCGGACCTATCTCGATCGCAAGGTGGTGCATTTCGCTTATTTTTATGTCGTTTGGGTGACAATCCAGTTCGGTTTCAAGGCTCCCGCCTTCGCGGCCGAAACCAGCTGGCGCGACGCTGGCGTGCTCTATCTCGAATCCTTCATCGAGCCGTTCGGCACGCTCTGGTTCATCTATCTCCTGCCGTTTTTCTTCGTCGTCACAAAAATGACACGGCGAATCCCCCCGCTTGCGATCTGGATCGTCGCGGCTGCACTGGAGTCGGCGCGCATCGCGACCGGCTGGACCGCGATCGACGAATTCTGCGCGCGTTTCGTCTATTTCTATTCGGGCTATCTGTTCGCGCCTTACGTGTTCGCGCTGGCGGACCGCGCCTGCAATCATCCGGCGCCGGCGTTGATGGCGCTAGCGGCCTGGGCGCTGATCAATGCGAGCGTGGTCACGCTCGGCGCCAGCGAATGGAAGATCGTCTCTCTTGTGCTCGGCTTCGCCGGCGCCTGCGCCATCATCACCATGGGCACGCTGCTGGCACGCGCGCGACGGTTCAATGTCCTGCGCTTCTTCGGCGAGCATTCGATCGTGATCTATCTCGCCTTCTTCCTGCCGATGGCAGCGACACGCACACTGCTCCTGCACACCGGAATCATCACCGACATCGGCGCGGTATCGCTGATCGTCACCATCGTCGGCCTACTCGGATCGCTCGCGATCTGGCAGGGCGCGCTACGGCTGCGCGCCGACTTCCTGTTCGAGCGGCCCGATGCATTGTGGATCGCGCCGAAGAAGGCTGCGGCCGTGTTGCAGGCGGCGGAATAGCCGCTCAAGGTCGCAGATACAAGGCTCCTGTCGTACGCCCGGCTTCCAGGTCAGCTTGAGCCTGCGCTGCGTCCCGCAGGCTGTAGGCCTTGCCGGTCACCCGGAGCACGCCGTCGGCCATCGCAGCAAGCACCCGCTCCGCGGAACAGCGATATGCATCGGCATCGTTCATGTGGGCCATGACGCTCGGCCGCGCCAACATCAGGCTGCGCCGTGGCCCGAGATCGTTGACGTCGAGAAGCGGGATCGGCCCGGCTGACTGGCCGATGCTCGCCACCACGCCGAATGGTCGCACGCAGCCGAGCGTCTTTTGCAAGGTCGTCGCGCCGACGCCGTCGTAGGCGACATCGACGCCTCGCCCGGCGGTGAAGTCGGCGACGGCGGCCGCAAAATCAGCGCCACGCCCGACGATTACATGACGCGCGCCGGCAGCACGGGCGGTTTCGACCTTCGCCGGCGAACCGACAGCGCCGATCACGACCGCCCCGAGCGCACTGGCCCAGCGCGCCAACAACTGCCCGAGCCCGCCCGCGGCGCTGTGAACGAGAATAGTCGTCCCGCGACCGACGGGGAAAACGCGAGTGAGCAGCATGTCGGCCGTAATGCCTTTGACGAATGCCGACGCAACGACCTCATCCGGCAAGTTCGCGGGAATCCTCACGCAACGCCAGGCCGGCAAATTGCGTTCGGACGCATAAGCGCCGACCGGTGCCCCCGCATAAGCGACGCGGTCCCCGACATCGAGGCCGCTCACATCAGCGCCCAGTTGCGCGACGATGCCCACCGCCTCAACGCCGGGAATCCGCTCGGGCGGGAGCGCGTAGAGACCCATGCGCTGATAGATGTCGATGAAATTGACGCCAATCGCGGTCTGTCGCAGCCGGACTTCGCCGCTAGCCGGCGGTGGCAGTTCGGCGCTCGCCAGTTCGAGCTGCTCCGCACCGCCGGGCGCCTTCAACCTCACGATTACCGCCATATCGAGTTTCTCCTGTCGACGATGGAAGAACTATGGATCGGTCCGAAAATCTGCGAAACTGCTCATAATCGAGATCTTGCTGTGAGAAATCGCACAATGGACTGGACCGATCTGCAACATTTCCTGGCGCTCGCGCGTGAGGGCAGCCTGTCGGCCGCGGCCAGGAGTCTCGGCGTCGACCATGTGACCGTGGCCCGCCGCGTCGCCGCCCTGGAAACTGTCATGTCGCTGAAGCTCGTGGACCGCAGGCCGCGCAGCTATGAGCTCACCGAGGACGGCAAGCGCATCGCCAAGATCGGGGCTCCAATGGTGGAGACGGCATTTGCGGTGGAGCGCGCCGCGCAAGCCTCAAAATCCGAGATCGGCGGCGAGATCACGATCAGCGCGCCACCGTCGCTCGCCAATCTCCTGATCGCGCCGAAGCTGATAGGGCTGCGGCAAAAACATCCTGGCATCACAATCAAGCTAATCGGCGAGAAGCGCACAGCCTCGATCAATCGCCGCGAAGCCGATCTGGCGCTTCGCTTGTCGCGCCCAATGGAGCCGGGGCTGATCGCCCGCAAGATCGGCTATTTCGAGTTCGCCCTCTACGGCTCGCCCGACTATCTGAAGACGACGCCTCCGCATGCCTTCGCCTTCGTCGCCTACGATTCCAGCATGGATGACGTTCCCCAACAGCGATGGCTGAGGCGCTTCGCCGGCACGCGTGAGATCGTGCTTCGCACCAACGATCTTGAGAACCAGGCCGCAGCCGCCAGGACCGGAATTGGGCTCGCGGCCCTGCCGAGATTCCTTGGCGAGGCCGACCCGCGGCTGGAGCGCCATGACATCGGCGGGCGCCCGGTTGGCCGTGAGGTCTGGCTGGTTCTCCATCGCGACCTGCGCCGCACGCCCGCGGTGCGCGCAGTGGCGAGTTTCATTGAAGGCTGCCTGACCTGACTTCGCAGCTATGCCGATGCCACGATTTGCCTGTGCGAGACGTCAAAATTGCCGCCAGTCGAGGCTGTCTTTTGCCGCAAAAATTCATACATTGCGGCCATGCCAAAAACCTCCCCGAAGACCTCCGCCAAAGCCGACACCAAACCCGCGGCGACAGCTGCTGCCAAACCGGTTGCCGCGAAGGCGCTCGGCAAGGGCGACCACATCTTCCTGGTCGATGGTTCCGGCTACATCTTTCGCGCCTATCACGCGCTGCCGCCGCTGAACCGAAAATCCGACGGCTTGCAGGTCAATGCCGTGCTTGGCTTCTGCAACATGCTGTGGAAGCTGTTGCGCGACATGCCCCCCGACAATCGGCCGACGCATCTGGCGATCGTGTTCGACAAGTCGGAAGTGACGTTCCGCAACAAGATCTATCCCGAATACAAGGCGCACCGGCCGCCGGCGCCGGACGATCTGATCCCGCAATTCGCGTTGATCCGCGAAGCCGTGCGCGCCTTCGACCTGCCCTGCCTGGAGCAGGGCGGTTTTGAAGCCGACGATCTGATCGCGACCTATGTGCGGGAGGCCTGCGAGCGCGGCGCGACCGCGACCATCGTCTCCTCCGACAAGGACCTGATGCAGCTCGTGACCGACTGCGTCACCATGTACGACACCATGAAGGATCGCCGCATCGGCATCCCCGAGGTGATCGAGAAGTTCGGCGTGCCACCGGAGAAGGTGGTCGAGGTGCAGGCGCTCGCCGGCGATTCCACCGACAACGTGCCGGGCGTGCCAGGCATCGGCATCAAGACCGCGGCGCAATTGATCGTCGAATATGGCGACCTCGAGCAGTTGCTGTTCCGGGCCGGCGAGATCAAGCAGCCCAAGCGCCGCGAGGCGCTGATCGAGAATGCGGAAAAGGCTCGTATCTCGCGGCAGCTCGTGCTGCTCGACGACAAGGTCAAGCTGGAGGTGCCGCTCGACGACCTCGCGGTCCACGAGCCCGATGCACGCAAGCTGATCGCCTTCCTGAAGGCGATGGAGTTTTCCACGCTGACGCGCCGCGTCGCCGATTATTCGCAGATTGACCCTGCCAACGTCGATGCCGACGTTACGAACAGCAGCGAGGCGCGCGGCGGGGCCGCCGACAGTGCGGCCAAGACAACATCCTCTAATGCTTCGGGCGATCTCTTCGCCAGCCCTCCGGCAACCGCGAAGGGTGGCGACAAGGGTGACAAGGGCGCCAGCCTCAAGGGCGCGCCGATCTCGCTCGCGGCCGCGCGCGAGGAAGCGCTGCGCAAGCTTCCAGTCGACCGCAGCAAATATCAAACGATCAAATCGATCGTCGAGCTCAACACCTTCATCGCGCGCGTTCATGATGCCGGCCAGGTCGCGATTGAAATCCGCGCCAACTCCATCGATCCGATGCAGGCCGATCTCTGTGGCATCGCGCTGGCGCTGGCGCCGAACGATGCCTGCTACGTACCGCTCGCGCACAAGCAATCCGGCGGCGGCGGCGGCCTGTTCGACGCCGGCCTAGCGCCAGATCAGGTCAAGCACGCCGACGCGATCGAATCGCTGCGGCCGGTGCTGGAATCGGCGGGTATCCTCAAGATCGGCTTCGACGTCAAATTCACCGCCGTCATGCTGGCGCAGCACGGCATCACGCTGCGCAACACCGATGATACCCAACTGATCTCCTATGTGCTCGATGCCGGCCGCGGTTCGCACGGCATGGAATCTTTGGCCGAGCGCTGGTTTGGGCACGCCGTTCTGAGCGATAGCGATGTGCTTGGCAGCGGCAAGAACAAACTCAGCTTCGATCAAGTCCCCATCAACAAGGCGACCGAGACGTCGGCCGAAGACGCAGACATGGCGTTGCGGCTCTGGCGCGTGCTCAAGCCGCGCCTCGTCGCCGAGCACATGACCACGGTCTATGAAACTCTCGAACGTCCACTGGTCTCCGTGCTCGCGCGCATGGAGCGGCGCGGCATCTCAATCGATCGCCAGGTCCTGTCGCGTCTCTCCGGCGACTTCGCCCAGACTGCGGCGCGCGTCGAGGCCGAGATCCAGGAGATCGCGGGCGAGCCCGTCAATGTCGGCAGCCCAAAACAGATCGGCGACATCCTGTTCGGCAAGATGGGCCTCTCCGGCGGCACCAAGACCAAGACCGGTGCATGGTCGACCACCGCGCAGGTGCTCGACGAGCTCGCCGAGCAGGGCCACGATTTTCCGCGGAAGATTCTGGAGTGGCGCCAGGTCTCGAAATTGAAATCGACCTACACCGACGCGCTGCCGACCTACGTCAATCCACAGACCCATCGCGTGCACACGACCTACGCGCTGGCGGCGACCACCACGGGCCGGCTGTCGTCGAACGAGCCGAATTTGCAGAACATTCCCGTGCGCACCGAGGACGGCCGCAAGATCCGCCGCGCCTTCATCGCGACACCCGGGCACAAGCTCGTCTCGGCCGACTATTCGCAGATCGAGCTGCGGTTGCTCGCGGAGATCGCCGACATCCCGGTCCTGAAGCAGGCCTTCAAGGACGGGCTCGATATTCACGCCATGACGGCGTCGGAAATGTTCGGCGTGCCGATCGACGGCATGCCGAGCGAGATCCGCCGCCGTGCGAAAGCGATCAATTTCGGCATCATCTACGGCATCTCGGCGTTCGGCCTCGCCAACCAGCTCGGCATCGCGCGCGAGGAAGCCTCCGCCTACATCAAGAAATATTTCGAGCGGTTTCCAGGCATCCGCGCCTACATGGACGAGACCCGCGACTTCTGCCGAAGCCACGGCTATGTCACCACGCTGTTCGGCCGCAAGTGCCACTATCCCGACATCAAGGCGCCGAACGCCTCGGTGCGCGCGTTCAACGAACGCGCCGCGATCAACGCGCGACTTCAGGGCACCGCCGCCGACATCATCCGCCGCGCCATGACACGGGTGGAGGATGCGCTCGCCACGAAAAAACTCTCGGCGCAGATGCTGCTGCAGGTGCATGACGAGCTGATCTTCGAGGTGCCCGACGCGGAGGTCGCAGCGACGCTGCCCGTGGTCCAGCACGTGATGCAGGACGCACCGTTCCCGGCGGTAGACCTGTCGGTGCCGCTGCACGTCGACGCGCGCGCGGCGACAAACTGGGACGAGGCGCACTAGACCCACAGTGTCGTCCCGGCCTTCGTCGGGACGACACTGAAGCTCAATTGTCCTCCGAGCAATTGCGCAATGGCCTCGCGTCTCCGCACGCATTAGAACCGTCGCATCCCCGCACCGGTTCACCCATGCCCCACACCTCTGCCCTGCTAGGCTTCGCCCTCGTCTCTGTCGGCATCGTGCTCACGCCCGGGCCGAACATGATCTATGTTATCTCGCGCTCGATCACGCAGGGGCCGGCGGCCGGCATCGTCTCGCTCGGCGGCGTGGCGCTGGGATTCGTGTTCTATATGCTCTGTGCGGCGTTCGGTATCACCGCGCTGCTGCTCGCCATTCCCTTTGCCTATGACGCGCTCCGCTTTGCCGGCGCAGGCTATCTCTTGTGGCTCGCCTGGCAGGCGGTGAAGCCGGGCGGGCGCTCGCCGTTCCAGGTGAAGAAGCTCGCGATCGACGGTCCGCGTAAATTGTTCGCGATGGGCTTTGTCACCAATCTGCTCAATCCGAAGATCGCGATGCTCTATCTCGCGCTGCTGCCGCAATTCCTCGATCCCACCGCCGGCAGCGTGCTGGTGCAGTCGCTGGTACTCGGCGCGATCCAGATCGCGATCAGCATCAGCGTCAATGCGGTGGTCGCGCTTGCGGCAGGATCGATCGCGCTGTTCCTGGCGAGCCGGCCGAGCTGGATGCTGGTGCAGCGCTGGCTGATGGGCACGGTGCTGGCCGGGCTAGCGGTCAGGATGGCGGTGGAAGCGCGGAAGGTGTGAGGCTGCTGACCCTCCCCTGGAGGGCCCTCCAGGGGAGGGTCAGCAAAACTCAATCCAGCTTCGCCTCCATCCCCCGCTTCACCGCCGGGCGCGCCATCAGGGCCTCGTACCAACGCTTCACGTTCGGAAAATCGGCCAAATCCACCTTGTGGCGGGGATGGCGCCAGGCCCAACCCAGAATGGCGAAATCGGCGACCGAGAGATCGCCGGCGACGAAATCGCGTCCATCCAGCCGACGATCCAGCACGCCATAGAGCCGGCGCGTCTCGGCCATGTAGCGCTTCAACCCGTAGGCGCGGTCCTGCTCGTTCTCGAGCGCGATGAAATGGTGCACCTGGCCGGGCATCGGCCCGAAGCCGCCCATCTGCCACATCAGCCATTCATAAACGGGGATGCGTCCGGAAAGCGGCTTCGGCAGGAATTTGCCGGTCTTTTCGCCGAGATAGAGCAAGATCGCACCGGACTCGAAGATGCTGACGGGCTTGCCGTCCGGTCCCTCGGGGTCGACGATCGCGGGGATTTTGTTGTTCGGGGAGAGCTTGAGGAACTCAGCTGCCATCTGCTCGCCCTTGGTGATGTTCACCGGGACCACCTTGTAGGGCAGCCCCATCTCCTCCAGCGCGACCGAGATTTTGCGGCCGTTCGGCGTGTTCCAGGTGTGCAGCTCGATGGTCATTGCCTGTTTCCTTCCCCTTTTGTCTGGCATCCCACTACTCCAGGACATTGCGGCCTTACAACCGGCGGTCCAGCATGGATGCCCTGTTGACGGTGGTTTTGCGGGCCCCGCCCCCTCTTTCATGTCGCGGCCGTCGCGGATAAATTCCGCCACCTTCAAGAACGCTCCCGAGGGACCGCCGTGTCGAAATCCGCCTCCCGCGCCCGCCTGTTCGAAATCATCCGCCGGCGCTCCTTTGGTCGCGGCGAGGTGACGCTCGCGTCGGGCCGCAAGAGCGATTTCTACTTCAACCTCAAGCCGACCATGCTGGACCCCGAGGGCGCGACGCTGCTCGCCGAGCTCACCTATGAGACGCTGAAAGACGACGAGCTCGATTTCATCGGCGGGCTCGAGATGGGCGCCGTGCCACTGGCGGGAGCGCTGGCGCAGATCTCCTGGATCAAGGGCCATCCGATCGCGGCGTTCTTCGTGCGCAAGAAGCCGAAGGAGCATGGCGCCAAGCTCGCGATCGAAGGTTTGCCAAAAGGCGAGACGCTTCAGGGCAAGCGCGTGGTGATCGTCGAGGACGTCACCACCACCGGCGGCTCGGCGATGAAGGCGGTGGAATCCGTGCGCGAGACCGGCGCCGAGGTGGTGCTGGTGCTCACCATGGTCGACCGCGAGGAAGGCGCCGACGACACGTTCGGCGCGGCCGGCCTGCCGTTCCGCTCGCTCTACAAGGCGTCGGAATTCTTGAAGGCGTAAAAGGGCACCACGGCCCCTCGCCGCTCAACCGCTCATTTACCATCCGCCGCTATGGTGAATCATGTGCTGAGACCTCGTCGGTCCCGGCCGGTTCAGTAGCGTCGGGTGGAGTAAGCGTTGCGTACAGAGTTGTCCCATGCGCGCCGGCGGCGTCGCGCGATGCTTGTGGCCGCCATCCTTGCAAGCCCGTTGCTCGCAACCCCAGCCCCGGTTTCAGCCGAGGGTCTGTTCGACTTCTTCTTCGGTGGCGGGCAGCAGCAACGGCCGCAGCGCGAAGTGCCGCAGGCGAGCTCCTACGCCGACCCCTTCACCGGCCAGCAGAATGCCGCGACCCCGCAATATGTGCCGCCGACGCGCTCGGCCGCGGCCGGCGGCTCCGGCCCGGCGTTCTGCGTGCGCAGCTGCGACGGAAAATATTTTCCGTTGATGCGCGGCCTGGCCTCGCCGGCGCAGATGTGTCAGGCCTTCTGCCCTGCCAGCACGACAAAGGTGTTTTTCGGCCCCTCGATCGACGGCGCTTATTCGCAGACCGGCGAACGCTACGCCGATAGCGAGAACGCCTTCGCCTATCGCAAGGCGCTGCGTGCCGACTGTACCTGCAACGGCCGCGAGCCGGCAGGCCTCGCGCCGGTCGATCTCGCGCTCGACTCGTCGCTGAAGGCTGGCGACGTCATCGCCACCACCGACGGCCTCGTCGCCTATACCGGTGTCCGCCTCGGCATGGACCAGACCGCGGAGTTCACCCCGGTCGCTTCCTATCCCGGCCTCACCGCACAGGTTCGCGCCCGGCTCGGCGAGATGAAGGTGGCCCCGGTGCGCGCCGAGACGGTCGCGGCAGATGCGCCGGCGGCTGAGATCGTGCGTGAGAAGCTGCCGGATGTGACCGTGCCGAAGACGCCGAAGTCGGCGAAGCGGGCGGGGCTGGATTAAGGCCCCACTTCAAACCACACCGTCATTGCGAGCGACGCGAAGCAATCCAGACTGCCTCTCCGGACAGACTCTGGATCGCTTCGTCGTTACGCTCCTCGCAATGACGGAGGCTGTTGCCTACCGCCCGATAATCACCCCGATCACGTTCGGCGCCGCCAGATATTTCTCCTCGATGGCCGCGCGCGCGGCGGCGCGGTTGTCCGGCGTCAAGAGGCCGCGCTTCTCGGCCAAGATCATCCAGCAAAAGCCCCACCAGTCGGTCAGCATGCCCGCCTCGTCGACGAGGTCATAACCACGCTCGGCCGCGAAGATGCGCGCTTGCGCTTCGTCCAGCGTGTCGAGGAAGAGATGGTCCTCGGCCGAGAACAGATCGTCGCTGATGTCATCGATGGTGTAGCCCCAGATCGACTGGCACACCGCGTTGAACTCGCGGTCGAACTGGTCGTCGTCGACGGCATAGCGCCGCGCGGCCTGATGCAGACGCGACAGCGACCGGGCGAAGTCTGCGATCCGGGTGAGGGCAAATTGATCGAAGGCAATGGTGGACATGTAGTCCTCGCAACGTCTGACAGACGCTAGATATTGTATCGGCACCGCGCCGAATCACAATGATATATCAAAGACTTGCTAAAGTGTTCTTAATTTGTTCTGATGCCTCCTTGTAGTCGTCCCGGCGAAGGCCGGGACCCATAACCACCACCGTCAGACGTTTCGGAAATGGGTGCCCAGCAATGAATGCACCAGCCGCGTACTACGTCTACATTCTCGCGAGCCGCCGCTACGGCACGCTGTACATCGGAGTCTGCAACGACATCAGCAACCGATTGGCGCTGCATCGCTCCGGACGCGGCTCGAAATTCGTCAAGAAGTATGGCGTGACGCGGTTAGTCTACGTCGAGACGTATGCGTCGCCGTACGAAGCAATCGCACGCGAGAAAGCTCTGAAGGAATGGCAACGTGATTGGAAGATTCGCTTGATCGAGCAAGAAAATCCGGATTGGCGCGATCTCTCGCATCTTCTCTGACAGCGGTGGTTATGGCTCCCGGCCTTCGCCGGGACGACACCGGTTTCGCGGCTGGCTAATCCATCAATTCGCCGCCGACATCAACCTGTCCCCGCATGCGCTCGCGTAAAACTTGCCGCCGCATTGGCGCCTGATGGCGGTGCAGCGCGCGGCGGGGGATGCATTTTGCGGGAGCGAAATGGCGCAGCTGAGGCCATCGGCGCTGCGGCCCTTGCCGGCGGCAACGGCGGCGCTCGAGGTGGCGATGCAGACGACGATCAGGGCTGCGGCGGCGATCTCGATCAGCAGTCTCATGGGGGCGTCTCCTCCATACTGAAGGCTGAATCTGCGCCCAGCCTAGCACCAAATCCGCAGCTCTCCGTGCGCTTCCGGGTTCCCAAACCGGCCCGTTCCTTGCATAATTTTACGCCAGCGCAGTGCACGGCCGCGCCAGTGATGGTTCCGGTGTTGGGGCAAGTTGCGTAGGGTTAAGTGGTGTTCTCGCGACCAGGAAGTGACGGCCTTGCAAGATCAATCGTTCGAGCCAAATTTCCCGGCCCCCGGTCAGCCCATCGACGAGCTTGCGCTGGCGGAGATCAAGGGTGCGATCCTGGCGAAGCTGCGCCTTGCCATCGGCAAGGACGCCGGCATGGCGACCAAGCACGACTGGTATCAGGCCGCAGCCCTCGCGTTGCGCGACCGCATCGTGCACCGCTGGCTCAGCGCCGAGAAGCGCAGCTACGACGCAGGCCGCAAGCGCGTCTATTATCTCTCGCTCGAATTCCTGATCGGCCGTCTCTTCACCGACGCGCTCAACAACATGGGGCTCTTGAAGATCTTCGAGGTCGCGCTCGGCGATCTCGGCGTCTCGCTGCCCGAGCTGCGCAAATGCGAGCCGGATGCCGCGCTCGGCAATGGTGGCCTCGGGCGCCTTGCCGCCTGCTTCATGGAGAGCATGGCGACGCTGTCGATCCCCGCGATCGGCTACGGCATCCGCTATGACTACGGCCTGTTCCGCCAGATCATCAATCAGGGCTGGCAGCAGGAATATCCGGACGAATGGCTCGGCTTCGGCAATCCCTGGGAATTGCAGCGGCCGGAAGTGATCTACGACGTCAATTTCGGCGGCGGCGTCGAGCATGTCGACGACAAGGGCCGAGACCGCGCGATCTGGCATCCGGGCGAGACCGTGCAGGCAATCGCCTATGACACACCGATCGTCGGCTGGCGCGGCCATCACGTCAACGCATTGCGGCTGTGGTCGGCGCGCTCGCCGGATCCGTTGAAGCTCGACGCCTTCAACAAGGGCGACTATGTCAGCGCCAGCGCCGAGCAATCGCGCGCCGAAGCGATCTGCAAATTCCTCTATCCGAACGACGAAAGCCCGGCGGGCCGCGAGCTGCGGCTGCGCCAGGAATATTTCTTCGTCTCGGCCTCGCTCCAGGATCTCATCAAGCGGCATCTGTCGTCCGACGGCCAGTTGCGCAGCCTGTCGAGCAAGGTCGCAGTGCAGCTCAACGACACGCATCCAAGTCTCGCCGTCACCGAGCTGATGCGCATCCTCGTCGATCTCCACAATTTCCGCTGGGACGAGGCCTGGAAGATCACGGTCGCGACACTGTCCTACACCAACCACACGCTCCTGCCCGAAGCGCTCGAGACCTGGCCGGTCGAGCTGTTCGAGCGACTGTTGCCGCGGCATCTCGAGATCATCTACCGCATCAACGTCCAGCATCTCGCGCTTGCCGAGGCGCGCGCGCCCGGCGATATCGACTTCCGCGCCTCGGTCTCGCTGATCGACGAGAAGAGCGGTCGCCGCGTGCGCATGGGCCAGCTCGCCTTCGTCGGCTCGCACCGCATCAACGGCGTCTCGGCGATGCATTCGGACCTGATGCGCGAGACCGTATTCCACGATCTCAACCATCTCTATCCCGGCCGCATCACCAACAAGACCAACGGCATCACCTTCCGCCGCTGGCTGATGCTGGCGAACCCGAAGCTGACCGATTTGTTGCGCGAGACCTGCGGCGAGGCCGTGCTCGACGATCCGACGCAGCTGTCGCTGATCGAGGCGCGCGCCAGCGACGTCGAGTTCCAGAAGAAATTCCGCGCCGTCAAGCTTCACAACAAGGCGGCGCTGGCGCGCCTGATCGGCGAGCGGCTCGGCATCAAGGTCGATCCGAGCGCGCTGTTCGACGTGCAGATCAAGCGCATCCACGAATACAAGCGCCAGCTGCTCAACATCATCGAGACGGTCGCGCTGTACCAGTCGATCAAGGACGAGCCCAACGCGAACTGGGTGCCGCGGGTCAAGATTTTCGCCGGCAAGGCGGCGGCGAGCTACAAATACGCCAAGCTGATCATCAAGTTGATCAACGACGTCGCCGAGGTCGTCAACAACGATCCGGCGATCGGCGGCAAGTTGAAGGTCGCCTTCCTGCCCGACTACAATGTCAGTCTCGCGGAAGTCATCATTCCCGCGGCCGATCTGTCCGAGCAGATCTCGACCGCCGGCATGGAGGCTTCCGGCACCGGCAACATGAAGCTGGCGCTGAACGGCGCCATCACCATCGGCACACTCGACGGCGCCAATATCGAGATCCGAGACCATGTCGGCGTGGAGAACATCGCGATCTTCGGCATGGAAGCCGGCGACGTGATGATCCGGCGCAAGCAGGGGCTCGACGCCTCCGACGTGATCCGCAAATCGCCAAAGCTCCAGCGCGCCATCAATGCGATCGGCGCCGGCGAATTCTCGCCCGGCGAACCCGGACGGTTCGAATCCATCGCGCATGCGCTACGCTATCTCGACCATTACATGGTCAGCGCCGACTTCGATTCCTATTACGAAGCGCAGCGCTCTGTCGACGCACGCTGGCAGGTGGCACCGGCCTGGACGCGCGCCTCCATCCTCAACGTCGCGCGCATGGCGTGGTTCTCCTCCGATCGCACCATCCGCGAATATGCCGAGGAGATCTGGAACGTGCCGGTCAATCCGATCACGCCGCCGTTCCAGGAGGCCGAGGACCTGCGCGACGCGGCGAGCTGATTTTCCGTAGCGTGGACTTCCATTATCTGCGACGTCATTGAACAAGACGGCGGCGGCTGTCATATGATGAGCGTCAGCTCACCGCTCGCGACGACGCTGGGGTCGGCACCGAGGACCACCAATGCACGCCAAGCTCCCGCACCCCTTCGACGACACTACCCGCATCACCGCGGGTGACAGCAGCTGGCAGGGGCACACCAGCGACGATTACTGGGCCTTTGTCGGCCCGTTCGGCGGCGCTACGGCCGCGACCATCCTGCGCGCGCTGATCGACCATCCACAATGCGCCGGCGATCCGCTGGCTCTGACCGTCAATTACTGCGCGCCGATCGCCAAGGGACCGTTTGACCTGGATGTGCGGCTTGTGAAGGCCAACCGCTCCAGCCAGCACTGGAGCGTCGAGCTGTCGCAAGGCGGCGGCGAGGTCGCAACACTCGCCACCGCCGTGTTCGCCGAGCGCCGGCCGTCCTGGGAGCACAGGGTAGCTCAATATCCGGGCGCAAAGCCCTTCGAGGAGACGCTGCCGTTCCCGAAGATCCAGGCGGCCTGGGCCAACCAGTATGAATTCCGCTTCGTCGAGGGCGAGATGCGGATCGGCCCGCCACAGGCCGAGCTTGCCAGCACCTATTCGAAGATCTGGATCAGCGATCGCGAGCCGCGCAAGCTCGACATGCTGTCGCTGATGTCGATGTCGGACGCCTTCTTCGGCCGCATCTTTCACGTGCGACGCGAGCTGGTGCCGTTCGGCACGGTGTCGCTGACGACCTATTTCCACACCGACGCTGAAGAGCTCGCGGCCGAAGACATCACCCGCGTGCTGGCGACGGCGGATTCGAAGATCATGCACAAGAGCTACGCCGATCAGAACGCCGAACTGTGGTCGCCGAACGGAAGGCTGCTCGCGACGAGCACGCAGATCGCTTATTTCAAGGCGTAGTTGCTCTTCCCCTCTCCCCTTGCGGGAGAGGGTGGCTCGTCGCGAAGCGACGAGACGGGTGAGGGGTTCTCTCCGCGAACGCTTCTCTTGCAGTTGAAGGCGCGGAGAGAACCCCTCATCCGGCGCTTCGCGCCACCTTCTCCCACAAGGGGAGAAGGAAGAACACACAAACAAAAAGAGCGGCCTTTCGGCCGCACTTTTGCATTGAAGATAGAGTGCTCACTCCGCCGCGAGCTTCACGTCCGGAGCGGCCGCACGCACCTCTGCATCCACCTGGGCTTCGAACTTGGCAAAGTTCTTCTGGAACATGCCGACCAGCGCACGCGCGGTCTTGTCGAACTCGTCCTTGTCCTTCCAGGTGTTGACTGGGTTGAGGATCTCGCTCGGCACGCCGGGCAGCGCGGTCGGGACCGCGAAGCCGAAATATTTGTCGGTGCGGAATTCGACGTTGCGAAGCGAGCCGTCGAGCGCGGCGGTGAGCAGCGCGCGCGTCACCTTGATCGGCATGCGCGAGCCCGTGCCATACTTGCCGCCGGTCCAGCCGGTGTTGACCAGCCAGCAGTCGACGTTGTGCTGGGCGATCAGGTCGCGCAGCATGTTGCCGTAGACGCTGGGATCGAGCGGCAGGAAGGGCGAGCCGAAGCAGGTCGAAAATTCCGGCTGCGGCTCGTTGCCGAGACCGCGCTCGGTGCCCGCGACCTTGGCGGTGTAACCGGAGAGGAAGTGATACATCGCCTGCGCGGGCGAGAGCTTTGCGATCGGCGGCAGCACGCCGAACGCGTCGGCGGCGAGCATCACCACGTTCTTGGGCTGCGGCGCGCGGCCGGTGCGCGAGGCGTTCGGGATGAAATCGAGCGGATAGGCCGAACGCGTGTTCTCGGTCTTGGAGCCGTCGTCGAAATCCACCACGCGGGTGTCCTCGTCGAGCACGCAGTTCTCGAGCACCGCGCCGAAGCGGGTCGAGGCGGCGAAGATCTCGGGCTCGGCTTCCTGCGAGAGCTTGATGCACTTGGCGTAGCAGCCGCCCTCGAAATTGAAGATGCCGTTCGGGCCCCAGCCGTGCTCGTCGTCACCGATCAGCGTGCGGTTGGGGTCGGCCGACAGCGTGGTCTTGCCGGTGCCGGACAGGCCGAAGAAGATCGCGGCATCGCCCTTGGCGCCGACATTGGCCGAGCAGTGCATCGGCATCACGCCGCGCTCGGGCAGATAATAGTTCAGCGTGGTGAAGACCGACTTCTTCATCTCGCCGGCATAATAGGAGCCGCCGATCAGCACGATCTTGCGGGCGAAGTCGATCGCGACGACGTTCTCCGACTTGCAGCCATGGCGCTTCGGATCGGCGCGGAAGCTCGGCATGTCGATGATGGTGAGCTCCGGCGTGAAGCTCGACAGCTCGACCGCCTCGGGGCGGATCAGCAGCGTGCGGATGAACAGCGAGTGCCAGGCGAGCTCGGTGAAGACCCGGGTCTTGATCCGGTAGGCCGGGTCGGCGCCGCCGTAGAGGTCCTGTGCGAACAGGCTGTTGCCTTCGGCGTGCTTGAGGAAATCCTGGTAGAGCGTCTCGAACTGCTCTGCGGTGATCGACTGGTTGCCGGCCCACCACATCTTCTTGTCGGTGGTGGCGTCACGCACCGTGAACTTGTCCTTCGGGCTGCGGCCGGTGAACTCGCCGGTGTCGGCGCAGAGCGCGCCGTCGGCAGACAGCACCGCCTCGCCGGCCGCGAGCGAATATTGATAGAGCTGTGGTGCGCCGAGGTTCCAATGAACCTGCTTGAGATTCTTTAAGCCGAATTTGTCGGCGCCAAAGGCACCGTTGCGCACGCCCGTCTCTTGCACGAAGAATCCTCCTAGAACCCGCGATACTCAGCACTACCAAGCTTGGTTGCCATCGCAGCCACCGTGAATAATAGGCCGACCGGCCTCGGTTGGACGACCTAATATCGGTGAACGCTGGCGTTGCCAAGCTGATCCCTTGGGATTTGGTTTATTCAAGGACCGCGCCAAACGTCGCGCATGTCTGCCCTGAGCAGGTGTATCAAAGAATTTCGAATGATCGCGCAACCAAACGCTTGATTCAGCGTTGTCCGGGGTTTTTGCGACGCACAATCGCGAGGCGATCTATCGGACGGCGCCCTCGCCGATCAGTGCGAATGGTGCCCACATCGCGGGATATGCATTGCGCGGCGACGAGGTGTCGTCAACATACGTTAACATCGCGCGCCGCAGGGCTTCGGCACGACCAATTCCTGGTTCGTTTTTGAGCAGATCGAAAGTCGAAGTGGTCAAGCGGGTGGCAGCCTCGGAATCTACGGCCCAGTGCGAGACCAGGAGCGCGCGCGCACCGGCATAGAAGAACGCACGCGCCAGGCCCGACAGGGCTTCGGCTCCGGGCTTGTCACCGGCAATGGTGTTGCAGGCCGACAGCACCACCCAATCCGCGTTGAGCTTGAGCTGGGCGACTTCGCTCGCCGTGAGCAGCCCATCGTCGAGCTCGGAGGGTTGGTCGGGAATGGAGAGCGCGAGCGACGGTTCGCCCACCCCCTTGATATCGCCGGCCACGAGCCCGTGGGTGGCAAAGTAGATGATGCTGTATTGAGCAAGCGGTGCACGCTTGAGCGTCGCCTCGCTGGCGTCGCGGCCAAGATGGATGTCGGCCTCGGCCGCGCCGACGTCCCTCGCGACCGCGCTCAACTCGTCCGCCGTGTCGGGCAATTGCGGCAGTGCCTGCGCCAGCCGCGCACGATCGACGCCGGCGCCGCGCCAGAAGTCGGTATAGGCTGATGTCGCGATGCTGCGCGCGGCCACCTTGCCGCCTGCTGCGCGACGATCAGCGGGACCTTCTTGTGCAGGATTGAACACGGGATCGCCAAAGCCGGTCATCGGCTTGACACCCTGATCCTTGCGCGCAAAGGCGCGCAGCGATTTCAGGCTGACCACCGAGGGCAACACCGAGACCGCCTGACGCCGCAACAGCCAGGCGGCGCTGCGATAGCCTTCGAGCGTGTCGGGAATGGCAGCTTGCGGCGCCTCGGTGACAAGCAGATGAAACGGCAACGCCGTCAGCGCACCCGATGGCACCACCAGCAGGCTGCGCTTGTCCTTGGCCAGCGCCTCGACCGGACCAAGCAAATTGACATAGAGCTCGTTGGCGCGCGCAAGATCGAACAAGCCCGATTTGCCGGAGGCGTCGCGCGCTTTGCCGACGTCGAGGCCTTTGCGGAACTCCGATACTTTCTGCGCCAGCGCGTCTGCGCCAAGCGGAATCTCCTTCCAGTCGATCCCCTCGCGTGTGACCGCGATGACGTAGCTGCGCTTGTCGACGACGGAATAGATCGTCATCGCCTCATCGCTCGCCAGCAGCGGCTGGATATCCTTGACCGTCAGCGGCAGCGGATTGCAGAGCGAGGCATAATCGGGGAATTCGACGGCGAGCGTCTTCTGCAAGCCGGCGCGCTCGGTTGCGATCGCCGCAATCCGCGCGCGGCTGCGCTGCTCGCCCGCGACGTCGCGCTGCGCGGCCTGTTTCGACACCGCGCTGATGATCGCCTTGTCGAGCGCCTCGGATTCGGCCGCGAGATCCTGATCCTTGCGCACGAGCTCGGCGAGCCGGTCGCTGCCGGCCGCGAGGCGCACGGCAAGCTTGTTCACGGCCGACGCCGCGGATGATTGCGTGCCGCGCTGGATCGCGGCGAGCGCCTCGTCCAGTGCCTTGTCGTCCGGCAACAGATGTTGCTGCCGCGCGGCGAACAGGATCGGCAACACCACGCGCAACTGCGCACGATCGGTCGCAAGCGTCTTTTCTGCGAGCGGCAGTGCATCCGCAGTCCGGCTGGAGACGTAGAGGAAATAAGCGAGATTGCTGGTCGAGGTCGCAACATCCGGATGATCCGGGCCCAGCGCCTTCTCGCGGATCGCCAACGCGCGGCGATAGAGCGGCTCGGCATCGGCATAGCGCTGCTGGTGCTCGTAGAGCCCGGCGAGATTGTTCAGCGAGCGCGCGACATCGGGATGATCCGGTCCCAATACTTTCTCGCGGATCGCGAGCGAACGCTTGATCGGCGCCTCGGCATCCGCATCGCGATTGAGGTCGCGATAGACCTGACCGAGATTGTTCAAAAGCGTGGCGACCGCCGGATGCTCGGGGCCGCCGACCTTCTGATAGATCGCGAGCGCGCGCTGGAACAGCGGCTCGGCATCGGCAAAATGCTCCTGCTTCACATAGAGCGTGGCGAGATTGTTGAGGGACTGGCCGACGTCGGGATGCTCGCGCGACAGCGCCTTTTCGCGAATGGCGAGCGCGCGCTTGAACAACGGCTCGGCCTCGGCAAACCGACCCTGGCGCTGGTCGAGCGCGGCGAGATTGTTGAGCAAAGGCGCGATCTCGACGCTGTCGAGACCGGCGCCCTTCTCCATCAGCGCGATCGCACGCATGTAGAGCGGCTCGGCCTGGTCGTCATGGCCCTGATCGGCGTAAATCTGCCCGAGGTTGTTGAGCGCGGCGGCGAGGTCGCGGCTGTTACTGGTCTTCTCAAGCGAGGCCACCATGGCCTGCGCCAGCGGCAGCGCCTCCGCATATTTGCCGGCACTTCGCAGCGCATTGATCCGCGCGCTCTGTGCGGCAAGACCGCCCGTTTGAGCCAGGCCAGGCGTGGCAAGCGATGCGGTGATCGCGAGCGCGAGGCCCGCGGCCAATGCCAAACGACGACGCGTCATGAACCCTCTCGCTGCGAGCCTTAAGACCGTTACGGTGTTGGGTCGCAGCGATGGGGGGCAGCGTTCAATTTGTCGCGGCTAGCCCGCCGTTTCGTCCGTCTTGGCGCGCGTCGTCGGCAAGCCGGACCAGCATCTTGCGCAGCGCCGTCCCATCAGTCACCCGTTCCGGGAATTCCAGCCGCAGCGCGGTCTGGCCATCCTGCATGTCGAGGCCCTCCGGATCGCAGCCGGTGCAGCGCCAGTCGCCCGCGGGCGCGCCCAGGAGCTTTGTGGCGTAGAGGCCCATCGCATCGCGATGGTCGGCATTCATGTGCGCGACGGCGCCCTCCTCGGCCGCGAGCAGGTCCTCTGCGCCAGTGAGGTCCGTGAGGAATTGCTCCGGCTTGAGATCGACGATCCGGCCGAAGCCCGCGACCAGATGGGTTCCGGTGGGCTTGATCCGGAAGAACGAGAAATCCTTAAATCCGACAAAGGCTTCCGCCGACGGATGGGCACTCAGATACCGCCGCTGAAGCAGATCTTTCTCGGCGCCGGCCTCTTCCGCCCGGCCGGACAGCATGATCCGGGCGCCTTCCAGGGGATCACCTGCCGCGCGCTCGTCCAGCATCAGGGAGACGCGGGCGTCAGCCAGGATGTTCCTGGTATGCACGGCCAGCCGCGAGATCAGCAGGATAGGCGAGCCATCGGGGTGGCTCGCCAGATTGACCAGGGAGCAATAGGGATCGCCGCTGCCGGCCATCAGCGTTGCCAGCGCCCCCTGCCGCGACCGCCTGAGCAGCGATTTGGCGAGCTTTTGGGGAGCGAAATCGGGGGTCGGTTGCATCGGCTTTCTCAGGTCAGGTGGTTGCAAAGCGGGCCTTTTTTCGGGTAAACGGGGGCCTGGTTATGGGTCGACATGCGGCGAATCTGCCGTGTTTCGTGGAACTTGGTCACACTTCAGCCCAGCTTGCATTGCTCGGTGACAAGGTTCGAACGCCAAATTCGGCACCCATGTATGCGGCGCATCACTGGATTGCTCGCCGTTTAAGCCACGACCCAAACGGAAAGCAGAAAGCAGAGGCTCATGCCCACAATCGCTTTGGTCGACGACGACCGCAACATTCTCACATCCGTCTCGATCGCGCTGGAAGCCGAAGGCTACCGCATCATGACCTACACCGACGGTGCCTCCGCGCTGGACGGTTTCCGCACCACCCAACCCGATCTCGCCATCCTCGACATCAAGATGCCGCGCATGGACGGCATGGAGACGCTGCGCCGTCTCAGGCAAAAGTCCGACCTGCCGGTGATCTTCCTGACCTCCAAGGACGAAGAGATCGACGAACTGTTCGGCCTCAAGATGGGCGCCGACGATTTCATCCGCAAACCGTTCTCGCAGCGTCTGCTGGTCGAGCGCGTCAAGGCCGTGCTGCGCCGCTCGGCGCCCAAGGATCCGACCGTTGCGCCGAAGGAGAACGACGCCAAGGCGCTCGATCGCGGTCTTTTGCGGATGGATCCGGAACGCCACACCTGCACCTGGAAGAACGAGCCGGTGACCCTCACCGTCACCGAATTCCTGATCCTCCAGGCGCTCGCAACCCGCCCCGGCGTGGTCAAAAGCCGCAACGCGCTGATGGACGCCGCCTATGACGATCAGGTCTATGTCGACGACCGCACCATCGACAGCCACATCAAGCGGCTGCGCAAGAAGTTCAAGGTGGTCGACAACGATTTCGAGATGATCGAGACGCTCTACGGCGTTGGCTACCGTTTCAAGGAAGCCTGAGGCAGGCGCCTTCACAAAGGACGCGCGCAGCAGCGGTTCTGATTCCATCAGGACCGGGATGGCCTTAGGATGACCGTCGCACGAGCTGTCCTAACGCGGGCGTAAGCATTGCTGGACCGAACGCAGCCTGATCAGAGTTCGAACGCCGAGGACAATGCATCCCACGGCGCCTCGGACCATGAGGACAAGCCGGTCGCGAAGAGCCGGCCGCCGCTGAACTGGTTCAAGCGCGCCGGGCAGTTCTTCTTCGCGCTGTCCTTCTCGAGCCTGACCCGCCGCATCGTCTCGCTCAACCTCGCGGGCCTCGTCGCGCTGGTCGCGAGCATCCTGTATCTGTCGCAATTCCGCGCCGGCCTGATCGACGCGCGCGCGCAGAGCCTGCTGGTGCAAGCCGAGATCATCGCCGGTGCGATCGGAGCCTCGGCGACGGTGCAGACCAACGCGATCACCGTCGACCCCGAGCGGCTGCTCGACCTGAAACTGGGCGAGAGCTATGGCGGACCGGACGATTCGCTGGATTTTCCGATCAATCCCGAACGTGTCGCGCCGGTGTTGCGCACGCTGATCTCGCCGACCAAGACCCGCGCGCGGATCTTCGATCCCAACGGTTCGGTGCTGCTCGACAGCCGCGACCTCGACATCGTGCGGACCCAGCCGCTGCCGCCGCCATCGGACAAACTCAACCTGGTCGAACGGGCTACCGTCGCGGTGCGCCTCTGGATCAACCGCGGCGACCTGCCGCTGTATCGCGAGCTCGGGCGCGAGAACGGCAATGGCTATGTGGAGGTCGCCGATGCGCTCCAGGGCGAGAAGCGCTCGATGGTGCGGGTCAACGCACGCGGCGAGGTCATCGTCTCCGTGGCCGTCCCCGTGCTGCGTTCGCGCGCCATCCACGGCGCGCTGATGCTGTCGACGCAGGGCGACGACATCGACCAGATGGTCACGGCCGAGCGCCTCGCCATCCTGAAAGTGGGCGGCGTCGCCGCCGCGGTCATGATCATGCTGTCGTTGCTGCTTGCGAGCACGATCGCGGGGCCCGTGCGCCGGCTCGCCGACAGCGCCGAGCGCGTCCGCCGCCGCATCAAGACCCGCGTCGAGATCCCCGACTTCACCCGCCGCCGCGACGAGATCGGCCATCTCTCCGGCGCGCTGCGCGACATGACCAACGCGCTGTACAAGCGCATCGAGGCGATCGAGATGTTCGCCGCCGACGTCGCCCACGAGCTGAAGAACCCGCTGACCTCGCTGCGCTCCGCTGTCGAGACCCTGCCGCTGGCGCGCAACGAGAACAGCCGCGCCCGCCTGCTCGAGGTGATCGAGCATGACGTCAAGCGGCTCGACCGGCTGATCTCCGACATTTCGGATGCGAGCCGGCTCGACGCCGAATTGCAGCGGCAGGACGCCATTCCAGTCGATCTCAAGCGCCTGTTGGGCACGCTGGTTTCGGTCGCCAACGAGACCAAGCTCGGCCACGACGTCGCGGTCGAGGCGCGCTTCGAGGGACGCGGCGGTAGCGACACGTTCTCGGTGACGGGTCACGATTCACGGCTCGGACAGGTGGTTTCGAACCTGCTCTCGAACGCGCAGTCGTTCTCGGAAGCCGGCAGCAAGGTGCGCCTGACCTGCCGCCGTGTGCGCGGCGAGATCGAGATCGTGGTCGACGACGACGGTCCCGGCATCCGCGACGACGCGCTGGAGCGCATCTTCGAGCGCTTCTACACCGACCGTCCGCATCAGGGCTTTGGCCAGAACTCCGGCCTCGGCCTGTCGATCTCCAAGCAGATCGTCGAGGCCCATGGCGGTCGCATCTGGGCGGAGAACCGCGCAGGCCCGCCGGATGAAGACGGCGCACCGACGGTCGCCGGTGCACGCTTCGTGGTGAGGCTGCCGGCACTATGAGCGGCGGCGACGCGAGCGTTCATGCCTCCGCGGTCAAGGTCGGCGGTCTGGCGGTGCTGATCCGCGGCCCTTCAGGCGCGGGCAAGTCGCGCCTTGCCTTCGATTTGGTCATGGCGGGGCGCTCAGGCGTGGTCGAAAGAGCCGTCCTGGTCGGTGACGACCGTGTCCATCTGGCGACACTCGGCCACGAAATTGAAGTCCGCCCCGCGCCTCGGCTGGCCGGCCTGATCGAGATCAGGGGCTTGGGGATCCGCCGCTGCGACTTCGTGGAGCATGCGACGGTCGGTCTCGTGGTCGATCTGGACGCCGCCGACGCGGAACGCCTGCCGCCGCCGGAATCCTTGAAAACCAGCATTTTCGGTGTCGAATTACCGCGAATCCCGGTTGGGCGCGGCTATTCGCCCCTCCCACTGGTTGTCGCGGCCTTGACCACTACCAAGAGTTAACCTTCCGCTAACCTTTCCGGCGATTGTTTGAAGGGAAATTGTAACCATATGAACCGCACACTCGCGACCGAATAGACCGGCGCAGCTCCCCTCATCCATCCGTCTAGATTCAGGGAGATACGCAACATCCCCTCTTGCGCGGGGGCTCTGGATGGTCAAAGTGGCGCGTTCGTGCGGTGCACCAAAAGCGCCCGCGGGAGTTTTCCGATGATTGGTCTAGTACTTGTGACCCACGGGCGCCTTGCCGACGAGTTCAAGGCGGCGCTTGAGCATGTGATGGGTCCGCAAAAGCAAATCGAAGCGATCACGATCGGTGCCGAAGATGATTCCGATCTCTGCCGAAGCGACATCATCGAAGCGGTTAACCGCGTCGATTCCGGCGACGGCGTTGCGATCCTCACCGACATGTTCGGCGGCACGCCGTCGAACCTTGCAATATCCTGCATGAGCCGGCCGAAGGTCGAAGTGCTCGCGGGCATCAACCTGCCCATGCTGGTGAAGCTCGCCAAGGTTCGTGAAGAGCGCTCGCTGCCCGACGCGATCGCGATGGCCCAGGAAGCCGGCCGCAAATACGTCACCATCGCCAGCCGCGTGCTCGCCGGCAAATGAGCGACGACGCGCCGCAAGCCGGAACCGGCGTGCCCGCAGGTGCGATCTCGAAAGAGCTCCTGATCATCAACAAGCGCGGCCTGCATGCCCGCGCCTCGGCGAAATTCGTCCAGGCGGTCGAGCGCTTCAACGCGCAGGTATGGGTGACGCGCGGCGGCGAGACCGTCGGCGGCACCTCGATCATGGGCCTGATGATGCTCGCCGCCGGCCCAGGCACCACGATCACGGTTGCGGCTGCCGGCACTGACGCGGAAGCGGCACTTACTGCGATCACCGAACTCGTTGAAAGCAAGTTCAACGAGGAAGGCGTTTGAGCCATCACCTCGCCGGCGGGGCGATGTAGATATTCCAGCTCATCGATGGGCCGGCCTTGCCGTGGGTGAAACGACGCGTGGTCATCACCATGCGTTCGGCATTCGGCGCAACCTCGGAGACCCACTTCTCGAACGCCGGAAGACGGCCGTCGGTCGGATCGAACACGCCGATGAAGCCGTATGTCTTGACGTCATCGAGTGACGTCAGACCAGAGCTCCAGGCCTCGTTCGGGATGAACGCAACCGGATGATCGGGACTGTAGAACACCATCGGCTGGATCGACTCCATGGTGCCGGCAACCACCGCCCAGCGCGAAGCGAAGCGCGAATGCCAGGCCTGCGTCAGTTCGCGGGCGAGGTCGGAGCGCGCGCCATAGGTCGCGGTGTTGTCCTTGTTCGCCGCCATCTCGCGTGCGGCGATCCAGGGTGAGGCGATCAGCGTCGCGACGCTCAGCACCAGCCAGATCGCGACAATGTTGAACAGCACGGCACCCTGCACCCGCAACGGCGGAATCGCAACCAGCGCGAGCGGCACCAGGAAGAACAGCGAGATGCCCCAATCGGTTTTCAGGTAGACGCCGAAGGCGAGTGCGCCGAGCGGCGGCCCGGCCGCGACGACGATCTGGATGATCCAGATGTTCAGCGCCTGCGACACGTTCACACCGGGATTGGCGCCGCGCGCCCAGGCGCGTGTGACGATGCGCAAGGGTGCGCGCGCGAGCGGCGGCACCAGCGCCATCGCAAGCGCTGCGAGCGCCACCGGCAATGCCAGCAGCGCGGCATTGTGCAGGACGTAGCCGAACACGAGCTGATGCACGAGGCCGGCATCCTCGATGCTGTAGGTGTCACCGGCATAGGTCAGCGGCACGAAATGCGCATCCGCGAGCCAGACGATGTGCGGGATCATCGCCACCGCCATCGTCGCGATCCCAACCCAGGGCGCCGGCGACAGTAGGAACCTCACGCGTGCGGGATGGATCAGCGCCGCAAGGCCGATGGCGCCGATCATGGTCAGCACCCAATATTTGGTCATCAGCGCCAGCGCGCCGGCAAGTCCGAACCAGATGCCGGACTGCCAGCTCCGCTTCTCGAAGGCGTTGAGATAAGCCAGCACGAGCAGCGGCAACGTGACGAGCTGCAAGAGGTCCGGATTGTACTTGAAACCCTTGAAATTGAAGATCGGGTAGAGCGCGACCATCACCACGACCAGGAACGCGCGGCGTGCGTCGACGACGCGCAAGCTCACGAACCAGCAGATCACCATGCCGACGCTGACGGTCGCCATCGCCAGCGCGTAGGTCGCCCAGTCCGTCGCCGGGAACAGCTTGAACCACACGCCGGCGATCCAGCCCGACAGCGGCGGGTGCTTGCCGTAGCCCCAGAGGAATTTCTGGCCCCAGCCCCAGGCTTCGGCGACGTCCATGTGAACGTCCTGCGCTGCCTTGAGATTGATCAGGATGAAGGTCCAGATCACTGCATGCAAAATGGCGAACTGGATCACCAGCCAGGTGCGCGCCTGTGGCCGGATCGCGCAGGCGACCAGCCAGGCCCGGAAGCGGTTGAAACTCACCCGGGCCTTGACGCGGGTTCGGGTGGTGGGAAGAGAGGTCGTGGACATCAGCCGTTGCGTAGCGCGTTTTGGCCCCGCATGGAATCAGCTTGGCGTGAAGAAAGGCCCTGAAAATACAGCAATATGGTTGCCGCACGGGGATGTGAGTGGTATCCCGCGCCCATGACGACCGTCCCCATTTCCAACATCCGCAATTTCTCCATCGTCGCCCATATCGACCATGGCAAATCGACGCTGGCGGACCGCCTGATCCAGATGACCGGCGGCCTCTCCGACCGCGAAATGGCGGGCAAGGAGCAGGTGCTCGATTCCATGGACATCGAGCGCGAGCGCGGCATTACCATCAAGGCGCAGACAGTGCGCCTCGCCTACCGCGCCAAGGACGGCAAGGATTACATCTTCAACCTGATGGACACGCCCGGCCATGTCGACTTCGCCTACGAAGTCTCGCGGTCGCTCGCGGCCTGCGAGGGTTCCCTGCTGGTGGTCGACGCCAGCCAGGGCGTCGAAGCGCAGACGCTCGCCAACGTCTACCACGCGCTCGACGCCGGTCACGAGATCGTTCCGGTCCTGAACAAGGTCGACCTTCCGGCCGCAGAGCCGGAGAAGGTCAAGCAGCAGATCGAGGACGTCATCGGCATCGACGCCTCCGACGCGGTGATGATCTCGGCCAAGACCGGCCTCGGCGTTCCCGATGTGCTGGAGGCCATCGTCACCCGCCTGCCGCCGCCGAAGGGCGATCGCGACGCGACGTTGAAGGCGCTGCTGGTCGACAGCTGGTACGACGTCTATCTCGGCGTCGTCGTGCTGATCCGTGTCGTCGACGGCGTCATGAAGAAGGGCAGCCGGGTCCGCATGATGGGCACCGGTGCCGCCTATGACATCGAGCGCGTCGGCTTCTTCACGCCGAAGATGCAGCAGGTCGACGAGCTCGGCCCCGGTGAGATCGGCTTCATCACCGCCGCGATCAAGGAAGTCGCCGACACCCGCGTCGGCGACACCATCACCGACGACAGGAAGCCGGTGACCGAGATGCTGCCGGGCTTCAAGCCGGCCATTCCCGTGGTGTTCTGCGGCCTGTTCCCAGCGGACGCCGATGACTTCGAGACCTTGCGCGCTGCGATGGGCAAGCTGCGCCTCAACGATGCCAGCTTCTCCTACGAGATGGAGACGTCGGCCGCGCTCGGCTTCGGCTTCCGCTGCGGCTTCCTCGGGCTGTTGCATCTGGAGATCATCCAGGAACGGCTGTCGCGCGAGTTCGATCTCAACCTGATCGCGACCGCGCCGAGCGTGATCTACAAGATGGCTCTGACCGACGGTCAGGAAATCTCCATTCACAACCCCGTCGACATGCCGGACGTGGTCAAGATCGCCGAGATCCAGGAGCCATGGATCGAGGCGACGATCCTCACCCCGGACGAATATCTCGGCAGCGTGCTGAAGCTGTGCCAGGACCGCCGCGGCGCGCAGAAGGAGCTGACTTACGTCGGCTCGCGCGCGATGGTGAAATACGATCTGCCACTCAACGAGGTCGTGTTCGATTTCTACGACCGGCTCAAATCGGTCTCGAAAGGCTACGCCTCGTTCGACTACCATCTCACCGACTACAAGCCGGCCGATCTCGTCAAGATGCAGATCCTCGTCAACAACGAGCCGGTCGACGCGCTGTCGATGCTGGTGCATCGCACCCGTGCGGAGGGCCGCGGCCGCGCCATGGTCGAGAAGATGAAGGAGCTGATCCCGCCGCACATGTTCCAGATCCCGATCCAGGCGGCGATCGGCGGCAAGGTGATCGCGCGCGAGACGGTGCGCGCGCTGCGCAAGGACGTCACCGCAAAGTGCTACGGCGGCGACATCACGCGTAAACGAAAACTTCTGGAGAAGCAGAAGGAAGGCAAGAAGAAGATGCGGCAGTTCGGCAAGGTCGACATCCCGCAGGAAGCCTTCATTGCCGCGCTGAAGGTCGATAGCTGAGACGGGGCTCAGGCTCTCCGGGGGCCGGATAACAAAACCGCGAAAACAACCCCATGCACAGTAGCCGGCTCGTTGTCGGCATTGAGTTATTTCGATTTTAACGAATCCTGTTTGACTTGTCGGGCAAAACAGGGGCATAATGACATCATCGCAGCGTGTGTGGTCGGCAGGCGTTTGGCGGCCGTCAACTGCGGACAACCGGGTTGATGGGCGCCTTTCAAATTGCGGCTGCGCGGTTAATATATTCGGGCAGGTTCAGCCGTCTTGCCGCCGACATCACGACGACGAGCCTACGACATGGCTTCGCGCGTTGCCCGCCTGGACAATGTGAGCGTGAAAGTGCTCGTCGAGGACGTCATGCGACGCCATCTGGACTATGTCGGGGTGGTGCGGGAATTTTCGACGATGCCACCGTTCTCGCTCGAGAACTACGAGCTTCATCGCGATGCCGACGAAAGCGATGAGGACTACGCGTTCAGGCGCTCGCTTTTCCAGTGAGTCCTGAATGGCTCCGCCCTCCGACGCGGCGACATGGTCTGGAGCTACTTTCGCTTCGCTGAGGCCCCCGACACACCCGCACGGACCCGACACGCGGCGATCAGAATCGGCGCCTTTTCCGCAATTGAAGCCTCGAAGATGTTGGGACGTGAGGCCCCGGCCTACGGGGCCTCACGAGACCGGGTTCGGGTTATCTGACGACAGCGATCACGCCGCGGCCAGCCTACCCGTCGAGGCGCTCTCACGCCTGAGCCTCCACAGAACCAGGCCATGGAGCATGAGGGCCAACGGGACTGCGAAAGTGGGGATCATCACCAGCGGATAGGATGAAATGAGGAGGTTCGGCGCATCGAAGGCCAGGAGGTGGGCTCGTCCCGGGGACGTCATTGCCCCCATGGTCACCGCCACGACGAGATCGGCGATTCCAAACAGGCACCACCCGTAGGCCGCCCTCAGGGCGCCCGGCGCCTTCTGCGCCAGCAGCACCGCCACGACGACAGCAAGGCAGCCTGTCGTAATGTCACCAATCCCCGCGGGCAGCGCGAATTGCCACGGCAGGCGTCCGTCCGCCCAAAGAACGAGGAAGATTCCGCCTGCAATACGATAGACCTGGGCCGCCACGATCCAGTGCAGCGGTATCGCGGAGACGAGGCTTGCAATTCTTTCCGACAGTCGCAGGCCCACGGCAGCGGTGATCAGCGGGATCAGCAAACCGAGCAGCAAGGTCGGCACTGCGCTGTCGCTTGTCGCGAAATAGGCATTTGCCGACCCCAAGGACTGAGCGATCGCCAGCCACGCAACGAGAACCACCGACATGGCACCCGCAGTTGCGTAACGCGACTGTGCGGATCCCTCCATGCGTATGGCGCCGATCCAGATGAGGCCCAGTGCAATAGCCACCACGAGGGGCCGGATGGCCGCCTCGAACGTCACGAGATATTCGGGCACCGTCATGGCGAAACTCCATTTTCTGGTGTAACTCTCAAACAGATTGTCACTATGAATTTTGTAGTCAATTGCCAAAGTCGTGATCGCCGGGTAAACCGGAACCATGCCCAAGCAAAAGCCCGCAGAAGGCCCGGTGGCCTACACACTCAGCATCATCGGATCGAGCTGGACCTGCCTCATCCTGCGCGAGCTGCTCCAGCACGGTGCGAGACGCTTCCAGGATTTGCAGGACACGCTCGATAGCATTGCTCCGACGACATTATCGGAGCGTCTGAGGACGCTGGAAAAGAATGGGGTCGTGGAGCGGCGGTTCTATTCGATGAGTCCGCCGCGCGCCGAGTACGTGCTGACCGAGAAGGGGCGCGACCTCGGGCCGATCGTGGGGGCCATGCGAAATTGGGGACGCAAGTACTCGAGTTGACCCGCCGCGCCGCGGGCCGGAGACAGCCCGTAGGATGGGTTGAGCTCTTGCGAAACCCATCGCCCTGATAGGGCGGACGCAGTATCTAGTACTGCCTGTTAGCACGATCCGGATTGTGAGGATGAAGTTTGATGGGTTTCGCTTTCGCTCTACCCATCCTACGAGCCGGATGCAGGACGACTAGCCTCCAGCGGGACCATCACCCGATCGCAAAATCCGCCGCCGTCTCGGCGTGAATCGCCGTCGTATCGAACGTCTCGACTGTCGTATCGCCCGCACCGACCAGCATCGTGATCTCGGTGCAGCCGAGGATGATGCACTCGGCGCCGGCGGCAACCAGCGCGGCCATCGCGTCCCGGTAGCGGCGGCGCGAGGGGGCGGCGACGACACCGAGGCACAGCTCGTCGTAGATGATGCGGTTCACCTCGGCGCGCGCGGCGGCGGGAGGAACCAGCACGTCGAGATCGTGCGCGCGCAGCCGGTCGATATAGAAATCTTCCTCCATCGTGAACTTCGTGCCGAGCAGGCCGACCCGCCGATATCCTTTTGCGCGAATGCGCTGCGCGGTGGCGTCGCCGATGTGAATGAAGGGAATTGTCAGGCCCGACACGATGTCGGGCGCCAGCTTGTGCATCGTGTTGGTGCACAACACGATCGCACGCGCGCCGGCGCTTTCGAGACGCCGTGCCACCTCCGCCAGGCTCGCCGCGGCCTCCTGCCAGCGGCCGCCGTATTGCATCTCCTTGATCTCCTGAAAATCGTAGGAGTACATCAGGAGCGGGGCCGAATGCAGCTTGCCCATGCGATCGCGGACGCGCTCGTTGATGAGCTTGTAGTAGAGCGCGGTGCTCTCCCAGCTCATGCCCCCGATCAGGCCAATGGTTTGCATCGCGGCGTCTCCGCAACATGGTGCGATCGGATCGTAGACGAAGACGGCGAGGCTCGCCAGTTTGATGGGTTTCGCTTTCGCTCTACCCATCCTACCGGCTACGACGCCTGCTTCACCTCGACATATCGCTTGAAATTGTCGAGGATCGCCTGCCAGCCGCCTTGCTGCTGCTCGACCGGGTGGGTCGTTTCGGCGTCGAAGACGACGCGGACGACGACGCCCTTCGCCCCGGGCACGAACTCGACCTCGGCCTTGCGATCGCCGAACGAATATTCGATCAGCTTGTGCTCGACGATCGTCGTGTAGGTGCCGGCGAAGTCAAAACCGAAGCTGCCGTCCTTGGCCTCCATGCGCGACGAGAAGACGCCACCTTCACGCAGGTCGACCGTCGCCTTGGTCGTATGCCAATCGTCGGACGCGGCGTTCCACTTCACGATATCGGCAGGCGTCGTATAGGCACTCCAGACCTGGTCGATCGGGGCTGCGACGCTGGTTTCGACGGTGATTCTCATGGGCATTGCTCCAGTTCGATTTTGACGGCTCGAGGTGGCGACATCGCAGCCCGTATGCGGGGCTTGTCTACATCACTTCCGCGACGTGTCCACCCAAGGACGATCGAGACCAGCCCATGCCGACATGGTCGAGCAATCAATGCGACAAAAAAATGTGAAGAGTGCTCTCGGGAAGACGCGCGCCGCCACCTGCTCGCGATCGGTGCGTCAGCAGATCTTCCGGAAGCGCACCCGCCAGCGCGGTGCCTTGACCGGCGGCAGCAAATAGCTCCTGCCCTCGGCCGAGATGGTCAGGGGTTTCCCGGCGTCGAGAAGATCCAGGACGCGGTCTTCCAGGGCGCCCCATTTGTCGTCGGTGAACTCGGGATGGCCGAGGTCCGCCTGGTTGAACATCGAGGTGTTCGGCGGGAATGAGTCGGGGCCGGAGTAGGTGAAGCCGGCGAACTCCATCTGCGTTTTGCCGTTACCGATCGTGATCGTGGCCGCGGTGTGATCCTGCTTCGGTGCTTCGCCCGGATAGACCGCATCGAGCTCGTAATGCGTCCCGCAGCCGAACCGAAACACCGTCTTGCGGCTCGTGTCGTAAAAGGTGAGCCATGGCCGATCGCGGTCCATCTCGAGCGTCCATGCGCCGCTCCACATGTCCTTCGACGAGCCGCCGGCCGCCATTGCGACAGACAATCCGAGCCACGACAGGGCGACGACGATTCCAATCAATCTTGCATGTATCGTCACGGCAAGCCCCGAACGCGATCCACGATCACCCTCGAATGATTATCGACCGGCCGTTCAGATCGCGCCTGTCTTGCCGCGGATGGCCATCGACCGCTTGATGACTTGCTGGGCATCGGCGTAGCGGCCTTCTTCCCGGTAGAGACCGGCCAGATTATCCAGGATATCTGCGAGATCCGGATGGTTGGGGCCGAGCGTCTTCTCGTAGGTCGCCACCGACTGCTTGAATAGCCGCTCGGCATCCGCGCGGCGCCCCTGACGCGCATAGAGGGCGGCCAGATTGTTCAGCGCTTGCGCGACGTCGGGATGGTCGGGTCCGTAGGCCTTCTCGGTCACCGCCATCGCGCGCTTGAGCAGCCGCTCGGCATCGGCATAGCGATGCTGATTGATGTAGGCGTCGGCCAGATTGCTCATCAATATCGTGGCTTCGGGATCGTCGGGGCCGTAGGCCTTTTCGAGGACGGCCAGCCCGCGCCTGTACAGCGGCACGGCGTCGTCGTAACGACCCTGACCGCTGTAGACAGCGGCGAGGTTGCCCAACGCCATCACGATCGACGGATCGTTGGGGCCGACTGCCTTCTCGCGAATGGCGATCGAGCGCTTAAGCAGCGGCTCCGCCTCGGCGTAACGCTCCTCCGCGCGGTACAGGTCGCCCAGATTGTTCAGCACGGTAGCCACTTCCGTGGAATCCGGACCGAGCGTCTTGTCCCTGATGGCGAGGGAGCGCTTGTACAGCGGCTCGGCAACGGCGTATTGGCCCAGATTGTAGTGGATCGTGCCGAGGTCGTTCAGCGGCATCGCAACGTTGGCGTCATCCGGGCCAAACTCCTTCTCGCGAAGGGCGAGAGCCTTCTGGGCCAATGGCAGCGCTTCGGCGTACTTGCCGGCCTGATATAGCTCTTTCATCCGCTGTGTGATGGCGCTTGCCTCGTCCTGCTCCGCATGGGACGGCGCGGCGAGCGACAGGCTCAGCGCGAGCGCGGTGACCGCAACACAGATCGATGCTTTCAGGGCCTTCATCGCGCGTTCCTTCGTCGCGGCGGGACATACGCGCCATTTGTGTTTGCGGGGGCCGGGCGGGTTCAATGCACGCGGGGGCGGCGGCTCGGCTGGCCGTGCGGCCGTCACCGGCGCGAAACCAGGATCGGCAACAGGGGCGTAGCAGCCATTGAACCAGGTCCAAATCCGGCCACACCAAGTCTAGGCCAATGCGGAGACGGACTTCACCGATTGACGAGCCATGCGGCCCGCCCATCCGATTCCGACGCAATGAACGGGGTGCGTGCATGCGGTTTTTTCTCTGTGAGATCGTCGCTCGCATCGTCGCGATCTATCTGTTCGTCGATTGCGTCCAAAAGCTGCGGGACGGCTATGCCGAACGGAAAATCAGGTCTTTCAACCATGATTTTCTGGTGTCGCTGCTGGACTGGACGGGGCAGGTGTTTGAGAGAGACAATGCGCCAGCCCGGTACTGGATGGAGATGGGCCATCAGGCCATGTGCCTGCTGGGGTGCGTCTTCGTCACAATATTCGGCTGGTGGACGCCAACCGGCTGATCGGCGGCATCACGGCTGCGCGACGACATGGAATTTCAGGTCCTCGCCGCAAATCTGAATGTCAGACACCGCGCATGTGTTGCGGGCCATTTGGAGATGCCTATGATCAATCTGAAAATGCTGGTTGTGGTCGCGATCGTGTCGGCGATGGGCGCAGCCTCGGCGCAATCCTTCCATCCATCGCTCCCCGGACAGGAAACCACCACCCGGCCCTGGACGGCGCCGGTCGGGCACCGCCAACCGCACGCTGCCGTCATCCCGGCCATGGGACCGCAGGATGTCCTCGATCCCGAGGATGCTTACGTTGACCGCAAGATCTCCGGCATCTGCCGGGGTTGCTGATCGCCCACGGCCCTCGACAGGCTCGGCAGGCGAGGTCCGCCTGCGTGGACAGCGGCGCGGCGGACCACTACGCTCCGATCGTTCACTTTCCTCACGCACACATGAAAACGAGGATCGACCATGTCCGCCTATTTTGTTGTTCAAGCCACCATTACCGACGCCCCGCGATATGAGACGTACCGCGAGGCGGTCGTTCCCTTCATCGCTTCGTTTGGCGGCAAGATCGTCGCGGCGCGCGCAAAGGTGGACGTGCTCGAAGGCGAGCATGACACGCGACCGGTCGTGATGTTCGAGTTTCCTTCGATGGAGGCGATCCACGCCTTCTGGGATTCTCCGGACTATGTGCCGATCAAAAAGCTGCGCGAGGGTGCCGCGACCATCAATGTCTGGGCATTTCCGGGCGTCTGAACGTCGGCTCGAACGGCGGTGATGGAATTGCGAAATCAATCCTTCAAAGCCGCTGGCAGGATGTATCGATCCAGCAGGTCCAGCTCCGGCGCAACCATGTTCTTGGACCGCCGCGACGCGTTGAAGACGACGACCATGTCGAGCGTCGGGATGATGATGGTTTTTTGCGCGTTGGAGCCGATCGCGGCGATCCATTGAACGGCGCTATCCCGGTTCAGCGATTGTCCCTGCCACCACTGATAGCCATAAGAGAGCGGCTCCTCCGTCTTGATCTGCTCGGCTGTCGATTGATCCACCCAGGACGCCGGAACGATCTGCTTGCCATCCCAAACGCCACGGTTGAGAACGAGCTGGCCGATCTTCGCCCAGTCGCGCGGGCGCAGGTTCAGCCCCTCGCTCGACATAGCCACACCGCTGAACGGCGACTTGTACCATTCGACGTCATTGATGCCGAGCGGCGCGAAGATCTGTTCCTGAGCCAGAACATCGACGGTTTTGCCGGTGACCTTTTTCAGGATTGCGCCAACCAGCTCTGTTTCGCTGTCGCTGTACCGGAAGGTGACGCCAGGGGTCCTGTCGGAGCCCAATCCGGCTGACATCATCAAGAGATGACGCAGCGTCACAGGATCCTTGTCAAGCATGCGGAGATCGGCATTCTCCGGAAGATAGAAGAAAGCCGGAACGTCCAGTTCGCTGATCAGGCCGCGCTCCATCGCGATACCGACCAGCAGCGAGACGACGCTTTTGGTCATGGAATAACCGCGGTGCCGCGTGGTCGCGTCGTAATTGAGCTGATGGGGGTAATTATAGTAGCGCTCGTAGACGAGCGCGCCGTGACGAACGACGACAACGGAGTCCACATTGGCGAGCCTGCCGCCGCTGATGCCGTCGTCCATCGCGCAAAGCAGGGACACGTTCATCCCCTGCTTGTCCGGCGAGGTCAGCGCCCATCCGTCATGGATATCCTGCGGAATGCCGCAGTCGGATGCAGGCTCGGTGCCGAACGCAACTTGAACTCCGACGGGGCTGAGAGCGAAGGCACACAAGGCCGCAACGATGCCGATCCATGCCCGCATGTCAGGTTCTCCCCCACCATTGCTCACGACGCCCGATGCAGAGATGCCCGTCTCTGGTGTCGATTTTGCGGCATTGCCGGCGATCAGTTCACCGCGACAGCTATCATGGCGACGAACACACGATCATCATGGAACGGTTGCTGGATCGCCGTCCGGTCCGTAGCCTGGATGGAGCGAAGCGCAATCCGGGTTCGTCGCAGCGAGCTCCGAAGGCCCCGGATTTCGCTGCGCGCGGTCCGGCCTACGGGATCGCGACCTTGATCCTCCCGGCCAAATAGACCACCATCGCGCCCCGTACCGCTCACACCAAGAATGGGCGAGGAAACGCTGACATGAACGCAACTCCCGGATTTGGCCTGGTCGAGCGGGCGCGGGCCATCGCGCCGCTGATTGCGGGCGAGGCTGACGAGATCGAGCGGACGCGGCGGCTGACGCCTGGCGTCGTCACCGCGCTGATCGAGAACGGACTCTATCGCGCACTCTTGCCGCAAAGCCTTGGTGGTGCGGAAGCGCCGCCCGAGATCTTCATGCAGATGCTGGAGGAGATCGCGAAGGCGGATGCGTCAGCCGCCTGGTGCCTCGGCCAATGCTCGGTCTGCGCGATGATCGCAGCTGCGCTCGACCATGACACCGCGCACGAGATCTTCAACACCGCCCCCGGCATCCTCGCCTGGGGCGCGGTGGCGCATGAGGCGCGCGCGGTCGAGGGCGGCTATCGCGTCACCGCGCGCTGGGATTTTGCGTCGGGCTCGCGGCAGGCGAGCTGGCTCGGGGCGCATGTCCGCATCGTCAATGCCGACGGCAAGCCGCGCAAAAATGCCGACGGCGCACCGGAGATGCGCACCATCCTGTTTCCGCTTGCGAGCGCCGTGCTGCACGACGTCTGGCAGGCGATCGGGCTCGCAGGAACCGGCACAGATTCCTACGAGGTCGCCGACCTCTTCATCCCCGAGCGCTTCGCCACGTTCCGCGACGTGCCCGAGGCGTTGCGCGAGCCGGGACCGCTCTACCGGCTTCCGACCGGCTCGACCTTCAGTCTCGGCTTTGCCGCGGTGTCGCTCGGCGTCGCGCGCGCCACGCTCGAGGCTGCGATTGCGCTGGCGCGCGCCAAGCATCAGTCGCTTGCTGCCAGCGCGATGCGCGACAATCAGTCGGTCCAGGGCCTGATCGGCCGCACCGAGGGGGATCTGCGCGCTGCGCGCGCCTATCTGTACGCGACGGCGAATGCGATGTGGCGGGATCTCTCGGCAACAGGCACGTTCAGCGCGACGCATCGCGCAGCGGTTCGCCTCGCCGCGACCTGGACCATCCAGCAATCGGCCAAAGTGGTCGGCACCGCCTATCACATGGCGGGCGCCACCGCCGTGTTCCGCAGCAACCCGTTCGAACGCCGTTTTCGCGACATGCACGCCATCACCCAGCAGATCCAGGCCCGCGATACGCATTACGAGGATGTCGGCAAGGCGATATTGTCGGGGAGCTGACGCAGAGTGACAGCCGCAACGACGGTGCGCTCCCTCCCCCGCTTGCGGGGGAGGGTTGGGGAGCGGGTGTCTCTGCAATCGAACCCCCCGAGAGGAGAGAGCCCTCACCCGCGCCTTCGGCGAACCTCTCCCGCAAGCGGGAGAGGTTCGCCGAGAGAGCAGCGCGTCCCTTGCGTCAGGATCCGATCACGCCACCAGCGCGGCGTCCTCGTCGCCGTCGATGCCGCGCTGCGCGGCCAGCAGGCTGATAATCTCGGCGTTCGGGCGGGCCTTGCTGAACAGAAAACCCTGGCCCTCGTCGCAGCCTTCGGCACGGAGGCAGCTGAGCTCGGCCTCGGTCTCGACGCCCTCGGCGGTGATGATGACGCCGAGGCCTTTGCCGAGGCTGACGATGGAACGGATGATCGCCTGCGATTCGCGGTTGGCGCCGAGATCGCGCACGAAGGACTGGTCGATCTTGATCTTGTCGAACGGGAAGCTGCGCAGATAGCTAAGGCTGGAATAGCCGGTGCCGAAATCGTCCATCGAGATGCGGACGCCGAGTGTGCGCAGCGCATGCAGGGTCGCGAGCACCTGGGCGCTCTTCTCGAGCAGCAGCGTCTCGGTGATCTCGAGCTCGAGCCGCCGCGGCGGCAGGCCGGAATGCTTCAGCGCGTCCGTCACCATCGAGAGCAGATGGCCGCTGCGGAACTGGAGCGGCGACAGATTGACGGCGACGCGGACGTCGTCCGGCCAGGTCGCGGCATCGAGGCAGGCCCGGCGCAGCATCAGCCCGCCAAGCGGATTGATCAGCCCGGTGTCTTCGGCGACCGGAATGAACTCGGCCGGCGAGACCATGCCGCGCTCCGGATGCGGCCAGCGCACCAGCGCCTCGAACCCGGTGATGCGGCCGCTCGAAAGATCGATCAGCGGCTGATAATAGGGGCGCAGCACGTCGTTCTGGATCGCATCGCGCAGCTCGACCTCGATCTTGCGGCGGGTCTGGGCCTTCGCGTGGAGCGCGGCCTCGAAGAAGGCGAAGGTGCCGCGCGCATCTAGCTTGGCGCGCGACAGCGCCATGTCGGCGCTCTTGAGCAGCTTCTCGGAATCGTCACCGTCGCCCGGCGCCATCGCGATGCCGATGGAGGCCCCGATCACCACGGAATGGCCGTCGAGCAGATAGGGATCGGTAATGGCCTCCAGCAGGCGCTTGGCCAGCATCACCGCGTCCTCGGGGCGGGCGAGCCCGCCCTGCACGATCGCGAACTCGTCGGAGTTGAGACGCGCGAGGGCGTCTTCCTCGCGCAAGGTCGAACGCAGCCGCTTGGCGACGCCGCGCAACAGCTTGTCGCCGATCGCGTGCCCCAGCGTGTCGTTGACCGCCTTGAAATTGTCGAGCCCGAGCATCAGCACCGCGACCTTGTCGGTGCTGCGGCGGGTGTGCTGGAGCATCTCGTCCATGGTCTGGCGCAACAGATTGCGGTTCGGCAAGCCCGTGAGCCCGTCATGCTGGGCCATGAAGGCGAGCCGCGCCTCGGCGCGCTTGCGCTCGGTGATGTCCATCAGCGCGAGCAGCACCGCGGGCCGCTCGGCATAGGTCAATTCGCGCGAATAGATCGCAAGATCGATCAGCGCGCCGTCGGCCTTGACGTGCTTCCAGGTGCGCGCGGCCTGCTCCTCGCCGGTCGGGTCGGTGGTCCAGGGCGGCTCGCTGTCGAAGGCCTGCAGGGAGCGGATCTTCAGCTTCTCGAATTCGGCGCGGCTATAGCCGTAATGCGCAATCGCTGCGTCATTGACGCCGAGGATGCGCTCGTCGTCCAGCGCGCAGACGATCATGGGGACGGGATTACCGTCGAACAGCAGGCGGAACGAGGCCTCGCGCTGCTTCAATTCGGTGATGTCGACGCGCAGGCCGACCACGCCGCCGTCATCGGTGCGGCGTTCCTCGATCAGGATGACGCGCCCGTCCGACAACGTCTGCTCATGGCGCTTGCCGGGCTCGTAGAGTTTCTTCAGCCGCTCGGCCAGCCATTCTTCCTCGTGGCCCAGGGCCTCCGGATAATCGCCGCGGGCGACGCCGACGCGCAACGTGTCTTCCAGACGTGCGCCTTCCTGGAACAGATCGGCGGTCTTGCTGTAGATTTCTGCGTATTGCTTGTTCCAGAGGACGTAGCGGCCTTCGGGATCGAGGATCACGATGCCCTGCGGCAGCATGTCGACGGCCTGGCGCAGCCGTTCATGCGATTTGCGCGCTTCAGCGACTGCCGCTTCGGCGTCCGCGCTGCCCTGCATGTGCTCGTGTTCGGCTGGCAAATGCGGCGCGCGTGCGAATCGCGGCTTGCGCGGCCGTTGGCCGGCCTTGGCGAGCACGTCGCGCTTTCGCTTTTTTTGTTTTCGAGACCCCAAACTCAACTTTACATGTCCCAGTCGCGCCCTGCGGCCGCAAGTCTTGAGGCAAGTGTCTGAAAAAAAAGTAATCTTCGGCGACGCGACCACTCGGCCTTAACGTCGCAGAGATCGCGCGATGCGGATTTTGTTGCCTGTTTGCAAGGCGGCGCAGCGTTAACTGGCGCGCCAAGCCCGTTCTTGAGTCGCATTGGAAGCGCAGGTTGGCGCAAAATTGCGCTCTTGTTTGAATCATTTCCGAAATCCCGCGCAATTGCATGCGCGCCACGGGAAATGCTCACTCCGCGCACGAATTTTGGCCACTGCAGGACAGGGTTATCGCGCCGTTAAAGGCCGCCGGCCGACATGCGACTTTGGGAGAATTTAGTTGGAGATATGGATCGTCGTGTTGCGCGCGCCCTCGTGCTGGATCAGCGCGAACAGGGTCGCCGCGTTCGCGGGATGCAGCCTGACGCAGCCATGCGAGGCCGGCCCGCCGAGGCGGGAAATGTCGGTCGTGCCGTGGATGGCAAAGCCGTAGTGGAAGAAGATCGCGTGCGGCATCGGCGCATTGTAATATTTGCGCGAGAAATAGCTCCGCATCATCGCCTGCGGATGGAAGGTGCCGCTCGGCGTGCCGTAGCCGCTGCGGCCGGTCGACACCGGCCAGGAGTAGCGCGGCGCGCCATCGACCCGTACCGACATGCGTTGTGATGATTTGTCGATGTCGACCCTGATATCGGCCCGCGCCGGCGCGACGCAAAACCCCGCCAGCACAGTTGCGACCAGCGCACGCGTTGTGCAAAACCCTGACATGACCAAAGCCCCGCAGCCTTTTGTCCGACGCATGATGTCGCGCCGAAGCTATCGCTGTAAAGACGCCGTGAGATGACGGCCGATTGAAAGCCTAATTCTTAACCCTGACGCGGCGTTGGGTTATAAGGACGTCAGCATGAGTCCCCGCCGCATCGCCCCTCTCCTGCTCGTCATGATGGTCCTGGCCGCCGGCTCCGCGCTGGCCCAGGACAAGGGCAGCGTCAACCCAAAGCCGCTGCCGCCGCTCGCCAACCCGAACGATCCCAAGATCGGCGCCAAGGAGCTGTTTGCGCGCAAGCTTTTGCCCTCGACGGGGCCGGCGCATGTGATCGGCTCCTATGTGAAAGGCTGCATCGGTGGTGCCGAGCAGATGCCGCTCAACGGCGACAATTGGCAGGTGATGCGGCTGTCACGTAATCGCAATTTCGGCCACCCCGACATGATCGCGCTGATCAAGCGCCTGGCCGCCAAGGCGCACAAGGACGCGGGCTGGCCCGGCATCCTGGTCGGCGACATCGGCCAGCCGCGCGGCGGGCCGGCGCTATCCGGCCATGCCAGCCATCAGATCGGGCTCGATGCCGACATCTGGCTGACGCCGATGCCGGATCGTCGCCTGTCGCGCGAGGAGCGCGAGGAGATGTCGGCGGTGATGATGGTGCGCGACGACCGGCTCGACATCGATCCGAAGGTGTTCACACCGAGCCATGTGCTGGTGCTGCGCGACGCCGCGCAGGAGCCGGCGGTGCAACGCATCTTCGTCAATCCCGCGATCAAGAAGGCGCTGTGCCGCGAGGCCAAGGGCGATCGCTCCTGGCTGTCGAAGATCAGGCCGTGGTGGGGCCACGACTATCATTTCCACATCCGCATGCGCTGCCCCGCGGGCGCCAGCGAATGCCAGGGCCAGCCGTCGCAATCCGAGGACGAAGGCTGCAAGCCGTCCGATTTCGCCTTCTGGTTCAAGGATTCGGTGCTGCACCCGAAACCGCCGCCGGTGCCGCCGAAGCCAAGACCGCCAATGACGCTGGCGCAGATGCCCGCCGCCTGCAAAGCGGTGCTGAATGCGGGCGATGCGAAGCCGTAACAAGTTCGTCAGCCGGCTGGTCCCTCTCCCCTCGAATGCGCTAAGATCGCCCTGCCGCAGCGCCGTAAGCCCGCGGCATCCCGGGATGCGCATCCCGTCGTTCAACAGCCTGACCGCAAGCCCGCGTCGTTCGCGTGGCCAACGATGAGATTTGACATGCGCGTCCTCGCTCTCCTCGCCGTGCTCTCGGTGACCGCAACCTCCGCCCTTGCTGCCGAGGAGCCCAGCGGCTGCGACAAATTCAAATGGCCGATCGAGCGCGAGCGCGCGGCGCTGACCGCGCCGGATCGCGCCAAGCTGGCGTCAGGCTCCGAGCAGGCCGCCCTGCCCGCGTCAGGCATCACGCTCGGGCTGGTCGCGCCTCAGGAGGCAAAACTGCCGACGCCACCGGAGCGTGCGCCGAAGGACGGGACCTTTGCCGGCTTCACCAGCATCAAGGCCGCACCCAAGGCCGGGCTCTACACGATCAGCCTGTCCTCGGGCGCCTGGGTCGACGTGGTCCAGGACGGGCATTTCCTCAAGCCCGTGGCCTTCAGCGGCGCCACCGATTGCGACGGCATCCGCAAGACCATGAAATACGAGCTCGCGGACAAGCCCTTCGTGCTCCAGATCAGCGGCGCCAAGGACAATTCGCTCTCGATCGCAATCCTGCCGGCGCAGTAACCGCGCTGGTTAGACAAACGGTCGCCTTTGACCTGAGGGCTCCACCTGCTATCTTCGCGGCTGCGATATCCGAGCCGGCCGTAAGCCGTTGCCGGGACACGTGGAACAGCGCTTCCGCCCGTCGCGATCTAACCCACCCAACGCCAGTTGCGCGTGCGATTTCGCGCGCGAGCTCGCACGGAGCGCATTCCATGTTTCGTATTGCCGGACTTTTCACCGCTTTCGTGATCCTCGCAGGCGTGAGTCTCTCGCCGGCCGCGGCCGACGACAAGACCATCACCGTGTTTGCGGCCGCCTCGATGAAGAACGCGCTCGACGAGGTCGACGCCGCCTACACCGCCAAGACCGGCGTCAAGTTCAGCGTCAGCTATGCCGCGAGCTCGGTGCTGGCCAAGCAGATCGAGCAGGGCGCGCCGGCCGACGTGTTCGTCTCCGCCGACACCGACTGGATGGACTACGCCATCTCCAAGAAGACCATCAACGAGCCGACCCGCGTCAACCTGCTCGGCAACAGCATCGTGCTGATCGCGCCGAAGGACTCCAAGATCGACAACGTCACCATCGCGCAAGGCTTTGATCTCGCCAAGCTCGTCGGCGACGGCAAGATCGCGACCGGCGACGTCAAGTCGGTGCCGGTCGGCAAATACGCCAAGGCGGCGCTGGAGAAGCTCGGCGCCTGGACCGCCGCGGAGCCGAAGTTCGCCATGGCCGAGAGCGTGCGCGCGGCGCTGACGCTGGTCGCCCGTGGCGAGGCCAATCTCGGCATCGTCTATTCCACCGACGCCAAGGTCGAGCCCGGCGTGAAGATTGTCGGCACCTTCCCCGAAAATTCGCATCCCGCCATCATCTATCCGGTTGCGGCGACCACGACCGCGAAGGGCGAGACCAACGACTATCTCGCTTTCCTGCGTACGTCGGCCGCCAAGACCATTCTGGAAAAATACGGCTTCAAGTTCCTGATATCCCCGACGACGTGATATCAGCGACTTGATGCTCGACATCTCTCCCGCGGAATGGACGGCGATCCTGCTCTCGCTCAGGGTCGCCGTCATCGCAACGCTGGTGGCGACGCCGTTCGGCATTGCTCTCGCGTGGCTGCTGGCCCGGCGCGATTTCTGGGGCAAGTCGGTGCTCGATGCGCTGGTGCATCTGCCACTGGTGCTGCCGCCGGTCGTCACCGGCTATCTGCTGCTTCTCACTTTCGGCCGCCGCGGGCTGGTCGGCGCGTTCCTCGCCGATCATCTCGGCATCGTCTTCGCGTTCCGCTGGACTGGCGCTGCACTCGCCTGCGGCGTGATGTCGTTTCCGCTGCTGGTGCGCCCGATGCGGCTGTCGATCGAGGCGATCGACCGGCGGCTCGAGCAGGCTGCGGAGACACTTGGAGCGGCTCCCTGGGAAGTCTTCTTCACGGTGACGCTGCCGCTGTCGCTGCCCGGCGTGCTCGCCGGCATGGTGCTCGGCTTTGCCAAGGCGATCGGTGAATTCGGTGCCACCATCACCTTCGTCTCCAACATTCCCGGCGAGACCCAGACGATCTCGTCCGCGATCTATTCGCTGATCCAGACGCCGGACGGCGACACAGCCGCAAGCCGGCTCGTCATCATCTCGATCGTGCTCGCGCTCGGTGCGTTGATCGCCGCCGAATGGTTCGCCCGCCGCGCGACCGCGCGGCTGCACGGGAATTGACCATGCTGCGGGTCGATGTCGAAAAACAGCTCGGTGAATTCTCGCTTGAAGCATCGTTTTCGAGCGAAGGCCGCGTCACCGGCCTGTTCGGGGCATCCGGCGCCGGCAAGAGCTCGCTGATCAACATGATCGCGGGCCTGCTGCGTCCCGACCGCGGCACCATCGTCATCGACGGCGAGACCGTGGACGACACCGCCGCCGGCATTCATGTGCCGACCTGGCGCCGCCGCATCGGCTACGTCTTCCAGGACGCGCGGCTGTTCCCGCATCTCAACGTCGCGCAAAATCTCGACTACGGACGGCGGATGAACCGCCTCGCACCCGACCCCGCGCAGCACAACCGCGTCGTCGATCTCCTCGACATCGGCGCGCTTCTGGACCGCCGTCCCGGAAAGCTCTCCGGCGGCGAACGCCAGCGCGTCGCGCTCGGCCGCGCGCTGCTGTCAAAACCGCGTTTGCTGCTGCTCGACGAGCCGCTCGGCGCGCTCGACGAGGGCCGCAAGCTCGAGATTCTGCCCTATCTGGTGCGGCTGCGCGACGAGGCCAATGTCCCCATGGTCTATGTCAGCCACGACGTCGCCGAGCTGCGCCAGCTCGCGACGCAGATCGTGATGCTGAGGCAGGGACGGGTGACGTCGTTCGGCGGGGTGAAGGTGCTGACGTAGCGGGGGCGGCGCAACATTCACAACTGTCGTCCCGGCGAAGGCCGGGACCCATACCGCGTGATCTGTCGGTAAAACTCGGGTCGCAGTACCGAACGAAGAGTAACTGCGAATCTTCGCCAAACCACTCCCTGTGGTTATGGGTCCCGGCCTTCGCCGGGACGACGTTGGGGAGGGATCGCGCGCCTCAGCGCTTCCTTCGCTTCGGCTTCACTGCCGCAAACACCGTCGTCAGATCCTCGGCTGCCGGCATCACATCATCCAGATGCAGCCGGCTCTCCACATGCAGAAAATGCTCGCGCGACACTGCGATCGCGCGTGCCACGTCGCGGGCGCTGAGCGCCTCAACGATGGCACCATGCTCGTCGACGGCGCAGATCGAATCGGTGGCAGGCTCGTAGACCGAGACCATCACCGAGGAGCGGCTGAGCAGATCGGACAAAAAGCGCGACAGATCGGGATTGCCGAGCGCCTCGACCAAATGGACGTGGAAGGCGCCGGACAGGCGCACGGACGCTGCGCGGTCGCCGCGCGTGGCGGCGGCGCGCTCCTCGGTGAGATGGGCGTTGAGCCGATCGATCAAGGCATCGTCGACCAGACGCACGAGCTGCGTCAGCACGCCGGCCTCGAGCACGCGGTGCGCTTCGTAGACGCTGCGGACGTCGTCGAGTGTCGGGCGCGGCACGCGGGCGCCGCGGTTGGGGATCATCTCCAGCCGCCGCTCCGCGCCCAGCCGATGCAACACCTTCCGGATGCGCTCGCGCGACACGCCAAAGATGTCGGCGAGCGGCGGCTCGGCGAGCTTGACCCCCGCCTTGAGCTTGCCCTCCAGCAGCGCATGCAGGATGGCCTGATAGACCGCCTCGTCCTCCGCCGGATTGGCCTTGCCGCTTCTCTTGCCGTTTCGCCGCTTCTGCGTCGCCATGGCGATAGCTAGGCCCAAAGGATGCGCAGCGTCACCTCCAAAAAATGTGCACATTTGCTGCGCCACCGTGCAGGCGGCGATCTAACAGACGCAGTAATACATTGAAATGACTTGCCTTTAAAAAAATGTGCACATTTGGCATGGCGCTTGCTGCGTTGTCATAGCAAGCTTTACGCACAACAAACGGGACATGCCCATGCACACCCCCTCCCGACGCAGCGTTCTCACATCCGGCGCGGCCCTGGCCGCGGTCCTCGCCGCCCCGGCGCGCCTCCGCGCCGCTCCCAAGGAAATCGTCATCGGCGGCCCCGCGGGCGCCGCGAAATATTTCAACGCCGATCTGTTTCCGGTGCTGGAGAAGAAGCTCGACTGCAAGGTGCTCTATGAGGGCACCAACTCGCTGACCAATCTCCAGAAGATGCAGGCCGACAAGGCCGCGCCGAAAATCTCGGTCGTCATCATGGACGATCCGGTGATGCTGCCGGCGTCCGCCGAAGGCCTGATCACCAAGATGTCGGCCTCGTCCATCGCCAATCTCGGCAAGCTCGTGGACGGCTCGGTGCACCAGGACGGCATGTGGGCGAACTATCAGCGGCCCTGGGCCGGCATCGCCTATTCGACCAAGCGCATGAAGACGGCGCCCGGCAAATGGGCCGACCTGTGGGACGCGAAATACGCCTCCAAGGTGATCGTGCCGTCGCTCTCGAACACCGAGGGGTTCTGGACGCTGCTTGCGGCCGCCCATCTCGAAACCGGCAAGCCCTACAAGGAGGCGCAATACGAGATCGACGCCGCCTTCAAGAAGGTGAAGGAGCTGAAGCCCAATCTCCTGAACGTCTATACCAACGCGCCGCAGGCCATCAATCTGATGGAGCAGGGCGAGGCCTGGATGATCGGCGGGCAATTCTCCGCCTATACGCTGATCCGCAAGGCCGAGGGATCACCGGTCGATCTCGCCGTGCCGCAGGACGGCGGTTTTGCCATGCCCTCCGGCATCGCAAAGGTGACGGGCGCGCCGGCCGGCGATCTCGCGGACGCCGCGATCGACTTCTTCCTGAGCCCGGAAGCGCAGACCATCCTCGCCGACAAGGCGTTCGTCGCACCGACCAACAAGGGCACGCCGACGCCGGCGGGCTTCCCGGATCCCGCTTCGCTGTTCGCGCCGGACTGGGCGTTCGTCGCCAAGAACCGCGCCTCGTGGGTCGACCGCTGGAGCAAGGAGATGACATGAGCGAGAGCAGCCCGCATCTCGTCGTCCGCGGCGTCTCCAAGCGGTACGGCCCGACCACGGTCCTCGATCATATCGATCTCACCATCCGTCGCGGCGAGCTGGTGACGCTGCTCGGCCCGTCCGGCTGCGGCAAGACCACGTTGCTGCGCGCCATCGCGGGGCTGGCACAGCCGGATGCCGGCAAGGTCGAGCTCGCCGGGCGCGACATCACCCAGGTGCCGCCGCACAAGCGCAATGTCGGCGTGGTGTTCCAGAGCTACGCGCTGTTTCCGCATCTGACTGTCGCGGGCAACGTCGCATTCGGGCTGAAGGTGCGCGGCGCAGCCAAGCGCGAGATCGATGTTGCGGTCGAGCGCGCGCTGTCGCTGGTCAAGCTCGGCCATCTCGCCGGACGGCGCATCTCGGCACTGTCGGGCGGCCAGCAGCAGCGCGTGGCGCTGGCGCGCGCGATCGCGGTCGAGCCCGACGTGCTGCTGTTCGACGAGGCGCTCTCCGCGCTCGATCGCAAGCTGCGCGAGGAGATGCAGGTCGAGCTGCGCCGCCTGCTCCAGGACGTCAAGGCGACCGCGATCTTCGTGACGCACGACCAGGACGAGGCGCTGACCATGTCCGACCGCGTCGCGGTCATGAACAAGGGACGCATCGAGCAGCTCGCCGAACCGCGCGAGCTTTACTTGCGGCCCGCGAGCCTGTTCGCACTCAACTTCGTCGGGCTCTCGACGCGGATTGCCGGCACCGTGCTGGCGGCCAATGACGGCAGGGTCGATGTCGAGACCAAGCTTGGCCGCCTCTCCGCGCTCGGCAGTTTCAAGGCGGGCTCCCCCGTCATCATCGCGGCCCGCCCCGAGCAGCTTCGTCTTGGCGAACGGGGCGAAGCGAATTCCGCAGCCGGGCGCGTGCGCTCCGTGGTGTTCCAGGGCTCGCGCACGCTGGTCGAGGTCGATGCCGGCGCCGGCGAAAGCCTGCTCGCCGAACTCTCCGGGCGCGACGGTACGATCCCGCGCGTGCATGACGAGATCCGCCTGAGCTGGCCTGTGACCGAGACCTTTGCGTTTCCGATGGAGGCGCAGGCATGACCGATGCAGCGCTTCCCGCACCCGTCGCGGCGCCTGCGGTCGACCGCGAGCGGCTGACCGCGATCGGATTCGTGCTGCCGTCCTTCGTGATCATCGCCGGCGTGTTCGCGCTGCCGCTGGTGCTGCTGCTTGGCGTCAGCATCGTTGACGCCAATGGCCTGACCTTCGCGCATTACAGGCGCCTGCTCGGCACGCCCTATTATCTCTGGGTGATCTGGAATTCGTTGCGGCTTGGGCTGATGACGACCATCATCGCCTTCCTGATCAGCTATCCCGCCGCCTTCGCCCTGGCGCGCGCCCGCGGGCCCTTACGCTCCGTGCTGCTGGCGACCCTGTTCCTGCCGCTGGCGGCCAGCGTCATCGTGAAAGCCTTCGCCTGGACCATCCTGTTGCGCAGCGACGGTATCGTCAACGAGACGCTGATGGCACTCGGCATCATCGAGGATCCGATCCGGATGATCTTTACCGAGACCGCGCTGATCGTCGGCGCCGTCAACATTTTCCTGCCGTTCATGATCCTGCCGATCTACGCGATCGTCGCCCAGCTCGATCCGCGTTATGCGGAAGCTGCCGCCATGCTCGGCGCCTCGCCGGTGGTGACGTTCTTTCGCGTGATCCTGCCGCTGACGCTGCCGGGCATCATCGCGGGCGTGGCGCTGGTGTTCTCGTTGTCAGTCTCCGCCTATGTGGTGCCGACGCTCTTGATCGGGGAAAAATACCCGACGCTCGCGACCACGATCGCAAAGGCCTATCTGCTGGCCCGCGAGCCCGGCTTCGGCGCCGCCGCCGGGGTCGTGCTGCTGGCGATTGCGATTGCTGTCGTGACGCTCAGCGCGCGGCTGTCGCGGGAGCCAAAGTGATGAGCAGGACCGCAATCGCATTCTGCTGGGTGATGGCCATCGCGCTGGCGTTGTTCCTGATCATACCGCTGCTGGTGATTGCAGCCGCGAGCTTCTCGCCGACGCCGGTGTTCGACTTGCCGCTGACCGGCGCCTCGACGCGCTGGTATGGCCGGATCGGCCGGCTCGACGGCTTCTGGCCGTCGCTGCTGCTGTCGCTTCAGATCGCGCTGCTCTCGACTGCGATCTCGCTGGTCTGCGGCACGCTCGCGGCCATCGCGATCGCGCGCGGCAAGCTGCCAGGCGCGGGCGTCTTTGCCACCGCGCTGGTCTCACCGCTGATGATGCCGGGCCTGGTGCTCGGCATCGCGCTGCTCCAGGGCTTTCGCGCGATCGGCTTCACCGCGCCCTGGGCAACGCTGCTGGTCGCACATCTCGTGATCACGCTGCCTTATGTCGCGCGCACCATGATCGCGGGGCTGGCGCGGTTCGACTTCACCCTGATCGAGGCGGCGCGCACGCTCGGCTGCACCTATCCGGGCAGCGTGCTGCGGGTGATGGTGCCGGCGCTGGCGCCATCGTTCCTGATCGCCGGGATCTTCTCGTTCCTCGCCTCATTCGACAATTATCCGGTCTCGATCTTCCTCGCCGATGTCCGCACCAAGACGCTGCCGATCCGCATGCTGCAATATATCGAGGAGGCGCCCGATCCGACGCTCGCGGCGCTCTCTACCCTCATCCTCGCCGGCACGGTGATCCTGCTGTTCGTCAGCGACCGCGTCGTCGGCCTGCACCGCATGGCCGGAACCTCGGACTGATCCATGAGCAACGAACTCAAATCTTCGCAGCGCGACTTCGCCGGCTATCGCGGCAAGCCGCCGGATCCACGCTGGCCGAACGGCGCGCTGGTCGCGGTGTCGCTGGTGGTGAACTTCGAGGAGGGCTCGGAGTTCTCCGTCAGCGATGGCGATGCCAACAACGAGGCGATCTACGAGGTCGTGCACCGGCTCGACGGCCCGGATTCCTGCATCGACAGCCATTTCGAATACGGCACGCGCGCGGCGTGGTGGCGCATCATGGATTTGTTCGACGCGCACGGCGTCAAGGTGACGGTGAGCTCCTGCGGCCGCGCGGTCGAGCGCTCGCCGGCGCTGGCACGCGATGCCATCGCGCGGGGCCACGAGGTGTCAGCACATGGCTGGCGCTGGCAGAGCCACGCCGACATGGACGAGGCGAGCGAGCGGGCCGTCATCGCCAAGACAGTGGCGACGATCGAGCGCGTCACGGGACAGCGGCCCGTCGGCTGGCACACCCGCTCGGCCACCTCGCCGAACACGCGGCGCCTGCTGGTCGAGGACGGCGGCTTCCTCTACGACAGCGACGCCTATAATGACGATTTGCCTTACTACCGGGAGGTCGCCGGCAAGCAGCATCTGGTGCTGCCTTACGCTTTCGACACCAACGACATGCAGTACTACAATGCCGGCCGTTTCAGCGGGCAGGATTTCGCCGACTACGTCATCGACGCCTTCGAATGGCTGATTCGCGAGGGCGAAACATCGCCGAAGATGATGTCGATCGGCCTGCACCTGCGCATGATCGGCCGCCCCGGCCGGATCGGCGCGCTGGAGCGGATTTTGGCGCATATCGCGGGGAGCAATGTGGCCTGGATCGCCCCGCGGGCTGCGATTGCGCGGCATTGGATGAAGGTGGTGCCGGCGGGGAAGTGATGCACTCTCCGCAGTCGTCCCGGCGAAGGCCGGGACCCATACCGCGTGATCGATCGGTGAAACGCAGGCGTCAGTACCACGGCAAGAATAACTACCAGCCTTCGCCAAACGTCGCCCTGTGGTTATGGGTCCCGGCCTTCGCCGGGACGACCCAAGAGAGTGTTGTCCGCTATCACCACGAGTTCTAAACCCCCGCCACCGACGTCCAGATCTCCGCGAGCTTCTTCCGCAGCGCCTGGCGTCGCGTCGGCGGTGCGGGCGTCTCCTCGTCTTCCGGCAGGCGGAGGCCGACGACGTTGACGCGGCCGCCGGAAATGCTGCGCGCGACCAGGACGATCTCACCCAGAGCAAGTTCGGCACCCTCTTTCGGCGCGCGGTCGAGATGGACGTCGAAATAGTCGGCCAGGGTCAGCTTGCTCTCGTCGTCACTCACCTTCACGCCGTAGATCTCGGCGAGCTCGGCCAGCGTGTGCTCGCCGGAGACCATGAAGTCGCCGAGCAGATGCGGATCGGGCGCCGTGCTCGGCTGCATGTCGACGAAGAAGCGGTCGAGCGCCTCGGCCTTTTCCGGCGGCGCCAGCAGATAGATGTAGTCGCCGGGCGCGATCGGGTCGGCTTCCACAGGCGTAAGGATGTTCTCGTTGCGGATCACCAGCGTCGGCTTCGACCAGGACGGGATCAGGCCGCGGCGGAAATACAGGCTCTTCGGCCGCACGGAATAGCCGACCAGCTGCTGCTCGAGCTGGCCGGGCAGATCGAGCTCGACGCGGCGCGGGCCGCGCTCGGCCCGCGGCAGCGCGACGTGCAGCTTGCGTGCGGCGGGCGCCAGCGTCCAGCCCTGCAGCAGGAGCGAGATGATGACGACGACGAAGGCGACGTCGAAATAGAGATAGGCCTTCGACAACCCGACCAGCATCGGGATCGACGCCAGGAAGATCGCGACCGCGCCGCGCAAGCCGGTCCAGGCGATGAAGATCTTTTCGCGCCAGTTGAAGCGGAATGGCGCCAGGCAGACGAACACCGCGAGCGGACGGGCGACCAGCATCAGCACGAAGGCGACGCCGACCGCCGGCAACACGCTGGTGCCGAGCCGGCTCGGCGAAACCAATAAGCCGAGCAGGACGAACATCACGATCTGCGCCAGCCAGGTCGCCGCATCCAGGAAGGCGACGACGGAATTATGCGCGCGCGTCGGCCGGTTGCCGATGATGATGCCGGCGAGATAGACCGCGAGGAAGCCGGAGGCGTGCAGGATCTGCGAGCCGCCGAAGATCACGAGCGCCGCGGTGGTGACGAATGGCGCGTGCAGGCCCTGCGGCAGCGCCACCTGATTGAGCCCAATGACGACGAGGCGTCCGCCGATCACGCCGACGATCGCGCCGAGCACGGCCTCCTGGATGAACTCCATCACCACATGGCCGGGCGAGCTCGAGCCGAGCGAGATGTATTCGACCAGCATCAAGGTGAGGAAGATCGCGAAGGGATCGTTGGTGCCGGATTCCGCCTCCAGCGTCGCGCCGACGCGCGGGCGCAGGCGCAGGCCCTGGGTGTGCACCAGCAGGAACACCGCAGCCGCATCGGTCGAGGCCACCACGGCGCCGACCAGGAGCGACTCCGTCCAGTTGAGATCGAGGGCGTATTTCGCAAACGGCGCCGTGATCAGCGCGGTCAGCAGCACGCCGACGGTCGCGAGCACCACGGACGGCGCGAGCACGGTGCGGATGCTGGCAAAGCGCGTGCGCAGGCCGCCGTCGAACAGGATCAGGGCCAGCGCGACCGAGCCGACCAGATAGGTGGTGCGGACGTCGTCGAACTGGAGCTGCCCGGGGCCGGCATCGCCGGCCAGCATGCCGATCGCCAGGAAGACGAGCAGCAGCGGCGCGCCGAAGCGCAACGCAAGCAGGCTCGACAGGATGCCGGCCATCACCAGGACGGCGCCGAGCAAAATGGCAATGCTGACGGAGTCGAGAGAGGCCATCCACCTTCCGGCTACAAATCGCTAGAATGGCATCCTTATCGTCGCCACAGTTCCGCGCCAACCCATTTTCTCCCGCTCGCGGCAATCTGCCCGCATTTTGCGGCCTTAACGCGCTTCACATGCCGGTGTAACGATGGTCCGGCGCTCCCCGTTGTGGGATTCTGCCGCGCGCCCTCGAATCAAATCCCTCGCGACGAGACCCCCCATGGACATGGACCTCAAAGACTTCATGGAGTTCGTGCAGACCACGGCGCGCAGCGTCGGGGCGGAAATCTCCTCGCCCTGGTTCTACCTGCAATTTGGTCTCATTCTGGCTGCGGCCGGGATCGCCTATGCGGCGGAGACCGGTGTTCGCAGCCGCGTCGACCCGAATTCGCTGGCGAAGGATTGGCCGATGCCTCTTCGCCATTTCGCCCGCGCGATGGTCGCAAGCGCGTCGACGGCGGTGTTCACGCTGCTCGTGATCATCTCGCGTATCGTGATGTATCACGCGACCTGGCCGAGCCGCTCCTATCTGTTGATGGTCGCCGCCAAGCTGGGGCTGGCCTGGCTGGCGATCCGGCTCGTGACCTCGGTGCTGCGCAACGCTTTCATCGTCAAGCTGGTGTCGGTGACCGCGTGGTTCGTCGCCGCGCTGTCGATCATCGGCCAGCTCGATACGACGGTCGACCTGCTCGACTCCTATGCGATCGTGCTCGGCGGGCTGCGGCTGACGCCGCTGCTGGTCATCAAGGCCGGTGCGCTGCTGCTCATTGCACTCTGGCTCACCAACATCGCCAGCAATTTTGCCGAGAGCAAGATCAACTCGGCGACCGATTTGACGCCGTCGATCCAGGTGCTGCTGGTCAAGATCATCCGCATCGGGCTTTTGGTCATCGCGGTCGTGATCGCGCTCGGCGCGGTCGGCATCGACCTGTCGGCGCTTGCGGTGTTCTCCGGCGCGGTCGGCGTCGGCATCGGTATCGGCCTCCAGAAAATCGTCGCGAACTTCATCTCGGGCATCATCCTGCTCGCCGACAAATCGGTGAAGCCGGGCGATCTCGTCACCATCGGCGACAACACCGGGCGCATCAGCGCGATGAAGACGCGCTATATTTCGGTTGCCGCCGGCGACGGCCGCGAGTTCCTGGTGCCGAACGAGGATCTGGTGACCCAGAAGGTCGTCAACTGGACCTATACCGACAAGAACACGCTGGTGAAGATCGCCTTTGGCACCAATTACGACGCCGACCCGAAACTGGTCTGCAAGCTCGCCGCCGAAACCGCTTCCGCCCATCCCCGCGCCCAGAAGGGCAAGCCGCCGAACAGCATCCTGACCGAGTTCGCGGAGGCCGGGATGAAGTTCTCGCTGACCTTCTGGATTGCGGACCCCGACGGCATGGACAATGTCAAAAGCGACGTGATGCTGGCGCTGTGGGACGCCTTCAAGCGCGAGGGCATCCGGGTTCCCTACCCCGTCCGCGAAATCCGCGTCCGCGGCGGCGCGCTACCGGTCGAAACCACCGTAGAAGTCCCGAATTGAGCCGGCTTTCGGGCGCATGGCGGGTAGGCTAAGCTTGCACGCAGGCCCGCAATCATTAAATTGGTCCTGAAATCAAGCCTTTCCGCCAACATCGAGACATCCCAGAAGATAGCGCCCGCATGAGCTACGTCGAAGCCACCGATACCTCCCTGCGCAAGACCGGACAGATCAAGCTGCATGGCCCGAGCGCCTTTGCCGGCATGCGCAAGGCGGGCGCGCTGGTGGCGAAGTGCCTCGACGAGCTCACCGACATCATCGGGCCCGGCGTGCCGACCGAGCGCATCGACGAGTTCGTCCGCGAGTTCGCCTTCAGCCATGGCGCCTATCCGGCGACGCTGATGTATCGCGGCTACCGCTACTCGACCTGCACCTCGCTCAACCACGTGGTCTGCCACGGCATGCCCGGCGACCGTCCGCTCAAGGAAGGCGACATCGTCAACATCGACGTCACCTTCATCGTCGACGGCTGGTACGGCGATTCCAGCCGGATGTATGCGGTCGGCGCGATCGCTCGCAAGGCCGAGCGGCTGATCGAGGTGACGTATGAAGCGATGATGCGCGGCATCGCCGCGGTAAAACCCGGCGCCACCACCGGCGACATCGGCCACGCCATCCAGAGCTTCGTCGAGCCGCAGGGCATGAGCGTGGTGCGCGATTTCTGCGGCCATGGCCTGGGGCGCATGTTCCACGACGAGCCGAACATCATCCATATCGGCCGGCCCGGCGAGGGCGTTCAGCTCAAGCCCGGCATGTTCTTCACCATCGAGCCGATGATCAATCTCGGCAAGCCGCACGTGAAGATTCTCTCCGACGGCTGGACCGCGGTGACCCGCGACCGCTCGCTGTCGGCGCAGTTCGAGCACTCGGTCGGCGTCACCGCCACCGGCGTCGAGATCTTTACGCTGTCGGAGCGGCACGGCGAGAAGCAGATCGGCTAAGCATCCAAATGCGCGATGACGTCGGGATCCAACGTCATCGCGACGTGCGTCAATCGAACCGATAGTTCAGGCCGACCCTAGCCACCTGCTCGTGCACGCTCGTTGAGTCCGTGATGGTTCTGGTAAAGCCGAGCCCCATGTCATGGACGAAGCTGACCGACTGGCTGCCGAGATCGACATAGAGATATTCCACCTTCGCCGACCATGCTCCGCCGAGCTTCATCTCGCTACCGCCACCGACAGTCCAGCCGGACTTCACGCCCGACTGAGTGACGGTCGTGGAGAAGTCCGGTCCCACGAAACTGTTATTGTAGTAGCTGACCCGCAGATTGGCTTGCCCATAGGCGAAGCCGCCAGTCGCGTATAGCAACGTTGTCGGCGTGCTCCAGCCGAGCCGGCCGCGCACGGTCCCGAACCACGGCAGGCTCTGATCCATCTTCAAATAGATCAGCGAGGAGAACGGACCCGCCTCGCTGCAACTGAGACAGTTGTACGACGATTTTTGCGAGCTCGCCTGAATGTCGGCCTCGAGGCCTGCCACCCAGCTGCCGAATTGCCTATCGATACCGACCTGACCGCCGCCGATCCAGCCGGAAGGGTCGAGATTGAAGCTCTCGTTCATCGGAGCGAGCCCGACCATCAGATCGGAGGTCGGATTCCGCGCCACCGCATAACCGGTGTTGAGACCGATATGCACCCCGGCCCAGGACGACACGACCGGCGCGGGCGGCGGCATCGCCGCATAGGCATTGCTGCGATCGGACGGCCGGTAGTTCAGGCCAACACGAAACACGTGGTCGCGGATATTGCTCGAGACTGTTTCTGGAACGACAAAAAAACCATAGATGTAGGAATTGGTGATGCTGCCGAGATCGACATAGAGATATTCGGCCTTGACGCTCCAGCCATGCGCGATCCCCGTCTCCATGCCGACGCCGGCGGTCCAGCCGGTGTTGACCTGACCAACGCGGAATGTCTGCGTTGGATTGGCCGTCTCGGATCGCGTAACCGTGTTTTCGACCCGGCCGTAGGCCAAGCCGCCCGTCAGATAGAACAGCGCGGGGCCCTGGGCCCAGCCCAGCCGGCCGCGAACAGTGCCGAACCAAGACAGGCTCTCGTCGATCTGGGAGGCGGCGTTGAAGCCAGGAAAGTTGATGAGACAGCGCGAGACGCAAACCGAATCGCGCTGCGCGCTTCCTTGAAAATCCGCCTCCGCACCGACGACCACATGTCCGGATTGCCAATTATAGCCGGCCTGGACACCGCCCAGAACGCCCTGCGGCCCGATCGAAAAATTGCTGGTGCTGCCGAAGAGCACATCGTTGCTCGATGTGGGATCCCGTCCGAGACCATAACCGGCGTTGACGCCGACAAAGAAGCCGCTCCAGTCGTAGAGCGGACCGACGGCAGGGGCTTTGACCGGAAGGCTCGCCGCCATATCGGCCGCCCCCGCCGGCGCGGCCAACGCTGCAATCATCAATACGGCAGCCACAGTAAAATATCTCAAACCAAACACGTCTTCCTCCAAGCCCCGATGCGCGGAGCGCGCGCACGCGCCAATTCACGATCGCAAGGCTAGTGGAGGCTGCGACGTTCTGTCGTCGCGTTTGACGAAGCGCGCATTTCGTTTCGCGCAAACCGGAGCAGATGGCGGGCGATAGTCCGTGGCTGCGGTGTTGCTGCAACACGGGCGATTGCGACATCAATCGCGACAGAGTTGGCTTTTCGCGCAAATGACGCTTTTTGCGCAAAAGACGTCGCGTTTTGCGAATGGCCTGCGGTTCCCGATTCTCATATAGTGCACGGCACGAACCACGGGGGTCGGGCAACGAATGCAGACGATCAGATTCGATTCGAACGACCTGCCGGGCCACGAAGCCTTGCGCAGGGAGCAATGGGTCGATCTGCTGTCGTCAGGCTATGTGCGCCTGCGGGCCGACGCGCGATCCGATCTTCCCTTCGACGGCCAGCTCCGGATCATGCAACTCGGGCATACCGCGGTCGGGCGCATTTCCGGCACCGTTGAGACGATCGCACGGACCAGAACGGAGATTGCCGCCGAGAATACCGACAATGTCGTGCTTCTGATGAACAGGAGCAGGGAATGCATGCTGGTCGAACAGAAAGGCGTCCGCGTCACCTGCACGACGAACTCAGCGGTCCTGATCGAGCAGTGCGAGGCGTCCGCGATCGAGATCGGCAGACGCGATATTTGCGACTTCGTGGCCCTTCAATTGCCGCGGCAGGAGCTGCGCAAACGCAGACACGGCGGGACGGCATGCTTCATGACGCTGATCCCTGGCTCGGCATCGTTGCTGGCCCTGACGAACACCTATGTCGATGCGCTGCTCGCGCACCACGATCCCGACGCCGCCGACACGTCGTGGTTCGCGGCCGACCATGTCGCCGACCTGATCGCCGCGACCGTTGCGTCGCAAGGATATTGCCCCGGTGAAGCTCCAAGCCTGCGCGCAGCGCGGCTTCAGGCGATGCTCGCCGAAATCGACCGCCATTTCATGAAGCCGGGCTTCTCGCTGAAGACGCTGGCGCGTCGCTTTGCGGTGTCGCCGCGCCAGGTGCAGGTGCTGCTCGCCGAAGCCGGGACCTCGTTCACGGACGAAATGCTCCGCCGTCGTCTGGCGCAGGCCCACGAGATGCTGCGATCGCAACGTTATGCCCATTTGAGCGTGATCGAGATCGCCCATAGTTGCGGCTTTTCGACCGTCTCGCATTTTCACCGCATCTTCCGTCGGAATTTTGCCGCGACGCCTGGAGACGTGCGCGACCTCGCCGATTCCTGAGCAGCGTGGCGCGCACCCGGTCAGCAGGTGCCGGCGGCAAGACGGTCGAGGGCCAGTTGGGCGGTCTCGCGAACCGCCCCCTGGGACATCGGGGTCGAGGTGCGCCCCGCCCAAGATCAGGCGTGATTGACCTCGACGACCTCGCACAGGATCGTCTCAGCCTTCGACAGCGCGGCAAGGCTCTGGATGTACGGCGCAAATCTCGGATCCTTGCGGAAATTCTCGATGTCGCCTGCGCTTGCCCATTGCGAGTAGTTGATCGCACGCTTGCCCTCCTTGCTGGCGTGGACGCTGGACGAGATGAATCCGGGCTGCTTGCTGAAAAACGACTCGGTGCCCTCCTTCAACAGCTGCACCAGCTTTTGCTGGTTGTCCGGATCGACCGTGAAGACGTTGACGAGGGTCACGATGTCACTGCCGGGGCGAATGGTCGCCTCCGTTTTCGAACTCCTGTTCTGGCTGTAGGACGGAACCGCTTGTGCGGCGAGCAAGACGCCGGCGCCCAGGCCGGTGGCCACGACGGCACGACGCGATGAGGCAGGCTTGGTCCGAGACATCGATGTTCTCCTTTTGCGGAAGCACGGCCCGCCACGCGGCGGGCCAACGACGGAGAGACGAACGAGACCGGGGCATGAAGACAGCCGGCGCCAGTTTTTTTCACCACCTCCTTTGCCGCGCCCGGCCGCGGCATCGCGATCGACTGCCCGCTCTGGAACACGCAAAAGTTGTCTGATAGGGAAACGTCGGCGCCGGAGGCAGCCGGCGCGCTGGAGGTCCGCGGGACATGTGGTTCAAGGTTGAGCAGGAACGTTCGTCGACGGGCCAGAAATACGCGGTTCGCTGCAATTCGGAGATCGCCGGCAAGCCGGTGATCGAGGAGCGGCTGGTCAAGGGGGTGACCGAGGCCCGCAAGACCGCCGAGATCCTCGCATCCTCGCTCAACGTGACGGCCACAGTCTATGGCACCGACGCGGACGGCGAGTTTGTTTACGGCGTCTATGAAGTCAGCGAAGGGGCCGCCGTTGCCAGCGATCCGCTGATCAAGAAGCTCTACGCCGAATCCGCCGCGGCATCGTTGACGCTCCGGGACCAGTTGCTCGCCGAGATACCGGAAGACACCATCAAGGGCTTTGCGACCATGTCGGCCGCCCTTGGCTACATCGTGGCCCAGCACAAGCAGATCAAACGTTCGGCGACGCCGCAGATCGGCTATTCGACCCTGTTCCGCATCTTCTGCGGCGGCAAGGACCCGAGCACGCTCTCGCTTTCGACCGACGATGCCACGATCGCGATCCTGACCCGGAAGCTGGCCGACATTCCCGGCTGGATGTGGTTGAGCGAGCTTCCCGGCCTCGGCTCGGCCGAGCGCAACGCCGTGATCCCGGCCTGGCGCCCCAACAAGGTCACACTCACCATCGACGGCGAGTTGCAGGTGATACGTCCACGCAGCGTCTTCCGCGGCACGGTCCCGGAAACCGGCGCGCAGTTCATGCTTGTCGTTCAGATGGCCGAGCGCCGTTCCTACGGCCAGAATCCGCTGGACAGCGTCGGATTGATCTATCGCGAGCAGGACGAGGCGGCCGTTGTCTCGCTGGTTCGCCAATTGCTGCGCGAATCGACCCCGTTCAAAGGCAGGGTGGTGCTCATCAACCGCGACCTGCGCACCGTCCGCTCGCGCATGTCGGATCGCTCCTGGGCCGATATCGTCCCGCACGAGCATGCCCGGCGCGAGCTCGATTTCATCGCCGCGTCGATCCGCAACCGCGACATGTTGAAGGCCGAAGGCCTCAGCATCCGGCGCGGACTGCTGCTGTCGGGCCCGCCCGGCGACGGAAAATCGACGGCGATCGAGTGCTTCGTCAACGACGTCGCCGGTGAGGCCACAATTCTGATCGTCGAGGCGGTCGAACACATCCGCGCAGTCTACCATCTGGCGCAGACGCTGGCTCCGGCCGTCGTCATTCTCGAAGATCTCGATCTCATGACCAAGAGCAGGCAGAATCCCTATGCGGGCACGAACAAGGACGACGTCACCGGTGAGCTGCTTCAGGTTCTGTCCGGCGGCTCGGCCTATGACGACATCATCACGATCGCCACGACCAACCATCCCGAGGCCATCGACGAAGCGCTCGCAAAACGAGCCGGGCGTTTCGATGCGCATATCCGCATGGGCTATCCCAGCGACGAGGACAAGCTGCGCATTCTCGAGCTGTATCTCGACCGCTTCGGCGTCAACGACGAATTGACGCGACGCCGGCTGCGACAGACCCTGACCCGCGATTTTGGCCGCCTGCACCTCGTTCCCGCTCATATCGAGGAATTCGTGAAGGCGGGCATCAAGCGGGCGCGCCTGGCACGCCGGCCGCCCGAATATCTGGATTTCGAGCCGGGCATCGAGGCGACCAAGTCTATCGCGACGCAGAAGCCCGCGACGGCCTGAGCGATTGCGACACGATCGGAAACAGATCGACCGACCATCGTCACCTTCGCGGCCCGATCTTGCCATGCTGCTTGCCGATGACGATGTCTCTTCGGACAGGCAGGAGAGACAAAGTGAGCACGTCGACGCGCCGCGGCTTCCTTGGGTTCGTTTCGGTCAGCGCTGCGGGTCTGCTGCAAACCCGCGCAGAGGCGGCTTCCGAGCCTGCGGCAACTGCAAGCGAGCCTGCCTGCATCCTGACGCCGCAGGCGGAGGAAGGGCCGTTCTATTCCGACCCAAAGCTCGTCCGGTCCGACGTCGCCGAGGGCAAGGCGGGCGTGCCGCTGACCCTGCGACTGCGCGTGATCGAGGCAGGCACGTGCACGGCGATCCATGGCGCGCGGGTCGATATCTGGCATTGCGACGCCAAGGGGCTTTACTCGGCGTTCGCCGGCCAGGGCGACGCGCACAATATCGATGCGACCAGCAACACATTTCTGCGCGGCACGCAGACGACCGACGATTCCGGCTGGGTCACCTTCAACACCATCTATCCCGGCTGGTACGACGGCCGCACCACGCACATCCATTTCAAGGTGTTTTTGAGCGATCGCAACGTGCTGACCGGACAGACCTTCCTGCCCGACGCGCTGAACGAGTTCATCTACACCAACGTGCCCGATTACGGCGACCGCGCGCGCCAGCGCATGGTGATCAACGCCAACGATCACGTCATCGAACGCTCCGACCCCGAGCATCGCGCCTTCTGTGCAGTGAAGGAGGAGCGCGACCGCTATGTCGCGACCCTGACGCTCGGCGTCGACCGCCGCGCCAACGCCACCGTCGGGCGTGTCGGCCCGCCGCCACCTCCGCCGGGCCTGCGCAGCGGTCCGCCGACTGGCATGCCCCCTGGCCCGCCGCCCGGAGGCATGGGCGGGCCGATGTTCGGCCGTCAGATCAAGGACCGGCTGGCGGCGCTGGTGCCGGGGTTGAAGCGCTCGCAGTGAGCGACGCCTCAATTGGCGGTTGCAATGGCGGCGCCCGGCGGCGATGCTGCGCGCGCAATGCCAGCCAAGACGGACCACGACAAGACTGGGCCTGAGGACACGCCGCACTATCTCGGCCATCGCGAGCGGCTGCGCGAGCGCTTCTACAGCGCCGGCGCGGATGCGCTCAGCGACTATGAGCTGCTGGAGATGGCGCTGTTTCCGGCGCTGCCCCGGCGCGACACCAAGCCGCTGGCGAAAACGCTGATCAAGACGTTCGGCTCGTTCGCCGAGGTCGTCCATGCGCCGGTGGTGCGGCTGCGCGAGATCGACGGCGTCGGCGAAGCCGCCATCAACCAGCTCAAGCTGATCGCGGCGGCCGCACAGCGCGTCGCCAAGGGCGAGGTCAACGGCCGCAACGCGCTGTCGTCCTGGAACGAGGTAATCGACTATTGCCGCACCAGCATGGCGTTTGCCGACAAGGAGCAGTTTCGGCTGCTCTTCCTCGACAAGCGCAACCAGCTGATCGCCGACGAGGTGCAGCAGACCGGCACCGTCGACCACACGCCGGTCTATCCGCGCGAGGTGGTCAAGCGCGCGCTGGAGCTATCGGCGACCGCGCTCATCCTGGTTCACAACCACCCCTCAGGCGATCCCTCGCCCTCGCAGGCCGACATCCAGATGACCAAGGCCATCATCGACATCGCAAAACCACTCGGCATTGCCGTGCACGATCACATCATCGTCGGCAAGAGCGGACACGCGAGCCTGCGCGGGATGCGGCTGATTTAGGGTGCTTTGCGGTTCCCATAGGACCTGCCCCCTGCCGGTGGAAGATCGGCAGAGAATGGCCCATTCGCGCTCGGCGCAACCTCTCCTTGCCTTCTAACCATAGGTTGCGTCACAATGGTCAACACGACGCGACGGCTCCCTATCGGCGCCCAAATTGCAGCGGGCGGCCCCGGGGTATGCGGAGAACATGTCGCATGGCGTCGCTACTGGTTAGTTCTCATTTCGATTGAATTCTTAGTGACGGAATTTTGCACGATGGAAACCCAATGGATTAGTAGGACCTCACCTGTCACAATATTTGTCTTCGTGCATGGGATTAATTCATCAAGCGATTCTTGCTGGCTAAATAAAAAGACACGAACGTACTGGCCGTCGATGGTCGCCGAAGAAAGTCGGCTCGGCCATCCCTCCGTCTTTGTATCGGGCTATCCAGCAGGTCCTGCGGCAGGCAAGTTCGATGTGTACGACGCCGCACAGCATGTGATGCTAGGTCTACGGGATGCTGGAAATCCGAATCCGCCGCTCGACAGGTCGAAGATAGTCTTCGTCTGTCACAGCCAGGGAGGCATTGTCGTCCGCCAGCTTCTCCTGTCGGAAAAGGACGTCTTCAAGGATAAACAGGTCGGTGTTATTCTCTGCGGGTCTCCAAGTTGGGGATCGATTTGGGCCAATCTCGCCGCTCCCATCGCATGGGCTTTAAGGTACCAACAGCTCAGCGCACTAGCTTGGGGAGGAACAGGCCTGGTGAGGCTTGATCGTGACTTTAGAAGGTTCATCGCCGAGCAGAAAGGATTTCAGCTAACTGGAGTGAGCCTCGTAGAGACACGAGGAATCATACCGTTCTTTCCCACGATCGTTTCAGAAGCATCCGCGACTCGATATTGGCCCGAGTGGTACCGAATATACGATGCGTCACATAGCAGTATTGTTAAGCCTTCCAACCTGTCCGACGAGAGTCACAGAAGATTAGTAGATTGGGCCATCAAACACCAACTCGCCGCACCAAGTCCTCTAAAAGCCACGACAGGGGTATCTCCCCCCTCTCCCGTGAAGTCAACCAGAACGAGGGCAACTGATGAGGATTTTCGGGAACAGATATCTCGGCAATTTGTTGGCCGAGTTCGCTACCGACAAGAAATCAGTGAGCTCATACAACGCTTACGCGCCGGCCGCAGTGGCGTCTATTGGGTTCACGGCATGGGCGGCATGGGCAAAAGTTTTTTCCTTCGACGCGCTATGCTCGACATACCTGATGGTATCGAGAACCACTTAATCGACTGGGACGACCGAACGAACCGCCATCGAGCACCACTGACCGATCAACCGCGCACGGTCGTTGACGTACTCGACGCTATTGCGCACGCATTCGTCAGCGCATTCAGCGCGGATGGGTTCGAGGCATATCATGCAGCGAGCACCGCGGTCCGAACTCAGGAGGCACGACGCGCAAAGCTCGAACGTCGCTTCGATGTTACGGTCGAGCGCCTGATCTCGTTGATGCTGGCGCAACCGTCTGATGCCTATCCCGTAATGCCAGCTCAACAGTCCGATCACCTCAGAACAGAGGACGAACTGTTGCGTGACCAAGAATGCGAGTTACTACTGAGCCTGCTAAATGAACAGCCCCTTGTACGGAAGGTACTCGTACAGCTGCGGTCAATCAGGCGAAGCCAAGAAGAACACTTCGATCTGACGGCGTGGGACGGAACGCTATCGCGCTGGATTAGGGGCTTGGATTTCAGCGAGCCCCCGGCAGTCTCAGACCCTAGCAACTACCTGATCGATCACCTTGTCGCGGCAGTAGTGCCTACATTGGAGCGCAAAGAGATCGTTCTCTTCCTCGACACGCTCGAAGTCCTCTCCTGGCGATTGGACTGGAACCTGCTTCGATTGTTCGACCAACTATTCAACCATGGCGCACGTTTGCTTGTAGTTGTTGCGAGCCGCTTCGAGCCCGACCATCGATCGCCTCACCGCGCGTTCTCGGGATGGACCGAGACGTTGAGGGATCGGCTTAAACCCGAGCAATTTGCAAGCAACGTCAGGTTCACGCGTTCCGACGTTTGGGAGATGCTAGAGAAGTTACCGACGGCCGCACAAATGACCCCTCAGATGGCCGATCAGATCATCGCTGCTACTCTTGGAGTACCAATGGCCGTCGCCCTAATCTTGGCCATGCTGGACGATCCGGCCGACTTGCCTTCACTGCTCACTGATTTGGGTACTCCAGAACCTTTGTTAAGCAAAAGCCAATTGGCGCAGCATATCATTGGAAGGGTTGCTGCGCGATTCTTGCTTCACCTCGAGCGACGACAAGGCGACGATGTTGCTCTACGTGATGTCATTTTCCTAACCTTGACAGATGGTGGCTATGTTGAGCAACTCCAAGAACTCTGGTGGGGCGGCAAGCAAGAGCGCAGGAATCGGCTGATTGAGCTCGGACAACAAATAGAGTTCATTGATGGCGGAAGTGTGCAGCCCGAACCCGCGATGTTTTTCCGCGAAGCTTGGCGGCAGCAACCTCATACGCTTCTCGCATCGGTTCTCGAACGATCGACTGATCTCTTGCTTCGCAAAAAGGACGAGGCATTAAAATCCGTAGTGAGTCTTTACGCCTGGCTCACCACCTATGCTTCACTTCTAGTTTGGCGCGACCCAGACGGAGCTTTTGAAGCGAGACTGCAAGCTGCAATACTTCATCTAGCCGACCCCTCCGTCAGACGAATTCGGTTTGGAGACGAAGGACGCGGCTCACTTCTGGAGTGGCATCGCTCAGAGGACCAATCACGTTTACCGCTAAACGCTGTTGCCGAACTCGAACAGGCGCCAAGCGCATACTGGCTGGGGAGCAGTCCCAATGGGTTGTCCTTGTTACGGCATGCTAACGTAGAAAAATGGCCTCCGGCCATACAAGCATGCTGGAGTCTGGTAATCGGAATCGAGGCAGCAGCGGCTGACGATCTAAACCAGGGCGCCGACCTTGGAAGCGCCAAAAAAGAAATAAGGAGGGAGGAGCAACGATCGGCTTTGGCAAATCTCGAAAACGCCCTGTCCTATTTCATGGAAGACGTTCCAAACCGCGAGCAGGTGATATCGACGTATCTCAGATTAGCTGCGAGTTACAGCATCAATCAAGACCAGCAGGATGTTGCACAGAGGGCAATCGAGAACTTGCGTCGGTTTGGAGGTTTAGAAAATTCGCGAGCTGGTGCAGCCTGGTTGGACTATGGCAAACTGCTTCACAATCTTAGGATGTATTCAGAATCAAATGCAGCTTATGAAAGGGCAATCGAACTCGATCCGGATCTAGTGGAAGGAAAATTATTCATAGCGCACAACTTATATCACGAAGGAAAATGGCAAGAACAGTTGCGACTTCTCGAAGAGGTCGTACAGCTGCATCCAGATTTCGATTGGGCATGGAATACGCTAATCGACGCAATCCAACATATGCCAGTCGATAAAGAGAAGAGGAGATCTATTCTCCGCAAAGCAGTCTTGGCTAACAGCCGCAATTTGGACGCACTACTAAAATACGGCTATTTCCTCCTTACGCAGCTTCCGAATCGCGAGCGATCTGCCCGAGTCATTCTCGCGAGAGTGCACAACCAATCCTTCTTACTTGCACAAGAGCAGAGAAACGAGTGCACTTTTTGGCTAATAGCTATTGAGGCGCAATTTGGCAATGCTGACCGCGCCCGGGAGTTGCAGGCGGAATTGATGGGCAGCGTCACACTTGCCGATGACCTTAATCACCTAGCTTGGGACTCCTTTCTCTACAGCGCCAATCTCGATTTGGGCTTGCGGCTCATTGATCGGGCGTTGTCTATGGAGCCCAACTCGCATTTCTTCCTAAATACTAGGCTCGCCCTCCTGTGTCGCATGCAACGCCATGACGAACTTGTCGGTGCGCTAGCGCGATGGATTGATACCGTTCCGCCGGGGCACCTAAGACAGAGCTGGGGACAGCACCGCGAAACTTTTACTATGCTAGCCAAATCGAGCGCGCGATCAGCGCTCGTCAACGTGCTGCGAACCTCAAGCGATTCGGACTATGGTCTTCTCGCGAATCTTATTGAGCACGGGTCGGCTATTCCAGAAGTACTATCGTAAATCATGCCTGCACAATGAACCACGACGACATATTTCGTCGATCTTCAAACTTAGCAAGGCCATCATCGAGATCGCAAAACCGCTCGGCATTGCCGTGCACGATCACATCATCGTCGGCAAGAGCGGACACGCGAGCTTAAGGGGAATGCGGCTGATCTGAGGATGCCCGGTCGGTCGCCAGTTTGACCGCCATCACCAGGCGACCCGGCGCTGATTGATGACGACGAGTTTGTCACGACTGCTTTTGGTCGATACCACGCGCCCGGGTGCGTCAGACTCGATCCGGTGCGTTCAACGATCCGACCGCTCGACGACGACCTCGCTGAACTGGAGCACCGGCGCGATGTCGGTGTAGTTGGGGATGTCGCCCAGGATCTCGGCGCCATGCTTCTGCATGGCGGCCTGGAAGCTTTCGGCCGAATCACAGATGAAGGCGCACATTGCCACGTAGGCGGGCGGTGCACCGGTGAGCGATGCACCGGGCGCTCTGCCGGCCAGGCCTTTTTCGACGGTGTAGTAGGCGCAGGCACTGCCCAGCCTGGCCTTCACCAACGGCATGTGCCGGTCGCGGTAGTAGGCGTGGTCGAAGCGCGCGCCTTCGGTGTACGGGTACATCACGTTGATCTTGATCATGCGGTTCTCCTTGTCATCATTGTCGTCGTCGCCCGGGAATTCTCGTGACCGCCGACGATGTCTCGCGGATCGCAAACATGTAGAGACAACCGATCAGGGGACCTGCAGCGAGCACGGCAAAGGCCATCAGAGACGTCGTTTTTTCAGGCTTTGCTTTTTGCCGCTCGCGAACATCGTCCCCGCAAGAATCAGATTTCATTGGTTCGCTATACGAACTATGTGTTATTTAGCGAACCTACAGTTACGAGATCTACCTTGTCAATGTCGGTTGTGATCGATCTGCACATTTCGTATGAGGGCGCGACAAGGACTTATGAATGGACAATCCAACGCCGGAAGGCCGAGATAAAGAACAGCTATCCTCTTTCATCAGAGGTCTGGCAGTTATCGAGATTTTCTCGGAACGGCGGAGGCGGCTCTCTATCACCGAGGTCGCGGAGGCGGTCTCCACGACAAAGGCGACTGCCCGGCGGGTCCTGCGCAGCCTGGTGGCGTCAGGCTACGCCGATTTTGACGGGCATACCTTCGATCTCACACCGCGTGTCCTGCGGCTGGGATATGCCTATCTGTCGTCGCAAACGATTGTTCAGCTCGCGGAGCCTGTTCTGCGCGAGCTCAGGTCGAAATCGGGACTGTCAGCTTTGATGTCGGTGCTCGACGGCGAAGAAATCGTGATCGTCGCCAGAGCTCCGGCCGATCAGTTGGTGACGATCCGTTCAGAAATCGGAAACCGCCTGCCGGCCTTTTGCACTTCAATGGGCCGCGCAATTCTGAGTGGCCTGCCGGACGCCGAAATGGTGCGGATTATACGCAGCAAGCGCACCAAGCCGCTCACGCCGAAAACCGAAACGGACCCCAAGCGCCTCATAGCTGTGGTGAAGGAGATCCAACGCAGTGGATACAGCCTTGTCGATCAGGAGATCGAGAACGGCTTGGTCTCAATGGCCATGCCCGTTCGCAATGCACGGGTTGGTCGTCGCTATGCGGTGTGCGTGAGTGCCCACACATCGCAAATGAGCGCCAAAGACATGCGAAGCAAAGTCCTCAATTATCTACGTGAGGCCGTCCGTACACTCGATACCGCCGGTTGACCCCACCGATCGAAATCCTGAATTGAAGTGTCGCCCGGGGTGAAAGCCGCTCGGGATTGCCGTGCACGATCACATCATCGTCGGCAGAAACGGGCATGCGAGGGATGCGGCTGATTTAAGTCTGCGAATCACGTAGCAGAAACAGCATGAGCGATTGGCTGCACAATTTGCCCGTGCTGATCGACGCGCATGACCGCCCCTTTACCGGCCAGATATCGATCTCCCCGGAGCCGCTGCGCCAGGTCATGCCGGAGGAGCCGATCAAGGGTTGAGCAGCAACGCTTTGCTTCCGCATTCCTGAAACGGGCCGCATCGTCGCCGGAACACTGCGCGTCCGGCGAGCGACGACGAGCGTTCGAGGACTACTGCCGCGGCACTGCATAGGCCCCGCGTTTCGACGCCAGGAAATCATCTTCGCTCAATCCGGCACGCATCTTCGCGCTGGCGACCGAGTCGGGTCCGGCCGGATAACGGAGGGTTGCACCGGTATCGTTCGCCGCCCGAAACACCGCATTGGCGACGTCTTCGAGAGATGTTGTGGCCTCGGGGAGATTGCTCATCCGGGCGTCCAGCAGCGGCTGGTAAGGTGCCGGAAACGAGTTCGCATCGTTGAACGCCATCATGCTCGTTCGGAACTTCGTGTCCGGTCCGTAGCCAGGCTCCACCAACTTCACGTGGATGCCGAACGGCGCGAGCTCATAATGAAGCGCCTCCGAGAAGCCCTCGACAGCTGTTTTGGTGGCGGTATACACGGAGACCAGTGGCGAGGGATTGAAGACGACGCTGGATGTCACGTTGACGATGGTGCCCGAACCGCGCTGACGCATATGCGGCACGATGGCATGGACCATTGCGATGGTGCCAAGCGTGTTGGTTTCAAACAAGCGGCGGGTCAGCTCATCCGAGGTCGTTTCGAGCGGCAAGAAAGCTCCGAAGCCGGCATTGTTGACGAGGACATCGACGCCGTCGAAAGCATTGACCGCCTCGCTGACAGCCATCCGAATGCTCCGCGCATCGGTCACGTCGAGCGCGGCCACGCGCAGATTATTCGAGCTTGCGGCGAAGAGGCCGTCTTGAGGCTGGCGCATTGTCGCAATGACGTTCCACCCGTTGGCGAGGAAAAGTTGTGCGGTCGCCTTGCCGAAACCCGACGAGCTACCAGTGATCAGAACCGTTTTCATGCGTTGCCATCCTCGTGAGACTGGGATGGAAACTAGCTATCCGCGGCAGGACTTCCTATAATTGTGCGTCCGCATTTCTTTGGAGATCGTACGGAATGGATCCGCTGTCTTCCCTTGTCGCGTTGATGCGGCCTCAAACCGTTGTATCAAAACTGGTGAGTGGCTCGGGCTGCTGGGCCGCCCGCTATGCCCGCTCCGGCATCCCCGGCTTTGGTGTCGTGGTGACCGGCAAATGCCATTTCCGGGCTGACGGTTGCGAGCCTGTCGAACTGAGCGAAGGGGATTTCACGCTATTGCCGACCGGCCCGGGCTTCGTGATCGCAAGCGATCCCGATGTCGAACCTGATGATATGCAGGCTTGTCCGGCGGCCGCGATTCTCGCGGAGACCCAGCTCGGTCCCAAGACCGGCACGCCCGATTTCCGGCTCCTCGGCGGGTATTTTCGGTTCGGCGCACCCAACTCGGAAATGCTGACGCAGATCCTGCCAGCACTGATTCATGTCAAATGCGCCGACAACACCGCGCGCCGGATTGCCGATACACTTGGCTCGCTGCGGGGCGAAGCGCTCGACCAGCGACCCGGACGCGACCTCATTATCCAGCGCTTGATCGAAGTCATGCTGATCGAGGCGTTGCGCTACAGATCCGAACAAGGCGATGCCTCGGCGCGCCCCGGTCTCCTTAACGGTCTGGCGGACGACCGGGTCGGGCGGGCACTGACAAGCCTTCACGCCGATGTTGCACGCCCCTGGAGCGTCGCATCGCTGGCAGAGGAGGCACACCTGTCACGGACAGCCTTTAGCGAGCGCTTCAGCCGTCTCGTCGGTATGCCTCCGATGACTTATCTCACCAAATGGAGGATGGCCGTTGCCAAGGATATCCTCCAGAGGAAGCGATTGCCGCAGGACGTCGTTGCCGCGACGGTCGGTTATCAATCCGCTAGCGCCTTCAACACGGCTTTCCGCAGAGAAGTAGGGCAGGCTCCGGGCGAATATATTCGGGCCAACTTGGTGCTTACCGCCTAGGGGCGAGGCCGTCCGATGCCGGCGTCAATGCGACGGTCGCTCAGTAGCAGTATCGCGGATCGACCGGGACGTAGCGGCCGTCCGGGCGCTGCATGTAGCAGCCGCGCTGATACGCGTAATAACCCGAGCGGCGGCGCTCGCCTTCGGAAGCGATGGCGGCACCCGTGCCGGCACCGACGACCGCACCGATCGCGGCGCCACGGCCACCGCCGAGCGCACCACCCAGGATCGCTCCGCCGACACCGCCGATGATGGCGCCGCCGACAGCGTCCTGCGCCACCGCGTCATGGGCCGGGATCGCCATGGCCACGGTCAGGCATGCCGCAATTCCAAAACCTCGAAGCATTCCGAATCCTCCCTGTTCAGGCGCCCGTCATAGCGCCGGTTGAGATGTGATGCCAGCGCAATCCGGCCCTTGCAGCCTGACGCGCCATGGGGACGGCGGCCGCCTCGGTTCCTACAAATATCTCGACATGCACCAGGCGATCGGCGCGCCGTTGAAGACGTTTGAAAACGACGTTGCGCCGGCTCTTGCGGGGCAGCCGATGCCGACGCGGGTGACCGCAGCAGTTTGAGCTGGTACGCCACAGGCAGGCTGATGACGTGTCACTTGACAGCCAGCAGCGGCGCTACCTATAGTCGTTATACTTATTGCCACTACCAATATGATTTTCTGTTGCGGATTGCGGGCGGCGCTCGCCATGGGCCGGCTGAATTGGCCGACCTGAAGTGCAGAGCCATTGCGAATGGGCCCTGCGAATGGGCCCTGCGACGGCGCCGTTTTGGATTCCGACCGAAGCCAATCCACACCTACACATCCAGGCCTGCACATCCAGGCCTGCACAATCGAGCTTCATTTTAGAGCACACAATTTGGAGGATCGCATGGTCATCAGAGCCGCTGCATTCAATCAGGGACAGTTTCCAACGATCGCCTTCGTGAATATGTCCAGGACGCCTCTGGGCGTCGACCTGACCAAGCTGGTCGCAGCCCTGACCAAGCAGCTTCAACGCGACTTCGTTCCGATATGGGGATATCCGGCCAAGCTGTACGTCGCCAAGAAGGCCAGGCCCGGCGAGTGGCAGGTGGTCTTCCTCGACGATGCCGACGAAGCCGACGCGCTCGGCTATCACGATCTCACCAAGAACGGTCAGCCGGTCTCCAAGGTGTTCGTCAAGACCACGATCTCGGCCGGCGAGAAGGTCAGCACAACGGCGTCGCATGAGCTTCTGGAAATGCTGATCGATCCCGGTGCCCAGCTCTGGGCCCAGAGCGACGACGGCAAGTTCTACGCCTATGAGATGTGCGACGCGGTCGAGGAAGAAATCTATTCAATCGACGGAATCGAAGTCAGCGACTTCGTGCATCCGGCCTTCTTCGAGTCCTGGCACAAGCCCGGCGCAGTGCAGTTCGACCATCTCAAGAAGGTCAAGCGTCCCTTCCAGACCCTCAAGAACGGCTATCAGATCGTGAGCAACGGAAAATCCGCGCACGAGATCTACGGCTCACGCGCCAAGGAACGCCACTTCAAAAACGTCGAGGTGCGGACGATGCACCGGAGCGAGTATCGCAAGGACATGATGGCGATGTCCAAGGCGTCGCCGCGGGCGGCGGCATAGAAGCGACCTGCGCAAAGGCCGGCGCCTATTGACGCAACATGATCAGCGGATCGGCGGTGTCAGGGACGCGCCGCCATTGCGCGTTGTCGTCGGCCTCGAACTGCCAGACCTCGCCGGATTTGGACATCAGGATGATCTGGCCGCGCTCGAGCCGCCATTGCGTCGGGTTGAACTGGGCGATCGCGGCATCGCATTTCGGCTTGAGGAAGACCTGGAAATTGTCCTGCTCGGCTTCCGTGTTGGTCAGCGTCAATCCGCAGATCGGCTGGCCGTTGCCGCGCACCATGGCCCAGTCGCCGATCATCTGGTCCATCGACTTGGCCATCGAACGGGCGGCGGCGAGGTCTTGCAGGATGTAGACGCCCTCGCCCTGCCGCAGGCCCTCGAAAATGCCGGCCTCGACCTCGGTGAAGTCGATCACGGATTCCCCGGTCGCATCCTGCAAGCGGACGATGTCGAGGCCCTTGACGCTCCAGGCGACGATGTCCTTGGTGAAGGGTAGCGCGGTCTTGCAGGCCGGCTCCAGCTCGAGCTTGAAACCCTGCGCGGCGACATCGCCCTTCATCGTGACGACGCAGGTCTTGCTGCGTTCGGTGGTCGAGAGCTCCCACTGCCCGACCATCTCCTTCTTCAGGGTCGTCGCATCCTGCGCGAGCGCAGGAGTCATCGCGGCGGCACATGCCGCGATCAGCAGTGCGACGACCCGAAGCGTGGTCATCAGCGCCCCTTGAACGGCGTTTCCGCAACCGGCGTCAACGGCGCCTTGCCGGCAAACCAGGACTTGAGATTGTCGACCACGAGCTGGTCCATGGCGTTGCGCGTCACCACCGAGGCCGAACCGATATGCGGCAGCAGCACCACGTTCTGCATGGCCTTGAGCTCGTCCGGCACGTTGGGCTCGGCCGCGAACACGTCGAGGCCGGCGGCGAGAATGGTGCCGCTCTTCAAGGCCTGGACCAGCGCCTGCTCGTCGACGACAGAGCCGCGCGCCACGTTGATCAGCACGCCGCGCGGGCCGAGCGCCTTGAGCACTTCGGCGTTGACCATCTTGTTGGTCGAGGCGCCGCCCGGCACGATCACCATCAGCGTGTCCACCGCCTTCGCCATCTCGATCAGATCGGGATAGTGCTTGTAGGAGACGTCCTTAGACGGATTGCGCGAATGATAGACCACCGGCACCAGCGAGGCATCAAGCCGGCGCGCGATCGCCTGGCCGATCCGCCCCATGCCGACGATGCCGACCTTGCGGTCGCGCAGCGAGCCGACGCTCAAGGGATAGTTCTGCGTCTGCCAGAGACCGGAACGCACATAGCGGTCGGCCTTGACGAATTCGCGGACGGTGGAGATCAGCAGCCCCATCGCGACGTCGGCGACCTCCTCGGTCAGCACGTCCGGCGTGTTGGTGACGATGATGTTGTGCTCGGCCGCGTATTTAGCGTCGATGTGGTCGTAGCCGACGCCGAAGCTCGCCACCATCTCGATCCTCGGCAGTTGCGACAGCGAATCCTTGTCGGCGCGCACCGTGTGATAGGTCACCGCCACGCCGCGGATCTTGTCGCGGATCGCCGGCGTCAGCCGCTCGAGGTCACCGCGCGTCTCGGCCTTGTGGACGACGAAATGATCGGAGAAACCGTTTTCGAGGATCGGCCGCACCGGCCCATAGATCAGTACATCGATCTTGTCGGACGAAATCGAACCGGCGGTCATCAGTTGTCCTTTCCAAGCGCGCTTTCATGCCAGCGCCGTAAAACGAGGTGGGAAATTAGCGCCAGCACCCCATAGATGACAATCCCGGCCAGCGACAACAAAAGCAGCGCCGCGAACATGCGGGGTATGTTCAACCGGTAGCCGGATTCGGCGATCCTGTAGGCGAGCCCCGAGCCAGCACCGGCCGTTCCCGCTGCGATCTCCGCGACCACCGCGCCGATCAGCGAGAGCCCGCCGGCAATGCGCAGACCGCCGAGGATATAGGGCAGCGCCGCGGGCAGCTTCAGGAAACGCAGGGTCTGAGGCGGCGAGGCGCCATAGAGCCGGAACAGGCCGGCGAGGTTGCGGTCGACCGAATTCAGCCCGAGCGTGGTGTTTGAGAGCACCGGGAAGAAGGCAACGATGAAGGCGCAGACGACGACCGCGGTCTGCTGCTCCAGATAGATCAGGAGCAGTGGCGCGATGGCGATCACCGGTGTCACCTGAAGCACGACGGCATAGGGGAACAGCGAGTATTCGACCCATTTCGACTGGTTGAACAACAGCGCAAGCGCAATGCCGCCGAGGCTCGCCGCCACAAACCCTTCAAGCGTCGTCAGAAGCGTGGTGGCGAGCGATTGTGACAGCACGGCCCAGTCCCTGATCAGCGTCAGGACGATGGCCGAGGGCGCCGGCAACACGTAAGGCGGGATCTCCTTGACGCGGACGACGAGTTCCCAGGCGAGGAGCCCCAATGCGCATAGGATGACAGGCGCTACGAAACGCACTGCGCTTTGCGCACCGGACGGCCTGGTGGCGATGGGGGCTTGCGCGCTCACAGCGTCGACTGTCCCGAATAGGACGGCGCCAGCGCGGCCGACACACGCCGGCAATAATCGGAATAGGCGGCCGAGGTACGAAACTCCTCGCCGCGCGGCTCGACCGTCTCGATGCGGAGATCGGCCTGGATGCGGCCGGGTCGCGCCGTCATCACCACGACGCGCTGGGACAGATAGACGGATTCGAACACCGAATGGGTGACGAAGATGACGGTCTTGCGAAGGCCGCGCCACAGCGCGAGCAGGTCGTTGTTGAGGCGAAAGCGCGCGATCTCGTCGAGTGCCGCGAACGGCTCATCCATCAGGAGAATGTCGGGATCGGTGACGAGCGCGCGCGCCAGCGACACCCGCATCTTCATGCCACCGGACAATTCGCGCGGAAAGGCGTCGGCGAAATCGGCGAGGCCGACGCTGGACAGCGCCGCATCGGCGCGCGCGCATCCCTCTGCCTTGGGGATGCCACCAAGCTTGAGCGGCAGCCGCACGTTTTCGCGCACGCTGGTCCAGGGCATCAAGGTCGGCTCCTGGAACACGAAGCCGATACCATGGCCCGGCTGCACCGGCCCCTCGTGGCGCGCCACCCGCATCGTGCCGGACGACGGCGCGCTGAGGCCTGCGATCAGGCGCAGCGCCGTCGACTTGCCGCAGCCGGAGGGCCCGAGCAGCGAGATGAACTCGCCCTTGCGCACGGCGAGATCGAGCGGGCCGAGCGCCATGACGCCGTTGTCATAAGCCTTCGTCACACCGCGCAGGCTGACGGCAAGCGCCGTCAGGCCGGCCTCGACCGTGGACGAAGTTTTGCTCTCTACCATTGATCGTTGGTCGTTGCGGGGCACGGTCGAGCAACGTCTTTCACCTCTCCCCGACGGGGAGAGGTGGACGACGCCGCCACGTCTCGCTTCGATATTTGCATGGTTACGGCTTGGCGGGGCGCAGCTCGGCGCCGACGCCCTTGTTGACGAAGCGTAATGTGTAGGATTTGCGGAAGTCGAGATCGGGCTTGATGACGCCGGCCTTCACCATCTTGTTGAAGAAGGAGGTATAGCGATCGTCGCTCATCGCGCCGATGCCGTCCTTCAGGCTGTCGCCGGAATCGACGATGCCATATTGCTTCATCTTGGCGACGGAATAGGCCAGCAGCTCGTCGGTCATCTCCGGATTGAGCTTCTTGATCATGGCATTGCCGGCGGAATTGTCACCGTAGATGTAATTGTACCAGCCGACGATGGAGGCATCGACGAAGCGCTGCACGAGGTCGGCTCTCTTATCGACCAGGTCGCGGCGGGTCTCGATCAGGGTCGAATAGGTGTTGAAGCCGTTGTCGGCAAGCAGCAGCACGTTGGGCTTGAAGCCGGCAGCCTTCTCGACCGCGAAGGGCTCGGAGGTAACGTAGCCCTGCATCGCGCTCTTGGGATTGGCGATGAAGGGCTGCGGATTGAAATTATAGGGGCGGACGTTTTTCTCACTGAAGCCGTATTCGGACTTCAGCCACTGGAAATAGCTGGTCATACCTTCCTTGGAGACGAACAGCGTCAGCGGCTTCAATTCCTCGATCTTGGTGACCTTCGCGTCCGGCTGCGTCAGCATCACCTGCGGATCCTTCTGGAAGATCGCGGCGATCGTCACGACGGGGACGTTGTTGGAGACCGCGTCGAACGACATCAGCGTATTCGCGGCCATGAAGAAATCGATCTTGCCGGCGATCAGGAGCATCCGGTTGTTCTCGTTCGGGCCACCCGGAACGATGGTGACGTCGAGCCCGTATTTCTTGTAGGTGCCGTCGGCGACCGCCTGGAAGAAGCCGCCATGCTCGGCCTCGGCGACCCAATTGGTGCCGAACGTGACCTTGTCCAGCGTCTCGGCGCGCACCGGGACGCCCCAGACCAAAGCGGCCATGAAGCCCGCCGTTAACGCTCGTCGCAGATGGGAGGGGCTCATGAATGCACTCCGTCGATCATGGCTGGCCGATGTGAAAACAACGCGATAAAACCGCAAGAAGTTCGGGGACGCTGGCTGGCCGGGCCCGCGTCCCCTGATAACTCCAAACTACGTGACAAATTCGGGCAAAGAAACCTTGATGACGCCTTCCCGCGACTGGACCGAGATCCGCTGGGCTGACGCGAGCCCTGCGGACACGTCGCGCTGGATCGCGGTGCTGCCACTGGCGGCGACCGAGCAGCACGGCCCGCATCTGCCGCTCGAGACCGACGTGCTGATCGCAGACGCCTATCTGGCGCGCGTGCGCGCGCTTTTACCCGAGAGTGTTCCAGCCAGTTTCCTGCCTGTCGAGCGGATCGGGATTTCCACCGAGCATATCGACTATCCGGGCACGCAGACGCTGCCGAGCGAGGTCGCGCTGAGGAAGTGGACCGCGATCGGCGAGGACATCGCGAAACGCGGTGTGAAGAAGCTCGTCATCATCACCAGCCATGGCGGCAACAGCGCGGCGATGATGCTGGTCGCGCAGGATCTGCGCGCGCATCAAAAACTGTTCGTTGTGACGACGTCCTGGTCACGCCTGTCGGGGGCGGACAAGCTGTTCCCGGCCGATGAGGTGCGTCACGGCATCCACGGCGGCGCCGTCGAGACCTCGATCATGCTGGCGCGCTATCCCGATCAGGTGCGCGCAAATGCGATCGCGGATTTTCCTGCGAGCAGCATCGCAATGGAGGCACGATATCGCTGGCTGTCGACGCAGCGACCCGCGCCGTTCGCCTGGCAAGCGCAGGATCTCAACCCGAGCGGCGCCGTCGGCAATGCAACGCTGGCGATGGCCGGGAAGGGCGAAGAGTTGATCGACCAAGGCGCGCGCGCCTTCTGCGAGCTGCTGGCCGAGGTTGATAACTTCGACGTGAAGAGCCTCGCCAAGGGTCCCCTGGGCTAGATTTCATCTTCTTGGAATTGTTGAGAAAAGAGCCGGGCGTGACGACCGCTCCGGCCGCGTTCGAACCGGTTTCGGCAATCCTCCGTCCAACTCCGCAAGCGGGCCACAACGGACTGTCTCAACCCGGATGGAGTTTTGAAATGTCGATCAAGACCAAAATTGCCACCGTCGTTCTCGTGGCGCTCACCGTCACCGCAGGCGTCGCTTCCACCACATCGGCCGCCCAAGCCAAGCCGCTCGGCTGGGGCGTGGGTGTGGGCGTCGGCATCGCCACTGCGCCGTCGTCGGCACCGCGATCGCCGCCAGCAACCAGCCCTATTACGGCGGCTATCACCGCTGCGGCTGGTCCGCGCGGTATGACGCCTTCGGCCATTACCTGGGCAGCGTTCGTACTTGCTACTGATTTGACGAGCTGAGGTCCGATCTCACGTGGATCCTGCGTTCGACACGGGCGCCTCATCCACCCCGTGTCGTGCCCCCGACCCCGCCCGGCCGTCCCCCCCGGGCGGGGTCATCCATTTTCAGGACCGGGGATTTGTTGCAGTCCAGTCACACAAGGATGCCAACCATCTTGTGCGACATTCCAGCCCAGTTGCTATTGCGAATTACTAGCAATAAGGTTCTCTGCAAGTGCAGTGGCTTGGGCGAAATCGCATTGCGTCGGGATCATCTCGTCGGATCGAGCGATCAGCCGGAACCTGATGACAGGATCGCCGCGAATCGGCAGGGATGTCGGAGTGGCTGGGGCATATTTGCGTCTTGGGGGCGTGCGTTTTGACGTTGAGGGGTTACCGACAGCAATTGTTGCGGACGGCGGCGGCGATCGCCACCGGCGTGCTGGTCCTGCCGGGTGCGAGCTTCGCCGCCGACCTGCCGCTGAAGGCGCGCGCCGCAGCGAGGGCCGTGTACGACTGGACCGGCTTCTATGTCGGCGGCCATTTCGGCTATGGCGATGCGAGCTTCGGGCCCGGCACCAATCCCCTGCCCGAGCAGGGCGTGGTGCTGCCGCACAGCGCCACCGGACTCACCGGCGGCTATCAGCTTGGCTACAACCGCCAGCTCGCAAACCGCGTGGTGCTCGGGATCGAAGCCGACTCCACATTCCCGAGTCCCGCCGACGGTCCGGCGCTCGCAAATTCACCGGCAGCCTTTCATACCACGATCGACTATGTCGGTACCGTGCGCGGCCGCATCGGCTATGCCTTCGACCGCTTCATGCCCTTTGTCACCGGCGGCTTCGCGTGGGGTCACACCCGCATCAACGTCAACGACGGCGATGGCGTGACCCCGTTGTTTCCGGTCGGTCACTATCAGGCGGGATGGACGGCAGGCCTCGGTCTCGAATACGCCGTCAGCGGCAATTGGACTGCGAAGGCCGAATACGACTATGTCGATCTGTCGCGCAAGACGTACGATCTCAGCGGCTTTGGCCTCGGCAGCGTCAATGTCGATCCGCGCATCCATCTGTTCAAGCTCGGCCTGAACTACCAGTTCGGCGACACGCCGTGGATGCCCGTGGTTGACGGAAAAACCAGGCTCCCCGAATCCGACGACTGGAACGTCCACGCCCAGACAACCGTGCTGCCGCAAGGCTACGGGCCGATCCACTCGCCCTATGCGAGCCCGCAGAGCCTTCCCGGCGGCGGCCAGTTTCAGGCGACGTGGACGACGACGGCGTTCCTCGGCGCGCGGCTCTGGGACGGCGGCGAGTTCTACTTCAATCCCGAGCTCGCGCAGGGCTTTGGCATCAACGGCACGCTCGGACTTGCCGGCTTCTCCAACGGCGAGGCGCAGAAGGCCGGCGCGCCGTTCCCGAAGATCCGCGCGCAGCGCTACTATTTCAAGCAGACCTTCGGTCTCGGCGGCGAGCAGGAGACGGTCGATGACGGCCCGAACCAGCTCGCGGGAAAACGCGACATCGATCGCGTCACGCTGATCGTCGGCCGTTTCGCCGTCGGCGACTTCTTCGACGGCAATTCCTACGCAAAGGACCCGCGCGCCGATTTCATGAACTGGGCGATGTGGGCGTCCGCCGCGTACGACTTCCCCGCGGATCTGCCGGGCTACACCCGCGGCGCCGTGGTCGAGCTCAACCGCAAGGATTGGGCGATCCGTGCCGGCCTGTTCCAGGTGCCGTCGGCCCCCAACAGCGACGTGCTCACCTTCAAGACCGGCGGCTCGGTGGTCGAGTTCGAGGAGCGTCATACGATCCTCGAGCAGCCCGGCAAGTTGCGCTTCGGCGTCTTCGCCAACAGCGGCAACACCGCCAACTATCGCGACGTGGTGGACCTCGCCGCCGCGAACCCGGCGCTCGACATCAACGACATCGTCGCCGCAACCCAGCGCACCCGGCTCAAATACGGCTTCTATGTCAATCTCGAGCAGCAGATCGTCACCGACGTCGGGCTGTTTGCCCGCGCAAGCTGGAATGACGGTCAGAACCAGATCCTGAACTTCACCGACGTCGACCGCAGCCTGTCGGGCGGCGTGTCGATCAAGGGCAGAAGCTGGGGGCGTCCGGACGACACGGTCGGCATCGGCGGCGCGATCAACGGCCTGTCGGCCGCGCATCGCGATTTCCTGGCTGCCGGCGGCGTCGGCCTCCTGATCGGCGACGGACAGCTCAACTACAGCAATGAGCGTATCCTCGAGGCTTACTACGCCTATTCGGTGATCAAGGGCGTCGTGCTGACCGCCGACTATCAGCTCGTGGTCAATCCCGCCTACAACGCGGATCGTGGGCCAGTGTCGATCTTCTCGGGCCGCCTGCACGCGGAGTTCTAGCCTGAAGGCAGGCCACCGGATTTGGCTATCTTCGAAGGTCGGTGATGCACTATGCCGCCCGGATCGCGTCGAGAAACCGGCCGACCTCGAGCTTGAGACGGCTGCTCTCGCCGGACAGCGACTTGGCTGCCGCAAGCACATTGGACGAGGCCGATCCGGTCTGGCTCGCGCCGTGCTGCACATCGACGATGCTGGCGGAGACCTGCTGGGTGCCGCGCGAAGCCTGCTGCACGTTGCGCGAGATCTCCCGCGTCGCCGCCCCTTGCTCCTCGACCGCCGAGGCGATGGCCGACGCGATCTCGGACATGCGGGTGATGGTATCGCCGATCGCCTTGATCGCACCGACCGAATCCTGCGTCGCCGTCTGGATTCCGCTGATCTGCTGACTGATCTCGCCGGTGGCCTTCGCGGTCTGCTCGGCGAGTGCCTTGACCTCGGACGCGACGACCGCGAAGCCGCGTCCGGCCTCGCCGGCGCGCGCCGCCTCGATGGTCGCGTTCAGCGCCAGGAGATTGGTCTGGCCCGCAATCTGGCTGATGAGCTCGACGACGTCCCCGATTCGCCCGGCCGCCTTGGCCAGCTCGCCGACATGGTCGTTGGTCCGCCCCGCCTGCTGCACCGCTTCGCTGGCAATGCGCGCGGAGTCCTGAACCTGCCGGCTGATCTCGTCGACGGACGAGGCCATTTCCTCCGCGGCCGCAGCGACGGTCTGCACGTTGGTGGAGGCCTGTTCGGAGGCGGTTGCGACGGTTGCGGTGATTTTTTCCGATTGCGCGGCCGTGCTCGTCAGCGTTCCCGCGGACGATTCCAGCTCGGCGGACGCCGAGGACACGGTGTTGATCACGTCGCTGATCATGGCTTCGAACTCACGCGCGATCTGGTCCATGCGCTGGCTGCGCTTGAGCTTCGCTTCGGCCTCTGCGGCAGCTGCATCGTCGGCAGCGGCCTTGGCGATCAGCGAGTCCTTGAACAGCAGCAGCGAGCCGGCGACCTGGCCGATCTCGTCATTGCGCCCGGTCGCGGGAATCTCGACCTCGTGCCTGCCGGCGGCAAGCGTGCTGATCACGCCGGCGAGCTTCGCAAGCGGCGTCACCACCCGGCTGCGCAGCATCGCCGTTACTCCGGCGAGCGTGCCGAGCAGCGCCAGCACCGCAATGCCGGCCAGCGCAAGCACCACCAGCGCGCCGTCGCGGGCCGCCGTGGCCCGTTCGGTCGCCTCTGCCAGCGCCGCGTCGCGTACGCCGAAGAACATCTGCACGGCCGGCACCACGGCGGTCGCGAGGTCATCGTTGGTGAGGCCGTATTTGCCGTCGCTGCGCGCCGCCGGCATCTCCTTCTCGACCACAAGGGCGGCATGTCCGAAATAGGCCTCGATGGCGTCCTTGAACGCCCTGGCAATCCGGGGCGGACTGCCGAGCTGATCGATGCCGGCCTCGACGCGCTCGCGATCGGCCTCCAGGCGGCCCTGCAACCGGTCCATCAGAGAGAATTCGGCGATCGTCAGCGGACGGCGGGCGGTCAGCGCGGGCGACAGCGTGGCGGCGCGGCCGCCGGCCGAGACGCGCAGATCCTGCGCCGTCCGGGCCACGCTCAGCAAAGCCGAGAGCGAGGAATCGGAAGTGGCGATGCCGGCTTCGAGGCGATTCATGATCGGCTCGAGAATGCCGATGATCTCGGCGACGCCAGGCAGGAAGTTCTTGATGGCGGCGCCATCGCGTGCGCTCAGGGGTACGCCCATGGCGCGATCCGCCGCCGTTCGAATCTCATTCAGCCGGCGTGCAGCTCGCTCGAGATCGGCAGCCATCGGTCCGGCGGCGTCCAGCGCTAGGATGGCCCGCCTTGCATTCTCGAAGGCCGTATCGGAGGCCTTCGACGCCTTCGCGCAGGCCTCGAGCTGAGCCGGCGTCGCCGGATTTTCCTGGAATATCGGCGAGATGTAGGGCGCGCGATAACCCGCAACGTACTGGCTGACCACCAGAATTGCGCCGAAAGCGTCGACCGCCTTGATCGCCTCGGAGCGGTTCGTGTAGATGCGCGCTTGGGGCACCAGCACCTGGGTGCCGAGAATGACTGCAAAAACCGTCACCGTCAGCATCGACAGCGCGAAAAGCTTCCCGATCCGCATCCTGGTCACCAATACAATCAGCAAATGCAGGGAACCTAGCTGGCGGCGGCTAAGGCGCCGTTAAGTAACGGCAGGATCCGTAGTTCCGCGGGGTGTCATCTGGTCGCGGCTCATTGGAGGCGCCGAATTCGCCGGCTTGGCATCCAAATGCCTATATCAAGGCTCGATCGGCCATCGGGCCATACTCCCTTACTGCGGACCATCAATGCTCTCGGTCGAACTCATCGTCGTCGTCGTCCTGATCGTCATCAACGGCCTGCTGTCCATGTCGGAGCTCGCCGTGGTCTCGTCTCGCCCTGCGCGGCTGTCTTTGCTTGCCGCCAAGGGCGTGCGCGGCGCCGAGCGCGCGCTGATGCTGGCCTCCGATCCCGGAAAGTTTCTCTCGACGGTGCAGATCGGCATCACGCTGGTCGGCGTGCTCTCGGGCGCATTCTCCGGCGCGACGCTCGGACAGCGGCTGACACAATGGCTGGCCGAGCTCGGTCTCTCCACCGGCATTGCCGACATCGTCGGCGTCGGCATCGTCGTCACCCTCATCACCTATGCGACCCTGATCGTCGGCGAGCTGGTGCCGAAGCAGGTGGCGCTGCGCGACCCCGAAAGCATTGCGGTGAAGGTCGCGCCGGCAATGCACTTGCTCGCGAAGATATCGCTGCCGCTGGTGTTTCTGCTCGATCTCTCCGGCAGGCTGATCCTCACCCTGCTCGGCCATGGCGGCAAGTCCGAGGAGAAGGTGTCGGAGGACGAAATCCATCACCTCGTCACCGAGGCTGAAAATGCCGGTGTGCTCGAGCCCGGCGAGAAGGAGATGATCGCCGGCGTGATGCGGCTCGGCGACCGGCCGGTCGGCGCGGTGATGACGCCGCGCACTGAAGTTGACGAGATCGACCTTGGCGACAATCAGGAGACGATCCAGGCGCTGATCGCGAACAGCCCGCATTCGCGCTTTCCTGTTTCGGACGGCGATCGCGACAAGCCGATCGGCGTGCTTCAGGCCAAGGATTTGCTCGTTGCCTATATGCGCGAGCGCACGCCCGATCTGCGCGCGCTGGTGCGCGAGACGCCGATCATCCCGGCCTCCGCCGACGCGCGCGACGTGCTCGCGATCCTCAAGGCCGCGCCGGTGCACATCGGTCTGGTGCACGACGAATACGGCGCGTTCGAAGGCGTGGTCACGGCCGCCGATATCCTGGAATCGATTGTCGGCGCCTTCCATTCCGAGGAAGGCCCGCCGGAGCCGGCCTATGTCAGGCGCGCGGACTCCTCACTGCTGATCTCCGGCTGGATGCCGGTCGACGAGTTCGGCGACCTGCTCGGCGTCGAGCTGCCGCCGCATCATCGCTACAACACGGTGGCGGGCCTGGTGCTGCAACAGTTCAACGTGCTGCCCAATGTCGGCGACGCCTTCGACCTCGGCGGCTGGCATATCGAGGTGGTCGATCTCGATGGGCGACGGATCGACAAGATTTTGGCGAGCCGGCTGGGTGAAGTCGAGACGGGATGAGTTGTGAGCCCACTCAACTCTCCACCGTCGTCCCGGCGAAGGCCGGGATCCATGGCCACCAAATTGAGTTTTGGCTAAGACTGGTAGTTGCGCGGTACCACGACCTGCGCGCTATCGATAAATCACGCAGTATGGGTCCCGGCCTTCGCCGGGACGACACCGGAATTTGTTGCGCGAGCTTGCGCCAGGCGCTCACCCGAACCTCACGCCGATCCGCTTCTCCTTGCGCCAAACCACCGTGCAGGGCAGATGCGCTCCGTCGGCCTTGATCGACAGGGTGAACTGGTCGGGGATGCCGACCGGGCTCGTGACGTCGAGCGCCGCGCCGGTATCGGAGAAATTGCGGACGGTGCAGTCGATCGCGCCGCCGCCGAACTCGATGGTTCCGGCTTTCAGCACGCGGTGCCTGGCTTTGTCGCGTCGCTCGTCCATGGGGCCAATTTACACCCGAAGCTGACACAGACGTTAAAGCACGCTCCTGTTCCCTGCAATTTTCACGACCACACGGCTTGGTGGTATCATTCGGTGGACCGGCGCTTCACGGCGCCGGCTGGAATGTATCCGTCCGCGCCATCCGCCAGGCGTCGCGGAACCGCGGATCTTCGGTGCCTTCGAGCAGTTCCCCCGGCCGCAGCGCCGGATAGAGCTGCGCAAAGGATTGCACCTTCGTCGTCGACGTCCGTTGGCTGAAGTGAATCGGACGTAGCTCCTGCGGATGTTCGAGACCGGCCGCAGCAATCAGCTCGGTCAGCGAGTGCAGCGTGGCATGGTGATAATTATGTACGCGATCGATCTTGAGCGGCACGTAGAGCGCACGCGCGCGCGTCGGATCCTGGGTTGCCACCCCGGTTGGGCAGCGGTCGGTGTGGCAGCTCAGCGACTGGATGCAGCCGAGCGAGAACATGAAGCCGCGCGCCGAGTTGCACCAGTCGGCGCCGATCGCCATCGCACGCGCCATGTCGAAGGCGGTCGCTATCTTGCCGGAGGCGCCGAGCTTGATGCGGTCGCGCGCATTGATGCCGATCAGCGCATTGTGAACGAAGTTCACGCCCTCGCGCATCGGCATGCCCAGATGATCCATGAACTCCAGCGGCGCTGCACCGGTGCCGCCTTCATTGCCGTCGACGACGATGAAGTCCGGATAGATGCCGGTCTCCAGCATCGCCTTGCAGATCGCGAGAAACTCCCAGGGATGGCCAATGCAGAGCTTGAAGCCGGTCGGCTTGCCGCCGGAGAGTCGTCGCATCTCGGCGATGAACTGCATCATGCCGACAGGCGTCGAGAAGGCGCGGTGTGAAGCCGGCGAGATGCAGTCCTCGCCCATCGCAACGCCGCGGATCTTTGAAATCTCCTCCGAGACCTTTGCAGCCGGCAGCACGCCGCCATGGCCGGGCTTGGCGCCCTGGCTGATCTTGAGCTCGACCATCTTGATCTGGTCCTGGCCGGCGACGCGCGCGAACGCTTCGGGGTCGAAGGTGCCGTCGAGATGTCGGCAGCCGAAATAGCCGGAGCCGATCTCCCAGATGACGTCGCCGCCCATCTCGCGGTGATAGGGGCTGAAGCCGCCCTCGCCGGTGTCGTGGGCAAAGCCGCCCTTCTTCGCGCCGGCATTGAGCGCACGCACGGCGTTCGGGCTGAGCGCGCCAAAGCTCATCGCCGAGATGTTGAACACCGAGGCCGAATAGGGTTTTGCACAATCCGGCCCGCCGATGGTGACGCGAAACTTCTCCTCGGCATGCGCTTTCGGCGCCACCGAATGATGCATCCACTCGTAACCTTCGTGGTAGACGTCCTCCTGGGTGCCGAACGGACGCTTGTCGAGCTGCATCTTGGCTCGCTGGTAGACCACCGCGCGGATGTCGCGCGAGAACGGCATGCCGTCCTTCTCGCTCTCGAAAAAGTACTGTCGCATCTCCGGGCGAATCTCTTCGAGCAGGAAGCGGATATGCGCCGAGATCGGATAGTTGCGCAGCACCGCGTGGCCTTTCTGCATGAGATCGCGGACGCCAAGCAGCGTCAGCGCGCCGAAGATGACGATCGGGATCAGCAGGATGTCGAAGATCTTGCGGTCGGCGATGCCGATGCCGATCAGAAGCGCGGTGACGACCGCGCAGATCGTCAGGATGATGAAGCGCGGCGAAAATGGAAGCAGCAGGGTTTCCATGAGACCCTCGGTCGAAGCTTGTGTCTTGTTATCGTCGGCCACAACCACATCCCTCTCGTCAGAATGACGGGGTACGATACGCCCGCGCCCCGTCTATGGATATGACGCGGCTTGGTCATCAGGCTACCGAATTCGCACGCCGCAAATCAATCCATCGGGCGCGCACTGTTGCAGTGCAACAGATCCAAACAGCAATAGATTCAATGAAATGACAAATCGGTGACCGTGGAGCTCGCATTGGCGCGAGCTTATGGCAGCGCCCGCGCAAGCGCTGCCAATAGCAAGATCGCGGGAGGATGGTGAGGATGGTGGTTGGCGTGCGTCTAAGGCAAGATGGCAGCCGCCTGGGGTAATGGGTTCTGGATCAGCGCTCCGCTGGTCCAGGACGCAGGAAGTCTGCCGAGCGCCGATCAGCGCTCGACGAACGCCTTCTCGATCACGAAATGACCGGGCTTGTTGCCCGCGCCCTCGGCGAAACCGCGGCTCTCGAACATCACCTTCAGCTCTTCCAGCATCGCCGGGCTGCCGCACATCATCACGCGGTCAGTCGCGATATCGAGCGGGCCCTGGCCGATGTCGTTGAAGATCTGCTCCGAGTTGATGAGGTCGGTGATGCGGCCGCGATTCTTGAACGGCTCGCGGGTCACGGTCGGATAATAGATCAGCTTGTCAGCGAGCAGTTCCCCGAACAGCTCGTCCTCGCGCAAATTGGCGACGAGCTTCTCGCCATAGGCGAGCTCGGAGACCTGGCGGCAGCCGTGAACCAGCACGATTGTCTCGAACCGGTCGTAGACGTCGGGGTCCTTGATCAGGCTCGCAAACGGCGCCAGCCCGGTGCCGGTCGAGAGCAGCATCAGCCGCTTGCCGGGAATCAGGTTGTCGGTGATCAGCGTGCCGGTCGCCTTTCGGCCCACCAGGATGGTGTCGCCTTCCTTGATCTTCTGGAGGCGCGAGGTGAGCGGGCCGTCCTGAACCTTGATCGAGAAGAATTCGAGCTCTTCCTCGTGATTGGCGCTCGCCATGCTGTAGGCGCGCAGCAGCGGCCGGCCATCGACCTCGAGGCCGATCATGGCGAACTGGCCGTTCTGGAAGCGGAAGCCGGTGTCGCGCGTGGCGCGGAAGCTGAACAGCGTGTCGGTCCAGTGGTGGACGGAAAGGACCTTCTCTCGGTAGAACGCGCTCATGGTTTTCGATATTCCGAATAGCTGCGGTTTCAGGACAAAGCGTTGCCCGGCCCCCGAAAGCGGGGCGAACACCATTTGTCATGGCGGAGGATTTCGCGTGTGATCTACGCGATATCGGCCAATAATCAACCTCGTTTGGGATGCAATTGATGCCGATCAAACCGGCATTTGCGGCGGAACTGGCCGCATCATTAACGGATCTGCTGCGCGGGGCGCCGGGCGGGCAATTTCTTTTCCCTCCAAGGCTCGATCACAGCACTTAATTTCCAGCGCGCTCGCGAGAATTTCATTAACAATAGCTCTGATTTTCACCCCTGTTTGGCGCCGTTTCCCGCATTTTTGCGGCTTTCGACGCCATGGACCGACACGACGCATGCCCATTCACGAGCGGACCTTCGCCCAGGCGATCAGGCGCTATTGCGCACGCCATGACATTACGGTCGATGTCCGTGCCGGCGGCTGGCTGATCGCGATGCGCAGGGGCGAGACGCGCCGCTTCGCCTTCGGCTACGACATCGGCCTCAACAGCGCGATCGCGCATCGCCTCGCCAACGACAAATCGGCCACCGCCGAGGCGCTTGGATTGGCAGATGTGCCGTGCATCGCCCATCACCTCTTCCTCAATCCTAAGCTAGGCGAGAAAGTTGTCGGCGCCGCCTGGCGAGAGACAATGCTCGGGCTGCTTCGCGACAATCCGCAAGGCGTGGTGGTCAAGCCGAACGAGGGGACATCGGGGCGCTCGGTATTCAAGGTGACGACTGAGGCCGAGCTCAACCACGCGGCCGGCGAGGTCTTTTCGATGAGCAGCGGGCTCGTGATCTCGCCCTATGTCGAGATCGAGAACGAGGTCCGTGTGATCCTGCTCGATAACGTGCCCCTCGTCGTCTACAGCAAGCAGCGTGGCTCGGATTGGCGGCACAATCTCGACGCCGGTGCAAAGCCGGTGCTGCTCGAGGACGGCGAGGTTCGCAGGACTTGCGTGAAGCTCGCGATCGATGCCGCGAGTTCGATCGGCATTGCCTTTGCGTCAATCGACGTGGTGCGCGTGGACGGCACCTGGCGCGTGCTCGAGATCAATTCCGGCGTGATGATGGAGGCGCTGGCGAAGCTGCATCCGCAGTTGGTGCAGGCGACGTATGACGCGGCGCTGAATCGGGTGTTTGGGGAGAGCGGCGGGGCCTGAGCAAGCGCCTCGTCCTTCGAGACGACCGCTTCGCGGTCTCCTCAGGATGAGGCTAACCGCATCGGTGTTATTGACACTGCGCAGCCGCGCTCTCCGTCCTCATCCTGAGGGCCCGCTAAAGGCGGGCGTCTCGAAGGATGTGCCGCAGAGACAGCGCACTCAAATACGCTTCCCCTCCAGGGGAGGGGAAGCGAGGTCACTAATTATTCGCGCTCGCGGAATCGTCCATTGCCTTGAAGGCTTCTTCCAATTGCAACGAGATCGGCACATTCATCCGTTCGCCAGTGGGCAGGCGGGCGATGAACCATTTGTTGTAGAGCGGCACCAGGTCGTGGTTGGAGCCGAGCTTGCGGAAGGTGCGCTCGACCACGGCCGAGAGCTGCGGCTCGCCCTTGCGGAACATGATGCCGTAGGGATCGTAGGACAGATAATCGCCGGTGACGCGGAACTTGTCCTGCGCCTTGTGGCGGACGATCAGGCCCGAGAGCAGGATGTCGTCGGTCGCGAACGCGTCGGCCTTGCCATCGGCGAGCATCTGGAACGATTGCTCGTGATCGGCGCCGACCACGATGTTCAGCCCCAGCGACGACTTCTTGTCGGCCGCCTGGATCGCCTGCTCGTTGGTGGTGCCCTTCGTCACCACGACGGTCTTGCCCTTCAGATCGACCAGCGCCTGCACGCTGGAGGCCTTCGGCACCATCAGCTTGGTGCCGGCGACGAACATCAGGGGCGAGAACGCGACGCGCTTGCCGCGCTCGGCATTGGCCGTGGTCGAGCCGCATTCCAGATCGATCTTGTTCTGAAGCACCGCGTCGATGCGATCGTCCGAGGTGACCTTGACGTAATCGATCTTGAGATTGGGATCGTCGACCTCGACGCCGATCTCCTCGACGACGGCCTCGCACAATTCGAGGCTGTACCCGATCGGGCGGTTGGCCTGGTCGAGGAAGGAGAACGGCGGCGAGCTCTCGCGATAGCCGAGCCGCACGGTGTGGGCGGCCTTGATGGCTGACAGCGTCGGGCTAAGCCCTTCGCTGCCGCCGGTCTGGGCGGAGGCGCCGGTTGCCAGCAGGCACGCTGCCAGCAACAGGCCGCCCGAAATCGCCGTCAAAGGGCGCATGACGCACTCCCGTCAGTGGCCGGCCATTGCAGGCACTTCGCCGGGCACCATATCGCCCGGCACGGCATCGCTCGGTCCCATCGCATGCTCGGGCCCAAGCTCGCCTTCCCACTTCGCCACGACCGAGGTCGCCAGCGTATTGCCGATCACGTTGGTGGCGCTGCGGCCCATGTCGAGGAAGGTGTCGATGCCCATGATCATGAGCAGGCCGGCCTCGGGGATGCCGAACTGCGACAGTGTCGAGGCAATCACGACCAGGGAGGCGCGCGGCACGCCGGCGACGCCCTTCGAGGTGATCATCAGGGTCGCGAGCATCGCGAGCTGGGTCGAGAGCGACATCTCGATGTGATAGGTCTGCGCAATGAAGATGCTGGCGAACGTGCAGTACATCATCGTGCCGTCGAGATTGAAGGAATAGCCGAGCGGCAGCACGAAGCTCGAGATCCGCGACGAGGCGCCGAACTTGTTCAGCCCCTCCAGCGTCTTCGGATAGGCCGCTTCCGAGCTCGCCGTGGAGAACGCGATCATCAGCGGCTCGCGGATCAGCCTCAGGAGATGGCTGTAGCGCGGTCCGATCACGACGAAACCGACGACCACCAGGATGCCCCAGAGGATGAAGAGCGAGAGATAGAAGCCGCCCATGAACACGATGAGCTTCCACAGCACCAGCAGGCCGTTCTTGGCGACGGTGGCGGTGATGGCGGCCCACACCGCGAACGGCGCGAACAGCATCACATAGCTCGTCACCTTCAGCATGATGTGGCCGAGATCGTCGATCAGCGACAGGATCTGCTTGGAGCGCTCGGGCAATGCGCCCATCGCCACCGAGAAGAACACCGCAAAGATCACGATCTGGAGGATCTCGTTTTGCGCCATCGCGTCCGCGATCGAGGTCGGGATCAGATGGGTGAGGAATTTCTCGATCGAGAAGGCCGAGACCGGCAGGCCGGTCGACTGCGCCTTGTCAGGCAACGTGCCGGGGAAGTTGGCACCGGGCTGGAGCAGATTGACCATCACGAGGCCGAGCATCAGCGAGATAAAGGAGGCGCTGACGAACCAGCCCATGGTCTTGGCGAAGATGCGGCCGAGCTTGGAGCCCGAACCCATATGGGCAATGCCGCCGACCAGGGTCGCGAACACCAGGGGCGCAATGATCATCTTGATCAGGCGGAGGAAGATCACCGCGATCAGGTTGATGGACGAGGCCCAATCTCCCCGCGTATCGGGCAGAAAGTTGAAGATCGCCGAGCCCATGATGATGCCCAGCACCATCGCGCCCAAAATGTATTGCGTAAACCTGTTCGACATTGAAAGACCCCCACGACACCGGCCGCTTCATGATGTCGCAGATATGACAAGGACGCAACACGCTTGGCGCGTGGTCGCGGCGACCGGATGTTCCCGTTGCGAAACCGAGGACGGCGATCTAGCCTTCATGCAGCGCACAACGAATGCGACTTGCACGTTTTGTTTGCGGCAGCTGCATCAATAATCGTCAAACAATCAACAAGGGGAACGCCATGAGTGGACAGATCAATCACCAAATTCTTCTGGTGGAAAAGCCCAGCGGCAAGCTCGGCCCCGAACACTTCAAGATGGTCGAGGGCGCGATGCCGGAGCCGAAGGACGGCGAGGCCTTGCTGCGCGTGCGATACATCTCGCTCGACGCCGCCAACCGGGCCTGGATGCACGGCGCGACATATCGCTCCGCGGTCGAAGCCAACAGCGTGATGGCCGGCGGCGGCATCGCCGAGGTCGTCAGCTCGAAGGCACCGGGGTTGGCTGCCGGCGACATCGTGTTCGGCGACACCGGCTGGCAGGAGTTTGCAGCAGTCGCCGCAAAGCATTTGACGAAAATGCCGAAGCTCGAGCCGATGACGCATCTGCTCAGCGTGTTCGGCATCGCCGGCCTCACCGCCTATTTCGGCCTGCTGGAGGTCGGCAAGCCCCGGGAAGGCGAGACGGTCGTGGTCTCGGCCGCCGCGGGCTCGGTCGGCTCGATCGTCGGACAGATCGCGAAAATCAAGGGATGCCGTGTGATCGGCATCGCCGGCGGCGCCGACAAATGCCACTGGCTGACCTCCGAGCTCGGCTTCGATGCAGCCGTCGACTACAAGGACGGCGCGGTGTTCAAGGCGCTGCGCGCCGCCGCGTCAAAGGGCATCGACGTCTACTTCGACAATGTCGGCGGTGACATTCTCGAAGCCTGCCTGCCACAGATGAACAATTACGGCCGTATCGCCTGCTGCGGTGCAATCTCGCAATATGACGGCGCGCCATCGGCGCATGGCCCGCGCGGCGTGCCCGGCCTGATCGTGGTGAAACGGCTCGTCGTGCAGGGCTTCATCGTGATGGACTACATGAAGGAGAGCCAGCGCGCGCTCGCCGAGCTCCAGGCCTGGGTGAAATCCGGCAAGCTGAAGGTGCAGGAGGACATCATCGACGGATTGCAGAACACGCCGAAGGCGCTGATCGGATTGCTCGCCGGCGAGAACCGCGGCAAGCGCATGGTCAAGCTCTGACGACGTAGTTACGTCGCAATTCCGCAGGTATTATCTACTTGCGGGAGTGGTCAAAGCGGCCAAAGATACCGCTCGCGAGGCATCACACTCGCGATGATTAAGCTTGCATCACATTTAATAAACGTCGGCATTACCGACAGGGCAGGAAATCGGTCAGATGTTTAACACGTTGAAACACGTTTCGACGCGAAGCGCGTTGCTCGCCGCTGCGCTCTTCGCAACTGCAACAAGTGCATTCGCGCAAGCGCCGACCGAGGCTCAAAAGAATGCGATCCGGTCCGCGTGCCGCTCGGACTTCATGGCGCACTGCTCGAGCGTGACGCCCGGCGGCATGGAAGCGTATCAATGTCTCCAGAGCCACATGTCGAGCCTGTCGTCGGGATGCCAGACCGCAGTTCGCGCGGTTGAGCCGGCGGCGGCTCCGAAGACAGAGGCGGCGCCCGCCAAATCTGAACCGGCAAAGACCGAAGCTGCGCCGGCCGCCGAGCCCGCGGCGAAGCCGGCCGCCGAAGCCGCTCCGAAAGCGGCCGCGCCAAAGAAGCCGAGCAGCGCACAGGTCTCCGCGATCAAGAGCGCCTGCCGCTCCGACTATCCAAAGGTCTGCGCCAGTGTGCCGCCGGGCGGCGCGCCCGCGCTCGAATGTCTGGAGAAGAACAAGGCGAAGGTGTCGGCCGCCTGTGCGAAGGCCGTGAATGCGGCGTCCGGCGGCGGCACCGCAGCAGCGCCCGCAGGCGCGGCTCCTGCGGCAGCGCCGGCAGCCGCGCCTGCCGTGATCGTTCTGCGCCCGCTGCGGCCGCGCGAGGAGTTGTTCATCGTCCGGTCGGCCTGCGGCGCAGATATCCGCACACTCTGCGCCGGCGTCGAGCCCGGCGGCGGCCGCATCGTGCAATGCATCGCCAGCAATGCCGCGTCGCTGTCGCCCGGCTGCAAGGACGTGCTCGCGCCGTTCGCCGCGCGATAACGACTGCGCGACAATGACGCGCGGCGCGTGAATGAATTTTCGCGCGCCTGGCGCGACCAACCTTTGCCTATATCCGATTTCGATCACCACAAGACCGGGAGGACAACATGCGCTCGATGCTACTGATCGCTTCTGCACTCGTCGCCTTTGCGGCGACCATGACGTTTGAGACCACCGATGCTAATGCGGTGGTGTGCGCCCGCGGCGTCTACCGCGCCGGGTGCGCCGGACCGAACGGCGCCGTCGCGGTCCGCAGGCCCGTACCGGCGGTCCGCTGCACCACCGTGCTGGTCAACGGGGTCTGGGTGAAGCGCTGCGTCTGACGCGCTTGTGGTCAACCCGGCCTCATTTGGCTATGATTTGCAGCTGACGGGTTCGGACGCGTGGACAGCGCGTGTCCGAAGTTGAGCTTCGGCGCGCCTCGCCTAGCCGATAATTCCGCTGGCGCGACAGGCCGGAGCCCATTAGTCTACCCCTAGATAGTAAGTATACTGTCAATTAGGGAGGCAGACGTTGCGGATCGCCGTGATTGGCGGGGGGCCCGGTGGGCTCTACTTCGCCTATCTCTGGAAGAAGCGTCATCCCGAGGATCAAGTCGACCTGTTCGAACAGAACCCGGCCGACGCGACCTGGGGCTTTGGCGTGGTGTTCTCCGATCAGGCGCTGGAGTTCCTGCGCGCCGACGACCCCGAGACGGTCGACGCGATCGCGCCGCATATGGAGAGCTGGGAGAACATCACGCTCAGCCTGCACGGCGACAGCGTCGCGCTCGATGGTGTCGGCTTCTCCTCGATCGGCCGGCTCGAGCTGTTGCAGTTCCTCCAGCAGCGCGCGCTCGACGCCGGCGTCACGCCGCGCTTCGACACGCCAATTCATGCCATCGACCAGCTCAACGGCCACGACCTCATCGTCGCCGCCGACGGGCTGAACTCGCTGGTGCGCCGCGCTTACGAGGGCGATTTTGGTACCTCGCTGTCGTACTCCTCCAACAAATTCGTCTGGTACGGCACGTCCAAGCGTTTCGACACGCTGTCGCAGACCTTCGTGAAGACCGACCGCGGCGCCTTCAATGCGCACCACTATCGCTATTCGCCGAACATGAGCACCTTCCTGGTCGAATGCGACCACGCCACCTGGCAGGCCTATGGCTTCGCCTATAAGGATGTCGAACAGTCCAAGGGTATTTGCGAGGAAGTGTTTGCCGACACGCTCGGCGGCCATTGCCTCGTCTCCAACAAGTCGGTCTGGCGCAATTTTCCCTGGGTCTGGAACGAGCACTGGTCGTTCAAGAACATGGTGCTGATCGGCGACGCGCTGCACTCGGCGCATTTCTCGATCGGCTCGGGTACGCGGCTCGCGATCGAGGACGCGATCGCACTGGTCAAGGCGCTGGAATCGGATGCGCATCTGACGACGGCGCTGCATCGCTACCAGGCCGCGCGAAAGCCGATCGTGCAGAAGCTCGTCAATGCCGCGCGCACCTCGGCCTTCTGGTACGAGCATTTTGCCCAGCACATGCAGCTCGGCCTGCTGGATTTTGCCTATAGCTACGTCACCCGCTCCGGCCGCATCGACGATTCACGGCTGCGCGCGATGTCACCGGCCTTCATGGCGCGCTACGAGGCCGCGAAGAACGACGGGGATGCGGCAGGCGGAGACGCTGAATGAGCAACGAGATTCGCGACCGGGTGCCCGCCGATAGCGCCGGCGCCCGTGAGATCGGCTTTGCCGTTCCGCAAGTCTACAACGCCAGCCGTGTGCTGTTCGACAATCTCGCCAGCGGCCGCGGCGACAAGCTCGCGCTGATCGGGCCTGCGGGCACGCGGACCTATGCCGAGCTCTGTGCCGAGGCCGGCCGCTGGGGCAACGGCTTTGCCTCGCTCGGCCTGAAGCGCGGCGACCGCGTGCTGCTGTTCCTCGACGACACGCCGGCCTATCCGGCCGCCTTCTTCGGCGCGGTGCGTGCCGGCTTCGTGCCGCTCCTGATCAACACGCTGACGCCACCGGATCTACTGCAATTCTATCTCGCCGATTCCGGCGCGCGTGTTGCGGTCGCCGAGTCCGAGTTCTGCGCGCGCTTCAATGCGGAGGCGTGCAAGGACACGAGCCTGCGCACGCTGATCGTCGTCAACGGCGAGGTCGGCGACCATGCTGCGCCGCAGGCGCTGGCCGCTGCAAGCTGGCTCGCGCAATTCCCGATTGAGCTGGTCGAAGCCGATACGCATCGCGACGAGATGGCGTTCTGGATGTACTCGTCCGGCTCGACCGGCCGGCCCAAGGGCATCGTGCATCTCCAGCACGACATGGCCTATAGCGAGATTGCCTTTGCGCGGAACGTGCTGAAGCTGACGCCGGACGACATCTGCTTTTCGGTGCCAAAAATCTTCTTCGCCTACGGCTTTGGCAATTCCGTCACCTTTCCGTTCTCGGCGGGCGCAGCCACGCTGTTGCTGCCGGGCCAACCCAAACCTGCGGCGATCTTTGCTGCCATCGAGCAGTACAAGCCGACGGTCTTCTTCGGCCTGCCGACGCTCTACACGTCGCTGACCAAGGCCGAGGGGGCGGACAAGACCGACTTCTCGTCGCTGCGCATGGCGCTCTCGGCAGCCGAAGTCCTGTCGGCCGAAGTCTTCAACGGCTGGAAGGCGCTCACCGGCCTCGAGATCGTCGAAGGTCTCGGCTCGACCGAGGTGCTGCACATCTATCTCTCCAACCGCCCCGAACAGAAGAAGCTCGGCGCCGCAGGCCTGCGCGTGCCCGGCTACGAGGTCACCCTGCGCGACAAGGACGGAAGCGAGGTCGGCGACAACGAGGAAGGCATTTTGTGGGTGCGCGGCGATTCCAACACGCCGCTGTACTGGAACCGGCCGGACAAATCCGCCGAAACCATCCGCGAGGATGGGTGGATCTACACCGGCGACCGCTTCGTCCGCGACAGCGACGGTTTTCATTTCTTCCGCGGCCGCGCCGATGATCTCATCAAGATCTCCGGGCAGTGGGTCTACCCGCTCGAGGTCGAGCTGTGCCTCGCCGACCATCCCGACATCCGGGAATGCGCGGTGTTCGCCGCGGAGCTGCCGGATCGCCGCATGACGCTGAAGGCCGTGGTGGTGATGAACAACCGCGCCGCCGACCAGAACGAGGCGACGCGGCGACTCCAGGATTATGTGAAGGGCAAACTCTTGCCCTACAAATATCCGCGCGAGGTGATTTTTATTGACGAGCTGCCGAAGACGGGTACGGGGAAGATTGATCGGCAGGCGTTGTTGCGGATGTGAGGGCTGCCCTCACCCCGCCTTGCCCAGGTGCTCCAGCGCGTCCTCGGCCCGCAGCGGCACGCGTGAGGCCTCGTTGTTGAGATCGACGAGCTGCACCAACAAACTCATCAGTGCCTTGCGCTCAGTGGGCTTCAGCGGCTCCAGCATGCGCGCCTGCGCACCCTCGACGGCCGGAATGATCTCGCGCAGGATCGCGGTGCCCGACTTGGTCAAATAAAGCAGCTTGATTCGCTTGTCCTCGGGTGCGGGCTTGCGCTCGATATAGTCCTTGGCCTGGAGCCGCTCGATCACGCTGCCGAGCGTGGAGCGGTCGAAGGCGATCACAGCGGACAGCCGCGTCGCGTCAATGCCGGGATGGGTGTGGATCGCGATCAGCGCGGCATATTGCACCGGTGTGAGATCGAACGCCTTGCACTCCTCCATGAAGATCGAGACCGCGATCTGCTGCATGCGCCGGAACAGATATCCCGGCGCGGCGTAGACCGCGTCCATCGTGATCGGAGGGAGAGGCTTACTCGGCATCGGGCTGCTTCTCCGGTACGGCGTTGGCGAAGGCGGGCAATGCCTTCGCGGCGGCTTCCGCCGTGAGCAGCCGCGGATAGGCCGACACATCGACGCCGAACCGGCGGGCGTTGGCAAGCTGTGGTACAATGCAGAGATCGGCGAGCGTCGGTGTGCCCCCGAAGCAGAACGGCCCCCTCTCGTCCTTGATCAGCGTCTCGCAGGCCGACAGCCCCTCGCGGTTGACCCAGGCCGCCCAGTCCTGAACCTTCTCCTCGGGCAGGCCAAGCTCGCGCAGGCGCGCCAGCACCTTCAGATTCTGCACCGGGTGGGTGTCGCAGGCGATCGCCATCGCGAACGCCCGCACCTTGGCACGCTGCAAAGGATCCTTCGGCAGCAGCGGCGGATTGGGATGGGTCTCTTCCAGCCATTCGATGATGGCGACCGATTGGGTCAGCACCGCACCCGCATCATTCTCTAACGCCGGCACCAGGCCTTGCGGGTTGATGGCGAGATAGGCGGGCGCGCATTGTTCGCCCTTGCGAAGATGATGGGGCAGGTGCTCGGCGGCAAGGCCTTTGAGGTTCAGTGCAATCCGCACGCGGTAAGCGGCGCTGGAGCGGAAATAGCCGTGCAGCTTCATCGAGACCTCCCTCTCGGTTTCTTGTCCTTGTACGGCGTTCGTCACGTTGACGCTACCTAGACTGTAAGTATACTGTCAATTGGCAAAAGAACCACAGGGAGGCGCGCCATGGAAGCCGTGACCAAGACGCCGGAACGCGAGGCGTTTTACAGGAAGATCGACGGCGAGAATCTCACTGCGCTGTGGACGGTGATGAGCGATCTGATCACGCCGGAGCCGAAGAGCGCCTGCCGGCCGCACCTCTGGAAGTTCGACACCATCCGCGACTACATGACCGAGGCCGGCAGGCTCATCACCGCCAAAGAGGCCGAGCGGCGCGTGCTCGTGCTCGAGAACCCCGGTCTGCGCGGACAATCCAAGATCACGACCTCGCTCTATGCCGGCGTGCAGATGGTGGTGCCGGGCGACGTCGCGCCCGCGCATCGCCACAGCCAGTCGGCACTGCGCTTCGTGCTCGAAGGCAAGGGCGCGCACACGGCCGTGGACGGCGAACGCACTGCGATGGAGCCCGGCGACTTCATCATCACGCCGTCGATGACCTGGCACGATCATTCGAACGAAACGAGTGAACCGATGTTCTGGCTCGACGGCCTCGACATTCCGCTGGTTCAGTTCTTCGACTGCTCCTTTGCGGAAGGCTCGACGGAAGACCAGCAGAAGATCACCAAGCCCGCCGGCGACAGCTTCGCGCGCTACGGCCACAATTTGCTTCCAGTCGACGTGAAGCGAAGCTCAAAAACCTCGCCGATCTTCAGCTATCCCTATGCCTACACCCGCGAGGCGCTGGAGAAGGCTCGCACGAGCCGGGAGTGGGACGCCTGCCACGGGCTGAAGCTGAAATTCAGCAACCCCGAGACCGGCGATTTTGCGATGCCGACCATCGGGACCTTCATCCAGCTGCTGCCCAAGGGCTTCAAGACCGCGCGCTATCGCGCGACCGACGCGACGGTGTTCTGTCCGATCGAAGGCCGTGGCCGCAGCCACATCGGCGATGCCGTTTTCGAATGGGGCCCGCGCGATCTGTTCGTGGTGCCGAGCTGGCAATGGGTGACGCACGAGACGGATGAGGATGCCGTGCTGTTCAGCTTCTCGGATCGGCCGGTGCAGCAAAAGCTGGATCTGTTTCGCGAGGATCGCGGGAACGCGTGACAGTCACCGGTCTCGTAGGGTGGACAAAGGCGCAACGCGCCGTGCCCACCACGCCTCCGCGAGGATTGCAAGAATTGGTGGACACGCTTCGCTTTGCCCACCCTACGGCAGCGCGGATTGCGGCTATCGCCAGTGCAACAGCTTGGTCTCGAGGAGATTGATCACCTTCCCCACCACAAGCCCGAACACCGACAGGATCACCACGCCCGCGAGCAGCTGATCCGTCTGCATCAGATTGCCGGCCTGCAGCACGAAGGCGCCGATGCCGTATTGCGCGCCGATCATCTCGGCACTGACGACGAGCAGAAGCGCGACCGACGCCGTGATACGGAAGCCGGCGAGGATCGCGGGCAGCGCGCCCGGCCAGATCACCTTGCGCACGATGGTGGCGAACGGGACGTTGAAACTTTGCGCCATGCGGATGAGATTGCGCGGCACCGCGTCGACGCCGCTATAGACCGAGATCGCGGTCGAAAAGAAGACGCCGAGCGCAATGGTCGCGATCTTCGGCTCTTCACCGATGCCGAGCCAGAGGATCAACAGCGGGAGCAGCGCGATCTTCGGGATCGGGAACAGCGCCGAGATGAAGGTGATGCCGACGCTGCGTGCCAGCCGTGACAGGCCGATCGCAAAACCGACGGCGACGCCGGCCGCCGTCCCGAGCAGCCAGCCGACGCCGATGCGCAGCAGCGAGGCCGACAGATGCTGCCAGAGCGCGCCCGACATCGCGAGCTCGTAGATCGCCCGTACGATCGCGGATGGCGCCGGCAGGAACAGCGGATTGACGAGCCTGGCGCTGCCGGCAGCCTGCCAGATCACGATGACGAGGGCGAGCGCGATCCAGCCGCCAAAGCGGCTCGACGCAGGAACGAAGCCTGCGCCGCGAAAGTGGACGCGCCGGGTCGTGTCATCCTTTGCGGATGTCGTCGCGCGATCAAGCATGCTGGACCTCTCGCTCGGCATCGATCGCCTCGTTGCGGATCAGCGACCAGATCTGATTTTGAAGCGCCAGCAGTTCTTCGCGCGCCGCGGTCTCGCCGCGTTCGGCGCGCGTTATCGGCACGGCCACGACCTCGCGGATTCGCCCCGGCCGGCGCGACAGCACGACGATGCGATCCGCGAGCCGCGCGGCCTCTTCGAGATTATGGGTGACATAGACCGCGCCCATGCCGCCATCGGCCAGCAGGCGGACGAAATCTTCCATCAGCAGCTCGCGGGTCTGCGAATCCAGCGCCGACAGCGGCTCGTCCATCAGGAGAATGGCCGGCTTCACCGCGAGCGCGCGCGAAATGCCGACGCGCTGGCGCATCCCGCCGGAGAGCTGCTTTGGGTAAGTCGCGCGAAAGTCGGTCAGGCCGGTACGACGCAGCGCGTCGTCGACCAGCGCGCGGCGTTGCGCAGCCGAGAGCTGGGTATGCAGCAGCGGGAATTCGACGTTCTCCTCCACCGTCGCCCAGGGCAGCAGTGCAAAATCCTGGAACACGAAGGTCAGCGGATTGAGGCTGTCCGCCGGCGGCGCGCCGCGCAGCTCAGGCGCGCCCGAGGTCGGCTGCAACAGCCCGCCGAGGATCGACAGAAGCGTGCTCTTGCCGCAGCCCGACGGCCCCACGATCGCCACGACCTCGCCCGCGCTGACTGCGAAGGAGATGTCGTCGAGCACGGCGAGGTCGCCGAAGTGGTGGCTGATATGGTTGGCGATCAGGTCCATGTGCTGCGTTCTACTCTCAATCCGCCTTCACAAGGTCCTTGGCGATGATCGCATTCGCGTCAAAGCCCTTGTCGGCAAAGCCCTGCTCTTGCAGCCATTTGATCTGGTTGTCGACGTTCTTCACATCCAGCCTGCCGTCCGGATCGATATAGGCGCAATTGCCGACCACTTGCTCCACCGGCAGATTCGTATATTTGGCGATGATCTCCAGCAGCGGTTTTGTCTGCTCGTTGATCGGCGCGACACCGTCCTTCATCGCGGCAAGGATGACGTGGTGATATTCGCGGTCAGCCTTGGCGAGCACACCGAGAAATTTTGTCACCAGCACCTTGTTGGTCAGCGTCTTCGGCGAGGCGAACACGGCACCCAATTGCCAGGGCGTCTCGTCGCCGACCCAGCCCAAAAACTTCGCGCCGCCGTCATCCATCAGCTTTCGCGCCGTCGAGATCGGCAGCAATGCCGCGTCGACCGTCTCACCCTTCAGCGCGGCGGCCGCATTCGACAGCGATTGCAGCGGCACGATCTTCACGTCGGCGAGCCTGAAGCCGTATTTGTCCGCGAGCAGGCCGAGCGAATAATGGAAGGACGAACCAACCTGCGTCACGGCGATGCGCTTGCCGGCGAGGTCCTTCGGCGTCTTCAGCCCGGCGGCGTAGGCATTGTTGCTGGCGAAATAGCCGATCAGGGGATAGCCGGCCTTTTCGCGGCTCATGCCGCCGATCACCTTCAGCACGCCCTTGCCGGCGAGATTGTAGAGACCCGCGGTGAACGCGGTGACGCCGAAATCGACGTCGCCCGAGGTGGTCGCGACCGCGATCGGCTGCGCCGCATCGAAGAATTTCAGCTCGACGTCGAGGCCGGCCTCGCGGAAATAGCCCTTGTCCTGCGCAATGAAGACGGGCGCGGAGGACGACAGGCGGAGCACGCCGATCTTGGCCTTCAGCGCGTCCTCGGCCCGGGCCGTGCCCATCGCCATGATCGCCACCAGGCCGGCAGCTGCGAGCCGCGCAATCCCGATCATCCCGTTTCCTCCGTCGTCGCTGTTTGCAGTCCGTTACAGTCCTTCCGGCACGGGCTGATCCCGTCCGATGAAGGCGCCCTGTTGTTTCAACGTTTCCTGCAATTTTTCAATGGGGATCTCACGTGGAATCCGGTTTCCGGAGAGTGCGAGCGCCGCGGCGGAACCGGCCGCCTCCCCCATCACGAAACAGGCACCGGAAACCCGCGCGGCCGATTGGCCCTCATGGGTCATGGAGGCGCAGCGACCGGCGACCAGCAGATTGTCAACGCCCTCGGGCACCAGCATTCGGTAGGGCAATTCGTTATAGCCGCGCGATTCCGGGATCGGCGGGAAGGTGAAGACGACGTCGCCGGGAACATGGGCCTCGATCGGCCAGCCATTGACGCCAATGGAATCGTCGAACGAGGCGCAAGTCAGCACGTCCTCGCCGCTGAGCTGGTAGCCACCCTTGATGCGGCGGGTCTCGCGGATGCCGAGCTGCGGCGGGAGGTCGACGATGTAGGACTTTTCAAAGCCCGGGACAGTGCGCAGGAATTCGAACGCTGCGAGCGCCTGCTTGCGGCCCTCGATCTCGCCGCGGGTGAGATCGTCGGGCTCGACGCCGTTGATGGCGTGACCGTCTTCGCGCGCCACCTGGGTAAAGTTCACCCGCCATTCGATGCCGGACTTTTGCGGCCGCACGATCGCGCTTTTCCGCGGAAACTTGTGCGTGCCGGCGGCCTGCGCCTTTTCCATCAATTGCGGGATGGTGCGCCAGGCATCGCCTGCCTTCTCGGGGTCGATGCCGTTGAGGCGGAGCATCATCGACGGGTAGAGCGGATGGCCGTGCTCGTCGCCGATTTCAAACGGCGCGCCGGCCCACACGGCGAGATCGCCGTCGCCGGAGCAGTCGATGAAGATCTCGGCCCGCACCGCTTGGCGACCGGCCTTGGTCTCGACCATCAGCGCGTCGATGCGGCCGCTATCGCCCATTACCACGCCCGCCCCGAGCGCGTGGAAGAGGATATGTACCTTGTGACTGGCGAGCAACTCGTCGGCCGCGATCTTGTAGGCCGCGGTGTCATAGGCCTGGGCAAAGACCTTGCCGAGGATCAGATGCGGCGCGTTGAGACCGTTGAGCCGGTCGATTCGCGCCAGCAGCTCAGATGCCATACCCTGCACCAGCCGATGGGCCTGACCGTAGACATTCCCATGCAGTCCGCAGAAATTGGTGACGCCTGCTGCCGTCCCCATGCCGCCGAGAAAACCGTAGCGCTCGATCAGCAGCGTCTTGCGCCCCGCGCGCGCGGCGGACGCCGCCGCCACGATGCCGGCGGGGCCGCCGCCGAGGACTGCGACTTCATACTCACCATAGAGCGGCACCTGGCGTGCCGGTTCTTCGATCGTCGTGGCCCGCATGGCGCGTCCCTTCCCGAAATCTCTTGCTTGGCGGCGACTATGAATTAACGCAGAGCAGGCTACAATCCATCAAAATAAGCGATCAGCTTTCGCGAATCGCGAAAGGTCGAGATGGACATTCTGGTGAACCTTCAGGCGTTCCTCGCCACCGCTGACACGGCCGGCTTCTCTGCCGCCGCGCGAAAGCTCAATGTGTCCACTTCGGTCGTGGCCAAGCGCGTCACGCAGCTGGAAGCACGGATCGGCACGCCGCTGTTTCACCGGTCGACCCGGCAATTGCGGCTGACCGACGCCGGCCAGCGCTATGTGCATCGCGCCCGGGGCGTCGTCACCGATGCCACCGATTTGCTGTCGCGCATGGGCGAGAAAGGCCACGACCTGGTCGATCACCTCCGCATCAAGGCGCCGACCTCGCTGACGGTGGCGCGGCTTGCGGATGCTTTCAGCGTATTCCAGACCCAGAACCCGCGATTGAAGCTCGATATCGTGCTGATCGACCGCCCGGTCGATCCGGTCACGGAAGGATTCGACATCGCCATCGGCGCCTTTCCGCATTCCTTCGGCGGAGTGGTCGACGAGCCGCTCTGCGCACTGAAACGGCTGCTCTGCGCCTCGCCTTCCTATTTGAAGAAGCACGGCACCCCAAGACATCCGCGCGACCTCGTCGAGCATCGCTGCCTCAGCTTCCTGCCGACCGGACCGGAATGGATCTTCGACGGGCCCCGCGGCCGCATCAGCATCCAGGTCAGCCCGCTGCTCTCGTCCAACGAGGGTCACGTGCTGGCGCGCAGTGCGATCGCCGGCAACGGCATCGCGCTGATCTCGCATTATCTCGTTGCGGATGCCCTGCGCGACGGCGCGCTCAAGCCGGTGCTGCGCGATTTCCCGATTCCGGAATTGTGGGTGAAGGCCGCGATCCCCGAGCGCAGGCGCAACGCGGCCGCGGTGCAGGCGCTGCTAGCGTTACTGAAAACGTCACTCGCGCCGTCGCTGTGAAGGGCGTCAAGTATGCGGTCCCGGTGGCCGTAGCCCGCATGGAGCGAAGCGGAATGCGGGGATGCCGGCCCCGGATTGCGCTTCGCTCCTTCCGGGCTACAGTTGCAGTATCTGCTGGGCAGGCAACGCTCAGCCTTTCCCACCTCCCCAATTCGCCGCGCGTTTCTCCGCAAACGACGCCAGCCCCTCCGCCGCCTCCGCGCTCTGGCGCTTCAGCGAGTGCAGTTGCACGAGCCGCGCATAGGCCGCATCGTCCACGGCCATGCCGCCGAACGAGCTCTCCAGCGCCAGCCGCTTGGTCTCGGCCATCGCCTCAGGGCCGTTGGCCAGCAGCTGGTCGACCACCTTGCTGCCAGCGGCTTCGAGATCGGCGAGCGGTACCACCTCATGGACGAGGCCGATGCGGCGGGCGTCCTCAGCGCCGAAACGTTCGCCGGTGAGCGCGTAACGGCGGACTTGCCGTACACTAATGGCGTCGCAGAGCTGCGGGATGATGATCGCAGCCGTCAGCCCCCAGCGCACCTCGGTGATCGAGAACAGGGCGTTGTCCGCCGCGATCACGACGTCGCAGGCCGCAATGACGCCGGTACCGCCGCCAAAGCAACCGCCCTGCACCAGCGCGACCGTCGGGATCGGCAGGGTGTTGAGCCGCTGCACCGCCTCGAAGGTCGCCTGGGACGCCGCCTCGTTGGCCTCGGCGGACTGCGGCCGCACGCTATTGATCCATTTGAGGTCGGCGCCGGCCTGAAAATGCTTGCCGTTGCCCCGTAGCACGACGATACGGAGATTGGGCTTCTTGCCCAGATCATCCATCGCCGCGAGGACGCCGGCGATCAGTGCACCGTCATAGGCGTTGTTGACCTCCGGCCGGTTGAGCGTGACGGTCGCGACGCCGCGTTCGTCGAGGGTCCACAGGACGGGGTTGGCGGTCATCGGCGATCCTCCGGTCATACTGACTGCCGCGCACTATGGACGAGGCGATACATCCCGATCCATATCTTTCCGGCGTGGGGCGGTCGCGCCCATCGCATGGCGGCTTGTGTCATGCTGCCGCCGGGCGACGACAGGGATCAGGGACGGGACATATTTATGCGCATCTGCATTTTCGGCTCGGGCGCCGTCGGAAGTCATCTCGCAGTCAGGCTTGCACGCGCCGGCCACGAGGTCGCGTGCGTGATGCGCGGCGCGCATCTCGAAGCGGTGCGCGCGAACGGACTGAAGCTGCGCGTGGGCGATTCTGAGGTCACCGCCAAGGTGAACGCCTCCGGCGACCCGGCCCAGCTCGGTCCGCAGGACGTGGTGATCTCGACGCTGAAGGCGACCGGGCTCCAGGGGATGGTGTCCAGCATCAAGCCGCTGCTGCAAGATGACACCGCGATCGTGTTCGCCCAGAACGGCATTCCCTGGTGGTACGGTATCGGCCTGCCGCCGCGGCACCCGACGCCGCCCGATATTTCCTTCCTCGACCCGGGCGGGCGTTTGCGCGCCTGCATCCCGAAGGAGCGGATCATTGGCGGCGTCGTCTTCTCCTCCAACGAGGTGATCGCGCCCGGCGTGGTGCAGAACCTGACCCCGGACCGCAACCGCCTCCTGATCGGTGAATGCGACGACCGCAATTGCGAGCGCATCACAAAGCTCCGCGGCGTGCTGAACGATGCGCGGCTGGAATCGCCACCGGTCGCAGAAATTCGCGAGGCAATCTGGTCAAAGCTCCTGACCAACATGTCGCTGTCAGTGCTGTGCCTGCTCACCGGCCAGACCGCACGCGGCGTCCGCGACGACCCGGCCTTCGCCGAGGTCATTCCGCGCATGCTGACCGAGGCCAACGACATCGCCCAGCACTTCATCCCCGAGGTCAAGCGCGTCACGCGCAGTGGCCCCGCCCCCAATCACAAGCCCTCGCTGCTCCAGGATTACGAGCTCGGCCGCGCCATGGAGATCGACGTGCTGGTGAAGGCGCCCGCCGCCTTCGCGCGCACCGCCGGCCTGTCAACGCCGACGCTCGACCTGATCGCAGCACTCGCGATCCAGAAGGCTCGCGACAAGGGGCTTTATTCGGCCTGAGTTTTAGCCGAGTGCGTCGATCCAGGCCGCGAGCGTATCGAGTACCTCTGTTAATGCTTCTTCGTTGGTCCGGCCGGACTTTTTCAACACTGCGAAGGAGTGATCGCCGCCTTCGACCTCATGCAGCGTCGCCTTCGCCCCGAGACCTTCGACGACGGGCTTGAGGAGGCCGAGATCGGCGAGCCCGTCGCGCGTACCTTGCAGGAACAGCATGGGGATGCCGACGCCGCCGAGATGCGCAGCGCGCTCCGTCGACGGCTTTTTGTCGGCATGCAAGGGAAAGCCGAGAAAGGCGAGCCCTTTGATATCGGGCAATGGCGCCTTGGACTGCGCCTGCGATGTCATGCGCCCGCCGAACGATTTTCCGCCCGCGACGAGCTTCAGTCCAGGGCACAGCCGTGCCGCCTCCTCGACCGCCGCGCGGATGGCGGCGTGCGCGACCGCCGGCTGGTCGGCCCGGCCCTGCTTGTTCTCCATGTAGGGAAAATTGAAGCGGAGCGTCGCGATGCCGCGATCGGCAAGACCCGCAGCGATCTTCTCCATGGATGCATGCCGCATCCCCGCACCCGCGCCATGCGCCAAAACGTAGCAGGCGCGCGCATTGTCCGGCTGCATCAGGATCGCGGAGACCGTGCCGATGCGCGCAATGTCGAGCTTGAGCTCAGTCGCCTTGGCCATCATGACGCGTTCGACCCTCGATCTTCACTAAGAGCTTTGTTTTGAGCGCTTTCTTCACGCGAACCGGTATCCACTTCGCTGGAAAACGCTCTAGCGGGACGCGCCGCTCGCTGGCCAGAGATAGTTCAGGACGTGATTGAGCGTCGTCATGATCTCGCGGTATCCGGCCTCGTTCCTCACTGAACCGAATTTGTCTTCCAGGGCAAGCTTGGCAAAGCCGTGAACGGTTGACCAGGCTGCCGCAGCCGCGGTCTTCGCCTGGCTCGGCGTCCCGCCGACAAGCTCGGCGATGATGATCTCGAACTCGCGGCCGGCCGCCCTGCTCGCCTGCCTGAGGCGCGAATCGTCGGCGACGAGGCGCTTGTTGGCAAACATCATCTGGAAGCGGCCGGGATGCTTCAGCGCGAATTCGACATAGGCCAGACCCTGAGCGTGGAGCTTTGCGCGCGCATCCTGCTTGCGGGACGCAGCGTCCCGCAACGCGTCGGCAAGCGCATCATAGCCGCGGATCGCCACCTCGGTCAGCAGGCCCTGCGCATTGCCGAAATGATGCGACGGCGCGGCCGGGGACACGCCGGCGCGGCGGGCGGCCTCGCGCAGCGTGAAACCCTCGGCGCCACGCTCGGCGAGAATGGCTTCGCTGGCCGCGATCAGCGCTTCCTGAAGCTCACCATGATGATAGCCGGCCTCCGGCTTCGGAACCTTGTGGCTCGACCTGGTGCGCGCGGACGCGATCGGTTTCGTCATGCGTAAACTTGACACTGTTCAGATTGGGGGTTATTTATCTTAACACTGTTTAGATTGACTCGCCGGGAGTTCGAAATGGCCGAAATGCAGCATAGCACCGCACTCCCGCGCGTAAAGCGGCGTCATCTCGTCGGCAGCGCCGCGCTGGGCATGCTCGCAAGCGCCGTCGGCGGCCTTGCCGGCGGCATCGCGCTCGGCCAGGGCGCGACGCTGCCGCAGCAGAAGCCGAGCGGCAGGCGCCGCTTCGCCGACAAGGCCATCATCGTGACAGGGGGCACCTCCGGCATCGGCCGCGCCGCCGCGCTGATGTTCGCTGCCGAAGGTGGCAAGGTCGTGTTCTGCGGACGCAATGTCGAACGCGGGGCGAAGGTGGAAGACCTGATCAAGGCGGGCGGCGGCGACGCCGCGTTCGTCCGGGCCGACGTCCGCAACGAGGCCGAGGTCAAGGCGCTGGTCGACAAGACGATCGATCTTCATGGCCGGCTCGACGTGGCCTTCAACAATGCGGGAATCTCCATCGAAAAGCCGCTGCATCAGTACAGCGCGGCAGAATTCGATGACGTGATCAATACCGACCTGCGGGGTGTGTTCCTGTCGATGAAGTACCAGATTCCACACATGCTGGAGAAGGGTGGATCGATTGTCGTCACCTCGTCGTCCAACGCCATCGCCACCACGGCGAAGCGCTCGGCCTATTCCGCGGCCAAGCGCGGGCTTGTCGGCATGGTTCAGGCCGCGGCACTCGAATATGCCCAGTATGGCATCCGCATCAATACGCTGATCCCCGGCACCACGGACACGCCGTTCATCCGCAGGCTTGCCGGCATGGAAAATCTCCCCGATGCGGCCTGGCACGTGGCCATCGCGCAATGGGCCAAGATCCACGTGCCGGGGATGCAGCGCGTGGCCACCGCGGAGGAAATTGCAGCCTTCGCGCTCGTGCTCGCCTCGGACGATCATCCCTACACGACGGGCGGCCAGTTCGTCGTCGACGGCGGCAAAACCGCGCAGGCGGGATAGCGCATCTGCCGGCGCAGCCTCAAGACACAATCATTGGCAGCTTCGGCAGGCGTAGCACGGCGGCAGGCTTGCGCCCACGTCCGACCTTGTGGCACGGCTGAGCGGGCACATCGCCATCAACGATCGAGGCCGCCATGTCCTACCGCTCCTCCTGGATGACAGAAGAGCTCGATGTCTTCCGCGACCAGTTCCGGAAATATCTCGCCAGGGACCTGGCGCCGCACGCCGAGAAATGGCGCGAGCAGAAGATGGTCGACCGCTTCGCCTGGCGCGGGCTCGGCGAAATGGGCGCGCTGCTCGCCAGCGTGCCGGAGGAATATGGCGGCCTCGGCGCGACCTTCGCCTATGACGCCGCCGTGCTGGATGATCTCGAAAGCACGGTGCCGGAGCTGACGACCGGCGTCTCCGTGCACAGCGCCATCGTCGCGCACTACATCCTCAACTACGGCTCGGAGGAGCAGAAGAAGCGCTGGCTGCCGAAGATGGCCTCAGGCGAGATGGTCGGCGCCATCGCCATGACCGAGCCCGGCACCGGCTCGGATTTGCAAGCGGTCAAGACCACCGCGAAGAAACAGGGCAATTCCTACGTCATCAACGGGCAAAAGACTTTCATTACCAACGGCCAGGCCGCCGATCTCGTGGTCGTCGTCGCGCGCACCGGAGAGGCGGGCGCCAAGGGCATTTCACTGATCGTCGTCGAGACCTCAGGCGCCGACGGCTACAAGCGCGGGCGCAATCTCGACAAGATCGGCCTGCACGCCTCCGACACGTCGGAATTGTTCTTCGACAATGTCACGGCGCCGCCGGAAAACCTGCTCGGCAAGGAGGAAGGCCAGGGCTTTGTCCAGCTGATGCAGCAATTGCCGCAGGAGCGGCTTGCGCTCGCGGTCGGCGCTGTCGCCTCGATGGAGCGCGCCGTCAAGCTCACCGCCGAGTACACCAAGGAGCGGAAGGCGTTCGGCAAGCCGCTGATGGATTTCCAAAACACCGCCTTCACGCTTGCCGAGCGCAAGACGGAAGCGATGATCGCGCGCGTCTTCGTCGACTGGTGCATCGAGCGCCTGGTCGCGAAGGACCTCGACACCGTCACGGCGTCGATGGCGAAATATTGGTGCTCGGACAAGCAGGTGCAGACCGCCGACGAATGTCTCCAGCTGTTCGGCGGCTATGGCTACATGCAGGAGTACCCGATCTCGCGCATCTTCATCGATTCCCGCATCCAGAAGATCTATGGCGGCACCAACGAGATCATGAAGCTTTTGATCGCCAGATCGCTTTAATCAGGTCGCTGCAGGCCGCGCCGCGGTTCTCTCCTCACGGCTACGGCGGATAGTGCCGCTCCAGGAAGGCAAGCGCGGCCGAGGCCAGCTCTTCCGGCATCTGGTTCGGAAACGGCACCATCCCGCCCGCAATCTCGACCAGGCTCGCACCGGCGATCGCGCCCGCCACCTTGCGGGCAACGGGAAAGGCATGGGGATCGGCGGTCGGCGCGATGATGCGGGTCGGACACGCGACCAGCGGCAGTCGCTGCTCCATCACATAGCGATTGACGACATGGTGGCCTTCGGCGGCCAGCCGGCCCGCCTTGAGGGCATCGATCACGAAGCGTTCGAGCAGGTCGATGTCGCCGTCCGGATAATCCGGCTGACGCATCCGCCAGAGGCTGAGGAGATGACTGCCATCTGCCGTGCGCGTCGCCTCGTCGACCACCGGCTTGCCGGCCTTTTGCATCCTTCGCTCGGCATCGACATAGGGCGACGCCGACAGCACCATGGCCGCAATCCGTTCGGGTCGCGACGCCGCCATCTCGATGGCGATGGCCGCGCCGGTGTGATGGCCGAGGACCGCCACCTCGCGGAGGTCGAGCGCGTCCAGCAAGTCGAAGGCGCAGGCCGACCAGGCCTCGATCGAGTTCTCCGCGAACGGCAGCGCATCGGAGTCGCCGAAGCCGACGGTGTCCATCGCGATAGCACGGTAGCGGGTGCCGAGACGCGGCAGCACCTCGCGGAATTCGTCCCAGGACCGGGGCGTCTGGTGCAGCAGCAGCAGCGGCCTGCCGGCGCCGGCAGCCGCGATGTGGATTCGCGCCCGCGCTGTCGCAATGAAACGACGCTCGATGATTGCCGCGCCTGGGGCCATCGCGTTCATGACGATGCCGGAAGCGGCGAGGCTTGCGCAAGGAAGACGGCCTCAGGCATACCTTCAGCGCGGTCCTCGTCGCCGACATCGGCGATGCGCACCATCGGCATGCCGAAAGGATCGTTCCAGCGCTGGATCACAACGACCGTAAAGCCCTGGAACGCGTAGCTCTTCCACATCTCCGCCTGCGAAGTCATCGGCACCGTCCCGTCACTCACGCGTCACCGCATCAGCACGGAGCGATCCGGGATGTTGTTCGCCCAGCCGGGCGCGAGCGGCGCCACGAATACATTCTCCGTGCGCGTGCGCGCTACCTTCCAGACGCCATCGACCTTGCGGAACAGGTTGTTGAGCCGGCTGGAGCGGAGCAGCGAGGAGCCATCCGAGAAGATCCAGGGCTGGCAGTGCACCCATTGCCCGTCGGCTTCATTGCCGCGCACGTGGATCTGCTCCGAGGTCAGATAGTGCACGTTGAGCAGGAGGGCAGGATCGCGCTTCTGGCCCCAGAACGCCTGAAAATGCTCGCGCAGCGCGGCCTTGCCGACGCGACGGCCGAACTGGTTGTCGTAATAGGCGCCGACGCCCTCCCAAACCGCATCCTCGGTGTAGAGGCCGAGGATCAACTCGATGCGCTGGGCGTCGGTCTCGACGCCGAATTCCGGACAGGGCGTGTCGCACAGGAACATGTAGCGAGCCTGGATGCGGCGGATGTCGGCTTCGGCCTCCAGCATCGCCACGCGGTCCGAGAGCGAATTGATGACGGTTTCCAGGTTCATGCTGCTCACGCGCGGGCCTCGCTGGCTTGGGATTGCGGGATCGGACCGATGTGATGATAGGTCCGGTTGAAATAGATCAGTCCTTCCGGCTCGGCCGCCGCCACCATGTCCTGCACCTCGCAGAAGAACACGGTGTGCGTGCCGACCTCGGTCACCCCCACGATGCGGCAGTCGAGGCTGGCGGCGGCATCGGCCAGCGCCGGTGCGCCGGTGGCAAGCCGCTTCCAGGTCGCGTCGGCAAAGCGCTGATCGACGCTGAGCCCGGACCGGCCGAATTTGGCGGACAAATTCTCGTGCCGGCCGGCCAGGACGTTGACGCAGAGCGCGCCATTGGCCTTGAGCACGTCGTGCGCGCCGGCCTGTTGCCGCACGCAGACCAGCACGGTCGGGGGCGTGTCGGTCACGCTGCACACCGCGGATGCGGTCAGCCCGTGACGGCCGGCCGGCCCGTCCGTGGTCACGATGTTCACCGCGGCCCCGAGCCTCGCCATGGCATCGCGAAACCGCTTCTGGACGCCAGCTTCGGACAGACCGGTCATAGGTCGAGCACCAGTTCGGGCGTTTTCGATCGCGAACAGCACACCAGCATCTGGTCGTTTGCGGCCTTCTCTTCGTCGGTGAGGTAGACATCGCGGTGATCAGGCAGACCGGCAAGCACGTTGCACAGGCAGGTGCCGCAAATGCCCTCCTCGCAAGAGGTTTCGATCTTGACACCGGCCCTGGCGAGGGCGGCCACAATCGTGCTGCCGGCATCGACGGCGATGCGCCGGTTGCTGCGCGCAAGCACGACCTCGAACGCCTCGCCGGTACGATCGAAATCGGCCTTGAAATATTCGCGGTGGATCTGCGCCGCGCCGTAGCCGAGCCGTTCCGCCGCCGCGATGACGGAGGCCATGAATCCGTCCGGCCCGCAAACGTAGAGATGGACGTCATCGGCCGGCGGCGGAAGCTCGCGCGCGGGTTCGAAGCGCTGCGCCGCGGCGCCATCGTCGACATGCAGATGAACGCGATCGCGGAACGGCGCTTCCTGGAGTTCACTTGCGAACGCCGCCATTGCCGGCGACCGCACACAATAGTGCAGCGTGAAGTCGCCCGAGACATGGTGCAGACGATGCGCCATCGCGACCATCGGCGTAATGCCGATGCCGCCGCCGATCAGGATCGAGCGGCGCGCGTTGGCCGCGAGCGGAAAGAGATTGCGCGGCCTGCCGATCCGCACGGACGCGCCGGCACGGAAATCGGCATGAATCGCGCGCGATCCACCGCGGGAGGCAGCATCGAGCAGAATCCCGAGCCGGTAAGTGCTGGTGTCGGCGGGATCGCCGCAGAGCGAATATTGCCGCACCAGGCCGGGTGCAACCTCGACGTCAACATGCGCACCAGGTTCGAAGGGCGGCAGCGCGCCGCCGTCGGGATCGACGAGATCGAGCACGACGATACCGGAGGCCTGCTCTTCGCGCCGCGCGATCACGAGAGTGAGCGCCGCCTCCATTCCGGCAACAACCGGAGCGGCGACGGCCGCCTCAGAGAATGTAGCTGATACCACCGAGCGCCTCCGTCGAGTTGATCAGGCGGATGACCTTCAGGTCGATCTTGAGCGCGCCCTCGGCGCGGACCAGACGGTAGGTGAGATTGGCGGTGTAAGTTCGCGTGCGGCTGCGGCGATGCTCTGTCAGGATCTGGGCGCAGCGCAGCTCGCACCAGGTCTCGCCGGCCTCGAGAATCCGGAAGCGCGACAATTGTCGGATGGTGCGTGCCACGGGTGAGGCCGAGATCGACTGGCCGTTGAGCAAACGCTCGGTGCGCTTGCGCCGCATCTCGTGGTCGTCATAGGCGTAGTTGAGGCTGTTCTCGAAATCCGTCGCACCGGGATCGATCGGCACGACATAGCGCGCATCCGCCGTCCACAATGCGAGCCACTCCTCGTAGCAGGCATGGTCGAGCAGATCCGCCTCCAGGAAGACGAGCTGCATCGCCTCGTCGAGGCCAATGGCCGGAATCATCACGGGCGCATTCATGACGTTACCTCCATCATGGCCTTCCACTGCCGATAGGCTGCGCGCATGCCGGTTTCCGCGCTCACGTCGCTGCGGAGATGCCCGTCGGGCAACGCCTCCTCGCCTGCAAGCCCGCGGTTGAGCATCAGCCAGAGCTCCTTGCCGCCCTGCGCACCGTGCTGCACGCGATCCCACACCTCGGCGTCATCAGGGCTGCCGAAGCCCATCGGGCCCTGGAAGAATTCGTGGATGCGCAGGCGAGCGCGATTGGCGGCGGCAGGCCCTCCCTTCATCCCGAGCGCGACGTGCCTGACCTCGGTCTCGTCGACCGAGATCGGCTGAAGCACACGGAAGAACGCCGCCGAGCAGCCGAGATTCGGGAACAGGTTCAGGTTGAAGCCGGTACCGCCGACCGCACGCACGATCCGGCGCACCTCCTGATCGGGATGACCTTCGGCCGTGAGCTCCGCGGCGAGTGCCTCGAACTTCTTCGGGATCGGCGCCTCGAGATTGTCGTCGAGGTCGACCAGATCCGGCACCATGACCATCACGCTGTGGCCGTTGCCGAGATCCTCGACATAGCCGCCGTTGTTCATGATGTCCATCGTCGCGGCCGTCTCGCTGTCGGTCGCGGTCAGGAAGGCCTTGTGCACGAGCGGGAAGTGATAGGCGTCGGTCGTGTTCTCGAGTTGGATCTTCCAGTTGCCGGGGAAGCTGAACCTGTGCTCGCCGAGCGACGTCAGGGGATAGCCCGCGCCCTGCTTCATGAACAGGTCGATCCATTTCTTCGCGCCACCGAGAAAATCTGTCAGCGGCGCGATGTCGTCCTTGAAGGTCGCGAAGATCAGCCCGGCATATTCCTCGACGCGCAGCGACTTCAGCGGAAACTGCTTCTTGTCGATGGTTCCGGCATAGCCGGCCTCGTAGGGCAATCCGCGCAGCGAACCGTCGAGCGCATAACTCCAGCCATGATACGGGCAGACGAAGCTGTTGGTCTTGCCCTTGGCGACCTCGCACACCGTCGCCGCGCGATGCCGGCAACGGTTGACGTGCACGTGCACGACACCCTTGCGGTCGCGCACGACGATCACCGGCTGAAGGCCGACCATCGCCATCTTGAAATCGCCGGGCTCGGCGATTTCGCTGCCATGAGCAACCCAGACCCAGGTTCGCTCGAACACCCTGGCCATCTCGGCTTCGAAGATCGCGGGATCGGTGTACATGGTGGTGAGCGCGCGGTCGGCGTGCACCAGCGCCGCGTAGTCGGGCACCACAGGGGTCGCGATGTTCATCGTCAAATCCTCATCTCTCTCTGGCGAACGTCTCGCGTCAGGTCGTCGGCTGGTAGCGTTTCAGGAGCAGCGACACCGCAATCCGGAGCACGCGGTCGAACAGGTAGCCGAGCATGCCGAGCGCGAGGATGCCGACGAACACCCATTCGGTGCGGGCAAAATTCCGCGCCGTCCAGATCAGGGCGCCGAGGCCATTGTCGGCCGACACGATCTCCGCCGACACCACCGTGAGGAAGGAATTGCCCATGGCGATGCGCGCGCCGGTGACCATGAACGGCACGGTCGAGGGCAGGATCACCGTCAACAGCATCTGGAGCGGACCCGCACCGAGGCTTGCGGCCGCACGCAGCCGCAGCGGATTGACCGCCTGCACGCCGGCGATGGTGTTGAGCGTCACGATGAAGACGGTGGTGTAGAAGATCAGCGCCACCTTGGCCTGCTCGCCGGGGCCGAGCCAGATCACGGCCAGCGTGACGAAGGCAATCGGCGGGATGAACCGGAAGAACTCGATATAGGGGTCGAGAAATTGCCGGATCGGCGCAAAGCGCCCCATCACGATGCCAAGCGGAATGCCGACGGCGACGCCGAGCGCCCAGCCGCAGGCAATACGCGCCGAGGACGCCAGCACCGAGGCGACCAGCGTCCCGTCCGCCAGCAATTCCTTGGCGGCATCCCAGGTCGTGGCCGGCGACGGCAGGAACAAGGGAGAGCTGTAGCGCGACAGCATGTCCCAGACGAACAGGCCGCACAGGATCGAGACCACGGACGCGGCAATCCTGCTGAGCCGAGGCGACAGGCGCAAACGCAGCGAAGTCCGCTTGTTCGACGTCACTTGCACAGCCTCGCTCATGCCGCGACCTCCCCGACCGCAAGCCCCTGGGCGCGCAGCACGCGGGTGACTTCCGCGCCGATGTCGTCGCGGAGGCGGCGATAGAGCGCGAGGCTGGACGGATCGGCCGGATCACGCGGATGCGGCAGGCCGACCGTCTCGATCGTCTTGATGGTGGCGCGCGGGCCAGCGGTCATCGTCACGATACGGTCGGCGAGCAGGATCGCTTCCCAGATGTCATGGGTGACGAACACGATGGTGCAGCCGGTCGCGCGCCAGATCCGGTCGAGCTCGCGTTGCAGCACCTCGCGCGTCTGCGCATCGAGCGCTCCGAACGGCTCGTCCATCAGCACGACCGAGGGCTCGTTAACGAGCACGCGGGCGATCTGAGCGCGCTGACGCATGCCGCCTGACAAGGCATCAGGAAACTTGTCGGCGGCATGCGAAAGGCCGACCAGGGACAGGTAATGGTCGGCGAGCTCGGCGCGCTTGCGCGAGGAAACGCCCCTCAGGCGCGGACCGTATTCGACATTCTCGCGGACTGTCAGCCACGGGAACAGCGCCTCGGACGACTGGAAGACGACGCCGCGGTCAACGCCCGGGCCGTTGACGGCTTTCCCGGCCACGCGGATATGGCCGTTTGCGGGAACGAAGCCCGCAATGGCGTTGAGCAGGGTCGACTTGCCGCAGCCGCTGGGCCCCAGCAGGCAGACGAACTCCCCCGCGGCGATCTGGAGGTCGATCTGCGAGACGATCTCGTTGCCGTCGAGCGTCAGGCTGAGCTGGTTGATGGCGATGGATGAACCGGTCATGGACATCACGCCTTGTAGAAGCCGCGCTGGATGTAACGGCGGAAATCGACCACCGTCGGCGTCACCTTCTGGTCGGCCAGAAACGCCGCGATACCGTCATAGCTGGCAAAATCCGCGTCGGTGAAATCGCGCACGCCGGGATCCATGTCCTTCAGCGCATTGAGCGTCTGCGCGACCGGAATTTTCGTCACCGCCTGAACTGCGGCCGCGGCGCGCTGGGGGTCGCTGATGACGATCTCGCAGGATCGCGCAAGCACCTTGAGGATGCCGCGCGCCGCTGCGGCGTTGCCGTCGAACCAGCCGCCTGCCGCCGTGACCCACATCGTGTCGGTGTAGCCGGCGTCCTTGCTGGTCATCGCGACGTGCCCGCCCTGCTTGACGCCGTTGGTCGGCCATGGCTCCCAGGCAAAGAACGCGTCGATGTCACCGCGCGCCAGCAGCGCCGGCAATTCCGGCGGGCCGCTCTTCACCATCTGCACCGCGCCCGGAGCGAGTCCGATCTTCTTCATGGCAAGCAGGGTGCAGTACTCGCTGACCGAGCCGGCGACGATGCCGAACTTCTTGATCTTGTCGAGACCTTCGACGCCCTTCCCGGTCACCAGCTTGATGTAGCGGCCCGACTGGTAGACGATCGCGAGCGGCCGCAGCTCGGCGCGCGCAAAGCGCACCATGTGCGTGGGCTCGACGGCAGCGCCGAGGTGGACCTGCTGGGCGACCAGCGCGTTCAGCGCCTCGCCGCCGTCGGTGTAGAGCTGCACGACGACGTTGAGCTTCTCGGCTTCGAACATCTTCTCATGCGCGGCGAGATAGAACGAGGAGAAGACCGGGTCGGACCCGACGCCGATCTTGATCGGCGCGTCCTCCGCGCGCAGGTTCGTGGGGCGGATCGCAGCGGCGGCAAGCGTGCTCGCCATGAAGGCACGTCGGGACAGTGCGGGGAGTTTCATCTCATTGCCTCTCGGAACAGGGTTTCCGTGAAACCGATGCAAGCTGCGCACCACGTCATGCCAGATTGTTTCACGGGTAGGGCATCCCTGGCATGACCCCGGCAAAGAGAGCTCCGGCTGCTTCGTAGGTTCCCTCGCTGAGCGAGGCGTGCTGCGTCACGACCATGGAGTCGCGCACGATGCGTTGCAGCCGGTGTGATTTGTGGATCGCGGCCATGCCGGCAATGCGGTAGGCCTGCTGGACGATTTCGGCGGAGGTGTGCGCCGCGTGCGTTGCGCTGAGGCGCAGCAGGTTTTCGAGTTCGCGCGGAACCGGATCGCCGGCGAGCAGCACGTTCCACGCGCGCTCCGCGGATTCGTAGAAGAACGCGCGCGCGCTGCGCCAGCTGGCTTCGCCGCGCGCGAGCTCCGACTTGTAGTAGGAGCGATCGGCCAGTCGCGCCGCGCCCGGCATGATCTTGGCGCCGCCCGACATCTCGGTCACGACGTCGAGCGCCGCGCGGGCAAGACCGATATTGACGGCCGCGTGCACCTCGGCCTGATAGGACAGAGCGGGATAACGATAGAGCGGCTCGTCGACGAGACCCGGCGCTCCGCGCGCGCAGATCCAGTCGAGCGCATAGAACTTGTCGGTGACGCGGGTGTCGTGGCTGCCGGTGCCCTGCATCCCGACCACGTCCCAGTTCTCGACGATCTCGACTTCGTTCGCGCGCGCGACCGCCATATAGGTGGTGGCTTCCGGCTGCGTGGCGAGCAGTGGCCGGTCGGCCGAGATGCCGACGCCGATCCAGTCGGCGCCCATGCAGCCGCTCGCAAAGCGCCAGCGGCCGGTGACGCGCACGCCACCTTCGACCACGCGCGCCGGCTGAAGCGGATAGAGGCCGCCGGCATAGACCTGATCCGGCCCGTCGGCATAGATCAAGCGCTGGGTCTCGACCGGCAGCGCCGCAATATAGGTGTTGGCCGAACCGAAGGCGGCGACCCACGCCGCCGAGCCGTCGGCGACCGCGATCGTCTCGACCATGCGCAGAAACTCGGCCGGCGGCGACGCATTGCCGCCGAACCGCTTGGGAGTGCCCGCGCGAAAAATCCCGGCGCGCTTCATGCTGCGAATGATCTCGCGGGGGATGTGCGAGAGGCGGTCGAACTCGTCGCGGCGGGCAGCGATCTCGGCGACCAGATCCTGCAACGGTGTCGTTGCCGGTTCTGCCACCGTCTGGCGGGCCGCCATCGCAATTCCGGTATGATCCCGCATCGCCGCTCCACGTCCCGGCCGGGGCATCGTTGCTCCGGTCAGAACAGTTTTTAGAACGCATTGATCTAAGTCAAATTCATAGTCATAATCCGTACTATGAACAGTACTCATTCAGGGCTCGACCTCAATTTGTTGCGCGTGTTCCTGGCGATCTGGGACCTGCGCAATCTCACCATCGCTGGCGATCGGCTCGGACTGACCCAGCCCGCCATCAGCCACGCGCTGCGCCGCCTGCGCGATCATTTCGACGACCCGTTGTTCGTGCGCGCCGCCAACCGCATGCTGCCGACCGACGCAGCCATCCGCCTGCACGAGCCGCTCGATCAGGCCTTCGGCATCATCAACCGTGCGATCCAGGAGCGGGTCGCGTTCGATCCCGCGGTGACACAACGGGTGTTTCGCGTGGCAATGTCGGACGTCTCGGAGGTCTTCTATCTGCCGCGCCTCATGGCGAAGCTCGTGCGCATCGCGCCGGCAGTGCGGCTCGACGTCGTGCCGCTGGCGATGGACACCGTGATCGGTTCAATGCGCGCCGGCGAGGTCGATCTCGCGCTCGGCTACATCAAGAATCTCGAAGGAGAATGCGTCAGCACACCGCTGATCAACGACCGCCTGGTGTGCATGGTGCGCAGCGGCCATCCGATCGGGCGGGCGAAGCTCACCAAGGCCGGCTTTGTCAGCCTGCAATACGTCCACGCCGGCAGCAACGCGCCCGGCCACGCGATGATCGAGCAATGGCTTTCGGACAACGACATCAAGCGGCAGATCGCCGTGCGGCTCGGGCATTTCTCCGTCGCGCCCGAGATCGTGCGCGACAGCGATCTCGCCGTGATCTTCCCGGAAACCGTCGGGCGCGAGTTCTACAGCAAGCGGGACTTTCGCCTGCTCCAGCTTCCATTCGACCTCCCGCCGGTGGAGATCAAGGTCCACACCCATCCGCGCTTCGGAAGCGACGTCGGCATCAACTGGCTGCGCGACACCATGGTGGAGATGTTCGCACGCCGTCGTTGAGCGGGAGATCGCTTCCCGATGCGGCCGACGACTCAGGCCGCGACGGCATGCTCGCGCTGAACCACCGTTGCGGGCGCTCCGGCCACCTCGATCGTGATTCTGAAATCGAAGCCGATCCGCACGAACGGCTTGTTGAGCCCGGCCTTGTGGATCTCGGCAGCATCGCTGACACGCTCCACCGGCGGGATCAGGTCGTCGCGCGTGCCGAAGGCAAAGTCATCGTGCAGGTATTTGTCGCCGTCAATGTTGATCTGCGTCGTGAGCTGGCGGTAGCCCGGCGCCGTGACGAAGAAATGGATATGCGCCGGCCGCTGACCATGGCGGCCCATCCGGGCAAGCAGCGTCTCGGTGTTCGACCCGGGCGGACAGCCATAACCGGACGGCATGATGGAGCGGAAGCGATAGCGGCCATCGCGGTCGGTCTCGATCCGCCTGCGCAGATTGTAGGACGATTGCGGCGGGCCGAAGAAGGAGTAGAAGCCGAAGGAATTGGCGTGCCAGACGTCGACGATGGCGCCGGCGACCGGGTTGCCCGCCATGTCGAACACCTGGCCCTCCATGAACAGGATCTCGCCTTCGTCGGTGCCGTCGTCGAGACGGGCCTCGCCCCTAGCAAGCGGTGCGCCGGCGACGTAGAGCGGTCCTTCGATGGTGCGCGCGGTGCCGCCCGCAAGACCGGCGCGGCGCTCGGCTTCATCGAGCCGCAGGTCGAGGAAATGCTCCAGCGCCAGCCCCGGCACGATCAGGCCGAGCTCGTTGGCCTTGGCGGCCTCGCCGAGGTAGCCGACGCCGGCCCAGAATTCGTCCATGGAGATGTCGAGATCGTCGATCGCCACCATCAGGTCGTTGAGCAGGCGATTGACCACCTGCTTGAGGCGGGCACCACCGCCATCCTGATCGAGCCCTGCGGCCTTTGCGGCGAGTTCCTTGATGATCGTTCTGTTGATCAGGTTGGCTGGCATCGGCTTCCTCCTTGTGTGTTGCTTGACGTCTTCGAGCCCGCCTATCGATCATCCGCGTGGACGGAGGATGGATGGCGGCAGAGCGGGGTCACCGCGATGTCCATGAACGGAAACAGCGGCAGGCCGGACAGGATCTCGTGCAGTTCCTGAGGCCCCGAGACGTCGAAGATGCTCACATTGGCGTAACGCCCTGCGACGCGCCACAGGTGCCGCCATTTGCCTTCGCGCTGGAGCCGCTCGGCCCGCTCGCGTTCCTTCTGCTTCAGCGCAGAGGCCGTCTCGTCCGGCAGGTCGTGCGGCAGGCGAACATCCATCTGGACATGAAAGAGCATGGTCTACGACGCTGTTTTCAACTTGGGCAGCACGTGGAACGACCGCTCCTGGCGGTCGCGGCGGAAGCGGGCGAGCCGCTCCTCGTCGAGGGCAATGCCGAGCCCTGCCCCTGAGGGCACGGCCAGGCTGAACTCGGAATAGTCGAGGGGCTGCACGAGAATCTCCTCCGTCAAGAGCAGCGGTCCGAACAGCTCGGTGCCCCATTCGAGCCGGCCGAAGGTCGCAAATAGATGCGCCGAGGCGACCGTGCCGATCGCACCCTCCAGCATCGTGCCGCCGTACAGACCGATGCCGGCGGCCTGCGCGATTGCGGCAACCTCTCCGGCCGCAAACAACCCGCCGGACTGCGCGATCTTCACCGCGAACACGTCAGCCGCAGCCTCGCGCGCGAATTCGAACGCGCTTTCGGGGCCATGCAGGGCCTCATCGGCCATGATCGGAATGGCGCTCTCGCGGCAAAGCCGCGCCATGCCCTTGACATTGCTCATGGCGATCGGCTGCTCCACGAGATCGACGCCGGCATCGAGCAACGCCGCCAGCAGATAGGACGCGCGCGCGCCGCTCCAGGCCTGGTTGACGTCAACGCGGATGCTGGCCCTGTCGGCAAGCGCGCGCTTGATCGCGGCGACATGCGCGATGTTGCGGTGCGGGTCGCCCCGCCCGATCTTGAGCTTGAAGATATTGTGCCGCCGCCGCGCCAGCATCTCCTCGGCTTCCGCGATGTCGCGCGCGGTGTCGCCGCTCGCAAGCGTCCAGGCGACCGGCAGCCGATCGTGCTGGCGTCCCCCGAGCAGTTCGGAGACGGCAAGCGAGGTGCGCTTGCCGAGCGCGTCCCACAGCGCCGTCTCGACGGCGCATTTGGCAAAATTGTTGCCCTGGACCGCCTTGCCGATCGTCGCCATGGCCTGGCCGATCCGATCGGGATCGCAGCCGAGCAGGATCGGCGTGATGTAGGTGTCGATGACTAGCTTCATGCCCTCCGGGCTCTCGCTGCCATAGGCGAGACCGCCGATCGTGGTCCCCTCGCCCCAACCGATGGTGCCGTCCGACATCGTCATCCGCACCAGCATCAGCGTCTGCCCGTCCATCGTGGTCATCGCCAGATGGTGCGGGCGAATGGTCGGCAGATCGACGAGGAAAGTCTCGACCGCTTCGATCTTGACGGGTGAGGCTGGCACGCGCGGCGCTCCTTAGGCTTTGACGCGATGATACGAAGCGCCCGCCTTGCCGCCCAAGACCGATCGGGTCTATCTTTATACCCTGGAGGTATGGACGATGGAGTTGCGCGTCCTTCGCTATTTCGCGACGGTTGCCGCGGAGGGCTCGTTCAGCCGCGCCGCCGAAAAGCTGCACATCGCGCAGCCGCCCCTGAGCCGCCAGATACAACAGCTCGAGCGCGAGCTCGGCGTCCAGTTGCTGCATCGATCGAGGCCTCTCACCCTGACCGAACCGGGCCGATACCTGTTCGAGCAGGCGCGACAGATCCTGAACCGGGCCGATGAGGCGAGAGCGATGACACGGCGCATCGCCAAGGGCATGGTACGTCAGTTCAACATCGGTTTCGTCGCCTCGACGCTGTACGACGCGCTTCCCGAGTTGATCCGGCGCTTCCGCCTCGCCGTTCCCGATGCCGACGTCCATCTCGTCGAGATGATCACGCTGGAACAGATCGCGGCGCTGAAGGACGGCCGCATCGACGTCGGCTTCGGGCGGTTACGTTTCGAGGACGATGCGATCGCGCGAAGGGTCATCCGCGAGGAACCGCTCTGTGTCGCGGTTCCGCTGCGCCACGCGCTGGCGAAGGGACGCAAGGTGCGGCTGCGCAAAACGCTCGGCGAGCCCCTGATCCTCTATCCCAATTCGCCGCGCCCGAGCTTCGCCGACCAGGTTCTGTCCTTTTATGCAGATGCGGGTATCGAACCGACCATCGGCATGGAGGTGCGGGAGCTGCAGACGGCGCTCGGCCTGGTCGCCGCCGGCGCCGGCATCTGCCTCGTTCCCGCGTCGGTCCGCCGGCTCGGGCGGGACGACATCCGCTACCTCGATCTCGACGAGGCAACGATGCGCACGCCGATCATCATGAGCTATCGCAGGAACGACAATTCCAAGCTGCTGGCGGCGCTCCTGGAGCTGGTCGCCTGACGCCTCGGGCGGGACCATGAGGCACGCGCCACCCCCGTCGCTGCGCCGATCTCAATTCGGATGCCACCAGCGGCCGCCGACGACGACGCCTTCGGAGACGATCTTGCGATCGCCGATCAGGTGCTCGTCGACCACGTCGACATAGTCGAACTGGCCTTGTTTCACCGAGATCAGCGTGGCGTCGCCGGCGCTGCCGGGCTTGAGGCTGCCGAGCTCGGGGCGGCGCAACGCCATCGCGGCATTCACCGTCGAGGCCGCGATCACGTCCGACAGCTCCATGCCCATGCACAGGAATTTCGACATGGTCGTGACCTGGTCGAAGGCCGGTCCGTCGATGCAGAGCTGATGGATGTCGGAGGAGATCGTGTCGGGATAGAAGCCGTTGGCGAGCATGGCACGCGCGGTCTTGAACGCGAACGAGCCCTTGCCGTGGCCGATGTCGAACAGCACGCCGCGCTCGCGCGCGTCCAGCACCGCCTTCTTCACCGTGCCCTGCGCGGTCGCCGGCGTGTTGGGGAACGGCCGGAACGCGTGGGTCAAGACGTCGCCAGGACGCAGGCGAGCCAGCACCTCCTCGTAGCTCGGCGGCGGATGGTCGATATGGGCCATCAGGGGCATGCCGACCTCGTCGGCGACCTGGAGCGCGATGTCGAGCGGGACGGCCCCCGACGTGCCCGAGGAATGCAGGCCGACGCGCACCTTGATGCCGACGATGAGATCGCGGTTGGCGTCGGCCACCTTGGCCGCCTCGATCGGGTTCATCAGCCGCAACTCCTCGCTCTCGCCAACCATGATCCGGTGCGAGAAGCCGAAGATGCCGGCATGCGAGACATGCAGATAAGCGAGGATGCGGACCTGGCTTGGCTCGATCACATGCTTGCGGAAGCCCGCGAAATTGCCGGGACCTGCGCTGCCGGTATCGACCGAAGTGGTGACGCCGGAGAGACGGCAGAATTCCTCGGCATCGATGCCGAGCGAGGTGCCGCCCCAATAGACATGGGTGTGGAGATCGATCAAGCCGGGCGTCACGATGAGCTTCGAGACGTCGCGGATCTCGGTGCCGGGGTCGGCCTTGAGCCCGGCGCCGATCGCGGCGACCTTGCCGCCGGCAAAGGCGACGTCGGTCACGGCATCGAGCTTCTGGGACGGGTCTATCACCCGCCCCCCGCGCAGGATCAAGTCGAAAGGCATCATCGTCTCCGGGTAAGGCAAGTGAAAGGCGGGAACAGACCGGGCTGGAAGACGCACTTCCAGCCCGGGGCGCTTGTTAGCAATTTTCACACCAGCGAAGCAAATCCGGCGTGGTCAGTGCCCGTTCGTCCGGCGATCCGCCTTCGGCGCCTCTTCCTTCAGCCGCTCCAGCGCATCCGGCATCATGCGGCCGAACATCGAGCTCAGCATCGCGGTCGGGATCAGGCCCGCATTGCTGCTCTCTGCGCCCTGTCCGCCGGACATCAGGAATTGCGGCACCAGGGGCTGGTTGATCTTGGTCAGGGCTTCCGCGAACTTGGTGAAATTCTGCTCGGCCAACCTGAACTCCGGCCCGCCATAGGCATCGACCGATAGTTTTGTCGACTGGGCATTGGCGGTGCCGACCGCAAGCACGCGATCGGCCTCGCCCTGACCCTCGAGGCGCGACTGCTCGCCGACCGCGGCCGCCGTCACCTTTCGGGTCTCGGCGTCCTTCTGCGCACGGGCGAACGCGGCGGCGCCCTCGTTCTCGTTGACCTTGATCTGGATCAGCGATTGCGTCAGCGCCGTCTGCGCGGCCGCGGTCGCCTTGGCCTCGTTGAGCGCGCGCTCCTGCACCGCGGCCTTTTCCTGCTCCTGATAGGTCTCGATCTGCTCGCGCGCGATCTGGCGCGAGCGAAGCTGGATCAGGATGTTCTCGATCGTGTGGTCGCCGGCCGCAGCCCGCGGCGTGCCGATCAGAACCTCCTGGAGATCGAGCGAATAACTCTCGAACTTCGCCTTCATCTGCGCCGCCGATTCCTCCTGGATCGAGGCGCGGTTCTGGAGCAGCTCGATCAAGGTCATCTTCTGCGCAATGTTCTTGAAGAACGCGCTCACCATCGGGTCGAGCGTCTGCTCGACCAGCTTCTTCACGTCGCCGAAGCGCTGGATGATCATCGGCGCCTTCTTGTAGTCGATATGCATCACCACCGAGAGCGGCAGCGTCGGCTCGAACGCATCCCGCGTGATCAGCGAGATCTCCGACAGGTTCTCGTCGAGCTTCATCGCGCCGACCTCGCCGCGCACCCATTTCAGGATGAAATTGACGGTCGGGATGATCTCGATCTTGCCGGCATAGGTGTTGAAGGCATATTTGCCCGGCAGCAGCGGATCCTTCCAGACGCCGCGGCCGCCGTTGAGGACCAGTTCGCCATGACGGTATTGCTCACCCGACACGTCGCCGCTGTGCGGTCCGGTGTAGAAGATGACGACGCCGACATTACCGACCGGGATCACCGTCTTCGGCACCGCCTCGACGGTCGCGAACAGGCGGTTGATGTACCAGGTGCCCTCGACGATGACCTGGAGCTGCCGGCCGCGATAGCCGCCGGCGCTCAGGAATTTCTCCGGCTCCTGGAAATTGTTGTGAAAGATCTCGCTATCGCGCAGGTCGACGCCGACTTCGGGCGCGATGATCTCGCCTGACGGCAGCGACGGGCCGTCATGCACGGTGACGATGCCGACGAGGTCGTGATCGGCCGCGAGCACGACGGGCGTAAAGCCCCAGCGCTCGGCGATCGTGAGCTGCATGGCATCGAGCACGCCGCGCTCCTGTTCGCTCAGGGCATGGCCATAAACGCGATCGTCGGTGATGATCGCGAACTGCGTCGTGTTGATCGCATAGGTGCCCTCGCGCAGGATCTTGCGTTGCGGCCCCTTCTGACCGCCACCGAGCAGGAATCGGCGCACGTCCTGGAAGTCCGATTTGTCCTCGCTGTCGTTGGCACCGAGCACTTGCGAGGCGCCAAGCGCCGCGCCGTCGCGCGCGAACACATAGGCGATCTTGCCTTGTCCGACCGTGACCAGATCCGATTTGTGGATCCGGTACATGAACGGAAAGAACACGTGCAGGCCACCGCGCAGCACTTCCGGCTCGTAACCGGCCTCACCGTTCAGCGCGATGAAGCCGCCCTCGATCGAGCCTTTCGTCGTCCAGAGCTTCTCGACGATGCCGACCTGGTTGTTCGGGATGTAACGAAAGATATTGGCAATCCGCAGCACGATCACGAGCGCGATCGCTGCCGCGGCCCAAAGCGCCGGCTGGGTCAGCCAGGCGCCATTGAAACCATAGAGGTCCATAGCTTTTCTCCAAAATTCGCAACCGGGCGGCCGTGTTAACCAAGGCCACAGCCCAGAATTGCGGGAGCGGAGATGTGAATACAGCCGCTGCTCCGCAAGCAGCGTGTCGCGTAAGGCCTTGCCAATCTTTTTTTATTGGGGACTTGACGGGACCTGAATTTGCGCGGCCGAGCAGAGCGTCAGGAGTCCGCTCGGCGGCTGAAAAAACCGAGTCGCGAATTCGTCTACGACGAGCGTCACTTCATCGGCTCGGTCGTCGACCACAGCACGGTCTTGGCGCTCTTCTCATAGGCCATGCCCTTGGGATAGCTGATCAGCTCCATCTGCATCCCCCACGGCGTCAGGAAATAGAGGATGGACTGACCGGCCGCCGGCCCTTCGTTCACGGGGATCGGCCCCTGCATCGTCTTGACGTTCTTCGACCGCAGATACTCGGCCGCCTTCGCGATGTCGTCGACATAGAGCGCGATGTGGTGGCCGCCGATGTCGCTGTTCTTCGGCAGCGTCTTGGCCTGGTCGGGCGACTGATACTGAAACAGCTCGATGTTGGAGCCGTAGCCGCAGCGGATCATGCTGATCTCGTCGATGACGGCGCGCGGATTCACGTTGACCGCGTCCTGCATGAACGTGCCCTTGTCGTCCATGAACGGTCCGAACGACATCGCATGCGAGCAGCCGAGCACCTCGGTGAAGAAGGCGGTCGCCGCCTTCACGTCGGGCACGGTGATGCCGGTGTGGTCGTGGCCGCGCAGGCCGGGAATAGAATCCGCCGAAGCCGGCAGGATCGAGGCGCCGAGCGACAGCGCGGCGGAGGCAAGCAATACTCGCAACGGGGTCATGATCGCTTCCTTATGGTTCGCAGCTACGCAACATCCGACGTGAAACTCAGCCCGGCGACGCCAACTGGCGCTCGACGCCCTTGGGGTCGTGGGCGAGGCCTTGGGCAAGGCCACGCGCCATCTCGCCGACATAAATCTCTTCCTCGCCCGCCTCGAAACCATCGAGGATTTCCTTCGCGGCATCCGCGGTCGTCATCTTCGGGATAGTCAGCATCGCGGTCATGCGGGTGTCGACCGCGCCGGGAAGTGCGGCAGCGACACGCACGCCCATCGGGCCGAGATCGCCGCGCAAGCCTTGCGTCAGGCTGAGACCCGCCGCCTTGGAGGCGCAGTAGGACCCCATGAACGGCAAGTTCACGCGCGCAAGGATGGTGAGGATGTTAAGCACCGCTCCCTTGTTCTTGATCAGCGCCGGCGCAAAGGCCTTGGTCACCCGCAGCGGCGCGAGATAGTTGATCTCGATCTCCTCGCGCGCGATCGCGACATCAGGCGCGGCCATGAAGCCGGTGTTGTAGTTGACACCGGCATTGTTGATCAGCAGCGTGACGTCGCCGAGAAGGCCTGCCGCCTTCACGACATCGTCGTCGCTGGTGACATCCATCTTGACCGGCACGACGCCATCCGAGGCGGTCAGAGCGGAAACATCGCGCGCCGCGGCGTAGATCTTCGCGGCTCCCCGCGCCTTCAGCTCGGCGATGAGCGCCTGTGCGATCGCACCGGTGGCACCGGTGACGAGGATGATGGAACCCTTGATGGTCTCGGTCATGCGGCTGATCCTTGCTGTTGGGGAGTGACAACCGTGGATTCGTCGAGCCAGCCCGGCTCGACATCGGGCAACGGGATGGCGGCAAGCAATTGCCGCGTATAGGCGTGCTGCGGCGCGCCGAACACGCGCGCGACGGGACCGAATTCGACCACCTCGCCACGATGCAGGATCGCAACATCGTCGCACAGCACACGCACGACCGAGAGATCGTGGCTGATGAAGACCATGGTGAGACCGAGCCGCGCGCGCAGCTCCTTCAGGAGCAGGAGGATGTGCGCCTGGGTCGAGACGTCGAGGCCCGACACGATCTCGTCGGCGACGATGAAATCGGGCTCGAGCGCAAGCGCCCGCGCAATCCCGCCGCGCTGGCGCTGGCCGCCGGACAATTCGTGCGGATAGCGGTCGGCGAATTCGCCCGGCAGGCCGACGAGATCGAGCAGCGCCGCCGCGCGTTCGCGCTGGTCGCGCTTGCCCTTCAGCCGCCCGTGCACGCCGAGCGGGCGCGTCAACGTCGTGCCGAGCCGCAGCCGCGGATTGAGCGAGGATTGCGGATCCTGAAAAATCATCTGAATGCGCGCACGCAGGGGACGCATGGCGGCCTCGTCGAGCTGGCCGATCTCGACACCGTCGAACTGGATACCGCCGGACGTCGGCTTCAACAGCCGCACCAGCAGGCGGCCGAGCGTGGTCTTGCCGGAGCCAGATTCTCCGACGAGACCCAGCACCGAGCCGCGCGGCACGGCGAGATCGACGCCCTTGATCACCTCGCGCAAAGTTGGCTTGCCGAACAGGCCGTTGCGCTGCGGATAGCCGAAGCGGAGGCTGCCGGTGCGGAGCAGGATGTCGCTCATGCCGCCCCCACCGCAGGGACACGATCGAGTCGGTGCGCCTCCGACCATAATTGCTCGATGAGCGCAGGCGGCACCGGGCGCAGCGCTTCAGCCGGCCGGTCGGCGCGCGGCGTCGCCGCGAGCAGTGCGCGTGTATAGGCATGGCGCGGCCGCGTCAGCACGTTGGTCGTCTCACCCTCCTCCAGCACGCGGCCGGCATGCAGCACGGTCATGCTGCGGCAGATCTTTGCGACCACGCCGAGATCGTGGGTCACAAACAGCACGGCGCTGCCATGGCGCTGACGCAGCCGCTCAACCAGCTGAAGCACCTGGCGCTGCACGGTGACGTCGAGGGCCGTGGTCGGCTCGTCGGCGATGACCAACGCGGGATCGCAAGCAAACGCAATTGCGATCAGCACGCGCTGGCGCATGCCACCGGAGATCTCGTGCGGATAGAGCGCGAGCACCCGCTCCGGCTCGCGGATCGCGACCTCGGTCAGAAGCTCGCCGGCGCGCGTCAGCGCCGCGCGCTTCGACAGGCCGAGGTGATGCCGCAGCAAATTGCCGATCTGCGCACCGATGCGCTTGACCGGATTGAGCGAGGTCATCGGGTCCTGCGGGATCAGCGCGATGCGGCGGCCGAGCAGGCTGCGTCGCTCGGCCTCGCTCATGGCCAGGAGATCGCGGCCCTCGAAGGCGATGCGCCCTGCGGTGACGGTCGCATTCGCCGGCAATAGCCCCAGCACGGCACGACCGAGCATGGACTTGCCGGCGCCGGATTCGCCGACCAGCCCGCGGACCTCGCCGGGCTGCACCTCGAGGCTGACACCGCGCAGCACATTGGCGGCACCGATCGCGACCTTCAGCCCTTCCACTGTAAGCGTCGCCGTCATGAGCGTTGCACCGGATCGAGCGCGAGGCGCAGGCCGTCGCCGAACAGATTGAGGCCGATCACGCTCGTGATGATGCAGACGATCGGCAGCGCCATGATCCACGGCGCCTGATAGACGATCTGGCGACCCTCGGCGATCATGCTGCCCCAGGTCGGCGTATCACCGGCCACCGAGATGCCGACAAAGGACAAGATGACCTCGACCAGGATCGCAATCCCCATCTCGACGGCGAGCAGCGTCACCAGCAGCGGGACGAGGTTGGGCAAGATCTCCAGCCGCAGCAGCCTCGCCCGGCTCAAGCCGATAACACGTGCAGCGGCGGCATAGTCGCGCGTGAGCTGCACCATGGTCTCGGCGCGGATCACACGGGCAAAGCGCGTCCAGTCGACCACCACGATCGCCGCGATCACCGAGGTGAGGCCGGCGCCGATCACTGCGGCCAGCACGATCGACAGCAGCACGGGCGGGAACGCCATCCAGACGTCGATCAGCCGCGAGATGGACTGGTCGACCCAGCCGCCAAAACTCCCAGCAAACAGGCCGAGCGCGACGCCGATCGCCGCGGCCAGCGTCGCCGCGATCAATGCGACCATCACTGCGGTTCGCGCCGAATAGATCAGGCGCGACAGCACACAGCGGCCAAGGCTGTCGGTGCCGAGGAGATAGGCAGGCTCGCCGCCGGTCATCCAGGCCGGCGGCAATTGTGCCGACATCAGATCCTGCTCGAGCGGGTCGTGCGGTGCAAGCACGGGCGCAAAGATTGCAGCCAGCACCAACAGGGCGACCAGCGCGGCGCCGATCCAGAGACGCGGACCGCCCCGCTTCAGACCCGCCAGCAGACGCGAGGGCGGCGCAGCGATGGAGGCGACTGAGATATCAGCCATGGCGCAGCCTCGGATCCAGCATGGTCACCACGAGATCGACCAGGAGATTGAGCGCGATGAACAGCACCGCAAAGGTCAGCACCAGGCCCTGGATCAGCGGAAAGTCGCGGTTGATCACCGCGTCGATCGCCATGTTGCCGATGCCTTCATAGGAGAAGATACGCTCGACCAGCACGGTGCCGCCGAGCAGCAGCGTCACCTGCACGCCGCCGAGTGCTACCGTCGGGATCAGCGCGTTGGGAAACACCTCGTGCAGCAGGATGTTCGGCCTCGAATAGCCGCGTGCGCGCGCGATCTGCGCATAGTCCTGATCCTCGGCCTCCGCCAGCGACGCCTTCAGCAGGCGCGCCACCAGAGCCGCAAACGGCAGTGCCAGCGCCAGCGCGGGCAGGATCATATGGTGCAGGAGCGCGAACGCGATATCGAAACGGCCGGTCAGAACGCTCTCGATCAGGTAGAAATTGCTGCGCAGGCTGAGGTCGATCTCCGGATCGATCCGGCCGGAGATCGGCAGCACCGGGATCAGCACACCGAACAGCAGCAGCAGGATCAGCGCCCAGAGGAAATCCGGAATTGCAAGCAGCACGCCGATGCCGCCATCGACGGCCCATTCCGCACGCCGCCCACGCACGAGAATGCCCACCAGCGCGGCGAGGACGCCGAGCACAACGGCAATCAGTGTCGCGAGCAGCGCAAGCTCGATCGTGGCCGGCAACCGCGCGAGCAACAATTCCAGCACGCTCTGCCGCACGCTGATGGAGCGGCCGAAATCGCCGCTCGCGACCTGGCCGAGCCAAGTCGCAAATTGCCGGAGGATCGGCTGGTCGAGGCCGTAAAGCGCGCGCAGCCGGCCGATGTCGGCCTCAGAGGCGCCGGGCGGGATCATCATGGCGATGGGATCGCCCGGCACGACGCGCAGCAGCACGAAGACGATCACCGCCACGCCGAACAGTGTTGGCGGGACGAGGACGAGTCGCCTGATCAGCTCGCCCCATCGCATCCGGGTGTCGCCCTTCTCTAATGCCGCGGCCTAAGCCGGCGTGACGAGCTGCGGAAGGATCATGCCGTTGGACTGCGACACGACCTTGAGGCCCTTCTTGTGGATGATCGGCTGCACATACTGGAACAGCGGGATCACCTCGCCTTCCTCGGCGATGTATTTGTCGACCGCCTTGTAGCCAGCGATGCGCTTGGCTTCGTCCTTCTCGCCCCACAACGGCCCAATGCGCTCGACGAGGTCCTTGCCCTTCCAGGCGCAGTGCGGCGAGGGCCCGAACATCGCAAAGCCGGTCGAGGTCGAGGGATCGCCGATCGCGTTGCCCCAATTGTAGAAGGCGGCAGGCGCCAGCGCGTGGCGCGCACGCAGCTCGAAATGCTTTGCAATCTCGTAGACCTCGATGGTGGCGTCGATGCCGACCTTGCGCCACATGCCGACGATCGCCTGGATCATCTCATAGTCCTTCGGCTTGAAGCCGCGCGTGGTCTGGATCGTGAACTTGACCGGCTTCTCCGGCGAGTAGCCGCTCTTGGCGAGCAGGCTCTTGGCAAGCTCGGGATCGTAGGCGACCTTGACGGAGGGATCGAAGGCGGCATAGCCCGGCGCCTCCAGCGTCGCGATCGGCACGCCGTAGCCCTTGAGCAGCCGGTCGACGATCGCCTTCTTGTCGATGGCGTGGTTTGCCGCGAGGCGCACATTGCGGTCGAGCATCGGATCGATGTCGGTGAGGAAGATCATCGCGATGTCGGAGACCGGCTTGGTCTGACCGGCGAGGCCCGGCTTGCCCTTCAGCCGGTTGAACTCCTCATAGGGAATCTCGAAGGTGAGATCGGAGCCGCCGGATTCCATCTCCGCGACGCGGCTGGTGGGATCGGTGATGAACTTGAACACCACGGTTTCGAAGGCAGGCTTCGGACCCCAATAGCCGGAATGCGCCTTCAGCCGGAGGAACGCGTTGCGCTCGAAGGCGTCGACCTTGTAGGGGCCCGATCCGATCGGGGCCTTCTCGAACCCTTCCGCGCCGACCTTCTCGTAATAGGCCTTGGGCAGGATGTAGGCGGTGAGGAACGCCATCCATTTGAACAGCGTCGGCTCGAACTCCAGCACGTCGCCGGTGATGGTGTTGCCGTCGATCTTGTAATTGCCGACCTTGGACCAGACGAACTGGATCGGGTTGCCGCCCTTCGGATCCGCCGCACGCGTGAGCGACCACACGACGTCGTCGGGCGTCACCGGCGAGCCATCATGCCAGGTCGCGCCCTTGCGCAATTCCAGCGTGATCTTGCTGCGATCCTCGTTCCAGCCCCATTTGGTCAGAAGGCCCGGCTTGAACGATAGGTCGGGCGCCTGGCCGATATAAGGATCGAACACCGCCTGATAGATCGACTGGATGGTCGGGTTGACGGCCGAGAGGCCGACGGTCGGATCGAACGATGGCAGATTGACGTTGTAGGCGATGGTCAATGTGCCCGGCGTGGCGGCGAACGCACCACCGGCGAGGCCCGAGGCGAGCGGCAGCGCGGCGGCGTTACCGGCGAGCTGGAGAAGCGAGCGACGAGAGAGCGACGACATGTTCATGACCCCCAACACGATGAACGAGAGATTGCGAGCACTTGATATTGCGAGCACTTGCGAAACCGGCGCCGCGAGCAGCGCCGTCAATCAGTTCTGCTTATGTCCCGGCGCTCTCGGACCAGCGCGCCATCAGCGTATTGGACGGCAGCGATTCATCGACCAGCTTCTTGGCGGTCTCGACGCCGGCGACGGGAAACTTCTTCGGATCCAGGAGCCCGATCTGCACCAGCACCGACGCCTGGTCCCAATAGATGTGCTCGTTGTAGAGCTTGTCGCCGCGGAAGCGTACGATCGCCACCAGTGGGATCTCGACATATTTGCCGGTCGGCGCCACGCCGGGCAGCATCCAGTCGATCTCGATGTCATGGGTGAAGCAGAACAGCATCTCGTCGACGATGCGATCCGAGCCGATGGTGCGCGAGATCGGCACCAGCTTGGTGTCCTGCGGCGTCTTCGGAATGAAGTGGTTCTTGTAGAAGCGCAGCAGGTCGCGATAGCCGACGCCGCCGGTCATGGTCGGGATGTGGTTGACATAGGGCTCGGCGACCATGGTCGTCATGGTCTGCTCGGCCGAACGCGTCGCGAATTCGAGCTCGGTGTGCTTGTCCCACAGCGCCGAGAGATCGTAGTGCGGGCCCAGCACCTTCCGGAACAGCGCGATCGAGCGCGTATAGGCCATCAGCGTCGCGGGCTTGTCGAAGCTCGTGCGTTCCGGTGCGGCGAAGGCGTGGTCGCAGCCTGGATAGAGATAGAACTCGATCTCGGACCGGCCCTTGAAAGCCGCCATGATCTGCGCACGCGCCTCTGCCGGTGCAAAGCGGTCGAGCTCGGCGAAATGGAAGACCACCGGACATTTGACCTCGCCGGCCTCGCCGAGATCGGCCTCGATGCCGACGCCATAATAGCTGACGGCGCAGTCGACGTCGGTACGGGCGGCGACGAGATAGGCGAGCTTGCCGCCGAGACAGAAGCCGAGCGCGCCGACCTTGCCCTGGCATTCGGGACGCGCGCGCAAAACCTTCAGCGCGTCGGCCGCGTCCTTGATCGACTGATTGGCATCGAAGCGCTGGTAATAGCCCATCGCCTTGCCGAAATCGGCCTCGGTGTAGCCGAGCTCGACGCCGGGCTCCATGCGCCAGAACAGGTCGGGCGCCAGCACCACATAGCCTTCCTCGGCGTAGTGGTCGGCAACCTCGCGCATCGATTTGTTGACGCCAAAAATCTCCTGCAACAGCAGGATGCCGGGACCGGAGCCTGAGGCTGGGACCGCGAGATACCCCTTGAACGTGCCGCCATCCTTGGCAGCGATGTCGATCCACTGTCCGGCCATCGTGATCGTCCCCTCTCGTCGTTGAGCCCTTGGAGCCGTCTCCCATCCGGCGCGTCTGTTTGACGCGTCCGGCATGAGGCGAAGGCGCTTGCCTTTTCATCATGCTTTCTTAATTGAATTTTTAATGTAAGAATCGAACTTGTAAATAGCATAGATTGAGCACAGCCTGCCCAGGCCGTGAGCGAGGGCGGGAATCAGGAGACGATGTTGAGGAAGACGCAGAAGGCTGCCGCGCGACGAACGGGCGCGGCCGCGAGAGACAAGCAGCAGCCCGCAGCTGAGCGAGCCGGCTCATGGCACCTGGCGCGCACCGAGACCGAACGGCGGCTTTCCGAGTTCGAGTTCAGGCTGGAGCGGCTGGCGCAAGCCTATTACCGCTGGAAGGCGGCCTGCCTTGCCGCCGTCTGCGACGTGCCGCTGACCGGCGACGACGTCGCCGTGCTCAACGTGGTGCGCATGGGCGACGAGCCGAAGCGGCTCTCTGAAATCGGCCAGTTGCTCAACCGCGTCGACGTCCCCAATCTGCAATACGCAACCCGCAAGCTGGTGAAGGCCGGCCTGATCGAGACCGAGGGTTCGTCATCGCGCAAGGAGACGCGTTACCGCGCGACCGAGCGGGGCTACACCGTCACCGAAGCCTATGCGAGCCTGCGCGCTGCAACGCTCCCCCCGATGCTGGAGGCGCTGGACGGCTGGGCCGACAAGGCGGAGGCCGCGGGCTCGCACCTCGAGCTGGTGTCGAGCCTCTATACGCAGGCCGCCCAGGTCGCGATCACGCGGCGGCATCAGCCCTGAAGCTGCGCCGCGTCGCCCGGAATTGCAGATGGAGAGAATGGCGATCCCGGGATGACTCGAACATCCGACCTACGGTTTAGGAAACCGCCGCTCTATCCGGCTGAGCTACGGGACCGCGGAACCCGCACATGGCGGGTTGCCTGGCGGTGTTCATATCAAAGCAGTGGCGGGATCGGAAGCCCTCAACTGGCCTCACGTCGTCCCGAACCCCGACCCCGCCTTTTTGTATTCCGGCCGTGGCGGACTAAAGATGTCCAGCACGCGGGCGCCGTCGGGGCCGGCGCGCATGGTGTGTGGCACGTTGCCCGGCGTGCGCCAGAAATCGCCCTTCCTCACGGCAATCTCCTCCCCGCCCTGGACGCGGATGGCGGAGCCGTCTAGCAGCACGCCCCATTGCTCCTCGGGGTGATGATGCAGCGTGCCCTGCGCATGCGGCGCCAGCGTCACCACCGATAGCATCGCCTGCTCGCCGGAGAAGATGCGCGTGGTGACTCCCGCCGCGAGCTCGCGAAACAGCCCGTCGGCGGCATTGTCGAGATTGTGGAATTCTTGCTTCTGGCTCACGCCATCCTCCCTGCCTGCTTCGATCATGACTTGCCGTAAGAGCCCTGGTAGCGGCCCTCGCGGATCGCCTTCAGCGTGTCGTCCTCGCGCCTGATCTGGACGCGCACCGCCTCGAGCAGCGCCGCCGCGCCGGCGGCGGGGAATGACACCACGCCGTCCTCATCACCGACCACAATGTCGCCGGGCGAGATCACGCTGCCGCCGATCGTGACAGGCACATTGATCTCGCCGGGACCGTTCTTGTAGGGGCCGCGATGGATCACGGCGCGGGCGAAGCAGGGAAAGTCGTCGCCGGCGAAGGCTGCGACATCGCGGATCGCGCCGTCGATCACATAGCCTTCGGCTTGGCGCCACTGCGCGATGTTCTTCATGATCTCGCCGACCAATGCACGGGTCTCGTCGCCACCGCCATCGACCACGATGACGTCGCCGGGACCGACCAGCTCGAGCGCGCGGTGGATGGCGAGATTGTCGCCGGGCCGGGTACGCACCGTAAACGCCGTCCCCACCAGCTTGCCGCTGCGATGATAGGGTTTTAGCCCCACCGCGCCGGGCAGCCGGGAGAGATTGTCCGAGATGATCGAGGTCGGTGCAGCCTTGAACCCCGCGATGATGTCGGCCGGCGGTTTCGGCACGCTGTTGGCAGCGATGGTGATGGTCATGCGTTCAGTCCTTCCATGATTTCAGTCGGCGTGCGCCCGGGCCTTCGACGGCAAGATCCGGAAGGCGCGCCCTTCCTTCATCCACGCCGCACGCTGGTCGCGCAACAGCGTGCGGCGAACTTTTCCGGAATCATCGCGCGGCGGGGCGTTAACGATCTCAAAACTCTCCGGGTGCTTGTAGCGGCTGAGCTTGTCCTTCAAAAAGTCCGCCATGCCATCGGCGATGGCCTGGCCGCCCACACCGGGATCAGGCTCGATGATGGCGTGCACACGCTGGCCCAATTCCGGATCGGGCAGTCCCACCACCACGCAGGAACGCACGCCGGGACATTCAGAAACCGCGGCCTCGACCTCAGCCGGATAGATATTGGCGCCGCCGCGCAGCACCATGTCGGCGAGATAGAGATAGCCTTCGGTATCGAGCCGGCCGATATCGCCGAGCGATTCCCAACCGTCGGCGCGGCGCTTCGGCTCGGCGCCGAGATAGTGATAGGTGGCGTCCTTGCCGTCATTGTTGAGGAAATAGATCTCGCCGGTCTCGCCGGGCGCGACATCATTGCCGTCCTCGCCGACGATGCGGAGCTTCGCCATCTCGCCGATCTTGCCGACCGAACCCTTGTGCGTCAGCCACTCGGTGCCGGAGATGATGCAGGCGCCTTGCCGCTCGGTGCCACCATAGAGCTCCCAGACCCGCTCCGGCCCGAGCCAGGCGATCCAGTTCTCCTTCAGCCAGGGCGGCATCGGAGCGGCCATGTGGAACACGGTCTGGAGGCTCGACACGTCGTAAGCGTTGCGCACGTTCTCCGGCAGCGCCCAGATCCGATGCATCATGGTCGGCACGAAATTGACCCATTGCACGCGCTCGCGTTCGATCTGGCGCAGCGTTTCCTCCGCGTCGAACTTGACGAGGCCGGTGAGCTGACCGCCGGTGAACAGCGCATAGTGCGACACGATGAACGGCGCATTGTGATAGAGCGGCCCCGGATTGAGCAGCGAGACGCCGAAGGGAATGTTGAGAGGCGGCGCGGCGACGGTATCCGTCACCGCAGGATGGTGATCGAGGATCACCTTGGGGCGACCGGTCGAGCCGCCTGAGGTCATGGCCTTCCAGTAGCGCGCCACCGGCGGGTCGAGCGGCTCGTCGGAAAAGCCCTCGGGCACGAAATCCGCCGGCAGTCTGTTTGGCGCATTCCAGTCGGCCTCGCCGCCGACCACCAACGCCGGCTTCAGGATGTCGAGCACGGCGGCGGCCTCGCCGCGCGGCAGCCGCCACGACAGCGAGGTCGGCGTCGCGCCACACTTCCACACCGCAAACGAGATCTCGAAGAACGCGTTGCCGTTGGGCAGGCCGATCGCGACGAAATCGCCGGGCTTGACGCCCTTGGCCGCGAATGCCCGCGCACGGCGATTGGCGCCGCGCTCGAGCTCGTCCCATGTCAGCGTGTCCTGCCCATGGCGGACGGCGATCGTGCCTTCGGGTTTGCGCTGCGCATACCAGCGCGGCACGTCGGAGAGCGGCAGCAGCATCGGACGTTTCCACTTCGTCTTCTTGGCATCGCCTCAGGGTGAGACGCGCGAGGGCGAAGTGTAACAGCAAGGGCGAACCCTTCAAGGCATCCGCATCAGCGCTCCGCGCCGCAGCCCGGAATATCGAACAGGGCGGCAAGGCCGCATTTCGAGGTCAGCATCTTGTCGCCGTCATGGCCGACGCCGGCGACGTCCCACACCCGGTGATTGGGCGTGCCGTGATCGCGCTTGGCCATCGCATCGACATAGGCGTGGCCGCGGGCGTAGCGGTAGGGGCCCTGCGCCTTGGCCATGCAGCTCTTGTCGAGCGCGGGATGTTCCGGATTGGTGTCGAGAGTGCCGAGCAGATAGATCACGTCGCGTTCGACATAGCGCTGCTCGAGCGCCGTCGGTGTTGCGTCTGCAAGATAGGGCGGGCGCTCGTCCATGCCGTATTTCCAATTGTTGTAGCCAGGACAGGACGCGGCAATCGCGGGCACGGGTCGCTCAGCGCTGAAATACGCATAGGAGGAGGGATTGGCGACGACATAGCGAACATCGATGTGCTGGCGCGACAGCGCCGCCTCGCCCTTGCCGGCAATCGCATAGCGCTGCGCGACCTGGCCGCCGCCTGAATGGCCGGCGACCACCACCTGCTTCAAATTCGGAAAGAGGCGCCGGTCCGAGAGCTTTGCCAGGATCGCATCGAGCGCATCGAAGGACGACACCGGGTTCGGCGCGAGCGCGGCATCGCCGCCCTCCCATCCCTCCAGCGACCAGCGCAGCGTGTCCGCGGGCAACTTGTAGGCCTCGATATCGATCTCCGCCAAAAACTGCGGCACGATCATGAGCGCGCTTCTGCCGTCGTTGCCCGCTGCGACCTGCGCGGTGTGGGCCGAAATATAATATTCGTCGGCGTTGCGCAGGCGTCCGTGCAGCACGATGATGGCGCGCGAGATCGCCGGCAGTGGCATCGACCAGTCGCTGGAGAGATAGAGCGGCAGCATGCCTTGCCCGCCGACCGCGAGCCGCGCGTCGGCGATCGCCTTCACCGGCTTGCGGTTGGGCGCGTCCTCATCGGCGGCGAGCGCATGGCCGGACATCAGCACACATACGATCGCGGCAAGCCAAGCCCTCATGACATTTCCCTTCGATTTCACATCGACAAACTCTAAGCGCATCGCATGCCACGCGGCTGTGACTCCCGCGCCACGTCAAGCAAAAAATGTCAGCATCCCAGCCATGAAATTCACGGGTTCCATGGGTGACAAGCCGGCGATAAAGGGGCAAAAATTCGTCCCGACTCAGTTCGGGTTGAGTTCTGCAAGGAATGCTCTCGTAGAATGTCGATTGTGGTTGCATCGCGTCGTGCGGCGCCGCGTCTCGTTGCCGCAGCAGGATTTTTTCTGCTGACGCTGCCGCATGCTCAAGCCCAATGGTGGAAGCGCGCACCGGTCGATTTCGAGGAATGCGCCGACGCTGCCGAGAAGGCCGCGACCAAGACCGAGAAGACCTCGGCGCTTGCCGACTGCAACGCCAAGTTCGCGGGCCGCCGCAAGGCGGGCGGCGGCTACACCTATTACGACTTCCTCCAGGACCGCACCTTCGACATCGCCGGCCCCAATCCGACGCCGGAGGAGCAGAAGAAGATCGACGAATCCTATACCGCTTACCTCGCCAGTCAGCGCCGCAGCAATGAAGCCGCCCAGACGGCTCTGCGCCAACAACGTGAGCAGCAGGAGCAACAGCTCCAGCAGGTCGCGTTGCGGACCGAGGCCGAGCGCGCGCCGGTGCCAGTCCCGGTCGAGCGGCCCAAGGTCTTGCAGGCTGCCGGCACCGACGCCCGGCCGCGGCCGAAAGGCGCATGTGCCAAAGGCTCATTCTCCTGCGAATGGCCGCGCCTGTCGGAAGGCCTGAACGATTTGAAGAAGCTGTTCAGCCCGACGCCGAGCAAGCCGGCGAAGAAGGGCTGAGCTTCCGCCGCTGTGTGTAGGGTGGGCAAAGGCGCGCGCTTCGCGCGCCTTGCCCACCACCTTGCGGCAAGAAAAATGGTGGGCACGCTTCGCTTTGCCCACCCTACGGCTGCTGATAATGTGGCGCCAACCCGCGCAACTCGCTGGCCTCAGTTCGTGTGCTTCTTCTTGCTGCGCTTTGGAATCGTGGCCGGTGCAGTCTCCGTCGTCGGATTGCCCAAGGCTGACCTGCTCTCCTGCAATCGCCGGTCATAGCCGGGAGAGTTCATGACGGTCGGCGGCCTTGCCTCTGCGATCGTCGATGCGCCGCAGAACGCCGCTAGCGCAAGCCCGACCAGCAAACCATGTTTCATCGCGCTCCTCCCTCGACCAGCGAGCCTCAAGCCACGCCGCGAATCTGCTGCGGCGTGAGCCCGGGCGGGCCCTTGGCCGCGCTTTCCGCCTCCTTCACCAGCGCAACAATGCGGCGCATCAGCGGCACGGCGACATTGTTCTGCTCGGCAAGCGCGATCACTGCGCCCTGGAGATAGTCGATCTCCGTCCTGCGGCCCTGCTTGAGGTCCTGCCACATCGAGGAGCGGGCCTCCGGATCGATCTTCATCGTCCGTCCCAGGATCGCGTTGAAGATCGTGTCGGGCAATCGCAGCAGCGCCGGCGTCCATTTCAGTGGGATCGGCGTCGCCGAGACAGGCGTGATGCCGGCGGCGTTCATCGCGGCCAGCCCCTCGGCCATCTGGTCGGCGAACAGTTTTCGCCACTCGCGGTTCGCCAGTTGCGCGGCGAGCGGCACGTCGGACAGCGCGCTCAGCGCGTTGTTCAGATTGATGATCAGCTTGCCCCATTGCACGCCGGTGATGTCGCGGCTCGCGCGCATGGTGAGGCCCGGTGCGGAGAGCGCTGCGGCCGTGTTGTCGGCATCCTCGCCGACATGAATGTCGCCGGAGCTCGAGCGATGGAAGCGCCCCTCGCCCATCGCGACCACGTTGAACGGGACCATGCCGGCAAGCACGCACCGCCCGCCGAGGCGTTCATTCAGCATGGCAACATTGCCGACGCCGTTTTGCAGGGACACGATGATGGCGTCCTGGGGCGCATGCTGCGCGATCTGGTCGGCGACATCGGCGGTATCCGCGCTCTTCACCGTGACCAGCACGATGCCGGCACTATGGAAGATCGAGGGGTCTTCCGACAGCGCGAGGTGACCCGCTCCTAACTTCGTTTCGGAGCCGTCGAAATCGGTCAGAAGCAGGCCGAAACGCTCGATCTCGGTCTTCACCCGCGGCCGCACCAGCAATGCGACGCGGCGTTCGGAGGCCGCCAGCTTGCCGCCGACAAAACAGCCGATGGCACCCGCGCCCGCCACCACGATCGGTCGATCCGTAACCACCTGACTTGCTCCCCGAAAGACCCGCTTTCGTTAGCAGAGGCGAGGCCCGCTGCCCATCGCGGCCCGGGCGGATCTGCCTTGTAACCGTCATGAGAGCCTCATATGTTTTTGCCCGGGGGCGGTGTCATCGGCGAGAGCTCGCCGAACGAGAACGCCAAAGGAGAGCACCATGGGTCTACTCGACGTCCTCAACGGCATGCAGAACGGCCCGCGCGGCCCGAGCACGCCGAGCTCGCAATCATCCTCCGGTGGCATGTCGCCGATGACCATGGCGATCATTGCCCTGCTTGGGTGGAAGGCCTTCAAGCATCTGACGGCAAGCCAGCCGGGTGCAGCGCCGCAGTCGGCACCGACCCCTGTGCCCCCGCCAGTGAACGCAGGTGCGGGCGGCGGCCTTGGTGGTGCTCTTGGCGGCGGCGGCATGGGCGATTTGCTCAAGGGCGGCCTCGGCGGCCTGCTCGCGGGCGGCGCGGCCGGCTCCGTGCTGAGCGGCGGGCTCGGCGATCTCCTCAACCAGCTCCAGCAGGGCGGACACGGTGACACCGCCAATTCCTGGGTCGGCAAGGGCGAGAACAAGGCGATCGCTCCCGGCGATCTCGCCAACGCGCTCGGCGCAGACCAGATCCAGAGCCTGTCCGCCCAGAGCGGCCTGTCGCGTGACGAGCTGCTCTCCGGCCTCAGCCAGTATCTGCCGCAGGTGATCGATCATCTGACGCCGGACGGACGGCTGCCGACCGAGAACGAGCTCTCGGGCAGAATTTAGTCAAACTCCGATCGACGCGTTCCAGGAAGGGGAGCACTGACATGAGCACGGGCGGCATCTTGTGGATCATCGTCGTCGGCTTCGTCGCCGGCCTCATCGCGCGTTTTCTGGCACCGGGACCGAACAATCCGAGCGGCTTTATCCTCACCACCATCCTCGGCATCGTCGGCGCATTTCTCGCGACCTTCGTCGGCCAGGCCATCGGTCACTACAGCCCGGACCAGGGGGCCGGCTTCATCATGGCCACGATCGGCGCCGTGGTGGTGCTGTTCATCTGGCACCGGCTGGTGGCGAGCGGCGTGATCAAGGGGTAGCCGGCTCGCCCCACAAATTCTGCGTCGTCCCGGCGAAGGCAGGGACCCATAACCACAAGACGTGGTGTGGCGAAGACTCGGAATTGCCAGCGCGGGTCAAACTACGCTCTCGGAGTATGGGTCCCGGCCTTCGCCGGGACGACACGTGGACCGTGCGATCTCACGTAATCAGATGCATCCCGGCGTCCATGCGCACGGCCTCGCCGGTCATGTTGCCGGAAGCAGGCAGCGCCAGGAAGCAGACGAGCTGGGCGATGTCGTCAGCGCTCGAGGCGACCTTGAGCGGCACCTTTGCCACCACGTTGTCGCGCACCTTTTTCGCACCTTCCTCGCCACGGCCCTTGGTGAACCAGGGCGTGTCGATATAGCCCGGGCAGACCGCGTTGACACGGATCAGCGGCGCAAGCGCGACCGCCAGCGATCGCGTGAGGGTGTTGAGCGCGCCCTTGCTCGCGGCATAAGCCATCGAGGAGCCGACGCCGTTGATGCCTGCGACGGAGGACACATTGACGACCGCCGAGGTCCGCCCCGATGCCTTCGCGCCAGCCTCGAGCAGGCTGCGCGCGGCGCGCACCATCTGGAACGGACCGATGGTGTTGACGCCGTAGAGCCGCTGGAAATCTTCCGCCGACAATCCGTCGAGATCGCCATAAGTAACGTGCTTGGTGGTGCCGGCATTGTTGACGAGCACGTCGAGCCGGCCCCAGGGTGCGGCGGCCGCTACGATCTTGCGGCAGTCCTCGTCGCGCGAGACGTCGCCCTGCACGATCAGAATCTCCGCGGCCCCGGCCTTGCGGCAGACTTCCGCGGTGGCTTCCGCTTCCTTCCGGCTCGACGAATAATTGATGATGAGCCGCGCCCCGCTGCGGGCGAGAATTTCAGCGGTCGCAGCACCCAGTCCGGATGCGGACCCCGTCACGATTGCGCACAAGCCGTCCTTTGCCATCCGGATTTCCTTCCCTTTTCTAAGATGTCGGCACCCTGTTTAGCGAGTTTGCCGTGCGCTGCAAATCGAGCAAACTCCGCTAAGCGGAATTAATCTTCTGCCCATGCCGGCGCCGCAGATGGACCTGCGATCAACGCTTGTCAGGGCCATGGCTTTTTCCGATCATCGGGCGCAAGAAGAACCTGCGCGCCGCCGACCAGGCAGGACGCGCCAATGGAAAAACACGGGGAACGCTGTGGCGGAGAGTGACAATATCGTCGTCGAGACCGCGGAGAAAATCTTCGCCGATCTCGCCGATCCGCAAACCATCAACAACGACAAGAGGGATTCCTGGCGGGCACCGCTGTGGCAGGCACTGAGCGAGGCCGGATTGCCGCTGTCATGGGTGCCGGATGATCTCGGCGGCTCCGGTGCGAGCCTCGCCGACGGCTTTGCGCTGCTCAACGCCGCCGGCCGCTTTGCAGTCGCGGTTCCCCTGGCCGAGACCATGCTCGCGGGCTGGCTGCTCGCGCAAGCGAAGGTCGCTTCGCCCGAAGGCGAGATGACGGTGCTGCCGGCTTCGCCAAAGGACCGCATCACGCTCGACGCCAACGGTGCGCTGTCCGGCCGCTGTCGCGGCGTGCCCTTTGCCAAGGCGGCCAAGCATTTTGCGGTGCTGGCGCACGGCGAGGATGGCGCCATGATCGCGCTGGTCGATGCCTCGAAGGGCCGGATCGAATCCGGGCTCAATGTCGGCTACGACCACAGCGATACCGTCACGCTCGACAAGGTGCAGCCCGTCACCATCAAGCCGGCGCCGAAGGCTTTTGACCAGACCACACTGATGCTGATGGGCGGCGTCGCGCGCAGCCTCCAGATCGCGGGCGCTCTGGAATCCATGCTCGACATCTCCGTGCGCTATTCCAACGAACGCGTCGCCTTCGAGAAGAAGATCTCGAAATTCCAGGCCGTGCAGCACAATCTCGCGCGTCTTGCCGGCGAATCCGCCGCGGCACTCGCGGCCGCAACCTCTGCAGCCGATGCGATTGCAAACGCAAAGTCGTTCGACGACGAAGTCTATCTCGAAGCTGCCTCGGCAAAAATCCGTTGCGCCGAAGCCGCGGAAAAAGGCGGCGGCATCGCGCATCAGGTCCACGGCGCGATCGGCTTCACCATGGAGCACATCCTGCATCGTTATTCATTGCGGGCACTGGCCTGGCGCGACGATTTCGGGTCCGAGAGCCACTGGGCCGTCGAGCTCGGCAGGCTGGTGGCCAATCGCGGCGCCGACGAATTGTGGCCGCTCGTGGCGTCACGCTGATCGGGAGACGAAACACATGACCGCTGCCCTTCGTTTCGATCCGATCCGCCTGCCCGAGACGTGCGAGCAATTGCGCAAGGAAGTGCGCGCGTTCCTTGCCGAGGAGATCGCTGCCGGCACCTTCGATCCGCACAAGCCCAACCGCGAAGACACCGACGCGCCGGAATTTTCCCGTCGGGTCGGTGCCAAGGGTTGGCTGGGCATGACCTGGCCCAAAAAATATGGCGGCCAGGAGCGCTCCTTCCTCGAACGCTATGTGGTGACCGAGGAGATGCGCGTCGCCAATGCGCCGACGCGGCGCTTCTTCGTCGCCGACCGCCAGAGCGGACCGGTGCTTTTGAAATACGCGCCCGAGCATATCAAGATGGAGATTTTGCCGCGGATCTGCCGCGGCGAGATCTGTTTTGCGATCGGCATGAGCGAGCCGAATTCGGGCTCCGATCTATTCGCGGCGAAGACCCGCGCGGCCAAGACCGATGGCGGCTATCTCATCAACGGCACCAAGATCTGGACCTCGTCGGCGCACATCGCCGACTACATGATCGCGATCTTCCGGACGTCACAGCCGACCAAGGAAAACCGCCGTCACGGCCTGACTCAGTTTTTGGTCAAGATGAGGCAGCCAGGCATCAAGGTGAATCCGATCGGCCAGATCACCGGCCAGTACGAGTTCAACGAAGTCGTCTTCACCGACTTCTTCGTGCCCGACGATCACGTGCTCGGCGAAGTCGACGGCGCCTGGAAGCAGGCGACGAGCGAGCTTGCTTATGAGCGCTCGGGGCCCGAGCGTTTCCTCGAGACCTATTACGTGCTGACTGAACTCGTCCGCGCGGTCGGTCCCAACCCGGACACCCGCAGCGCCGAAGGCATCGGCCGGCTGGTGGCACAGCTCCACACCATGCGGCGCATGTCGGTCTCGGTGGCCGGCATGCTGCACGCAGGCAAGGAGCCGGTGGTGGAGGCCTCGATCGTCAAGGACATCGGCACGGTCTGGGAGCAACAGCTGCCGCATCGTGTGCGCGATCTCGCCGCCTTCGTCGAGGAGACCGCGACCAACCGCGAGACGCTGGAGCGGCAGCTCGACTTCGCCATCAAGACCGCGCCGAAACTCACCATCCAGGGCGGCACCACGGAAGTGCTGCGCGGCATCATCGCGCGCGGACTTGGGCTCCGCTAAACCTTCGAGGACATCATGAGCACCTACAAAGACATCGGCGTCGAAAAGGTCGGGCACGTCGGCACCATCGAGATCCGTCGCCCGCCCCTCAACTTCTTCGACATCTCGCTGATCAACCAGATCGCCGATGCGCTCGACGAGTTCGACCGGGACATCGAGATCCGAGCCTCGGTCCTCTCGGCGCAAGGCAAGGCGTTCTGCGCGGGTGCCAATTTCGGTGACCCGGCGCGGCAAGCGCAGGAAGCGCGCGAGGCCGAGCAGAAGGCAAAAGGCGATCCGGCCGACAGCCTCGGCCCGATCAACCATCTTTATATCCAGGCCGTGCGCATCTTCCGCGCCAAGAAGCCGATCGTCGCCGCCGTGCAGGGCGCGGCCATCGGCGGCGGCCTCGGCCTCGCGGTGTCGGCCGACTTCCGCGTCACCTGCCCCGAGGCGCGCTTCTCCGCGAATTTTACAAAACTCGGTTTCCACCCCGGCTTCGGCCTGACGACGACGCTGCCTGAATTGATCGGCAAGAACAACGCCGAGCTGATGTTCTACACCAGCCGCCGCGTCACCGGTGAAGAGGCGGTGAAGTGGGGCCTCGCCAACGAGCTGGTGCCGCAGGACCAGGTGAAATCGGCCGCGATGAAGCTCGCCGGCGAGATCGCCGAATGCTCCCCGCTGGGCCTGCTCTCCACCCGCGCCACGATGCGCGCCGGGTTGGCCGATCGCGTGATGGCGGCGACCAATCACGAGCTCGCCGAGCAGACCCGTCTGCGCGCGACGGAGGATTTCAAGGAAGGCGTGAAGGCCACGGAAGAACGGCGCGCGGCCAATTTCAAGGGACGGTGACCACCGCATCACGCGGGCGCGGCCGCAATCTCACCTGTCGTCCCGGCGAAGGCCGGGACCTATAACCACAGGAAGGAGTTGTGGCGCGCAGCTGGTCACTACGAGTCCTCGCCAAACGATGTCCTGTGGTTATGGGTCCCGGATCTGCGCTTCGCTTGTCCGGGACGACAGCAGTATTTACGGCAACAGCTTAAGCGGAAACCCGGAACGTCACGCCCCCCAGCAGAAATTCGCTGCCCGCAACAGCGAGCCCCTTGGCCCGCGCCGCATGCAGCACGCTCGCGGCATCAACCACCCGAAACTCCAGCGCGCTCATGACTTCGCTCGCGCCTTTGACGAAGCGGAAGGTTGCGTTGGGCAGCTTCAGTTCAGCGTCGCCGTTCGGCTCGACCCCAATGATCTTCCCCCAATGCTCCGCCAGCCCTTTCGGATCCGGGCTTTGCATCTCGACACCTGTCAGCGCCTGCGTCACATCGTTGCGAATGAATTTTTGCCAGTCCGGCCCCGCCGGCGGATAAGCGCCCAGGATGTCGTCGCTGCCTGCGGTGTGGTTGAACTCGATGAAGGCGGCGCGGCAGTCGCGAGGATGCAGCTGCACACCGTGATAGGGCGCGTGGTCGATGACGTTCGCCGTGCGCACGCCGATCGTATTGGCGTGACGCCCGCGCTCATCGGGATCGTCGCAGCAGAAGATCGCCATATAGCCGCCGCGGCCGCCGGTCTTCTCGATGAAGCGACCGGCCGTGGTACCGTCCTTGAACGGCGCCACCACCTCCAGCAAAATCGTGTCGACCGGGAGCAGCGCGTTCTCCAGGCCGTATTTCGCGACATTGCCGTCGCGGTAGCAGACGGCGAGGCCCATGATCTCCGCAATGTCGGAAATGACAGGCGCAAGCTGCGGTGCGACCAGGCAGATCTGCCGGAGGCGCATATAGGGCGCCATCGTCACTCGCCCTTGAAGGCAGGCTTGCGCTTCTCGACGAAAGCCTTCGCCGCTTCCTTGTGATCGGCGGTGTCGCCGCAGCGGGTGTGATGGATCGCCTCGCCGTCGAAGCAATCCTCCAGCGCGAGGTGCTCGGCGTTGTTGATGTTGCGCTTGATGAAGCCGAGCGCGATCGACGGCCCCTGCGCCAGCGACAGCGCGAGCTCGTGCGCGGCTGCGTCGATCTCTGCGTCGGGCACCACCTTGGTCACCATGCCGATCGCATGTGCTTCCTTCGCGGTCAGCACCGGCGACATCAAATAGAGCTCGCGCGCCCGCGCGCTGCCGAGCAGCTGGGTCAGGAAATAGGTGCCCCCGTAATCGCCGGAGAAGCCGACTTTTGCAAACGCGGTTGTGATCTTGCAGGACTCAGAGGCGATGCGCAGGTCGCAGGACAGCGCCATCGAGAGGCCGGCACCGGCCGCAGCCCCGTCGAGCTGCGCCACCACGGGCTTCGGCATCTGATGCAGGATGCGCGAGACCTCCATGCCGCGGCGCAGGTTCGCAAGCTTCTGCTCGAACGGCAGCGGCGCGCGGCCCTCCGCCATCGACTTGACGTCGCCGCCGACGCAGAAGCTGCCGCCGGCGCCCTTGAACAGCACCGCGCGCACCTCCGGATCGTCGGCCGCGCGCCGCGCCGCCTCGACCAGCCCGCGCACCATGTCCGGATTGAGCGCGTTCTTGCGCTCCGGCCGGTTCATGGTGATGGTGAGCAGTCCGCCTTCGAGCTTTTGCAGGACCATCTCGTCGCTCATGGGTGTCTCCCTTGTTGTTGTTTGGGCAGTCATTCCGGGACGCGACAAAGTCGCGAGCCCGGAATCCATTCTTCAACCGTCACCGCCGCCAGATGGATCCCGGGTTCTCGCTACGCGACATCGTCATTTTTTGACCAGCGGACAGCGCGACTGCTCCAGCGACTGGAACGCCTCGCTGCCGGGCACGGTGGCGAGCAGCTTGTAATCGTCCCAGCGGCCCTTGGACTCCGACGGCTTCTTCACCTCGAACAGGTACATGTCGTGCACCATGCGGCCGTCCTCGCGGATCTTGCCGTTCTTGGCGAAGAAGTCGTTGATCGGCGTCTCCTTCATCACCTTCATCACCGCCGCCGAGTCGGTCGTGCCGGCCGCCTTCACGGCGTTCAGGTAATGCATCACGGAGGAATAGACGCCGGCCTGCGCCGAGGTCGGCGGCCGCTTCATGCGCTCCGTGAAGCGTTTTGAGAACGCGCGCGTCTCGTCGCTGAGGTCCCAGTAGAAGGCTTCCGCCAGCAGCAGGCCCTGCGCGGTCTCCAGCCCGATCGAGTCGATATCGGTGACGAAGGCGAGCAGCGGCGAGATCTTCTGGCCGCCCTTCATGATGCCGAACTCGGCCGACTGCTTGATGGCGTTGACGGTGTCGCCGCCGGCATTGGCGAGCCCGATCACCTTGGCCCTGGATGCCTGCGCCTGGAGCAGGAACGACGAAAAATCCGACGTGTTGAGCGGATGACGCACGCTGCCGAGCACCTTGCCGCCGGTCTTGGTCACGACCGCGCTGGTGTCCTTCTCAAGATCCTGGCCGAAGGCGTAGTCGGCGGTGAGGAAGAACCAGGTGTCGAGCCCCGACTTCACGGCCGCAAGGCCGGTCACATTGGCCTGCGCAAAGGTGTCGAACACGTAGTGCACGGTATAGGGGCCGCAGGCCTCGTTGGTGAGGCGGATCGAACCGGGTCCGTTGAAGATGATGATCTTGTTGCGTGCCTTGGCAATCTCGGCGGCGGCAAGCGCGGTCGCCGACGCAGCAACGTCGTAGATCATCTCGACGCCCTGGTTGTCGATCATGTCGCGGGCGATGTTGGCGGAGAGATCGGCCTTGTTGAGGTGGTCGGCCGCGAGAACCTGGATCTTGCGCCCCAGCACCTCGCCGCCAAAATCCTCGACCGCCATCTTGGCCGCGGTCTCACTGCCGGGGCCGGTGATATCCGCGTAAAGGCTCGACATGTCGAGGATGCCGCCGATCTTCAGGGGTGGCTTGTCCTGGGCCTGCGCGGCGCTCGCGCTGAGCGCAAACGCGGCAGCAAAAATGCCCGACAAAATATGCTTCATCGAAAATGACCTCCCTTGATCGCCTGTCTCTGACGGCGGCTTGGTTATTGCTTTTGGCAATCGTTGTTGCCGCAATCATGCCGCATGGAGGGGAACGCAGCAAGCGCGGGTGCCATGGAGATGCGCTGTCCCGCCATCACGTTTTCCGCAAAGCGGAATGGATTGCTTCGCTGCGATCGCAACGACGGAGTATGTGACGAAAGCGGAGCATCACGCCCCTTCGTCGCCAGCCTCGCGTGAGTTAAGAGTGGAGCGCACAACAACTTCCCCGGGGTCACGTGGCGCAACTGCCTCGCATCATCGTCGCATGTCTTCTCGTCGCGGGTCACACTGCGCTTGCAGCGCCCTGCCAATTCGAGTCCCAGGGCGAAGGTCGCGTCGCGGCGATCGTCGATGCGCGCAGCGTGCGCCTCGACGACGGGCGCGAAATCCGTCTCACCGGCATCGAGCCCACCGCAACGACGAAGCAGGCATTGACATCGCAGCTCGTCGGCCGCGACGTGAGCCTGCACGGCACAGACGACACGCCCGATCGCTACGGCCGCCAATCGGCGCTTATCTTCGTCGGCGAGAGCGACAGCTCCATGCAGGCTATGCTGCTTGCCCAGGGCGACGCACTCGTTTCGGCCGAGATCGCCGACAAGGACTGCGCCGCGTTCCTGATGGCGTCAGAAGCCGAGGCGCGGCGCCAAAAAAAGGGCAACTGGGCTGACCCGTCGGCCATAAAAAACGCGGAAAGTCCGGACGATATTTTGGCGGGGATCGGGCGCTTTATGGTGGTCGAGGGCAAAGTCCTGTCGGTCCGGCAAGCTGGGGCAATGACCTACCTCAACTTCGGACGGAACTGGACACGCGGCTTTGCGGTGACTATTTCAAGGCGCACGTTACCGGCGTTCGAAAGCGCCGGGATTACCCTTAAGTCCTTGGAAAATCGGCGTATTCGAGTCCGGGGCTGGGTAGAGGGGACTACGGGGCCGCGTATCGATGTGCTCCGGGTGGGACAGGTCGAGTTGCTGGGCGCAAACGAGCCGACAGGGGTAAGGCCCTAAAATGGGGCCGGGTACGGGTTAAGCGACGTGGATGGGGTGCTAGAACAGCACAAAAAGGGCGAAGGACGCCGCCTTCGGGCTGCGCCGGTAGTGCTTTGCCTCGTTCTGGGCACAGCCCTCGCCGGCTGCGGCGACATGAACCGGTTCCAGACCGCCGCGACCTCGCCGACGGTCGCCATGCCGAAGCCGAAGCCGGCCGTGGCTCAGACGCCCGCGACCGAGAAGGAGCATGAGCGCATCCTGGCGAGCTATGGCGGCACCTATGACGACCCCAGGCTCGAATCGCTCGTCAGCAAGACCGTCGACCGGCTGGTTGCCGCCTCCGATCGCCCCGACCAGGGCTACAAGGTCACCATCCTGAATTCCGGCGCGGTCAACGCCTTCGCGCTCCCGAACGGCCAGCTCTATGTCACGCGCGGCCTGCTTGCGCTTGCGAGCGATACGTCGGAATTGTCCTCGGTGCTGAGCCACGAGATGGCGCATGTGCTGTCCAAGCACGCCGCGATGCGCGAGGACCAGGCCCGTCAGGCCGCGATCGTCACCCGCGTCGTCACCGACATGAGCACCGATCCGGATCTCACCGCGCTCGCGCTCGCCAAGACCAAGCTGACCATGGCGAGCTTCTCGCGCAACCAAGAGTTCGAGGCTGACGGCATCGGCGTCGGCATTTCCGCCAAGGCCCATTTCGACCCGTATGGTGCCGCTCGCTTCCTGTCGGCGATGGAGCGCAATGCCGAGCTGAAAGCCGGCAAGAGCTCGCTCGATCCGCGCGCGCAGGACTTCACCTCGTCGCATCCGGCAACGCCCGAGCGCGTGCAGAATGCGCAGACCATCGCACGGCAGTATGGCGCGCCGGAAGGCGCCGAGCGCGATCGCGAGAGCTATCTCGCCGCGATCGACAACCTCGTTTATGGCGAGGACCCCAGTGAAGGTTTCGTCCGCGGCCGCCGTTTCCTGCATCCAAAACTCGGCTTCACCTTCCAGGCACCGGACAATTTCACGCTCGACAACACCGCGCAGGCCGTGATCGGCGTGCGCGAAGGCGGCTCGCAGGCGATGCGCTTTGACGTGGTCCGCGTGCCGGCCGAGCAGTCGCTCGGCGATTACCTCAATTCGGGCTGGATGGAGGGCGTCGAGAAGGCCTCCACCGAGGACCTCACCATCAACGGTTTCCCGGCAGCGTCCGCCACCGCCAAGGGCGACCAGTGGCAGTTCAAGGTCTATGCGCTACGCTTCGGCAGCGACGTCTACCGCTTCATCTTCGCCACGCGGCAGAAGTCGACCGAAAGCGAGCGCAATGCGCGCGAGACGGTCAATTCATTCCGCCGCCTGACGCTCGACGAGATCCAGGCCGCGCGACCGCTGCGCATCAAGGTCATCACCGTGCAGCCCGGCGACACCGTGGAATCGCTGTCGCATCGCATGGCCGGCGTCGATCACCCGGCGGAGCGCTTTCGCGTGCTGAACGGCCTCGATCGCACCGCGCAAGTGAAGGTACGCGACCGCGTGAAGATCGTGACGGATTGAGGTGCGGTCGTTACCGCGCCTTGTCCTTCAAATACGCGATGATATCGGCGCGATCCTGTGCATCCGGCACGTCGAAGAACATCTTGGTTTCAGGCACCATGGCCTGCGGCCCGGTCAGCCATTTGTCGAGATTGTCCTCGGTCCAGACGATCCCTGAATTCTTCAGATCGGGCGAGTAATCGTAGCCGGCGACGCTGCCCGCCTTGCGGCCGACCACGCCCTTGTGCATCGGGCCGACCCCGTTCTCGTTGATCGAGTGACAGTCTGCGCAGCCCTTGTAGAGCGTCTGGCCGCGCGCGGCATTGCCGGTCGCGCCGGCGGGGCCGGCTGCGCACAGAAGCGCGATCGCAGCAGTGGCGAGAGCCAGGCTTGCAGTGCTTCGCCGGAGAACGGAATTCGACCAGATGCTCATGGAATCTCCTGTTTGCGGTCCCGCAAACAGGATCGGCCCGATCGAATATTATTCCCGTCAGTTCGACGATTCGCCCGCGTCCATGTCACCCACCTCGCGCTGGCCGCTGAGCCAGAGCGCGAGCAGGGTCCAGAACGCGCCGGAGAGCAGATAGGCACCCGAGGCGATGACGCCGAGATTGGTCGCAAGCAGAAGCGCAACGAGCGGCGCGAAACCAGCGCCGAACAGCCAAGCCATGTCCGAGGTCAGAGCCGACGCCGTGTAGCGATACATCTGTTTGAAGTTCGAGGCGATCGCGCCTGAGGACTGGCCGAATGAGAGACCGAGCAGGATGAAGCCGATCACCATGTAGATGGTTTCGCCGAAGGCGCCGGCATCGAGCAGCTGCGGAGCGAAGCCGCTATAGATCGCGATCGCGATCGCCGATCCCATCAAGAGCGATTTGCGGCCGACCCGGTCGGCGATGATGCCGGAGGCCACGATCGCGGCGACGCCGAACACGGCGGCGACGATCTCGATGATCAGGAAGCGCACCGGGCTTTCGCGGGTGAACAGGAACACCCAGGACAGCGGAAACACCGTGACCATGTGGAACAGCGCGAAGCTTGCGAGCGGCGCGAACGCGCCGAGCATGATGTTCTGGCCTTCGCGGGCGACCGTGTCGGAGATGCGCGACGGCTGCAATTCGCGGGTCTCGAACAACGAGGCATATTCCTCCGTCGTCACCATGCGGAGGCGGGCGAACAGCGCCACCACGTTGATGGCGAAGGCGACGAAGAACGGATAGCGCCAGCCCCAGTCGAAGAAATCGTCGGCCGAGAGGTTGCCGGCGAAATAGGCAAACAGCGCGCTCGCCACGATCAGCCCGAGCGGAGCGCCGAGCTGCGGCACCATCGCATACCAGCCGCGCTGCGAGGCCGGCGCATTCAACGCCAGGAGCGAGGCCATACCGTCCCAGGCGCCGCCCCAGGCCAGACCCTGCGCGATGCGCGCCAGCGCCAGCAGCCAGATCGCCGCAACGCCGATGTCGTGATAGCCGGGCAGGAACGCGAGCGCCACGGTGGCGGTGCCGAGCAGGAACAGCGCCGAGACCAGCTTGGCCGTCTTGCCGTACTCCCGGTCCACCGTCATGAAAATGACGGTGCCGATCGGCCGGGCGATGAAGGCCAGCGCGAAGATCATGAAGGAATAGAGGGTGCCGGTCAGCTCGCTCGTGAACGGAAACACCAGGCGCGGGAACACGATCACCGAGGCGATCGCGTAGACGAAGAAGTCGAAGAATTCCGAGGTGCGGCCGATGATGACGCCGATGGCGATCTCGCCGGGACTGGCCTGGTCGTGGCCGTGCTCGCCCGAGTGGAGGTCTGCCATTGCGGGGGTCTGTGCCGTCGCCATGCGTGCGCCCTTAACGTCCTGAAAACCAAAGCCGACCACCCGGCGGGGCGCCAGGCAATCTGGCCCTGTTTGAACCAACATCCCGCACTGCAACATTGGACAAATTGTCCAATGTCCGGATTGCTGCGCCGCAGCTACCCCTTGGCCCCGCAAAGAAAACTCATTCTCAAAGGCTCGGCCCGTGTCCCGTCTCAAGATCCTGGCGCTGCTACCCCTGGCAGTTGCGCTCAGCGGCTGCAACTACGTCGTGCTGGCGCCAGCCGGCGACATCGCAGCGCAACAGCGCGACCTCGTCATCATCTCCACCGTCCTGATGCTTCTGATCGTCGTCCCCGTGATGGCGCTGACGGTGCTGTTCGCCTGGCGCTACCGCCAGTCCAACATCGCGGCCCGCTACGAGCCGGAATGGGATCACTCGACCAAGCTCGAGCTGGTGATCTGGTCGGCGCCGCTGCTGATCATCGTTTGCCTGGGCGCGCTGACCTGGATGGGCACGCACCTGCTCGACCCCTATCGCAACATCGGTCGGATCAATGCGCAGCGCGCAGTGGATCAGGCCAGAGCGCCGCTCGAGGTCGACGTCGTCGCCCTCGACTGGAAGTGGCTCTTTATCTACCCCGACTACGGGATTGCCACCGTCAACGACCTTGCCGCACCAGTCGATCGCCCGATCAACTTCCACATCACCGCGTCTTCGGTGATGAACTCGTTCTACATCCCCGCGCTCGCTGGACAGATCTATGCGATGCCCGGCATGGAGACGTCGCTCCACGCCGTGATCAACCACGCCGGCACCTATAAGGGCTTTTCGGCGAACTACAGCGGCGCCGGTTTCTCCGGCATGCACTTCGCCTTCCACGGTCTCGACGACAAGGGCTTTGACGACTGGATCGCGCAGGCCAAGTCGGCGGGCGGCTCGCTCGGCCGCGCCGAATATCTTGAGCTCGAGAAGCCGAGCCAGAACGAACCAGTGCGCCGCTGGGGCACGGTCGATGCCGATCTCTACCGCTTGATCCTCAACATGTGCGTCGAGACCGGCAAGATGTGCCAGAGCGAGATGATGGCAATCGACGCCAAGGGCGGCCTGGGCCACGAAGGCCTGAACAACACGCTGCCGCTCGCCTACGACAAATACGCCCGCCGCGGCACCGCGCTCGGGCCCGAGCCTGTCTTCGTCGCCGGCACCTGCACGCCGGATGCGCCGCAAGGCCAGACGACGGCCGCGGTCAAGGCGCCGGTCGACACCACGCCCCTCGTCGGCGCAGGCCTGAAGCGGCCGACCTTCACGCCGCTGAAGTCCTCGTCCTTCTTCCTCGGACAACGTCCCAAGTCCGACTCCTGAAGTCAGACTCCTAAAGAGAGCCCGCATGTCTCCCGATCTACTCAAGCTCATCTTCGGCCGTCTCGGCATCGATTCGCTGCCGCTGCACGAGCCGATCCTCGTCGGCACCTTCGTGATGGTCGCGCTCGGCGGCATCACGCTGTTCGCCGGCGTCACCTATTTCCGCCTCTGGGGCTATCTGTGGCGCGAATGGTTCACCACCGTCGACCACAAGCGCATCGGCATCATGTACATGATCCTCGGCATCGTGATGCTGCTGCGCGGCTTCGCCGACGCGCTGATGATGCGCGCGCAACAGGCGCTCGCGTTCGGCGGCTCCGAAGGCTTCCTCCCCGCCCATCACTATGACCAGGTCTTCACCGCCCACGGCGTGATCATGATCTTCTTCGTGGCGATGCCGTTCGTCACCGGCCTTATGAACTATGTCGTGCCGCTCCAGATCGGCGCGCGCGACGTGTCGTTCCCGTTTCTGAACAATTTCTCTTTCTGGATGACCGTCGGCGGCGCGGTGCTGGTGATGGCCTCGCTGTTCATCGGCGAATTCGCCCGCACCGGCTGGCTGGCCTATCCGCCGCTGTCGAACATCGGCTACAGTCCCGATGTCGGCGTCGATTATTACATCTGGGCGCTCCAGGTCGCGGGCGTCGGAACGACCTTATCGGGCATCAACCTGATCTGCACCATCGTCAAGCTGCGCTGCCCCGGCATGACCATGATGCGGATGCCGGTGTTCACCTGGACCTCGCTCTGCACCAACATCCTGATCGTCGCTTCCTTCCCCGTCCTGACCGTCGTGCTCGCGCTGCTCTCGCTCGACCGTTACGTCGGCACCAACTTCTTCACGAACGATTTCGGCGGCAGCCCGATGATGTACGTGAACCTGATCTGGATCTGGGGCCACCCCGAGGTCTACATCCTGGTTCTCCCCGCCTTCGGCGTCTTCTCGGAAGTGACATCGACCTTCTCCGGCAAGCGGCTGTTCGGCTACACCTCGATGGTCTACGCCACGGTGGTCATCACCATCCTGTCGTACCTGGTCTGGCTGCACCACTTCTTCACGATGGGCTCGGGCGCCAGCGTCAACTCGTTCTTCGGCATCACCACGATGATCATCTCGATCCCGACGGGCGCGAAGATGTTCAACTGGCTGTTCACGATGTATCGCGGCCGCATCCGCTTCGAGCTGCCGATGCTGTGGACCGTCGCCTTCATGCTGACCTTCGTGATCGGCGGCATGACCGGCGTGCTGCTCGCGGTGCCGCCGGCCGACTTCGTGCTGCACAACAGCCTGTTCCTGATCGCGCACTTCCACAACGTGATCATCGGTGGCGTCGTGTTCGGTGCGTTCGCCGGCATCAACTACTGGTTTCCGAAGGCGTTCGGCTTCAAGCTCGATCCGTTCTGGGGCAAGATGTCGTTCTGGTTCTGGGTCACCGGCTTCTACCTCGCTTTCATGCCGCTCTACGTGCTCGGCCTGATGGGCGTGACCCGCCGCCTCCGCGTGTTTGACGATCCGTCCTTGCAGATCTGGTTCGTCATCGCCGCGATCGGTGCCGTCTTCGTCTTCATCGGTATCCTCAGCATGCTGATGCAGTTCGCAGTCTCCTTCCTCAAGCGCGAGCAGCTCAAGGACGTCACCGGCGATCCCTGGGATGCGCGCACACTGGAATGGGCGACCTCCTCGCCGCCGCCGGACTACAACTTCGCCTTCACCCCCGTCGTTCACGACAACGACGCGTGGTGGGACATGAAGAAGCGCGGCTACCAGCGTCCGCTCGCCGGATTCAAGCCGATCCACATGCCGAGCAACACCGGCACCGGCATCATCCTCGCCGGCTTCGCCACCGCGATGGGATTCGGCCTGATCTGGTACATCTGGTGGCTTGCTGCCGTCAGCTTTGCCGCGATGCTCGTCGTCGGCATCGGCCACACCTTCAACTATCACCGCGACTTCGACATTCCGGCCAACAAGGTCGTGGAGACCGAGGAAGCACGCACCCAACTGCTCGCCGGAGCCAAGTAAATGACGGTCTCTGTCAATCCCGCCCAGACCGGCGAGCCGGTCTTCTATCTCGCCGACGAACACCCGCATCCCGAAGGCTACAGCACCTCGCTCGGCTTCTGGATCTATCTGATGAGCGATTGTCTCATCTTCGCGATGCTGTTCGCCGCCTTCGGCGTGCTCGGCGCCAACTACGCCGCCGGGCCCGCGCCGAAGGATCTGTTCGATCTCGACCTGGTCGCGGTGAACACCACGATGCTGCTGCTGTCGTCGATCACCTATGGTTTTGCGATGCTGACGATGCAGCAGAACAAGATCGGCCAGACCCAGATGTGGCTCGCGATCACCGGCCTGTTCGGCGCCGCCTTCATCGGCATCGAGCTCACCGAATTCGCCCACATGATCCATGAAGGCGCGACGCCGCAGCGCAGCGCCTTTCTGTCCGCCTTCTTCACCCTGGTCGGCACCCACGGCCTGCATGTCAGCTGCGGCCTGATCTGGCTGGTGACCCTGATGGTGCAGGTCTGGAAGTTCGGCCTGATCGAGGCCAACCGCCGCCGCCTGATGTGCCTGTCGATGTTCTGGCACTTCCTCGACGTGGTCTGGATCGGCGTTTTCACCTTCGTCTATCTCCTGGGAGTTCTGCGATGAACACCGACACCCACGCCGCCCACGCGGACGATCATCACCACGGTGATGGTCACGCCCACGGCACGTTCTCGACCTATATGCTCGGCTTCGTGCTCTCGGTGGTGCTCACCGCGATCCCGTTCTGGCTGGTGATGAGCGGCACGCTGCCGAGCAAGCAGATCACTGCGCTGGTGATCATGGCTTTCGCAGCCGTGCAGATCGTCGTGCACATGATCTACTTCCTGCACATGAGCCCCAAGTCCGAGAACGGCTGGAGCATGATGGCGTTGATCTTCACCATCGTCATGGTGGCGATCGCACTGTCCGGTTCGCTGTGGGTGATGAACCACCTCAACAGCAACATGATGCCGATCCACGAGATGACGGGCATGAAGTGAGCGATCCCGTGAGATCCGACGGACGCGAAACGCGCAGCCTAATAAGGGCTGCGCGTCCCTCTTTGTCGCTCACGGTTCTCTCGCTCATCGCCTTCGCCACCCTGATCGGCCTCGGCCTCTGGCAGGTCGAACGCCGCACCTGGAAGCTGGCGCTGATCGACCGCGTCGAGCAGCGGGTTCATGCGGCGGCCCGGCCGATCCCCTCGCCCGCGTCATGGCCGACGGTCACCGCCGCCAACGACGAATACAGGCACGTCGCGGTCACCGGCCACTTCCTGCATGACCGCGAGACGCTGGTTCAGGCCGTCACCGAGGAAGGCCCCGGCTATTGGGTGCTGACGCCGCTCGAGCGCAGCGACGGCACGCTGGTCTTGATCAACCGCGGCTTTGTGCCGTCCGAACGGCGCGATGCATCGATGCGCCGGGACGGCAATCAGGACGGCCGGGTCGAAATCACCGGCCTGTTGCGGATGACGGAGCCAAAAGGCGGCTTTCTCCGCAACAACGACCCCGTCCACGGCCGCTGGTATTCGCGTGATGTCGCCGCGATTGCGGCAGCACGCGACCTCGACGGCGTCGCCCCTTTCTTCATCGATGCCGACGCCGGATCACAAGCCGGCAACGGTCCGATCGGCGGATTGACCGTGGTCCGCTTTCCCAATAACCACCTGATCTACGCGCTGACGTGGTTTGCCCTGGCTTTCATGCTGGCAGGTCGACTTTTCGTCACATTCGGCGGCGGGCTGTTCCGCCGCAAGCGCTTCGTCCACGAACCGGCCGGCGGCTCTGATGCTGTCGCACGCAGGACGGGATCAGATGCTGGAACGATCGTCGAACCGACCTGATGACGGGAACACCTACGGCGAGCCCGCCGTCACGCTGCAATCGCAGGCGGACGCGCGCAGCGAGCTGATCGGCGCGGCGCCGACCGACGACGAGACCAATCGCAAGAACATGGCGCTGCTGATCCAGCTGCGCTGGACCGCGGTGGTCGGCCAGATCGTCACCATCGGCGGCGTGCATTTCTGGCTCGGCATTCCGCTGCCTATCACGCGGATGGGTGCGGTGATCGGCGCGCTGGTGTTCCTGAATGTCTCGAGCCTGGTCTGGGTGCGCCATCGCGCTGCGATCACCAACAATGAGCTGCTGGTCGCGCTGATGCTCGATGTCGCAGCTCTGACTGCGCAGCTCTACCTCAGCGGCGGCGCCACCAATCCTTTCACCTCGCTGTTCCTGCTCCAGGTGACGCTCGGCGCCGTGCTGCTCGATGCCCGCTCGACCTGGTCGCTGGTGGCGTTGACCTGTGCGTGCTTTGTCTGGCTGACCCTGGCCTATCGGCCGCTCGACCTGCCGCCGAATCCGCTGAGCGAGACCTATACGCTCACCGTCACCGGCATGCTGCTCGGCTTCGCGCTGAACGCCGTGCTGCTGGTGGTGTTCGTGACCCGCATCAACAGGAACCTGCGCGAGCGCGATGCGCATCTGGCGGCGCTGCGTCAGCATGCCGCCGAACAGGATCACATCGTCCGCATGGGCCTGCTCGCCTCCGGCGCGGCGCATGAGCTCGGCACACCGCTGGCCTCACTTTCGGTCATTCTGAGCGATTGGCGCCGCATGCCCGATCTCGCCGGCGATCGGGAGCTCGCCGAGGATCTCACCGAGATGGAGACCTCGCTGCAACGCTGCAAATCCATCGTGACCGGCATTCTGGTGTCGGCGGGCGAAGCGCGCGGCGAAGGCTCGTCGCCGACGACGGTCACGGCCTTCGTCACTGCACTGGTCGAGGAATGGCGCAACGCGCGATCGGCGCGGACGCTCTATTTCGTCAACACGTTTGGCGAGGACGTCGCGATCGTGTCCGACGTCGCGCTGAAGCAGGTGATCTTCAACGTCCTCGACAACGCCTATGAGGTCTCGCGCGACTGGGTCGAGCTGCTGGCCGAGCGCGAGGGCGACAATCTCGTACTGTCGATCAGCGACCGTGGCCCGGGCTTCGCGCCGGAGATGCTGGCGCAGCTCGGAAAACCCTACCAGTCGAGCAAGGGCCGCGCCGGCGGCGGGCTCGGCCTGTTCCTGGTGGTGAACGTGGTGCGCAAGTTGGGAGGCAGCGTGACCGCCGAAAACCACAGGAAGCGCGGCGCCACGGTCCGTCTCACGCTGCCGCTGGCAACGCTCGCGATCGGAGGTAGCTTTGACGCCTGACCGTTCGCTCATCGTCGTCGAGGACGACGAAGGTTTCGCGCGCACGCTGAAGCGCTCGTTCGAGCGCCGCGGCTACGAAGTCGTGCTTGCCGCCTCGATCGAAGAGGTCCGGAAAGTCCTGGAGGAGCGCTCTTTTGGCTACGCCGTGGTCGATCTCAAGCTCGGCGGCGCCTCGGGCCTTGCCTGTGTCGAGCTGCTGCACACCCACGACGAAGACATGCTGATCGTGGTGCTGACCGGCTTCGCCAGCATCTCGACCGCCGTCGAAGCCATCAAGCTGGGCGCCTGCCACTATCTGGCAAAGCCCTCCAACACCGACGACATCGAGGCCGCCTTCCACAAGGCCGAAGGCAACGCCGAGGTCGCGCTGGATGTGCGGCCGACCTCGATCAAGACGCTGGAATGGGAACGCATCCACCAGACGCTGATCGAGACCGATTTCAACATCTCGGAGGCGGCACGGCGGCTCGGCATGCACCGGAGGACGCTGGCAAGAAAGCTCGAGAAGCGGCCGGTGAAATAGGGCCGCCGTCGCCCCGGCCCCCTACGCGGCCCCCCAATACTCCCTTGCCGTCTGCACCACCAGCGCGAGCTTGGCGCGTTGGTCGACCTCCGTGATCAGATTGCCTTCGACCACGCTGGCAAAGCCGCATTGCGGGCTGAGCGCGAGGAGCGACGGATCAATCAGCCTCCCAGCCTCGTCCAGGCGCCGCTTCAGGGCATCCTTGTCCTCAAGCTGCGCATGCTTGGTCGTGACCAAGCCGAGCACGACCTGCTTGCCCTTCGGCATAAAGCGCAGCGGCGCGAACGAACCGCTGCGCTCGTCGTCATATTCGAGCAGGAAGCGGTCGACATCGAGTAGCGCGAAGCAGCTGTCGGCGAGCCCCTCATACGTTCCTTCCGCTAGCCAGGTGCTGCGCGCATTGCCGCGGCAAATATGGATGCCGATCGTCGTCGCTGCCGACCGCTCCGCGATGCAATCGTTGATGAGACGGATGTAGCGCCGCAGCCGGGTGTCGGGATCGTCGCCATCGGCGACGACCTCGGCGCGCAGATTCGGATCAAGGAAATAGCTGAGCAAAGGATCGTCGATCTGTATGTAGCGGCAGCCGGCGGCCTCCAGCGCGGCAATTTCGCGGCGGTACACCGCCGCAACATCGCCGAAGAAGGCCTCGATGTCGGGATAAACCTCTGCCGAGACAGACTTGCGACCGCCATGGAAATGCAACCGCGTCGGCGACGGCACGGCGATCTTGGCAACGGTCTTGGCATGCTTCTGGACGAAGCGGAAATCGTCGGTAAGGATCGGCGCGGCGGCGCCGACACGACCCGAGACCCGCACCGACTTCGGCACATATCGCGGAGCCTCATTGGTTGCGAAAGCGGTCCCGCCGCCTGCGACGATCTCGACGCCCTCGAGCTTGCGGACGAAGTCAATCCACCAGTTCTCGCGCCGGAACTCCCCGTCGGTGACGACGGGGAGCCCGAGCCCCTCCTGGTAGGCGATGATTTCGGCGATCGCGCGGTCTTCTGTCCGATGCAGCGCCGCTGCATCGATCTCGCCCAGCTCAAAGCGTCGCCGCGCCGCGTGGAGATAATCCGGTCGCAGCAGGCTGCCCACCGTGTCGGCCCGGATCGCAGCGTTCAAGGAGACGTTCATATGACCGCGGTCCGTCATTTGCCTTCCGACGCGCCATGCGCCGGATCCTTCACGTTCGGAAAAGTTTCGAACTCCATGTTGTAGAGCTCGCCGTCGTGGCGCTCGACCTTGCGCATATAGATGTTCTGGACGATGTCGCGGGTCGCCGGATCGATCGAGATCGGTCCGCGCGGACTGTTCCAGCTCTGCCCTTTCATGGCAGCGATGAGGGCATCGCCATTGGTGTCACCCTTGGTCGCCTCCACGGCGCGATAGATCAGTTCGAGAGCGTCCCAAGCACTCACGGCGACGACGTTGGGGCGCATGCCGGGATTGGCCGCCTTGAACTGGGCGACGAAGGCCTTGTTCTCGGGCGAGTCGTGGCTCGCCGAATAGGGGCCGCCCGTGACGGCCCCAACAGCTGCATCCCCCATGTTGTTGAGGAGATCATCGTCGGTCAGGTCCGACATCGCGACCAGCTTCATGCCGGCCTTGTCCAGGCCGCGTTCGACGAACTGCTTCATGAAGTTGCCGCCTGCACCTGTGGGAACGAACACGAAGAGTGCGTCCGGCTTGGCATCGGCGGCGCGCTGGAGAAACGGCGCGAAATCCGGGTTGGCGAGCGGTACCTTCAGTTTCTCGATCACGCGGCCGCCATGCGCTTCGACGGTCTTGGCAAACCATTCCTCGGCATCTAGTCCCGGCCCGTACTCAGACACGATACTCACAAAAGTCTTCGAACCCGATTTCGGCGCCCACTCGCCGATGACGCTTGCGATCTGAGGGATCGATTGCGAGGTCCGCACGATGTAGGGCGATTTTTCCACGATCGACGATGTCGCTGCGACCATGATCACTTGCGGTACCTTGGCCTTGGCGGCGAATGCCGCCGCCGAGAGCGCCGCAGGCGTGTTGCCAAATCCTGTCAGGATCGAGACGCGGTCCTGCGCGAGAAGCTCCTGGGCGAACCGGTTGGCGATATCCGGCGCGCCGCGATCGTCGCGAAGGATGAACTCGATCTTGCGGCCGGCGACCGTGTCGCCCTTCTCCTTGGTATAGGTCTTGATGGCGGCTTCGATCTGCTTGCCGTTCGATTGGAACGGCCCGGTCATTGGAATGATCACACCGATCTTGATGGGATCCGCAGCCTGTGCCGCGGTCGCCAGCCCCAGCGCCGTCGCTGCAGCCATCCACCAGACGTTCAATTGCTTGCTCACGCGTCTCTCCCCTTCAATTTTGTTTTGGTCATCCGTAGTGATTGCGCTGCGCTCAGCGCGCTTCCTTTGCAGACAGTCGATACATGATGCGGCGGGCCATAAGGCCGGGCTTGTCGGGCGCAAAGCTCAGATCGAATTGCGCCTCGCCGTCGGTCCGTACGACCTCGCTGATCCATTCGAGGGCCTCGACATCCTCGTGATAGGCCTGCGAATGCGCCTCGAACATGAACTTGTCGATCTCGGAATCAACCGGTCGATAGTCGCGCGAGTTGAACCACCAATAATGGATGGAATTGTTGGTCTCCGGCGTGAAGACGTGGGTGATGTTGTAACGGTAGAGCGAGGGCTGCCCCGGATCGGGCGCGGGATCGCGGACGCTGGCAAAGGCGGTGTGAAGCGCAGGCGAGACGAAGCGCGCCTCGGACGCACGATCGACCCGCTTGTGCATGATGTTGGCCGGTTTGCCGTAGACGCCCGGGGGCGGGGCGTCCTTCAGCTCGCGGCGAATGACCACCTGGTTGTTCTCGGTGGAGACGCTGAGCTTCGAGCGTGCGTATTCCGGCGTGCCCACCGTACCCGGATGCAGGAACGGAAAGTGAGTCTGGTCGATCAGGTTTTCGTGCATCGCCACGTAGTCGGATTTGATGTGGAAGCTGCCGGTCACCGTTCCCCAGGCGGGATCGCTGAGCCACGAGGTGTCCGGGATCAGCGCTTCGTCGGCGAGATCAGGCGCACCCATCCAGATCCAGGTGAGCGGCCCACGGTCCGCGATCGGAAAGGTCTGGACAGTTGCGGTCGCGGGCGCCTGGGTGAGTGCCGGCATATGGGCGCAGATCCCGTCGGGTCCGAACTCCATGCCGTGATAGCCGCAGACCAGCCGGTCACCGACGAGCTTGCCGCGGGCGAGCGGAAAGGACCGATGCGGGCAGCGGTTGCGCATCGCGACCGGCGCGCCAGCTTCGGTGCGGAACAACGCGACATCGATCCCGAGCAATTTGCGCGCCAGCGGCGTGCGGCCGATCTCGCTCGCGCGCGCGCAGGCATACCAGCAATGGCGGATCAGCGGCGTGGCGTGGTTAGCGAAATCGCCGGGCTCCTGCGGCTCCATCGCGGCAAAGATGGCCTCGTCGGTTGGTCCGGACAGGTCGATCGTATCCATCGGCACCCTTCCTTGTTGGGCTAAATGTTGAGGGCAAGCGCGCGGCCGGTGATCCGCGAGCAGCAGATCGCGATCTGCTGGCCTCCGCGATGTTGTTCGTCGCTGAAATAGCGGTCGCGGTGGTCAAGCTCGCCGTCGTATTCCGCGACGTCGGTGACGCAGAGACCGCACTCGCCGCGGCGGCAGCTCGACAATGTGTCGACGCCGGCGAGCTCGAGCGTCTCGAGGATGGTCATGCCGGCGCCAACCTTCACACGGTGGCCACTCGACAGCCGCACCTCAAAATCTCTGTCATCAGGCCTGTGGGCCGCATTGAAGACTTCGAAGCGGACGCGCTCCTTGCGCCAGCCGAGTGCGGATGCGGCCTCACGCAAAGCCTCGATCATCGCGCCAGGTCCGCAGACATAGACTTCGGTCCCGGCGGGTTGGCCGGACAGCAGGCCGGTGAAACCGGGAATGCCGTCACGCCGACTCTCGTGGAGGGTCAGGCGATTGCCGCACAGGCCTCCCAGCTCTCCGACATAGGCCATCGCGGAGCGCTCCTGGCCCGCATAGAACATCGAGAAGTCGAGATTCCGCATCCGCAGCGAACGCGCCATCGCAAGCATGGGTGTGACGCCGATGCCGCCGGCGACCAGCAATCTGTTCGCCTGATGGCGAGCCAGTCTGAAGGCGTTGATCGGCCGCGAAACGGTCAATGCCGTACCGGGACCGAAATTGTCGTGAATGAAGGCGGAGCCGCGGGATCGATCCTCGCGCTGAACGGCAATCCGCCAGAAGGGCTCGGGAGCATCGTGAAGCGTGAGCGGACCGACGATCGAATAGTGCCGCGCGAAATGATGTTTGCCGCCACCGAAATGCAGCTCGATATGACTGCCGGATTCCGCCATCGACAGAGGGTGGCCATCCGCGCGTCCGATCCAGAATTCGGCGATGCGATCGGTCAAGCCGCGGCGCGCGAGCACGACGGCATCGATACCCTTGCCGGACATGAGACCTCCCGGGCGACGCCGGCGCGTCGGCGGCGCGATGATTATCGTCTCTAGCTAGCAGAATAGGGCAGCGGGCAATTATGCAGGCTTTGAAATAGACCTTGCAAAAAGTGAATATTGCTCCGATCGTCCGAAGGCATCGGTCCGGCAGCAGGCCCAGAACACCCACGTGAAACGAACACCCATCCTCACCATCAAGCAGGTGCGGGTCATCAGCGCGGTGGCGAGTTGCGCCAGCCTTGCGCGCGCAAGCGAGCAGCTGAACGCCAGCCAAAGCAGCCTGTCCCGCGCCATCGCCGAGGTCGAAGGCGGCCTGCGCCAGCAACTGTTCGCGCGTGGCTGGACCGGGATGGAGCCGACGTCGCAGGGCGAGATTGTCATCGCGCGCTGCCGCCACATGATGTCGAACATTGAGAGCGCGCAGGAGGCGCTGAGGGCCACAGGCGCGCGTATTGCCGATCTCGGCCATCACCTTGCCTGGGAGCTGCTCAACGCAGTCAGCGCGGTCAGGAAGACCGGCAACGTGTCGGCCGCGGCCGAATATCTGGAACGATCACAACCGGACATCAGCCGCGCGCTCGGCCGGATCGCGGCAGCAACAGGCAGGCCGCCATTCGAGCGCACGCGGTCCGGCATGAAGACAACGGGCGACGCCGTCATCCTGGCCGACCTGCACACGAAGCTGCTGATGGATGTGATGACGCTGCCGGAACAGCTCGAGGCGTTGTCCGGCAAGGTGACAGGACGCGTTGCCGTCGGCCTGTTGCCGTTCTCCGAGCAGGACATGGTGGTCAAGGTGTTCGGCAAGATGCTGAGCCGGCATCGGCATGTCCGCCTTCAGGCCGTCACCGGCAGCTATGCCGCCTTGATCGACGGATTGCGTCAGGGCGAGCTGGACTTCGTCATCGGCCCGCTGCGCCAGCCGCCGCCTTATGACGTCCTCGAGGAGCGGCATCTCTACGATGAGTTCTTCGCCATAATCGCGCGCGCGGATCATCGTCTGGCCAAGGGCCGCCGCAAGCTGAAAGATCTCGTCGGCGAAAACTGGGTCGTTGCACCGCACGGCACGCCGACGCGGCGCTATTTCGAGGAACTGCTGATCGGACAGGGTTTGGTGCCGCCATCACAGACCTGCGAGATCGTCACCTTTGCGCTTGCCGAGCAGATGGTCATGAACAGTGACGTCATCGCACTGCTGACCTACTCGCCCACAAAGCTGAAAACCATTGCGAGAGGACTGAAGGCTCTCTCGATCGAGCTCCCCGCCAATTCACGTGCGATCGGTTTGACCTATCGCAAGAATCAGCCGTTTACGCCTGCGCAGCAGAGTTTTCTGGAGATCCTCGATCAAAGAGCGGCGAGGCTTGCTCGCGTCAAGTAGCGCGGCATGGAGAGATCTCGCGGCAAGTGAGAGGATCATCGTCGCATGCATCAAACAAAAAGCCCGACCTCTCGGCCGGGCTTTTGATCTGTTGCGATCGACGATCGCGAAGCGCTTACGCAGCCTCGTCGGCGACCGTGGTGTCGTCGCCATCGGTATCGTCGGTATCGCCCTCGGCATCCGTCTCGCCTTCGGCGGCTTCCGCCTTGGCACCGGTGCGGCGCGGGCTCTTGGCGAGCTGGGCCTCGATCTCCTTGACCGCTTCGGTCTCGGTCGAGTGCTGTACCACCGCGATCTCGCGGGAGAGGCGATCGAGCGCCGCTTCATAGAGCTGGCGTTCGCTGTAGGACTGCTCGGGCTGCGACTCGGAGCGATAGAGATCGCGCACGACTTCCGCGATCGCGACGATGTCGCCCGAATTGATCTTCGCTTCGTATTCCTGGGCGCGACGCGACCACATCGTGCGCTTGACACGGGCGCGGCCCTTCAATGTCTCCAGCGCCTTCTTGACCAGCGCGGGCTCGGACAGCTTGCGCATGCCGACGTTGGCGACCTTGGCGGTCGGAACGCGCAGCGTCATCTTGTCCTTGATGAAGTTGATGACGAACAGCTCGAGCTTCGCACCCGCGATTTCCTGCTCCTCGATGGCCAGGATCTGGCCGACGCCGTGAGCGGGATAGACGACGAATTCGTTGGCCTTGAAGCCCTGGCGCTGGGTCACAACCTTCTTTTCCTCGACCTTCGGCGCGGGTGCAGCGGCCTTCACGGCCGGCTTGACAGCAGCAACGGGGGCTTTGGCAGGGGCGGCAGCAACAGGGGCCTTCGGAGCAACGGGCTTGGCAGCGGGAGCCTTAGCAGCGGGAGCCTTGGCAGCAGGCTTGGCAACGGTCGCTTTCGCGGCCGGTTTGGCAGTCTTGTGAGGCATTGCGCTTCTTTTGTTCTTCGAGGACTTTGCAGCCGGCGGCGCCTTGGCAGCGGCCCGACCCTTGGATGCGCTACGGCTGGCCGCGGCGACTTTTTTGGCCTCCTTATGGGAAGCCCTCGCTGAAGTACTCTTTTTACGCGTTTTCTGTGACACAGCCTGCGCGCGGAAACTGCCACGCCCCTGTTTCGACATTTGGTTTCACGGGAACCCAGAGGGGCCAACGGGGCTGACGGGGTTCGGCTTAATGTGCCCAATATAGCACATTTCCCGCAAAAATCAATGATTTAGGGGCTATTGTGACTGGTTTTCAACGCCGACGAAGGTATTAGGGTTAAGTTTGCGCCGGAATTTAGTCTCCGGAGCCCGGATTCGGAGAAAAATATTTCTCGAACTTCCCTTCCATCCCGTCGAACTCCTTGGCGTCGTCGGGTGATTCTTTCTTCTGGGTGATGTTCGGCCAGCTCTTGGCGTAGTCGGCGTTGACCTGGAGCCACTTTTCAAGGCCCGGTTCCGTGTCCGGCTTGATGGCGTCGGCGGGGCATTCCGGCTCGCACACGCCGCAATCGATGCACTCGTCAGGATGGATGACGAGCATGTTCTCGCCCTCGTAGAAACAGTCGACCGGGCAGACCTCGACGCAGTCGGTGTACTTGCACTTGATGCAGGCTTCAGTGACGACGTAAGTCATCCAACGCTCCGAAAAGCTCTTTTAAAAGTCGCGGCTTGCGTAGCGCGGATGGCCCGGCGCCGCAAGGTCGGGAAGCCCCGATCATGACGGCTTTATGCGTGTGATCGGCCAAGAAATGAACTGAAAGCGCAATTAATTGCGCTTTGCATCACTGAGCTCCTCGTAGAGCACGCGCGCGGAGGAAGCGTCGCCGCGCTTGTCGTTGAACGCCATCACCTTCAGCACGCGCACGGTGCGATCGAGCGCGATGGTGAGCACGTCGCCGAGCTTGATCGCATGGCCCGGCGATTTTTCGCGGGCACCGTTGACGCGGACGTGGCCGGACTCGACGAGCTCAGCCGCGGAGGTGCGCGCCTTCACCACCCGCGCGTGCCACAGCCATTTGTCGAGACGCTGCCGCTCGGTCGTGGGATCACTCCTTGCGACCGGCGAGCTGCTCTTTCAGCGCGGCGAGCTTTGCAAAGGGTGAGTTGGGATCGACGGGCCGATCGCGCTCGCGCGGATTCGCAGTCGATGCGTAGGGACGCAGCGACGGCCCGCCCTGGCGATCGCGGCCCTTGTCGCGGTCGCGGCCGCCGCGATGCTCGCGGCCGCCGTCGCGATCGCCGGGCTTGCCCTTGTTGCGATCGCGGTCCTTGCCCTCGAAGCGGCGGTTGTTGTCGTTGCGCTGCTCGCGGCGCTCGCCACCCTCGGCACCACCTTCACGCGGCTTGCGGAAATCCTTAGCCCCATCCCTGCGATGACCACCGTGACGATGACGCTCGTTACGCTTCTCGCCATCGGCAGTTTGCGCCGCTTCACCTTCGGCCGGCGCAGCAGCACCTGCCTCTGCGCTCGTCTGCTGCGAACGCGGCTGGTTGTGATGACGCTGATGCCGATGGCGCTCGTGGCGCGGCTTGCGATCCTCGTGACGGCCGCCGGGACGCCAGACCTCGACGAGCTCGGGCTCGGCGGGCGCGGCAGCGGATTCAGGCGCGGCAGCATCGGGCGATGCGGCCGCTTCCGTTGCGGCGGTCTCGGCGGGCGCGACTTCAGCGGTTGCCTCAACAGGTGCAGCGGGCTCTTCGGCCGGCGGCGCGATGCCGGGGGCGTCTTCGGGCGTGACGGGCGTTTCAGATGAGGCTTCGAGCGCGGGCTCTTCCTGCGCCGGCTCGTCGTGCTGCTCCATGCCGGGCGCGTCTTCGACGGTGACCGGCTCGGCGGTGGCTTCGATCGGGGTCTCCGCGGGCGCGGCAGCTTCCTCGGTGGCAACCGCCTCGGCCACCGGCGTCTCCACAGCAGGCGCTTCAGCTGCCACAGGCTTCGGCGGCAGCGGCGGGCGCTTCTCCATGCGATAGCCGAGCGCACGCAGCACGGAGGCGAAGTCCTCGCCGGCGGAACCGGTGAGCGAGGTCATCGCCTGCGTCACCACAAAGCTGCGGCCGTCGAACGCGCCGGCGGGCTTTTCGCCCGGCGAATTCTCGCGCCAGGCCAGCGCCGGGCGGATCAGGTCGGCGAGGCGCTCCAGGATGTCGACGCGGACGGCGCGCTCGCCGGCCTGCTTGTAGCCGAGCACGCGATAGGCATCGCGCGGCAACGCCTTGTCGACCGGGAACGAGGTGCGGCCCGACGATGCCAGATGCTGCGCGCCCGAGAGCGAGGACAGATCGACATTGTCCTGCTTCAACGCCCACAGCAGTGCTGCGAGCGCACGCGCGGCGGGCTTCAGGATGCCGGGGAAATAGATGTGATAGGCGCCGAAGCGGACGCCGTATTTGCGCAGCACCGCGCGCGAGGGCTGGTCGAGATCCTTCAGCTCGTTGGCGATCTTCGGCCGCTCCAAGACGCCGAGCGCCTCGACCAGCTGATAGGCGATACCGCGGGCAATGCCGGTGACGTCCTCGGCCTTCGACAGCTCGAACATCGGCCCGAGCAGCTTTTCGATATGCGTCTTGAGCCAGAGATCGAGCCGCGCCTGCACCTTCTCGCGGGGAGCGCCCGTGAGGCGCTCGTCGGAGATGATGCGGATGCGCGGATGCAGCGCCTCCTCTGCGGCAGTGAGTCGCGCCACCGCATCGCCGGTCCAGCGGATGGTGCCGTCGGAGGTCAGCACGAACTGCTCGTCCGGCGCGCTGCCCAGTTTTTCGGCGCGCGCGTTGATCTCGCCGGCGAGCACCGCTTGCGCGGCAGCCTGCAAGGCTTTCGCATCGGAGCCGGCTTCCGCCGCATCCGGTGCAAAGGTGAAGCCATCGAGGCGGCCGATGACATGGCCTTCGACGATGACTTCGCCGGTCTTGCCGATTTCCGTATTCAAGCTCGTGTTCTCCCGCAGGCGGCGCATCAATACACTGGTCCGGCGATCAACGAAACGCTCAGTCAAGCGTTCATGGAGCGCATCAGATAATTTATTTTCGATCTCCCGCGCGGTCCCCTGCCAGTGCTCGGGGTCGGCGAGCCAATCCGGCCGGTTAGCGACGAAGGTCCAGGTGCGGACCTGCGCGATCCGGCCCGACAGCGTGTCGATGTCGCCGTCGACGCGGTTGGCCTGGTCGATCTGGGCCGCGAACCAGGCGTCGGGAATGCGGCCCTTTTGCATCAGGAAGCCGTACAGCGTCGTCACCAGCTCGGCATGGGCTGCCGGCGACAGTTTTCGGTAGTCCGGGACCTGGCAGGCCTCCCAGAGACGTTCCACAGCAAGCCTGCCATGCGCGATATCGCGCACCTCGACGTCGCGGGCGGCGTGGTCGAGCACGCGCATGTCCTCGGCGATCGGCGCGCGCGTCAAGACCTCATGGCCGGGCGACTGGTTCAGGGACACCTGGAGCGCGCCGAGGGAGGAGAAATCGAGCTTCGAGTTGCGCCATTGCAGCATCTTCACGCTGTCGAAGGTGTGGTTCTGGAGCGCGTTGACGAGCTCGGGCTCGAACGGGCCGCAACGGCCGGTGGTGCCGAAGGTGCCGTTGCGTGTGGCGCGCCCCGCACGGCCGGCGATCTGCGCGAATTCGGACGGCGTCAGCCTACGGAACTGGTAGCCGTCGAACTTGCGGTCGGAGGCAAAGGCGACGTGATCGACGTCGAGATTGAGGCCCATGCCGACGGCGTCGGTGGCGACGAGGTAATCGACGTCGCCGTTCTGGAACATCTCGACTTGTGCGTTGCGGGTCCGCGGCGACAGCGATCCCAGCACCACGGCGGCGCCGCCGTGCTGGCGGCGGATCAGCTCGGCGATGGCGTAGACCTCGTCGGCCGAGAACGCGACGATGGCGGTGCGGCGCGGCTGGCGCGTAATCTTGCGGTCGCCGGCGAATTCGAGCTGCGACAGCCTGGGCCGGGTGATCATGGAGACGCCGGGCAACAGACGCTCGATGATCGGGCGCATGGTGGCAGCCCCTAACAGCAGCGTCTCGTCGCGGCCGCGGCGGTTGAGGATGCGGTCGGTGAAGACGTGGCCGCGCTCCAGATCAGAGGCGATCTGGATCTCGTCGACGGCGAGGAAGGAGACGTCGAGGTCGCGCGGCATCGCCTCGACGGTGGAGACCCAAAAACGCGGGTTCTTCGGCTTGATCTTCTCCTCGCCGGTCACAAGCGCGACGGCCTCAGGGCCGACGCGGGCGACGATCTTGTTGTAGACCTCGCGCGCGAGCAGCCGCAGCGGCAGCCCGATCAGGCCGGACGAATGCGCCAGCATCCGCTCGATGGCGAGATGGGTCTTGCCGGTGTTGGTCGGCCCGAGCACCGCAGTGACGCCACTGCCTGGAACTCGATCGGCAAGCGCGCGCTCGGAAGCGAAGGGGGAGGAAGAGAAGGCCATGTCTGGATGATTAGGTAGTGGCGATTGGGGCGAATGTCAGTGCTGTTTGGGGCGGCGGTGGTTGGACCGAAAGGCCGCGGCGTGCTGGATGCCCCGGTCAAGCCGGGGCATGACAGCGGAGTGTTTGGGAGCATCTCCCCGAATCCCGCGCAACTGTCTCACTTTGCGACGCTTTTCCCGTTGGCTTTAAGCTTCGGAACGACTCTAGAACGAATCGCGGCCGAATCGCTGACTCCCCTCGGAGTCCTGTTACGTTCACGCAACATGTCGCGGGACTCATTGTTTCCTGCACTAGATGGAGTTTTGGCCCGGCGTACAAGCGACGATTTGATGACGCGTTCCTTAATGTTGGGGACGGCGCGGAGTCGAATCAGAATCGGGGCAGAGTCAAATGGATTCGCTGGCCGCGAAGGCACCCAACTTGATTTGTCGAAAACAACCCCATGCACAGTAGAAACGGGCGGCGCGGGAATGGCGGGGTGTCGGCGGCTAAGGTGTTGAGGGGATGGAGATATCGTAGCCCGCATGGCGCGGAGCGGAATGCGGGGAGCCAAAGGCGAAGAATCCCGGATTGCGCTGCGCTCCATCCGGGCTACGGCGTGTGGGCCTACTGCGTCTTCGCAACCCGCGGCGGCTGGGCGGTGGTGATGAAGCTGGTCGCTTCCAGCATCGCCGGGCCCAGCGGCGTCGGGACCTTCAGCCAGAACGGGACCAGGATCCGCGTGCCGGCCACCGGCGCGAACGCGATCTCGATGTTGCGCTGGGCGGCGAGGTATTTGATCACGGGGCGGTCGGGGATGTAGCCGGCCACAGGCACGAAATAGAGCGAGCAGACCACGACCGGGCCGTGATAGCCCTTCTCGGCCTTCACGGTCTCCATGCGCTTGAAATCGAGCTTGAGCTCGTAGCGCATGCGGCCGTCGAACACGGGCGCGCTGCCGTGACAGGCCTCCGGCGACAGCGGATCGCCGTTTCCAGGCACGCGCACCAGCGAGGCCGTCATCGGATCGAACACGCCGCGGCGATGCGCGTCGGTGACGACGATGCGATCGGGATCGACCGGCGGCTCCGGAATGATGCCGAACTCCTTCACATTGCCCTTGTCGAGGGTGATGTGGATCTCTTCGGTCTTCTTCGAGGTGGTGGTGGAAGCCTGGTAGGCGCTTGCGACCAGCGCGCCATTGACCACGCGTCCCTGCGAGGCGCCGGTGCCGGAGCCGCCCGCGAACGACTTCAAAATCCCCGTGGTGCCGCCAGAGGCCGCCGCCGAAAACACGTCGTCCTGGATGTCGATATTCCAGGCGCCGCGGCCGACCGGAATGCCGGACAGCGTCGCCTCATACTGCGCCTCGAGCTTGCCTTGCGCCGCCGCCGGCCGGGCTTCCCACGCCATCGCGAGCCCGCAAAGGGCCGCCAGAGCCAGCCGGCCGATGCTGTGCAGCCGGGGCAGATGAGGGGTCAGAATGTCCACAAAACCATCCAATGGGGACGTCAGGCCTTGTTAGTTAAGCCAAAAATGGCGGGACACAATGTGCAAGGATGTCCGAGATGCCAAAACGACGGAACCTGGCCGGACTCTTCGGGTGCGAATGCGCCCTTTATGTGATGGTAAGGGGTTTTAAACATTGCCGTTTTGGTGATCGGGTAGGCCACGGGCGCCGATACCTCTCCCGCTTGCGGGAGAGCATAGGCCGCCTTCGGCGGCCGTCCTCCAGAGAACGCCGAGGCGGAGCCTCGGCTATGCGTAGCGCGGGTGAGGGCTCTCTCCTCTGGGGGACACTTCGCGCGGCTGCCCCTCCGCGGAGGCACCCTCTCCCCAACCCTCCCCCGCGGGCGGGGGAGGGAGCGCACCTTCCGGGTGGCATGATTCCCCGGCCAAAAACTTGACGCCAGCCGTCATCCCCCCTATACGTCCGCCGCTCCCTGCAAGGACAGAGAATTTGCCCCCGTGGCGCCCCGAATGGCGGCCGCAACTCGTTGGGGGTCAGGATAAGGATTTATGACATGTCTCGCCGCTGCGAACTGACGGCCAAGGGCCCCCTCGTCGGCCACAAGGTCAGCCACTCGAACATCAAGACCAAGCGCCGCTTCCTGCCGAACCTCGTCAACGTGACGTTCATCTCGGAAGCCCTGGAGCGCAACGTGCGCCTGCGCGTCTCGACCAACGCGGTCAAGAGCGTCGACCACAATGGCGGCCTCGACACCTTCCTGCTCAAGGCCAAGGCCGACGACCTGTCGCCGCGCGCCCTCGAGCTGAAGCGCGCCATCCAGAAGAAGGTCGGCGAGACCGCACCGGTCAAGAAGGCCAGCTAAGAATTCTAGAGTTGGGCGGGGGCTAGGTTGCGTCGCGTGGCGTAGGCTTAGCCAGTAGCGTTTTGCGTTGCGGCCGGATCGAAAGATCCGGCCGTTTTTGTTTAATTTCGGAAGAGCCGCTCCGCATCGAAGCATTTCAAGCTGTGGGGAGCAGATCCCATGGCGGAACCACAGGTTTAGAATCACTAGCAACGCTGATACGATCCAGAATTGCGTTATTCTTGCTGCGGCAGCATTTGGAGCCGGGATGATGGACTGGTCTGTCCTACCAGCAATGAGGCTAGAGGCCGGCTGCGCCGTGATGTTTTCCGGCGGGCGCGATTCGACTATTGCCGCCGCTCGGCTTAGCCAAGCTGGCACCACCACATTTCTAATAACGATTTCCTCCGGTCACCTTGTCGGGATCCAGAGAGTTCGCCAACGGATTCGGGAGATGAATGCAATACTTCCGCCGTCAACCCGCTGGCTACATGTCAAGCAGCCGATGGCGCTCAAAACCGATACTTCGTTTTACGAGAAAACCTGCCTGCCCTGCCATCATTCTTATGTTGTGGCGTCTTCTGTCCTAGCTGCTCGATTGAAGATTCCAAATCTTGCCTTCGGCTATGCGAGCTATCAAAGCTCCTGGCCGGAGCAATCACCTATTGCGATCACCCGACTTAGCAGCATCCTTGCTCGCCATGGCATCAAATTAGTATTGCCCGCTTACGATCTCATTTCGCGGGAAGAAGCCGAGAAAACATTACAGAAGCTGGGATTGAGCAGCGAATCATTGGAACAAAAGTGTCTTCAGCAGGTATCGAACGTCTCCCTCTCTGACGATATACTTCGTCAGCAGGTCGACCTCTGGGGAAGCGCCATCGATGCGTCAATTTCCAAGCTAAGCGAGATCGAAGTGGAAGTTCTCGAAGACACTATGATCGAGAATGTCTAGCGATGACAACTCTTACGATCGAAAATCCGTGGCCGATACTTACAGCCACCGCAGGCTTGGTAGCATTTCATATTGGGCTATACACTCTAGTGGGAAGGGAGCGGAAAGCCCCTTTTGTTATAAACGATATCTTCCCAGTATTCTTGCTTTGCCTACTAGTCGCGATCACAACCACTGCCGCCTTCTTCATGCCGGCGGCTTGGACAAGTTATGCTTTGCAAGTTGCGGCCGCAATCTTCCTAACAGCGTTGGTCGTTTCGCTCGTTGTCGTCTACAGAACCACCATCAGGTTCATTTATTTCGTCGACAAGATCAATCTCTTCCACTTACCTCTCGTTCGGCCGTTGAAGCGGTTTTGGTCGCTCGTAAATCCAAAGCCTAACTATTCAAACAACGCGCTGCCGATAGATGCCGACCTTCTGAGAAAGATTCTATCTGTCCTATCTGACTTCGGCCTCGATCTATCTAAGAACTCGCCTGCCAACCAATCGTTGTCTTCCATTGGAGTTCAAGTCGAGAGGCTTGACGCCTCAAGAAAGCTTCTCGTCGCCCTAAGCGCCGCATTCTTGCGTCATGAAAATTTTGTTCAATACGTGACCGCCGCGAACCATCCCATAGACTTCATCGCCAATCTTCAAAAAGAGATGGGTCAAGACTGGCAAGCTCGCGCTGGAAATGTAATTGCCATCGATGCCTATTCGAGCCATTTCGCCTTCATCGATTCGATCTATGCGAAGAAGGATCGTGATTTTGCAGGGACCGGCGCGCGATTGATCCAATCAAAGCGGACTTACGCGGGCATCCACAGCGCTTCGTCGGCCGCCTTTAAGCTATTCAAAACGAATGCGAACAGCGAAAGCAGAAAACCGGCCCTGGTCATCTACGAATTCACTGGAGCTCTCACAGACTTGGAATCAGTTGAGCAGTTTCGCATCTTCCTACGTCATGTAATCCCCTCCGAGAAATTGTGGGGCGGCATGCTCACCGTTTTCGTCGAATCCGGACTGGGAGATAATGAATGGCGGCTGCTCAAAACGTACGTTGACATCGCTGGAGACGTAAACTTTCTCTCCAATCCAGAAACGACAATGGAGGCAGGGAGATGAGCTCTCATCCACATCGGCAGTATATTGACCCATTATACGGATCGATCGACCTCAACGAACACCTAAACAATCTGGCGCAAAGACCGATCGTTCAGCGGCTGCGCCATGTCCGGCTGTCGAACGTTGATTCGATAGATATGCCGTCGATCGCAAACCTGTCTCGCTTTGAACATGTGCTTGGCGTCGCTCATTTATCGACTTTGCTAGCGCTCAGACCAGCACTGAATCACGACGAACGGCTGCTGCTCGATGCGTCTGCGCTTCTGCACGATTGGGCAATAACCTCGTTCGGTCACCTCACCGAAGAAGCGCTTCAATATGTGGGAACGAAGTTCTCCCACGAGGAGCGCCTGCGGGAAATACTGCTAAATTCCGACGAGGAGCTCCTAGGAGCGGATCTTCAGATCATTTTGGGTCGCGGGCCCGGCCTCCGAGAGTGGGCGAGTGTCTATTCCGGCCGCAACGTCGAAAGTACGTTGCGGGCTATAATGGACACGATTCAAGGAGGTGGCCCTCTCGGGCGCATCATCTCTGGCGACATCGATATTGACAATATCGATAACGTCTATCGCATGGCTTATCACATGGGTCTTCGCGTCGATTTCGCTGTTCCGGAACGACTCGCGCGATCCTTGGTCGGCGTCACGGACTCAAGCCGGCAGCCAATATTCCGTAAAGAAGCACGCCAATTCATCATCTCTTGGCAGGAGGCGCGAAGAAGCGTCTATGAAAATCTAATGCTGGCCGAGAGAGACTTCGTTGGGAAGCTGATGTTGCTCTATGCGACCGTCAGAGCCTTTGAAGCAGGTGAAATTCGGGTCGACGACTGGCGGATGTTCGATCAGCAGTTCATTGCTAGATTGCTGGACAGTTCGACAAAGGAGGTAAGAGAAGCGGCCGAGCGTTGGATGGTTGGCGAACTTTGGACCTCGACACCTTTGATCTGGTTCAAAGGCAAGAGACCGGCCTATCCAAAGCTACTTGAACTTTCTCTACATTTGTCATCGACACTCGACAGAACTTGTTTCGCTTACGGAATACAAGACAAGCGGGAGCGAGCAGTCGCAGCGCACTTTGACAGCGGTGAAGCAGAAACCTTCGGAAAAGGGTCGAACCAATGGCTGCTTGGAGTCGGATCACCTCTTAAACGCCCATTTACCCACCGTGAACTGAAGCTTTTGATCGAAAACGTTACATCACGTCTCGGAACCGAAGTAATCCACGACCAGACTGCAACCAGCTCAAACGGCCAAGCGTGGCTCCTTTAGATCTAACTCGACTTGAACGGATCGACTGGAATTTCCCAAGGGCGACCACCCTCCGAGGATCTGTTCAGTCAATCCATTGGTTTCCCGGCAATTTCATCGGCCAAATCCCATCCGCATTAATCCAAGTTCTTTCCAATCCTGGTGACTTAGTCCTCGACCCATTTGCAGGGAGCGCGACAACCGCAATCGAAGCGCTGAAATTGAAACGCAAAGTTATTGCGTCTGATCGGCTGTCAGCGTTTCGGCTCATTGCAAATGCAAAACTTGCGCTCCTTACGAATGGTCTGAACAACGACTTTTTGACTCGCCTCCGAAACAAGCTCGTCTTCGAACAGCAGTGTCGCACGTCAACGATTGGCTGTCGCGGGGAAGGAGGCAATCCCGACCTGTCCAACTGGTACTCCGACGACACGCTCAGTCAGCTCAAATTCCTTTGGAAGGAAGTTGAGAATGCCCCTCCCAAGGAGGGTTTAGTTTTGCGAGCGATCTTCTCGGACATTCTATTTCAATGCGCTTCGACACCAGGATCAAAGACTCGCACAGGCAAGAAACGACGTCACCACTGGGGTTGGGTCGCCGACAACGTACACCCTAGAACCCTCGTGAATCACAATGTCATTGAGCTCTTTCGGGAACGTGTCGAAGCTCTCCCTCGGCAAAGTTCGTTTGAGCAATTCAATCTACATCACGCACTGGTCGTGCAACAGGACGCTCGATCCCTTGCAATCACAAATAATGCAGTCGATTTGATCGTGACGTCTCCGCCCTACATCGGAATGATCGACTACACCCACGCCAATCGGCTACTTTACTTGTGGATGAACTGGCCTCTTGTCGATGAGCGAAAGGATGAAATCGGAGCCAGGTATCGGCGCAGTCGTCGAAACCTTTTAGCGGAATACACGAAGGATATGGAAACGTGCCGCGACGAAATGTACCGCGTTCTCCGAAAACAAGGTCTTTGCGCGATTGTGCTTGGAGAATCCCAAAAATATCCAGGGACAGCGACTCAGATATTTGAACTTTTCTCAGAACTCATGCCGCTCGTTTGGGGGCCTCTGCCACGCACGCCCACCCGTCGCCGGGTATCAGATCGGCTGGCGGCGGAACCAATCGAGCATATAGCGGTCTTTCAGAAGTTATGATCATCGCTATTTTCGGTAAATCGAAAGTTGGAAAAACGTCCTCAGCAGCCGCTCTGTCTATTGCTTCTGGCTTTCCAATCAGATCGTGCGGTGATGAACTCAAAAGCACTCTTGCCAAGAGAGGAATAAGTGGCGAGGTGCCAGAAGAGATTCACAGAGACATCGACCAACAGACGATTCACTGGGCGACGTCCTCACCAGGGGAGGTTCGCTTGGTAGAGGGTCGTTTTCTAAATTATGTGCTCTCTGGCCTCACCCAGCCCATCTATCTAGTCAGATTAACCGCGTCCCCTGAAGTTCGGCTGGCGCGTCTACGAGATGTGAATATCGGGATTGACGACCTTCTTGGTCTTGACCAAGGAGATGAATCCTTCTGCAATGCTTTTTACGGTGGCCATTTACCGCTAGCCCCAGCGGTCACGGTCGACACGTCATATCTGACGGTGCAGAGTTGCGTAGAACGTCTCACAAACCTCATACAGGAGCAGCTGCGACCTTCCTGAGCAAGCTGCACCCTTATCCTGCGATGGTGGCGGACGAATTGGCAACGTCCCTAGCCAGGCGGTTCGTACCTCCGAACTCAAGAGTACTGGATCCGTTCTGTGGCACAGGACGGCTCCTAGCTGCCGCAAAAAACGCAGATCTGTGCGTTGGCTTAGACGCAAATCCTCTTGCTTGCCTTCTGTCAGAAGCGAAGTTCTCTCTCGCCAGTAGTGAGAAGATTCAGCGCATTCGAGAGGGACTAAACAAAGCGCGTTCTACCGAGAGCTATGGGCAGGTACAATTTTCGCTTGAGCGCAAGGTCCAATGGTTCTCCAACCAGACTTTGAGGGAACTGGGGAGAATAATTAGCTGGATCAACCGAAAGCGGCTCGCAAGACCCGAACTTCTCGTGGTCGCCGCAGCCCTCAGTGCTACTGCGCGGCAAGTCTCATACGCAAGAACTAGCGGCTGGAAGCTGCATCGGATGAGCGCGGAAGAGCGAGCAGAATTTCGACCTTGTGCTTGGAGCATCTTCGACAAGCGCCTGAAATACTGCGCGAAGCAACTAGCAGACGAGATTAGTCTACCAAAGGCCACGATTACGTGCGGTAATGCAAAAGCTTTGCTATCGTCAGAGCACGCAAGGTTTGATGTCGTCCTCACGTCACCACCATACGGAGATTCTCGCACAACGGTACAGTACGGGGCGGCATCCTCGCTGTGTTTGGCCATCGTCAGCCGTCTCAAGGGGCTTTCTAGACTGGCTGTTCGAGGAGGGGACATCGACGGCAGATGCCTGGGAGGCGTCGACGCGAGCAAGACTGAGCTGCCGCTAAGGAATTATTGGGCGGGAAACGCTGATAGCAAGCTCGGCAGAATGGTTACCCGGTTTCTTTCAGACTACGCAATAGTTTGCCGACATCTAGCCAACAGCTTGAAGGTTGGCGGGGAGGCCGTATTTGTCGTGGGTAGACGGTCAACAGGCGGCTTTCGCCTGCTGCTCGATCAATTTACGATCGACTGCTTCAAGGCCCGGGGCTTTAGGCTGGTAGCCGTCGAACAGAGGAGGCTTCAAAATAAGCGGGTCCCAAGATCTATTAATCGATACGGCCGTAGCGAGCGAAGACGGCTCGAACGTAGAGCACGCACAGTGACAATGGACAGCGAAATCATTGTGGTCTTACGTAAAATGAAAACCGCACGCTCGACAAAAAAGAAGATGGGCCGGATTACATAACTTCGTGTCCCGATGCTTTGGACTGCTCAAATCGGCCGACAGACCTCACCCGGCTTCTACGTTCGTCGTCATTTTCCGCTACACTCGCCCCGGTAGCATCACCCGGAGGGGCGGACCGTGGAGCACGACGGCCAGCACGAGCACAACAGCACACCAAAAACCTCGTCATCTGCCGCGACGGCACCGGCAACGAGATCTCGGAAAACATCACCATCTAGAGATTGAATGCCTGCTGGGTTCGATTCGCTTTCTTCAAACGATCGGGCAGCGCGACTTTTCGACCGAGATCGTCCAGGATTTCGTCATCGCAATTGCTGAGAAGACCGATCAGCTCGTTCTCGTTCCTGAAGTTGTAAAACTGCTTCTCGGGAGCGTAGTAGACGACGACCGTCTTCTTCTGCGCGACGAGCCACAGCATGTTCTGGACCGAGCCGGAGCTCTTGCCGTCCCACAAGACAAACCCGAGATCGGCAACCCTCGCCATCTCCCGGTCTTTTTGGGCGTAGAAGTCCCGCCCTTGCAGCTTCGCATCGACAATGACGTTTCGGATCGGCCAGTTTCCGACGTTGTTCCGCGGCGCATCTCCAACGAAATACACTGTGACATCGGAATAACCCAACTCGTGCAGATAGGACTGCATGGCCCTGTCTGCACCATTGGCATCGCCAGTGACGATCGTCAGCCCTTTCTGGACCATGTTTTCCAGCCGGCTGCGAACCTCATTTCCAATACGGCTGATCTTTCGAGAGCCTGACAGGAAAACGGTGGTCATCGATTGCTTCTCGTTCTGGTCATTGTCAAGACGGAGACCTGCGCTGCTTCACCTTCCTTATATAGCAAATCGGTCGCGACGCGTAGCGTCGAACCTGAACGGTAGAGATCGTCGACCAACAATACTTTCTTGCCTTTGAACTTGCCTTGAGAGGGGTCCAATTTGAGGGCTTCATCGAGGAGTTCCTTGCGCGCGATCGGGTCGGTGACACCCTTTAGTTCCTCGTCGCCGCTATTGGTGAGCGCGCCTGTCGCGACCGCGACCTTGCGCCTCGCGCCGAGCGCCTCCGCGATCAGCTCAACCGGCTGGACCGGACGGTTCTTCTTTGTTGGTGGAATGGGAATGATGAAATCAAACCCTTCGATTCCCTTGATGTCGTCGAGCAGGGCAACGATCGGCTGAACCTTGGATGTATCGCCCTTGTATTTGAGCTGATACACGAGCTCGCCCATCTCGCTGCGCGCATTGTCGAAACGATCGTGACCGAACTCATCGGTCCCGAGGTGGGTGCTTGATACGGTATGAAGATCGTAGGCCTTGCCCGATTTCCAGTTGCCGTCCAGGTTGATGACCATATGCCCCTCTGCGATCCATGATAGAGTGTATATAGTACATTCAATCTATGGATGTTGACAGCATTTCGCCAAGGCCACGCGCTGCCCGCCCGGATCGGAGGACTTCAAATGAAGACGTTCGAATTCAGCATCATCGCCTCCGGCCTCGATCCGCAGGCGGAGGATTTCGAGCAGCGCTTCTATGATGCCGGATGCGACGACGCGGCGATCGCTTTCCAGAAGGGACACATCATCGTCGACTTCAGCCGCGAGGCGGAATCCGTCAGCGAGGCTATCGCGACCGCGGCGCGGGACGTGCGGGCCGCCGGCGCCCACATCGACCACGTCGAGCCCGATCCGCTGCCATGAAGGGAAGCCTGAAGGCCTACGAGAAGGAGCTCGACCGGGCCGCGTGAGGCGTGGGATCACGCGCCGGAAGCTTCATCCCCCTACCCCCGAAAATCAATGCTCCGCAGCACGATCCCCGGCGGGGTGCCCTCGAACTCCGTCGCGTGATACTTGCTTGCCGCGCGCGCTTCGATGCGGTCGCGCAGGCGCATGAACTGCTCTTCGCGCTCGTTCGGCCGCGCGCGCGGGCCGCGTTCGAGATCGTCCATGGCGGAGGTCGAGATCGCACAGGCGATCTCCCTGCTGCCGTCCTGCATCGAGAACTGGACGATCCCCCGGTCCTGTTCGTGGCCGACAAAGCGGCCGCTGGTGAGGGTCATGGGTGTACTTCCTTCCATACGATCGGTGCGCTCCCTCTCCCGCTTGCGGGGGAGGGTCGGGGTGGGGGGTGTCTCCGCAATCGACACTCCCCAAAAGGAGAGAGCCCTCACCCGCCACGCTCTTCAAGCGCGGCGACCTCTCCCGCGAGCGGGAGAGGTGCCCCCTCAGCTGTCGCCGCTGAGCCTGGCGAAATCGTCGAACAGGGCGGCCACCAGCGCGCGGTGCCTCGTGTCCTCGGCGGGCAGGCTCGCGGCGTAGAGGTTGAGCAGATAGCGCGCCTTCGCCGCCGCGTCCGGCCAGGACGACGCGGGCACCGTGAGCAGCTGGTTCTCCAGCGCGGTCTCGCGCTCGCGCAGCTCCTTGAGATTGGTCTCGACCTCGGCCAGCGCGCGGCGCAAATCGGTCGCCTTCTGCGCGGCCATGCCGCGGTGCTTGTCCAGATCGACGGTATGGTCAGTCATTGGCGGCACTCGCGTCGATCCGCTGGGCGTCCGCCAGGTCGCGCGCGAGGATCGACAGCATCTCGACCGAACCGGGCAGGCCTTCCACGGGGACGACGAGCGACGTGCCGACCCGCCGCCAGGCCGAGAACGTATAGCCCTCCACCGTCTCCTCGTCGGCGATCACCTGATAGGCGCCCGCAGGCAGCAATCGATCGATGCCGTGGACGTGGAACGGATGACGGAAGGTGACGGTTTCGCGCCGCGAACGGATGGTCATGCGTGCCTGCCTTACCTCGCGAGAGCGGCCCCAACCGACACCGGCGATCGCGAGCATGCGCTTCCCGCACGGCAATAGCCAGTACTATCGTCGTCGCGCCGAGGCCGCAGCGCACACGCCGTTTTAGTCCTCGCTATTGCAGCGCTGCGGGCGTAGGCTCGCCTGCATCACCGCATCTTTCGTGACGGCATCGACCGGTGACTGAGGGTCACGAGCGCTCCCGCCGAGAAACCAGTCGCTGGAGCATGACGTCGTCGTGCTCGCGCAGGAGCACGCGATGGCAAGACCGATCCGCGTGCCATATCTCATCTGGGCGACCGGCGAATACGGCAGCGCCAATCACGGCCGCAGCAACGCGACGGTCGCGCTCCGGCTGGCGCGAAAGCTGCTGCGCGACGGCTACATGGACGTGCGCGTCTGCACACCGCGCGGACGCGTGCTGCAATCGGACGAGCTGGACGAGCTCAGACCCCAAGACAGATCTCAAGACAACTCTCAAGAGGAGACCGACGCCATGGCCAAGGGACAGCAACGCAGCAATCGCGAAGCCAAGAAGCCGAAGAAGGACAAGGCCAAGGCGATCGCCGCGGCCCCGAGCCGCAAGGAAGCGGCGTGGCAGCCGGATTTCGGGCCGGCGAAGAAGAAGTAAGGGGGAAGGCGAGCGGCGTGTAGAAGCTGCGCTCCCTCTTCCGCTTGCGGGGGAGGGCTGGGGTGTGGGGTGCTTCCGCAATGGACACTCCTTATGAGGAGCGAGCCCCTACCCGGCGCTACGCGCCGACCTCCCCCGCTTGCGGGAGAGGTTGAGGAGCCCGCGGCCAAATCGATCCCATCAAGAGCCATCGCACTCGCGGCCGGACACCGCGAGCACGACAGCCAAAATGGCCCGCCTCCACCCTCGTCTCCTCGCCGTCGCGCTTTTCCGCTATGCTCGCCCCGATCGCATCACCGGGAGAGGCGGACCGTGGAGCACGACGGCCAGCGCGAGCACGAGACCAAACCGAAAAACCTCGTCATCTGCTGTGACGGCACCGGCAACGAGATCTCGGAAAACATCTCCAACGTCCTGAAGCTCTATCGCTGCCTGTGCAAGACGGACAAGACCGTGCCGCGGCAGATGGTGTTTTACGATCCCGGCGTCGGCACCATGACGGAGCCGTCGACGTGGGGTCGCTGGAAGTCCAACATCAAGCTGGTGCTGGGCCTCGCCACCGGCTACGGGCTCGACGACAATGTGCTCGCGGCCTATTGCTTCCTGGTCGCGCACTACGCGCCGGGCGACCGCATCTACATGTTCGGTTTTTCGCGCGGTGCTTACACGGTTCGCGTGCTGGCGGGGCTGATCCACAAGGTCGGGCTGATCTCGCCGGAGCAGGCCAACCTCGCAGGTTCGGGCCTGATCGCCTACAAGCAATATTCCGGTACCGGGCGCGGCAACGACATCGAGGACCTCAAGGACATCGCGGTCGACGACCAGGGGCCGCTGCCGAAGGACCGATTCGACCTCGCCGCGCAATTCGCGCGCATCACCTCGACGCGCTGGCCGACCGTGCATTTCATCGGGGTGTGGGACACGGTGGCGAGCGTGATCGTGCCGCGCGCCGACCGGCTGTACTGGCCGAGCCTGGAGGAGCTCGCCTTCACGCTGCGCAATCCGAGCGTCCACATCTTCCGCCAGGCGATCGCGATCGACGAGCGGCGCTGCATGTTCCGCCTGAAGGCGTACGAAGAGCCGCAGGAGTTCTGGCGCAACCGCTATGTGCGGGACGAGACGAAGGAGCCGCAGGACATTCTTCAGGTGTGGTTCGCCGGCGTGCATTGCGACGTCGGCGGTGGCTATCCGGAGGCCGAGAGCGCGGAATCGAAATATCCGCTGATCTGGATGATCGACGAGGCGGCGAAGGCGGGGCTGAACTTCAGCCAAAGCACCGTGAATCAGCTCGCCTGGGGCATCCAGCGCAAGAGCTCGCCGTTCCAATACGTCGCGCCCGCCTATACCGGCAAGACCGGCACGCTGCACAATTCGATGACGGCGCTCTGGCGCGTGCTGGAGTATTTTCCGAAGAGCGCGACCTACAAGGAATGGCCGGAGCGGACAGTGGTGCTCGGCTTCTACATCCCCGATTGCGAGCCGCGCGTGATCGGCGAGGGCGCGCATGTGCATGAGAGCGTGCTGAAGCGGATGGCGGCGGAGCCGGACTACCGGCCGGTGAATTTGCCGAAGAGCTACGTGACGGTGCCGATGCCGGTGGGGCCGGTGGCGGCGGAGGAGAGCGTGGCGGGGTGATGGTGGCCGCGTCGCGCCGCATCGTTCCTTCTCCCCTTGTGGGAGAGGGGAAGACCCCACCCCGCTACCGCCACTTTCCGCACCTGCCGCTACTTTTCATTAAAATTCTCGCCCCGACCTTAGCGTGATCGCATCACCTCACCTGCATCATGGCGTCCAAGACCTCCGCAAGAACAGCGGAGATGGAGGACACGTGTCACAGCATCCCCGGAAGTTTGCCCGCGTGAAGCCCGCCGGCCTGGTCTCCCGCCAGGCCAAGATCATCACCGACCCGCGCGCGCCGGTCATCGTGTGCACGCTGGTCGACTATTCGCCCGGCGGCGCCTGCGTCGATCTCGGCGGGCAGGTGAAGATCCCCGATCGATTCGAGCTGCTGCATGTCAACACCAAGAAACGCTGCCGCGTGGCGTGGAAGCGCGGGACCAAGGTGGGCGTGGTGTTTTAGGCGGACCGCATCGGCTTACTTCCCCTCTCCCCTTGTGGGAGAGGGTGGCTCGCCGCGCAGCGGCGAGACGGGTGAGGGGTTTCTCTCCCCACGTGAACCTCGCGCAGCATCGCTCGCAGATGCAACCCCTCATCCGGCGCTTCGCGCCACCTTCTCCCACAAGGGGAGAAGGAAGAAAGCTACTTTCGCATCCGCGCCTTTGTCCCCGCGACGATCTGCATCGCCACGCCCGCGATCCAGGCCACCAGCACCAGCCAGCTCAGCGCGCCGTCGGCCTCCAGCCGCAGCACGATGACGGCAACCGATGCAAGTGCTGCGAAGGTGGCGCATAGCGTGCCGGCGGAGCTCAGGAATTCCGCGGCGTCGATCTGGCTATGGGCTTCGTCGAAGGGGAGCTGCGGCGTGTCGATGCCGAGATAGAAGCCGACCACGCCGAGCAGCATCATCAGCACCAGAAAGCCCTGCGTGGTGAGTGGCGGGATCGCCGAGCCGACATAGGCGCCCACAAACAGGCCGCAGGCCGCGCCCGCCATCGCAAGGCCAACACGCTCCAGCACATGGGCTGCTTTGCGGACACGGAAACGCATGGCGGGCCTCGGGGGCGTTGAGTGTCGCGGAGGTTAGGCCTGTTTTGCGGCGGGTGGAAGCTAAGGAGGGTTACGGATGCGTGAGGTGGGAGCTCGCCCTCCCCGGCAAGCGGGGAGGTGAAGAAATCACCGCGCCCCGAAGCTGGTCTTGCCGAACAGCTCCTTCTGCGTCGAGGGCTGCGAGCGCCAGTATTGCGGCGGGGCTTCGACCACGCCGCCGGTCTCGGCCGCCGCGTGCCAGCCCCAGCGGGGGTCGTAGAGCATGCCGCGGGCGAGCGCGACCATGTCGGCCTTGCCGGACGCCACGATCTCCTCGGCCTGTTTCGGCTCCGTGATCAGGCCGACGGCGATGGTCGGCAGGCCGGTCTCGCGGCGGATAGCATCCGCGAACTGCACCTGATAGCCGGGGCCGAGCGTGATCTTTTGCTGCGGCGAGACGCCGCCGGAGGAGGCATCGATCCAGTCGACGCCGCGCGCCTTCAACGCCTTGGCGAATTCAATGGTCTGCGCCAGATCCCAGCCGCCCTCGACCCAGTCGGTCGACGACACCCGCATGCCGACCGGCTTGTCGGCCGGCACCACCTCGCGCACCGCGTCGTAGATCTCGAGCGGGAAGCGCATGCGGTTGTGCAAGCTGCCGCCATATTCGTCGGTGCGCTTGTTGGAGATCGGCGACAGGAACTGATGCATGAGATAGCCGTGCGCGCCGTGCAGCTCGATCGCGTCGATGCCGATGCGCATCGCGCGCTTTGCCGCATCGACGAAGGCCTCGCGGATGCGCTTCAGGCCAGCCGCATCGAGTGCGACGGGTGCGGCCTCGCCCTCCTTGTGCGGCACGGCCGACGGCGCCACCGTCTGCCAACCGCCTTGCGCTTCCGGAATGAGCTGGCCGCCGTCCCAGGGCCGCGCGCTGGAGGCCTTGCGGCCGGCGTGCGCGAGCTGCATCGCGATCGCCGTGTGCGAATGTTTGCGCACGGAAGCGAGGATCTGCTTCAGCGCGGCTTCGCAGGCATCGCTGTAGAGCCCGAGACAGCCCGGCGTGATGCGGCCGATCGCCTCGACATGGGTGGCCTCGATGCAGAACATCGACGCGCCCGACAGCGCCAGATTGTTGATGTGGGTGAAGTGCCAGTCATTGGCGACGCCGTCATCGGCCGAATACTGGCACATCGGCGACACCACGACACGGTTCTTCAAGGTCAGGCCGCGCAGCTTGATCGGGGAAAACAGGGCGCTCATGCGGGGGGATCCGGGGATGGGAGGAATGGAAGCGATTGCATGAAGATTAGTGGGGGAATCGCGAAATGCCAGTTGCGCGGGCGGCATGGCGGCCCGCGGGGCCATGCATTGCGGGCGTCATGTGATCACAAGATGGGGAGCCGTCTCACTCCTGAAACGGAAACTTGCCCGGCTGCAATTTGCCGATGCTGATGGCGTTGGCGTTGCCGATGTCGCAATCGGCCTCGGCGGAGAACTGGATGGAGACACGGCCGTCGTCCATCTTGGCAGCCTTGCCGAGCGCCCCGAGCTTGTCGGCGAGCGTGGCATCGTCCTCGACGAAGACGCGGTCATCGGTGAGGTGGAAGCGGCGCGGCGCCAGCCATGTCAGCGCCGGCACGGAGGTGCGCATATCGCCGTCATTGGCGCGATCGACAATGCGGCTGGTCGCGTCGCGGAACAGGTCCGGCCCGTCGACCAGCTTCGCGCTTTTGCCGTCGATGGCATAGAGGTTCAAGGTGACGATGTGGCGCTCGCTGCGGAACGACACCGCGACATAGCGCGAGTCGCTCGACCAGGTCGCGTGGAAGGCATCCGGCGCCGAGTCCAGGATGTTGTCGTCGTTGACATTGTCGAGCGTCGCGAGCTTGCGATGGCCGGGCTCCGCCATCAGCGAGAGGCGGAAATTCTCGCTTCCCGCGTCGCCCTCGCCATGCGCCGCGACGGAATATTTCCCGTTCGGCGCGCGGCCGCCGGTGATGATGGCGTATTCGCCCTTGCCGTATTTGTGCTCGGCGGTGGCGAAGGCCGGTGACGAGGCAGCGAGCGTAAGGATCAGGGCGAGGATGGCGCGGAGATGGGGCATGAGAATGTGTCGTGGCGGCAGGCGGGAATGTTCAACTCCGGTGTCGTCCCGGCGAAGGCCCGGACCCATAACCCCAGGGAGGAGTTTGACGAAGACTCTATGTTGGTACTGCTACCGCCTACAATCGATAGACCTCGCGGTATGGGTCCCGGCCTTCGCCGGGACGACAGCCTACTCCACCAGCGTGAACTGCAACAGCAGCGTGCGCTGGAGCAGCGAGAAATTGTCGTCCGAGATCATGGTCAGCACGGTCTCGCCCTCCGCCGAGACGTGGGCGTCGATGCCTTCCATGTTGTCGATCTCGTGGCCGAGATCGGCTGAGAACAGCTCGGCGCCGTCGACCAGCGCACCCGGCGCGATCGACTTCAAGGGGATCGCGCGGATGCGGATGTTGACGCCGGTGAACCAGGAGAATTTGCGCTCCAGGATCAAAAGCTCGCCCGAGGGCAAGAGCACGGCATCGCTGATGTCGAACTTTTCGGTGCGGCGCACGCTGAACTGGCCGGGCGACGGGCCGCCGATCAGGAAGGCGACGAGATTGCCGCTCGCATCCAGCCCGCGTTCGGAGAATGCGATCAGCGTGCCCGCGAGCGGCATGCTCACGTCTTTGCCTTTCGGCACGAACACCAGCGCCTCCAGTCCCTTGTTGATCGGCAGCTTGCGCACCGCCGCCGGCGTCGGGATCACCTCGCCGCGGGCCCTTGTGCCGCCCTTGGCGAAATCGAACCGCATGATCTGGTTGACGCGTTCGAGCCCGACATAGACGTAAGAGCCGTCGCGCGCGAGCGACTCGGTGTCGTACCAGAAGCGCTTCTCGGTGATCGGCCGGCCTTCCGCATTGAGGATTGGGGCGGCCTCGACGTCGTCGAGCCCGACCATCTTGTTGCCGGCATAGCGGATGCGGCCCGTGAACCAGGCGCCCTGGTCGGAGAGCGCGAGGAAGCGCTCGCCGCTGGTGTCGAGGAAGCGCAGGCCGGACAGGCCGCCAAAACCGCGATAGGGCGAGGTCAGAACGAGCCCGCTGCGATACTCCAGCGCGCCGAAGCGCGTGCGCGAGCGGTCGCGCGGCTCGAAATGGGGAATCGGCCGGGCGTTGACCTCGATGGCCGCGGGCTCGGTGACGGCGTGCTCGATCTGCGACGTCTGCGCCTGCGCGTGACGCGAGAGAGCGAGAGTGGACAATCCCGCCGCCGCGTGGCCGAGAAAGCTGCGGCGGGACGATTGCGTGCTCACGAATGCAGTTTGCGACGCGGGCGACTGGCCGGTTGCGTGGGCGCGGTGTTGGTTTCGCTGAACAGCTCGGCGAGCTTTTCGGTGATGGCGCCGCCGAGCTCTTCGGCGTCCACGATCGTCACCGCGCGGCGATAATAGCGCGTCACGTCATGGCCGATGCCGATCGCGATCAGCTCGACCGGCGAGCGGGTCTCGATCTCCTCGATGATGTGGCGCAGATGCCGCTCGAGATAATTGCCGGGATTGACCGACAGCGTGGAATCGTCGACCGGCGCGCCGTCCGAGATCATCATCAGGATCTTGCGCTGCTCGGCCCTCGCGAGCAGGCGCTTGTGCGCCCAGTCCAGCGCCTCGCCGTCGATGTTCTCCTTGAGGAGACCCTCGCGCATCATCAGGCCGAGGTTCTTCCGCGCGCGGCGCCAGGGGGCGTCCGCGGATTTGTAGATGATGTGGCGGAGATCGTTGAGACGGCCGGGATTGGCCGGCTTGCCGGCGGCCAGCCACGCTTCGCGCGATTGCCCGCCCTTCCAGGCGCGGGTGGTGAAGCCGAGGATCTCGACCTTGACGCCGCAACGCTCCAGCGTGCGGGCGAGAATGTCGGCGCAGGTTGCGGCCACCGTGATCGGGCGTCCCCGCATCGAGCCGGAATTGTCGAGCAGCAGCGTCACCACGGTGTCGCGGAACGTCGCCTCCTTCTCGTGCATGAAGGACAGCGGATGATAGGGATCGGTGACGACGCGCGACAGGCGCGCGGGGTCGAGGATGCCCTCTTCGAGGTCGAACTCCCAGGCGCGATTCTGCTGTGCCATCAGGCGGCGTTGCAGCCGGTTGGCGAGACGGGCGACGATGCCCTGCAGATGCGCGAGCTGCTTGTCGAGATAGGCGCGCAACCGCTCCAGCTCGTCATGGTCGCAGAGGTCTTCGGCGGCGATGACCTCGTCGAATTTCGGCGCGAAGGCGTGGTATTCCGGCCCGCGCGGCTCGTTCTTGCCGTGCGAATTCGGACGCGTCGCCTCGCCCGGCGTCTCGTCGTCGCCGAGCTCGCCGTCGTCGAACGTATCAGACGTCGAGGCCTGCGCGCTTTCCATCGCGCTCTCGCTCATGTCCTCTGACGTCGCCTGCGCCTGGTCGGCGCTCATCTCCTGGGCGGCGTCGGAGTCCGGCGAGCCTTCGGCGCCGGACTGGTCGTTGTCGCCGTCGCGGTTCTCGTCGTTGTCGTCATTGTCTTCGCTGTCGGCGTTGCGCTCGTCACCGAGCTCGAGCGCCGAGAGCAGATCGTGCACGGCATCGCCGAACCGGGTCTGGTCCTCGACCAGCCCGTCGAGCCGGTCGAGCCGCTTGCCGATCTTGTCTTCGAGAATCGGCCGCCAGAGATCGACCATCTTCTTTGCGGCCGTCGGCGGCGCCATGCCGGTGAGGCGTTCGCGCACCAGCATCGCGAGCGCATCCGCCAGCGGCGCATCGGCGCGGTCAGTGATCTCGTCGAACTTGCCGCGATGGAAGTGATCGTCGAGCATCGCGGTGAGATTCTTGGCGACGCCGGCCATGCGGCGCGCGCCGATCGCCTCGACGCGGGCCTGCTCGACCGCCTCGAACACGCCGCGCGCCTGCGGATTGCCCGGCATCAGCTTGCGATGCAGCTTGGCATCGTGACAGGCGATCTTCAGCGCGATGGAATCGGCGTGGCCGCGCACGATCGCGGCATCGCGCTTCGTCATCTTGCGCGCCGGCTCGGGCAGCCGTGCCTTGCCCGGCGCAAGGCCCGGCCGCTCGGCGGCGAAGCTCACTTCGAGCTCGGGCGATTTCGCGATCGCCTTCAGACAGGATGCCACCGAGCGCTTGAACGGCTCGGTCGGCGCTTCCTTGCTGTTACGGAATTTGGAGTTCGACGTCGTCATCTCGCCCTTACCCGTCGTCCCGGCGAAGGCCGGGACCCATAACCACCGGCGATCATTACGTCAGGAGAAATTACCCGCGTCGCTTGATCGAGATATCACGCGGTATCGGTCCCGGCCTTCGCCGGGACGACACACCGGGAGATATCAGCTCAGCGCCACGTTGACCGCCGATTCCGGCAGCTCCGCGTTGAAGCAGCGCTGGTAGAACTCGGCGACCAGGGGACGCTCGAGCTCGTCGCACTTGTTGAGGAAGGTGACGCGGAAGGCAAAGCCGATATCGCCGAAGATATCGGCGTTTTCCGCCCAGGTGATCACCGTGCGCGGGCTCATCACCGTCGACAGATCGCCGTTGGCGAAGGCGTTGCGGGTCAGATCGGCAAGGCGCACCATCTTGTTGACGATGTCGCGGCCTTCCTGGGTGCGATAGTGCTTGGCCTTCGCCAGCACGATCTCCACTTCCTCGTCATGGCTGAGATAGTTCAGCGTGGTGACGATCGACCAGCGGTCCATCTGGCCCTGGTTGATCTGCTGGGTGCCGTGATAGAGGCCCGAGGTGTCGCCGAGGCCGACCGTGTTGGCGGTCGAGAACAGCCGGAACGCCGGATGCGGCTTGATCACCTTGTTCTGGTCCAGCAGCGTCAGACGGCCGGAGACCTCCAGCACGCGCTGGATCACGAACATCACGTCGGGCCGGCCGGCGTCGTATTCGTCGAACACCAGCGCGATGTTGTGCTGGAGCGCCCAGGGCAGGATGCCGTCGCGGAATTCGGTGACCTGCTTGCCGTCGCGGACCACGATCGAGTCCTTGCCGACGAGGTCGATACGGCTGATGTGGCTGTCGAGGTTGACACGCACGCAGGGCCAGTTCAGGCGGGCGGCGACCTGCTCGATATGGGTGGATTTGCCGGTGCCGTGATAGCCGGTCACCATCACGCGGCGGTTGCGGGCGAAGCCGGCGAGAATGGCAAGCGTGGTGGCGCGGTCGAAGCGGTAGTCGCTGTCGACTTCGGGCACGTGAGGATCGACTTCGGAATAGGCCGGCACTTCGAGATCGCTGTCGATCCCGAACACCTGGCGCACCGACACCTTCATGTCGGGCAAACCGGAAACTTCCTCAACTTTGGACATCGCGGCGGTCGTCATCAATCCTCCGAGGCCCCGGGCGATCCCGAGACCAGTTATTTGCACGTTGGCTGCGGCTGGGTGCGTCTGCGAACGTATCAGAGACAAGTGGCCGGCAGAAGCCCATGCGCCAATCAAAGTTCCGTTGTCTTTTCATTCAGATAGGCAAGGAACGCGATTTTGGGAAGGCTGCCCTGCGAATCGCGCCCGAATTTCGAACCAGGGACAGGCGGGCTGCGCCCGCGGATGGCACTTTTACGGCCACTGCTTACTTATGTAGGGTCTGAACCCCAATTCCCGCCGCCGACACAGAGACGACGTGACGTCCTTCCTTGATCCCCTCATATCCTTCGTCTCAGTCCATGCGTGGCTGGCCTATCTGACCCTGTTCCTGGCGGCGCTGCTGGAAGCCGTGCCGGTGGTGGGATCGGTGATCCCGGGCTCGACCATCATCCTGGCGCTGAGCGCCCTGGTTCCGGGCGGAGACCTGAAGCTGCCCTGGGTGCTGCTGGCGGCCGTGCTCGGCGCGGTGCTGGGCGACGGCTCGGCCTATTGGATCGGGCACCGGCAGAAGCGCGAAATCCTCAACAGCTGGCCGCTGGCCAACTACCCGCGCGTGGTCGAGGAGAGCGAAAGCTTCTTCCATCGCTTTGGCACCTGGGCGGTGTTCTTCGCTCGCTTCGTGCCGCCGATCCGCGCCTTCGTGCCCGTGACGGCCGGTGCGCTGGGAATGGCACCTGCGCGGTTCTATGCGGTGAACATCCCGGCGATCTTGCTGTGGGCGCCAGCGCATGTGCTGCCGGGCGTGCTGGCGGTGTCGGCCCTGCACGAATATGCCGGGCTACCGCACCACGGGCATCCCTACAAGCACATGTGGATCTTGACCGTGGTTGGCGTCGCGATCGTGGTGGCCGTGACGGTGTGGATCTATCGCCGGCGGAGCGGCGGCGGCGTCGCGGCGGCGAAGCCGCGGGGTTGATTGGCCCTGACTGCGTACCGCGACGGGGGTGCGCTCCCTCTCCCGCTTGCGGGAGAGGGTTGGGGTGAGGGTATCTCCGCAGGCGAGGACCCCAGTGTGGAGAGAGCCCTCACCCGCGCCTTCGGCGCGACCTCTCCTGCAAGCGGGAGAAGTTAAGAAGCAGCCCCCGCCCGCCGCCCAGGCGCCGGCCCCACATACCGTGCCCGCGGCCTGATCAGCTTGCCGAACTGCAATTGCTCGCTCGCATGCGCGATCCAGCCGACGCTGCGGGCCATCGCGAACAAGGCGAGCTCGCTGCCGGGCGGCAGGCGCAGCACGTGGACGAGCACGGCGAGCACATAGTCGATGTTGACGAATTCGCCGGTCGCTTCCGCGATCCGGTCCGGGACTTCGCGGGTGAATTTGCGCGGCGCGCCGGCACGGGCCAGCGCATTCAGCAGCGACTGCGCACGGGGATCGCCGCGCTTGTAAACGCCGTGGCCGAAGCCCGGAAAACGCTCGCCGAGCGCAACGCGCTCGCGCACCATCGGTTCGACGTCGCGGTCGACGAGCATCTTGACCAGCTGCGAGGCCAGCACGCCGGCGCCGCCATGTTTTGGGCCCTTCAACGCGGCGAGGCCGGCGATGACGGAATCATAGAGGTTGAGGCCGGTCGAGGCCGCGCAGCGCGCGGTGAAGGTCGAAGCGTTCAGCTCGTGATCGGCGAGCAGCACCAGCGCGCGGCGGATGAGATCGGGCGCGTGCTTGTTGTCCGACGCCCAGGCACGCGCGATCTGCTGATGCAGCGGCTCGGGTGAAGGTTCGGCATTGAGCATGGTCGCGACCATGAGCCGGACGATGCGCGCGCCGACCAGCGCGCGTCCATCGGGCGCGCGGGTGAAGGCACGCGAATCCGCGCTGGTCGCGAGCGCCAGCACCGCAATGGCGCGGTCGATCGGCGCGGCCCGCCGCGCTGCGTCTGCGATCGCGCGCATCTCGTCGGAGACCGCAGGGCAGTTGTCCGGCGCGAACGGATCGACGCCGGAGACATCCCAGAGCAGTGTCGCGGTGTGCTCCAGCGTGTCGCGCTCGGCGAGATCGACGCAATTGACGCCGCGATAGATCGGACCGTCCTCGGTGATGGTCGAGATCTCCGTATCCATCACCGGCAAATCGGCATCGAAGCTGCGCAAGCCGCGCGGCTCCGGCGATGGCACCCGGCGCTCCTTCAGGGCGCGGACGTCCTCGGCGCGGTAGCGGTTTTTGCGCGAATCCGGCGTCGGCTCGGAGCGGATCAGGCCGCGGCTGACATAGGCGTAAAGGGTCGCCGGCGAGATCGCGAGCTCGGCGGCGGCTTCGCCGGCGGAGAGGTAGAGGCCATCCGAATTATTCATATTGATTTATGTAATCAAGATTGATCAATCTGTCGAGAGGCCCGACTTTCTCTGCGTGAACAAGGAGATTTGGGCCATGAACATCCACCTCACCAAAAGCCAGATCGGGCTGGACGGCGTTCCCGCGGCGGAAACCGTGCTGAGCCATGTCGATGGCGAGCGCGGCGAGCTGATCATCGCCGGCGAGCATGTCAGCACCCTCGTCCGCCAATCGAGCTTCGAGGGCGTCACCGCCCGGCTCTGGAACGGCGCCAGCCAAAGCACGCTCAGCGAAGCCAATATCCGGGCGAGCCTGGGAGCCGCACGCGAGCGCGCCTTCGCGCGGCTCGCCGAGTTGCTGCCGGCGACGCAGGGGATGGGCATCGTCGACGGATTTCGCGCAGCGGTCGCAGGCCTTCGCGCCGAGCACGGGCTCGAACACGAGGCGACGATCGTCGGCGCCTTTCCGGTGATCGCGGGCGCGCTGGTGCGACGGGCGAAGGGGCTCGACCCGATCGCGCCCGATCCGAGCGTCAGTCACGCCGCCGATACGCTGCGCATGCTGCATGGGCGCGCGCCGGCCGCGCGCGAGATCACCGCTCTCGATGCCTATCTCGTCACGGTCTGCGATCACGGCATGAACGCCTCGACCTTCACCACGCGCGTGGTGGCCTCGACGCAGGCCGATCTGTTCGCGGCCGTCACCGCGGGCTATTGCGCGCTCACCGGTCCCTTGCATGGCGGCGCGCCGGAGCCGGTGCTGGAAATGCTCGATGCGATCGGCTCGCGCGAGCGGATCCAGCCCTGGGTCGATGCGGCGCTCGCCCGCGGCGAGCGGATGATGGGCTTCGGTCACCGCGTCTATCGCGTGCGCGACCCGCGCGCCGATGTGCTCAAGACCGCGATCGAGGCGCTCGCCTCCAATGGCGCAGACCTGCCCTTTGCCGGCGAGGTCGAGGCCTATATCCGCGCCGCGCTACGCAAGAAGAATCCGGATCGGCCGCTGGAGACGAATGTGGAGTTCTTCACCGCGATCCTGCTCGATGCGCTGGCGATCCCGAGGCAGGCGTTCACGCCGATCTTCGCGGTGGCACGCGCGGCGGGGTGGACCGCGCATGCGCGCGAGCAGCAGCGGACGGGGCGGTTGATCCGGCCGAGCTCGTCTTATGTGGGGGCGATGCCGAAACCGTTCGTTGCGTGATGGTGTAGCGTGGGTGGCGCACGACAGCGGAGCCAAAACCTCCGCTGTCGTCCCGGCGAAGGCCGGGACCCATACCGCGTGATTTATCGATAGTGGGAGGTGGGAGTACCGCGGGAAGACTTCTTCACGACCAGTCTTCGCCAAACTTCTCCCTGGGGTTATGGGTCCCGGCCTTCGCCGGGACGACATAGGAGATTTTGGCGGCGATTATCGCAACGTAGACAAGCAGCGAGGCCCTACGCCTCGCGCACCACCGTCTTCAGATAATTATACGCCTTGATGATCTCGATCAGGCGGTCCTCGGTGGAGCGGTCGCCGCCGTTGGTGTCGGGATGGTGCTGCTTGGCCAGGGCCTTGTACTTGGCCTTGACGTCAGCGAGCGTGGCGTCGGGGCCGAGGCCCATGACCTGGAGCGCCTTGCGCTCGGCATTCATGATCTTGCGCGTCTCGGCCTTGGGCTGGGCCTCCGGGCCCTTCCGCCAGCTGGCGCGGCCGTTGATCTCGGAGAACATGCTGAAGGGATCGAAGGCACCGTCGATCTCGGCTTCCGCGCCCTTCTTGACGCCGCCATTGGCGCCCATCTTCCAGGTCGGGCGGTGGCCGGTCAGCGCATCCTTCTGGTAGCGCGCAACCGCGTCGGCATTCATGCCGGAAAAGAAATTGTAGTTCTGGTTGTACTCGCGCACATGGTCGAGGCAGAAGTGCCAGTACTCGCGCTGGTTCTCGCGCCCCTTCGGCGCACGGTGCGCGCCCTTGTTCTGACACCCCACCCATTCGCAGGCCATCACGGTGTCGCGCGGCTTCACCTCGGGCTGCTTGCCCCGCGGCTTCACGCGGATGGAGTCGAAGAACTTTGATGAATCGATCGGCATGGCTGACTTTGACTACGCAATGGCAAAACCTTCAAGTCTTGACATTGCAATTAGAACAAACCCCGGGTGTTGACGGAGTGCGATCGCGGACTTTAATGGCACTCATGGTTATGAAAGACACTATCAGCAACAAGTTGCAGGAAGCTTTCACGCCGGAAAGCCTGCGGGTTGTCGACGAGTCACATTTGCATGAGGGCCACGCCGGCCATCGGCCGAGCGGCGAGACGCACTTCCGTGTCTATATCGTGTCTGGAGCCTTCAAAGGGAAGAGCCGGGTCGATCGCCACCGCATGATAAATGCGGCGCTGGCCGCGGAACTTTCCGGCGGCGTGCACGCGCTGGCCATCCACGCGCAGGCGCCGGGGGAAGAGTGATGCTCTTCACCCTCCCCTGGAGGGTAAGAAAATCAAAACGACGTCCCGGCCCGCCGCGGCTTGGCTTCCTCGGCTTCGGCTTCGCGCGGCACCGGTGAAATACGGAGCGCGGTGATGCGGTTGCGTTCGCGGCGGAGGACGCGGAAGCGGAAACCGTGGAAGGTAAAGCTCTGGCCGCGGTCGGGGATCGAGCGCGCCTCGTGAATGACGAGGCCCGCGACCGTGGTTGCCTCCTCATCGGGCAGGCGCCACTCCATGGCGCGGTTGAGATCGCGGATCGGCACCGAGCCGTCGACCACGACCGAGCCGTCCGGCTGGGCGCGCACGCCGGCGACCACGACGTCGTGCTCGTCGGAGATATCACCGACAATCTCTTCCAGAATGTCTTCCAGCGTCACAAGACCTTCAACTTCGCCATACTCGTCGACGACCAGCGCGAAGTGAGTCTTGCGGCGCCGGAACGCCTTGAGCTGCTCGGCGAGCGGCCGCATCTCCGGCACGAACCAGGGCGGCAGCGCGATGGTGGAGGCGTCGATGCGCGAGGTGTCGCCCTCCGACGCCCGGATCGCGCGCAACAGATCCTTGGCGTGGAGCACGCCGATGATGTTTTCCGGCTTCTCGCGCCAGAGCGGAATGCGGGTATATTCGGTCGCCAGCACCTCGCGCACCAATTCCTCCGGCGGCAGGTCGGCGTTGATCATCATCATCTCGGTGCGATGGATCATGACGTCGGAGACCTGGAGCTCGCGCAGATCCAGGAGGCCGCCGAGCATGTCGCGGTCCTGCTTTTCGACCTTGCCCTCGTGGTGCAGCAGATCGACCGCGCCGCGCAGGCGCTCGGTCGGCGACAGGATCGCCTGATGCTCGCCGGCGAGGCCAAACAGCCGCATCAGCACGCGCACGATGACCTCGACGACCTGGAGCAGCGGTCCGAGCACATACATCGTGAGCCGCATCGGGCGCGCCACCGCGAGCGCCATGCGGTCGGGCGCGTTGATGGCGATGGTCTTCGGCAGAACTTCCGCGAAGATCACGACCAGCACGGTCATCACGCCGGTTGCGTAGAGCACGCCGACATCGCCGAACCACGACGTGAAGATGCTGGTGGCGAGCGCGGAGGCGCCGATATTGGCAATGTTGTTGCCGAGCAGCAGCGCGCCGATCAGGCGCTCGCGCATGTCGAGCAGGCCGGAGACGACGTCGGCATCGCGATTGCCCTGCTTGGACAGCCGCAACATGCTGGCGCGCGAAGCGCCGGTCAGCGCCGTCTCGCTCGCGGCGAAGAACCCCGAGACCAAGAGGCAGAACACGACGATGGAGAATCCAAGCCAGTCCATGCAGCACTCGACAGAATTTTAGCAGCGCATCAGATCTTTTGCGCGAGCTTGTCTTTCAGGAAATCGCGCACCGGGGCCGGCTCGACATCCTTGGCGATGACGGCGCGCCCGACCGCCTCCAGCAGGATGAAGGTGAGCTTGCCGCGCTTGACCTTCTTGTCCTGCGCCATCAGCGCCATCAGCGCGTCGGCATCGGCAAGCCCTTCCTGCGCGAAGCCGGCGATATCCTGCAACCGGGTCGGCAGGCCGGCCTCGACGAGATGCCGCTCGACGCGCGCGGCATCGGCCTCGCCGATCATGCCGAGCTTTGCGGAGAACTGCGCCGCCAGCGTCATGCCGATCGCGACGCCCTCGCCGTGGAACAGCCGGTCGGAGAAGCCGGTCGCGGCTTCCAGCGCGTGACCAAAGGTGTGGCCGAGATTGAGCAGCGCGCGCTCGCCGGTCTCGCGCTCGTCGCGCGAGACCACGCCGGCCTTGGCGCGGCAGGAGGTCGCGATGGCGTGCTCGCGGGCCGAGCCGCCCTTGAAGATGTCGGCGTGGTTCTTCTCCAGCCAGGTGAAGAAGGCCTCGTCGCCGAGCACGCCGTATTTGGCGACCTCGGCATAGCCGGCGCGGAATTGCCGCGGCGAGAGCGTGTCGAGCACGGCGGTGTCGGCGATGACAAGCACCGGCTGGTGGAAGGCGCCGAGCAGATTCTTGCCCTGCGGCGAGTTGATGCCGGTCTTGCCGCCGACGGAGGAATCAACCTGCGCCAGGAGCGAGGTCGGCACCTGCACGAAATCGACGCCGCGGCGCAGGATCGCAGCGGCAAAGCCGGCGAGATCGCCGACCACGCCGCCGCCGAGCGCGATGACGAGATCGTTGCGCTCGATTTTTGCGGCAATCAGGGCTTCGCTGACCTTCTCGAGGCCCGCATAGGTTTTGGAAATCTCGCCTTCCTCGACGACGATCCGCGAGGTCGGGATGCCGGCGGCCGCGAGCGAGGCTTCGGTCGGCTCGAGCCAGTATTTCGCGACAGTGCGGTCGGTGACGATGGCGGTGCGCACGCCGGGGCGCAAACGCGCGACGCGTTCGCCGAGCGAAGCCAGCACGTTCCGGCCGATGATGATGTCATAGGCGCGATCGCCGAGCGCGACATCGACGTTCACGGGGTCGGAATGCTTCAACGGCGCAGTCATCTTAACGCACTCGCGACGTCGGCTGGTGGTTCGGATGCGGCCGGCTGGCCGCAGAGATGGCCGTGCAGCGTCTCGATGGTCTCGTCGACGATCCTGTCGTGCGGCACGTCGCGCGAGGCGATGGTGAGGTCGGCATTGCCGTAGACCGGCTCGCGCTCGGTGAGCAGCCGCGTCACGGTGCCTTCGGGATCGGCGGTCTGGAGCAGCGGACGATCGGCGCGGCGGCGCACGCGGCGCATGATGACGTCGTGATCGGCCTTGAGCCAGATCGAGATTGCCTTGGCGGCGATGCGGGCCCGCGTCTCCTCGCGCATGAAGGCGCCGCCGCCGGTCGCCAGAACGACCGGCCCGCCATCGAGCAGGCGCGCGATCACCCGCGCCTCGCCGTCGCGGAAATGCGGCTCGCCATGGCGCTCGAAAATCTCCGGTATGGTCATGCCGGCCGCGGCCTCGATCTCGGTGTCAGCATCGATAAAGGGCAGCTTGAGCCGCGCCGCCATACGGCGGCCGATGGTCGACTTGCCGACCCCCATCATGCCGACCAGCACGATCGAACGCGTTCCGAGCGCCGACAGAATGTCGGCCTCGGGGGTCGCTGGTGCTGGCAACGCGGCGTCGGACATGTCCCTCGCTCGATCTGCCGTCAAATGCGGCATCTCGGCCACCTATACGACCCCCTTGGGGCCCTCGCCAGAGGACTCTTGCCACGAAACGGCGAACATGTTGGATGATTTCATTGGTTAATTTGCCTGTTCAAGACCCTCGCCGAGACCTTGCCCGATGCCCAGCCTGTTCCGCTTCCTGACGGCCGTCGCCGTGATTGCCGGCATCGTCTATGGTGTGGTGTTCGCGCTGGCCAACTTCGTCAACCCGAAGCCGCGGGAAATGACGGTGACGATCCCGCCGGATAAGTTTCTCAAGAAATAGGAGCTAGCCTCCGGGGCATGCGTGCAAAGCCCTCAGACACAAAACTCACCGGCCTGTTCCTCGACATGCTCGCGGCGGAACAAGGCGCCGGCCCCAACACGCTCGACGCCTACCGGCGCGACCTCACCGATTTCTCGGAATTTCTGGGCCGTGCCGGCCATACATTTGTCGATGCAGAGACGCAGTCGCTGCGCGATTACCTCGCCGATCTCGACACCCGCGGCTTCAAATCCTCCAGCGTCGCGCGCCGGCTGTCGGCGATGCGGCATCTGTTCCGCTTTCTCCTGAACGAGCGCATTCGCACCGAGGATCCCGCCGCGATCCTGTCCGGGCCGAAGCGCGGCCGCGGCCTGCCAAAGGTGCTGTCGATTGCGGATGTCGACCGCATGCTCCGCCGCGCCAAGGAGATGAGTGAGGCGATGGACGCTTCGCCGGCGCAGCGGCTGCGAAACTTGCGGCTCTATTGCCTGCTGGAGGTGCTCTACGCCACGGGCCTGCGCGTCTCCGAGCTGGTGGCGCTGCCGCGCACCGCCGCCAAACGCGACGCCCGCATGATCGTGGTGCGCGGCAAGGGCAACAAGGAGCGGCTGGTGCCGCTGAACGAGGCCTCGCGGCAGGCGATGGCGGACTATCTTGCGGCCACGGAGGCGGCGAAGACGGAGAAGAAAAAGGACAGCCTCGCCGCATCGAAATGGCTGTTTCCCTCCTTCGGCGAGAGCGGGCACCTGACGCGGCAGCATTTTGCCCGCGACCTCAAGGAGCTCGCGGTCGCCTCGGGCCTGCAGGCCCGGCTGGTCTCCCCGCACGTGCTGCGCCATGCCTTTGCCAGCCACCTGCTGCACAACGGCGCGGATCTGCGCATCGTGCAGACGCTGCTCGGCCACACCGACATCTCGACGACCCAGATCTACACCCATGTGGTCGAGGAGCGGCTGAAGAGCCTGGTGCGCGACCTGCATCCGCTGGCGGAGAAGTAGGACCGGCTTTCTCCCCCGACGTCGTCCCGGCGAAGGCCGGGACCCATAACCACAGGGAGCAGTTTGGCGAAGATAGTCGTTCGGTAATGATACTTGCCGCTATCGACAGACCTCGCGGTATGGGTCCCGGCCTTCGCCGGGACGACACCTAGAACCGCCTTGACTTCGGCCACATCTCCGCAGAAAGAGCCGTGGCCTTTCGCATGATTTGCCGCGCTCACGCGAGCGCACAGGTCAAGCCCTTGAAGACGCTACACTTCTTATCCAGAAGCCAAGCCCGCTTCGCCTCGTAGTCCCGTCCCCTTATATTGAGTTGATGCAAGATCAGATGCGCAGCTATCTCGACTTCGAAAAGCCCGTCGCCGAGCTCGACTCCAAGGTCGACGAGCTGCGCACGCTTGCGGCCTCCGGCACCGACATCTCCGATGAGATCGGGCGGATCGAGGACAAGGCGGCGCAGGCGCTGGCCGACCTCTATCTGAACCTGACGCCGTGGCAGAAGACGCTGGTCGCGCGGCATCCGCAGCGGCCGCATTTCAACGACTTCATCAAGGGCCTGATCACCGAATTCACCCCGCTCGCCGGCGACCGCAAGTTCGGCGAGGACGAGGCGCTGGTCGCAGGCTTCGGCCGCTTCCGCGGCGAGCCGATCTGCGTGATGGGCCAGGAAAAGGGCGATTCCACCGAGAGCCGCATCAAGCACAATTTTGGCATGGCGCGGCCCGAGGGCTATCGCAAATGCGTGCGGCTGATGGAGATGGCCGAGCGGTTCGGCTTGCCGGTACTGTCGCTCGCCGATTCCGCCGGCGCCTACCCCGGCATCGGCGCGGAAGAACGCGGCCAGGCCGAGGCCATCGCGCGCTCGACCGATGCGTGCCTGTCGCTGGGCGTGCCGAACGTCGCGATCATCACCGGCGAAGGCATGTCGGGCGGCGCCATTGCGATCACCACCGCCAACAAGGTGTTGATGCTGGAGCACGCGATCTACAGCGTGATCTCGCCGGAGGCGGCGTCCTCGATCCTCTGGCGCGACGGCACCAAGGCGCAGGAAGCCGCCAACAACATGAAGATCACCGCCCAGGACATGCTCCGCTTCGGCGTGATCGACACCATCCTGAAAGAGCCGGTCGGCGGCGCCCATCGCGACCCCGCCGCCATGATCGCCACCACGGGCGAGGCCATCGCCAAGGCTTTTGACGAGCTCAAGGGCCTCGACGCCGACGCCATTCGCAAGCAGCGGCGGCAGAAATTCCTCGATATTGGCCGGAAACTGGGCTGATTTGCCCGGATTTGCGGTGCTGTAGGGTGGGTTAGCCGAAAGGCGTAACCCACCGCTGTCTGTCCCCGCGGAAGCCAAAGAGGTGGGTTACGCTCCGCTAACCCACCCTACAAAGCCGCCCCGGTAACCCCGCGTTAACCCTTTTTTTGCCCAAATCAGCGATCTCTGTCCCAATTCGGCCGAAAGGCCCAGTTAAGTCCAAGTTTAAGTCTCTGTTGACCACGCCTTTGGGCCAACGGCCTCGTGATCCCCGGTCGGGTTGCGACGCCAACACCCAGAGGTTAGAATTTTAATCAATGGCTTCAGGGCATAAGGCTTGGAGCTTGGTCACCGAACGACCGTCGAGACGCATGTCGGATCGACGATTTGGCCAAGCTTCGACGTGGGGTTTGTGAGCCTTGCCCGGCACGTTGTGGGGTTCGTCTTGATCTCTAGCTCGCTTGCTCGCGCGCTCTTGGCTTCGGTTGCGCTTGCCGCCAGCGTTCTGCTCGCCGGCTGCGACACCGATCAGGTGTCGCTGGCGACCAACGCCAAGGCCAATCAGCCGGTGCCACCAAAGCTTCTCGCCGCAATGGTCGAGAAGGACATGGACCTGCAATCGCCGATCCTGGTCCGCCTGTTCAAGCAGGAGGCCGAGCTCGAGATCTGGAAGCAGGCCCGCAACGGCCAGTTCGCGCTGCTCAAGACCTATCCGATCTGCCGCTGGTCGGGCGATCTCGGCCCGAAGGTGCGCGAGGGCGACCGCCAGGCGCCGGAGGGATTCTACTCGATCAACCCGAGCCAGATGAATCCGCAATCGGCCTATTACCTCTCGTTCAACACCGGCTTCCCCAACGCGTTCGACAAGGCGCTCGGCCGCACCGGCTCGCAGCTAATGGTGCACGGCGATTGCTCTTCGCGCGGCTGTTACGCGATGACGGACGAGCAGATCGCGGAGATCTATTCGCTCGGGCGCGAATCCTTCTTCGGCGGCCAGAAGGCGTTCCAGTTCCAGGCGTATCCTTTCAGGATGACGCCGGTGAACATGGCCAAGCACCGCAACAATCCGAACATGGCCTTCTGGAAGATGATCAAGGAGGGCTATGATCATTTCGAGGTGACGCGGCAGGAGCCGAAGGTCGACTTCTGCGAGAAGAAATACGTGTTCGACGCCGCCAAGGCGCCCGACGCCAAGCGCGATCCCGTGTTCGACGCCTCCGCCAAGTGCCCGGCCTATGTGATCCCCGAGGACATCGCCAGCGCCGTGCGCGAGAAAGAGCAGCGCGACGACGCCGAGTACAACAAGCTCGTCGCCAAGGGCACGCCGGTCGCGCGCATGAACACCGGCATCGACGGCGGCATGAACAAGATCTTTGCCGCGAAGATTCCGGAGGGCTCGACCGGCCTGTCGGAGGAAGCCGAAGGCTCGACGCTGCAATTGCTGGCGATGTCGAAGGCGCCGGGCACCATCCCCGGCACCGTCAATCCGCCGAAGCCGAACTTTGCGCCGACCTCGGCCTATCCGCAGGAGGAGCCGGTCGTCGCCGTCGCCGCGCCCGCCGCCAACACCCGCGTCGCCTCGGCCGCGCCGGCTGAAAAATCCGAAGGCGGTGGCTTCTTCTCCAATCTCGGCCGCAAGATGGGCCTGGGTACGGCGGATACGACTGCGACCACAACGCCGCCGCAGGCGACTGCGTCTGTCGCTCCGGCCGCAACGCCGCCGACCGCAGCGTCGAGGCTGAAGGCCGCGGTCACCCGGTTCGTGCCGGGCCGCGAGACGGCCAAGGATGCACCGAAGGCGACCGCAGCCGCCAAGCCGGCCGAACCGGCGAAGCCGCAGCCGGATACGCGCCTCGCCGCAACGCGCCCGGCGCTGAAACCGTCGGTGTCGGATGGTGCGGGCAGTGGCGACACCCAGCTCGCGGGCGCAGCACCTGTAGTGCAGTCGAACTCGTTCGACAGCCGGTTTGGCGCGGTGAAGTAGGGCGGGCGTTCTACTCGCGAAGACCTACGGCGCCAGATACCGCATCAGCTCCGGATTGCCCCTCACCTCGCCGGCTGCGCCTTGCAGCGCGACCCTTCCGCGATCCAGCACGTAGGCGTAACCGGCGACGCGCAGCGCCAGGTCGAGGTGCTGCTCGACGATGATCACGGCGATCTCTTTCGCAAGCTCGATCAGGCGCTCGGTGATCTCCTCGATGACGCCGATCCAGACGCCCTCGGTGGGCTCATCGAGCAGCAATAGTTTTGGATCGCCCAGCATGGCGCGGCCGATGGCGAGCATCTTGCGCTCGCCGCCGGAGAGCGTGCCGGCGGGCTGGTCGAGGCGCTGGCCGAGCTTTGGGAAGATGGTCAGCACGCGATCGACCGCATCGGCCTTCCTGCTCGCGAGCGAGCCGACGGCGAGATTGTCGCGCACCGACAGCCGTGCGAACACCGAATGCTCCTGCGGCACATAGCCGATGCCGGCGCGCACGCGCTCCTGGGTCGCGCTGCGACTGATGTCGCGGCCGTCGAAGCCGACCTCGCCCTTCCACGCGGGCAGCTCGCCGACGATGGTCTTCATCAGCGTGGTCTTGCCGGCGCCGTTCCTGCCCAGCACGGCGACGCCGCCACGCCAGGGAATGCCGAGATTGACGTCGAACAGAACCTGGCTGCGGCCATAGCCGGCGTCGAGATGCTTGATGTCCAAAAATTCAGGCACGGCGCAGATAGATCTCCTGGACGGACGGATTGGCCTGGATCTCGGACACCGTGCCCGAGGCCAGCACCTTGCCCTGGTCAAGCACGGTGAGGCGATCGCAGATGTCGCGGATGAAATCGAGATCGTGCTCGACGATGACGAGCGAGCAATGTTTCTTGATCGGCTGGAGCAACTCACCGGTGACGCGGCGCTCCTCCAGGCTCATGCCGCCGGTCGGCTCGTCGAGCAGCAGGAGCTTTGGTTTGCCGGCGAGCGCCATCGCGATCTCGAGCCATTGCTGCTGGCCGTGCGACAGCGCAGCTGCCGCATCAAATGCGCGATCGGCAAGGCGGAACTGGGTCAGCATGGTCATGACCTGATCGTGCAGCGCAACGCGCGTGCGCGAGAACACGAGATCGAGCAGCGAGGACTGCGCCTGGAGCGCGAGCAGGATGTTGTCGTAGAGCGTCAGCGACGGCAGCACGCTCGTGATCTGGAATTTCAGGCTCATCCCGGCCCGCGCACGCTCGGTCGGCGTGAACGCGGTGATGTCGGTGTTGATAAAGCTCACCTTGCCCTGCGTCGGCACCTCGGCGCCGGCGATGCACTTCATGAGCGTGCTCTTGCCCGAACCATTCGGGCCGATCAGGCCGTGAAACTCGTTCTCGCCGACGGTCAGCGCCGCGCCATCGAGCGCGGTGAGCTTGCCGAAGATTTTCTTGATGCCGGCGGCCTCAAGGAGCGGCATTGCGCTTCTCCCTTGAGTTTTCCTTGGGCTTGGCCCCAAAACTGCCAACTCGCTCGCGCTCGCCGAGCACAAAGCTGATCAGGCCGAGCGGCCGGAACAGGATCACGAGCAGCAGCAGCAACCCCAGAATGATCGGCCAGATGTCGCGGTAATTGTCCGAGAGCCAGAAGCTGACGCCTTCGACGATGACAGCGCCGATCACGGCGCCGATCAGCGTGCCGGAGCCGCCGAACAGAACGTACAGCACGACCTGGGTCGAGACGACGACGCCGACCATGTTGGGCCAGACGAAACCCTCGTGGAAGGCATAGAGGCTGCCGGCGAGGCCGGCGACGGCGCCGCCGATGGTGAAGATGATGGCTTTGAGATGCTGCGCCTTGTAGCCGAAGAAGGCGATGCGCTGCTCGTTCTCGCGCAGGCCTGCGAGCGCGAGCCCGAATTGCGAGCGCACCAGGAAGCGGCAGAGCAGATAGACCACGACGAGGATGCCGAGCACGAGATAATAGAACGCCGGGCCTTCCGAGAATTCGTAGCCGCCGAGCGTCATCGGCGCGATCGAGGGAATGCCGTTCTGACCGCCGAGATAATACCAGCCGCGCGCCAGCCGATCGGCGGCGTAGGAGCCGGTGAGCGTGCCGAGCGAGACGAAAATGACGCTGGAGGGATGCCGGCCGAGCAGCAGGAAGCCGCCGAGCAGCAGCGCGAAGGTGAGGCCGATCAGCGTGCCCGCCGGCAGCACCAGGAAGATGTTGGTGATGTCGAGGTCGCGCGCGAGCAGCGCGACGCCATAGCCGGCCGAGCCGAAGAACAGGGCCTGGCCGAAGCTCATGATGCCGGCATAGCCCCAGACCAGGTCGAACGACAGCGCGAACAGCGCGAGGATGATCACGCGCGTCGCGAACACCGTGAGATAATCCTGCAGCACCAGCGGCGCGATGAGCGCGGCTGCGAGCACCACGCCTTCGACGATCGGCAGGACCTTTCGTCCTGCCGTCGCCTGTCCGGCCACTGCACCTTCAGCCATCCCACCGTCCGCTTCATCGTCAGCGTCGACGACGATGGCCTCTCTTACCACACTCATCGGCTTCAGCATTCCACCTTAGCATTCCGCCTTAGCATTCCTTGGGATCGACCAGCCCGTCGCTGCGTCCGACGATCTCGTAATTCCCGCCCTTGGCGACCGCGGTGTACATCTTCATCTTGCAGTGGCGCTTGCCGGGCACCATCTCGGCCGGTCCGCCCGGACCTTCGGCGATCTTGGCATGGTCGAGGGTGGCTGCGACCGACTCGCGGTCGATCTTGCCGGCTTCCTTCACTGCGGCCTCCCACAGCTTCAGGCCGCGATAGGTGCCGGTGGCCGCACTGCCGGCAGCGAACAGGAAGTTGCCCGGAAAATCCTTCTCATAGGCCGCCTGGATTTTCGCGTCGAACGGATTCTCCTTGGTCAACACCTTGAAATAGTCGAGGCAGCTGGCGAGGCCCTCGATCTCGTTGGCCTGGTTGATGTTGAGGGTGTTCTCGTCATAGTAGACGCAGGCCAGACGCCCGCCGTTCTTGAGAAAGCCTGCTTCATAGAGCTGCTTGAAGAACGGGCCGACACCGGGTGGGATGACGGTGTTGAAGACGACGTCGACCTTGTTGGAGACGATGCGGTTGACGGTCGAGGAGAAATCGACCTGGTCGAGCGGGTAATATTCCTCGAACACGACCTCGCCGCCGTTGGATTCGATCACCTTGCGGGCATAGACGTTGAGCGTGTGCGGCCAGACATAGTTGGCGCTCGGCAGCGCGAACTTCTTGCCGCCGTTCTTGATCAGCCAGGGGATGAACTCGTCGCATTGCTGCGCCGGCGTCGGTCCAGTGCAGAACAGGTAGGGCGTGCACTCCTTGCCCTCGTAGAGCTGCGGATAGATGTAGAGTGTCTTGCCGCGCGCCACGATCGGGTCCTTGATCGCGTTGCGCATCGACGAGGTGATGCCGCCCAGCACCATGTCGACCTTGTCGCGCTGGATCAGCTTGCGGACGTTGCCGACGGCGACCGATTCGTTCGACGCGGTGTCCTCGATATAAAGCTCGAGGGGACGGCCGAGCAGGCCGCCGGCCGCGTTGATCTCCTTGATCACCATCTTGGCGACGTTGGCATCGGCATTGCCGGCGTAGGCGATCGGGCCGGTGAGGTCGGTGGCGATGCCGACCTTGATCGGGGCTTCCGCGGCATTGGCCCAGGGCGCCGGGATCACCCAGCTGCCGACGCCGGTTGCGACCGCGCCCGAGGCAAAGGCGAAATTGGAGAGGAAGCGGCGACGTGAAAGCTGAGGACGATCAAACATGTGACTAAACCCCTTTTCCAGCGATGAGGCCCTGTGGCCGGAATTTGATGAAGACAATGGCGAGAACGAAGACGAGGACGTCGGCGACGACAGGCGCCATCACCCATGGCAGCGCAGCGCTGAGCGTGCCGATCACGCCGGCGCCCGCGACCGGCCCGATGAAGGAGCCGACGCCGCCGACCATGACCGCGACAAAGCCCTGGATCAGGAAGCGCAGGCCGAGATCGGCGAACAGGCTGAAGACAGGCACGATCAGCGCGCCGGCAAGCCCGGCGAGCGCAGCGCCAAAGGCAAACGTGGCGCCATAGATCAGCGGCGTTGAAATGCCGGAGGCGCGCGCCAGCGACGGGTTCTCCAGCGTGGCACGCACGCGCAAGCCAAAGCTGGTGCGCGACAAGAGCAGATAGCAGCCCGCCATCACCAGGAGCGTGATGATGATGATGGTGAAGCGCCAGGCCGAAATGTGCATCGCGCCGATATCGATCGAGCCGCCCATCGGCTCGGGCACGGTGAGATAGAAACCGCCGATCAAGCCGCGCACGGTTTCGCGGATGATCAGCCCCAAGGCGTAGGTGCCGAGCATGGCGACGATCGGCGCGGCATAGAAGCGCCGGATGATCAGCGCCTCCAGCACGAAGCCGAGCGCGCCGACCAGGAAGGGCGCGGCGACCATGCCGGTCCAGATCGGCAGGCCCTTGGCGTAGGCGAGATAGGTGACGTAGGCCCCGAGCAGGACGAACTCGCCCTGCGCGAAATTGAAGATGCCCATCATGCTGGCGATGATGCCGAGCCCCAGCACGATCAGGACGATGATCGCGCCGAAGCTCAGGATCTCGAACGCCGCGACGAATGCGTTAGCCATACGTTGCGATCCACCCCACCTGTACCAACGCGCCCTTCACATCTTCTTCCAGTCGCCGGCCTGCTCGAAGGCATGGGCGGCGCGATAGATGGTGGATTCCTCGAACATGCGGCCGACCAGCATCAGGCCGACGGGCAGGCCGTCGACCATGCCGCAGGGCAGCGACATCGCGGGATGATGGGTGATGTCGAACGGCGCCGTGTTGGCAATCATCTCCAGCGCGCGGGCGACGTAGTCTTCGCGGCTGGCGTTCGGCTCCGGCAGCTTGGTCGCCTTCATCGGCGTCGTCGGCAGCAGCAGCAGGTCGTAATCTCCGAAGGCCTTGTCGTAGGCGGCGGTAAGGCGGCGGGAGATATTCAGCGCCTTGCCGTAGTAGCGGGGGCCGAAGGTGTTGTTGATGTAGGTGCCGAGCAGCAGGAACAGTTTTGTGGTCTCGGACAGCGAGTCTGCCTGCCGCCGCCAGCCGCGATGGAAATCCATCAGCGACGTCGAATAGAGGTCGGAACGGCTGAGCCCATAACCGTCGCCATACATCATGGTCTGGGTCATGCCCTCGGTACCGATGGGGGTCCAGATCGCGGGGCCGACGAGATGCATCGGGATCGAGACAGTCTCGACCGTGGCGCCGAGATCCTTGAACCGTTTTGCGGCCTCGCGCACGCTTTCGTTGACCGCGGCTTCCGCGGTCGGCTGCTCAAAGCCTTCCTTCAAGATGCCGATCTTCATGCCCTTGACGCCCTGCCCGAGCGCCTTGGTGTATTCCTCGACCTTCGGCGCCTTGATGCGGGGATCATAGCCGTCATCGCCGGCGAGCACTTCGAGCAACAGCGCGTTGTCGGCCACCGTCGCCGTCATCGGGCCGGTGTGATCGACAAAAATCTCGATCGGCATGATGCCGGTGTAAGGCACGAGGCCCCAGGTCGGCTTCATGCCGTAGGTGCCGCAGAACGAGGACGGCATGCGGATCGAGCCGCCCTGGTCGCCGCCGATCGCCATGTCGACCTCGCCGAGCGCGACGACGACGCCTGAGCCGGAGGACGAGCCGCCGGCCGAATAGCCCATCTTGTAGGGATTATGCACCGCGCCGACCGCGCCGGTGTGGCTGCCGCCGGACATGCAGAAGGATTCGCAATGCACCTTGCCCATGATCTCGGCGCCGGCATCGAGCATGCGCGTGACGATGGTGGCGTCGAAATCCGGGACGTAGCCCTCCAGCGTCGTCGAGCCGTTCATCATGGGAACGCCGGCGAGCATGATGTTGTCTTTCAGCGCAACGGTCTTGCCCTTGAGCTTGCCGCCAGCCGCGCCCTTCACGACCGACTTGCGATACCAGGCGTTGCGCGGATTCTCCTCCGGCGAGGGCCGATAGCCCGGCGTGCGCGGATATTTCACCTCAGGAACTTCGTCCGGCATCGCGCCGACCAGATTGTAGGCTTCGATCGAGCCCTGCATCAGGCCGCGGAACGAGGCGACGTCGTCGTCGGTGAGGGCGAGGCCGCACTGCTCGGCGACGCTGCGAAGTTGGGCGGGCGTGGGAAGGACAACTGTCACGGCGCTCTCCTGTAGTTTCTTGAACGATCTCTTGGAACGATCCCTCGGAACGATCCCTTGGAACGATCCCTGGCGCGCGACCGCGATTTGCGCGATGCGCGCACCGGGCCGGCTGAAACATTCAAAACGGAAATATTTTCCTTTTCAAGTATTATTTTGCGATTGTGCGGGAGCAGAACGCCGCGCGGGCATCAGACCGGCTTGATCAGCTTGAAGTCGAGACCGTCGGCCTCGGCGAGATACATCTGCATCCGGGTGTGACCATTGCGCACGGTGACCGGGCCGCGCGCGCCGCCATAGACGATGTTGCGGCCGGCCGCGAGCATCGGCGTCATCGCCAGCGAACCGGCCTTGTTCGCCACGGCCTCGAGGAACCGCAGACCTTCATAGCTCGACTGACCGAGCGAGCCGATCGGCGGCGCGTTCGGTCCGAACATCGCGCGATAGCTGATCTGGAAGTCGTCATTGGCCCGCGAGCCGATCCCGGAGAAATAGCCGGAGGCGCAGAACAGGTTCTCGCTGTTGTCGGCGCCGATCCCGAGCAGCACGGTTTCGTCCATCGCGCCGGCGAGCCGCAGCGTCGTGGCGCCAAGGCCGCATTCGCCGAAGGCACGATTGAACGTAATGCTGTCGGTGCCGATCAGCGAGATCAGCACGACGTCGGGCCGCGCGGCGCGGATGCGCGCCAGATGCGGCTCGTGATTGTCCTCACCGAGCGGAACGAACTCTTCGCCGACGACATGGCCGCCGGTTTCCTTGATGTAGTTCTTCACCGCACGATGCGACTGCCAGGGCCAGACATAGTCGCTGCCGATCAGGTACCAGCGCTGCGCCTTCTTGACGTCGGCAAGCCAGTGGATCGACGGCCGGCTCTGCCAGCGCGGCGTCTCGCCGATCGCCATCACGCCCGGCGTGCGCTCGCCGCCTTCATAGACCGGCGTGTAAATGTAAGGGATGCGGTGGCGTGTGGTGACCTTCCGAAGACCCACGCGGACTGCGCTGGTGTGCATGCCGACGATCAGATCAACGTCATCGAAAGCGATCGCCTGCTCGGCACGATCCAGCACCTCATCGAGCGGGCCACCCGCATCGTAGATCGAAAGCTCGATCTCGCGCCCGAGAATGCCGCCGCGCTTGTTGATCTCGGCGACTGCGAGTTGCGCACTGTTTGTTCCGCACGGCCCCCATACGCCGGGCGAGCCGGTGCAGCAGATGAAGCCGCCGATCCGCAGCTTGTTCGCACCGCGCCGCTTGAAGAAGGCGTGATCGCTCGGCGACAAGGCGCCGTCAGCCGCCGTTGACGACAGATTCCGCAGCAGCATGGACGGCGGAAGCGCGGGACCGCCGGGAGCCGGGAAGTTTACCGTCGCGCGCACGCCAACTCCTGTCTGGTGCCAGACCTGAAAGCCTCTTGAGCAGGCGGCCGCGGCTTCCGCCCTTTTGTTGGGCAAACATCTTATTTTGAAAATATTGAATATTCAAGAATTGAAGTGCATATAGATGCAGCATTGATTGCAAGACATTCACTCATTTGGGTCAAGACGAAGTCTTAGCCGTGGCAAAACCGTCGAAAGAAAACACCCCGATCACCGAACATCTCGCTTATCTGCTCGCGCAAGCCAACCGGGAGATCAACCGGCAGCTGGAACTGCGCTTGAGCAAGGAAGGCGTACCGGTCGAGCAGTGGCGCATCCTGAAAGTTCTCTCCGATGGCAACGGCCATTCGATGGGCGAGCTTGCCGACGCGGTCCTGCTCAACCATCCGACGCTGACCAAGATGATCGACCGCATGGTCTCCGACACGCTGGTCTATCGCGTGCAGGATCCCAACGACCGCCGCAAGGTTCTGATGTTCATCTCGGACCGCGGCAAGGTGCTGTGCAGGAAGCTCAACTCGCTCGCGGTCGATCAGGAAGAGCACATCCTGGAGAGCTACGGCGACAAGTCGACGAGCGAATTGAAGCGGCTGCTGGAGAGCTTGATCGACAGCTCGAATTGAGGGGCGGTTTCGCCGAACTCTCTCAGAGTCGTCCCGGCGAAGGCCGGGACCCATGGCCACCGAATTGAATTTTGCGAAAGCTGCTGGTTTCACTTTCTTGCGCGGTACGCTGACCCGCGAACTATCGATAGATTCCGCGGTATGGGTCCCGGCTTTCGCCGGGACGACAGCGGAATGTGCCGCAGCGCCGTCGTACTCAACTTGCGCCCGCGGCGTACTGGATGCCCCGCCTTTCCGGGGCATGACAGAGAGCTAGCTTCTAACCGTACCGCCCGTGGCAGTGCTTGTACTTCTTGCCGCTACCGCACGGGCAATCCTCGTTGCGGCCGATCTTGCCCCAGCTTGCCGGGTTCTTCGGATCGCGCAGCGCCGCATCGGTTGCCTGCGGGGCGAGCGTGACGCTGGCGAGCGCCATCTCGTCTTCGCCAGTGTCCGGATTGAGCTTGTGCGCTTCCATCGCGGGCAGCATCGGGGCTTCCTGCTCCGGCGGGATGATCTCGACCCGCATCAGCTGCGCGGTGACGGCTTCGCGTAAGTGCGCGCTCATCTCCTGGAAGAGGTTGAAGGCTTCGGTCTTGTACTCCTGCAACGGATCGCGCTGACCGTAACCGCGCAGGCCAATGACCTGACGCAGATGGTCGAGCATGACCAGGTGCTCGCGCCAGAGATGGTCGAGCGTCTGAAGCAGGATGGTCTTCTCGACGTAACGCATCACATCGGGACCCCATTGCGCCACCTTGGCCGCCATGTGCTCGTCAGCCTTGGTCTCGATGCGGGTGAGCAGCTCCTCGTCGGCGATGCCCTCTTCCTTGGCCCAGTCGTCGACCGGCAGGTCGAGATCGAGCACGCGCTTCAGCTCTTCCTTCAATCCCGCGACATCCCATTGCTCGGCATAGGCATGCTCGGGCACGTGCTTGGTGACGAGGTCCTCGACGAAGGCGTGGCGCATGTCGGAGACGGTTTCGGCGACGCTCTCGTCCTTCATCAAATCGACGCGCTGGTCGAAGATCACCTTGCGCTGGTCGTTCTGGACGTTGTCGAACTTGAGCAGATTCTTGCGGATGTCGAAGTTGCGCGCCTCGACCTTCTGCTGCGCCTTTTCCAGCGCCTTATTGATCCAGGGATGGATGATCGCCTCGCCCTCCTTCAGGCCGAGACGCTGCAGCATGCTGTCGAGGCGATCCGAGCCGAAGATGCGCATCAGATCGTCTTCCAGCGACAGGAAGAACTTTGAGCGGCCGGGGTCGCCCTGACGGCCGGAACGGCCGCGGAGCTGGTTGTCGATGCGGCGGGATTCGTGGCGCTCGGAGCCGATGATGTAGAGGCCGCCGGGCTTGTTCACGGTCTTGGCGGGCTTCGAGCCCTTGGCCGGCTCGATCTCGACGGTTTCTTCAGCCTTCAGCACGATGTCGCGGAAGTGCTCGATGTCGGCCTTGATCTGCTCGATCTTCCTGGCCTTCTCGGCCTCGTCGGTGATCCCCGCCGTCTCCTGCTGGAGACGCATGTCGAGCGAGCCGCCGAGCTTGATGTCGGTACCGCGTCCCGCCATGTTGGTCGCGATCGTGATCGCGCCGGGGACGCCGGCCTCGGCGACGATATAAGCTTCCTGCTCGTGGAAGCGCGCGTTCAACACCGCGAACAGTTTTGCCGGCTTACCGGCGCGCGCCGCGGCGTACAGCTTCTGCATCGAATTTTCGTTGCCGAAATCGATCTGCCGGTAGCCGTGCTTCTTGAGGTATTCGGCGATGACCTCCGATTTTTCGATCGAGGCCGTGCCGACCAGCACCGGCTGAAGCCGCGCATTGGCGCGTTCGATCTCGGCCAGGATGGCGGCGTATTTCTCGTTCTGGGTGCGATAGACCTCGTCGTCCTCGTCGAGACGGGCGACCGCCAGATTGGTCGGGATCTCGACGACCTCGAGCTTGTAGATGTCGAACAGTTCGTCGGCTTCGGTCAGCGCCGTGCCGGTCATGCCGGCGAGCTTCTCGTACATCCGGAAATAGTTCTGGAAGGTGATCGAGGCCAGCGTCTGGTTCTCCGGCTGGACCTGGACGTGCTCCTTGGCTTCCAGCGCCTGGTGCAGGCCTTCAGAATAGCGGCGGCCCTGCATCATGCGGCCGGTGAACTCGTCGATGATCACGACCTCGTCGTCGCGGACGATGTAGTCCTTGTCGCGGGTGAACAGCGTGTGGGCGCGCAGCGCCTGGTTGATGTGGTGCACGACGGAGACGTTCTCGACGTCATAGAGCGACTCGCCCTTGAGCTGGCCGGCATCGCGCAGCAGTGTTTCGATCTTCTCCATGCCGGCTTCGGTCAGCGTCACCGTGCGCTGCTTCTCGTCGACCTCGAAATCGGTCTTGTCGAGCTTGGGCAGGAAGCCGTCGATGGTGTTGTAGAAGTCGGAGCGGTCGTCGAGCGGACCGGAGATGATCAGCGGCGTGCGGGCTTCGTCGATCAGGATGGAGTCGACTTCGTCGACGATGGCGTAGAAGTGCGGCCGCTGGACCATGTCCTCGAGCCGGTACTTCATGTTGTCGCGCAGATAGTCGAAGCCGTATTCGTTGTTGGTGCCGTAGGTGATGTCGCAGGCGTAGGCCGCCTTGCGCTCGGCATCGTCCAGGCCATGGACGATCACGCCGGTGGTCAGGCCGAGGAAGCCGTAGATCTGGCCCATCCAGCCGGAGTCGCGGCGGGCGAGGTAGTCGTTGACGGTGACGACGTGGACGCCTTTGCCGGCGAGCGCGTTGAGATAGACCGCAAGCGTCGCCACCAGCGTCTTGCCTTCACCGGTCTTCATCTCGGCGATGTCGCCCTCGTGCAGCACCATGCCGCCGATCAGCTGGACGTCGAAATGGCGCTGGCCGAGCGTGCGCTTGGCGGCCTCGCGCACGGTGGCGAAGGCCGGCACCAGCAGGTCGTCGAGCGTCTTGCCTTCGGCGAGCTGCTTCTTGAATTCGCCGGTGCGGGCCTTCAGCGCCTCGTCGGAGAGTTTGGAAACCTCGGGCTCCAGCGCGTTGATCGCGCTGACGCGGGACTGATATCCCTTCACCCGCCGGTCATTGGAGGAGCCGAAAAATTTGCGGGCGAGCGCGCCGATCATGACTAGTTCCTGTGTTCGCGATTTAACCGCGTTGCAGCCGAAAGGTTGTCACCCGCCTGCCTATCAACTCACCGTGACGCCCGTTGGCGTCAGAGCCCGGACTGCGGGGGTCATCCGCCATATGGGTGGGAATTGAGCAAGTCAGGGTTCAACGGCCAAAAACGCAGCAAAATAAACGCCATCGCCATGGACGCGACCGGGCAGAGATATGGCCGGGTCCGACCCTTGTCAACGGCGGCCAATCTTGCCGCCAATTCATCATTTTGACAGACTTTTCGCGTTGCCAAGCCCCCCTGAATTGGGCGAGTGTCCGCCCCGCTCGAGCAGCCCCCTGCTTCAACAAAAGGATTTTCCATGACCACCTCGTTCCCGGTAATCACCGGCCAGCGTTTCCGCCATGCGTCCGCCCTGGCTGGCTGCCTCGCTTTGGCGCTGTCCCTGGCGTTCGCGGGCCCGCTCCGGGCCGCCGACGATCCGGTGCTGGCGAAGGTCAATGGTGCGGAGATCAAGAAGAGCGACGTCACCATGGCCGAGGAGGAACTCGGGCCGAGCCTCGCCCAGATGGACCCGGCGACCAAGGACGAGAACGTGCTGTCGTTCCTGATCGACATGAAGATCGTGGCCAAGGCCGCCGAGGACAAGAAAGTCGCTGACGGCGACGAGTTCAAGAAGCGCCTGGCGTTCGCCCGCAACCGCCTGCTGATGGACAGCCTGCTCGCCCAGGAGGGCAAGGCGGCTACCTCCGACGACGCCATGAAGAAGGTCTATGAGGAGGCCTCCAAGCAGATCACCGGCGAGCAGGAGGTGCGCGCGCGCCACATCCTGGTCGAGACCGAGGACGAGGCCAAGGCGGTGAAGGCCGAGCTCGACAAGGGCGCCGATTTCGCCGAGCTCGCCAAGAAGAAGTCCAAGGATCCGGGCTCCGCAGACGGCGGCGACCTCGGCTTCTTCACCAAGGAGCAGATGGTTCCGGAATTCTCGGCGGTCGCCTTCGCGCTCGAGCCGGGCAAGATCTCCGACCCCGTGAAGTCGCAGTTCGGCTGGCACATCATCAAGGTCGAGGAAAAGCGCAACCGCAAGGCGCCGGACTTCGACCAGGTCAAGGCCCAGATCGAGCAGTACGTCACCCGCAAGGCCCAAGCCGACTATGTCGCGAAGCTCCGCACCGAAGCCAAGGTCGAGCGGATGGACCAGGCGGCGGCGGACGCCAAGCCGGCCGACGCAGCGAAGCCCGCCGACAGCAAGATGGCGCCGCCCGCCAAGAAGTAAGAATTCGCTGTCACTTCGGTGACGCGAAGGGTATCTAAGCCTTTGTGATGCCCGGCCCCAAGCGCGAAGCGTGTCTTCGCAAAGAGGGGCCGGGCATCTGCTTATCCAGATCCACCAAGGCGCCCCCCGATGTCCTCCTCCGTCTCCCCGCTCGCCCCGAAAAACGCTCCCGACATGCCCGTGATCGCGGGCGTCCGTCTTGCGACGGCCGAGGCCGGCATCCGCTACAAGAACCGCACCGACGTGCTGCTCGCGGTGATGGACAAGGGCACCGCAGTCGCCGGCGTCTTCACCAAGTCGAAATGCCCGTCCGCACCGGTCGAATGGTGCCGTGCAAAGCTGAAGGGCGGCAAGGCCCGCGCCCTCGTCGTCAATTCCGGCAACGCCAATGCCTTCACCGGCAAGACCGGCCGCAGCTCGACCGCGCTGACCGCGAAGATCGCAGCCAAGGCCGTCGGTTGCAGCGAGAGCGAGATTTTTCTGGCCTCGACCGGCGTGATCGGCGAGCCGCTCGATGCGACCAAGTTCGACGGCGTGCTCGGCCGTCTCGCCGAGACTGCGGAAGCCGGCGACTATCTCGCCGCCGCCAAGGCGATCATGACCACGGACACCTTCCCGAAGGTCGCGACCGCGACCGTCAAGCTCGGCAAGGCCAAGGTCACCATCAACGGCATGGCCAAGGGCGCCGGCATGATTGCGCCCGACATGGCGACGATGCTGTCCTTCATCTTCACCGATGCGCCGATCGCGCCTGCGGCGCTGCAGGCCCTGCTCAAGGCCGGCGTCGACGGCACCTTTAACGCCGTGACGATCGACGGTGACACCTCGACCTCGGACACGCTGCTGGCATTCGCGACAGGTGCTGCCGCCGAGCATGGCGCGCCGAAGATCAGCCGCGCCAGCGATCCGCGCCTGAAGGCCTTCGTCAAAGCCTTCAACCAGATCCTCGCTAATCTCTCCGAACAAGTCGCCCGCGACGGCGAAGGCGCCCGCAAGCTGGTCGAGATCACCGTCGAGGGCGCCAAGACCAAGGCCTCCGCCCGCAAGATCGCGATGTCGATCGCCAACTCGCCGCTGGTGAAGACCGCAATCGCGGGTGAAGACGCCAATTGGGGCCGCGTGGTGATGGCGGTCGGCAAGGCCGGCGAGCCCGCCGATCGCGACAAGCTGTCGATCTCCTTCAACGGCATCCGCGTCGCCAAGAGCGGCGCGCGCGATCCCGACTATGACGAGGGGCAGGTGTCGGAAGCGATGAAGGCGCCGGAGATCGCGATCAAGGTGCAGCTCGGCCTCGGCAAGGGCCGCGACCGCGTGCTGACCTGCGACCTCACCAAGGAATATGTCGCGATCAACGGGGATTACCGGTCCTAGACATGACCGACCTCAAGCTGACCCTTGTCGTGGCCTGCGCGCTGGTCGACGCCGACAAGCGCGTCCTGATCGCGCAGCGCCCCGAGGGCAAGACGCTGGCCGGTCTCTGGGAATTTCCCGGCGGGAAACTCGAGCCCGGCGAACGCCCCGAGCAGAGCCTGATCCGCGAGCTCCACGAGGAGCTCGGCATCACCGTCGCCGAGCCGTGCCTGGCGCCACTGACCTTCGCGAGCTACGGTTACGACACCTTTCATCTCCTGATGCCGCTCTACATCTGCCGGCGGTGGGAAGGCGTGGTCACGCCGCGCGAAGGCCAGACGCTCGCCTGGGTCCGCGCCAACAAGCTGCGCGACTACCCGATGCCGCCCGCGGACATTCCGCTGATCCCGCATTTGATCGATTTGCTCATGTGAGCCCAGACCTCATCCTGAGGAGACCGCAAAGCGGTCGTCTCGAAGGATGGCTACTGGGGCCGGGCCTGCATGGTTCGAGGCGGCGCTGACGCGCCACCTCACCATGAGGATTACTCCTTCCCCGCCTTCTTCACCGCCTCCGCGAGGCTCGCCTTGGCCGAGCCCGGCTTGAGCGGTTGCTGCTGGCTCGCATGCGGTGCCCAGCCGGAGAGCCAGATGATGTCGAAGGTCGCGCGGATGCGGCCGTCTGCATCGGCAAAACGCTGGGCGTAGATTTCGGCCATGCGCAGCAGCGTCGCGCGACGCGTCGGTGTGCGGCGCCGCTCGACCAGCACGTTGGCCGCGCCCATGCGGCGAAGATCCTGCATCAGCGCAAACGCATTGGGATAGCGCACCACGACGCGGTCGACATCGGTGACCGGCAGCGCAAATCCCGCCCGCTGCAACAGCGCGCCGATATCGCGCAGATCCGCGAATGGAGCCACGCGCGGCGACACGCCGCCCTCGCATTCGGCTTCCGCCGCGGCAAACGCCTGGCGCAGCTCGGTCAGGCTGTCGCCGCCGACCATCGCCGCGAGCAGCAGCCCGTCCGGCTTCAGCGCGCGGCGAACCTGCGCAAGCACGCCGGGAAGATCGTTGACGAATTGCAGCGCCAGCGCCGAAACGACGAGATCGAGGCTTTCGGGTGCGAAGGGCAGTTTCTCGGCACCGGCCGCATCGAGCTCGATCCGCTCGATGGAAGGGAGCCGCGTACGTAGTCCGGCAAACCCCTCACCTGGCGTCCAGAGATCGGCTGGGGCGTGAAACTCCCGCATCACCGCGGCCAGCCGGTCGGACATGTCCTCGGCGACCCGGTCGAGCAGGAACGTGACCTCGCCCCGCGCCCGCGCGCGACGCTGCCGTGCATATAGCAAGGTGCGATCGAACAGAGCGGGCGGGGTTTGCGGGTTCTGAGCCATGCCGCTGGTTACGCCGATCATCACGGTTATTGCAATCACCTCGTTCGAAGCACGAGACGAACGCGCGCGGCTTGAGGATGCCGTGATAGAGCGCTAGCCTTCCCCAATGGAAGCTGACGCCGACTTGCGATCCAAGCGAACAATGAGCGCCAGGTTCGTGGCGCGCCGGAGCATCAGACGATGATCACGTGCTACCTGCGATACCAAGTCAATCATGACAAACTCGCCGAATTCGAGGCCTACGGCAGGATGTGGCTGGAATTGGTGCCGAGATTCGGCGGCATCCACCACGGGTACTTCCTGCCGTCGGAGGGGGAGAGCGACGTCGCGCTGGCGATGTTCAGTTTCCCGAGCTTCGCGGCCTACGAGCAATATCGGAAAGACAGTGCCGAGGATCCGGACGTCCAGAGGGCGATCGCCTTTGCACGGGAAACACGCTGCTTCCGCCGTTACGAGCGATCGTTCTTCCGACCCGTGCTCCCGAACGAACCGTAAGCCGAGACAACACCAGCCCATCGACTTGAGCGCGGCGCAGGACGGCGCTAGCCTCACCCAATGGACGCCGAGGCATCACGTTCCATTGCAAGCCATCTGCGCGGCGCGCTCGGCGCCTGCCGCGACGTGCTTGCGCATCTTCCGCGGCTTGCGCTCGACATCGCGCTGCCGACGCTGTGCGTGTCCTGCCGCGAGCCGGTCGATGGCGAGGGCGTTTGCGCTGTGTGCTGGGCAAAGCTGTCGTTCATTGAACGGCCCTATTGCCCGCGGCTTGGCATTCCCTTCGTCTATGACCCCGGCCCCGACATGCTGTCGATGGAGGCGATCGCAAGCCCGCCGGCCTACCAGCGGGCACGCGCTGCGGTGCGTTATGACGACGTCGCGCGTACGCTGGTGCACGCGCTGAAATACCAGGACCGCACTGATCTCGCGCCCGCGATGGGCCGCTGGATGGCGCGCGCGGGCGGCGAGCTGCTGGCCGGCGCCGACATGCTGGTGCCCGTTCCCCTGCATTGGCGGCGGGCCTGGCGCCGCCGCTACAACCAATCCGGCGTGCTGGCGCGAATCATCGAACGGCAGAGCGGGGTCAAGGTACGGAGTGAAGCGCTGCGGCGGGCGCGTGCCACCGAGCAGCAGATCGGCCTGTCACGGGCCCAGCGCGCCACCAATGTGCAGGGCGCATTCCAGGTATCCCCTGACCGTCAAACCGAGGTCCAGGGCCGCCGTATCATCCTGATCGACGACGTTCTCACCTCCGGCGCGACGCTGGATGCCTGCGCACGCGCCCTGCTGCGCGCCAAGGCGGCCCAGGTTGACGTGCTGGTCTTCGCCCGGGTTGTCGAGAGCCGGTAAAGCCCCATATAATTCAACAAATTCATGACATGAGAGCGCTTGATACCATGACCGCTGCTGTCGAGATCTACACCAGGCCGGGCTGCGGCTATTGTTCCGCCGCGAGGTCGCTTTTGACCCGCAAGAAGGCGACCTTCACGGAATTCGACGTCGCCAAGAACCCATCCTGGCGCGACGAGATGTACCACCGCGCCGGCGAAGACTCGACCTTCCCGCAGATCTGGATCGGCGGGACCCATATCGGCGGCTGCGACGACCTCTACGCGCTCGATCGCGAAGGCAAGCTCGACGGCCTGCTCGAAAGCGTGAAGGCGGTGTCATGAGTGAAGATCGCACCTTTACCGCGGCCATGGTGCAGATGCGCACCGGCCTGATGCCCGGGCCGAGCCTCGCGCAGGCCACCAAGCTGATCCGGCAGGCGGCCGCGAACGGCGCCGACTACGTGCAGACGCCCGAAGTCAGCAACATGATGCAGGTAAACCGCAAGGCGCTGTTCGAGCATCTCCAGAGCGAGGAGGACGACACCTCGCTGAAGGCGTATCGCGCGCTCGCCGCCGAGTTGAAGATCCACATCCATGTCGGCTCGCTGGCGCTGCGCTTTTCGCCTGAGAAGGCCGTGAACCGCTCCTTCCTGATCGGGCCCGAGGGCAACGTGCTCGCGAGCTACGACAAGATCCACATGTTCGACATCGAGCTGCCCGATGGCGAGAGCTATCGCGAATCCGCCAATTACCAGCCGGGCGAGACCGCCGTGATCTCCGACCTGCCCTGGGGCCGGGTCGGGCTGACGATCTGCTACGACGTGCGCTTTCCCGCGCTGTACCGTGCGCTCGCCGAGAGCGGCGCCTACTTCATCACCGTTCCCTCCGCCTTCACCCGCAAGACCGGCGAAGCGCATTGGCACGTGCTGTTGCGCGCACGCGCGATCGAGACCGGCTGCTTCATCTTCGCCGCGGCCCAGGCCGGCACCCACGAGAACAAGCGCGAGACCTATGGTCACTCGCTGATCATCGATCCCTGGGGCGAGATCCTCGCCGAGGGCGATGTCGAGCCCGGCATCATCATGGCCAAGATCGATCCGGCCAAGGTCGAGACCGCGCGCCGCGCGATCCCGTCGCTCCAGCACGGCCGCCGCTTCGGCGTCTCCGATCCCAAGGCCGGGCCGGATCATCTGCACCTGGTGCGGGGATCGGCATGATCCGCTACGCGCTCCACTGCGACCGCGACCACGCATTCGAGAGCTGGTTCCAGAGCTCGTCGGCCTATGATTCGCAGGTGAAGCGCAAGCTCGTGACCTGCCCGATCTGCGGCTCGGCCAAGGTCGACAAGGCGATCATGGCCCCGCGCATCGTCGGCAAGAAGGGCCGCGGCCCTGCGGCTCCGCCGCCGGAGCCGGCCACTGCAACCACCACGCCTGAGGCCGCGCCGTCCGGACCGACCTCGTTGATGATGGCGCAGGAGAAAGAGCTGCGCACCAAGCTGAAGGAATTGCGCGACCACATCGTCAAGAACGCCGACAATGTCGGCGAGCACTTTGCCAACGAAGCGCGCGCGATGCATTACGGCGACAAGGAACATCGCCCGATCTACGGCGAGGCCTCGCCTGATGAGGCGAAATCGCTGATCGACGAGGGTATCGAGGTCTCGCCGCTGCCGACGTTGCCGGAAGATCGGAACTAGACTCCCACCAGCACCGCGACGCCGATGATGATCAGCGCGATGCCTGCAAGCTCGCGCGGCGCGATTGGCTGCTTGAACGAGTAATACGCCACGGCTTGCGCGAACAGCACCTCGATCAAAGCGAGTGTACGGACATTGGCGGCCGCCGTCAGCGCGAAGGCCAGGAACCAGAACTGTGAGGCGAAGGCGCCCGTGAAGCCCGCGAGCATCGAGGGCCGCCACATTCCGAGGATTCCCCGCAACACATTTGGCGCGCGCCAGAGCAGGTAGATCGTCAGGATCAGCGTCTGCACGAACAGGCCGAGCACCAGCGTGAATGAGGCCGCTGTCACGAACGACACGCCCTGCACGTTGATGATCGCGCCGCGAAAACCGACCGCAGAGAGTGCGAAGGCCGCCGCCGCGACGAGACCCGTGATGGTCGGCCTCAATTCCGCAAAACTCTTCTCGCCGCCGGGCCGCAGCGCGGTGATGACGACGCCGATCGTCGCGATCACGATCGCCAGCACTTTTAGCCAGGTCAGGTGATCGCCGAGAAAGACGAAGCCGAAGATCGCGGTCTGGATCGCCTCGGTCTTCAGGTACGCCGTCGTCACCACGAAGGAGCGGTCGTTCATCGCGAGCAGCATCAGGCCGGTGGCGACGATCTGGCTGAGCGCACCCAACAACAGCCACGGCCAGAACACGGCCGGCGGCATGCCGAGATGGTCGCCGGTCGCGGCCAGCACCAGCCCTAAGAACAGCAGCGAGAACGGGAAACCGAACAGGAAGCGGATATTGGTCGCGCCCCAGGTCCCCAGCGGCTTCGTGAGCGACCGCTGCATCGCATTGCGCGCGACCTGGCCGAGCGCGGCAATGACGGTGAAGGGAATCCAGAGGCTGGTGACGGTGAACATGGGTGACGATGGCGGGAGGTGAGTTTGCGGCCAAATTGCCGCCGGCGGCAATGCAGGTCAATCACGCCCACATCATAGGAGCGATGCCCTCGCTACAAACTCCGTGTCGTCCCGGCGAAGGCGGGACCCATAGCCACAAAATTTGGTTGGGCGAAGACTCGTGGTGACCAGTCTCGCGTCGCAACTTCTGCCTGGGGGTGTGGGTCCCGGCCTTCGCCGGGACGACACAGGAGTGGATACAGCCGGCCCTATCGCAGCGCCCCCTCACACCATCCCTTCCGCCACCACCATGTAGTTTACGTCCATGTCGGAGGACAGCATCCATTTGTCGGCGAAGGGTGAGTAGACCACGCCGGTCTGCTCGGTGATGACGAGGCGGTTGTCGAGGAGATATTTGGTCAGCTCGTCGGGGGTGACGAACTTGTTCCATTCGTGGGTGCCGCGCGGCAGCCAGCGCAGGACATATTCGGCGCCGACGATGGCGAGCGCAAAGCTCTTCCAGTTCCGGTTCAGCGTCGAGACCACCATCAGGCCGTTCGGCTTCAGCATCGATGCGCAGCGCTTCAAGAACATGCCGACATCGGTGACGTGCTCGACCACCTCCATCGCCAGCACGATGTCGAAGCGCTCGCGCGGGTCGATCTCCTCGACCGTGGTGCAGCGATAGTCGATCGACAGATGCCCCTTGTCGGCGTGCAGTTTTGCAGCCGCAATGTTGCTCTGCGACGGATCGACGCCGATCACCTGCGCCCCGAGCCGCGACAGCGGCTCGCACAAGAGGCCGGCGCCGCAGCCGATGTCGAGCACGCGCAAGTCGCCGAGGCAATTGAGGCTGCGCACATTGCGCTCGAACTTGCGGCAGGCGGCGTCGCGGATGTAACCGAGGCGCAACGGGTTGATCCGGTGCAGCGGCGCCATCTTGCCCTTGGGGTCCCACCACTCCGCCGACAATTTCGAGAACTTTGCGATCTCCGCGGCATCGACGGTCGAGCCGGGCTGGGCGGTGGCGGTTGCGGAAGTATTTTGCTGCATGCTCATCGGATAGCGCGGTCCTACCGCGTGGTGATCGAACTACGGAAGGCGAGCGGCGAGGCGATGGTCGCGATGGTTTCGCGGCCCTCGCCGACGCCGTTGATGGTCACGTCGCCATAGTTGAGAATACGTCCAAGGATGGTCTGGTTGACGTCGACGCTCTCGACCTTGTCCAGCGCCATCTCGAAAGTCCGGCGCTTGATGAAACCGGTCTTGTGCACGACCCGCAGATTGGTGACGTCAGTCTCGGTCGAGAGGCGATGGAACCAGCCCTTCACGGTCCAGTATAGGGCGGCTAGCGCCACCAGGCCGGAGCCGAACAGGCACGCGACCATCGCGCTGTAGATATCGACCTGCCGGGACACGACGAACAGCGCCAGTGCCACGATCCAGGCCACAATCGCCGGAAAATAGAAGATCCAGTGCGCATTGGTCGAATACAGCACCCGCTCGCCCGGTTGCAGGATCTCGTCGATATAACGCGCCATGATCTCGGTTAACCCATTACCCCCGCACCCTGCCCCCGCAGGAACCCGCTTGCCCCCGGCGCCGCCCCTCTGTATACGCGCGGTCGGTATCCGCAGGGCGCTACCCGTCCAGCGCGGCCACCATACTGATCCTTAAGAGGGAATGCACGCGTCGTCATGAGCCGTCTCGTGATGAAATTCGGCGGCACGTCCGTCGCCAACATCGACCGTATCCGCAACGTCGCACGCCATGTGAAGCGTGAGGTTGACGCCGGCCACGAGGTGGCCGTGGTCGTCTCGGCGATGTCGGGCAAGACCAACGAGCTGGTGGCCTGGTGCACCGAGGCCTCGCCGATGCACGATGCGCGCGAATACGACGCCGTCGTCGCCTCCGGCGAACAGGTCACCTCGGGCCTGCTCGCCATCGTGCTGCAGAACATGGGCATCCAGGCCCGCTCCTGGCAGGGCTGGCAGATCCCGATCAAGACCAGCGACGCCCACGCCTCGGCCCGGATCGTGGACATCGACGGCAGCGAGATCATCAACCGCTTCAAGGAGCGGAAGGAGGTCGCCGTCATCGCCGGCTTCCAGGGCATCAATCCCGAGACCAACCGCATCACCACGCTCGGCCGCGGCGGCTCCGACACCTCGGCGGTCGCGATCGCCGCCGCCGTCAAGGCTGACCGCTGCGACATCTACACCGACGTCGACGGCGTCTACACCACCGATCCGCGAATCGTGCCGAAGGCCAAGCGGCTCGACAAGATCGCGTTCGAAGACATGCTGGAACTGGCCTCCCAGGGCGCGAAGGTGCTCCAGGTGCGCTCGGTGGAACTCGGCATGGTCCACAACATGCCGATCTTCGTCCGCTCGAGCTTCGACAAGCCCGAGGATATCGACCCGCATGCCAACCAGCCGCCGGGCACGCTGATCTGCAGCGAGGAGGAGATCATGGAAAATCACGTCGTCACCGGCATCGCCTTTTCGAAGGACGAGGCCCAGATCTCGGTGCGCCAGATCGAGGACAAGCCCGGCGTTGCCGCATCGATCTTCGGCCCACTCGCGGACGCCAACATCAATGTCGACATGATCGTGCAGAACGTCTCCGAGGACGGCAAGACCACCGACCTCACCTTCACGGTGCCGGCCGCGGACTATACACGCGCCAAGGAGACAATCACCGCCGCCAAGGCCACGATCGGTTATGCCCGGCTCGACACCGCCACCGACGTTGCCAAGATCTCAGTGATCGGCAGCGGCATGCGCAGCCATGCCGGCGTCGCCGCCCAGGCGTTCTCGGCCCTCGCCGGACGGAATATCAACATCCGGGCGATCACAACCTCCGAGATCAAATTCTCAGTTTTGATCGACACTGCCTATACCGAGCTTGCGGTGCGCACGCTGCACACGCTCTACGGTCTCGATCAGGCATAGTCTAATTTTCTCTTAGCGGTCGCAGCAAACGCGAAGGTGTCCACACTTTCGCGTTTGGCAGGCGTTTTGCTTGGCAAAACAAGCCCCAATTCGCTATACGGCGAACAGGGTGGGCTGCCACAAACTGTGCCCCAGTTGAGGCGGTGCTGATTCGGCTCAGGCGCCAGATCTCGAGAAGATTTGGGCTTGGGGCCGGCGCCGGACGAGCAAGTTTGTTGTTTTTCTGGATTTCTGGGCGAGCCGCCGCGGGCCCTTTCGGCCCCGGCAGACGGAGGAGATTGACGGTACATGCGGAGCGCGTCGGGAGGTCCCCGCGTCTTGTTGAGACGGCTCCGCGAAACCATGGCGGAGCAGGTCTCGGCCCAGGAGCGGCTGGACAAGATCGTGGTGCTGATCGCCGCCAACATGGTGGCCGAGGTGTGCTCGGTCTACGTGCTGCGCATCGACAATACGCTCGAGCTCTACGCCACCGAAGGCCTCAACCGCGAGGCTGTACACCACACCGTGCTCAGCGCCCATGAAGGCCTGGTCGGCCTCGTCGCGAGCGAGGCGACGCCACTCAATCTGAACGACGCACAGAGCCATCCGGCCTTCTCGTTCCGCCCGGAGACCGGCGAGGAAATCTATTACTCCTTCCTGGGCGTGCCGATCCTGCGCGCCGGCAACACGCTCGGCGTGCTGGTGGTGCAGAACCGCGCCAAGCGCACCTATGTCGAGGAGGAGCTCGAGGCGCTGCAAACCACCGCCATGGTGCTGGCGGAGCTGATCGCCTCCGGCGAATTGTCCGCGCTCGCCCAGCCCGGCGCCGAGCCGGCCGCGCGCCATTCGACCCAGAAGGCCGGTGCGATCCTCTCGGAAGGCATCGCGCTCGGCCATGTCGTGCTGCACGAGCCGCGCGTCGTCATCAAGGACTACATCGCCGAGGACCTGCCGAAGGAAATCAAGCGGCTCGACACGGCGCTTGCCAAGCTGCGCTCCGATCTCGACCGCATGCTGGAACGCGGCGACGTCGCCGAAGGCGGCGAGCATCGCGACGTGCTCGAAGCCTACCGCATGTTCGCCAACGACCAGGGCTGGTCGCACAAGCTGCACGAGGCGGTCGCCACCGGCCTCACCGCCGAAGCCGCCGTCGAGCGCGTCCAATCCGACACCCGCGCCCGCATGCTGCGCGTCACCGATCCCTATTTGCGCGACCGGCTGCACGATCTCGAGGATCTCGGCTATCGCCTGATGCGGCAGCTGGTCGGCCAGGACCATGCGCCGTCGCGCGAGCAGATGCCCGACAATGCCATCGTCATCGCGCGCGCGATGGGACCGGCGGCGCTGCTCGACTACGACCGCAAGCGTCTGCGCGGCATCGTGCTGGAGGAAGGTACCGCCAATTCCCACGTCTCGATCGTGGCGCGCGCGCTCGGCATTCCCGCGGTCGGCGAGGTGCCGAACGCGCCGGGCATTGCCGACCCAGGCGACGCCATCATCGTCGACGGCACCTCGGGCGCGATCTATGTGCGGCCGTCGCAGGAAATCGAGGCGGCCTATGCCGAGCGCGTGCGCTTCCGCGCCCGCCGCCAGGCACAATATCTGGCGCTGCGCGACCGTCCCTGCATCACCAAGGACGGCCAGAAGGTCGAGCTGCTGATCAACGCAGGGTTAGCCATCGACCTGCCGCATATCGAGGACACCGGCAGCGCGGGCATCGGCCTGTTCCGCACCGAGCTGCAATTCATGGTCGGCCAGAGCCTGCCGCGCACCAGCGATCAGCTCGCGCTCTACCGCGCCGTGCTGGATGCCGCAGGCCACAAGCCGGTCACCTTCCGCACCCTCGACATCGGCGGCGACAAGGCGCTGCCCTATATGGAGACGGTGATCGAGGAAAATCCCGCACTCGGCTGGCGCGCGATCCGGCTCGGGCTGGATCGTCCGGGCCTGCTGCGCGGCCAGATTCGCGCGCTCTTACGCGCCGGCGGCGGCCGCGCGCTGCGCATCATGTTCCCGATGATCTCGGAGGTCGCCGAGTTCGATTCGGCGAAGGCGCTGGTCGAGCGGGAGCTGACATATCTGCGCCAGCACGGCCACACGCTGCCGGAGCGGATCGACATCGGCACCATGGTCGAGGTGCCGGCGCTGCTCTATCAGATGGACGAGCTCCTGAAGAAGGTCGACTTCATCTCGGTCGGCTCCAACGATCTGTTCCAGTTTCTGTTCGCGGTCGATCGCGGTAATGCCAAGGTCTCGGAACGTTTCGACACCATGTCGACGCCGATCCTGCGGGCGCTGCGCGACATCGCACAAAAGTCGCTGGCCGCGAAGAAATCGCTATCGCTGTGCGGCGAGATGGCCTCGAAGCCGATCGGCGCGCTGGCGCTGATCGCGATGGGCTACCGATCGCTGTCGCTGTCGGCGACCGCGCTCGGTCCGGTCAAGGCGATGGTGATCGACCTCGACGCGAAAAAGGCCGAAGCGATGCTCGGCCCGCTGCTGGATGCGCCGACCGGCAGCGTCTCAATCCGGCAGAAGCTGACGGAATTTGCCGAAGCCGAAGGCTTGGCGTTGTAGCGGGCCTGCCGCCGCTACCCGCCGCCTCGCCTCCTTCCGCTATTTTGAGACTGAACCGATGTCGTCACTCCCCGAAGCCAAACTGGACGTCCTGCTCGCGCATCATGCCTCGCTCGAGGCCGAATCGCTGGGACAGCTCTCCTCCGAGCGCTACGTGCAGGTCACGCGCGAGCTCGCCGAGATCACCCCGCTGATCGAGGCCGTGAAGGCTTATCGTTCCGCGGTCAAAGAGCTCGCCGACACCGAGGCGCTGATCGCCGATCCCGGAACTGACACCGAGATGCGCAGCATGGCGGAAGCCGAACGCGACGAGCTGTCGCCAAAGATCGAGGAGTTGGTCCAGAAGATCCGCATCGCGCTGTTGCCGAAGGATGCCATGGACGACCGCAACGTGGTGCTGGAAATACGCGCCGGCACCGGCGGCGACGAGGCCTCGCTGTTCGCCGGCGACCTGTTCCGGATGTATGAGCGCTTCGCGAGCTTGCAGGGCTGGAAGGTCGAGGTGATCTCGGCGAGCGAAGGCACTGTCGGCGGCTACAAGGAAATCATCGCCGAGGTGCAGGGCCGCGGCGCGTTCTCCAAGCTGAAATTCGAGTCCGGCGTGCACCGGGTGCAGCGCGTCCCCGACACCGAGACGCAGGGACGCATCCATACGTCGGCTGCGACGGTGGCCGTGCTGCCCGAGGTCGAGGATGTCGATGTCGACATCAAGAACGACGATCTGCGCATCGAGACCATGCGCGCGCAAGGCGCGGGCGGCCAGCACGTCAACAAGACCGAATCGGCGATCCGCATCACCCATATCCCGACCGGCATCGTGGTGATGATGCAGGACAGCCGCTCGCAGCATAAGAACCGCGCCTCCGCCATGAACATCCTGCGCTCGCGCATCTACGACGCCGAGCGGCAGCGCGTCGACGCCGCGCGCTCGGCCGAGCGCAAGGAGAAGGTCGGCTCCGGCGATCGCAGCGAGCGCATCCGCACCTATAATTTTCCGCAGGGACGCGTCACCGACCACCGCATCAATCTGACGCTCTACAAACTGCCGCAGGTGATCGCCGGCGAAGCGCTTGGCGAATTGACGGATGCGCTGACCACCGAGCACCAGGCCGCCCAGCTCGCCGCGCAGGGCGCGGCGGCGTGACGGCAGCGTGAGCAATCCCTTCTCCGGACAGCCCATCGAGCGCGCGCGGCGCGCGCTCGCCGCGCAGATGAGATCGGCGGGGCTCGACGAAGCCGAGCTCGACGCCCGCATCCTGCTTGGCGCGGCGCTCGATCTCGATCTGACCGGCCTGGTCGCGCAGGCCGCCCGCACGCTCACCGCAGCCGAGGCATCGCGGCTCGCGGGCTACGCGCAGCGGCGCATCGCCGGCGAGCCGGTGGCGCGCATTCTCGGCACGCGTGAATTCTGGGGCCTGCCGTTTCGCCTGTCGGAGGCGACGCTGGTGCCGCGTCCCGACACCGAGACGGTGGTCGAGCGCGCGCTCGAACTTTTCCGCGAACGCCCTACATCCGATCGTCCGCGTATCGCCGACATCGGCACCGGCTCCGGCGCGATCCTCCTCGCACTGCTGCATGAAATTCCCGACGCCTTCGGCGTCGGCACCGATCTCAGCCTCAATGCGCTCGGCACCGCAAAACGCAATGCCGCAGCTCTCGGCCTTGCCGGCCGCGCCGCCTTCGTCGCCTGCTCCTATGCGTCGGCGCTTTCGGGCCCGTTCGATCTCATCGTGTCGAATCCGCCGTATATTCCTTCCGCCGAAATTCCGAAATTGAGTACCGAGGTGCGCGAGCACGACCCGCATCTGGCGCTCGATGGCGGCAACGATGGCTACGACGCCTACCGCGCGCTGATCCCCCAGGCGGCCGCGCGCCTCGCGCCCGGCGGCGCCCTGATCGTCGAGGCCGGACAGGGTCAGGCGAGCAATATTGAAGCCCTGATGACGACCGCAGGATTATCAGCGGACAGGCCGCCGAGAGCTGACCTGGCGGGGATCCCGCGGGCCGTTTCGGCCCGAAAAATGCCCCCATAAAAGCCCGATTGGGCTCGAAAAAACCTCTTGGAATATCCCTTGGGAACGACTACGTTCCGGATCAACACATCGGTGCCGGCCCCGTAGACCTACGGGCGAAAGCCGGGCTCTCGGGCGAGAGCTTTACTGATTACAGGTTCCAAGCCGCAGGTCCTGTGAAGCGCGATGGCCAGTGAGCCGCGCTGCTTTCCGACCGCAACGTGAACGAAAGCCTGATATTGCGCTTGAAGACTTACGCAACAAAGCAGGGCTTGTTTCGGCAGGCGATATGAATGGGTTCGCTGGCAATGAATGCTGGCGGGTGGGGAACGCGTCTTTGTTGAACGCGACGGTCGACGAACATCGGCAGGGTCTAATCCGCTCTTGCGCGCGGTGCGCGCAAGGCATGTGAACCCGCGAGGCATGTGAACCGCTGTCATAGGGTCACTTTCGAGCTCACTCTCGGCAATCAGTAATGCGTGCAATCTTTAGGGCTGGAATTAAAGGCAGGACATGAGAAACGGTCAGAACAAGCAGCGGATGCGCAACCGCAACAACAATAATAACAACAACAATCATAACCGGCGCGGCCAGAACCCGATGACCCGGGTCTACGAATCGAACGGCCCCGACATCAAGATTCGCGGCACCGCCTCGCACATCGCCGAAAAATATCTCCAGCTTGCACGCGATGCGCGCTCCTCGGGCGACCCGGTCGCCGCCGAGAACTACTACCAGCATGCCGAGCACTATTTCCGCCTGATCGCGGCGGCCCAGGAGCAGTTCCGTCAGAACCAGCAGCAGCCGCGCGGCGACGAGCCGATCGTGAGCAGCGACGACAGCGAGGACGACGGCGAGAATTTCTCGAATTTCGGCCAGGAGCCGGGCTTCGTTCCGCAGCCGCAGCAGCAGCCCTATATGCGTGACGGCCAGCGCGATCAGCAGCGTGACTATCAGCAGCGCGACAACAGCCAGCAGCCCTATCAGCGCGAGCAGCAGCAGCCGCGCGAGCAGCGCGAACGCGATCATCGTCCGCAACCGCAATATCAGCAGCACCAGCCGCAACCGCCGAATCAGCCGCAACCTGTCGTCGCTGACGCCGGCAATGTCGATCGCCTGCCGTCCTTCATCACCGGCGCGCAGCCGCAAGCGAGCGGCGGCCAGGGCGGCTTCGAGGGCGGCAATGGTGGTGGCGGCGAACGCTATCCGCGGCGGCGACGCCGGCCGCATGGCGGCCCGCGCCCTGAGCGCGAGGCGGCTCCGGCCGGCTCCGGCGACGATCTCGCCCCGAGCGAGTAAGCCACAGCGTTTTTCGGATCTTGCGAACTGCAATCGTCCCGGCCTTGCGCCGGGACGAATTGTTTTCAGCCTCGCGTCACCGTCGTCGAGGACGGCACCAGCACGGGTTTCGCCAGCGACGGAATCAGCCGCGCCCGTTCGCGCTTGGCGGGGATGGCGCGATAGACCTGCTTGGTGGCCTCGACGATGTGGACGCCGGCAAAGGGCAGCGACAACGCCGCACCGGCGCGCTCCCACATCTGCGCCGATTTCAGCACCCAGCCGCCGGCGTAGGGCGGCATGAACAGCGCCTCGCCCCAGGCCGTCGGCGTGAACCAGGTCTGGCGCAAGAGGTCCGTGATCTGCGAGCGCGAATAGGGCCGGCCATGGCCGAACGGCGTGTTGTCGCTGCGCGTCCATACCCCCCGCCTGTTCGGGATCACCGCGATGACGCGTCCCGACGGCGACAGCACCCGCCACACCTCACGCAGCAGCGCAGCCGGATCGTCCGACATTTCCAGCGCATGGATCAGCAGGATGCGGTCGACCGCGGCGTCGGGCAGCGGCAGCGAGAATTCGTCGACCAGCGCAGCCAGCGCGGGCCGCCCGGTCGGCCATTTCAGCACACCCTGGGCTGCCGGCATGAAGGCGATGCAGCGCTCCGCGTCCTCGCGGAACAGGCCGAGATAGGGCGTGGGATAGCCGATGCCGAGCACGCGCTGGCCCTCGGCATTCGGCCAGCGTTCCTTGATGCCGCGATTGATCATCTGCCGCGCCACGATGCCGAGGCGGCGGGAATAGAACTCGCGAAGGTCGACGACATCCATGCTCATGACGGCAATGTAACATGCACAAGGCGGCGGCTGCGCGCTGAATATTGCATTGCCTGCGCAACGTTAACGCCATATCTGTCTGACGGGGCTGAGCGCGATGGAGATGTCATGGCCGCCGAAATTCGTACTTTCAGCTGTTTAAACGACAATTTCGGTTATCTGATCCACGATGTGGAAACCAAGGCGACGGCGTCGATCGATGCGCCGGAGGCCGGCCCCATCCTGAAGGCGCTGGAGCGCGAGGACTGGCAGCTCACCGACATCCTGATCACCCATCATCATGGCGATCATGTCGGCGGCGTCGCCGAACTCAAGCAGAAATACAATTGCCGCGTCGTCGCGCCGCACGACAAGACGACGAAGATCGCCAATGTCGACCTGCGCGTCGCCAATGCCGACGTGATCAAGATCGGCACGCTGCTGGGACGCGTGCTGGAAACCCCGGGCCACACGCTCGACCACATCTCCTATGTGTTCGACACCGAGAAAACGCTGTTCGCCGCCGACACGCTATTCTCGATCGGCTGCGGCCGCGTGTTCGAGGGCGACTACCCGATGATGTGGGATTCGCTGTTGAAGCTGCGGGCGCTCCCTGACGACTTCAAGCTCTATTGCGGCCACGAATACACCGCCTCCAACGTCAAATTCGCGCTCACTGTCGATCCCGACAATGCGGCGCTCCAGGCGCGCGCGGCGGAGGTGGCGAGGCTGCGGGCGGAGAACAAGCCGACCATCCCCTCACTGCTTGGTGATGAGAAGCGAGCAAACGTGTTCCTGCGCGCTGATGAACCCTCGGTCGCAGCCAGGCTACACATGAAGGGCGCGGATGCCGCCGCAGTGTTCGGCGAGCTGCGCGAGCGCAAGAATAAATCCTGACGAACAGATCTTGAAGCACAAGTCCTGACGGGGATCGATGCCGACTGCAGCCGAGATCATCGCGCGCCTTGAACTCCGCCCCCATCCCGAAGGCGGGCACTACCGCGAGACGTTTCGCGACCAGACCACGGATGTCAACGGACGATCGCGCTCGACGTCGATCTACTATCTGCTCGCGCGCGGCGAGCGTTCGCACTGGCACCGGATCGATGCGGTCGAGACCTGGCATTACTATGCCGGCAGCCCGCTGACGCTGCGCATCGCCCACGAAGGTTGCTCACAGCACGAGGTGCGGCTCGGCACCGACCTCGTAAGCGGCGAGCGGCCACAGGCGATCGTGCCGGCCGAGGCCTGGCAGATGGCGGAGACCACCGGCGAGTGGACGCTGGTCGGCTGCACCGTGGCCCCAGCGTTCGAGTTCGCAAAGTTCGAGCTCGCGCCGAAGGGCTGGGAGCCTTAGAGAGCAAAGACTCACCGTTTCCTCAGCACCATGTCCTTTGCCGCGATCAGGCCGCCGCCGGCAATCAGGATTGCGGCGATGGCGATGTTGGCGCTGGCTTTGGCAAAGCCGGCGGCGATGAGGAAGCCGGTCGAGAGCAGCGGCGTCGCGTAGGAAGCGGCGCCGAGCACGCGGATGTCGCCGCGCTTCATACCGATGTCCCAGGCGTAGAAGGCCGCGCCGACAGGACCGATGCCGAGCGCGAGGACGGCAAGCCATTGCAGCGTGGTCTCCGGCCACACGGTCGTTTCGAGCGCGCCATGCATCAGCGCGGCGAGCAGTGCGGTGGCGAGGCAGAAGCCGGCGACCGCGTCGGTCGGCACCGCCTTCAATCGTCGCGACAGCACTGAATAGGTCGCCCACACGAAGGCGGCGATGAAGGCCGCGATCAGCCCCGGTATCGTGCCTGGCGCAAAGCCGGTCGTGTTACCAGCGAACAGGAGCACGGTGCCGACGAGGCCGAGCACGGCACCGATGATGTGGTGCATGGCCAGCCGCTCACCCGGCAGGAACGACGAGAACAGCACGATCAGGAGCGGCCAGAGATAATTCAACAGGCCGGCTTCGGCCGGCGGCGCGAAGCGCAGCGCCAGAAAATACAGCGCATGATAGCCGAACAATCCGCCGACGCCGACGGCCCAGACGACCAGCGGCTGGCGCAGGCTTTTCGCCGCCTCGCTGCGGCCGATCCAGGTGAGCAGGCCGACGAGACCGCCGATCGCGAAGGTCATCGCCGCGAGCTGGAACGCCGGGATCTTGCCGGTCGCCACCGTCATCACGGAGAGCAGCGACCACATCAGGATCGCGGTCAATCCGATCAGCGTCGCGGTGCGGGGAGTCATCGAAGTGGAAGCCTCGTCATTCCGGGTTTGCCGCAATCGCGGTAAGCCGGAATGACAGTACAAAATGCCCGGCGCAAGGCCGGGCATGACGATGTCGCTAATATCGGCCCGCGTGATGCGATCGCATCACACCATGTATTGGCCGCCGTTGACGGTCAGCGTCGAGCCGGTGATGGCGCCGGCTTCGTCCGCCGCGAGGAACACGACCGCGCGCGCGATCTCCTCGGGCTCGCCGAGACGGCCGATCGGGATCAGCGGCAGGATTGCCTTCTCAAGCACATCCTTCGGCACCGCCTGCACCATCTCGGTGTTGATGTAGCCCGGGCAGATCGCGTTCACGGTGACGCCGCCCTTCGCATTCTCCAGCGCCAAGGCCTTGGTGAAGCCGATCTCGCCGGCCTTGGCCGCGGAATAGTTGACCTGACCGAACTGGCCCTTCTGGCCGTTGATTGAGGAGATGTTGATGATGCGGCCGAACTTGCGGCCGCGCATACCCTCGATCACCTGGCGCGACATGTTGAACAGCGAGCCGAGATTGGTGCCGATCACGGCGTTCCATTGCTCAAGGCTCATCTTGTGGAAGGCGCCGTCCTTGGTGATGCCGGCATTGTTGACGAGCACATCGACCGGGCCGACTTCGGCCTCGACCTTCTTCACGCCCTCGGCGCAGGCATCGAAATTGCTGACGTCCCATTTGTAGACGGCGATGCCGGTCTCGGCCTTGAATTTCTCCGCCGCCGCATCGTTGCCGGCATAGCTCGCCGCGACCTTGTAGCCGGCTGCCTTCAGCGCCTTGCTGATCGCAGCTCCGATGCCCCGCGTACCACCCGTCACCAATGCAACTCGTGCCATGTCGTATTCCTTCCCTTGGACTCTTCGGACGTTTCTCTCGTGATGGTTTTTTAGCGGTGGATTATGCGGCAGGTTTGACGGACATCAAGAACAAAACGCCCGGCGTTGAGCCGGGCGTTTCTCTTTAGTCGAGGCTTGCGCGGTTGCGAAGAATATTTGATTTGCAACCGCCGCCTTTTTAATCGCGTGCAACGCACTCACTCATGTGTGCAGCGCACGCGCAAATGACACGTAAAGTCACACGTCAGTCGCGCGCGATGCACATCGCGATACCCATGCCGCCGCCGATGCACAGCGTGGCAAGGCCCTTCTTCGAATCGCGCTTCTGCATCTCGTGCAGCAATGTCACCAGCACGCGTGCGCCGGAAGCGCCGACCGGGTGACCGATCGCGATCGCGCCGCCGTTGACGTTGACCTTGGAGGTGTCCCAGCCGAGATCCTTGTTGACGGCGCAGGCCTGCGCCGCGAAGGCCTCGTTGGCCTCGATCAGGTCGAGGTCGCCGACGCTCCAGCCGGCCTTCTTCAGCGCGGCGCGCGAGGCCGGGATCGGGCCCGAGCCCATGATCTTCGGATCGACACCGGCCTGTGCCCAGGACACGATCCGCGCGAGCGGCTTCTTGCCTTCCTTGGCAGCCTGCTTGGCCGTCATCAGCACCACGGCGGCGGCACCGTCATTGATGCCGGAGGCCGAACCCGCGGTGACCGTGCCTTCCTTCTCGAAGGCCGGCTTGAGCTTCGCCATCGCGTCGAGCGTGGCGCCATGGCGCGGATATTCGTCGTCGCTGACGACGACGTCGCCCTTGCGGGTCTTGATGGTGACGGGAACGATCTCGTCCTTGAACTTCCCGGCCTTCTGCGCGGCCTCGGCCTTTTGCTGCGAGGCGACCGCGAACTCGTCCTGCTGGGCGCGGGTGATCTGCCACTGCCGCGCGACGTTCTCGGCGGTGTTACCCATGTGGTAGCCGTTGAAGGCATCCCACAGGCCGTCCTTGATCATGGTGTCGATGAACTCGACCGCGCCCATCTTGACGCCGCCGCGCAGGTACTGGGCGTGCGGGGCCATGCTCATGGATTCCTGGCCGCCGGCGACCACGATCTCCGAATCGCCGTTGAGCAGCGCCTGGTAGCCGAGCGCAACCGTGCGCAGGCCCGAGCCGCAAAGCTGGTTCACGCCCCAGGCCGGGCTCTCCACCGGAATGCCGGCCATGATCGAGGCCTGGCGGGCCGGGTTCTGGCCCTGAGCGGCGGTCAGGATCTGACCCATGATGACTTCGGAGACCCGGCCGGGCTCGATGCCACCGCGCTCCAGCGCGGCCTTGATGGCGATGGCGCCCAGATCGTGGGCGGGAAGGGTCGCGAAGGCTCCGTTGAAGCTTCCGACCGGGGTGCGGGCGGCGCTGACGATGACGACATCGTCTGACATGGGCATCTCCTGGGGCTTGAGGTTCTTGAAAGGGGCGGGCGGTCGCTGGGAAATGGCCCGTCAGTCTCGTCCGGCATCCTGTTAACGTCGTTGAGGCATGTCAATCGGCCGCTGACCGAATTCGTGCCGCAGCGCATTCAAAATAGCGTTCTTGGCGATTTCGCAAGCAGGTTTTTGCTGCGCAATTAACCGTGCCGCACAAAACGGTAGCGTGAGCCCGTTGAAAATGCTTATTTTGTTGCGTTGCGTACTCGTTCCGCGCCTTGCGGCACTGCCGCAGGTTCCCGTTCTCAGCGTTTTGCAAGTGAGAGCCCATGGCGAAATCAGACCAGCCCACCACCATCAAGAAATACGCGAACCGCCGGCTCTATAACACCGGAACGAGCACCTATGTGACGCTGGAAGATCTCGCCGCCATGGTCAAGGACGGCGAAGATTTCCTGGTCTACGACGCCAAGACCGGCGACGACATCACTCGCTCGGTGCTCGCCCAGATCATCTTCGAGCAGGAGAATAAGGCCGGCCAGAACCTGTTGCCGACCACCTTCCTGCGCCAGCTGATCCGCTTCTACGGCGACAGCATGCAGATGGTGGTGCCGAAATATCTGGAGCAGTCGATCGCGACGCTGACCCAGGAGCAGGAGAAGTTCCGCAAGCAGATCGCCAACACGCTGTCCGGCACTCCCTTTGCTCCGCTGGAAGAACAGGTCCGCCGCAACATGGAGCTGTTCCAGCAGACCTTCTCGATGTTCAAGCCGTTCGTTCCGCCGACGGGACGCCCGGCAGCGACACCCGAGCCGGAGCCCGACGCGAGCGCCGAGCCGGCCAAGGACACCAACATCGACGACCTGCGCCAGCAGATGAAGGACATGCAGGAACGCCTCGAGCGGATGTCGAAGAAGGACGAGTAGGCTTTCGTCGACGCCTGCTGCCTGCCACCACCAACTCCGCCGTCGTCCCGGCGAAGGCCGGGACCCATACTCCCAGGCAGGAGTGGTCGCGCGACGCCGGTAACTCCGAGCCTTCGTCAAACCCAGTTTCGTGGTTATGGGTCCCGGCCTTCGCCGGGACGACAGCTGGGCCTACGCCGCGAGCTTCACCGCATGCGCAAAATCCCAATAGAGTTTTCGCGCTTTGCTGTAGAGCGGGCCCGGCTTCAGTTCGCGCGCGTCGATGCGAATCACCGGCGCGACCTTGGCAAAATTGCCGGTGGAGAAAATCTCGTCGGCGGCCAGGAAATCGGCGTAGCGCAGCGTCGTCTCGACCACGGTGACGCCGTCGGCGCGGAGCAGCTTGATGACACGCTGGCGCGTGATGCCGTTGAGGAAGGTGCCGTTCGGCACCGGCGTGAACACCACGCCGTCCCTTGCCATGAACACGTTGGAATTGCCGAACTCGGCGACGTTGCCGAGCATGTCGAGCATCAGCGCATTCTGGAAGCCACGCGAGGCGGCCTCGGCCAGCGCGCGCGAATTGTTCGGGTAGAGGCAGGCCGCCTTGGCCTCGACCGGGGCGGATTCGGCGGTCGGCCTGCGGAACGGCGACAGCGTGATCGCGTTGCCGACCGGCTTCGGCATCGGTGCCTCGTAGATGCACAGGCACCAATTGGTGGTTTCAGGGTCAAACAGCACGCCGCCGCCGGAGCCGTTCTGCGCCCAGTACATCGGGCGCACGTAAAGCTCGGCGTTGGCCGCAAATCGCGCGATACCGTCGTTGGCGAGCGTGAGCCAGGTGCCGGCATCGACCACGGGCTTGAGGCCAAAATTGATCGCCGACTGATTGGCGCGGGCGACATGGCGATCGAGATCGGGCGCGACACCTTCGAACGCGCGCGCACCGTCGAACACCACCGAGCCGAGCCAGGCCGCATGCGTGCGCGGCCCCATGATCGGCACGTTGCCGTCGTGCCATTTGCCCTCGAAGAAGGTCCAGCTCGGCGAGTATTCAATGGGCTTTGCGATGTTGGCCATGACCGGCCTCCCCTGGACGTGATGCCGCAATATGGCACGACTATTGGTCGCAATTTCTAAATGATTCCCTGCGGGGAAGCAGTGAGTTACCTTCTCCCCCTGTGGGAGAAGGAAAGGTCCATGCCGCTCGATCCGCTCGCAAAGCGTTTGTTGACCATGATGGCTGCGGCCGGGACGCAGGCGCGGGGCCGGCCGAGCGTCGAGGCTCGGCGACAGTCGCTGGCGAAGCTGATGCAGTTCGCGCGCGCCGATGCGCCGGGTGTCACGGCGTCCGACGGCACCCTCCCCGGCCCCGGCGGCGAGCTTCCCTATCGGCTCTACACACCCGCGAGCGCCAGTGAGCGCACGGCCGGCTTCGTGTTCTTCCACGGCGGCGGGCTCGTCGCCGGCAGCATCTTGACGCACGACCGCATCGCCGCAGCGCTCGCGCATGCGACCGGCTGCCGGCTCATCTCGATCGACTACCGGCTCGCGCCCGAGCACAAATTCCCCGCCGCGGTCGACGACGCGATCGCCGCCACCGAGTGGGTCGCGCGCGAGGCGCCATCACTCGGCATCGACGCCGAGCGGCTGGTGATCGGCGGCGATTCCGCCGGCGCGACGCTGGCTGCGATCGTGTGCCAGGAGGCAGCGCAAAGCGCCGGCCTGTCGATCGCGGCGCAATGCCTGATCTGCCCGGTGCTGGATTTCGAGGAGACCTCACCCTCGCGCGAGGCGTTCGCCGAAGGCCATCTGATCGATCGAGCCACCATCGAGGCCGATCTCGCCGACTATCTGCCCGACGGCATCGATGCCGCCGATCCCCGCATCTCGCCGTTACGCGCGACGCGGCTCGCGGGCCTGCCGACCGCGATCATCCACACCGCTGAATTCGACCCGATGCGCGACGAAGGCAATGCCTATGCGCGCAAGCTGCTCGCAGCTAGCGTCGCGGTCGAGCACGTCTGCCATGACGGCATGGTTCACAATTTCCACGCCATGGGCGCGATCCTGCCGCAGGCGCAGCTCGTGCTGTCGCAGATCGGTGAGCAGGTGCGGCGAGCGGTGGAAAAGTAAGAGGCTTCACGCGCGCGCGTCGAGCACGGCCCTCGCCGCCGAGACATACTCTTGCCAATGCATATCCGCGTAGCGCTCGGCCTGGTACGCGCAGGTCACGTCAGGCGCATGCGCCGCCGCGATCATGCGCGCGAAACGTTCTTCGGCAACCGTCGCACCGATCGTAGGCGTCGGCTGAGCGACGGCTGCGGCGGCCGGAGCGACGGCGATGGCCGCCATTCCGGCCAGCAAGATGCGGCGTGAAGTGTCCATGACGATCGTCCTCCATTGTCCGGCCTGCATTCTGGCGGGCGAGTGTGTCATCGCGATCACGGCGGCATAACCGCGCGCAGGCTAGTCCGGCACCGGCACATCGAACGTGTTGAGCGTGACCGAGACCATGCAGTAGATGCCGACGAGGTAGGACAGCTCGGCGGCGCCGTGCTCGCCGAACTCCTTCACCGCAGCCCGATAGGTCAATTCCGGCAGCACGCCGCCGCTCACCAGCGCCGACGCCATGTCGTAGGCAACCGCCTCCTGCCTGGTGAGATCGACCGGCCGCTGTCCCGCAACGATGGTCGCAAGCTTCTCATCGGAGAGCCCGCGCTGCTCGGCGACCAGCACATGAGCGTAGAGCTCATAGCCGGAGCGGAAATGCGAACCAGTGACGAGGATCGCGACCTCGCGCACCGGTGCCGGCAGCAGCGGGTTCGACGCGATCGCCTTGACCAGCTCCCACACCGGCTTGCCGAAGCGCGGCTCGCGAATCCACGGGTTCCAGGGCCCGAGCAGCGCGCCATCCTCGCGCATGTTCACGAAGCCCTTGAAGTGGTCCTTGATGCCCGCTTGCATGTCCGCATAGAGCGGCTTCTGTTCGTCGGTCAGATCCTTCGGATCGAGAATGGGAAGGCGCACGGCAGGTCTCCTCGTTGAGAAGGCGCGACCGTCGCCCGCGTGGGCGCGCAAGGCAAGTGAAGTTGCCGTGACGACCGTGCGATTTTGCAAGTGGTGTGGAGACGCGGGCACAACCATGCTATGTCCCGTCATCCATTATGGACGGGGCTTCGAATGGCCGATGTAATTGTCGGACTTGATGATTGGATTATTCAGGACGGCAACTATGGTGATTTCGCGCAAGCGACGAACGCGTCGTTCGCGCTCGAATTCTATCCGGTCGTCCCGCTTCCGAAGTACGGTCGACGGGACCACAGAGCTCCGTCGTTCACGCATATCCTCGAAAATTCCTACGAAATTGTTGCCCAGGTCGCGCATGCACTAGATGATTGGTGGGTGCTGGACGCTGGCGTTCTCATGTATTGCGACGGGGAACCTCCAGAAAATGCGCGCCCAGGCACATGGTTGGGAGGCCTAGTATTCATCGGAATAGACCCGTTCCCTTACTTTGAAAATCATGCGCACGAACCCGGTGCATTGGCCCTAGTCTACGATTGGAAGATCGAAAAGATCGAAATAGAGACAGGCCCATTCATTGAAACGAAGCCGAAGCACTTTGAGCGCGATCCAGAGAAGCGTGGATGGAAAGAAGTCGCGGGGACCGAGGAAGGCGGCAGCTTTCTGCTCCATTGCAAGCGTCTTGGGGGGCCGCGCCTGCCTCAGAGCAGGCGCCGTCCTTGATCATCAACGCCGCTCAAAACTCCAGCGGCGCGTTGTCGACGACTTCCTTCATCACGAAGAAGGTGCGGGTCTGGCGCACGCCGGGCAGCGCGATCAGCTGCTCGCCATGGATACGGTTGAAATCGTCCATGTCGCCGACGCGGATCTTGAGGAAGTAGTCGAAGTCGCCGGCGACGAGGTGGCAGTCGAGCACGAATTTCAGTTTTGCGATCGCCTGCTCGAAGGTGGCAAAGCTCTCCGGCGTCGAGCGGTCGAGCACGACGCCGACCATCACCAGCGTGCCCTTCGCCACCTTCTTCGGGGCGACGATGGCGCGTACAGTGGCGATAAAGCCGTCCTCGAACAGCCGCTGGGTGCGGCGATGGCAGGTGGCGGGGCTGATGGCGACTGATACCGCGAGGTCAGCATTGCTGAGCCGTCCGTTATTTTGTAGCAATCTCAATATCTTAAGATCGATGCGATCGAGCCGAGCGGACATGGAAGAGGCTTCCATACTAATCTATCATTTCGGAAGGATTATTAGCGAATGGCGTCATAAGTGCAAGAAAATGCGCAATATGGGCGCAATATTCGAGAGCACATTTTTCCAATGCGATGCTAGGCACGAGCCAACATTAACACCCATCCGGATGATCTCATGAAGCTGGACAAATTCGCGCGCTATCCGCTGACCTTCGGCCCGACGCCCATCGAGAAGCTGGAGCGGCTGTCGAAGCATCTCGGCGGCAATGTCGAGATCTATGCGAAGCGCGAGGACTGCAATTCCGGCCTCGCCTATGGCGGCAACAAGCTGCGCAAGCTCGAATACATCATCCCCGACGCGATCGCGTCGAACGCCGACACGCTGGTCTCGATCGGCGGCGTCCAATCCAACCACACCCGCATGATCGCCGCCGTCGCCGCCAAGATCGGCATGAAGTGCCGCCTGGTGCAGGAAGCCTGGGTGCCGCACGAGGACGCCGTCTATGACCGCGTCGGCAACATCATGCTCTCGCGCATCATGGGCGCCGATGTGCGCCTCGTCGACGACGGTTTTGATATCGGCATCCGCAAGAGCTGGGAGCAGGCGATCGAGGAAGTGAAGGCGGCGGGCGGCAAGCCCTACGCTATTCCGGCCGGCGCCTCCGTGCATAAATTTGGCGGGCTTGGCTATGTCGGCTTCGCCGAGGAAGTGCGCAAGCAGGAGCAAGAGCTCGGCTTCAAGTTCGACTACATCGTGGTCTGCACCGTGACCGGATCGACCCATGCCGGCATGCTGGTCGGCTTCGCCGCCGACGGCCGTGCGCGAAAGGTAATCGGCATCGACGCCTCCTTCACGCCGGCACAGACCAAGGCGCAGGTGCTCTCGATCGCGCAGAACACCGCCAAGCTCGTCGAGCTCGGCAAGGACATCGTTGCAGACGACGTCGTGCTGATCGAGGATTACGCCTATCCCGCCTATGGCGTGCCGTCGGAGGAGACCAAGGAGGCGATCCGCCTCACCGCACGGCTAGAGGCGATGATCACCGACCCCGTCTATGAAGGCAAATCGATGCAGGGCCTGATCGATCTGACCCAGAAGGGTCATTTCGAGAAGGGTGCGAAGATCCTCTACGCCCATCTCGGCGGCGCGCCGGCGCTGAACGGTTATGGGTATGCGTTTAGGAACGGTTGAGGTCTGTAGCCGGATGGAGCGAAGCGTAATCCGGGATTCGCACGATACGGAAAGACCGCCCCGGATTTCGCTGCGCTCCATCCGGGCTACGGTCGTCGCGCTCTACCGCGTCCGCACGATCCGCAGCAGCTCCTCGCCGTAGTGCTCGAGCTTTTTGTCGCCGATCCCTGGCACGTTGCGCAATTCGTCCAGCGTGGTCGGCCAGGCCCGGACGATGCCGTCGATGGTGGCATCGTGCAGCACCACATAGGCCGGCACCCCGCGTTCGCGCGCTACATCCGAGCGCCAGGATCGTAGCCGCGCGCGCAATTCAGGATCGACGTCGCCTTGCGGTGCATTGGCCGCAGGCGCGAGATCGCCGCGCCGGGATTTGGCGCGGCTCGCGCGCACGCGGATGCCGGGCGTATCCTCGCGCAGCCACACCTCGGTCTCCCCGCGCAGCACGCCGCGCGAGGAGTCGGTCAGCTTCAGCGCGCCAAAGGCCTCGCTGTCGCTTTGCAGATGTCCCATCGCCACCAGCTGCCGCAGCACGGTGCGCCATTGCTTCTCGTTGAGCTCGCGCCCGATGCCGAACACCGACAGCTTGTCGTGGCCGAACTGCGTCACCTTCTCGGTGAGGCGCCCGATCAGCACGTCGATCAGGTGCATCGCGCCGAAACGTTGTCCGGTGCGATAGGCGCACGACAGCAGCTTCTGCGCCAGCACCTTGCCGTCGCGCATCTGCGGTGGCGTCAGGCAGTTGTCGCAATTGCCGCAGGTCTCGCCGTGCGCGGTCTCGCCGAAATAGCCGAGCAGCCGCTTGCGCCGACACTGCGCGGTCTCGGCGAGGCCGACCAGTGCGTCCAGCTTGCGGATCGAAACCCGCTTGAAATCATCGGACCCACTGGACTCATCGATCATGCGGCGCTGCTGCACGATGTCGGAGAGGCCATAGGCCATCCAGGCCGCCGACGGCTTGCCGTCGCGCCCCGCACGTCCGGTCTCCTGGTAATAGGCTTCGATGCTCTTTGGCAGATCGAGATGGGCGACGAAACGCACGTCGGGCTTGTCGATGCCCATGCCGAAGGCGATGGTCGCGACGATGACGACGCCGTCCTCGTTGAGAAAACGATCCTGGTTGCGCGAGCGCACACTGCTGTCGAGCCCGGCGTGATAGGGCAGCGCCGCAATGCCGGCCTCGTCGAGCGCAGCAGCAACCTCCTCGACCCGGTTGCGCGACAGGCAATAGACCACGCCGGCGTCGCCCATATGACGCTCGCGGATGAAGTCCTTGAGCTGCGATACCGCATTGCGCTTGTCGACGATCTCGTAGCGGATGTTGGGACGGTCGAAGCTCGAGACGAATTGCGGGGAACCGGTCAGCTGAAGCCGCTCGACGATCTCCTTGCGCGTCAGCTCGTCGGCGGTCGCCGTCAGCGCGATGCGCGGCACGTCGGGAAAGCGTTCGGCGATGACGGAGAGACCGACATATTCAGGCCGGAAATCGTGCCCCCATTGCGAGACGCAATGCGCCTCGTCGATCGCGAACAGCGCCACCTTGGCCTGCGCCAGCAGCGACAGGCAGCGCGGCGTCACCAGCCGTTCCGGCGCGACATAGAGCAAGTCGAGATCGCCCGCGATCAGGCGCCGCTCGACGTCGGACGCCTCCTGGAACGACAGCGACGAGTTCAGCGCGGCGGCATTGACGCCGGCCTCGATCAGGCCCGCGACTTGATCGCGCATCAGCGCGATCAACGGCGACACCACGATGCCGCAACCTTCGCGCAGCAGCGACGGCAATTGGTAGCACAGCGACTTGCCGCCGCCGGTCGGCATCAGCACCAGGCAATTGCCGCCATCGGTGACATGCCGGATGATCTCGCCCTGCGCGCCGCGGAAGCCAGGCAGGCCGAACACCGAATGCAGCACCGACAGCGCGTCGCGGCCATCGGCCGGCGCAGGCAGCGGAGCGGTGGAAGGTGCGGACATGGCGTAGCGGGGGCCTGCGAGATTCGTCACAACGCCAGTCGCATGGCCGCCCGGGCGTGGCAAGGCTGTTTGCGCGTCAGGGCGCTGTCTTCCCCTCCCCCCTTGTGGGAGAGGGCAAGAAATTACGCCCCGATCCGTCGCAGGGCTTCCGCAACCGTCACGATCGGCATGTTGCGCGTCGCGGCCGCCTTCAGCGCGTGGCGGAGCAAGGCCGGCGTGCAGCCATAGGGGCTCGGGGCATCGACGACGTCGTGACTATAGAAGATCAGCCAGCCGCCGCTTGCGACGGCGTCGTCGAAATAGCGGTCGACGCCAGCCGTATCGATCTCGCACGCGACCAGCGGCGAGGCGCGCAGGAACTGGAGGTCGATCACGTCGCGATTGACACCGGGAAGGATGCCGCGCGCCGAACGGAATGTTCTGGCGAGTTGCGGCTTGCGCCAGACCGAGGCGAGGCCATACGGATAGGCGAAATTCTCAAGCCGGATCGAGGAATCGATGCCGCGGAAATAACTGCGGTTGCGTTCGATCTCACGCGCCATGGCGGTCTCGTCAAGATCGACCGCGCGAAGATGCGAAAAAGTGTGACAGGCAATCTCATGGCCGCCGCGATGCAGCCGCACGATCGCATCGTTCGACAGGCCGTGCCAGTGATCCCCGGGCTGATCGATCAGGCTGCCGGCGAGATAGAACGTGCCGCGCCCGTCATGCTCTTCCAGCAGCGAAGCGCCCTCACTAGCCGCACTGTCGGGCGCGTCGTCGAAGGTGAAGCTCACCATCGGCGCATGCGCCGACAAAAGGTGCGGCGCGGCGCGGAAATGCCGGGCCAGCCGATTGCTCAAGCGTCCGTTGAGAGCCGACAGCACGAGTGCATTCCCTGTGATTCCATATTTCTCTACTGAAACATTTGCGCGCGGTCTGAGGCAAGCTTAACGCTCGGGTAATCCTAACGCGGAACCAACAGGCTAACGCGCAGGCAGCGGAACTTCAGCGTCTGTACCGAGATATTGCAGCCAATTGCGGAAAAGCGCCGCCGCGGCGCTACCGGCTGCAATATCGGCGCGCAAAGTCAGCGCGGGGAGCTCGTTGGTCAGTGCCGGATGGCGCTGGTGCCTCGCCCGCTTCTCGAAGCGAGCGAGCTTCTCCTCCGTTGCTGCGTCAAAATAACTCACGGGCAGATGCGGATAGGCCTCCCGCTCGCGCGCGAGATAGCGGCCGATGTCGCGCAGATATTCGCGCTGGAGCGACAGCGCGTCATATTCAGGATGGCCCTGGAAGAACACGAAGCGGCTGGCATATTGCCGGACGAAAATGTCGACGCCGGCCTGGGCCGAGCGTGTCAGCACCTGGTAACCGGCCTGCATGAGGTCGCGCTCCGCGATTTCGTTCAGACGCGAATGCGAGATCTTGAGCGGCGCCGGCGCCGCGCGCGTCAGAAAGTCGCCGGTCACGGCGTCGCAGTCGAAGATGCCATGGCATTTGGCCGGAAGCGGCCGTCGCTCGATGCGATCGAGATGCAGCACCGCCGCATGCGCGGCGAGGCACGACCAGATCGTGGAGCGCGTGTTGGCCTTGGCCCAGTCGATGAGATCGGTGAGGTCGCGCCAGTACGGCTCCTGATCGAGCTCCGGTGCGACCGGCTCCGCGCCGGTCACGATCAGCCCGTCGAATTTTTGCTGCTTGAGGTCGGAGAGATCGGAATATTCGCTCTCGACATGCCATTTCGCTTCCGGCGAGCGCTTCACCGAGGGCAGCGAGAAGCAGTGGAAGCGGATGCGGCGCGGACCGGCGGCGGCCTGGAGCAGCTTCATGAACTGCCGCTCCGTTGCCTTCAAGGCGGGATCCGGCATGTTGTTGATCAGCCCGATTGTCAGCTCGCCTCTGCCGCGATCGCGCGCGAGATCGCCATCGGCCGGCACCAGCGCCGGGCTCGAGATACCTTGATCCCTGTCGATCAAGATGCTCATCGGGACGTTCGCCTACTCCGCGGCCTGGAGACGCGCGGCCGGGCAGGCCTTTTCCAGCGCCTGGTCGATGTCTTCGATGATATCGGCGGCATGCTCGATGCCGATCGAGAGCCGGATGGTCTCCGGCAGCACGCCGGCGACGCGCTGCTGCTCCGGCGACATCTGGCGGTGCGTGGTCGAGGCCGGATGGCAGGCCAGCGACTTGGCGTCGCCGATATTGACGAGCCGCGTGACCAGCTTCAGCGCATCGTAGAAGGTCTTGCCGGCTTCCATGCCGCCCTTGATGCCGAAGGTGAATAGCGAGGAGGCATTGCCGTCGAGATATTTCTGCACCAGCGGATAATAGGGGCTGTCCGGGAAGCCAGTGTAGTTCACCCAGGCGACGCGCGGGTCATTGCGCAGGAATTCGGCGACCTTGCGGGCGTTCTCGACGTGACGCTCCATGCGCAGCGCGACGGTCTCGATGCCCTGGAGCAGCAGGAAGGCGTTGAACGGCGACAGCACCGAACCCATGGTGCGCTGATAGACGCTGCGCGCACGCTCGATATAGGCGGTCCTGCCGAAACGCTCGGCATAGACGAGGCCATGATAGGAGGCGTCCGGCTTGTTGTAGGCCGGGAAGCCGTCAGCATATTTGGCCCACGGGAAATTGCCGGAATCGACGATGGCGCCGCCGAGCGTGGTGCCGTGGCCGCCCAGAAACTTGGTCAGCGAATGCACGGCGATATCGGCGCCGTAGTCGAACGGCTTAAGCAGGATCGGGGTTGCGACGGTGTTGTCGACGATCAGCGGCACGCCATGGGCATGCGCGATCTTCGCCAGCGCCTCGATGTCGCAAACATTGCCGGCGGGGTTGCCGATTGTCTCAGCGAACACCGCGCGGGTGTTCTCGTCGATCAGCTTCTCGATCGCCTCCGGCTTGTCGCTCTCGGCGAAGCGGCCGGTAATGCCCTGGCGCGGCAGGATATGGGAGAGCAGCGTGTGCGTGGTGCCGTAGAGCTGCGGCACGGACACGATGTTGCCGCCATGGTCGGCGACGTTGACGAAGGCGAAATGCAACGCCGCCTGGCCGGTCGCCACCGCGAGCGCGCCGACGCCGCCTTCGAGCTGGGCGATACGCTTCTCCAGCACCGCGCTGGTCGGATTGGCGATGCGGCTGTAACGAAAGCCTTCGGCCTCGAGATTGAAGAGGGCCGCGCCGTGATCGGCGCTGTCAAAGGCGTAGGCGGCGGTCTGGTAGATCGGCACGGCAACCGCGTGCGTGGTGGCTTCGGGCTCGTAGCCGGCGTGAATAGCGATCGTCTCGTTGCGCATCGTGCCACCTCCGCGTGGGGCGGGCCGCACTTATTGGCCTGTATGAGGCATGTGCGTTGTCCGCCGTCCCTCTGTTAGAGGCGGGCGGTAAAGCCGGCAATAATTCGCCTAGACATCGATGAAGTAACCCTAACGGTTATTGGTGAATCGGCTAAAGTTCGAGTTAAATTGTATTAACGAATTCTCGCTGCTTCTTTCCTTCTCCTCTTGTGTCGGAGAAGGTGCAGCGTCTTCGCGGCGACGACAGCATCCAAGTTTGCTGCTCTCGGCGCTCACGCCGTCGCATCATCGGAGCGACGCGCGAGAGCGCGATGACGATACTACCGGCGATATCGTCCTCTCGCACTTCAAGCTGATGAGCACTCACACCGCGCGGCATCCGCGCGCGGTGAGTACGTGCACCGAAGCACATGAGCATCGCTTCCAGATTGCTGCGGGACGCGACCGATCTCTTGCGCGAAACATCTATTTTTATGGGGCTTCTCGATGTGTCGGCGACACAAACTGCAACACGCGGACACACGATACGCGCATCGCGGTCAACCGTTGCGTAAGTTCCGCGATGCTAGTTTGGCACATGGTTTTCGCTCAAGGATGCGCCTGCTTGACCATTGCCGCCGGGAATGCTCATCGCCTGCTCTCGCGCTTTGCTTCTGACCGGAGTGGCAATATCGCCATCATCTTCGCGCTCGCGCTGCTGCCGCTATTGTCCTTCGTCGGCGCCGCCGTCGACTATTCCCTCGCCGCGCGGGCCAAAACCAAGCTGGCCGCCGCGCTCGACACCGCGGTTCTGGTCGCCACCGCCAAGAGTGAAATCACCAAAACCGCATCGACCGCACAGAGCGATGCACTGAACACCTTCTCCGGACAGATGTCCGCGCTTGGCATGAGTTCGAGCTCCGTAACCATCACCGTGTCCGACAGCGTCACCACCCGCACCGCCACGGGAACGGCGACGTCGTCGGTGACGACGTATTTCATGGGGATCCTCGGCTACAAGACCATCGGGGTCTCGGCGACCTCGACCGCCGCGGCCTCGCTGCCGGCCTATATCGACTTCTACGTGCTGCTCGACAACTCGCCCTCGCAGGGGCTGGGCGCAACCACGGCCGACATGACGGCGCTTCAGAACGCGACCTCCGACAGCTGTGCCTTCGCCTGCCATGACACCTACACGTCGAGTACAAAAAAGACCAAGCAGACCAACAGCTACTATGCGATCGCAAAGAATCTCGGGATCAAGATGCGGATCGACCTGGTGCGAGACGCGACGGAGTCGCTGACAGACACGGCGACCGCGAGCCAGCTCGTCAGCAACCAATACAGGATGGCGGTCTACACCATGGGCAGCGATTGCGCCTCGATCGGCCTCAGCACGATCTCGGCGCTCTCCTCAAGCCTCTCCTCAGTGAAGACGTCCGTCGCCAACGTCGACCTGATGACGATCCCTTACACCAACTACAACAACGACATGTGCACCGATTTCGACGGCACAATGTCGTCGATGAACAGCACGATTCCGACGCCCGGCGACGGCTCGTCATCCTCGCCGCAGAAATGGCTGTTCTTCGTCTCGGACGGCGTGGCCGACTATTATTACCCCTCGAGCTGCAGCCAGACCGTGATCACCTCGTCGGGACGATGCCAGGAGCCGCTGACGACGACGATCTGCGACACCATCAAGGCGCGCGGCGTCAAGATCGCGGTGCTCTACACCACCTATCTCGCGATCACCAACAACAGCTGGTACACCACTTATATCGCGCCGTTTCGCAGCACGATCGGGACCAAGATGCAGGCTTGCGCGACGTCAGGCTATTATTACGAGGTCTCGAGCGATGCGAGCATCAGCGATGCACTGAATGCGCTGTTCCAGAAGGCGATCGCCGCCTCGCATTTGACGAACTAGCCCTCCGCCCGGGCTTCGCGCATGACACGCGAGGCCCGTATCGGGAGGCTCAGGCCATGGTCTTCCAGAGTTGATGGACAAGCACGCCGGCGCGCTTCTCGATCGCGGCGGCCGCATCGAGCGCGAGGTCCTCGCGATAGCGCCCGGAGATGAGCTGCACGCCGATCGGCTTGCCGTCGTGCACGGCGACCGGCACCACGGCGCCGGGCAGACCCAGCACGTTGATGGCGGAGATGAAGCGCATTCCGCCCCAGAACACCTCCTGCACCCGCTCGGCGCTGATCGTGTCGTCGCGCGGGCCCGGCGTCGGAGCCACCGTGGTCGGTGCCAGCACCACCGGATAATCCTCGAAGAACAACTGCCAGGCGCGGATATGGCCGTTGCGCGCGGCGGTGGCGCGCATCCAGGCCGGCAGATCGAGCACATTGGCCCTGGTCTTCATGCCGTTCCACGCCTTGTGGAAGTCCTCCGACGTCACCTTCAGCATGCCAGCCTCCTGCATCACCATCGTCTCGTTGGTGATGATGTCGCACCAAGTCTGCCAGACGCCGTTGATGTCGGGCACCTCGACCTCGCTGACGCGATAACCGGAGCGCTCCAGATGATCGGCGGCCTGTCGCAGCGCCGCGGCAACCTGTGGATCGACGTCCATGTCGTCCGGGATCTTTGCCAGCGCGACCTTGATCGGACCCTTCGGCTTCGGTCCGGTGAGCGGCGCCGGCACCCACCAGGGATCGCGCGGATCGCGCTGGCTCATCACCTCCAGCGCAAGACGGACGTCGGCGACGTGGCGGGCGAGCGGGCCCTGCGCCGACATCAGATGCGCCAGCATCGGCCGCTCGGCCGTCGCGCTGCCATTGAAGGCGGGAATGCGGCCCTGCGTCGGCTTGATCGTGGCGACCCCGTTGCAATGCGCCGGCCAGCGCAGCGAACCACCGATGTCGTTGCCATGCGCGATCGTGCCGATGCCGGCGGCCACGGCCGCCCCCGCGCCGCCCGAGGAGCCGCCGCAGGTGATGTTCGGATCCCAGGGGTTCAGCGTCAGCCCGTGCAGCGGATTGTCGGTGAAGCCGCGGAACGAGAATTCCGGCGTGTTGGTGAGGCCGATGACGATCGCGCCGGCCTTCTTCAGGTTGCGGACAACCGGCGAGTCCGACGGCGCAACAAGATCCTTGTTAGCGGGAACGCCGTTGAAATTGGGCCGGCCTTCGTAGTCGACGTTCTCCTTGATGGTGATCGGCACGCCGTGCAGAAGGCCGAGCTCGCCACCTCTGGCGCGCTGCTTGTCGGCGGCGTGCGCGGCCTTCAGCGCCTCCTCGCTGAGGTCGACGACGACAGCGTTGAGCGTGGGATTGACGGCGCGCATGCGCTCGAGATGCGCTTCCACGGCTTCGACCGCGGAGATCGCACCGGCGCGGATCGCGGCGGCGGTGTCGACCGCCGACCATTGCCATGCCGGCCCCTTGGGACGACGCGGCGCGGGCTTGTTGGCCGTTGTCTTGACCTTTGTCTTGGCTGGCTTCGCGACGGCGCCCTTGCGGGCCGTGGTCTTCTTGCTCGAGGTCTTCGCTGCTTTCTTTGAAACGCTTTTCTTCTTGGTCGCCGTCTTCTTCGCCACGTCGCATCTCCTGAAATTGCGGCGGGGAGGTTACGGAGCGCGATCGGACCTGTACAGCCGCGTTTCTGCATGGCGCACCGCTGCGATGCAACGATGCGGCGAATTGTCAGCGATCGCCCGCTCTCACACCGGCGGCGGATTCAACCGCACAAAACCCTCCTGGATGCGATAGGGATAATAGGGATAGGGCGGCATCACCTCGCTAGCGTCGTCGAGACGCTTGATCTGATTCGCAGTCAGCGACCAGCCCACCGCGCCGAGATTGTCGCGCAACTGCGTCTCGTCGCGCGCCCCGATAATCACGGAGGATACGGTCGGGCGCGCCAGCAGCCAGGCGATTGCGACCTGCGGCACGGTGCGGTCGGTCTCCGTGGCAATCGTATCGAGCACGTCGACGACGGCATAAAGCCGCTGCCCATCCACGGGCGGACCGAACTGCGCGGTGGCATGCAGACGGCTTTCCGGCGGCAGTGGCTGGCCGCGCCGGATCTTTCCGGTGAGCCGGCCCCAGCCGAGCGGACTCCAGACCAGCGCGCCGATGCCCTGGTCCCGCGCCAGCGGCATCAGTTCCCACTCATAGTCGCGGCCGAGCAGGGAATAATAGACCTGGTGCGCGGCATAGCGTGGCCAACCGTGCCGGTCGGCCATGGCGAGCGACTTCATTAATTGCCAGCCGGAGAAATTGGAGACGCCGGCGTAGCGCAGCTTGCCGGCGCGCACGAGCGTGTCCAGCGTCGACAGCACCTCCTCGATCGGCGTGAACGCATCGAAGGCTGAAGCTGGAGCAGGTCGATATAATCGGTGCCGAGCCGCCGCAGCGCCGCTTCGACCGAGGCAAGCAAGCGATGCCGCGACGAGCCTGCGTCGAGCGGACCATCGCCCATGGGCAGGCTCATCTTGGTCGAGATCAGCACCTTGTCACGGCGGCCCATGACCGCGGCGCCGAGAATCTTCTCCGACGCACCGTTCGAATAGACATCGGCGCTGTCGAACAGATTGACACCGGCCTCGAGGCAGATGTCGACCAGCCTGCGCGCGTCGTCGGCGCTGCTGCGGCCCCAGGCCGAGAACAACGGACCCTGACCACCGAAAGTACCGGTGCCGAAGCTAAGGGCAGGGACTTTCAGGCCTGAGGCGCCGAGATTGCGGTATTCCATCATCGCTGTCCGCTATTCCGCCGGGCACGCCGCGACTGCGGCCTGTATGCGGTCGAGCCGCAGGCTCCACAGCGCGAGCACGAGGCCTAGCGCCGTGATGCCGGCCGCGACTAGCGGCAGTGCGGAGAGGCCGAGCCCGCGATCGATGGTAACGCCGCCGGCCCAGGCGCCGAGCGCGTTGCCGAGATTGAAGGCGGCGATGTTGAGGCTCGAGGCGAGTGTACGTCCGCTGGAGCCGGCCGCTTCCAGCACACGAAGCTGGAGCGGCGCTACTGTTGCGAATGACGCGATGCCGAGCAGCAGGATCAGCGCAATCGCTGCGATCTTGACCGACAACACGACGGCAAGACCGAGCAGCACTATGGCAAGCCCGGCAAGCGTGCCGATCAGCGCGCGTGCCAATCCGCGATCGGCGAGCTTGCCGCCAGCGACATTGCCGATCGCGAGCCCAATTCCGAACACCAACAGGATCGGCGAGACCGCGGCCTCGGAGAAGCCGGTGAAGCGCGTCAGGATCGGCTGGATGTAGGTGAAGACGACGAACAAGCCGGCAAAGCCGAACACCGTCATGGCGAGGCCGAGCAGCACCTGCGCCTTGCCGAGCACCGCGATCTCCTCGGCGAGTGAGATCGCTTTGTCGCCGTTGCCGACATGGCCGGGCACCAGTGCCGCCACCACCGCAAAGGCGATCACGCCGATCAGGGTAACCGCCCAGAACGCCGCACGCCAGCCGAGCATCAGGCCGAACCAAGCGCCGAACGGCACGCCCAGCAGGGTGGCGACCGTGAGACCGATGAACATGGTTGATATCGCAGAGGCACGCCTGTCCTCGGCAACCAGACTGGTCGCCACCACCGAGCCGACGCCGAAGAAGGTGCCGTGGGCCAGCGAGGTCAGCACGCGCGCGGCCATCAGCAATTCGTAATTCGGCGCCAGCGCGCAGGCCGCATTGCCGAGCGTGAAGATTGCCATCAGCGCGAGCAGAATGGTCTTTCGGGGCATCCGCCGCGTGAGAAGCGTCAGCACCGGCGCGCCGACGAACACGCCAAGCGCATAGCCGGAGATCAGCAAACCAGCGACCGGCACGGAGACATGCATGTCGGCGGCAACCTGGAGCAGCAGGCCCATGATGATGAATTCGGTGGTGCCGATGCCGAAGGCACCGGCGGTGAGCGCGAGGACAGCGGGAGGCATGCGAGGCTCCAATGGATGAGACGAGCCACGCAGATAGCTGCACCGCGGCAAAACCATTAGGATGTCGGCAATCCAATCATTTGTGACATGAATTCAACATGGCCCGTTTCGACACCAACCGCTCCGCCGAGATGGAGGTCTTTGTCCGCGTCGTCGATCTCGGCGGCTTCACCCAAGCTGCGCGAAAGTTGCGCCTGACGCCGTCGGGCGTGAGCAAGCTGATCTCGCGGCTGGAAGCGCGGCTCGGTTCTCGGCTGATCAACCGCACGACGCGCAAGCTCACGCTGACGGAAGAAGGCCGGGCGTTTTACCAGCGCGCCGCGAGCATCCTCGCCGAAATGGAGGAGGCCGAGCGCGAAGCGGCATCAGGCGCCGCGCCGCGTGGCCGCCTCACGGTCAACAGCAACATCCCGTTCGGCATGCTGCATGTGATGCCGCTGATTCCGCGCTTCCTCGAACAACATCCCGATGTCACGCTCGATCTCGTGCTAACCGACACGCTGATCGACCTGATGCAGGAGCGCGCCGATGTCGCGATCCGTGTCGGGCCTCTGCGAGCGTCACGTCTTGTCGCGCGCAAACTCGGCACCAGTCGCATGGTCGTGGTCGGCGCGCCGAACTATCTGGCGCGCTTCGGCACGCCGAAGATTCCGGCCGATCTCGCCGAGCACCGCGGAATTGGCTGGACCTTTCCGCGCTCGATCAGGGGCTGGCCGTTCAAGCGCGGTGAACTCTCCGAGGAAGCCATGCCGCCACCGGCCGCGCGCGCCAGCGACGGCGAGGCTGCCCGCAGGCTCTGCCTCGGCGGCGTCGGGCTCGCCCGCCTCGCGCTGTTCCACATCGGCCCCGACATCGAAGCCGGCCGCCTCGTGCCGGTGCTGCAAGGCTACAATCCCGGCGATCGCGAAGACATCCACGCTGTCTATGTCGGCCATACCGCGCCGCTGCCCACGCGCGTCCGCGCCTTCATCGATTTCCTCGCGGAGCATGTGCGGGCGAGCGACCCGGCGTTGAAGCGCGCAGGCGACGGGACGTGGAAATTAGTTGCGGGACGCTAGCAGATCATAAATCCTCTCCGCCACCAGCTTGTGCCCCTCCGGCGTCCAATGCCCGCCGACGCCGGCACCCGGATAGACCTCGGCACCGTCGAACGTCACGAACGGGATCTGCCGTTCCTGCAAATGACGGACGAGACCTGCATCGGTGGTCTCCAGACCGACGAGGAATTTTGCACCATTGGCTTCGACGAAGTCCCTGATCTTGTCGACGAGCTTTTCGGTTGGATCCGGCACGTCCACCTTCGGATGCGTGAACTGGAGGTAGACGGCGTTGGCAATCCGGATCAGCCAGGAGTGCTGCACCCACCAATTCTCCTTGATGGCCTGCAAGCGCGAGGTCGGTACCGGTTGCCCCCTTAGCACCAGCGATCCATCCGCCGACGTCGCGAAGTAGGGCTTTTGATAGCCCTCGTAGCGGATGTTGGTGCTGTTGTCGGCGCGATCATTGTCGGTGCAGAAGATCAGCACGACGATCGCAGGCTTCACTTTCGGCCATAGCCGCTTCAAGAACAGATATTCCTGGTCCGTGCCGTAGCCCGACACGCCTGCCGCCAGGATCTTGTGGTCTGGAATGCGCGGCTTCAGCAGATCGCTGAAGCGCTCGCCGACCTCGGCATCGAGACCCCAGACAAAGGAATCGCCGAGGAACATGATGGTGGGCTTGCCGTCGGCTACGGCCTCCTCGTCGCGCAGGCCAAGGCTGTTGTGGGTGGCGTGGATCGTTCGCGCATTGGTCACGATCGAGATCGATCCGGGCACCGGCATCCAGCCAAGCTCGGCGTCGTAGACATAGCTCAGCGAACGCTCGGTGACGCCTTCCCGCAGCTCGCGGAAGTCGGCGAGCCGAAGCACGAGCTCCAGCGCCGCCAGGGTCACGATCGTCATGATCGCCATCGCAGCCAGCGGTTTCAGCAAGCCGCGAAGCTTCGAGCCTTTGGGAGCGGCGTCGCCGGTGCTGTCCATCAGTCGAGCTCGAACCGGTTCTTGTAGTCGAGCTTCAGCGAAGGCGGCTGGTCGTCCTTGTTGAGGAAGCAATTGCCGACCACCAGCACCTCGATGTCGCTGCCCATGAAGCAACGGAATGCATCTTCCGGCGTGCACACGATCGGCTCGCCGCGCACGTTGAAGCTGGTATTGACCAGCACCGGACATCCCGTCGCTTCCTTGAAGGCCGTCAAGAGATCGTGGAACCGCTTGTTGGTGTCGGCATGAACGGTCTGGATCCGTGCCGAATAATCGACATGGGTCACCGCCGGAATCTCCGATCGCGGGATGTTGAGGCGCTCGATGCCGAACAACTTTTCGGTTCCGGGATCGGCCGGCAACCGGCGGCGGGCCAGAACATCGGCGACGATCAGCATGTAGGGACTGTCGCAGTCGAGCTCGAACCAGTCGGCGACGTCCTCGCGCAGCACGGCCGGCGCGAACGGGCGAAAGCTCTCGCGGAACTTGACGCGCAGATTGAGCGAGCTCTGCATCGAGGGCGAGCGGGGATCGCCGAGAATGGAGCGCGCGCCCAGCGCACGCGGGCCGAACTCCATCCGTCCCTGGAACCAGCCGACCGCCTTCTCCGCCACCAGCGCCTCGACCGTACCGCGAATGATCGCCTCGTCGCCGCGCTCGGTGAACACGGCGCCGGCCGCTTGCAGGCGTGCCTTGATGTCGGATTGCGAGAAGGACGGCCCGAGATAGCTGCCGGCCATGGCATCGCTCGCGACGGGCGTCCGAGGCTGACCTGCAAACTGATGATAGGCCGCGAGCGCGGCGCCGACCGCGCCGCCGGCATCACCTGCGGCCGGCTGCACAAAAATCTTCTCGAACTTGCCATCGCGCAGGATCTTGCCGTTGGCGACGCAGTTGAGCGCGACGCCGCCGGCCAGGCACAGATTCTTCGACACGCCTTCGCGCGCGAGGCTGCGGGTCAGACGCAGCACGATCTCCTCGGTCACATGCTGGACCGACGCGGCCAGATCCATGTGGCGCTGCTCGAGAAGCTCCGACGGATCGCGCGGCCTGCCGCCGAACAGGGCGTCGAAACGGCCATTGGTCATGGTGAGGCCGGTGCAATAGTCGAAATAGCCGAGATCGAGCTTGAAGCTGCCGTCGTCCTTGAGATCGACGAGATGCTCGAAGATCAGCCCGGCATATTTCGGCTCGCCATAGGGTGCGAGGCCCATCACCTTGTACTCGCCGGAATTGACCTTGAAGCCGGTGTAATAGGTGAAGGCGGAGTAGAGCAGCCCGATCGAGTGCGGAAAGTTGATCTCGCGCCGGATGTCGAGCGTGTTGCCGCGGCCATAGCCGGCCGACGTCGTGGTCCATTCGCCGACACCGTCGAGCGTTAGGATCGCGGATTCGGTGAAGGGCGAGGCAAAGAACGCCGAGGCTGCGTGGCTCTGATGATGATCGGCAAACAGCAGCTTCGCCTCCCAATCGACGGCGTCATCGATCTCGCGAAGGTGGTCGCGAAGCACGCTCTTCTGGAACAGCTTTTCCTTGAGCCAGACCGGTATCGCCTTGCGGAACGACTGGAAGCCGCGCGGCGCAAAGGCCAGATACGTCTCGAGCAGGCGCTCGAATTTGAGGAACGGCTTTTCGTAGAACACGACGTGGTCGAGCGCGCTGGCGTCGATGCCCGCCTCGGCGAGGCAGTAGCGGACGGCGGATGCGGGAAAGCCGGAATCATGCTTCCTGCGCGTGAAGCGCTCCTCCTGCGCGGCCGCGACGATCTTGCCGTCGATCACGAGCGCTGCGGCACTGTCGTGGTAGAAAGCCGAAATCCCGAGGATGCGCATCCGGGCCTGCTCAGAACAGCGTGTAGATGAACGGCGCCAGCGCCGAGCCCTTGGTCAGGACCAGAAGCCCCCCGAGCACCAGCATCACGGCAAAGATCGGTATCAGCCAGAACTTTCGGCGAGACCGGATGAACGCAAACAACTCACGCAAGAATGACATCGGGTCCGCCTAAAATTGCTGGCGCATCGATTCGGAGATGGGTCTCGGGTCGGAACGAGGCAGCCAATAGCTCGGCGCCGCGCGGTCGCGCGACAGCCGCAGGAAATCCATGCCGGACAGCCGCATGATCCATCCGATCGGCAGGATCGCGCCGAAGAACAGGATGGCCATGATGACCGGGTTGACCACGCGGTACATCAACAGGCCGAGCTTCAGCCAGACGCGGTTGGCAAGTGCGAGAGAGCGCGGCCACAGCAGCGCCAGTACCGCGAACACGAGCGCGGCGCCAAGCCAGATCGGCGCATGCGATGAGGCCTTGTAGAGGCCGAGACCGCCGATCAAGGCAAAGACCACAGCCATCGTCAGCCCGAAGCTGCGATTGCTCGGACCGACAATGACGTCGTCACGTTCCGATTCCAGCACCTGCATCGGGATGCCCCCCGCCGTCAGACTGAAGCTGATCGTTCTTTACAGAGTGCCCCCACACTTCGCCAGCATATTCTCCAGCGAAGCGTGCAGCTGCACAGCGCCTCGCGCTCGGGCGGAAGCGACATCGACATGTCATGGAATGTCGGCCGACGCCTGGCGACGCCGCATCGGGGGCCGGGTCGACAAGAAAAAAGTCGAAAACAACCCCATGCACAGTAGCCGACCGCCCGCCGGCATTGCGCTTTTCCAAATCTTCGATTTTTACGAAATCGAGTTGACCCGTCGGGCAAAACAGGCGCATGATGTCATCATGCCTGGTGGGACGCGTGCGTCGCCGGCGGAGACATCGTCGAGATGGCGGAAGGCTACCGTCTGACTCCCAAGGCCGAGGCGACCCTGCTCGGGCGCTTTGCGGCGATCGCCGGCCCCCCAGGGCCAATAAGCCAGCGCGATGATTGAGATTGATGCGATGCAATGTCAGAAATTCCTTGCTCGCGCCGGCGGCGTACACGTGTTGCGGCCCAATCAGGCTGCTGATGGAAATCTGGAGAGCCGGGCTTGAGAGATGATGGCAGGCTCTCGGAGAACGAGCACTTTCATCTAGGCCCCGCAAGGCCTATCGCGAAGGCGATCGGGTGCATGAGTGGGGCAAGGTTTACCTGAGGACTGACGAGTGGGAGGAAAAATACTTTCCGCACGTCCTCAAGTGAGGCGGAAGGATCAGAGGATGACGACCTCAGGCTTGATTTGCTCCTTTTGTGGAAAGGAGCCGGAAGAAGTTGTTTTGATAGTCAACGCGGTATCCGTGAGCGCAAAAGGTCAGCAGACAGCCGGTGCGATTTGCAATGAATGCGTTGAACTGTGTGTGCAGCTCATCGGTTTGCAAAAGCCGGAGTGGCTTGAGCGGCACCGCCAGTTTGTCGCCACGCTCGGAAAATAAAGCGGCGCGATGTCGCCTGTTGGCCTTTCGCGTCTATCTGGGAGGCTGATCGAGATTACCGCTATTGAGGGGGTATGCGGTCCACCCCGCAACATCGGTCGCAACATCGGGGGATCCACGACGCGTAGTGCTGAATGGCAGAGCATCGCAGACTTGCCAATTGGAGCGCATCGCGGGCTGCAGCATCATAGGGGAATCGCGAGGGAGGAGTGCCCGCCAAAATCGGCCGGCTCTGCGATCAACCCGGTTCAGTTGTCGAGTTTAGTGCACTGTCACCGTAATACCCAAATTCAGCCGAATCTTCGAGTTGAGTGCACTATCTGATGATGCATGGGATAAACCGTATGTGCGCCGTCAATGAGGCTGAGAGGTTGGCCACGGCACCAGCCCCTCGGTCTTGAGCGCAGCAATAACAGCAGGACGGGAGCCTAGCCGCCCGCGGTAAGCCAGCACAGCGCGATAGGGCGACAGGTCAAAGTCCACCCAGCTTGCCCAGTTCGACACGACGTAGAGACGAACATCTGCTACGGAGTATTCGCTCCCCATCAGGTACTCGTTCGACGCGAGATGGCTGTCGAGATGGGCGAGGCGGCTCCTGAGACGCGCACGGAACACTGCTCGACCTTCCTCAGGTATGCCTTTGTAGAAGAGCGGCGAGAAACCTCCCTTGTGCATCTCGCTGGCGAGGAAATTCAGCCAGGCCTGCAGTTTGACCCTTTCGATCGTGCCATTGGGAGGTGCAAGCTTCTTTTCTGGAACGAGATCGGCAATGTGTTGGACGATCGCGGCTCCTTCCGTGAGCAGGGTCCCGTCATCAAGCACAAGAGCCGGCACGTACCCGAGAGGGTTCACGCTTCTGAAGTCACCGCCACCCGAAATGGCTTTCGTATGTTCATCGATTTTGACGGGCTCGAATGGAAGCTCCGCTTCGCGAAGAACAATGTGCGGAAGCAGAGACGATGAGCCGGGTGCATAAAACAACTTCATGGGATCATCGCGCGTTTGCGGGACAAAACCTAGCGTATCACACCCGCGTAGTGCAAGATCGCGGAGCGTCGCAGACTTGCCGATTGGAGCGCGTGGCAGGCTGCGGCATCACAGCGCCACGGCGAAATAGTAGTGCCCATCTTCATCGGTCGTGGCGCGCCATTTTTAGGCTGGTCACGTTTTGGGCGGGGGGCCACGCAGTGACGTTAGAGCAGGACCTAAATTTTACGCAAAGAAGGGATGCGGAGCATCTCCCGTGCCTTTGGTCTTCATAACCGACACGCAGTTGTCGATCTCCTGATCGGACATGTTTAGTCCGAATTCGCCACGCAGCACATCCTTGAATTCCCGCTCGTCTGCCAGCCAGCGCTTCTCCGAATGCCCGTCTGCGTCGCGCATCGTGACGCGCGCGTTGTACATGGTGATGCGACTCCGGTTCGGTCCCGGTTTCGCCGCGATAATATTGCTTTGATATGGAGTCTCCGGGTGCGTTGCGGTGTACCAATTGGTGATTTCGTATTCGCCATCGAAGCGCGGGTAGGGGATTACGCGATAAATGTGGTGCCAGCCATCTTTGAGCAGCGCCTGGAGTGTCAGTTCGCCATCAACATCGATAAACCGCATCAGTTCGTGTGGCGTCTCTTGTTCGATATGCGGCGCAAGTAGGAGCGCGGAGGTCGGCGCGAGATTTCCGAAGCCGACGTCGGCGAGATAAGTTCCTTCCGGCAACTCTACTTTCAACAGCATGTGGATCGCCGGGCGTGGCGCGTCGATGGCTAGGCCGCGTACAACGCGTCCTTGTAGGCTTGTGATTCTGAATCCGAGCGACCGCAGTCCGGCTCGAAACAGCATGTTCTGTTCGAAGCAATATCCGCCTCGCTTGTTAGCGATCATCTTTCGCTGAAGTGTCGGCACATCGAGCTTGGGCGTACGCCCGAGCATGATATCCAGCGTTTCGTAAGCTATTGAATGCGAGTGCGCGAAGATCAGTCGATTGAGGGTGCCGAGAGTTGGAGTGACTGGTCCCGAATATCCAATGCGCGCCAGCCAGGCGTTCTGATCGAATTGTGTGTCCGACATCCAGCTCCCCCCGAAATCGCAACGCCTATGTTGCTACTCTTAGCACGACCGGGAAACGTTTGAGGGGGATCGCAGGCGGCCGCGAGCAAGAATGTCTGAGGAGGGCAGTACGGGGATCTAGCTAGAAGGCGCAGTGCCGGATCGAAAGCCGTCGCATGATTGCGAATTGGAGCGCGTAGCGGGCTGCGGCCTCATAGCGCCACGGCGAAACTATGGTGCCCATCTTCATCGGCCGTGGCGCGCCATTTCACGACGGGCACGATACCACGCCCCTCCCGCGGCGGCGTCCGCGTCACGAATGATTCCGGCGTCGTGCGGCTCGCCAGGGCGTGAGCCGCGGAATCCAGCGCGGGACGTTGGCCCGGAAATCCTCGTATTCCATTCCGAACGTACGAACGAGCGCCGGCTCCTCGTACCCCACGACGAACGCGTGGAAGGCGAGCCACACCAACACACCGTACGCAAGAAGGCGCTGGTCGCCGAACAGGGCCGCTTGGCCCAGAATGACGGCGACAAGGGCAACGTAAATAGGATTGCGCACGTAGCGATAGAGACCCGTCACCACGAGGTTCTGCGTCGGTGCGATCGGCGCGGGCGTGCCCAATCCTTGCAGCGCAAAGCGTGCAAACGAGTCGACAAGCCCGGGTAGACCGGCGACGATCAACAGGATCCCGAGGGCGCGCGTCGCGTCGAGATCGAAGAAGGGCGGCCGAAACTCCCAACGCGTAATCCACCATGGAACGAGCCCCGCCACCGAGCTGGGCGCGACCGCAAAGAAGAGTGCAGAGCCCAAGACCGCGATCATTTTCGGCATGGCACATCCTTCCCGTCCTGTCACGCACGCCAACAACTATCTGATCGTTGAATCGCGAAGGCCTTGCGAAAGCGTCTCGACCAGGCCCACTGTCCAGCACATCGGGCATCCGCGCAGCGCGACGAGGGCGGCGACGCCCGCACCCAGGGATAGCCAAGGGTGCGCGGTCTGGTGGACGATGGCCCAAGCGAGCAGCGCCGCCGCAGCTGCGCCGCGCATCAGGTGTGCGCCCAGGAAGGCGCTCCCGAATATGCCGACTCCACGAAAGTAAGTCATGTGCTCTCTCGTCCGCCGTCCTTTGTGCCAAGCAGGTATTCGCGCACCAATGCGCGGGCGCGGCGCAGGCGGCTTTTGGCCGCTTCGCGCGTCACGCCGAGCCGCCCGGCGATTTCCCCAATCGTCAGATCTTCGAGATCTCGCAGCAGCAGCACTTCGCGATGGGACGGCGAAAGCGACTCGATCGCATTGACCAAGTCGATGCGTAACTCGTCCGGGGGGACCTTTGCGAGCGCGCGTGACTCTTCCAGGCTGGCGAGCTCCTCGACTCCGCGCATCAGCATCAGCGCCGGCAGCATGCAAAGGCGCGCGATGACGGTCAGCAGCCAGCCGGCGAGTGCGGCTGGACTGCGGATCGTGCCCACGCGCCGGTACACGACGATGAGGGCTTCCTGCACCACGTCTTCGATCACCGAGGTGCGGTAGCAAAGGCGCCGGGCGTAGCGTCGAATGTCCGGCTGCAGCGCCACCAACAGCTGTGTCAGCGCGTGCCGGTCACCCGACTGTGCCGCGAGCAGGAGATCGTCTGATACGCGCGCCAAGGCAGTCACCCCTTCAGTGGCTCGCGCCCGCCGATGGCGCAGGCAGGGCAATAGCCGAACACGCCGGTGACCAGCGTCACGACACCCGCGCCGCTGAGCAGTAGCCCGAGCGGCGAAGCGTGCAACGCAACCACGCCGCAGATGAGCATCAAGCCCCCGCCGATCAGCCTGGCCGCGCGCTCCCACCGGCCAACGTTCTTCCTATACCACATGGTTCTGTGCTCCGGTTCGTGACGCGCCGCTATGGCGCATTCACCCAGACAAGAGGGCGCAAACCCGCCGCCGGGGTCGCGGCACAAAAAATAATTTGAGGGGGTGGCAGCTTCAGCAGGCTGGCATGGGCGTCGGACGGAGAGAGTGTCAGTCAATCCCGTTGACGCAATTGCCGTTTTTCATTCAGGCGGATGGGAACCTGCGGTCCTCACCACGAGAGCCATTTCCGTTCCGATGGAATCGGAACGGAGGCTCTCGATTGCCGCGTCTCCGCAAAATGATGCGAAGGGCCAACAATCGGCGACGACGATATCGCCGCTGTGCGGATGCCACAGTAGCATGATGTTTCAGCGGTCATCAAACGGCACCTATCGGCCGAGCCGCTCCAGCGCCTTCGCCACGCGTCCGATGAAGGCGATGCGCCTGGCTTCCGTTGCAATGTTGAGATGATAGAGCGCATGGTAATCCACGCGCGCATGGCCGCCGGTAAACCAGCGCAAATAGCGCTTGACGATCCTGCGCGGCGGATCGCCCATCCACAGCGCCATGTGGCGCGGCCGGCCGTAGGTGACGATGCCGACGATGCGCGTGATGTTGCCGAGTGTCGGCTTGACCTTGGCCGGATCGCTGATGTCGAAGGCAACACCCGGCATGATCATGCGGTCGAGAAATCCCTTGAGCATCGCCGGCATGCCAAAGCACCAGGTGGGAAACTGCACCACCAGCACCTCGGCGCGCTTCAGCCTCGCGACGTAGCTTTCCAGCCCGACCTGGTTGCGCGACATGTCGTGATAGTGCCGCCGCGCATCTTCCGACAGCACGGGATCGAACCTCTCGGCGTAGAGATCGAGCAGATCGACCTCGTGCCCGGCTGCTTCCAGGGCCTCGAGTGCCTCGGCGCGGATGCCGGCATGGAAGCTCTCAGGCAACGGATGGCAGTAGATGTAGAGGACTCGCATGAGCTATTCTGCGGCAGCCGTTGTGCCCGGCAAATCATCGTCTGCCCAAAGCTCCGAATAATCCGGCAGCTTCGCGGCAAGCCGCCGGCCGCCCTCGAGGACGACACGGTCGGCCTGCGGCCGGCTGACGATCTCGTTGAGGCTGCGCGCGTTGAATACGATGAGCCGCGCCGGCGCACCCTCCCCGATCAGTCCGTGGCCCTCGAATTTCGCGATGCGCGACGGCACGCTGGCCACCAGCGACGGCGCTTCCGAAAGCGGATGATCGAAATGCAGGATGCGGACGGCCTGCCGGAACGTGTCGACCATGTCGTGGTCGCCGTAGGCATAGAAGCTGTCGCGGCAATTGTCGCCGGCAGCGGCCACGGGGATTCCACGCTTGATCATCTCGTGCACCACGGTGACCCCGCGCCAGCGCGGAGTTCGGCCGCTGCGCCGGTCCTGGAGATACATGTTGACCGTCGGCAGTGTCACGATGGAGATGTCCGCTTCAGCCAGCAGGTCGAGCGTCCGGTCGATTTCGCTCTCGCTCTGCACGGCAAGGCTGCAGCAATGGCCGCAGACGACGCGGCCCTTGTAGCCGTGCCGGAGCGCCGAGTGCGCGATGATGGGCAGCGTCGCGGCTGCCGGATCGTCCGTTTCGTCGACATGCAGGTCAATATCGAGGTCATGGCGTATCGCCAGCGCGAACAGCCGATCGAGCTGTTCGTCGATGTTGGCCTGCGGAGCGCCGTGTGTGCCGATCGCCGGACGCGTGACGCCGCCAAGCAGCCCTCCGGATTCCTTCACGATTGCGGCGACGCGGTCACCGAAGGACTCCATCAGCAGTTCGATCGGGCAAAGCGAGACCGCCTGCAGATCCACCCGGCCGGCCCATTCCTCACGCATCTCGCGCAGCACCGGCCAGCTTCGCTCGGCGTTGTCATGATAGGTGTCGATGTGCGTGCGGATTGCCGAGACACCGTGTGCGTGGGCGCAGCGCAATCCGAAGCCCATGCGCCGGCGCAAATCCGGCGCTTTCCAGTTCTGACGGTCGGCCGCTGCGGCAAGCCGCGCGTTGTTGAAGGTTCCGTCGATATTCGGATTGCGCTCGATCGAATGGCCCTTGTCGAGATGCGTATGGACGTCAATCAGCGTCGGCCATACCTGGCGGCCGCCGAGGTCGACGCGCGCGATGGCATCGTCGCGAGCATCCAGCGCGGGCACGATGCGCGCAATCTTGCCGTCCTCGACCAGCACGTCGACGCGCAAGACACCTTCAGGATCGACGTCCGCCGACATGGCGGGATTTGCCAGCAAGCAAACCGGAATGCGCGCATTGGCTAGCCAAAAGCGCGGCGCGTCGGACCACGCGATATCGGCGAAGTGAATTTTCATAGGCGGTATATACAATCGTGTCAGGAGAACGTAGCAAGCATCATTTTGCGTCCGCGGCGATGCCTATTCGTCATCGTTCATGTCAGCCGCAAGCCTGGCATGGCAACGCGCATCTCCTCGACCAGCACACTCGGAAATGCATCAAGTGTGCCACGGGCACGCACCGCAAGCTTGATGGTGATTGGATCGACCTTGAGATCCTGGAACGGGATGAAGACAAGATCCCCGCGCGCGACATCGACACCGATATCCACCGGGTTGAGGAAGGTGACGGCATTGCCCTCGCGCACGATGCGCATCATGAATTCGATCGAATTGCTCTCGATGGTGGGATGCAAGGGGATGCCGGCGCGCGTGAACGCGAGATCGACGACCGGCCGGATGGTCATGGATGCGTCGGACAGCACCAGCGGGAATTCGAGACAGTCGACGAGCCAGGCCGCATTGCGGCGCGTCAGGGGATGTCCCGGCGCGACCACCGCACCGAGATGGAGATCGTGGCTCGCGACGACGCGCAAGCCCGGCCCCGTGGGGAAATTATAGCCCAGTGCAATATCGGCCTCGCCCGTGAGCACCGCGTTGGGGATCTGATCGAGCGGCAGCACGCGCAGTCGAATATGCATGCGCGGATGCGCACCCATCACTCCGGCAAGGAACCCCGGCAAAGGACCGCCGGCGAGGCCGTTCATTGTCGCGATGGTCGCTTCACCGCGCTGAAGCCCCTTGAGTGCCTCGATCTGCGCCGCGACACGCTGGCTCGATTTCAGCGTCTCCCGGACATGCATGATCAGGATCTCGCCGGCGGAGGTCAGCCGCAGGCGGCGCGGCATGCGCTCGAAAATCGGCGCCCCGAGCTCCGTCTCCAGCGCCAGGATCTGCCGATTGATCGCGGAGGACGCCACGTTCAGCCGCGCCGCGGCTTTGCGGATCGAGCCGAGCCGCGCCACCTCATCAAGATAGGTCAAGATTCGGGCATGGAGCATGGGCGATGAGCCTCCGGTCACGCGAGTCTTCGTGCGCTGAGTTCGTGATGGCGGGCCGTTGCTTAGTGCCGAAGCTGATCGCCCAAGAACTCATCACCGATGCCGTGAAGGCATCACAACGCACTAAAATTGATGCTTTCTCATCATTCGCATTTGCTGACATCCTTGACAAGCCGGATCACACCCAACGGATGTCCCAAATGACCACGCTCGCACGGATTTCCCGACTTGGCTTCGCTGGCGCCATGCTCCTTGGCACCGCCCTCGCCCCATCCTTTGCGGCTGCCGCGGACAAGATCACGCTGCTGTCGAGCTGGTTCGCACAGGCCGAGCATGGCGGCTTCTATCAGGCCAAGGCGACGGGCCTGTACGACAAGGTCGGCCTCGACGTCACCATCAAGATGGGCGGGCCGCAGGTGAACGGCATGCAGCTTTTGCTCGGCGGCGAAGCCGATGTGATCATGGGCTACGACATCCAGGTGCTGCAATCGGTGGCAAAAGGCCTGCCCGTGGTCACCATCGGCGCATCGTTCCAGAAGGATTTGCAGGGCATGATGACGCATGACGACGTCAAGAGCCTCGCGGGCCTCAACGGCAAAGACATCCTGATCGCCAGCTCGAGCCACACCACCTTTTGGCCGTGGCTGAAAGCCAAATATGGCTTTGCCGAGACCCAGGCCAAGGCCTACACGTTCAACCTTCAGCCATTCTTTGCCGATGCGAACGTTGCCCAGCAGGCGTACCCTTCGTCCGAGCCGTTCCAAGCGATCCAGAAGGGCGTCCCGGTCAACTTCTTCCTGTTCGCCGACGACGGCTATCCGCCCTACGGCACGACGATGGTGACCACGACCAAGCTGGTCGCGGAGAAGTCCGATGTGCTGAAGCGTTTCGTGCGCGCGTCGATGGAAGGCTGGAAGAGCTATCTCACCGACGACCCCGCCGCTGCCAACGCATTGATCAAGGCGGACAACCCGAAGATGACCGACGATCAGATCGCCTTCGGCATCAAACGCATGAAGGAATTGAAGGTCGTCGATGGCGGCGACGCGCAGGCCATGGGCATCGGCGTGATGACCGACGCACGCTGGAAGGCAACCTATGACTTCATGGTCGCTGGCGGCCTGCTCGACAAGAGCGTCGACTACAAGAAGGCGTTCACAACGCAGTTCATCGATGGCATGAAGATTCCGATGAACTGACACGCAGCGCGGCGCACGCCCGTTACGCCCACCCGAATGCGACAGACGAGTGCCGGCCATGCGACGACCCAAGGCCAGTTCCGCTCTTACCGAAGTGCTGCCGCCCCTGGTGGTGGGCGTGATCATCGTCGCGGCCTGGGAGGCCGCCTGCCGCATCTTTGTCATTCCCGCCTACCTGTTTCCGGCGCCAAGCGCGATCGCACAGGCGATCGTCAACGACACGCCGGGGCTGATGCGCGCGCTTTGGAGCACCTTGAAAGTGGCGCTGATCGCGCTCGGTCTTGCGACCGCGATCGGCTCGGCACTCGCCTTCCTGTTCGTGCAGAACAGGCTGATCGAGCGCAGCTTCTTCCCGTACGCCGTCATCATGCAGGTGACACCGATCGTGGCCATCGCCCCGCTGATCATCATCCTGGTCAAGAACACGCAGGTCGCGCTGATCATCTGCGCCACCATCATCGCCGTCTTCCCGATCATCGCCAACACGACCATCGGCCTTCGCAGCATCGAGAGCGGTCACCAGAACCTCTTCGCCATCAACCGTGCCACGCGCCTGCAGAGCCTCATCTATCTGCGCATCCCGAGCGCCCTGCCGTTCTTCTTCGCCGGCCTGCGTATCGCCAGCGGCCTCGCGCTGATCGGCGCGGTAGTGGCCGAATTCGTGGCCGGCACGGGCGGCCGCAGCGCGGGCCTCGCCTACGAGATCCTGCAGTCCGGCTTCCAGCTCGATATCCCCCGCATGTTCGCCGCGCTGTTCCTGATCACCGCCACCGGCATCGCCCTGTTTCTGGCCATGGCCGCCCTGTCGAGGCTGGCGCTCGGCCGCTGGCACGACAGCGAGGTCGAACAAGAATCTTGATGTCCCACGAGTTGCCCGCAATACGATATGTCCTGACGAGGTTCGCATGCTGACCACCAAGCAGAAGGTTCTGCGCCGTTTCTGGTATGCGGTGATGCCGCTCTCCGATCTCGCGGATGGGCCGAAGCCGTACCGTCTGCTCGATGAAGACATCGTGTTGTTCCTGGGCCCCGATGGCAGCCCGGCCGCGCTCAGGGACCGCTGCTGCCATCGCACCGCCAAGCTCTCGCGAGGCTGGTGCAAGGATGGGCAGATCGTGTGCGGCTATCACGGCTGGACTTACGACGCCGCCGGCAAGCTCGTGCACGTCCCGCAATTTCCGGTGCAGCAGGAAGTGCCGAACCTGTCGACGCCCGCCTATTACTGCCGGGCGCGCTATGGCTATGCCTGGGTGGCGCTCGATGAGCCGCTGGCACCGATCTTCGACGTGCCCGAAGACAGCGACCCGTCCTTCCGCTACGTGCCGCAGTTCTACGAAGTGTGGAACACCTCCGCCTTGCGGATGATGGAGAACTCCTTCGACAACGCCCACTTCGCCTTTGTGCACCAGGGTACGTTCGGCCAGGCAGACCAGCCGCTCCCGGACAAGTACGAGATCACGGAAACCGACTATGGCTTCGAGGCCGAGACGCTGATCACCGTCGTCAATCCGCCGATCCAGCATCGCATTTCCGGCACCGACGCCGCCACCACCACGCGTCACATGCGCAACAAATGGTACATGCCGTTCTGCCGCCGGCTCGATATCGAATATCCGTCGGGTCTTCGCCACATCATCTTCAACTGCGCAACGCCGATCGACGACAGCCACATCCAGCTGGTGCAGTGGCTTTACCGCAACGACACGGAAGAGGACTGCCCGGCGCAGCTCCTGAACGACTGGGACTACAAGATCACACGCGAGGACAAGGACATCATCGAGTCCACCGACTACGACACACCCGTCGACGTCGCTCGACGCACCGAAGCAAACATGGTATCGGACCGCCCCGGCATGATCATGCGCAAGCGGCTGATGAAGCTCCTCGAAGACCACGGCGAGGCGGAGGTCTATCGCGCCGCTTAAACCAGAGATCACGGGCCACCGCTCATGTCCGACGCCACCCTTTCCGCTCCAGATATTCGTCCCTCCTCGCGCTACCCGATCGAGGCCCTGCTTGCGGACATCGGCGATATCGCGACGAGTCTCGATCCGGCCGATCTGCGGCGGAAGTCGCGCGACTACTACTGGTACTCGCCGATCCTCGCCACCCGGCTGAAGGACAAGGTTGCCGACGTCATCGTCACGCCGCGCGACGAGGCCGACGTGATCCGTGTCGCCGCCGCCTGCTACCGCCATCGCGTCCCGCTCACCGTGCGGGGCGGTGCGACCGGAAACTACGGCCAATGCGTGCCGCTCGAAGGCGGCGTCCTGCTCGACATGGCCGCCATGAACCGCATCGAATGGCAGCAGCCGGGCATCGTCCGCGTCCAGGCCGGCGCCAAGCTGTTCGACATCGACGCGCAGACCCGGCCGCTCGGCTGGGAGCTGCGCATGCATCCGTCCACCAAGCGCATGGCGCAGATCGGCGGTTTTGTCGCGGGAGGATCCGGCGGCATCGGCAGCGTCACCTTTGGCGGAATGCGCGAGCCCGGCAACATCCTCGCCGCGCGCATCGTCACCGTGGAGGAGAGACCGCGCGTGATCGAACTTCGCGGCGACGCGGCGCAGAAGATCAGTCGTGCCTATGGCACGACCGGCATCATCACGGCGCTGGAAATGCCGCTGGCGCCAGCGCTACCCTGGATCGACGTCATCGTTGCGTTTGACGATTTCGCGGAGTCGATTCGCTTCGGTCGTGCCATCGCAATGGCCGACGGTGTCGTCAAGAAGCTGCTGGCGCCGATCGAGTGGCCGCTGCCGCAGAACTTCGCCGGCCTTCGCCAATATTGCCCGGACGGCAAGGCAGTGCTGCTCGGCATGATCGGATCAATGTCGATCGAGAGCTTCGAGACTTTGCTCGAAGCCTTCGGCGGCACCTTGACGTACAAGGCGCCGAGCGAGGACGTGCTCACCAAAGTGCCGCTCTACGAGCATACCTGGAATCACTGTACGCTGCAGACGTTCAAGGTCGATCGCAACATCACCTATTTGCAGGTGCTCTACCCGCACGATCGCGTCGTCGAATCGGCCGCCGAGATCGGCGCCCGGTTCGAGGGCGAAGTGATGCAGCACCTCGAGTTCATCCGCATCAACGGCCTGATGACCGCGAGTGGAATCCCCGTGATCCGCTTTTCGACGCCGGAGCGCCTCTACGAGATCATGGCGGCCTATGAGGCGCGCGGGATCATGATCGCAAATCCGCATGTGCTCACGCTGGAGGACGGCAGCCGCTACAAGCGCGTCGACGCCGACCAGCTCGCCTTCAAGCATGAGGTGGATCCGCTCGGCTTGCTCAATCCGGGGAAGATGCGCAGCTTCGTTCCGCGCTCGCCGGGGGCGCTGCAATGAATGTCTTGCCCACGTTCGAGGCGAAGCCCCCCGAGCCGGTCGAAGCGCCGGCGCCGTCGCGCGCATTGCTGCGGCTTGCGGGCGTCTCCAAGACGTTCACCAACATGACATTGGCGCTGGAGGGAGTCGACCTTACCGTCCGGCCCGGCGAGTTCCTGACCTTGCTCGGGCCGTCGGGCTGCGGAAAATCCACCCTTCTGAAAATGATCGCAGGCCTCAGTACGCCCACCACCGGCACCATCGACTGGCCGGCCTCGAGCTACGATGCGCTCGGCGAGCCCGACCGATCGCTCGGTTTCGTGTTCCAGGAGCCGACGCTGCTGCCCTGGCGGACGGTGTTCGACAATGTCTATCTGCCGCTGATGCTCGGCGGCGCGCGCCGCCGCGATGTGCGCGAGCGTATCATGGAAGTGCTGGCGCAGGTCGGCCTCACGCGCTTCGCCGATGCCTATCCGCGCGAGCTCTCGGGCGGCATGCGCATGCGTGTCTCGGTGGCTCGCGCCATGGTGACCAACCCGCGCATTTTGCTGATGGACGAACCCTTCGCCGCCCTCGACGAGATCACACGCACGAAGCTCAACAAGGATCTTCTGGAGCTGTTTGCGAAGAAGAGCCTAACGGTGATCTTCGTCACCCACAGCGTCTACGAGTCGGTTTACCTGTCGTCGCGCATCGTGGTGATGAGCGCACACCCCGGTCGCGTGAGCACCGAGATCGCGATATCGGCGCCTTACCCGCGCAGCGAAGACTTCCGCGTCTCGCCGGTCTACAACGACTACTGCCGACGCGCTTCAGAGGCGCTGCGCGAGGCCATTGCGCAGAGCCACGTCGAGTCGGAGTAAGAGCGGTGCTGAGCCACTTCATACCCGCGGCAATCCGCAAACCTTTCGCCAAGTACAGCCACGCGGTCGAAGTCCAGGCCGGCGCGCGGCTGCTTTTCTGCTCGGGCCAACTCGGCATTTCGGCGGATGACCGCATCCCGGAGAGCGCTGAAGAACAGTCGGTGCTCTGCTTCGAGGCGATCGGCGCGTGTCTGACGGAGGCCGGCATGGGTTTTCGCGATCTGGTCCGCATCAACGCTTATGTCACGGAGCGCGCATGCATGGCGCCCTATATGGCCGTGCGCGACCGTTATGTGGCGATGCCGGCGCCGGCCTCGACCCTGATGATCGTCAATGGCTTCACGCGTCCGGAGTTCAAGGTTGAAGTGGAGGTGCTAGCCGCAAGGTGACCTGGCTCGTGTTATGGGCACCATGCGGTCCGAGCTTCAGCGAGTTTGTTGTTCTTCAACGATCAATCGCCGGACGACCGGCGCGCCAACGCTTTCCATTTCTGTCTTCTAAATCGACCCGCGGTCGCAAGCTCGAGTTCTGCCAGTTCGCTTCCAAAATGGCGACCACTCTGATCGCGCGGATTGTCCGATCTGCTCGCACCAATATCCAAATCTACGACGCAAGCGTGGTCGACCTGTACCCAATGGATCCGTACGCGGTACCTTCAATTTCTGAGTGATATGGCGGAGAGAGTGGGATTCGAACCCACGGTACGGTTTCCCGCACACACGCTTTCCAAGCGTGCGCCTTAAGCCACTCGGCCATCTCTCCGGAGCGCCCTCTCTTGAAGGGGCGCCGGTGATTTTGCAAGGGATCGCGGGGAAATCGGCTGAATTTTCCGTAAGTTATTGTATTTTCAAATGAATATTCAACGGCGCGGCGCGCCTTGGGAACCCGCTTCCGGCTGAACCCGCAGCCGGTTTGGCGCGACGATTCACTCAAGACCGCCAACCATCCCCGGGGACGCCATGACCATCCGTAAAACCATCATCGCGCTGAGCCTGATTTCGGCCCTTGGCGCCGCCCTCGCCGGACCTGCCAAGGCGCAAGCCTGCACCCGTCAGGGGGTCGATGTGAGCTGCGACGACGGCCGGCGCGGGGTGCTGTCGGGCGATTCCATCCTCTGGCCGGATGGCACGCGCTCGAGCTCAACGCCGCATCAGAGCGTGATCATCGGCAACAAGAGCTCGGTGCATGTCGGCCCCGGCGTGTTCGTCGGCCAGGGCAAGGGCATGGTGCCGATGGATGATCCCAACGCGCCGAACAAGCGGCAATGCGCGATACTCGATAGCGTGTCGTATTGCTATTGAAGCTGCTGGCCGCGCTCGCGCCGTACACCGTCATGCCCGGGCTTGTCCCGGGCATCCATGTTCATCGGGCAGAAGCGTAAGACGTAGATGGCCGGGACAAGCCCGGCCATGACACCGGATCTCAGATCAGCCGCACGCCTGAGATCGCCGACTTCAGCCAGCGCAAGGCTTGCGGCGGCTGGGCTGCGAGCGGCGCGGCCGCCACCTTCTCGACCCGGCACTTTTCCAGCTCCGCGACGAAATCGGCCGACCATTGCTGGATGGTGTGGCCACGCAGCTTGGTCATCATCGCCTCCCAGCGCATCCTGCGCTCGACAAGCGGCATTGCGGCTGCGATCGCAATCGCGCGCGCCATGCCGTCGATGTCGTGCGGATTGACGAGCAGCGCCGTATCCAGCTCGTTGGCGGCGCCTGCAAATTTCGACAGCACCAGCACGCCGGGATCAGCCGGGTTTTGGGCGGCGACATATTCCTTGGCGACGAGATTCATGCCGTCATGCAGCGGCGTCACCACGCCGACCTGCGCCGTGCGGTAGAGGCCCGCGAGCACCGCCTGGCTAAAGCCCTTGTTGAGATAGCGGATCGGCGTCCAGTCGACCTCGCCATGGCGGCCGTTGACGTCGGTGACGAGGCGCGCGACCTCGTTCTGGAGGTTGCCATAGGCCTCAATGGCGCCGCGCGAGGGGTTGGCGATCTGAAGCAGCGAGATGCTGCGCGAAAACTGCGGCTGCTCGGTCCAGAGCCGGTCGAACGCACTGATGCGATTGACGAGGCCCTTGGAGTAATCGAGCCGGTCGACGCCGATCGCAAGCCGCTCGCCGTTGAGGCTGCGGCGCAGCCGCGACACGTCGGGATGCGAGACCGATTTCGCGGCATATTGCGCGAACCTTTCGGCATCGATGCCAATCGGAAACACCTCACATCGCGTGCGGCCATGCTGCGAGATGACAGTACCGTCCTCGATGGTGAGGCCAAGCTCGCCGCCGGCGTAGCCGAGGAAATTCTGGCGATCCTCCTCGGTCTGGAAACCGAGAAGATCAAAGGCCAGCATCGCCGTGATCAGCTCGCGGTGATTGGGCACGCCCAGCATCACCGAGACCACCGGCCATGGCGTGTGCAGGAAGAAGCCGATCGGGTCGTCGACGCCGAGATCGCGCAACTCCGCGCCGAGGGCGAGGAAGTGATAGTCCTGCACCCAGAACGCGGTCCGATCCTTTCGGAAGCGCAGCAGGGCGCGCGCCATGAAGGCGTTGACCTCGCGATAGCTGACATAGTCGTCGCGCGACACGCGGATCAGATCGCTGCGCGAATGCAATGCCGGCCACAGCGCCGAATTGGCAAAGCCTTCGTAGTAACCGCCATAATGCGCCGCCGGCAGATCCAGCGTCGCAATCGCACCGGCGCCAAGCGCCTCGATTTCGGCAAAAGGCTCTTTCTGATGGTTCTGATGGCCATCGCGCACGCGGCCGGAGGACCCCACCCAGATCGCGCCGGAGTGTTCCACCACGGGAAGCAAGGCCGCCGCGAGGCCACCCGTCATGGGCTCGTTGGGTTTGCCACGCGCAACACGATTTGAAACGACGACTAAATTCACAGGTCGTCCCCTCCTGTTCATTCCACCCTGTTTAACTGATGTTCATCAATATGGTTCCTGATCATCGTTTCAACGAATTGAAACCAAAATCGGGCGCGCGCGTTGGAACAGGTTTCGCTCGCGGAACCGCGAAATTGTGCTGCAAAGACAGTTTTTGCGGGCGTTGTGCGCAGCATGAATTGCAGCGCAATGGAACCGCGGGAGCCACATTGCGTCTGCGATGTGGCGCCGCCTTTGTTTTACCTTGGCTCGACCAGTCGCGCGAGGAACGCACGCACGTCGCTCGGCGCATCGAAATGGCCGTTGACGCCGATGGCGCGGCGGCCAACCGAGAAGGCGAGCCCGTTCATGTCGGGCATGATCGCAAACACGGTTTCATCGGTGACGTCGTCGCCGATGAAGATCGGACGGCGCCCCCTGAAAGGCTCGTGCTGCATCAGCTCGCGCACGCCGCTCGCCTTGGTGAATCCGGAATGCTTGATCTCGCAAACGAACTTGCCCGGCAGCACCTCGATCGGCGCATTGGGAAGGTCGGCGCGGATCAGCGACACCGCCTCGAAGATCGCCTTCTCCGCGTGCGGCGCCAGGCGATAATGCAGCGCCAGTGAATAGCCCTTGTCCTCGAGCAGAATGCCCGGACTGAGCTTTGCGATCGCGGCGAGCCGGCGCTTCAACTCCTTGTCCATCGGCGGCGCGTGCACGTCGTCCGCTTCACTGTCGATGGCCAGGCGCATTTCCGCGCCGTGTCCGCCGACGGCACGAAACACATCGGGCGCGAAGATCAGGTCGATGTCATTGAGCGAACGACCGCTGACCAGCGCCAGCGCGCCGGACGTACGCTCCGCCAGCCGGTTGAGCGTCTCGGACAGGCCCGGCGGCACCCACACCTCGCGTGGCGTCGGCATCAGATCGAGCAGCGTGCCGTCGATGTCGAGCAGGATCGCGGTCTCGTCGAAATGCGGCACCAACTCGTGCGGTGCCGGTGCATCCTTGTTGTCCTGCATGGTTCTTTCGCCGCTCATCGGCATTTCCGCCAGTTCCGGTGTCATAGTCTACTCCATTGAAGCAAGCGGCCGCGCGATTTGTTCGAGCGATTTGCGCTCGGCCGAGACGGCATAGCGCCACGCCACGATCGCGGCCGCGATCATCAGGGCGGCTCCCAGCAGATAACCGGCGAACACGCTGTTGCGTGATCCCGTGTCGATCAGCACGCCGAACAATGCGGGACCCACGACGCCGCCGATGCCGGTGCCGATCGCGTAGAACACGGCGATCGCCAGCGCGCGAACTTCCAGCGGGAAAGTCTCGCTGACGGTGAGATAGGCCGCGCTTGCCGCCGGCGAGGCGAAAAAGAAGATCACCATCCAGGCGATGGTCTGCCCCCGCGCGCTCAGCGCGCCGATCGAGAACAGATAGCCCGACAGCGCCAGCAGCAGGCCCGAGACGCCATAGGTGAACATGATCATGGCGCGGCGGCCGAGCGTGTCGAACAGACGCCCGAGCAGCAGCGGGCCGAGGAAGTTGCCGGCCGCGAACGGCAGCAGATACCAGCCGACATGATCGGCGGCGATGCCATAAAAATCGGTCAGCACCAGCGCGAAGGTGAAGAAGATCGCGTTGTAGAAGAAGGCCTGCGCGACCATCAAGGCGAGCCCGACCAGCGAACGCTGGCGGTAGACCGAGAACAGCGTGTGAAAGACTTCGCTGATCGGGGTGTGATCGCGCATCTTCAGACGCATCTTGGCGAAATGGCCGTCTCGTCCGTCCTGATCATGGCCGATCACCGAGCGCTCGATGTCGTCGACGATGGCATGGGCCTGATCGGGATAGCCATGAATCATCAGCCAGCGCGGACTCTCCGGGATCCACATCCGCATCAGCAGCACAACAAGGCCGATGGTCGCGCCTATCAAATAAGCGAGGCGCCAGCCGAGATCGGGACCGATCGTTGCGGGATCGAGCAGCACGATCGCCGCCACCGCGCCCATCGCAGCGCCGATCCAGAAGCTGCCATTGATGACGAGATCGGTCCAGCCGCGATAGCGCGCCGGCACCAGCTCCTGGATGGTCGAGTTGATCGCGGTGTATTCGCCGCCGATGCCGGCGCCGGTGAGGAAGCGAAACAGCGCGTAGCTCGCAATATCCCATGACAGCGCGGTTGCGGCGGTCGCCGAGAGATAAAGTGCGAGCGTGATGAAGAACAGCTTTTTGCGGCCGATGCGATCGGTGAGCCAGCCGAAACCAAGCGCGCCCAGCACCGCGCCGGCGAGGTAGGCGGAATTGGCGACGCCGAGATCGAGATTGGAGAAGTGCAGCGACGGGCTCTGCTTCAGCGCGCCCGAAAGCGCGCCGGCGAGCGTGACTTCGAGCCCGTCGAGGATCCAGGTGATGCCGAGTGCGGCCACGACGCGGGTGTGAAAGCCGCTCCACGGCAGCGCATCGAGCCGCGCGGGAATGCTGGTCTGGACGATGCGATCGGCCGCGACCGCTGCCGAGACCGCATGTCCGTAGTTCAGCGCTGGGCTCTGCTGCAATTCCATCGCGTTGCTGGGTCGTGGGGGTGCGGCATTCCGCCTGCCATCTGCGACAACGTCTGCGTCAACAGCAGGTTCCCATAGGAACGGCAGCGAACCCCGGCCGTTTCTGCTGGAACCGCAAGGAGTTGGCGCATGGCTCAGGTCAGAAAGACGACACATTCGCGCAAGACCGCAGCACGCAAGGGCGCACGTCGGAAGACCGGCGCGAGAAGCACCACCGCGCGCAAGAGCGCAAAGCGCGCCGCGCCAAAACGCTGGTCGCAGCGTGTGACGAAGGAGAGCGACGCGCTCGATCTGAAGCAGGGCGTCTTCAAGCTGACGAGCGCGAAGAAGATCGCGGCCTCGCTGAAGCGTTCGGCAGAACACAGCGCGCGCCGCAAGTCCGGCGCCTACCGCTCGGCGCTGTCGATGCTGACCTTCTACATCAACCGCGCCGGCAAGACGCTGCCGAAGACGCAACGGACGCGGCTGGAGCGGGCGAAGGTGGAATTGAAACGGGCGTTTGGGAGGGAGTGAGCGGGAGCACCCTCGCTCCATCGGTCGTCCCGGACAAGCGGAGCGCTGATCCGGGACGACAGCGGAGAGTTGGGCGGCAGCGAGGCCCTACGCGGCCCGGATATTGGCCATGAAGCGGTCGAGCTCGGCGCGGAGGCGAGTGCTTTCGGACGACAGCGTCTTGGCCGAGTTCAGCACCTCTTCCGAGGCCGAGCCGGTCTCGGCGGCACCGCGGTTGACCTGGCCGATGTCGGTGGCTGCCGTCTGGGTGCCCTGGGCGACGTTCTGAACGCTGCGGGCGATTTCCTGGGTGGCGGCGCCCTGCTCTTCCACAGCGCTCGCAATCGAGGTCGAGATCGACGAGATCTTGCCGATGGTGGCGCCGATCTCCTTGATCGCGGCAACCGACTCGGCGGTGGCGCCCTGCATGCCGGCGATGTGCGAGGAGATCTCGTCGGTCGCTTTCGCGGTCTGGCTCGCCAGCGACTTCACTTCGCTCGCCACCACCGCAAAGCCGCGGCCGGCTTCACCAGCACGGGCCGCCTCAATGGTGGCGTTGAGCGCGAGCAGATTGGTCTGCTCGGCAATTGCCGTGATCAGCTTGACGACTTCGCCGATCTGCTGGGCGGCATGCGAGAGTTTTCCGATCCGCCCGTCGGTCTCCTTGGCCTGCACCACGGCGGCCTCGGCGATACGGCTGGAATCGCGGACTTGGCGGCCGATCTCCTCGACCGAGGCGGACAGTTCCTCGGTTGCCGTGGCGACCGACTGCATGTTGCTGGAGGCCTGTTCGGAGACGCCGACGACCTGGCTCGACAGGCTCTGCGTGGTCTCGGCGGTGCGCGTCAGCGTGGAAGCCGCCGATTCGAGCTGGACGGCGGAGGCCGAGACGTTCGACACGATGGCGCCGACGGCGGTCTCGAAGTCATCGGCAAAGCGGATCAGCTCACCGCGACGGGCGGTGGCCAGCTCCTTGTTCTGGGCTTCGCTGGCGGCGGCATCGCGCTCGGCCTTCGCCACGGCCTGAACCTTGAACTCCTCGACCGCGCCGGCCATCTCGCCGATCTCGTCCCTGCGACCCAAGCCCGGCAGCACGACGTCGAAATTGCCCGAGGCAAGCTCGCGCATCGCCTTGCACATCGCGATCATCGGCCGCGAGATGCCGTTACCGAGCATCAAAGCCAGCACGGCGCCGACGGCAAGGCCGCCCAGCGCCAGCATCAGGATCAGCCGCTCGGTCTCCCCGATGGTCGCATTGGCGCTTGCCTCGATGCGCTGCTGGTCGGCCGACAGATCCGACCGCAACTCGCCCGAAAGCTTGAGGATCGACGCAGCCGTCTTGGCCATCTCGCCATTCGACTTGACGATGATCTTCACGTTCTCCGACAGCTTTGCAAACGACGCGCGGTACTGCTTCAGCAGATTGCCGATCTCGGTGACACGGTCGGTGATCTTCTGGTCGTTGGCATAGATCGAGACCAGCAGGGTCTCCAGAAACTTGATGCGGGCGATCACGCCGTCGGCGTTCTTCGGCTCCGGCTTGGCGACGAAGGCGCTGACCGAGGTCGAGACTGCCAGATATTGCGAGGTGATGTCCTTGGCCGTGGTCTGGACCGATGCCAGCCCCGCCAGCGCCGCGGTGTCGGCGAGATCATCGAACTTGAAGCGGATCTTGTTGCCGACGCTGTTGAGCTCATCGGTCGCGATCTTGTTGTTCTCGCGCGTCAGCGTGATGATCTCGCTGAAGATTCTCGTGAAGCGCTGGAACTCAGCCTCGACCTTGCCGACCTGCTCGCGGCGCGCCGCACCGGTCGTGGCCGACATCGATTTCGATATCGCCGTCTTCAGATTCTCTTCGGCCGCCTTCGCCGCGGTTTCGTCATCCGCAGCGCCGGTCAGCGTATAGGCCCGGGTCAACCCCTGATAGGCAATCAGCTCGCGATCGACGGTCCGCGCCAGATCCGCTTCCGAGACACTGGCCCGGTAGGAGGCGACGGCGCCTGCGATCCGCTCGAAGCCGAAATAGGCGAACGCCATGGTGACGGCGAGGATCGCCAGCACCGCTACGAAGCCGAGGATGATTTTTGCACGAAAACGCAAGGTGAGCAGCTTCGATGTGTTCGGCTTCGACGTGTTCAGCTTCGACTCGGCGGACATTCCCCCACCCCATTCCATTCGCGGAAAACCAGGCGCAGCCCGGAAGCAGCCCGCTCCCCGACTCATTTGCACGGTAAATGGCAAAGGATAAGCCGCGGTAAATTTACAGCGCCGCAACTTGCGGTTAGGTGAGGCAGGGGATTTACGTCCGCTCTCCCCACTTGTCGTCCCGGCGAAGAGTAACGCAGCAGCGGAACGCCTAGCGCGCAGCGCCCCTACGCGGCCCGGATATTGGCCATAAACCGATCGAGCTCGGCGCGGAGGCGGGTGCTTTCGGACGACAGCGTTTTCGCCGAGTTCAGCACCTCTTCCGAGGCCGAGCCGGTCTCGGCGGCACCGCGGTTGACCTGGCCGATGTCGGTGGCTGCCGTCTGGGTGCCCTGGGCGACGTTCTGAACGCTGCGGGCGATTTCCTGGGTGGCGGCGCCCTGCTCTTCCACAGCGCTCGCAATCGAGGTCGAGATCGACGAGATCTTGCCGATGGTGGCGCCGATCTCCTTGATCGCGGCAACCGACTCGGCGGTGGCGCCCTGCATGCCGGCGATGTGCGAGGAGATCTCGTCGGTCGCTTTCGCGGTCTGGCTCGCCAGCGACTTCACTTCGCTCGCCACCACCGCAAAGCCGCGGCCGGCTTCACCAGCACGGGCCGCCTCAATGGTGGCGTTGAGCGCGAGGAGATTGGTCTGCTCGGCAATTGCCGTGATCAGCTTGACGACTTCGCCGATCTGCTGGGCGGCATGCGAGAGTTTTCCGATCCGCCCGTCGGTCTCCTTGGCCTGCACCACGGCGGCCTCGGCGATACGGCTGGAATCGCGGACTTGGCGGCCGATCTCCTCGACCGAGGCGGACAGTTCCTCGGTTGCCGTGGCGACCGACTGCATGTTGCTGGAGGCCTGTTCGGAGACGCCGACGACCTGGCTCGACAGGCTCTGCGTGGTCTCGGCGGTGCGCGTCAGCGTGGAAGCCGCCGATTCGAGCTGGACGGCGGAGGCCGAGACGTTCGACACGATGGCGCCGACGGCGGTCTCGAAGTCATCGGCAAAGCGGATCAGCTCACCGCGACGGGCGGTGGCCAGCTCCTTGTTCTGGGCTTCGCTGGCGGCAGCATCGCGCTCGGCTTTCGCCACAGCCTGGACCTTGAACTCCTCGACCGCGCCGGCCATCTCGCCGATCTCGTCCCTGCGACCCAAGCCCGGCAGCACGACGTCGAAGTTGCCCGAGGCGAGCTCGCGCATCGCCTTGCACATCGCGATCATCGGCCGCGAGATGCCGGTGCCGAGCAGGAAGGCGAGCACGGCGCCAAGCAGCGTGCCGCCGACCGCCAGCATCAGAATGAGCTGCTCGGTCTGCCCGATGGCTGCTCCCGACTCCGAATCCAGCCGCTGCTGCTCGGCGACGAGATCGGCCTTCATGGCGGTGGCACCGCGGAGGATCGCGCCGGCCGAGCCGCTCATCTCGGTGACGAGATCGTCGACCAGCTTGGCGTTGGCGATCAGCTTCTCCAGCGATTCGCGGTAGGCGGTGAGCAGCGCCTTGGCATCCTTCAGCCCGGCGACGATCTTGTCGTCCATGGAATAGACCGCGCCGAGCGAATTCTCGACGAATTTCAGCCGCGCCAGCGCGCTGGTGGCAATCGCCTGGTCTGACGTCAGCACGAAATTGGTCGCGGCCGCGCTTGCGGTCTGGAACTGGGCATTGACCTGCTTGGTGCCGAACTCGATCGCCTGCGCCTCGGAATCGGAGGCGTTGTTGCCGATGTCGTCGAGCTTGTACTTCAGCAGGTTGGCGTTGCGCGACAGCTGGTTCTGCACCAGCAGCGCGCTGTCGCGCTTGGCCTGGAGCACCTTCGCGAAGGTGGCGGCGAAATTCGAAAACTCCTGGGCGAGCTTGTTGAGGCCCTCCTGCCGCGCCGGATTCTTGGCGCCCTTGACGGCCTGGTCGATGGCGCTCTTCAGGCTGGCTTCGGACTCCAGCGCCGCCTTGGCGTCGTCCTCCTTGCCGGTGACGACGAAATATTTGACGGCCGAACGGTAGGCGAGCAGCTCGCGGTCGATGTTGCGGGCGAGGTCGGCCTCCGAGACGCTGGCGCGGTAGGAGCCGACGCCGGACGAGACCCGCTCGAAGCCAAAATAGGCAAAGGCCATGCTGCCGGCGGAGATCACCAGCACCGCGGCGAAGCCGAGGATGATCTTGGCGCGGAACCGGAGGGTCGGAAATATGGTGCGCTTAGACGGCGACGCGATACGCCCGGACATTCCCAACCCCCATTATTATCGTCAGCCGCGACCCGGAGGCGCCCCGCCCCCAGACCCGGATGCGCAAAACTAGGGCAGAATGGATAAAGGGCGGTAAATTCGGCACGGCGGGGCAATCTCAGGTCGCGGTCGGCCAAAGGCCGACTGGACAGGACCTGGGCGACTAAAATCCCAGTTGCCAAGGCCGGGGGCCGCGGTCTCTAATTAGAAACAATCAAAATCAATCCCGGGAGGTACGTTCCGTGTCTACAGTCAAACTGACGGTGAACGGCAAGGCCGTTGCCGTCGACGTCGAGGACCGCACGCTGCTGGTCCATCTCTTGCGCGACCACCTCAACCTCACCGGAACCCATGTTGGCTGCGACACCAGCCAGTGCGGCGCCTGCGTCGTCCACATGGACGGCAGGGCGGTGAAATCCTGCACCATGCTGGCGGGCCAGGCCGATGGCGCCAACGTCACCACCATCGAAGGCATCGCCAAGGGCGACGAGCTGCACCCGATGCAGGCCGCTTTCCGCGACAATCACGGCCTCCAATGCGGCTATTGCACGCCGGGCATGATCATGTCGGCGATCGACATCGTGCATCGTCACGGCGGCCAGCTCGACGAGACCACCGTGCGCCAGGAGCTCGAAGGCAATATCTGCCGCTGCACCGGTTACCACAACATCGTCAAGGCCGTGCTGGATGCAGCCGGACGCATGAAGGTCTCGCAGGCGGCCGAGTAAGCGGCCCGCCTCGAAAGAACAACCACCACTGCGGCTTTCGATGGAAAGCGCAGGCAAAACAATTCCGGTCGGGAGGACCAGACATGGGTGTTGAAGGCATCGGCGCGCGCGTCGTGCGCAAGGAAGACAAGCGTTTCATTACCGGCAAGGGCCGGTACGTCGACGACATCAAATTGCAGGGCATGACCCATGCCCATTTCATCAGAAGCCCGCACGCGCACGCCAAGGTGAAGGGGATCGACCCCTCCGCCGCGCTGAAGATGCCAGGCGTGGTCGCGGTGCTTACCGGACAACAGATCGTCGACGACAAGGTCGGCAACCTCATCTGCGGCTGGGCCATCACCTCCAAGGACGGCAGCCCGATGAAGATGGGCGCATGGCCGGCGATGGCGCCGGAGACGGTGCGCTTCGTCGGTCAGGCCGTCGCGGTCGTGATCGCCGACAGCAAGAACCTCGCGCGCGACGCGGCGGAAGCCGTGGCCGTGGATTATGAAGAGCTGCCGGCGGTCGCCGACATTCACGCCGCGATCAAATCCGGCGCGCCGCAGCTGCACCCGGAAGCGCCCGGCAACCAGGTCTATGACTGGGTGATCGGCGACGAGGCTGCCACCGATGCCGCCTTCGCCAAGGCCGCCAATGTCGTCAAGCTCGACGTCACCAACAACCGCCTCGCCCCGAACGCGATGGAGCCGCGCGCGGCGATCGCCGATTACGACCAAGCGGAAGAGCACTTCACGCTCTATACGACCTCGCAAAACCCGCACGTCGCCCGCCTGGTGCTGTCGGCGTTCTACAACATCGCCCCCGAGCACAAGCTGCGCGTGATCGCCCCCGACGTCGGCGGCGGTTTCGGCTCGAAGATCTTCATCTATCCGGAAGAGATGGTGGCGCTGTGGGCCTCGAAGAAGGTCGGCCGCCCGGTGAAATGGACCGGCGACCGCACCGAGGCCTTCCTCACCGACGCGCATGGCCGCGACCACGTCACCCATGCCGAGATGGCGTTCGACGCCAACAACAGGATCACCGGGCTGAAGGTCAAAACCTACGCCAATTTCGGCGCCTATATGTCGCTGTTCTCGTCGTCGGTGCCGACCTATCTCTACGCGACGCTGCTGTCGGGTCAGTACAACATCCCGGCGATCCATGCCGAGGTGGTCGGCGTCTACACCAACACCACGCCGGTCGACGCCTATCGCGGCGCGGGCCGGCCTGAGGCCAGCTACCTGATCGAACGTCTGATGGAGACGGCGGCGCGGCAGCTCAAGGTCGATCCGGCCGCGCTGCGCCGGAGCAACTTCATCACAGAGTTCCCGCACCAGACGCCGGTGATCATGGCCTATGACACCGGCGACTTTAATGCCTCGCTCGATGCCGCAATGAAGGCGATCGACTATGCCGGCTTTGCAGCTCGCAAGGCGCAGGCGAAGTCACAGGGCAAGCTGCGCGGCATCGGCGTGTCCTGCTACATCGAGGCCTGCGGCATCGCACCGTCGAAGGCGGTCGGCAGCTTAGGTGCCGGCGTCGGCCTGTGGGAATCGGCCGAGGTGCGCGTCAACCCGGTCGGCACCATCGAGATCCTGACCGGCTCGCACAGCCACGGCCAGGGCCACGAGACCACGTTCTGCCAGCTCGTCGCGGAGCGCCTGGGCGTTCCGATCAGCCAGGTCTCGATCGTCCATGGCGACACCGACAAGGTGCAGTTCGGCATGGGCACCTATGGCTCGCGCTCCGCGGCCGTCGGTCTCACCGCGATCCTGAAGGCGATGGAGAAGATGGAATCCAAGGCCAAGAAGATCGCGGCGCATGCGCTGGAGGCGTCCGAGGGCGACATCGTCATCGAGAATGGCGAGTTCAAGGTCGCTGGCACCGACAAGGCGATCGCCTTCCCGATGGTCGCGCTCGCCGCCTATACCGCGCACAATCTGCCTGACGGGATGGAGCCGGGCCTGAAGGAAAGCGCCTTCTACGACCCCTCCAACTTCACCTTCCCGGCCGGCGCCTATATCTGCGAGCTCGAGGTCGATCCCGGCACCGGCAAAACGAGCTTCGTCAACTTCGTCGCGGCCGACGATTTCGGCCGGCTGATCAACCCGATGATCGTCGAGGGCCAGGTCCATGGCGGCCTCGCCCAAGGGATTGGCCAGGCGCTGCTCGAGCACGCGATCTACGATGCCAACGGCCAGCCGGTCACGGCCTCGTTCATGGATTACTCCATGCCGCGCGCCGACGATTTGCCGTCGTTCAACCTCTCCCACACCACGACGCTGTGCCCGGGCAATCCCTTGGGCATCAAGGGTTGCGGTGAGGCCGGCGCGATCGGGGCGTCGGCGGCCGTGATCAACGCGATCACGGATGCGATCGGCAAGAACAATCTGGAAATGCCCGCGACCCCGGACCGGGTGTGGCGCACGATCCACGCGGCTTGAGAGGGAGCAACGAAGATGTATCAGACCACATATCATCGCGCTTCCTCGGTCGACGAAGCGGCAAGCCTGTTCGCCAAGGGCAGCGAAGCAAAGTTCCTCGCCGGCGGCCAGACGCTGCTTCCGGTGATGAAGCAGCGCCTTGCGAGCCCCTCCGACGTCATCGATCTCGCCAAGATCAAGGACCTGGTTGGCGTCGAGGCCTCCGGTGACACGCTAACTATCAAGGCCGCAACGCCGCATTACGACGTCGCGACCAGCGATGCCGCAAAGAAGGCGATCCCTGCGCTCGCCTATCTGGCGTCGCTGATCGGCGATCCCGCCGTGCGTTATCGCGGCACGATCGGCGGCTCGATCGCCAACAACGATCCCGCCGCGGATTATCCGGCCGCGCTGCTCGCGCTCGGCGCCACCGTGAAGACCAACAAGCGGTCGATCTCGGCGGATGATTTCTTCAAGGGCCTGTTCACCACCGCGCTTGAAGACGGCGAGATCATCACCGCGGTATCGTTCCCGGTTCCGGCAAAAGCTGGCTACGCCAAGATGCGGCACCCGGCCTCACGTTTCGCGCTCACCGCCGTGTTCGTCGCACAGACGAAGTCTGGCGAGATTCGCGTGGCCGCAACCGGCGCGTCGCAGAGCGGCGTGATGCGGGTTGGCGCGATCGAAGCCGCGCTGAAGGCGAATTGGTCGCCGTCGGCGGTCGACAGCGTGAATATTTCGGCGAGCGGGTTACTGGCCGACATCCACGGCTCTGCGGAGTACCGTGCCAATCTCATCAAGGTGATGGCGCAGCGCGCAGTTGCTTCCGCCTGATAGCGCCTGAACACAAATCTTTCGCGGCGCGCAGCAATGCGCGCCGCTTTATTTTTGTCCATGCGGCATGAAAACCGCTTGCCTCGCTGGCGTGAAGGCGGGAGAAGTTAATCAGCCAATTAACTCGCCCCACAGAGGAACGTCCCGGGCGCTTGCCGGTTCATCGACAACTCGCCCGCGACCCGAGGAAACAACAACGTGCTCGACAAAACAGCCCCCGGCGCTTCTCTTCGCACCTCCGGTCCCCTTTCAGGCTTCCGCGTCGTCGAATTCGCCGGCATCGGTCCCGGCCCGTTCGCCTGCATGATGCTGGCCGACATGGGCGCCGATGTCGTCACGCTCGACCGCGTCGGCGCGAAGAAGAGCGTGACGTCGGTGGCGGGTCGCGGCCGCAAGGTGATCGAGCTCGATCTCAAGGACAAGGCCGCAATTGCTGAAGTGCTCGACCTGCTCGCCAATGCCGATGCATTGGTCGAGGGCTTTCGTCCCGGCGTGATGGAACGCCTGGGTCTCGGCCCGGACGTCGTGCTGGCGCGCAATCCAAAGCTCGTCTACGGCCGCATGACCGGCTGGGGCCAGGAAGGCCCGCTGGCGAATGCCGCCGGCCATGACATCAACTACATCTCCATCACCGGCGCACTCGCTGCGATCGGTACCAAGGAAGCGCCGGTGCCGCCGCTCAACCTGGTCGGCGATTTCGGCGGCGGCGCGCTCTATCTCGTCGTCGGCGTGCTCGCGGCGCTGCTGGAAGCCTCGAGATCCGGCAAGGGCCAGGTCGTCGACGCCGCGATGTGCGACGGCGCGGCATCGCTGATGTCGTTCTTCTTCGACATGACCACGATCGGCCGCTGGACCGAAGGCCGCGTGCAGAACTTCCTCGACGGCGGCGCGCATTTCTACGGCGTCTATGAATGCGCCTGCGGGCACTTCGTTTCGATTGGCTCGATCGAGCCGCAGTTCTACGCGCTGCTGCGCGAACACGCAGGCCTGACCGACGCCGATTTCGACGCGCAGATGGACCGCAAGGCCTGGCCGGCGCTGAAGCAGAAGCTGCAAGCCGTGTTCAAGAGCAAGACCCGCGAAGACTGGTGCAAGATCATGGAAGGCACCGACATCTGCTTCGCGCCGGTCCTGACCATGTCAGAAGCGACCGAGCATCCGCACATGGTCGCCCGCAACGTCTTCCTCGAACGCCATGGCGTGAAGCAGCCTGCGCCGGCGCCAAGGTTCTCGCGCACGCCGTCGGCGGTGCGCGAGCCGGAGGCGGCGGAGATTGAGGCAGTGCTGCGGGAGTGGAAGCCGAGGCCGTAGTGCCAGCGTCATGGCGAGCAGTGAACGCCCATCCTTCGCGTCACGAACCCGCGTCGCGCACATGGAGGTCGACCCCCTGCGGATCCTTTACGGTCGAGACCGCGATCAGCGAGATCAGCGACAACACCGCGATGTATGCGCCGATGCGCCAGGACTGGCCAGTACTCGCGATGATCCATTGCGCGATCATCGGCGCAAACGCGCCGCCAAGGATGGCGCCGAGAGCATAGCCGATCGAGACGCCGGAGTAGCGCACTTTTGCCGGAAACATCTCGGCATAGAGCGCCGCCTGCGGGCCATAGGAAAGCCCGAGCGCGATCGTTAGACCGACTCCGGCGACAAGGAACAGCAGGACATCCTTACTGTCGATCAGGAGCCACATCGGCACCGCCCATAGGGCGAGAAGTACGTAACCGATCTGGAAGCAGCGCACGCGGCCAATCCTGTCGCCGAGCACGCCGCCGATCAGCGTAAAAATGAGCCAGCTTGCGGCGGCGAGCACGCTCGCGAGCAGAAGCTGGTCCGAAGGAAGCTTCAGCGTGTTGGCGCCATAGCTGATCATGAAGGCGATCAGGATGTAGCCGGCGGCGTTGTTGGCCATGAAAATCAGCGCAGTGCGGATGATGTCCCGGGCATTGCCGCGAAACAGCTCCGCAAGCGGTGCCGAGGATTCCCTGTGGCGGCGATGCATCGCCTGAAACACCGGCGACTCCTCGACCGTGCGGCGGATCACGACGCCCACGACGATCAGAAAGATCGATATCAAGAACGGAATGCGCCATCCCCAATCCATCATTGCCTGCTTGCCGAGCGTCGACGTCAGGAGCCACAACACGCCGGTCGCGATCATCATGCCGATCGGCGTTCCGATCTGCGGGAACACGCCGAAGAAGCTTCGCCGGTCGACGGGCGCGGATTCGACCGCCATCAACGCCGCCCCGCCCCATTCGCCCCCGGCGGAAAATCCCTGGAGGATACGCAGCAAGATCAGAAGCGCCGGCGCCAATGCACCGATCTGTCCATAAGTCGGCAACACGCCGACCATCGCGGTGGCCACGCCCATCAGCACCAGCGTCCCGACCAGCACGTTCCGGCGGCCGAATTTATCGCCAAGGTGGCCGCAGACGATGGCGCCGAGCGGCCGAAACAAGAACGACAGGCCGAGCGTCGCAAACGACACGATTTGCGCCAGTAGCGGATCGTTCTGATTCATCGGCGCAAAGAACAGGCTGCCAAAGACGAGACCCGCGGCCTGGGCATAGATGAAGAAATCATACCATTCGATCGTGGTGCCCACGAGCGTGGCGATGACAACCTTGCGTTCCTCGCTCGTCATGCCCCGGCTGCGCGCGATGGCGGCGGTCTCAATCGACATCATTCCCTCCATGGTTTTTTTGGTTCTGTGGAAGCGCGGCACAACGTCGCGCTTCCACTGCATGAACGTCGCCGCGCCTTCAGACGCTGCGGTACCGTATCTCAAAACATTCCGTTGCTGTTTGAAGCCGTTTCAGGAAGAGGCTGAATGACGTCCCAGTGCTCTACGATCTTCTTGTTCTCCAGCCTGAATATATCGATGATGGCTGCCCCCTTGGTCCCCGGCTCTTGAACCGCGTGCGAATGGATGATGACGTAATCTCCGTCAGCGAACACGCGCTTTGCTTCCGAATGTGCCTCAGGATATTTCTGCCGGAGAAACTCGACGAACTTGCGGAAGCCCTCTGCGCCATCGGCAACCAGCGGATTGTGCTGAGTGTAGTGCGAGCCGAAATATGAGGCCGCCGCCTCGGGGTTCTTGCCGTTGAGTGCCTTTTCGTAGAACTCCAGAACGATCTGCTTGTTCTGCGCTTCTGCGGGCGTTTCCTGTGCCTTGGCCAGTGAACCACTTCCTGCGAGAACGAGAGCAGCGATCACCATAGTCGTCACGCGAGTCATTTTCGATCCTTTCGATTGCGCGCACCTCACCGAGCGCCCGCTGATGCGGGTCGCGCGGCAATTCCTTGCTGTGGTTTGGGAAGCCCTGGATGTGCGCCTTCGCTTGTCCGGGGCCTCAGGCTTGTTTGATATGGCAGTACCTGGCGATCGGCCTACGCCGTACCGTGCTCAACCTTCAGCACGCCACGCCGGATCTGGTCTTCCTCGATCGATTCGAACAGCGCCTTGAAGTTGCCCTCACCGAATCCATCGTCGCCCTTGCGCTCGATGAACTCGAAGAAGATCGGGCCGATCGCATTGGCCGAGAAAATCTGGAGCAACACCTTGGTCTGGCCGCCGGCGACGACACCCTCGCCGTCGATCAGGATGCCGTTCTTCTGGAGTCGCGTAATGTCCTCGCCGTGCCGGGGCAGGCGGGTATCGACCTTCTCGAAATAAGTGTCGGGCGGTGGCGGCATGAAGGGCAGACCCGCTGTGCGGAGCTCCTCGATGGCGCGGTAGATATCGCGGCAGCCACAGGCGATGTGCTGGATGCCCTCGCCGCGATAGATCTTCAGATATTCCTCGATCTGGCCGGAATCGCCGGCGTCCTCGTTGATCGGGATCCGGATCTTGCCGTCGGGGCTCGTCAGCGCACGCGAGAACAGGCCAGAAGCGCGGCCCTCGATGTCGAAAAAGCGGATCTGGCGGAAGTTGAACAGCTTCTCGTAGAAGCCGGTCCAGACATCCATGCGGCCGCGATGGACGTTGTGGGTGAGGTGGTCGAGATAGAACAGGCCGGCACCGGCCGGCCGTGGATCGCGCGCCCCTAACCACTCGAACTCGGCATCATAGGCCGAGCCCTTGGCGCCGTAGCGATCGACCAGATACAGAAGGCTGCCGCCGATACCCTTGATCGCGGGCACATCGAGCGTCTTCTGCGCGGACGACACATCGGCAGGCTCCGCGCCGAGCGCAATCGCCCGGTCATAGGCGGCCTTGGCATCGACCACGCGAAAAGCCATCGATGGCGCGCAGGGGCCGTGCGCAGCGACGAAATCGTAACCGTGGGTGCCGGGCTCCTCGTTGAGAAGGTAGTTGATGTCGCCCTGGCGATAGGCCGTGATCTTCTTGGTCTTGTGGCGCGCGACCGGCGCGTAGCCCATCAGCCTGAACAGCGCGTGCAGCTCTTGCGGATTGGGATGGGCATATTCGACGAACTCGAAGCCGTCGGTGCCCATCGGATTGTCGGCACTGATGGTGGCCGGCGGTGCATCGTGCGGAAACGGACCCATGGAGTTCTCCCAAATGGCTGCTGGGAGAACTATCCTTCACGGCGCGCGCAAGAGGCGTGCAAACGAGACGTCTTTTGGCTATCATATGCACGATCCGTGCATCAAATGGATAAAACACGCATGATTCCGATTGACGCTTTCGACCTCAAGATTCTGGGCGCGCTCCAGGACGACGGCCGCCTCACCAACCAGGAGCTCGCCGAGATCGCAGGCCTGTCGGCATCGCAATGCTCGCGCCGGCGGATGCGGCTGGAGGAGGAGAAGGTGATAGCAGGCTATCACGCCGATCTCTCCAGCGAGGCGCTCGGCTTCGGCGTGATCGCCTTCATCCAGGTCGGGCTCGCCACCCATTCACCGGACAATTCCAAGCGGTTTCGGACGCTGGTCAACCGCATTGACGAGATCCAGGAAGCCTATTCGCTGACGGGCGATGCCGATTACGTACTGAAGGCCGTGCTGCGCGATCTCAAAGGCCTCTCCAACCTCGTCAACGACGTCTTGATGCCGCACCAGAGCGTGGCGCATGTGCGCTCCTCGATCGTGCTCGACCGGTTGAAGGAAAGCTCAAAGCTGCCGCTGAAAGATTTGAAGCCTGGCTGAAATCGAGGGAACTACGGCATTCGCGCTTCGCGCGCCGCCTGCGATGATTTGCACCAATCCGGGAGATCGAGCCATGGCCCTCCAGCTGCGACCGAACTGCGAATATTGCGACCGCGACCTGCCGCCTGACGCAACGGATGCGCGGATCTGCTCCTATGAATGCACGTTCTGCGCGGACTGCGTCGAGACGAAGCTGTCCAACGTCTGCCCAAACTGCGGCGGCGGCTTTGCGCCGCGTCCGATCCGTCCCACACAGGAATGGCGGCCGGGCGTGTGCACGACCAGGCAAGTGCCGTCGGACAAGCGGGTGCATCTGAAGTACAGCCTGGAGGACGTTGCGGCGCATTGCGCGAGAATCCGCGACGTGCCGCCGGAGAAGCGTTGAAGTCTCTCCGACGTCATTGCGAGGAGCTCTTGCGACGAAGCAATCCAGAATCCCTCCGCAGAAAGATTCTGGATTGCTTCGCCGCGCTCGCAATGACGGAGGACGTGGCGATGGCGGAGCCTACTCCGCCGCCAAGATCGTCCCTTCGACCTCACCAAACCCGATACGATAGCCGTTGCCCTGGCACCAGCCGCGCATGACGAGGCTGTCGCCGTCTTCCAGGAACGAGCGCCTGACGCCACCGGGCAACTCGACCGGTTCGGTGCCATTCCAGCTGATCTCCAGGAGACTGCCGCGCTGGTTCTTCTCCGGGCCGGAGATGGTGCCAGACCCCAGCAAATCGCCGACATTCATGGCGCAGCCGGAGGAGGCGTGGTGCATCAGCTGCTGCACCGAGGACCAGTACAGGTATTTGAAATTGGTGCGGCTGATGCTCGTTGGCGCATTCGCGCCGGCCGCGCGCAAGGAGACGTCGAGCTCGACGCCGTAGTTCTGCGGCTTCGCCTGCTTGAGATAATCGAGTGGCGCGGGCTCCTGCTCCGGCCCGTTGAGCCGGAACGGCTCCAGTGCCTCGCGCGTCACCACCCACGGGCTGATCGAGGTCGCAAACGCTTTTGCGAGGAACGGGCCGAGCGGCACATATTCCCATTGCTGGATATCGCGCGCGCTCCAGTCGTTGAGCAGCACGAAGCCGAAGATCATCTTCTCGGCCTGTTGCTCCGTGAGCATACCGCCCATGGGCGAAGGCTGACCGACCACGACGCCCATCTCCAGCTCGAAATCGAGCCGCTTGCACGGCTCGAAGCTCGGCACGTCGACCGACGGCGGCTTCAACTGCCCGCGCGGGCGCTTCACCTTGGTCCCCGAGACCACCACAGTCGAGGCGCGGCCGTTATAGCCGATCGGCATGTAGAGCCAGTTCGGCTGCAGCGCGTTGTCCTTGCCGCGGAACATCACGCCGACATTGGTGGCGTGCTCCCTGGACGAATAAAAATCGGTGTAGCCGGAGACCGCGAACGGCAGATGCAGTTTGGCCTCGCCCATCGGCACCAGCGCTTGCGTGCGCAGTTCCTCATTATCGCGCAGCTCGGGATGATCATGGCGCAACAGCTCGCTGATCCGCGCACGTGTCCTGGTCCACACTTTTGGCCCAAGCGCCATGAACGGATTGAGCGAGGCGCCGGAGAACACGCCGAGCGGGCCGACATCGAGGCGAGAGTCCTGCTCGAGCTCCCAGAGGTCTAGCACGTAATTGGCGATGGCAACGCCAACGCGCGGCGTCGGATTGGCCGCGGTCGAGAACACGCCATAAGGCAGGTTCTGGATCGGGAAGTCGGAGGCGGGATCGACGTCGATGAAGGAGCGGAGGCTGGGGTCGCTGGGGTGCGTTGACACGTTTGGCCCGGTCCTTTCTTCCTTCTCCTCTTGCGGGAGAAGGTGGCGCGAAGCGCCGGATGAGGGGTTCTATCTGCGTATTCGAATGCGAGAGGCTCACCCGCGGAGAGAACCCCTCACCCGTCTCGCCGCTACGCGGCGAGCCACCCTCTCCCACAAGGGGAGAGGGGAAGAACGTCACGGCCGGTTCGGATCGAAGCGCTTCTCGAGACCCTTCCAGCAATCGGCGTAGTCGTCTTGCAGCGTTGACGCGTTCGCGGCATGCGATGTCACACGCTGCGGGTAGCGGGTCTCGAACATGAAGGCCATGGTTCCGGTCAGCTTCACCGGCTTCAGCTCGCCATTGCTGGCGTGATTGAAGGCGTCGCGATCGGGGCCGTGCGGCAGCATGCAGTTGTGCAGCGAGATGCCACCCGGGACAAAGCCCTGCGGCTTGGCATCGTAGACGCCGTAGATCAGGCCCATGAACTCGCTCATGATGTTCATGTGATACCAGGGCGGACGGAATGTGTTGTCGGCCACCATCCAGCGCTCCGGGAAGATGACGAAGTCGATATTCGCGGTCCCCGCCGTCTCCGACGGCGAGGTCAGCACCGTGAAGATCGAGGGATCGGGATGATCGAAGGCGATCGCACCGACCGGCGAGAAGGCGCGGAGGTCGTATTTGTAGGGCGCGTAGTTGCCGTGCCAGGCGACGACGTCGACCGGCGAATGCGGCAATGTCGTCTTGAACAGCGAGCCGCCCCATTTCACGAACAGCTCGGTCGGCGTGTCCTTGTCCTCGTAATGCGCGACTGGCGTGAGGAAATCGCGCGCATTGGCCAGACAATTGGCGCCGATCGGGCCGCGCTCCGGCAGTGTGAAGGCGCCGCCGTAATTTTCGCAGAGATAGCCGCGCGCCGGCCCGTTCGGAATCTCGACGCGAAACTTCACGCCGCGCGGAATCACCACGATCTCGCCGGGCTCGGCATCGATACGGCCGAACTCGGTGACGAGGCGAAGATTGCCCTGCTGAAGCACGAACAGCAGCTCGCCGTCGGCGTTGTAGAAATGCTGGTCCACCATCGATGTGGTGATGAGATAGACATGCGCGGCCATGCCGGCCTGCGTGTTGACGTCGCCAGCCGTCGTCATGGTCTGCACGCCCTGGAGGAAGGTGACTTCCTCCTTTGGCAGCGGCGTCGGATCCCAGCGCAGCTGCGCGATCGGCAGATCGTATTCATGGCAGGGCGCGGAGCGCCACAGCCCGGCATCGGCCTTCTCGAAGCGGCCGGAATGTTTCACGGAGGGACGGATGCGATAAAGCCAGGAGCGCTCGTTGGTGCCGCGCGGCGCGGTGAAGGGCGAGCCGGAGAGCTGCTCGGCATAAAGCCCATAGGCGCAACGCTGCGGCGAGTTGCGGCCGATCGGCAGCGCGCCCGGCAGCGCCTCGGTCTCAAAGCTGTTGCCGAAGCCGGACATGTAGCCCGGCGTGACCTGCGCCGAACTGCGAATGATCTGATCAGGCGAGGTATTGATGTTCATGACTATCCTCCTCCTTGCAAGTTCGCCCACATCTCCTGGTCGCGCTTGTCGGTCCAGATTACGGGATCGTCGATCCCCGACGCCTCGTCATAGGCGCGCGACACGTTGAACGGCAGGCAGTGCTCGTAGATGGCGAAGCTGTGGAATTTCGGATCCATCACCTCGCGCGTCGCGGCCATCGATTCCTTCAGCGTGCGTCCCTTGGCAACCGAGATTTCGGCCGCACCATAGAGCGAGGTGACGAAGTCGCGCGTCATCGCGATGGCTTCGCGCACGGTGGCAGTGCCCTTCAGCGCATCGCCGCGGCCCGGCGCGATCGCCTTGGGATTGAAGTTGCGGATCTCGTTCAGCGTCAGCGGCCATTCGCGCAAATGCGCGTCACCACAATAGCAGGCCGAGTGATATTCGATGAGATCGCCGGAGAACATGACTTCGGCATCCGGCACCCAGGCGACGATGTCGCCGGAGGTGTGGCCAGCCCCTAACTGCATCAGCCGCACCTCACGCTTGCCGAGATAGATCGACATCTCGCCTTCGAAGGTGAGCGTCGGCCAGGTCAGGCCGGGAATGCTTTGCGCGTCCTGGAACAGGCGTGGAAAGCGTCCATATTCGGAATCCCAATCCTGCTGGCCGCGCTCCTCGATCAGGCGATACGTCTCCTGCGAGGCAACGATGCCTTGCGCCTTGTAGGCGGAGGCACCCAGCACGCGCACGGCGTGATAATGCGACAGCACGACATATTTGATCGGCTTGTCGGTGACGGTGCGGACGCGCTCGATCACCTTGTTGGCCATCGCGGGTGTCGACTGCGCGTCGAACACCAGGCAGCCGTCGTCGCCGACGATGATGGCCGTGTTCGGATCGCCTTCGGCGGTGAAGGCATAGAGATCGGGGCCGATCTCGGAGAAGGTGATTGTCTTCTCTGAGAGATCGCCGGTGGATGCGAAGTTCTTCGCCATCAGTTTTTCCTTAAATTCACCAGGTTATTGTTGTTGCTGTTGCTGCTGGCTGTCGATCATGCGCCGCTTCGCCAGCACGATCGCTTCCCGCAGCACGTCGATGTCGCCGATATGGTTGGCAAAGATCAGGACCAACGCTGCGTCGAAATCGGCGCTCTGCTCGTCGGTCAGGCCGCGATGCGCCTCGACAATGGCGCGAAACGCATCGTCCGGCCGCGCGAAGTTCGAACTGGTTGAAAGCGGCATGCGAAACCTCAATTCAAGCCTGCGGCGCGCGACAGTGCCGCGGATATGGCCTCGCGCGTCGGATGACGGAAGCGCGCGGCGACATAACCATCGGGCCTGAGGAGATAGGCAGCACCCGGCTCGGCGTCATAGCGCTTGGCGACGAGGCCTGAGGGATCGGCAAGTCCGCCCTCGCCGCCAATACGAATCTCCCTGAGACTATCGGGCGCATCGATCGCCGCGCCATTGTTGAACAACAGCAAGGTGAAGTCCGTTCCACCTTTGCGGAACGCATCCGTCAGATAACCCTGCGCGCCAACGGGCGCGTCGAGCATGGAACAGCCCGGCAACGGTCCATCGCGCCACGCATCCGCGTCGCGCGATGACAGCGGCGAATCATAGCTGCACGGCACCGAGAGCCGGCCGCCATTGACCATCCGCTTGCCGAACTCGGTGTCCTTCGCCAGCGACAGCACCGCCTTGCGCAGCCGCGCTTCCTGGTGCGAGTTCGGCGCCATGAAATCGGTTGAACGGGTCGATTCGCGGATGTTCTCGTCGGCCGCCATGCTGCGCTCGACGTGATAGCTGTCGAGCAGGCGCGCAGGCGAAGTGCCACGCAACACGCGATCGAGCTTCCAGGAGAGGTTTTCCGCGTCCTCGAGTCCGGAATTGGCGCCGCGCGCGCCGAAGGGCGAGACCTGATGCGCGGAATCGCCGGCAAAAATCACGCGGCCGTGGAGAAAGCGATCCATCCGCCGGCACTGGAACTTGTAGAGCGAGATCCACTCGAACTCGAACTTGTCGTGGCCGAGCATGCGCGCGATCCGCGGCCGCACGTTTTCCGGCTTCTTCTCGACGACGGGATCGGCGTCGCGGTCGAGCTGGAGATCGATGCGCCAGACATTGTCGGGCTGCTTGTGCAGCAGCGCCGAACGGCCCGCATGAAACGGCGGATCGAACCAGAACCAGCGCTCGGTTGGGAATTCGGCCGTCATCTTGACGTCGGCGATCAGGAATTGGTCCTCGAACACCTGGCCGGCGAAGTCGGCACCGACCATCTGCCGCAGCGAGGAGCGCGCGCCGTCGCAGGCGATGACATATTGCGCGTGCAGCCGATAGGCGCCCTCGGGCGTCTCGATCGTCAGCGCAACGGCATCATTGCGTTGCTCGAGCGCCGTGACCTTGTTGCGCCAGCGCAGCTCGATATCAGGCAGGTCGCCGACGCGATCCACGAGATAGGCTTCGGCGTAATATTGTTGGAGGTTGATGAAGGCCGGCCGCTTGTGGCCGTCCTCGGGCAGCAGGTTGAACTGGTAGAGCTGCTGTTCGCCGTGAAAGATGCGGCCGACGCTCCACACCACGCCCTTGTCGACCATGCGGTCGGCGACGCCGAGCCGGTCCCAATATTCCAGCGAGCGTTTCGAGAAGCAGATCGCGCGCGAGCCCTCGCCGATGCGGTCGGCATCATCCAGGAGGACGACGCGCTGGCCGCGCTGGGCAAGATCAATCGCCAGCGACAGCCCGACCGGGCCGGCACCGACGACCACGACCGGATGCTCGGCCGGGCTTTGACCGGGCCGGTCCTGATCGGGGTGGCGGCGGTAGCCGAACTGGGATTTGGTCTGCGCCATGCGCTAACCTCGGCTCTGGTCAGGGGAGAACTGATCTGCTAGATAGTCTCACGTGCAACTATTTTGGACCGGGGCCGGCCGGCCGTCAACTGGAATTCGGAGCGTTAGCCTTGGCTAGGGACTTGGCGAGGACATCCAGCGATATCGCGCTCAGGACACGCGAGGCGGTAGAGACGTCGCCGCGGCCGAAGTCGCGGCTCGACCTGTTCAAGTTCGTGCCGTTCCGGCTCAACCGGCTTGCGGCGGAAGTGAGCTCTGCGCTCGCGGTCGAATATCAGGAGCGCCACGGTCTCGACATTCCGTCCTGGCGCGTGATCGCGACACTCGGCTTCCGCAACGATGCCTGTAGCGCGCAATACATCTCGCAATGCACCCGCACGCACAAATCCACCATCAGCCGCGCAGTGACCACGCTGTTGAATGACGGGTTGATCGAGCGGGTCGAGAACGAAGCCGACCGCCGCGAATTCCGCCTGCAACTGACGAAGAAAGGCCGCGCGCTTTATGAGGAGCTGTTCCCGCAATTGCTGCGGCGAGAAGACGAGATCCTCGCCTGCCTTTCGCCGCAGGAGCGCAAGCAACTCTCGGCGCTGCTCGGCAAGATCGAGGAGAGCCTCGACCTGATCCAGACCAGCGAAGAGGCCGACGCCAAGCAGGCGTATTAGCCTCCACCGTCATTTCGCAAACGACCGCGACGGCGGTAGATGCAAGGCCCAAGCATCGACCTTGTCGCTGGCGCGCGGGTAGATCTCCGTCACGATCGGATCGTGGCCCGGTATATAGCGGTCAGGATGGCCAGCGAGGCGCTCGATCGTCTCCCAACCGACCGCCATGTCGCCGACATTGTAGACGATCGGGAACGGGCTCTTGCGCTGGAGATTGGCGTAATAATGCGCGGCATCGGAGGCGAGCACCACCGATCCGCGCGCAGTCTCGACCTTGACCACCTGCAAGCCATCCGAGTGGCCGCCGACGCGATGCACGGTGACACCGGGCGCGATCTCGCCATCGCCGGAATAGAAGGTGACGCGCTCGCCATAGACGTGGCGTACCATCTGCGTGACGTGCTCGACCGAGAACGGATGGCGCAGCAGTCCGTTGCACATGCAGCGCCCGGTCGCGTAGGCCATCTCGCGCTCCTGGAGATGGAAGCGCGCATTCGGGAAGCGATCGAGATTGCCGGCGTGATCGTAGTGCAGATGCGTCACGATAATGTCGCGAATGCTCGACGCCGCGACGCCGAAGCGCTCCAGCGCATCGGCCGGATTGAGCGTCAGCTTGCGCGCCCGCGCGCTCGCCTCCTCGGCATTGAAACCGGTATCGACCAGGATGTCGCGACCGCCGCCGCGGATCAGCCAGACGAAATAGTCGAGATCCTGCGCCGCACCGTCATGCGGATCCGGCGCCAGGAAGTTCATGCTGGGGGTGCGCGGCGACATCGTCGCATAACGCAGGGCATAGATTTCGTAGGCGTTTCCCATGGTTTTGCTTTTTCTTCTGAGTGGATCTGAAAGCACGATCCCGCGCACCAAGCCATCGTCCACAGCAAAGGTCAAACACCGGAGGTTGCGCGCGACACCGGCCAGCAATGTGAGACCAATCACATTTTTGTCGTCCTGGACGTCCTAGAATTGACCGACGGAACCCCGAACCGAAATGCGTCGAGTACAACCGTGACAACCGGATTTTTCCCCTCGCCGCTCGCCCCTGTGTCGCGGTCAATTGTCGCGATAGTGCCGAATCTCCAAGCGGTTGACGCATCCTATCCCCGGTTTGATAATGCGCATTGCGTAAGTTAAAGTCGCCGCGGCGCAAGCTGGGAACGGCGCCTTTTTGGCTGGACCGCGCTGATTATGAAAATTCGCTTCGTTTTTCTTCTGCCATTGCTCGTCTCGCTCGTCCCGGCCGCGCCGTCGCATGCGGCCGGCGACCGCTATGCGCTGATCATCGGCAATTCCAAATATCCCGATGCGGACAGCCCGCTGAAGGAGCCGATCAACGATGCGCGCGACGTCGCCGACGAGCTCAAGCGCGACGGCTTTTCCGTCGAGGTCGGCGAGAATCTGACCGGCGACGGCATGCGCCGCGCCTTCGACAAGCTGTACGGCAAGATCAAGCCGGGCTCCGTGGCGCTGGTGTTCTACAGCGGGTTCGGCATCCAGTCGGCGCGCCAGAGCTTCATGATCCCGGTCGATGCGCAGATCTGGACCGAATCCGACGTCCGCCGCGACGGCTTCAGCATCGAAACCGTCCTCGGCGAGCTCAACACCCGCGGCGCCGGCGTCAAGATCGCGCTGATCGACGCCAGCAGGCGCAACCCGTTCGAGCGCCGGTTCCGCAGCTTCTCGGCCGGATTGACGCCTGTCATCGCGCCGAACGGGACGCTGGTGATGTATTCGGCAGCGCTGGCCTCAGTTGTCTCGGATGCCGGCGGCGAGCACAGCCTGTTCGTCCAGGAGCTCTTGAAGGAAATCCGCGTCCCCGATCTGATGGCGGAAGAGACGCTGAACCGCACCAAGATGGGCGTGACCCGCGCCTCGCGCGGCGAGCAGGTGCCTTGGATCTCCTCTTCGCTGGCCGAGGATTTTTCGTTCATTCCTGGTGCCACCGGATCGCGCCCGCAGACGACGACGCCGCCACCGGCCCCGCCCGCACCGCCGCCGGTCGTGACGAACACCCCCCCACCGGCGCCTCCGGCCCCACCGCCCGTGGTCGCGAACAATCCGCCGCCGATACCTCCCGCACCGCCGTTACCGCCTCCGCCGCCGAAGCCGCAGGTCGAGGCTGCTTTGCCCCCGCCGCCACCGCCGGTCAAGCCGATCGATCCAGGCACCACGCCTAGCACCGATTCCGGCCCGAGCCAGGCCGTTCTCGCTGACGACCCCACCATCAAGAGCCTGACGGCCAAGATCGCCGCCAATCCGGACGACGTGAATGCGCTGTACCGGCGCGGCCAGGTCTATGCCAGCAAGGGGGCCTACAGCCTCGCCATCAAGGATTTTGACGACACGCTCCGGATCAATTCGAAGGACGTCGAGGCGCTGAACAACCGTTGCTGGACCCGCACCGTGGTCGGCGATCTCCAGGGCGCGCTGAAGGATTGCAACGAGGCACTGCGGCTGCGGCCGAATTTCGTCGATGCGCTGGACAGCCGTGGGCTGGTCAATTTGAAATCCGGGGCGGTGAAGAACGCCATCGCCGATTTCGACGCGGCGCTGCGGATCAATCCGCGCCTGACCTCCTCGCTTTACGGACGGGGTGTGGCCAAGCAGCGCAACGGTTCGGCCCAGGAAGGGGCGCTCGACATCGCCAATGCCAAGGCGATGGACCCGAATATCGTTCAGGAATTCGCAAGTTACGGAGTGCGTTGATATTTTTTTGATTTGAGGCGGACGGCGCCTCGAACCCTTGGCGGCCCCGCGCGACTAATCGAACGGATGCCGCAAGCGGCCTTGCCGGGGGCTTATTGCAGGAATTTTGGAACCGCGCAGGCTGGCGCAGGAGGGACTGGCAATGAGACTGGCTGCAAAAGGATTTACCGCGATTCTGTCGATCATCACCGTCGGCGTAGCGCTGTCGCTCTCGCCCGCCTTCGCCGGCGACGACAACAGCAACAGCAAGAACGTCACCGAGGACGAGATCGTCCGCGCGCTGGCGCCGCAGCCGAAGAAGCCCCTGACCCGCGGGCTCTCGATCGGCCCGCAGACCGACCCGGCACCGAGCGCCGCGGAGACCAAGCTGCTCCAGACCGTCCGCGGCCGCGCCACGCGCTCGCTCTCCTCGACCGAGCGTGAGGAGATCGCGTCCGCCGCCAAGGACAAGCCGAATATCGATCTCGAGATCACCTTCGACTACAACTCGGCCGATATCAGCGCCAAGTCGCTGCCTTCCGTGCAGGCGCTCGGCCGCGCGCTGACCAGCCCCGACCTGAAGGGCTCGACCTTCGTGGTCGCGGGCCACACCGACGCCGCCGGCGGCGACAGCTACAACCAGGAACTGTCGGAGCGCCGCGCCGACTCGATCAAGCGTTACCTGGTCGACAAGTACAGCATTGCCGCGGCTGATCTCGTCACCGTCGGCTACGGCAAGAGCAAGCTGAAGGACCCGAGCCAGCCGATGTCCGAGGTGAACCGCCGCGTGCAGGTGGTCAACATGGAAAACAAGACCACCGCATCGAAGTGACCGCGACGCAATGTCTTGAAGTGACAAGTCGTGATGTGGTGTAAAGTCTTGCCTCCAAAGCGCGTCCCGCAGCCTTGCGGGACGCTGCTTCGTTTCGGGGAAACGTTTCCAATAATGGCTGCGAGAGTGGCTGCGAGCCAGGCCAGGATGATCCGGCGATGAGCATCACCGAATATCTCAAGCCTGCGGGAACCGTGGTCTTCATCGTCGCGCTCGGCGTCGGCTATTACTGGTTCGAGCATCGGCACCACCCGGAGCCGAAGGAAACGCCGAGCGAGGCCCTCGTCATCGTGACGAAATCGACCAATGCCTGCTTCTCGGATCTCGTGCGGGTGACCGGCTTTTTCGTGCCGCGACGCGAGGCCGTGGTCATCGCCGACCAGGAAGGATCGAAAGTCACCGACGTCTTCGTGACCGAAGGCGCCGTCGTCACCGACAACCAGGAGCTGGCGCGCCTGACGGCGCCGCCGCAGATGCCGGGCCAGCCGCAGAGACCGGGACCGCAAGGCCCGATCTCGCTGAAGGCGCCCGCACCGGGCCTCATCACCGAAGTCAGGACCATCGTCGGCGCGCCGGCCTCGCCGCAGGCCGGACCGATGTTCCGCATCGCGGTCAGCAACGAGATCGAGCTGGATGCGCAAGTTCCAGCGGTGCATATGTCCAAGCTCAGCCCCGGCGCCACCGTGCGGATCAGCCGGGACGACGCTGCCGACCTGATCGGCCGGGTCAGGCTGGTCTCAGCCGAGATCGACCGCTCCACGCAGCTCGGCCGCGTCCGCATCAGCGTCACCAACAATCCCTCGCTGAAGGCCGGCGTGTTCGCCCGCGCCTCCATCGACGCCAAGCGCAGCTGCGGCGTTGCGGTCCCCAAGACCGCCATCGACCATCTCACGGTGCAAGTCGTCAAAGGCGGCAACACGATCGAGACGCGCAAGGTGCGGGTCGGGCTGACCTCGGACACCTCGACCGAAATCCTGGAAGGCCTCGACGTCGGCGAAATCGTCGTGGCCGACGCCGGCTCTTCGCTCCACGACGGCGACCAGATCAAGACCATGTTCGCCGATGAACTCGATCGCACGCGGGTACGCTGATGGCACTCAATATCTCGGCATGGTCGATCCGTCATCCGCTGCCGTCGGTCGTCTTTTCGTTCATCCTGCTGATCCTCGGCTGGTCCTCCTTCACCAAGCTCGCGGTGACGCGACTGCCCTCGGCCGATATTCCCGTGATCTCGGTCGCGGTGTCGCAGTTCGGCGCGGCGCCTGCCGAGCTTGAATCCCAGGTCACGAAGACGATCGAGGACGCGGTGTCCGGCGTCGAAGGCGTGTGGCACATCACGTCGTCGATCACCGACGGCCTGTCGCTGACCACGATCCAGTTCACGCTCTCGACCAACACCGACCGCGCGCTCAACGACGTCAAGGACGCGGTGACGCGCGTGCGCTCGAACCTGCCGCAGAACGTCAACGAGCCGCTGATCCAGCGGGTCGACGTGATCGGCCTGCCGATCGTCACCTATGCCGCGATCTCGCCCGGGAAGACGCCGGAGCAGCTGTCCTATTTCGTCGACGACGTGGTCAAGCGCGCCATGCAGGGCGTTCGCGGCGTCGCCCAGGTCGAGCGCATCGGCGGTGTCGAGCGCGAGATCCTGGTCTCGCTCGATCCCGACCGCTTGCAGGCCATGGGCCTGACCGCCGTCAATGTCAGCCAGAGCCTGCGCGGCACCAATGTCGACGTCGCCGGCGGCCGCGCCGAGATCGGCAAGAACGACCAGGCGATCCGGACGCTCGCGGGCGCCAAGACGCTGAGCGATCTCGCCGGCACCATGATCGCGCTGTTTTCCGGCGGCGAGGTGCGGCTCGACGACCTCGGCACCGTCACCGACACCATCGCGGACCGCCGCACCTTCGCCCGCTTCAACGGCGAGCCGGTTGTGGCGCTCGGCATCAAGCGATCCAAGGGCGCCAGCGACGTCGTCGTCGCGGCCGCCGTCGAGAAGCGCATCAATGCGCTCAAGGCCGCCTATCCCGATGTCGACCTGAAGCTGATCGACACCTCGGTCGAATACACCAAGGGCAACTACGAGGCCGCGATATCGACCCTGTTCGAGGGCGCCATCCTCGCCGTCGTGATCGTGCTGCTCTTTCTGCGTGATCTGCGCGCCACCATCATCGCCGCGATCTCGCTGCCGCTGTCGATCTTCCCGGCGTTCTGGGCGATGGACATTCTCGGCTTCTCGCTCAACCTCGTCAGCTTCCTCGCCATCACGCTCTCGACAGGTATTTTGGTCGACGACGCCATCGTCGAGATCGAGAATATCGTGCGGCACATGAACATGGGCAAATCGCCCTATCGTGCCGCCCTCGAAGCCGCCGACGAGATCGGCCTCGCGGTGATTGCGATCTCGCTCACGATCATCGCGATCTTCGCGCCTGCAAGCTTCATGTCGGGCATCGCCGGTCAGTTCTTCAAGCAGTTCGGCATCACCGTGTCGGTGCAGGTGTTCTTCTCGCTGCTGGCTGCGCGCTTCGTCACGCCGGTGCTGGCAGCCTACTTTCTCAAGCACCACACCCATGAGGAGCCGCCGCCGGGTCGTGTGCTGCGGACCTATCACAGCATCGTATCCTGGTCGGTGCGGCACTATTTCATCACCGTGCTGATCGGCGTGGGCATCTTCGCGGCCTCGATCTGGAGCATCACGCTGCTGCCCCAGGGCTTCCTGCCGACGCAGGACAGCGCGCGCTCGCTCATCGCCCTCGAGCTGCCGCCGGGCACCCAGCTCGCCTACACCGAAAAGGTCACAGAAGACATCGTTGCGCGGCTGCGCAAGCGGCCGGAGGTGAAGAGCATCTTCGTCGACGGCGGCCGCGTACCGCCGGGCACCCAGGAAGTCCGACGCGCATCCCTGATCATCAACTACGTGCCCAAGGCCGATCGCACCGTCACCCAGCGCGAGCTGGAATTCTCCATCAGCCAGGAGCTGGAGAACATCCCGGACTTGCGCTTCTGGTTCCTCGACGAGAACGGCCTGCGCCCCATCTCGCTGGTCGTGACCGGCGTCGATGCCAACATCGTCAACAACGTCGCGAGTGAGCTTGCGACGCAGATGAAGCGGATTCCGACCATCTCCAACGTGATCTCGGAAACCACGCTGGAGCGGCCCGAACTGCGCATCGAGCCTCGCGCCGAGCTCGCCGCCCGGCTCGGCGTCTCGACCGAAAGCCTGTCGCAGACCATCCGCGTCGCCACCATCGGCGACGTCGGTCCTGCGCTCGCCAAATTCGACGTCGGGGACCGGCTGGTGCCGATCCGGGTGCAACTCGAGGACGCCGCGCGCGGCAATCTGAAGACGCTCGAGCAGCTGCGGGTGCCGCTCGGCGAGCATGGCGAGAAGGGCGGCGTTCCGCTGTCCGTCATCGCCGACGTCAAGCTCGATCAGGGCCCGACCAGCATCAACCGCTATGACCGGGACCGGCAGGCGACCGTTGCCGCCGACACCGTCGGCTCCACGGCGCTCGGCGATGCCACCAAGCTGATCAACGAGCTCCCGGTGATGAAGAGCCTGCCGAAAGGCGTCAAGGTCTCACCGTCGGGCGACGCCGAAAGCCTGAACGAACTGTCCGATGGCTTCGCGACCGCGATGACGGCGGGCCTGATGATGGTCTATGCCGTGCTGGTGCTGCTGTTCGGTACCTTCCTGCAGCCGATCACCATCCTGTTCTCGCTGCCGCTGTCGATCGGCGGCGCCATTGCGGCGCTCCTCGTCACCGGCAAGCAGCTCACCACGCCGGTGTGGATCGGCATCCTGATGCTGATGGGCATCGTCACCAAAAACGCGATCATGCTGGTGGAGTTCGCGATCGAATCCATTCACGCCGGCAAGCCGCGCGACGAAGCGATGATCGATGCAGGCATGAAGCGCGCGCGCCCGATCGTCATGACGACCATCGCGATGGCCGCCGGCATGATGCCGAGCGCGCTCGCGGTCGGCGCCGGCGGCGAGTTCCGTTCGCCGATGGCGCTCGCGGTGATCGGCGGCCTGATCTTCTCGACCATCCTGTCGCTGGTGTTCGTGCCTGCGATGTTCATGGTGATGGACGACCTCGGCGCCCTGATCTGGCGCTTCGGCAAGCTGCTGGTCGTACACAGCGAGGACGCCGATAGTGCTGACCACCACGCGCCCCCGCCCGTCAGCGCGGCGCCCGTGGAAGCGCCGCCGATGCCAAAGAGCATCGTGCCGCCTGCGGCGGAATAGCTGCCGTGCAGGCGTCGGGTCAGTTGCAGCCCCTACTCGTTCCGCGCGATCGACGTCAGCTTGGTCATGTTCCTGAGCAGGATCCGGCCGCGCTGGAGATCGAGGATCGCCTCCTTCCGCCAGGCCTGAAGCTGGCGGTTGACGCTCTCGCGGGCGGCGCCGACGAAGACGCCGAGCTGCTCCTGCGAGATGTGCACCTCGGAACCGAAATCGGCCGCGAGCGCGCAGAGCCGGCGCGCGAGACGCACCGGCAGCGGCTGCAACATGGATTCCTCCATGCGCTCGCTCTGCCAGCGGATGCGCTGGCACAACAACGCAATGATCTTGATCGCGACCTTGGGCTCGCGCTCGAGGAAGGCCAGAAAATCCTCGCGCCGCAACACGAACAGCTCGCTGGCCTCGCCCGCGGTCGCATCCGCGGTGCGGCTCTGGCCGTCCAGCACCGCGACCTCACCAAAGAGGTCGCCGGAGCCCATGAAGTTCAGCGTCAGCCGACTTCCGTCGGAGGCGCCGGTCTCGATCCGGACCTGGCCGCGGCGCACGCCGAACAGCGCATCGCCCGGATCTCCCTTCTGGAACAGCACCTCGCCATTCCCGAGATGCTGGGTGTGACAGAGATTGGACAACCGCTGCAGTTCGTCCGCACCGAGATCGGCGAACATGGCATTCATTTTCAGAATGACCGCAAATTCGGCCTGCTTGCTCATTTCAACATCCTCATGAATTACTCGTCAATTTCTTGGCAAATCGCTTGGAAGCATCGACGTCAGAATCGCGTAAAACCGCGGTGGAGAAGTGTGTCATAAGTCACATAACTTTGCAGCACCCCTCGACTATTTTTAGTCGCTTGGAGCAGCTTCCCGTCTTGGGATAAGCTTGCGCGCAAAGGACGGTTGGCCCGGCGGGTTCGACGCCGCTCGACCGTCGTTGGAAAGTCGACATGAGAGCACTTAAATTCGCCGGCGCGGCGGTAGGCGCCGTGATCATCGTGATCGTACTTCTCCTCGTGATCGGGATCCCCTCGGGCTTCCTGACGTCGACGATTACGTCGCGTGTCGAGAACGCCACGGGCTACCGCCTGTCGATCGACGGCACGACCAAAATCAGCCTGTGGCCGACGCTGAACGTCACGCTGAACGACATCACGCTTCAAAACCCCAAGGACCGCAGCGGCATCACGCGCCTGACCATCGACCGCGTGCAGGTCGACATGTCGCTGTCCAGTGCATGGTCGGGCAGCCCGAAGATCAGCGAGATCGTCGTCACCCATCCGGTACTCTACCAGCCGCTGCTGCGCGATCGCCTGCCGAATGCCGATGCGTCGCCGAAGCCGCTTGCGCCCGACATGGACGGCGCAACCGTCGACCGCTTCAAGATCGTCGACGGCGAAGTCGCATTCGCGCGCGTGCGCGACCGCATCGACAGCCGTATCAACGCCATCAATGCCGACGCCGTCATGGGCCGCGACCGCACCATCAAAGTCGCCGGCACGGCGCGCATCGGCGAGCACCCGACCAAGTTCGACGTCAAGGCAACCACGACGGCGGTCGAGGGGCAGGCCATCCCGGTCGATTTCGCCATCGACATGCCCGACGTGCTGACGGCGCAGCTTTCCGGCCATGCCGAGATGCGGCTCAACGGACCGATCGTGTTGATCAACGGTATCAATGGCACGCTCGGCGACGGCGCTTTCAGCGGTTGGGCCTCGGTCGACATCGCGAGCAAGCCCCTGGTGAAAGTCGATCTCGACTTCCAGCGGCTGACGATTCCCAAGTCGAAATCGCCCCAGGATGCATCCGGGCAGCCCTGGAGCGATGCGCCGATCGATGTCTCCCAGCTCAACTATGTCGACGCGCAAATCAGGATTTCGGCGAACGAAGCCGTCATCGGCGAAGCGCGACTTGCGCCGCTGGCGCTCGATGCAAAACTCGCCGGCGGCATCCTGAAGACGGGCACCACCAATCTCGGCGCCTATGGCGGCCAGATCTCGGGCGAGATGATCCTCGACGCGACCAGCGGCGCGCCGAGCTTCGCCATGCATTCCGACCTCGTCGGCGTGCGGGCGCTGCCGCTGCTCCAGGGCGTTGCCGATTTCGACCGGATCGACGGCAAGCTGCAGGTCAAGCTCGCGCTGCGCAGCGCCGGCGTCAGCCAGCGCGCGCTGATGGCGAACATGCAGGGCACGGCCTTCATCAATTTCCAGGACGGCGCCATCCGCGGCATCAATGTCGCGCAGATGATCCGTTCGCTGACGACGAGCAAGCTGTCGGGCTGGCAAAACAGCCAACAGGACAGCCAGCAGAACAGCCAGGAGCAGAGCACCGACCTGTCGCAACTCTCCGCCTCGTTCCGCATCGACAAGGGCCAGGCGGTGACGACCGATTTCAACCTGGTCGGGCCGCTGGTGCGGATCACCGGCACCGGCACCATTGCGCTGGACACCAAGATGATGGGTTTTCGCGTCGAGCCGAAGCTCGTGATGACGACCGAAGGCCAGGGCCGCACCTCCGAACCGGTCGGCTTCGGCATTCCCGTGATGATCTCGGGCTCCTGGTCGCAGCCGCAGATCTATCCCGACATGGCCGGCATGATGGACAATCCCGACGCCGCCTACGCCAAGCTGCGCGAGATGGGCAAGGGCCTGTTCGGCCCCGATGGCGCCGGCCTTGGCAACATGTTGAGCAATCTTGGTAGCAACTTCGGGCAGGGCGGCGCCGCGCCAGGCGGCGGCAACGCCCTTCCGCAGATGCAGCTGCCGGGGCCGGACAGCCCGCTCGGTCAGGCGATTGGCACTATGATCCAGCAGGGACTCTCCGGCAATCCCGGAACCGGGATCCGGAGCCGCAGCCTGCCGGGAACACCGACCACGCCTGCACCGCAAGCCTCGCCCCCGCCCCCGCAGAACCCGCCGGTCGCGCAGCAAGACAGCCAGCCGATGAACGACGTAATGCGGCAGCTTTTTAATCGGTAACTTTCGGACCAACACGCGGGACTCCGATGCGGTCTTTACACCCGCGCCCCGGCCACTTCTTCATCCAAACGGATGAGAAAGACGGCTGCGACATTTCAGCTCCCCGCCGGCCGTTCGCGTTGTCCATCACGGGCAATTTGGCGGGTAACCATTCCAGTCATCCGGCCAGCCCCTTCCCGGCTCATGCCAGTCCCATGCCAGCCCCTTGGCCCAAATTGTGATAGAAGGTTGTAAGGGCCCGCGCGGCCCATAGCGCCGGCGTTGTGCGGCGCGAGAGGATCCGGATGGCAGGAGCGAAAGACAAGACCCGGTTTCTGCGCGAGGGCCTGTTCGCCAAGTACGTCGTCTCCCTCGTCGGCCTCGTCGTGTTCGTGCTGGCCGTCAACGGCGCGATGGAGACCTGGATCTCCTACCGTGCCACCACGACGTCGCTGACCGATGGGCTGGACGACAAGGCGCAGGCCGCCGCCCGTCGCATCGAGCAATCGGTCTCCGAGCTCGAGCGCCAGATCAGCTGGGTGACGCGGGCGAGCCAGGACACGCTCGACAAGCGCCGCGCCGATTACGCCCAGTTGCTGCACCAGGTCTCGGTCGTCTCCCAGTTGTTCCAGCTCAACGGCGACGGCCGTGAGGTGCTGCGTGTCTCGCGCCAGTCGACCTCGACCGGCACCAATTCCGACCTCTCCCGCGACGTGCGCTTCACCGACGCGGTCTCTCGCGGCGTGAGCTATGCACCGGCTTACTTCACCGACCAGACGCCGTTCATGTCGATTTCGGTGGCGCATTCCGGCTTCAATGCCGGCGTCACCGTGGCCGAGATCGATCTCGGCTTCCTCTCCGACTTCCTGTCCGACGCCCAGCTTGGCAAGGCCGCCTTCGCCTATGTGGTGGATTCGCGCGGCCGCGTGCTGGCGACGTCGTCGAAGGGCCCCGACGTCGGCAAGGACCTGTCGAAGCTGCCGCAGGTCGCCGCCGCGATCGGACCCGGCCGCGAACCCGATACGTTCGGCACCGACTTCAACGGCCATTCGGTGCTGACCGCCGCGAGCACCGTGCCGAAACTCGGCTGGAGCGTGCTGTTCGAGCAGCCGACCGCACAGGCGCTGACGCCGATCCGCGACCAGCTCGTGCGCATCGCGCTGCTGATCGGCGTCGGTCTGATGGTCGCCATCCTCGCCGGCACGCTGCTGGCGCGCCGCATGATCATTCCGATCACGGCGCTGCGCAACGGCGCGCACAAGCTCGGCGAGGGCGATTTCAGCCACCGTATCGACGTGCACACCTCCGACGAGCTCGAAGAGCTCGCCGGGCAATTCAACAGCATGGCCGGCCAGCTCCAGGAGACCTATACGGACCTCGAAACCAAGGTCGAGGCGCGCACCCGCGACCTCGCGCAGTCGATCAACGAGCTCAAGGTGCTGGAAGAGGTCGGCCGCGCGGTCGCGTCCTCGCTCGATCTCAACGCCGTGCTGCCGACGATTGCCGCCCGCGCGCTCGAGATCAGCCATGCCGATGCGGTGGTGATCTACGGCTATGATGCAGAGGCGCACCGCTTCAACTTGATCGAGGCCAATGGCATCGACAAATCGGCCGAAGGCGCGCATCTCTCGATCGGCGAAGGCGAGAGCATCCTGGGCGATGCCGCCGAAAGCGGCGAGCCGATCGCGGTTGCCGATCTCGACCATGCCGCCGAGCATCCGCTGCGCGACGTCGCGGTCAATGCCGGCTTCCACTCGGTGCTGGTGGTGCCGCTGGTCGACCAGCAGGGCACGCTGGGCTCGCTGGTCGTGCTGCGCCGCGCCGGAGGCGAATTCGCAGGCAGCCTGATCGGCCTGATGCGCACCTTCGCCAACCAGGCGGTGCTGGCCATGCGCAACGCGCGCCTGTTCACCGAAGTCGACCACAAGAGCCACGCGCTGGAGCAGGCCCACGAGACCGTGCGCGCCCAGGCCGACAAGCTGCGCGAGCAGACCGAGCAGCTCAAGAACTGGAACAAGTCGCTGGAGGAGCGCGTCGAGACCCAGCTCGGCGAGATCGAGCGCATCCGCAAGCTCGAGCGTTTCCTGGCGCCGCAGGTGGCGCAGCTGATCGCCTCGTCCGACAGCCCCGAGGGGCTGCTCACCAGCCAGCGCCGCGAAGTGACCGTGGTGTTCTGCGACCTGCGCGGCTTCACCGCCTTCACCGAGGCGACCGAGCCGGAAGAGGCGATGAACGTGCTGCGCGAGTATCACGCAGCGCTGGGCAAGCTGATCTTCAAATACGAGGGCACGCTCGACAAATATGCCGGCGACGGCGTGATGATCCTGTTCAACGCGCCGATCCAGTTCGAGGACCACACCGCGCGCGCGGTGAAGATGGCGGTGGAGATGCGCGACACGATCGGCCCGCTGACCGATCGCTGGCGCAACCGCGGACACAGCCTGGGATTCGGCATCGGCATCGCGCTCGGCTATGCCACGCTCGGCCAGGTCGGCTTCGAGCAGCGGCTGGAATATGCCGCGATCGGCAGCGTCACCAACCTCGCCTCCCGCCTCTGCAGCGAAGCCAAGGCCCAGCAGATCGTGGTCAGCCGCCGCGTCTACGGCATGGTCGAGCCATGGGTGGAGGCCCGTGCCCTCGACGAGCTCCAGCTCAAGGGCTTCAACCACCCCGTGCTGGCGATGGAGATCTTGTCCTGGCGCGAGGAGGCGGAGAGCGTGGCGGATGCGTCCGCTGCGCGGATGAGGGGGTAGCTGCGAACAAAAGATCGAAAACAACCCCATGCACAGTAGCGGGGGCTGTTGGATCAATGACTTATGCGGGTGGCGCGTGCCCGACGGGCAAAGGCGCTTTGACTCGTCGGGCAAAACACTGGCACAATGGCATCATCGGGCGATCAGGCCAGCTTCTCGCCAAGAGTCTTCGCGACACCGCGAAATCGCTCCAGTGCAGTTTCCAGGCTTTCGACGATTTCGGCTGCGGCTTCGTCGGGCGACGGCAGCAGGTCAGGATCGTCGAGGGCATGATCCTTCAGCCAGAAAATATCGAGATTGACCTTGTCACGCGCGAGCAAGGTCTGAAGCGGGAAGCGTTTGAACTTCTCGGCCTCCTGGCGTTGCGAACGACGACCAGACTGATAGCACGCAACAAAATCGTCGAGGTCCGCGCGAACCATCGGGCGCTCTTTCAGAGTGAAGCGCTGGTTGGTCCGCAGGTCGTAAATCCATAGCTCTTTCGTTGCCGCGGCCTCGGACGGTGGCTTCTTGTCGAAGAACAGCACGTTCGCCTTGACGCCCTGCTTGTAGAAAATTCCGGTCGGCAGCCGCAGCAGCGTATGGAAGTCGAAGTTCTGCAACAGGCGGCGGCGAATGGTTTCGCCGGCGCCGCCTTCGAACAGCACGTTGTCCGGCAGTACCACGGCGGCCTCGCCGTTTTGCGCCAACACCGTCATGATGTGCTGGAGGAAATTGAGCTGCTTGTTGGACGTGGTGACGAAGAAATCCTGGCGGTCGTAATCCTCGCGCTCGCTGTCGATCTCGCCGTCGTCGCGAACGATGCGATAGCTCTGCTTCTTGCCAAACGGCGGATTGGTGAGAATGACCTCGTAGGTCTTGCCGCCTGCACCGAGCAGCGCGTCCTTGGCCTCGACGATCGAGTCCACGCCGGTAATGCCGTGGAGATAGAGGTTCATCGCGGCAAGCCGCACCACTTCGGGGACGATGTCGACGCCGGAAAACTTGTTCTTCAGGGCAGAATAGACCCCGCGATCCCGCGCCTTGGGGTGCTGCTTCATGTGCTCCCAGGCGGCGAGCAGGAATCCCGCCGTGCCGCAGGCCGGATCGTGGACCGTTTGGTGCGGCTTGGGATCGACCACCTCGACCATGGCTTCGATCAGCGGACGCGGCGTAAAGTATTGGCCTGCGCCAGATTTTACGTCCTCCGCGTTGCGGGCGAGCAGGCCCTCGTAGATGTTGCCCTTCACATCGACCGGGAGCCCGAGCCAGGTCTCGCCGTCGATCAGGCCGACCAGCCGCTTGAGCCTGGCGGGGTCCTGGATTTCATTCTGTGCCTTCAGGAAGATCGCGCCGATGATGCCGCTCTGCTTGGACAGCTTCTCCAGCAACTTCCCGTAGGTCCCGCTCAACGCCTCGCCTGAGAGGTCCTTGATATCTTCCCACCGCGCGCCATCGGGCAGCATCGAGGCTTCGCCGATCTGCGTGACGCGCTCCTCGTCCATCTTGAGGAACAGCAAATAGGAAATCTGGCTGATATAAGCCTGATAGGAGACACCCTGGTCACGCAGCACATGCGCAAAATTCCAGACTTTGGCGACGAGGGTTTGAGCGTTCACGGCGTATGTCCCAGAAACGGATTGACGATGGCGAGCCCGGCGATGCTGCGGCCGTGCTGCATGTCCTCGGTGTAAAGCACGTCGCAGCCGGCCTCGATCGCCGCAGCCACGATCAGCGCGTCATAGAAGGCGAAGCCGTGATCCCGCGCGAGCGCGAGGGCGGCGCGGGTGGTCGCGGCCGTCAGCGGCAGAGCGGGGTCGAGCGCGTTGTCGACGTCGTCAAGGACAAGCTCGATATCACGCCAGCTTCGTTGGTCTTTCTTGCGCAGCACATTGGTCAGCTCGTTCAGGACCTGCACGCTGATCGTACCGCCCTGGGCGATGAGATCCTGCGAGATGGTGGCCTTGGGGCCGGTCTGCTGGGCGTAAACAAGGATGTTGGTATCGAGAAACGCACTCACCGTTCGTTCGCCTCGTCGCGATCGAACTTGTAGTCGGCCGGCCAGTTGCGCGCGCGCATGTTTGCGATCGCCCGGCGGCGACGCTCTTCCTTGGTCTCGACCTCGATCATGCCTTTGCGAGCGGACACGACTTCGATTTCGTCGCCTTCCTTGAGGCCGAGCTCATCGACCAAAGCCTTGGGCAGGCGAACCGCGAGGCTGTTGCCCCATTTGGAGACCTGCATTGAAACCTCCGAGATATACATCTTTCAATGTATATCATATTGTGTATATCATTATGATGCAAGGTCTTTTGGCCTTGCCGACTTTGCCCGCCCACGCTTGGCCGGGTCTTCGCTTCGATCGGCGACGAGGCGCACCAGTAGCGCGCTCGCCGGTTCGTCTGTCGCGTCCTGCGGCACCAAGCGTCCTTCAAAGGCGGCTTTGAGGATGGATTGCTTCAGGCGCGCGGCGTCAGCGGCTTCGGCGTCGAGCGCAGTGAGCGCATCGTCCGAAGCTGCCAGTGCGTCGGTAACGCGGCGCAAAATCTCGGTCGCTTCGGCGATCGGAGGGAGCGGCACAGGAAAATTTCGAAGAATTTCACCGCTGATTTTCGGCATCGTCCCGGCGGTTCCTGTCGCGTTAGCGGACATATATTTTCGGCCGATGGGCGAATTCGCGGCACGCCAAATCCACTCAGTGAGAATTGGAAAAGCTGTGCGAACTCGGATCATCAGATCGGGGTAAACATATTTGTTGCTTGGTCCGTCATAGACGGCGGCGATACCCACGTACTCAATCGTATTGCCACGTTGAAACAATAGATCGCCCGGCTTCAAGAAAAGGTCTGATTCCGCAGCGATTGTTTCGGAGAGCGCCTTAATCGCTCTAGCGCTTAGGTCAATGCAGCCCTTGGTCGTCGCCGTGAGCTTCAATGCGAGCGTTCCCGAACCGTCCGCGCTCTTCTTGGGCGAATATCCGTTGGTTGGCCCAGAGACTACCAAGGTTTCCAAGGTGGCCCATGTCCAGGTTTTAGGAATTTCCGGCAATCCCACGGCGTCGAGTGGCTTGGGATCCCCGCCTCGGCGAGAGCGCCCCTTTGCAGCGCCATCTGTAATTCTCTTGTCGGCGATACGCGCGAGGAGATCGCTCCCCGTTTCGGACGCCGGGTTTGCTGCACGCCAATCTTTTGTTAGCTCGCCCGTCACAGCGGCCTTCAGCAACGCGCGATAGAAGATGTCGAGTCCCTTACGCGCCTCAGCCAGCGCCGCTTCCCCCTCCGCGATTTCGGCAAACAGCGCGTTGACGCGATCCGCAATGCGAGTTTGCTCGGCAAGCGGAGCGAGCGGAAAGGGAGCATCGCGCAACCAGTCCGCTGGCACACGCAATTGCCCCGCAGATCCACTCATATTTCGCTGCGCTTGGCCACGAAATCCTCGATTCACCAACCAGTACCAGAGATATTTCTGATCAACAGCGACAGGACGAAAAACGTGGAATTCGGTGGATCCAGCCGCGTAGCCTCCGGGCAATCCCACGACCGGCGCGACCTTCCCGTTCTCCATACAAGGGGTAATCTTCGCGAAGATCACATCCCCTTCCATAAAACGAACGTAACCCTTGGCGACGTCACGCAAGGGCCGCCGAGCGGAAAGGTCGATCTTTCCGCTCTCTTCCGCAACAGCGGCCATCGGAACGAAAGGAATCTCGGAGGCCAAATCCAACGTTTCAAAATTCGTCGAGGGATTGACGGCAGCAATGCGGTCTATCCTCGTCCAAGACCATCCATCGGGTAACGGCCAAGGACCGTCAACTTCATCCTGTTTCGCCAATCCCGACCCAACTTGCATTACGCCACCAGTACATCCCAAAGCTCATCAAGCAACGCCGGCAATCGAGCCCCAAACAGCGCCCGCGCCCTGACGATGCCACCCCGCGCAGAAAATTCCGGCGCATCCATCATGTCTTCCGGCCTGATCTCGATGTTGACGCCGAGGTGATCGCGGATCGCCATCAGCCAGTTTCGTTGCTCATCGCTGTAGGTTCGCCCAGCCTTTTCCTCGCGGCCAAGCCAGAGATTGAACCGCCCCGCGACGACCGACGGCAAAGGTTCAAGCGACTCGGTTTCTCCGATCGCGTAGCGCACGAGCATCACGATATCCGCCAATGTGCCCGCCGGATTGCCCCGCACCTTCTCCGACGCCAGGCGTTTGTAGGCGCGCCAGATGTCGACAGGTTCCAGCAGCCAGGGCGGACGCTTCAACGCCTCCTTCAAATCATCGACGGCTTCATAGGTCAAACGGCGCTGTGCATAAGGCAGGCGATAGAGGATTTGCAGGGCGGCGAGCTCGTCGCGGCGTTCGTCGAGGAAGCGCTTGAACCGTTCGACAGTGTCGGTGGCCTTCTTCTCGTCCCAGCCGGAGGAGACCACGGCATCCGTGGAGATGGTATCGATGCGGATATCCGCGGCGGCCTTGACCTCTTTCAGCAGCCGCCGCAGCGCCGGGTCGTCGAAAATCGTCGCCGCCTCATCCTTGACGGCCTCGCGGATTTTCTTCTGCTCCGGCTCGGGCGCGTCCTTTGGCACACGCGCGGCCAACGCGTCCGGATCGATTGCGCTGAGCAGGCGCGAGGCAAGACCAGTCAGGTCGACACCGCCGGACGCCTTCACGATTGCGGCGCGGTCCTTGTCGCCGATGCGGCGATCGAGTGCCGCCAGACGGCCGGCCAGGGTCGCAAAAGCATCGTCGTCGCGCCGGCCGGCGGCGATGTCGTCGATCAAGCGATCGAAGGAGACCGCCCGATTGCGCTCCAGCGGCTGCGAGATCGACTTGAGGCTTTCGGTGACGCCGACGGCGTCGATCAGTACGAAGCGGGTCTTGGCCTCGGCGTCCGGCGTCACCTCGCGCAGCTTGTCCGCAGGGATGGTGCGTGCGCCGCGGCCCTTCATCTGCTCGAAATAGAGTTCGGACTTGACGTCGCGCAGGAAGATCAGGACCTCCAGCGGTTTCACGTCCGTGCCGGTCGCGATCATGTCGACGGTCACGGCAATGCGCGGATTGTAGTCGTTGCGGAACGATCGAATGATGGCCTCGGGATCGCCGCCGTCGGTCTTGTAGGTGATCTTCTTGGCGAAGTCGTTGCCCTTGCCAAAGACCTCGCGGACGAGATTGGTGATCTCCTCGGCATGATGATCGTCCTTGGCGAAGATCAGCGTTTTTGGGACTTCGGTGCGGCCGGGGAACAGCTCGGTGAACAGCGTTTCGCGGTAGGTTTCGAGCACGGTTCTTATCTGGTTCGGCACCAGCACCGAACGGTCGAGCTGGTCCGGCGTGTAGCTGAAATCCGCGTCCAGTGTCTCGTAACGCTCGGCGCGCGTGCGCTTGTCGCGAACAGGCAGATCATATCCCGCCTTCACCGTGCTGCCGCGCTCGCCGATCTCGGTGCGGATACGAAAGATGTCGAAACCGACATTGACACCTTCGACGACGGATCGCTCATAGGGATATTGCGCAACCAGATTCTTGTTGAAGAACCCGAGCGTGTGCAGCGAAGGCGTTGCGGTCAGCCCGATCGTGAAGGCGTCGAAATATTCCAGCACCTGACGCCAGGTGCCGTAGATCGAGCGATGACATTCGTCGGTGATGACGAGATCGAAGGCCTCGATCGCAATCGACGGGTTATAGGACACCAGGCGCTCGGTCTCGGCGCGGGAGGCCTCGAACGAGGAGGCCTCCTCCTCGTCCTCCGACAGCTCCTTCCCGGTCAGGACGGAATAGACGCGCTGGATCGTGGCAATCACGATCTCCGCGTCCTTGTCGAGCCCAGCCGCGCCAAGTTTTTGCACGTTGTAGATCTCGGAGAACGATCGCCCGGTGCCGGGCGGCCGGTAGGCGAGATATTCGTCGCGCGTCTGGCGAACGAGGTTGGCGCGATCGGCGAGAAACAGGATGCGCTTGAAGCCGGCGTGCGCCAGCAGCCGGTAGCTCAACGTGCAGGCCGTAAATGTCTTGCCGGCGCCGGTCGCCATCTGGACCAGCGCCCGCGGATGGTTCTCCGCCATCGACTTTTCGAGTGCCGAGACGGCGTCGATTTGGCAAGCGCGCAGGCCGTCCGTGAGAAACTGAGGCATGGCCCGAAGCCGGCCACGCAAAGTGACCGGCTCCTTGATCCAGCGCTCCAGCGTCTCGGGCCGATGAAACGAGAACAAGCGCCTCGATGCCGGATCAGGGTCGGCATGGTCCCGAAACAGGGTCTCGGTGCCCGAAGCGACGTATTCGAACCGGACCTGACCGTCTTCGCGGACGAGATGCTTCGGCGCGCCGGCAATGTAGCGCGAGGCCTGCTCAGAGAACCCGGACAGGGTCATCCCCTCGGGCTTCGCCTCGATGACGCCGCAGAGCTTCCGGCCGACGAACAGCGCATAATCGACCGGGCCGGAGTCGGTCGGGAATTCGCGAACGGCCACGCCCGGCCCGGCGCCGAGGTTCATGTCGTCCTTGGACTGGATAATCCACCCGGAAGCGACAAGCCGCCGGTCGATCAGCGACCGCGCCTTGTCCTCCGGATGGAAGGCGAATTCGTTCATCAGCAACTTTTAGGCGAACCGGAGCCGGGCCGGAAGCCCTACGATAGGGCCCCGGCGTTCGCCGAGTCCTCAAATTGGGTGCGCAGGGCGGGATTTAGCCCCTGAAACTCACGGCCCTCACATCCCCCGCTTCGGCCCCATCGCCTCGAACCCCGCCTTCTGCTCGTCGCTCAAGTCCGCCTCGAAATCGTCGAGCGCATCGCCGACGCCCTTGACTGCTTGCAGCATCGTCTCGAGCCGCGCCTTCACCGCGGCGAGGCGGGCTTGCGGCGTCGCTGCTGGCTTGGACGGACACGGGCTCAACGTCTCCATGGTACGCAGCGCGGTGTCCTGGAGCACGTCGAGGCGGGCGCGACCCGTGTCGTCGAGGCGCAACGCGGTGGCGATGTCGGAGGCCGGCCATTGCTGCTGCACCAGCTGCTGGTATTGGCGCTGCGCCTGCTCGTCATAGCGGGGATCGCTGTCCGACTGGCAGGCCGATGCCGCCTGCGCGTCCTTCTGCGCATCCCTCTGCACATCCCTGCGCTGGATCGCCGCAAGCGCGGCGCGGCGCTCGTTTGCCAGCGCATCGAGCCTTGCCTTCTGATTGTCGTCGAGGAGATCGACGAACTTGGTGAGCGGCGGCGCGATCGTGTCGGTGGCCTTGATCATCGCCTCGAGGCGCGCCTGCATCACGTTGATGCGCTCGGGCGCTGTCGCAGACGTCTGCGTCGGACACGCACTGCGGATGGTATCGCGCGCGGCCGTCCAGGCGGTGCTGACATCGTCGAGCGCGGTGCGCTGCATCTCGTTCGGCTGCACGGCGGCGGCGATGCGATCGACCGGCATACCGCCGGTGTCGCTGGCCTCGCAGAGATCATCCACCGACGGGACTTTTCGCGCGCGGCGACCTTGCGGGGCCGTGTAGGCAGCGAGCTCCGCCGCCGCATAGGGCGCGAAGATCGCGGCATAGATATCGCCATAACCGTAGAGCGAGAGGCCGGTCACATCGCCGAAGATCACGGCGTTGGTGAGATCGTCATGCGCGAACGGCCAGAACACCGGGCCGACCCAGCCATAGCTGCCGTCAGGATGCCGCCACCAGCCTTGCGGGCGACGGCCGCCATGCCAGCCGGACAGCGCCGCTTGCGCCGTCAGCGCCGCGCGCAGGATATAAGGATTGGCAAGCTGGGCGCGCTCGTCGCCGCGAGGGTCCTGCGACCGCAAGGCGGCGTCACGGGTGCGGCCGCCCCGCACCGCCAGGCGAGAATGGCGCAGCCGCGCCAGACCAATCACATGACCGACGGCGAAACGTGCAACGCCAAGCGGCCCGCCACCCAAGCCGAACTGAGCCTCGGCCCGGTTCGGCAGCACTGCCAGAGTCAGAAAGGCTGCGCCGGCGAGCGCAAATCCTACCCGGAATCTCGACTTGAAAACCGACCTGACCACTCCTTGGCCCTCCTCCAGTGCCAAGCGCGCATCGCGTCGCCCTGAGAAGACTCGCAGCGGAACCAAAGGTTCCGACACAATGGTGGTCAAAGAGCCGCACAAGCAGCCCGCGTCACTCCGCCTTTTGCGGCATCACAAAAGTCTGGCCGGGATAGATCAGATTGGGATTGTGGATCTTGTCGCGGTTGGCGTTGAAGATCACCGCATAGCGGTTGCCGTCGCCATAGGCGAGACGGCTCAGCGCCCAGAGACTGTCGCCGCGGGAGATCACCCGGTTGCCGCCGGCCTCTGCCGGCGTCGTGTTGAGGACTTCTGCGGGCGACGCCGACGCGACGGCCGTGGTCGTGGTCGTGGTCACCGCCGGCGCCCGCGCCATGACCCTCGGCTTAGGCGCTCCCATCATTCTGGGTCGCGCCGGTGCCGAGGCAACGCGCGGTCCCGGCAGGGACGCCACGACATCCGATTTCTCGTCCGGCTTCTCGGCCTGCTTCGTATCCTGCTTGGCGATGGGTGCAACACGCGCCGGCGCCGGCGCTGCCTCGGCGATCGTCACCGGCATGGTGCGGCCGGACTGCGTCACCGTTCCGTCCGGCGCCTTGGCGCGCAGGGTCAGCTCATAGCTGCCTGAGGGAAGCTTTGGCGGGGTCATCACGAACTGGCCGGACGCATCGGCCACGACGGTGTCGAGCGGCTGGCCGTCGCGCAGCAGCTCGACCTTCGCGCCCGGTGTGGCCTGGCCGGCGATCACCGCCGCCTCGCCATGATCGTCGACGCGCGCCACGTCGAAGCGAGGCCCGGTGTCGGTTACCGCCGGCGGCGCCTTGACCGGTGCGAGATCGGCGAGTGCAGCCGTGACCTGCTTCTGGGTCTCGGCCATGGCGCCCGCCTTCGGCGCGGCGGGCGCCGGCTCCGCAGTGACGGCGAGCTTCGGCGCTTCGGCCTTTGGCTCGGGCTTGATTTCAGGCATTGCCTCCGGCTTGGCGGCGACCGCGACCTCGGTCTTCGTCCCGCCCGGCAGTAGGCGGCGCAGCTCGGTCGGGCCGATCACCAGCACGGTGCCGGCCACTGCCAAGAGACAGAATGCAATGAAGGCCTTGATTGCGGTGATCATCAGCGGTCCGAACCTTCTGGGTCCCAAATCAACCCGCGCAAATTGCGCCGATTTGGCTACGGCAGCAAGACGGTCGATGGGATGATGGCAGGCTTTCCCGCACGCTCCGGATGAACCGACACGGCCCCCTCCGCGTCAAATGTGCGAGGCCGCCTGACCATCTTTTGCGGCCATTTTTTAAGGATTTTTCCCGTGACCGGATTTTGCCGTCCCGCACCTTGGCTGGCGCTTGCCCTGACGCTCGCCGCCTCCCCTGTGCTTGCCGCCTCCGGCCCGCCGCCGGGATTCACCCTCACCGACGACGCCAATCTCGCCTTCACCTCGCCCGACGGCGCCACCAAGCTCCAGCAGTACATGAAGGACGGCGGCGATTGGGACGTCAAATGGCAGGTCTGGGCCCGCCGCGGCGACCGGATGACGGAGCTGAAGCCGGAGCAGGGCTACGGCGCCGGCTTCCGCTTCACCAACGACTCGCAATGGCTGGTGCGGATGCAGAAGACCGGCTCGGGCGAGCAGGACCTCTTTCTCTACCATGTCGAGAACGGCGCCTTCGTGAGTGCGACCAAGAAGAAGTCGCTCAGCGATCTCGCCTGGGATTATTTCTACGGCCGGCCGGAGACGAAGACGTTCGCCAAGCTCGACTACCATATCTCGGCCAATCTCGTGAAAGGCACGGAGGAGGCCTATCGCTGGCTCGGCGTGAACTGGCCCGACAACCGCTACATCGTGATCTCGCTGGGCGGCGAATATGACAAGCATCCGAAGAACGTCGCGGTGAAGGGACTGGGCGGCTGGCAATGTCGCTATGATCTCGTCACCGGACAGTTCGACGTGCCGGCGATGTTCGCCAGGGAGAATGCGGACGCGCTGAAATGGGAGATCCGGCGGAATTGAGGGATTGCGGAGCAGCATTTCCCAAAAACCGCCCCGGCAGCGCACCAACCCGCTGATTCCGCTCAAATTCATACTTCCCTAACCGTCACTGGTAACGGGGTCTTGTCGGTTTTGGTGCATCTTGCATCCCACGGGAGGGCCGGATGGGCGCATCAATTCGATGGACCGCGCGGATGCGCGCGTTGCTTCGCCGTTGGCGGGGAGCGCCGCTGACGTGGCTGATCGTCGGCGGCTTCGTGCTGATGGCCGCGACGGCGATCGGCACCGCGCTCACCGTCGACCGCTTCCGCCAGAACGCCATCGAGAGCGGCCGCGACAGCCTGGACAGCGCAGTGCGGCTGCTCGCCCGTCATTTCGACCGCGAGTTCGCCGATTTCGCGGTGCTCCAGAAGAGCGTCATCGCGGAGCTCGAAAGCCGCGGCATCGAATCCGCCGAAATCTTCCGCCAGGAAATGAGCACGCTGGCGACGCACCAGGTGCTGCGCGCGAAAGCCAGCGCCTGGTCCGACGTTGCCGGCGCCAACGTGTTCGACTCCGAGGGCGTGCTGATCAACTCGTCGCGGCGCTGGCCGGTCGCCGACATCTCCGTCGCCGATCGCGGCTATTTCAACCGCCTCAAGAACGATCCGATCGCGCAGGAAGAGGTCGAGGTCGTGCCCGGCCGGTTCGGCAATGGGCCGGCGATCGTGTTCGCGCGGCGCGTCTCCGGCCCGCATGGCGAGTTCATCGGCATGGTCTCGCGGGCGATCGCGCCGGAGCAGCTCGAATCCTTCTTCGCCTCGACCGGCCTCGGCGAGGGCTCCTCGATCGCGATGTACCACCAGAACGGCCAGCTGCTCGCGCGCATTCCGCATGTCGAGGCGATGATCGGGCAGAATTACCGCATCGGCTCGGCGGAGCAGAAAGCCGTGTTCGAGCGCACCTTCGTCACGACGAAGCTCACAAGCCCGATCGACGGCACGGAGCGCATCGTCGCCTCGCGTCTGCTGAGCGGCGAGCCGCTGGTCATCATCGCGACCAGGTCGCTGGACGCGACGCTCGCCACCTGGCGCACGCAGACCAAATTCTTCGTCACCGTGGCGGTGGTCTCGATCGCCCTGCTCGTGCTCACGCTGACGCTGACCTTCCGCCAGATGACGCGCCGGATCTCGCTGGAGAAGCAGCGGCTCGACACCGCGCTCAACACGATGACGCAGGGCCTGTTGATGTTCGACCAGGACGAGCGGCTCATCGTCTGCAACCGCCGCTACATCGACATGTACGGGCTCTCGACCGACGTGGTGAAACCCGGCGCCTATTTCCGCGACGTGATCCAGCACCGCGCCGACACCGGCTCGTTCGACGGTGACGTCGACAGCTATTGCGACGGCATTTTGGGCAGCGTCGGGCAGACGCACAGCGCGGTCGTGGAGACCGCCGACGGCCGCCTGATCGAAATCAAGAACCAGCCCGGCACGGCCGGCGGCTGGCTCGCCACCCATGACGACGTCACCGAGCGCATCCGCGCCGACGAGCGCATCGCGCATATGGCGCATTACGACGCGCTGACCGACCTCCCCAACCGCGTGCTGATGCGCGGCCATCTGGAGCGCCGCGTCGCGGAGCTCGCCCAAGGCAAGCCGTTCGCGATCCTCTACATCGACGTCGACGAGTTCAAGGGCGTCAACGATTCGCTCGGCCACGAGGTCGGCGACGAGCTGCTGCGCCAGGTCGCCAACCGCCTGCGTGCCTGCGTCAGCGGCAACGATCTGGTGGCGCGGCTCGGCGGCGACGAGTTCGCGATCGTCAAGTCCGGCACCTGCGACCAGGCCGAATTGAGCGCGCTTGCCGAGCAGATCCTGAAGTTGCTGCGCATGCCGGTCGACTGCAAGGGCCAGGAGATTGCGACCGATGCCAGCATCGGCATCGCGATGGCGCCCGATCACGGCGACAATCTCGACGATCTGCTCAAGCGCGCCGATCTGGCGATGTACGCGTCAAAGACCGAAGGCCGCGGCACCTTCCGCATCTTCGTCCCCGAATACGACGCCAAGGCCAGGCTGCGCCGCCAGCTCGAGCTCGATCTGCGGCAGGCGCTGGTCCGCGGCGAGTTCGAGGTGCACTACCAGCCGCTGGTCGATCTCTCCGCCAATGTCGTCACCGGCTGCGAGGCGCTGCTGCGCTGGCGCCATCCCGAGCGTGGCATGGTCTCGCCCGCGGACTTCATTCCGGTTGCCGAAGACACCGGCCAGATCGGCGAGATCGGCGAATGGGTGCTGAAGCAGGCCTGCAACGAGGCCGCCTCCTGGCCCGGCGATATCCATATCGCCGTCAACGTCTCGCCAGTGCAGTTCCGCTCCAAGACGCTGGCGCTGAAGGTCGCCACCGCGCTCGCAGAATCGGGCCTGGCGCCCGGACGGCTCGAGCTCGAGATCACCGAGACCGTGCTGATCCGCGACGACGAGGAGGCATTGACCATCCTCCAGCAGCTGCGCGAGCTCGGCGTGCGCATCGCGCTCGACGATTTCGGCACCGGCTATTCGTCGCTGAGCTATCTGCACCGTTTCCCGTTCGACAAGATCAAGATCGACCGCAGCTTCATCAGCGACATCGGCGAGCCGGAAGATTCGTCCCCGATCGTCCAGGCCGTGGTGCACATGGCCGCCGCCCGCCACATGGCGACGACGGCGGAAGGCGTCGAGACCGAAGCCCAGCGCGAGGTGCTGCGCCAGCTCGGATGCAGCCAGATGCAGGGCTGGCTGTTCAGCCCGGCCGTGCCCGCGGCGAAGTTGAAGCAATTGCTGTCGAAGCAGGCGGCCGCGGCTTAAGCGAGCTCCCCGCCGGGAAGTCCCGCGATCCGCAGCGCCTCGCACATCTTCTCGCGGTAGGACGGTGCGAAGCACCACATCTTGTAATAGGCGTCCGCCTCTCGGATCGTGAAGCCGGGCCGCATCCGCAGCAACGCCACGACATGCGCCCTCGCCTCATTGGCCCGGTCGAGAAATGGCAGCGTATAGGCCATGTGCAGATGGCTGATCCAGAGCTGCTCGACATAGGATTGACGGAACGCGTCAAAGGCTTCCGCGTAATTCCCGTGCGCAAAGGCGCGCTTTGCCGACGCCCACCACCACCAGCGGGGCGTGCTGGGCGCCGTCAATGCGATGCCCTTCTCGGCGAGCGCCACGCCCTCGTCCCAGAAACCCGCATAGGCCATCAGATTGCCCAATGGTCCGAGATTTTGCGGATCGTTGGGATTGAGCTCGATCGCGCGCATCGTCTCGATGCGCAGCAGATCGGGCTGGCACGCCATCCAGGCGGCGCGTGCGACCAGCCCCCGCACGAAGGCATCGTTCGGTGCGATCTCGACGGCGCGGTTCGCGGCCTCGACCGCGAGGTCGGCCAGATGAAGTCGCTCCGAGATCGGGCCAATCTCGCCGGTCGGCGACGGAAAGCCCCAGGTCCGCTGGCTGTTGAACACGAGCACGAGCGCCGCCCAGGCCGACGCGTTTCGCGGCTCGTCGCGCGTCAGGCGTTCCAGCGCCTCGCGCGCCTTGGCGACCGGCTCGAGAACGGTGGCATCGGTCGGAATTCCCAGCACGCCCTGGACGATGCACTCATAGGGCGTCAGCTCTGCGCTCGGCTTGTTCTGGATGCGCCTGTATTCGGCAGCCCCGATCGCACCCCAATAGCTGCCGATCATGGCGCTTGCCTGCCCGGATATCTCGTCCTGGATCGTGAGCAGGCTGGAGGCGGCGAGGTTTGCCTTGAACGTCTTGCTCCAGACCTGCGCGCCGGTGCGCGCGTCGGACAGAAGCACGTCGATGCGGGCGAGTTCGCCGTCCTGCCGCAGATGCCCCTCGACGAGATAATTCACCCCGAGCGCCTGGCCGATATCGGCCGCGCTTTGAAATCGATCCCGATAGGATCTCGTCACGTTCCGCGTGAGCACGCGCAACTCGCCGAACCGCCCCAGCGCCGAGACGATCTGCTGCGTCAGCCCATCGGCGAGCGGGGCAAGGATATCGCCGCCGACGTCGGTCTCGAACGGCCAGACGGCAACGGTTGGTCCGGCCGAAACATTCTGCACGGTCTGAGACGTCTGCTCCGGCAAGACGATCATGTAACCGCGGCGCGCGACGGTCCGAACCAGGTCGCGGCCGGACTCGCCGAGCAAGCGGCGGATATCGGAGATGCACTGGGTGAGAGAATCCTCGGTGACGCTCACGCCGGGCCAATTCGCGGCCAGCAATTCGTCCTTGGACACGACCCGCCCTGCGTTCATCACGAGGTGCCGGAGCACACCGAACGATCGATGCCGCAGATCGACGCGCGCACCGGTGCCGTCGCGCAATTCTTCGCGTCGAAGATCGAGCGTCAGATCGGCAATCTGGACCAGATCCAGCGCACCCAGGCCGCCTTGTCCGACGTCTTGAGGACGAATATTCACGCTCTCACCCAGTATCGAACGAGCCGTTGGCGCCGCAAACACTGCACCCGGCCGATTGCGCTTGCAAGGCGATAAGCTTCGCCGTTGCTGCTCAAATTTCAGAACAATTTCGGGTTGGTTCACCGCGATTTCAGGACGGCTGCCCGCCGGCGGCCTACGAATGCGTGCGCGCTGATCGCGCACATATGGACCCGGCACGCGTCGCTCAAGACAAGGCCGACGCGCATCACGAATTCATGAAGGAGTGCATCATGGTTGGGTGGGTCGTGCTGATCACCGGGGGACTGACGGGCATTGGTCGCGCCGCCGCGATGGCCTTTGCACGAGAAGGTGCCATCGTGGTCGTCACCGGGCGGCGCGAGGACGCCGGTACGGAGCTCGTCAAGCAACTCCGCACGTTCGGCCCGGACGCCGAATTCATCAAGGCCGACATCCGCAACGAAGATGACGTTCGCGCAATGATCGACAAGACCGTCGCGCGCTTCGGCCGTCTCGACGTCGCGGTCAACAACGCCGGTACCGAGGGAACGCCGGGACCGGTGACCGCGCAGACACCGGAAACCTATGCGGCAACCTTCGACACCAACGTGCTCGGCGTGCTGCTCTGCATGAAGCACGAGCTGCGTGCGATGCAGGCCCAGGGCTTTGGCAATATCGTCAACATCTCGTCGACGATGGGCAGTCGCGGCGCGCCCAACGCCTCGCTCTATGTCGCAAGCAAGCATGCCGTCGAAGGCCTGACTAAATCCGGAGCGCTCGAGGCAGCGGCCTTCGGCGTCCGCGTCAATGCCATCGCGCCCGGGCCGGTCGAGACCGCCATGCTCGATCGCTTCACCGGATCCGAAGATCGTAAAGCGGGGCTGCTCGCAGGAATCCCACTTCGCCGCGCCGGCAAGCCGGAAGAGCTGGCGGAGTCGATCCTGTTCCTGGCCTCGGACAAGGCTTCGTTCATCACCGGCCAGATCGTCAGCGTCAACGGCGGCAGAACCGCCAGCTGATCCCTCTCAACCCAGAGCAAAGGAAAACGACATGTCACAGAAACTGGACGGCAAGACGGCGCTCGTCACCGGCGGCTCCCGCGGAATCGGCGCGGCCATCGCCCGACGATTGGCTGCCGACGGCGCCAAGGTCGCCATCACCTACACCAAAGGCGCGGATGCGGCCGCTAGCCTCGTCAAGGCAATCGAAGGCGCCGGCGGCAAGGCCATCGCGATCCAGGCCGACGCCACCAACCCCAAGGCCGTTCAGGCCGCGGTCGAGAAGACCGTCAGCGCACTCGGCAAGCTCGACGTGCTCGTGAACAATGCCGGCACCGCGATCCCCAAGACGTTCGAGGAGACCACGCTGGAGGAACTCGACCAGGTCATCAACCTCAACATCCGCGGCGTGTTCGTCACCACGCAGGCCGCGCTGAAGCAGATGAACAACAACGGCCGCATCATCTCGATCGGCTCCTGCGTCGGCGAACGCATGATGACCCCGGGACTGGTGCCTTATTCGGCGACGAAGGCCGCCATCCGGATGTTCACGCAAGGGCTTGCGCGCGAGGTCGGCGATCGCGGCATCACGGTGAACAACGTGCAGCCCGGCCCGATCGACACCGACCTCAACCCTGCCTCCGGCGACTGGGCTACCCCGCAAAAAGCCGCGACGGCGCTCAACCGCTACGGCAAGGTCGAGGAGGTGGCCGCCCTGGTCGCTTTCGTCGCGAGCCCCGAGGCGGCCTACATCACGGGCGCGAACCTGACAGTGGATGGCGGCACCAACGCCTGACCGATCGCAGCGTCTGGGAACGGGCGGCGGACCGCTGGCATCAAAGGCTTCCGCCGCCGAACCTTGCATTCGGGCGAGCGTTCCATATCTCATCGGCATGATGAAGCTCTCACTCGTTCAGGACCAGGCGATCCAGGCGCTCGTGGCAGGAGCCGTCGGCGCCGAGGCGTTCGACCGCCTGTTTGCGGGCATCCGTTTCGACAATGTCGACGGCAAGTTGCTCTACGCCTTCGCCAGGGACGAGGAGGTCGCCTCCGATATCGAGGACGGCTACTCGTTCTACATCGCTTCCGTCGCCTCGCGGGTGTTGAAGCGGCAGGTCGACGTCGTCGTCGTGATGCCGAAAGTGCTGCTGCAATAATGCGTACCCGGTTCAGGCTGGTCGAGCGCGTGGCCTGACCTGCGTCATGGCGACGCCGGAGATCGCGAGCATCGCGCCGACAATCAGCTTCGGGGTCACGCGATCGCCGAGGAACAGCACGCTCGACATCAAGGCGAACACCGGAAGCAGCAGGCCGAACGGCGCGACGCGGCCCATCGAGCAGCGGGCGATCAGCCAGAACCAGAGGCCGAACCCGACAATTCCCCCGATGAAGATCGTGTAGGCGAGCGCCAGCCAGCCGCGTTCGTCCGCCGCGATCAGGCTCGCCCGCTGTCCGTATTCGAGCAGCAACGACATCAACAACACTTGCGGCACCGTCAGCAATGACGACCATCCCATCAACATCAGCGGATCGAACGGGCCGTAGCGCTTGGTCAGGACGTTGGACACCGCGAATGCGAAGGCGGCGCCGACCACCAGCAGCAGCGGAAGCGCATTTGCCGACGGGCCCGGCTCCGCCGCCAGCACAACCACGCCGGCGAACGCCAGCACCACGCCGGCGGAGGTGGCGAGCGACGGCCGCTCCGCGAGCAGCGGCCAGGCCAACAGGACGGTGAAGGGCGTCGCGAGTTGAATTGCGATGGCCGACATGCTTCCCGAGCCGAGGCCGAGGCCAACATAGAAGAGCCCGAAGTTCAGTCCACCAAGGAAAAACGAAATGGCTGCGATAGGGCCGAACTGTTGACGTGTGGGCCTTTTGACAAAAGGAACAAGCAACAATGCGATGGCTATGAAGCGCAGAGAAAGGAAGAAGAGAGGCGGAAACTCCATAACGCCCACTTTGATGGCCACGAACTGATAACCCCAGAGCAGGGGGACTGCTACCGCGCAGACGATCTGGATAGCAGACATGGCATCCTTCCTTTCAAGACCGTTCGGTTTAGATATAGACGCGACAACAGCGGGGGTGTTCATGAGTTCTCTACCTGATGAAGCGGTCGAGAAAAGCATCAACGGTGGCTTGCGAGATGATCCGTGTCGGTGCCGTTTTACCGACCACCCGCAGGCCCTCGACGAAACAGACCAGAATGCGGGCGGCACTCGAAGGCTCGACACCATCGGCCAACCTGCCCGTTACCTTCGCACGGGAAAGTGTATCAGCGACCATGGCCTCCATGGTTTTGAAAAAACTCCCGATCCGACGATCAACGTCGGCATCACGGCCAGCCAATTCCATGGCTGTAGCGACCAGCAGGCATCCGCGCCGACCATTGGCACCGCTGTTGCGGTCGACATAGCCGGCAAGGTAAGCCCGCAGGCCGTCGATCGGCTCCCGGTGGGGGGCGAGTTCGACCTCCATCCGCGCCACGGCATCGGCGATGTAACGATCGAGCGCCCGCAGGAACAGCGAGTGCTTGTCGCCGAAAGCGGCATACAGGCTGCCGCGCGAGAGCCGCGTCGCACGAAGCAGGTCCGGGAGCGCGGTCGCGTGATAGCCGCGCGACCAGAACACACCCATCGCGCGTTCGACAGCGGCGTCCACGTCGAAGCTGCGCGGGCGGCCACGGGGCAGCTGCACGGGGGGCTGGTGGCTCATGCTTGAATATAGACCAATTGGTCCAAAAATAGCAAGCGGCCAGAGCCGCATCGATCTTCCCGCGGCACCGTGCGCCAACACCGATTTTCCGGTGCTGATGTCGCGATGATGCAATGATTTCGTAGGGTGGGTTAGAGAAGCGTAACCCACCTCTTCTCTTTCCGCGGTGACAGAAGTGGTGGGTTACGCCTTCGGCTAACCTTACTGAGTCATTCGGTCGCGCCCGCGGGGGCGTAGAATCAAATATTTGAAGAGATTCAATGTTTGGCACACGGGGGGCCAGATGGATCTCAATCAGGGTGAAGGCAGCGAGGCACGGTTTACGGCGTATGTGGCGGGGCTTGGAAGTGTGATCGGTCAGGCCGTGCGGATGAGACCACTGCGTGACTATTGCACCGGCTTGATGCTGCCGGGTGAACGCAAGAGCGTCGAGCCGATGGCGGCGCGCACGGCCCCGGCGCGGACGGCAGCCCAGCACCAATCACTGTTGCATTTTGTCGGTAACGCGACCTGGTCGGACGCGGACGTGCTTGCCAAGGTCCGCGAGATGGCGCTGCCCGCGATCGAGAAGAGCGGGCCGATCGAGGCGTGGATCATCGACGACACGTCATTCCCCAAGCAGGGCAAGCATTCGGTCGGCGTCCACCACCAATATTGCGGTCAGCTCGGCAAGCAGGCCAACTGCCAGGTGGCGGTGTCTCTGTCGATCGCCAACCATGCCGCCAGTCTTCCAGCGACTTATCGGCTGTATTTGCCGGAGACTTGGGCGAAGGATCGCGCGCGCCGGAAGAAGGCGGGCGTTCCGAAGGAGATCAAGTTTAGGACCAAACCAGAGATCGCGCTGGAGCAGATACGTTGGGCTTGCGAGGCCGGCCTGCCGCGCGGTGTCGGATTGATGGACACGGCCTATGGCAATGACTCGCGGCTACGCGCGGGAATGACAGCCTTGGGCGTGCTCTATGTAGCCGGCATTTTGCCTAATACATTGATGTGGCGACCCGGCACTCGCCCACGGCGCAAGGACAAGCCGCTGAACAATACCGGCCGACGCGACGAGCCCGATCTTGTCTCGGCCAAGGAAGTGACGCTTGCTCTGCCGAAGCAGGCCTGGCGTACGGTGACGTGGCGGGAAGGCTCGGCCGACCGGCTGTCCTCGCGCTTTGCACGTGTGCGCGTCCGTGTCGGGTACAACAAACTGATCCCCGAGAAGCTGTCGCCGGAATGGCTGCTGATCGAATGGCCCGAGGGGGAAGCAGAGCCTACCAAATACTGGCTCTCAACGCTGCCGGAGACCATCAGCTTCGAGCGGCTCGTCGATCTCGCCAAGCTTCGCTGGCGCATCGAGCGCGACTATCAAGAACTCAAGCAAGAGGTCGGGCTCAGTCACTACGAGGGACGCGGCTGGCGTGGCTTCCATCACCACGCAACTCTGTGCATCGCAGCCTACGGCTTCCTGATCGCCGAGCAGGCGACGATTCCCCCCTCAGGACCTCGTTCCGCCGCGCCAGTCCCGCTACCTCGCTTACCCGACGATTATCGACCCAGAGGCTCCGCCCACGCGGCCTGAACGCCACATCCCGAACTCGATCGCAACCATGCGCGCCCGGTTGATCCGCGCGCTCATCAAAACCCTGCCGCGATGTCCGTGCTGTGGCACCAGCGCAGCGTCAAATGGACGGCGACGACCATGACGCAGTAAGACTAACCCACCCTACAAATCTTCGGACTAACCCACCTACGGACCTTTTACGCCGCCCTGAGATCGCCGACGAAGCGGTCGACGTCGCGCTTGAGGTCGTCGGACAGACGCGCCAGCATTTTGGCGGAGTCCAGCACTTCGCCGGCGGCAGCGCCGGTCTGGCCGGCGGCTTGCGACACGCCGGAGATGTGCCGCGAGACTTCGTTGGTGCCTTGCGAGGCCTGCTGCACATTGCGCGCGATCTCGCGGGTCGCGGCGCCCTGCTCCTCGACGGCGGCGGCGATCGCAGCCGCAATCTCGTTGACGCGCTGGATGGTGGTGCCGATCGACTGGATCGCGGTCACCGACGATTTGGTCGCGCCCTGGATCGCGGCGACCTGGCCGGTGATCTCCTCGGTCGCCTTCGCGGTCTGGGTGGCGAGGTTCTTCACTTCGGAGGCGACCACCGCAAAGCCGCGTCCGGCCTCGCCGGCGCGCGCGGCCTCGATGGTGGCGTTGAGCGCGAGCAGATTGGTCTGCTCGGCAATGCCCGTGATCAGCGCGACGACGTCGCCGATGCGCTGGGCGGCATCGGCCAGCGCCTGCACTTCGGCATTGGTGCGGTCGGCTTCGCTGGCCGCGGCACCGGCGATGCTGGAGGATTCCGCGACCTGACGGCTGATCTCGGTGATCGAAGCGGAGAGCTCTTCGGTGGCCGCCGCAACCGTCTGCACGTTGGAGGAGGCGTCGCCCGACAGGCTCGCGACCGAGGCCGCCTTGGACGAGCCCTGCTCGGCGGTCGACGACATCGATTGCGCAGTGGCGTTCAATTCGCCCGAGGCCGAGGCCAGCGTGTGCAGCGAGTCCGTGACGGTCTTCTCGAACTCGCCGATCAGCCGCTCGACGGCGAGCTGGCGCCGCTCCTTCTTCGCCTGCTCCGCCGTCTGCTGTTCGGCGAGACGGTCGCCGGCGATCATGTTCTCCTTGAACACGGAGACCGCGCGCGACATTTCCCCGATCTCGTCGCCGCGCTCGATGCCGGCAAGATCGATCGCGTAGTCGCGCTCGGCGAGCGAGCGCATCGCCTGCGTCAGCTTGCGGATCGGCGCGCTGACGCGGCGGCTCACGAGGATGAAGCCGAACAATGTGATGGCGAGCGCCACCAGCATCATGCCGCCGTTGAGCGCCAGGCTCCATTTCGCGGAAACCATCTGCTGACCGGCGCGGGCGACCATTTCGGCGAGCGCGGCCTGGCCGGCCTCGACGTAGAAATTGAGGATGGCGGTGTTGAGCTTGGCAAGCTCCACGCCCTTGATCTCGATCGTCTGGTTGTTGCTCAGTGCCTTGATGAGACCCTGCTGGCGCTCGATCATGGCGACGGCGTCGCCCTGCTTCGAGCGCGCGATCACGTCGGTGAGGCTCGCGGGGGCGTCTGTGCGGCTTGCTGCATCCTGAACCTGGCTCCAGGCCTGCTTGGCACGGCCGGTATCCTCGGCTGCTCCGACAATGTCGGCAGCCGTCCAGGGCTTTGCGGCGGCGCCCGCGGCCTCGAGACGGATCGCGATGAGGCCGCCGAAATTGCGCGCGGCCCAGGCCGACTGCTTGACGCCCAGCAAATGATCGACCACGGGATCGGTGAGCTTCAGCGCATTCTCCAGCTCGATGGTCAGCGCGAGGATGGCGTCGAGATAGTCCTGCGCCGTTTTCCGGAACTCGTCGGCCGCCTTCGTGTCGCGCGCAGCCTTTGGCTGGTGGATCAGGGCTTCGGCCTTGGTTCGCAGCGGCATCAGCGCATCATGGAGCGCAACGAACTTGCCCATGACGCCGGCAAGGCGGGAATCGGACACGCCATCGAGGCGTTCGAGCACGCTCTTGTAGGCCGTTTCCGACAATTGCCGATTGGCCGCGATGCGGTCATCGGCACCGGCATTGGCCGACTCTTCCGCAACCAGCGCCGACAGGAACGTGCCACGCTCGATCCGGAAACCGAGCAGGGCCGTGAAGAGCTGCTGGTCCGTGCCGGCATAGCGCTCGACCTTCTGCGCCGCGCTGTTGCGCTCGACGGCGCCGAAAAGTCCGGTTGCGAGCTGCCCGATCAGGAACAGGCCGAGGATGCCGATGATGGCGCCGAGAACCGAACGAATGGAGGGATTGCCAAACAATGCCATGGGAGCGCCGGATCGCTGAAAAAGATGCAGAAAATTACCGGTCCGCCCCTAAGATTTCGTTCACCACGGCCGTCCATCCGCGAGGCAAGCTCGATTGCACCCGCGAGAGGTGGATATTTCAGGCCGCGTGGAGGCTATTGCGCCTGTCTTGTCACTGTCTCCCCGCCCGGATCTCGGCGAACTCGGCGTCCGGATGGGTGACGATAGTGGTGAACATGATACCGCTGATGATCAGCGACCAGGCGGTGTCCCAATAAATCCAAAACACGTGCCAGCCTCCGTTTTGGTGTCCTCCGCCCGCGAGACCGGGGTAACGGCGGGAGGTGGCTGCCGTTCCCGAACGATCACGTGGCCGGGGGCCGGGCGCTGCGAATGAGCAGGCGAAGCGCAGCACCATTGGTAGTTTGTCAGCGAGACCTTGCAATCGGTTTAACCGGTGTGGCGCTTTGCCACGACGGGGACGTTCGTTCGCAACTGCGTGAGCGCGTCCTCCCCTGTGAACGACTTCATACGACGGTCGCCTTTTGCAGCGCAGAATCCCGTCTGCGCGGTTTAGCGCATCAATTTTCAAACAGACGGATTTTGACCATGGACATTGCAGAACGTGCACATTCGCATGCGCTTTCGCCCCGATCGGCCGTCCGCAATTACGACGGCTGGATCGTTGCAGGTTATCTCGCCTTCGCGGTCATCGCCTGTGTCGCGATCTATTTCGCCGGCGCAGGCCCCGGCATGAGCGACGGCGATCTTGCCGTCATGGCCGGGATGCCGCTGCCATGAGGCGCAAGCGCCTCATCGCCTGGACCATCCTGACCTCCGCCTTGGTTGCGGTCGCGGTATGGACCCTGCTCGGACCGCCCGATCATCCGAGCGGCCCGCGCCTGCCGTCGCGCGATCTCACCGCGGCGGTGCGCTAGCTCGCGACCGATACAATTTCGGTATCGATCGATCCCAATTGGAATTTGGTGCAACGGGCTACCTCCCGCTATCCTCCGCCGCAAAACGACAACGCCGTAACGGCTCGAGGAGGACGCCCATGTTGAGACCAAACCGCCGCATCGCATCCAAAGCGGCTCGCGCTGCGATCGCCACCACGCTGTTCGCTTTCCTTGCTCTTATTTCTGGAGCCCGTGCCGGCATGGCCGAAACCTTCGCCTATGTCGGCAATGCCGACTCCAACGACATCAGCGTGTTCAAGATCGCCGAGAACGGCGAGATGACGCCGGTGCAGACGGCGGCCTTCACCGGCGTCGACAAGCCGGGATCCTCGACCCCGCTCGCGATCACGCCCGACCACCGCGTGCTGATCGCCGGCGTCCGTTCGCAGCCGTTCCTGGCGGTCAGCTTCGCGATCGACCAGAAGACGGGCCTCCTCAGCCATATCGGCAACGGCCCGCTCGCCGACAGCATGGCCAACATCGCAACCGACCGCACCGGCAAGGTGCTGTTCAGCGCCTCCTATGGCGGCAACAAGGTCGCGCTGAATCCGCTTGGCGCAAACGGCGTCGTCGGCGAGCCGAAGCAGGTGATCCCGACCGGGCTCAACGCTCACGCCTTCCTGCCCTCACCCGACAACCGCTTCGTGTTCGCGACCAATCTCGGCTCCGACCAGGTGCTGAGCTTTGCGTTCGATGCCACGGCAGGAACGCTCACGCCGAGCGATCCGCCGGCCCACAAGGTGCCCGAGAAATCAGGGCCGCGGCACTTCGTGTTCCATCCGAATGGCAAGTTCGTCTATCTCATCCACGAGCTCAACGGCGATGTCGCCGCCTTCAGCTATGAAGCCAAGAGCGGCGCTTGGGAGGAGATCCAGCGCACCACCGCGTTGCCGGAGGCGTTCAATGGCAAAGACTCTGGTCAAAAGCCCTGGGCCGCCGACATCCACATCACCCCGGACGGCCGCTTCCTCTACGCCTCCGAACGCACCACCAACACGCTCACCGCCTACAAGGTCGATGCCACCAGCGGCAAGCTATCCACGATCGACAGCGTGCCGACCGAGAAGCAGCCGCGCGGCTTCAACATCGATCCGACCGGCCGCTATCTCGCCGCGGTCGGCGAAATGTCCGACGGCATGAGCGTGTATGCGATCGACCAGAGCAGCGGCGCGCTCAGCAAGCTGAAATCCTACGCCACCGGCAAGAAGCCGAACTGGGTGGAGTTTTTGGCATTGCCGTGAGCCCTCGGTGCCTCCACATCGTCATGACCGGGCTTGTCCCGGCCATCCACGCCTTGCCCTGCGGCACAAAGAACGTGGATGCCCGGGACAAGCCCGGGCAAGACGAGTTTGCTGGACGGCAGCCAACGAACCTCAATGCTGGTTGCGAAGACCAATTCAACAGGGGGCATCGCGCCGCCCGCGTTGCTGCGGCATCATTCTCGGACCGCGAGCCCATGGCCCGCCGCCACCGCTTCTGCTATCGATTGAGCCCTTGCGGCCAACCGGAATAACCGATGCGTCCATTGTCTGCGCGTTCCTTTTCCAGATCCCTGATTGCCCTGGGCGGACTGCTGCTGCTGTCCCAGCCCACGCTTGCCGCCGATGACGACGCGCCCAAGGGGCCCGCGGTCACGGTGCTGAAGGCGGCAAAATCCTGTTTCTCCGACATCGTGGAAGCCAGCGGCACGATCATCGCCCGCGAGGAAACCTCGGTGCGGCCCGAGCGTCCGGGGCTGAAGATCACGGAGGTGCTGGCGGAAGCCGGCGAGACCACCACGGCCGGCCAGGTGCTGGCGCGCCTCGCGCTCCCCGAAGGCGGCACACTCCAGGTCACGGCCCCCGTCGCCGGCGTGATCGCCACCTCGACCGCGCAGATCGGCGGGCTTGCCTCGGCCAGAGGCGAGGCGCTGTTCACGATCGTGGCGCGGAGCGAATACGACCTCGTCGGCATGGTCGCGACCAATGACGTGAGGAAGCTCGCCAACAACCAGACTGCGACTGTGCGCATCCCAGGCGCCGGCGATGTCGAGGGCAAGGTGCGCCGCATCGGACCGACCGTCGAGCCCAACATCCAGCAGGGCATGGTCTATATCGGAATCTCGACGCAACGCCGGCTCTTGATCAATGCGAGCGGGCGCGCGCTGATCAAGACCGGGCAGAGCTGCAACGTCGCGGTGCCGCTCACCGCCGTGCAATATTCATCCGCCGGCACCGTGGTGCAGGTGATCCGCCGCAACCGCGTCGAGACCAAGCGCGTCGAGATCGGGTTGATGTCGGGCGGCAATATCGAGGTCCGCGACGGCCTCAACGAGGGCGACATCGTGGTGGCCCGCGCCGGCGCATTGTTGCGCGAAGGCGATCCGGTGCGCCCGGTGATGGCGACGGAAGCGGCGAAGTAACGGATAACTTCGTAGGGTGGGTTAGCCGAAGGCGTAACCCACCTCTTTGCTTTCCGCGCTGACGAGAGAGAAGTGGCGGATTGCGCCTTCGGCTAACCTTACTGAGTCATTCGGTCGCGCCCGCGGGGGCGTAGAATCAAATATTTGAAGAGATTCAATGTTTGGCACACGGGGGGCCAGATGGATCTCAATCAGGGTGAAGGCAGCGAGGCACGGTTTACGGCGTATGTGGCGGGGCTTGGAAGTGTGATCGGTCAGGCCGTGCGGATGAGACCACTGCGTGACTATTGCACCGGCTTGATGCTGCCGGGTGAACGCAAGAGCGTCGAGCCGATGGCGGCGCGCACGGCCCCGGCGCGGACGGCAGCCCAGCACCAATCACTGTTGCATTTTGTCGGTAACGCGACCTGGTCGGACGCGGACGTGCTTGCCAAGGTCCGCGAGATGGCGCTGCCCGCGATCGAGAAGAGCGGGCCGATCGAGGCGTGGATCATCGACGACACGTCATTCCCCAAGCAGGGCAAGCATTCGGTCGGCGTCCACCACCAATATTGCGGTCAGCTCGGCAAGCAGGCCAACTGCCAGGTGGCGGTGTCTCTGTCGATCGCCAACCATGCCGCCAGTCTTCCAGCGACTTATCGGCTGTATTTGCCGGAGACTTGGGCGAAGGATCGCGCGCGCCGGAAGAAGGCGGGCGTTCCGAAGGAGATCAAGTTTAGGACCAAACCAGAGATCGCGCTGGAGCAGATACGTTGGGCTTGCGAGGCCGGCCTGCCGCGCGGTGTCGGATTGATGGACACGGCCTATGGCAATGACTCGCGGCTACGCGCGGGAATGACAGCCTTGGGCGTGCTCTATGTAGCCGGCATTTTGCCTAATACATTGATGTGGCGACCCGGCACTCGCCCACGGCGCAAGGACAAGCCGCTGAACAATACCGGCCGACGCGACGAGCCCGATCTTGTCTCGGCCAAGGAAGTGACGCTTGCTCTGCCGAAGCAGGCCTGGCGTACGGTGACGTGGCGGGAAGGCTCGGCCGACCGGCTGTCCTCGCGCTTTGCACGTGTGCGCGTCCGTGTCGGGTACAACAAACTGATCCCCGAGAAGCTGTCGCCGGAATGGCTGCTGATCGAATGGCCCGAGGGGGAAGCAGAGCCTACCAAATACTGGCTCTCAACGCTGCCGGAGACCATCAGCTTCGAGCGGCTCGTCGATCTCGCCAAGCTTCGCTGGCGCATCGAGCGCGACTATCAAGAACTCAAGCAAGAGGTCGGGCTCAGTCACTACGAGGGACGCGGCTGGCGTGGCTTCCATCACCACGCAACTCTGTGCATCGCAGCCTACGGCTTCCTGATCGCCGAGCAGGCGACGATTCCCCCCTCAGGACCTCGTTCCGCCGCGCCAGTCCCGCTACCTCGCTTACCCGACGATTATCGACCCAGAGGCTCCGCCCACGCGGCCTGAACGCCACATCCCGAACTCGATCGCAACCATGCGCGCCCGGTTGATCCGCGCGCTCATCAAAACCCTGCCGCGATGTCCGTGCTGTGGCACCAGCGCAGCGTCAAATGGACGGCGACGACCATGACGCAGTAAGACTAATCCACCCTACAAGTGCCGCGAACTAGACTAGCCGCCGGCTTCGTTGAAGTGGACGTCCTCGAGCAGCGAGGATGAGACGGCCGGGACCTGGTCGCCTTCGGAGGCGCGGGAGATGGCGACGCGGGTCTTGTTGAAGACGCTTTCGGCGCTGCCCTGCGCATCGAGATTGTTGAGGAGCTCGCCGACCAGCGTCGAGTGCTCGCCCTTGCCGTCGTCGACGACCTTGCCGGGTGAAGCGGAGGAGAGGATCAACGCATTGTCGGGCGTGCCGATCGGCGCGAGGCCGTGGCTATAGGAGCGGAAGCGGCGCTCAAAAGGATTGCGGCGGGAAGCGTCGACCACGACGAGCTTGGCCTTGGCACCCTGCTCCTTCATCATGTCGAGCACGCCCTCGATGGAGACGCCCTGGCGGCGGACGTCGCTCTCCTTCCAGATCACGGCATCGACCGGCAGCATGTAGCTTTCGCGGCCCGCCTGCACGCCATAGCCGCCGAAGAACAGCATGACGACGCTGTCGCGCTTGATCCGCGCCTTCAGGCGGCTGACGGCGCGGGCCATGTCGTCCTTGCTCGCGTCTTCCACCATGTCGACGTCAAAGCCGCTCTTGCGCAAGCTCGAGGACAGCGCGCGGGCGTCGTTGATCGACTGCGTCAACGGCGCGCTGGCATCGGGATAGTGACCGTTGCCGATGACGAGCGCGAGGCGCGAGGTCTGGCCGACCGAACCCGTGACCTGGTCGGTCGAGACGGCCTTGGCGGCATCGAGCGAACGCATGTTGAGGGCAGCATGGGCGCCGATCGCCAGCGACACCGTGCCGACGAGGGCTGCGGCGACGGCAATCGAGCGTCGGGAGATGTCGAGCTGCCTTACATTCATCTCGGTTCATTCCTGTCAGTGCCAAAGACCAGCCAAGCGCGCGCACACGGGTTGAGTAGCGCGATGGCGGCTTTAGGTTTGAGGGATTGGCCGGGGGAGTGCCCCCGAATTGCGCGCAATTTGCGGCGCCGCACCAAACAAACCCTTAACCGGATATCGCCGCGGCCGCAATAGAACGCCCAAAATTTGAGCTAACTGACTGGAGATATTAGCTAATCTGGCGAATTAACTTTGTGCTTTTGCCGCTCCCCCGTAGTCCTCCGGTGACCGATTATGCGGTCCGCATGCCGGCTTTGTCCGTGACCTGGATCACATTTGTATTTCCCGCGAATCCGGGTAGCTTTTTCAAAGACTTGCAGGGGGGCCTGCGTGCGGGTGGGCGCACGCGCCGGTCCTCGGGCAAGGCCCCGCGACCAGGTATTTCATGAGCTTTCATTATTTCGCAGGTGCCGCGTGCCGGGCGCTGACGGCGCGCAAGGACGGCCCCTCTCTTTATGACGTGTGCGATCCCGTATTGGCGGGGCCGGCCGGCGGCGATCCGCATCTGGCCAAATTCTACAAGACCGCGCTCGGCAATCCCGCGCTGCGGGTGCTGCTCCGCCGCGCCGGTCTGACCGAGCTGCGCGACGCGGCCAAGCTGACCCGGCTGCGCGAGGCGCTGACGCGTGCCCGCGACGATGCCGAGCCCGACTGGGCGGCGGTCGGACAGCCCGTCGCCGATCTTGTCGACACCATCGCACTCGATCATCCCAAGCCGCCGCCGGCGCTGTTCGTCAGCACAATGCCCTCGCTGCCCCAGATCGACGGCGTGATCCGCGACTGCGCGCAGCATTTGCTGGGCTCGTATCGCAGGAACGGTTTCCTGCCGACCTATGCCGCCTTCAACCTGATCGGCGATCCCGATTTTCGCGGGCGCGAGCTGATCATGGCGCTGACGGGGCTCAACGCGCGCGGCTACAAGAATTCGTCGCTGCTGTTCAACCTCGCCCGCGTCTTCATCGCCCGTTCGCCGGCGGCCGCCGTCGTCAATCCGCCCTGGAAAGGCATCGCCGAGCCGATGTGGGAGCCGGTGCAGATCCGCCACCGCTCGGCCTATTACGACGCCTTCTTCATCGAGGCACTCTTGAGCTTCGTCGAGACCGGGCTCGCCTCGCCGGCCGACGCGACGGCGGCGAAGCGCGCCATCGCCGACATGGTCGACTTCTGCGTCAATATCAGCCGCGAGCAAGTCGCGGGCATCGACGGCGCGCGCTTCAACGTCATCACCGCGCTCGCGCCGGCGCCGCATCCGCGCTTCTCGCGCTTCTTCGCCCAGATCAAGCAGGACCTCGGCTTCGGCGTCTATGTGCCGGATTGCGACACCACCGCATGCTCGATCTCGGCGGCGACGCAGGCCGGCTGCACCGATCCGATCCTCGACCAGCCGCTGCTGGATTTCTACGCGGGCTACCAGGTGCATGCGGGCGTCAACGAGCCCCGCGTGACGGTGCCGCTCAACGACAACATCGACTACGAGGGCGGGGTCGCGACCTGGATCGACAATCTCAGGGGCGAGCGGCCCTACGGCAACGATCTCGATCCGACGCTCAATCTCGACATTCTCGAGGTGAGCTTTCGCAATCTCGCGCGCTGGAAGATTCTGGAGACGCCGGCGCGGCTTGCCACCGTGCATCGCATCATCGGCTTCCAGAAGCGGCTGGCCGCCAGCGGCGCCTTTTCCAATCCGCGCTCCCACATCTATTATCTGCCGGAGCTTTACAGCGCCTATTTCGGCCGCTGCTATGCGGCCTTCCTGGCGCTGCCGCTGGCAGCGCAAGCCGCGATCGACCCCGACGGCGATTTCGATTTCATCCGCCATCGCGTGCTCTCCTATGTAAAGGGCGAGCTGATGACGGCCGAGATGAACGTGTTCGACGCGGCCCTCGCACTGATCGCGCTCGGCCATCTCGGCGCCGATCCGCGCGCCTTCGCGCCGGCGCTCAACGTCATCGTTGCAAGCCTGGGTGAAGGCGGCCGCCGCGGCCTGTTCCGCGCCTATGAATGGAACAAGATGAAAACGCCGACACGGATCCTGGTGGGCGGACCGGAGGTGACGTCGGCGTTCGTGCTGATGGGGCTGGCGGTGGCGCGGCGGGCGATGGCGCGGGGGTGAGACGGTTGCCGAACCATGGTGGGCACGCTTCGCTTTGCCGACCCTACGAGACCTCCCACAATGACGGGAAGTTGAAAGCTCAATCCTTAGGCAGGCGCTGGCCGGGCGGCCCAAAGCCGACCACAATTGCGCGGCCCATCAAGATGTTCCCAAATAACCGGACCGGCATGTTGCGAAAATTCCTGATTGCGCTGTCTCTGCTTGCAGTCCCACCGCTGGCACAGGCCGCAGATATCACCGGCACGGCAAAAGTCCGCGACGGCGATTCCGTCCTGATCGGCAACACACGGATCCGGCTCGGCGGCATCGACGCGCCTTCGGCCGACCAGCTCTGCCTCAACAACAAGTCCGAACGCTGGACTTGCGGCGCGGCAGCGCGCGACGAGCTCGCCAAATACAGCGAGGGCAAGAACTGGGTCTGCCATGCCCGCGCGATCGACCGGCGCGGCCGCACTGTGGCGCGCTGTGAGGTCGGCGGCGAGGACATCCAGAAATGGCTGGTGCGCAGCGGCTGGGCACTGTCCTACACCCGCGTTTCGCACGATTACGACGCCGACGAGGCTGCCGCGCGTGAGGCCAAGGCCGGGATGTGGCAGGGCGCCTTCATCGCGCCCTGGGACTGGCGCGTGCGCAACAAGAAGACCGCCATTTTGGGCGCCACCAAGCCGCCGGAGGGAGCGCATTCCGTGCTGCTCGCCTCGGCCTCCGGGCCGGTCGCGCCCTCGCCCGACTGCACCATCAAGGGCAACGTCAACTCATCCGGCGAGTGCATCTACCACCAGCCAACCAGCCGCTGGTACACCCAGATCAAGATGAAGATCAGCAAGGGCACCCGCTGGTTCTGCTCGGTGGAGGAAGCGGAAGCCGCCGGCTGCCGCGAAACCAAGCGATAGGCGCATCTGGCGTGCGTTTTACGTGCTTTTCTTGGCTGTCCACGCCGCGTAAGAGTATGAACCAGCGACCCACCAACCTGTCCTCCAGCAACAAGGACCAACAGCAATGACCGTTCGCGCGGGCCGGGAATTTCTGGCCATCCCCGGGCCCACCACGATGCCCGACGCCGTGCTCCAGGCGATGCATCGTCCGGCGATCGACATCTACTCCAAACAGATGACGGATCTGACCGAGAGCCTGCTTCGCGACATCTCGAAACTGTTTTCGACCAAGGGCAAATCCTACATCTACATCGCCAACGGTCACGGCGCCTGGGAGGCCGCGCTGAGCAACGTGCTGTCGCGCGGCGACAAAGTGCTGGTGCTGGAGAGCGGACGCTTCGCGATCGGCTGGGGCAATGCTGCAAGGCTGATGGGCGCCGAGGTCGAGGTGCTCAAGGGCGACTGGCGCCGCGCGGTGCGGCCGCACGAGGTCGAGGAACGGCTGCGCCGCGACACCGAGCACACCATCAAGGCCGTCGTCGTCGTCCAGATCGATACGGCCTCGGGCGTGCAGAACGACATCGAGGCGATCGGCAGGGCGATCAAGGCGGCCGGCCATCCCGCGCTGTACATGGTCGACACCGTGGCTTCGCTCGCCTGCATGCCGTTCGAGATGGACAAATGGGGCGTCGACGTCGCGATGTCCGGCTCGCAGAAGGGCCTGATGACGCCGCCCGGCCTCGGCTTCGTCTCCGCCAACGAGCGCGCGCTGGAAGCGCACAAGAAGGCCAACATGTCGACGCCCTATTGGAGCTGGAGCGAACGCGAGGGCGCCGAGCATTATCGCAAATATGCCGGCACCGCGCCGGTGCATCTCTTGTTCGCTTTGCGCCAGGCGATCGACCTCCTGCACGAAGAAGGCCTGGAGAATGCGTTCCGCCGCCACGCTTTGCTTGGCGAGGCCACGCGCCGGGCGGTCGGCGCCTGGTCGGAAGGCCAGGTGCTCGGCTTCAACGTCGCCGAACCCCATGAGCGCTCCAACACCGTGACCACGGTGACCATGACCACCGGCCATGACCCGGCGGTGCTGCAACGCTATTGCAAGGAGAAGTGCGGCGTCGTGCTCGGCACCGGCATCGGCGACCTCTCCGGCCAGGCCTTCCGCATCGCCCATATGGGCCATGTCAACGCGCCGATGCTGCTTGGCACGTTGGGCGTGATCGAGATTGGGTTGAATGCGCTGAAGATCCCGCACGGCAAGGGTGGGCTCGAAGCTGCGGTTGCGTATCTCGGCGAGCAGGTGGCGGTGTAAATTCTTCCTTCTCCCCTTGCGGGAGAAGGTGGCGCGAAGCGCCGGATGAGGGGTTCTCTCCGCAAACTCGATTGCGAGATTGACTCGCGGACAGAAACCCCTCACCCGCCTCGCCGCTACGCGGCGAGCCACCCTCTCCCACAAGGGGAGAGGGTAAGATCAGTGCTCGACGCGATACGCCTCGACCTGCGCTTTCAACTCATCCAGCGACGCAGTCGGCGCCTTCGGGTCGACGCGGTATTCTCCGCTTGCCAGCCACTGCAATACCATCGCATCCACCACCGGCGAATGGTGGATGACGTCGCCGTAATTGTTCAGCTCGTGCGTCACCCGCTTGATCGCGCGAAAGTCGTGCAGGCGGACGTTCGGAAGCTGCGTCAGGTGCCGCGCGATGAGCGCCGTGAGATCGGTGGCGAGCGTCAGCGTCTCCGGCGAAGCATCGCGCATCGCGACGAATTGCAGGATCGAATAGGGCGGGAAGTAGACGTCGAAGGTCACGTCCGGATGGCGCGTGATCAGGCCGATGGCGTCCTGCTCGAAATGCCGGACCATGGCGTCATAGCCATAACCTTCGCTGAGGAAGCGGCTGCGCACGGGATCGGTGATGTAGGCGAATGAGGCGCGCGTCCGCTCCGCATTGTAGCCGCGTGCGACGTCGAAATCCCGCGGCAGCGCGTAGATGTCGTCGACGTCGGGCAGCGCGAACTTGACGGGGAGAAACGGCGCCGCCTGCGTCAACGGCTGTCGCACCGGTGGGATCGACCGCAGCAATGCGAACAGGGATTCCTTCGCCATCGCCGCGCTGAACAGATAGGCTGCGATCCCCCTGGCCGTCCCGCGATAGAGATCGACGGACAGATAGGGATCCGTCTCGATGTCGGCCGCATCGACAAAGATAAAATCGTCCATCTCCCAGATCACGCGCCTTGCGCCGCGCTCGATCGCCTGCTCAAGCACGAAGGCCTGCTGGCGCGAATTCGACCCGGTCATGGCCAGCTTAAGCGAATGGACATGAAGCGCGCGGTTTATGTTGCTCTGGCGGAAATGAATCGCGAGCGATGTGCCCATGAAAGCGGTGTCGAACGACTGGCTGCGGATCAGCCCGGCATTCTGCACGCGCGTGTCGTCGGAATAGAAGGCTAATGGCGAGGGGCGAAACAGCTGAAGGGGATCGACGGCATAGGTAAGCGCCGCCGCACCGAGCACGCACGCGATGCTCCCGAGCAGAAGACGCCTCAGCTGTTTGAAATCACTCTGCATCAGAACCTGAAATAGATGAATTCGCTGTGGCTCTGGATGCCGAGAATCCCAAGCGCGAGCACCAGCGATGCGCCGTAGAGAACCAGCGGTCGCAGTCGCCCTGCCCGCAAGTCCTCGCCGACCCGGCGGTTGCCGTGATCGTATCCCATGATCGCTTGCGTGTTCGGCGCCAGCCACACCAGCGCGGCGGAGATGGAGACCAACACCAGCGCCGCGATCTCCTCGCGGCCGAACACGATATTCGAGGGATCAGCCATGGCGCGGAGCACGCGCAGCGCCCATGCGACGCTCTCGGCGCGGAAGAACACCCAGGCGACGACGACGGCGAGGAAGGTCAGCACCGCACCCGCGATGCGGGCCGGGCGTGCAAGGGCCGGCGGGACATTCGGCGCCAGCGCATTGAAAGCATGATTGGCGCAGAGATAGGCGCCATGCAGTGCGCCCCAAACGACAAAAGTCCAGGCTGCGCCGTGCCAGAGCCCACCGAGCAGCATCGTGATCATCAGGTTGACATAGCGCAGCACGCGGCCGTGGCGATTGCCGCCGAGCGGGATGTAGAGATAGTCGCGCAAGAATTGCGACAAGGTCATGTGCCAGCGCCGCCAGAACTCGACGATGCTGGTGGCCTTGTAGGGCGAGTTGAAATTGACCGGCAGAAAGATGCCGAACATCAGCGAGATTCCGATCGCCATGTCCGAATAGCCGGAGAAGTCGAAATAGAGCTGGAACGTGTAGGCGAGCGCACCACACCAGGCCTGGTCGAAGCTCGGCGAGCGCGCATCGAAGGCGAGCGCGACCAACGGCTGGATGCCGTCGGCAAGGCAGGTCTTCTTGAACAGACCGATGGCGAAGATGATGGCACCGCACAGGATCAGATGCGCGTGCGGGTGTTTGGTGTCCTCCCGCTCGAATTGCGGGATCATGTCCTTGTGGTGCAGAATCGGCCCCGCGATCAGATGCGGAAAATAAGTCACGAACAGCGCGTAGTGCGGCAAGGCATAACGCGCGACCTGCCCGCGATACGCATCGACCAGGAACGCGATCTGCGTGAACGTGTAAAAGGAAATCCCGACCGGCAGCAGGATGTGGAGCGTGAGGTGCGTACCAAATAGTGCGTTGACGTTGTCGGCAGCAAACCCTGCATATTTGAAGATGCCGAGCACGAGGAGATCCCCGGCAACGCCAATGACAAGCGCCGTGCGCCTTCGCGATGGCGTTAGCTTCGCCTCGATCAGGAGATAGCCGACGCCATAGTTGAAGCCGATCGAGATCAGCAACAGGGCCACGAACTGCCAGTTGCCGATGGCATAGAAGGCGAGCGAGGCGGCCGCGAGCCAGATCACCGGGGTCAGATTGCTGCGCCGCCCGAGCCAAAAGTAACCGGCCAGCACGGCCGGCAGGAACAGCAGGATGAACGGATAGGAGTTGAACAGCATCAGGCTGGACCGATGGCGGGGATATGGCCCCTAAAGCATACCAGCGGCCCATCAACAACCGGCGACTTGGCGCAGTCCTTGGTGCGGCCACGCTGGCAATTCGTGGAATCGGGACGATATAAGGCGGAACGCGCATCTGAACGAGGATCGAGTGACCCAGGCCAAAACACGTTCCCAGCCCCCCGTCGCCCCGCGCCGGCCGCATTCGTTTACCCGCCACGGCATCACCGTGGCCGACGACTATGCCTGGCTGAAGGACGCGAAATGGCAGGAGGTGCTGCGCGATCCCGCGGTGCTCGATCCCGACATCCGCAAATATCTCGACCAGGAAAACGTCTACACCGACAGCCTGCTCGGCCACACCGCTGGTCTCCAGAAAACGCTGGTCGGCGAGATGCGCGGACGGATCAAGGAGGACGATTCCAGCGTGCCGTCGCCGGACGGGGCCTTCGCCTATTTCCGCAAGTTTCGCGAGGGCGGACAGCATGAGCTGTTCGGCCGGATGCCGCGCGACGGCGGCGACAGCCATATCGTGCTCGACGGCGACGCGCTCGCAAAAGACCACAAATATTTCAAGTTCGGCGCCAGCCGCCATTCCGACGATCACAAGCTCCAGGCCTGGAGCGCCGATACCAAGGGCTCCGAATATTTTACGATCCGCGTCCGCGACTGGGCGACGGGCACGGATCTCGACGATGTCGTCGAGGAGACCGACGGCGGCGTCGTCTGGAGCAAGGATTGCAAGAGCTTCTTCTATGTGAAGCTCGACGACAATCACCGGCCGATGCAGGTGTGGCGGCACAAGCTCGGCACAAAACAGGCCGACGACACGCTCGTCTACGAAGAGCAGGATTCCGGCTGGTTCACCCATCTGCATGAGAGCACCAGCGGACGCTTCTGCGTGATCGCGGGCGGCGATCACGAAACCTCCGAGCAGCGGCTGATCGATCTTGCGAACCCCGAGGCGCCGCCGCGGCTGGTTGCGGCGCGTGAAGAGGGTGTGCAATATTCGCTCGCCGACCGCGGCGACGAGCTCTTCATCCTCACCAATGCCGACGATGCCATCGACTTCAAGATCGTCACCGCGCCACTGGCCTCGCCTGAGCGCGCGAACTGGCGCGACCTGATCCCCTACCGTCCAGGCATCTACGTGATCGACCTCGACCTCTATGCCGGCCATCTGGTGCGGCTGGAGCGCGCCAATGCGCTGCCGTCAATCGTGATCCGCGACCTCGCGACCAAGAAAGAGCACGCGATCGCGTTCGACGAGGCCGCCTATTCGCTGGACACGATGGGCTCCTACGAATTCGAGACGACGAATTTGCGCTTCGCCTATTCGTCGATGACGACGCCGTCGGAAGTCTATGACTACGACATGGCGAAGCGTACGCGCGTGCTTCGCAAGCGCCAGGAGATTCCGTCCGGCCACAACGCGGCCGACTACGTCACCACCCGCATCATGGCGAAGGCGCAAGACGGCGCCGAGGTGCCGGTGTCGATCCTCTATCGCCGCGGCTTGAAGCTCGACGGCGCGGCACCGCTCTTGCTCTACGGCTACGGCTCCTACGGCATGGCGATGCCGGCCTCGTTCAACGCCAACCGCCTGTCGCTGGTCGACCGCGGCTTCGTATACGCCATCGCCCATATCCGCGGCGGCGCCGACAAGGGCTGGGGCTGGTATCTCGACGGCAGGCGGGAGAAGAAGACAAATTCGTTCGACGATTTCGCCGCCAGCGCCCGTGCACTGATCGATGCGAAATACACGAGCCGCAAGCGCATCGTCGGCCATGGCGGCTCGGCCGGCGGCATGCTGATGGGCGCGGTGGCGAACCGCGCCGGCGAGCTGTTCGCCGGCATCGTCGCCGAGGTGCCGTTCGTCGACGTGCTCAACACCATGCTCGACGACACGCTGCCGCTGACGCCGCCCGAATGGCCGGAATGGGGCAACCCGATCGAGAGCGAGAAGGATTTTCGCACCATCCTGTCCTACTCGCCCTACGACAATGTCGCTGCAAAGGACTATCCGGCGATCCTGGCGATGGGCGGGCTCACCGATCCGCGCGTCACCTATTGGGAGCCCGCCAAATGGATCGCCCGCCTGCGCGCGACCATGCGCGGCGGAGGCCCGGTCCTGCTCCGCACCAACATGGGCGCTGGCCATGGCGGCGCCTCGGGGCGGTTCAACCGTCTCGATGAAGTCGCGATCGTGTATGCGTTCGCGCTATGGGCGGCGGGGATGGCGGAGGCCAAGGTGTAACCTGGTAGCCCGGATGGAGCGCAGCGAAATCCGGAGTTCGCGCAGGCGGCAAGACTGTTCCCGGATTGCGCTTCGCTCCATCCGGGCTACGGCCGTTTCAGTCAGCGGCTATTCTTCTTCCGCCACGCCGCGAAGTCCGTCAGCGTCTGCGGATCCGTTGCCGGATAGAGCCCAAAAATGCCGCGGCCCTTGCCGACTTCCTCGGTGACGAAATCCTCGAACGCCGTCATTTCAAAAGTTTCATTGGCGATCTCGTCGGCGAGATGCGCCGGGATGACGATGACGCCGTCGGCATCGCCAAGGATGACGTCGCCGGGAAACACCGGCGCATCGCCGCAGCCGATCGGGACGTTGACCTCGATGGCCTGGTGCAGCGTGAGATTCGTCGGCGCGCTCGGGCGATGGTGATAGGCGGGAATGCCGAGTTTTGCGATCTCGGCAGAATCGCGAAAGCCGCCGTCAGTAACGACGCCGGCGACACCGCGCTTCATCAGCCGCGTGATCAGGATCGCGCCGGCCGAGGCCGCGCGCGCGTCCTTGCGGCTGTCCATCACAAGCACGGCGCCTGCCGGACAATCCTCGACCGCCTTGCGCTGCGGATGCGACCGGTCCTTGAAGACGTCGATGGTGTTGAGGTCCTCGCGCGCCGGCATATAGCGCAGCGTGAAGGCTTCGCCGACCACGGTCGGTTGCGCCGGGTTCAGGGGATATACATCCTGGATCATCTGGATGCGCAGGCCGCGCTTGAACAAGGCGGTGGCAACGGTGGCGGTCGAGACGGTCTTGAGCTTGTCGCGGGTGGCTTCGCTGAGTTTTGACATGTCATGCTCTCTCTTTCGTCATTCCGGGGCGCGCCACTTGGCGCGAGCCCGGAATCCATCGAACGGCACAGATTGCGGCACGATGGATTCCGGGTTCATCGCTTCGCGATGCCCCGGAATGACGGGTTGCTAGTAAATCGACGGCTCGCCGATCGGCGCGCCGAAATCGGTCTCCAGGAAGTCGAAGTCGCAGCCGTCATTGGCCTGCTTGATGTGCTTGGTGAACATCCAGCCATAGCCGCGCTCGAAACGGCGCTCGGGCTGCTTCCAGGCGGCGCGGCGTTTTGCGAGCTCAGCCTCCGGCACATCCAGGTTGATGGTGCGGGCAGCGACGTCGAGGGTGATGCGATCGCCGTTCTGCACCAGCGCCAGCGGGCCGCCGATGTAGGATTCCGGCGAAACGTGCAGGATGCAGGCGCCATAACTCGTGCCGCTCATGCGCGCGTCCGAGATCCGCACCATGTCGCGCACGCCCTGCTTCACGAGCTTTGTCGGGATCGGCAGCATGCCCCATTCCGGCATGCCCGGGCCACCTTGCGGGCCCGCATTGCGCAGGATCAGGATGTGACCCTCGGTAACGTCCAAATTGGGATCGTCGACCGCCGTCTTCATCGACGGGTAGTCGTCGAACACTAATGCCGGCCCGGTGTGCTTGAGGAAGCGCGGCGCGCAGGCGCTTGGCTTGATGACGCAGCCGTCGGGCGCGAGATTGCCCTTGAGCACGGCGAGCGCGCCCTCCTTGTAGATGGGGTTGTCGACCGAACGGATCACGTCGTCATTGTGCACTTCGGCATGGGCGATGTTCTCGCCCAGCATCTTGCCGGTGACGGTGATGCAGTCGAGATGCAGATGCGGCTTGATCTGACCCATCAGCGCCGGCAGGCCGCCGGCGTAGAAGAAGTCCTCCATCAGATAGGCATCGCCGCTTGGACGCACGTTGGCGATCACCGGCACATTGCGGCTCGCCTTCTCGAAATCGTCGAGGCCGATATCCTGGCCGGCGCGGCGGGCCTGCGCGATCAGATGGATGATCGCGTTGGTGGAGCAGCCCATCGCCATGGCGACCGCGATTGCGTTTTCGAAGGCCTTGCGGGTCTGGATGGTCTTCGGCGTCAGATCTTCCCAGACCATCTCGACGATGCGGCGGCCGCATTCCGAGGCCATGCGGATGTGGTTGGCGTCGGCGGCGGGAATCGAGGAGGCGCCCGGCAGCGTCATGCCGATCGCTTCCGCGATCGCGGTCATGGTCGAGGCCGTGCCCATGGTCATGCAGGTGCCGTAGCTGCGGGCAATGCCGGCCTCGATGTCGAGCCAGTCCTTGTCGGAAAGTGTTCCGGCGCGCCGCTCGTCCCAATATTTCCAGCCGTCGGAGCCGGAGCCCAGCGTCTTGCCCTTCCAGTTGCCGCGCAGCATCGGACCCGCCGGCAGATAGATCGCGGGAATGTTCATCGAGGTCGCGCCCAGAAGCAGCGCCGGCGTGGTCTTGTCGCAGCCGCCCATCAGCACCACGCCGTCAACGGGATGGCTGCGCAACAATTCCTCCGCGTCCATAGCAAGGAGATTGCGATAGAGCATTGTGGTCGGCTTGAGCAGCGATTCCGACAGCGACAGCGCCGGCAACTCGACCGGCAGGCCGCCGGCCATCAGGATGCCGCGCTTGACGTCGTCGACACGCGACTTGAAGTGCATGTGGCAGGGCTGCGCCTCCGACCAGGTGTTGATGATCGCGATGCACGGCCGATCCTTCCACTCCTCCGGCGCGTAGCCCATCTGCATGGCGCGGGAGCGGTGGCCGAACGAGCGGAGATCGTCGGGCGCGAACCAGCGCGCGCTGCGGAGCTGGTCGGGCGTAATCTTCCTGGTCATGATCCTTGTCCGTCAGGGAATTCGCCCTGCTCTTCTCACGGGCGTCCACCCCCTGCAAGACGCCGGGCGAGCAGGACGCGAACCCCAGGTATGCACGTAGGCGTGCATACACTAAGATGCAGCGCAATATCGAGCCAGGCTGATCCGGAGGTGTCCCGAAGTGCTTGCAGGCTGAGCGGAATCCGCGCAACAATTTCGCATTTGAAGCTTTGATTTGTGGTCGCGGGGAACAGCCCTGCCCGACCCGGAGGTTTCTTACGTGGCCAACATCCTGATCGTGGATGACGACCCGGCCGTCCAGCTCACGATCCGGCTGCTCCTGGAGCGGGCCGGCCATCACGTGACGGTCGCCGGCGACGGCCACAAGGGGCTCGCTCTGTTCGAGGCCAGCCGGTTCGACCTCATGTTCCTCGACATCTTCATGCCCGGCATGGACGGGCTGGAGACAATGCGCCACGTCCGGGCGTTGCACCCGACGATACCGATCGTCGTCATCTCCGGCCGCTCGATCACACCCGACGCCTATGCCGAGCCGGACTTTCTGAAGATGGCGACCAAGCTCGGCGCAGTCGCGAGCTTGCAGAAGCCGTTCCGGGCCGACGCGCTGCTTGCGGCTGTCGATGGCTGCCTGAAGGCGGGCGAGCCGGAGGGGTCCGATGTCAGCTCCGGCCGCCGATGACGAGGACGCCCGCTCTGCGTCCTCCAAGACCGGGCAGCAAGGTGCTTTGGGTGGACCGAAGGCCAATATGACGCTGGCAACGCGCCTGGCCATCGCGATGATCCTGCTGGTCGCGGTTACCGTGGCCGCAGTGGGCTGGCTCGGCTATCGCAACATCAGTCAAGCCGTCATTCCGCGGGTCCTGGAGCGCGTCGAAGCCCAATCGCGCCTGCTGGCGACCAATCTCGAATCCTATGTAGCCGGCGCTCGCGGCGATTTGCTCGGCTATCGCTCCGCGGCGGCCATCAATGGCCTGATCCGCGCTCACATCGGCGGTGGCATCGACGCCATCGACGGCGTTTCGGAGCAAACCTGGCGCGAGCGCATCGCAACGCGGCTCGCGGCCGAGATCGAGGCCAAGCCCAGCTACGGCCAATTTCGAATCATCGGTCTAGACGACGATCAGCGCGAACTGGTTCGCGTCGACCGCTCCGGCCCAAACGGCGCAGCACGGATCGTCCCCAACAGCGAACTGGAGAGCAAGAGCGAGCGAACTTACTTCCGCGAAGCGATGCGACTGGCGCCGGGCGAAATCTACGTCTCGCCCATCGATCTCGCCACCCGCCAAGGGGGGACCACGACCTCTCACATTCCGACGTTGCGGGTAGCGACGCCGCTGTTCACACCGGACGGCAAGCCATTCGGCATCATCATCGCCAATATCGACATGCGTCCCGCGCTCGACCGCATCCGCTCGACTGCGGGTACAGGGGGAGAGATTTACGTCGTGAATTTGCGCGGTGACTATCTCGTCCATCCCGATCCCGCGCGAGAATTCGACTCCTTGCGAGGCCGTCCCACCAACTGGCGCGATGATTTTCCATTTTTTGCGATCCAGGCCGGCAAGCTGGAGGGATCCACGCAGCTTACAGCCGACGGGTCGGGTCGGCCGAGCGGCGCGGCGATCGCGCCGGCGCTGCTCGCCGGCAAGGATTGGGTCGCAATTATCGAGACCGTTCCTCCCGCCGTGTTCGGCCGCGTGCCGGCGGCCATCCAAAAGACATCCTTGCTCGTCGGCGTGCTTGCCGTCCTTGCAGCGGCTTCGCTCGCAGTGCTGCTGGCGCGCTCATTGACTCGCCCGATCGGGCGTCTGACCGCGGCGGTGGAGGCAATCGGCAGCGGACGCCAGGCGGACATTCCCGTCGATGCCAGCGGCGAGACCGGTGTTCTGGCGCGGGCCTTTGCCCGGATGGTGGAAGAGACGCGGGCGAAAACCGCCGCTCTCGAACGCGAAGTTCAGGAGCACCGCCGTACCGAGGCCGCGCGAAGCCATCACGAGGCGCGCGAGCGCCTGTTCAGCGCCGCCGTCGAATCATCCGACGATGCAATCGTGATGCAATCGCTCGATGCCATCATCACGGGCTGGAATCCCGCCGCCGCACGCCTCTATGGCCATTCGGCCGAGGAGGCCATCGGGAAATCCACTTCGATCATCGTCCCGCCCGACCGCCGCGAGCAGGGCAAGGATTATCTCCAGCGGATCGCACGGGGCGAGCCGATCGAACGCTTCGAGACGATCCGTCTGCGGAAGGATGGCACGCCGGTCGAGATCTCACTCAGCCTGTCGCCGATCCGGGGCCCCTCGGGCGAGATCGTCGGCGTTTCGGGGTCGGCAAGCAGCCTGACCGAGGCGCGGCGGGCCGAGCGGGCGCTCCAGCAGCAACTCGAGGAGCGGCGGCAGCTCTTCGACACCTCGCAGGATCTGATCATGATCATGAACTCGCGGGGCCATATCGTGCAGATCAGCCCGAGCTGCGAGGCTATTCTCGGCTACCGCCCGGACGAGATGATCGGCCGCAGCGGCGTCGATTTCATCCATCCCGCCCACCTCGATAAATCCCGCGACGAGATGCGCGCGCTCCGGCGCGGCGGGCACCCGAAGCTTGACGACACAAGATGCTTCCACAAGGACGGGCGGGAGGTCTGGCTGTCCTGGCTCGGCAACTGGTCCGATCAGGCCAAGCGCTTCTTCTTCGTCGGCCGCGACATGACGGAGGCGCGGCACGCGGACGAGGCCTTGCGTGAAAGCGAGCAGCTCGCACGCAACATCGTCGAGACCGCGCTCGATGCCTTCGTCCAGACCGACGAACGCAGCACCATCCTGAACTGGAGCTCGCGGGCCGAGGAGCTGTTCGGCTGGCGGCGCGAGGAAGCGCTGGGGAAGAATGCGGTCGATCTGACCGTCGCCGAGAGTGAACGTGAGAGGGTCAAGCTCGGCCTCGCCCGCTTCCTCGATTCGGCAAGCAGCCAGACGCTCAACCGCCGCCGCGAGCTGATGGTCCGCCGCCGCGACGGCAAGGAATTCAAGGCCGAGCTGAGCGTCACGGCGCTGCGGCGGCGCGAGGGCATCCTGTTCAACGTGTTCTACCGCGACCTCACCGACAAGATCGCCTCCGAGGAGCGGATCCGCCAGGCCGAGAAGATGGAGGCGGTCGGCCAGCTCACCGGCGGCGTGGCGCACGACTTCAACAACATTCTCACCGTCATCACCGGCACGATCGAGATTCTGGCCGACGCCGTGGCGAAGGAGCCGGAGCTTGCGGCGATCACGAAGATGATCGACGAGGCTGCCGGGCGCGGCGCCGAGCTGACCCAGCACCTGCTCGCCTTTGCGCGCAAGCAGCCGCTGCAACCGCGCGAGATCGACGTCAATTCGTTGATCATCGACACCGCAAGGCTGTTGCGGCCGACGCTGGGCGAACAGATCCAGATCGAGTCCGTGTTCGAGGAGGAGAGCTGCGTCGCGATCGTCGATCCTAACCAGCTCACCACCGCGATCCTCAACCTCGCGCTCAACGCGCGCGACGCGATGCCGGACGGCGGCAAGCTGATCGTGGAGACCGGCGCCGCCTATCTCGACGAGGTCTATGCCAGCGCCAACGACGTCCCGCCCGGACACTACGTGCTGATCGCCGTGAGCGACACCGGCTCGGGCATTCCCGCGAACATGCTGGCGCGCGTGTTCGACCCCTTCTTCACCTCGAAGGGGCCCGGCAAGGGCACCGGGCTCGGACTCTCCATGGTCTATGGCTTCATCAAGCAGTCCGCAGGCCACATCAAGATCTACAGCGAGGAAGGCCACGGCACCACGATCAAGATGTACCTGCCGCCCGGCAAGACACCCACGGCGGTCGGCGAAGGCGTGACGCCGGCCTCGATCGAGGGCGGGCACGAGACCATCCTCGTGGTCGAGGACGACCGGCTGGTGCGCGACTACGTTCTGGCGCAGCTGCATTCGCTCGGCTACGTCACCTTGCAGGCCGCCAACGCGGCGGACGCGCTCGCGATCGTCACCAGCGGAAAGCCGTTCGACCTGCTCTTCACCGACGTGATCATGCCCGGCAAGATGAACGGACGGCAGCTCGCCGACGAGGTGTTGAAGACGCGCCCGGATCTGCGGGTGGTCTACACATCCGGCTACACCGAGAATGCGATCATCCATCACGGCCGGCTGGATTCGGGCGTGCTGCTGCTGGCAAAGCCCTATCGCAAATCCGATCTGGCCAGAATCATCCGCAAGGCGCTCAGCGGTTGAGACACGTCAAGATATGCACGAAAACGTGCATATCAGCGGCTACGAGCGACAACCAGCGGGACCGGCTCTCGCTGGATCGCCAAACTACCTGAGATCGCCAAGCGCCCCGGATCGCGAAGGACTTGCAGGGCAACGAAAATCCGCGCAACAATTTCTGACCTTCACACCGCTCGCGAGCACGTGTTCAGCGCAATGGTCGAATCTCCGGATGATGCGATCGTCTCGGAATTGCTGGACGGCACCATCATCGGCTGGAACGACGCAGCAGTCCGCCTCTATGGCTACGCCGCAGATGAAGCCCTCGGCCAATCAATCTCACTGATCGTCCCAGCCGATCGCAGCAAGGAAACAGAGGCAAATCTGAAGCGAATCGCACGGGGCGAGCCGATCGGACCGTACGAGACCCTGCGCTTGCGCAAGGACGGCAGCCCGGTGGAGGTGACCCTGAGCCTCACGCCGATCACGGGGCCGTCCGGCGAGATCATCGGCGCCACCAAGATCGCCCGTAGCGTCTCCGAGGCGAGGCGAACCGAACGCTCTCTGGCGGAGCGGCAACAGCTGTTCGACACCTCGCAAGACCTGATTATGATCACGGACGCGCGGGGCTACGTGGTGCAGATCAGCCCGAGCTGCGAAACCATCCTCGGCTATCGGCCGGAGGAGATGATCGGCCATATCTGCACCATGTTCATGCATCCCGATTATCTGGAGAGTTCCCGTGAGGAGGTGCTGGCGCTGCGGCGCGGCGAGCGGCCGAAACTCTCGGACAATCGCTGCCTCCACAAGAACGGGCACGAAGTCTGGTTGTCCTGGCTCGGCAACTGGTCGGAGCAGACCAAGCGCTTCTTCTTCATCGGACGCGACATGAAGGAGATTCTGCTCGCACAGGCCTCGCTGCGCGAGAGCGAGCGGATCGCCCGCAACATCGTCGAGACATCGCTTGATGCCTTCACCCAGACCGACGAGACCGGCACCATTCTGAATTGGAACTCGCAGGCCGAAAAGCTCTTCGGCTGGCGGCGTGAGGAGGCGATCGGCAGGAATGCGATCGATCTGTTCATCGCCGGCAGCGAACGCGAAAGCGTCAAAGCCGCACTGCAACGCTTCCTGGAGTCCGGAGAAGACCGGCTCAACAATCCGCGGCGCGAAATTGTCGCACGGCAACGCGACGGCAAGGAATTCAGGGCCGAGCTGAGCGTCACGGCGCTGAGGCGACGCGAAGGCATTCTCTTCAACTCGTTCTACCGCGATTTGACCGACAAGATCGCCACCGAGGAGCGCGTCCGCCAGGCCGAGAAGATGGAGGCGATCGGTCAGCTCACGGGCGGCGTGGCACACGATTTCAACAATATCCTCACTGTCATCACGGGCACTATCGGAATTCTGGCGGAGGCGGTGGCGCGGGAGCCGCAGCTTGCGACCATCGCCAGGATGATCGACGAGGCCGCAGCGCGCGGTGCCGAGCTGACCCAGCACCTGCTCGCGTTCGCGCGCAAGCAGCCGCTGCAACCGCGCGAGATCGACGTCAACGTGTTGATCATCGAAACAGCAAAGCTGCTGCGGCCCACGCTCGGCGAGCAGATCGAGATCGAGTCCGTGTTCGAGGACGAGAGCTGCGTCGCGATCGTCGATCCCAGCCAGCTCACCACCGCGATCCTCAACCTCGCGCTCAACGCGCGCGATGCCATGCCCAATGGCGGCAAGCTGATCGTGGAAACGGGTACAGCCTATCTCGACGCGGTCTATGCAGACACCAACGATATCCCTCCCGGTCACTATATGCTGATCGCGGTGAGCGACACTGGCGCCGGTATCCCGCCCCATATGCTCGCCAGGGTGTTCGAACCCTTCTTCACCTCGAAGGAGCCGGGCAAGGGCACCGGGCTCGGGCTCTCGATGGTCTACGCTTCATCAAGCAGTCGGCCGGGCACATCAAGATCTACAGCGAGCCGGGCCACGGCACCACGATCAAGATGTACCTGCCGCCGGGCAACCCGGCCGCTGTCGGCGGCGAGGGAGTGGCACTGGCGCCGATCGAAGGCGGATGCGAGACGATTCTGGTGGTCGAGGACGACCGGCTGGTGCGCGACTACGTGCTGACGCAGCTGCATTCGCTGGGCTACGTCACCTTGCAGGCCGCCAACGCCACGGAGGCGCTCGCGATCGTCACCAGCGGAAAGCCGTTCGACCTGCTGTTCACCGACGTGATCATGCCCGGCAAGATGAACGGACGGCAGCTCGCCGACGAGGTGTTGAAGACGCGCCCGGATCTGCGGGTGGTCTACACATCCGGCTACACCGAGAATGCGATCATCCATCACGGCCGGCTGGATTCGGGCGTGCTGCTGCTGGCAAAGCCCTATCGCAAATCCGATCTGGCCAGAATCATCCGCAAGGCACTGGGCGGCGGGTGTGGCGAGAGCCCGTAGCCTGGATGGAGCCTGTCATCGGGCGGCGCTTTGCACCGACCCGTTGGCTCCATCCAGGCTACGAAACACCACCGGCAGCGTTACGACGCGCGTTGCGCCGCAGTCATCACGATACGGATCAGGTCGGCGGCATTGCGCGCGCCGAGCTTCTTCATGATGTTGGCGCGGTGGTCTTCGATGGTGCGCGGGCTGATCCCGAGCGTGCGGCCGGCCTCCTTGTTGGAGGCGCCGGCGGCGAACTGCTCAAGCACCTCGCGTTCCCTGCGGGTCAACGGCTCGCGTCCGGGGAAATGCAGCGTGCCGAACTTCGGCGATTCATTCTCTGCCTGCCTGCGCGCGTAGGCGCCGATCGCTTCGTCAAGCCGGCCGACAATCTCGCTGCCGCGGAACGGCTTCTCGATGAAGTCGAGCGCACCGCTCTTGATGGCGCCCACCGCCATCGCGATGTCGCCCTGCCCTGAGATCATGAAGATCGGCGCCGGATAGTCCTCGCCATGCAGCTCTTTGAGAATATCGAGTCCTGACTTGCCGGGAATGTGCACGTCGAGCAGCACCGCGGCCGGTGTGCGGCTGCGCGCGACCGAGAGCAGCGCTGCGCCGTCGGCGAAGCAGATCACCTCATAGCCCGCCCCCTTCAACACCATCGACAGGGTGTCGCGAACGGCAGGGTCGTCATCGACCACGAAGATTTCACCACGAGAGGTTTGTTCGGCCATGTGCCACGTCCATTTGCGCCAAGTCGACTTGGCATTAAAGGACTCGCGTCCGCGCCAACCGTTATGGCGTTGAGCGCGGATTCGGCCCACCCGTATTTGTACGGGACATGGACTTAACGCACAAGTAGCGGCAAGGCGCCTAATTGCAGGGGACGGAGAATATCCATGCTAAATTTCGCCGCCACGCCCCCGATCGTCGCGACGCCTGAGGCTGACAGCCATCAGTTGATCGCGGCCGACCTTCGCTCTCTGATCGCGCGGATCGAGATCAGCATGCGCCTGATCGACGCGGCCATGGAACAGACAGACGAGAGCGGTGTTGCGGGTTCTGCTGATATTTTCGTGCTCGACGACGTCACGCCTCGTTATGCCACTGCGAGCGCTGCCCTCAACGCCTGCCGCGCAGGCCTCGGCCATGCGCTCCAGTCCTTGTCGGAATCTGGCAACGCGGCGGCGGTGGCGATGGATGCGGCAAGCCTGCCGCACCCGATCGCATAGCTGTTCCGCGGCCAAAGCGCGTCATCGCGCTTTAGGTTGTTGTTTGGGCATGATCTTTTCGGAAAGCCGCGGCGCACTTTGCGCGGACGCGGCCCTTCGGGTCCGGATCATGCTTTAGGCGCGGTGGCGTTCGACGATCGCGTCGCTCGCGACGCCGCCCCAGGTGTGGATCGCCGGGAGGCCCATCGCCGTCTTGCCGAGATTGGCAAGGCTGATGCGGAGCGCCGCGAGATCGAGCGGCTTCGGCAGGCTCTGAAGCTCGATCCCGACCGAGCGGGCGAAGCTGCGGGCAGCGCTGCGGCGCTTGCCATCCATGCCGCTGATCACGATCACGGAGCCGGCAAATTTCGCCGCCGCCATCTCGCGCAGCACGTCGATGCCGTCGCCATCCTCCAGCACGAGATCGAGCGTCACGCAGTCGAAGCGCGCGGCGCGGAGCTTTTCGATCGCCTCCGCAACCGACGGCGCCACGGTGACTTCGTGGCCGGCCTGCTTGGCGGCGACCGTGATCAGGCTGCGCTGCGTGGCGTCGTCATCGACGACCAGGAGCTGAAGCGCGCGCCGTTCGGCGACATCGGGCAGGTTTGACGGGATGGGGGAGAGAGAGCTTCTTGGCATTTCCGGACCCTGAGATTGATACCGGTCATTGATACACGGTGCGCGCTTAAGCCACGTAAAGCGGCTGGCGCAAATTCGTCCGGATGTTTCAGTAAATGTAAAGCAACGTGTCGGGAATGCGACGGCCGATGGCGCGTCGGGTCAGGCCGCGGCGTCATGGCCGCTGGCGGCGCCACGCTTCTTGCGGTTCTTGCCCCGCAGGAACTGGATGTCCATCTCGGCGCCGTTGACGCGCACCAGCTCACAGCGGCGGTAGGCAAGGCCAGTGGACGACAGCAGCAGGAAGAACTCCTTCAGGTTCAACCCCTGAATCGATCCCTCCACCGTGAGGATCGCATCGGTGTCGGAAATCGCATTCAGCTTGCAGTCGCGGCGCCAGGTGCCGTCGATGGCCATGATGCAGACATCATAACCGCGGCTGAACGTCACCCGTTCTGCGCCCTTTCCATCCTCAGCCATGCTTATCGTCCTGCCATCACCGCCATGCGGGGCGGCGCTGCGCCGGCGACAGCCGGTTTGGCCGCGGCGGCACGCGGATCGTTCGGCTTGTAGAGGCCGCGGCGCTCCGGAATCGGCCTGAACGTGTCGGTCAGACCGACCACGGTTTCGGCCGCACCGAGCACCAGGAAGCCGTCGCCCTCGATCTGGCGGGCGAGGCGGTTGAAGATGTTGATCTTGGTGTCCTGGTCGAAATAAATCAGCACGTTGCGGCAGAAGATGACGTCGAACGTCCCGAGCTGGGCGAAGTCGTGCAGCAGATTGAGCTGCCGGTGCTGGATCATCGCCCGCAGCTCGGGATTGATCTGCCAGGTCTCGCCGGTCTGCTTGAAATACTTCATCAGCATCTGGATCGGCAGGCCGCGCTGCACTTCGAACTGGCTGTAGATGCCGGCCTTGGCCTTCTCCAGCACCTCCTGCGACAGGTCGGTCGCGATGATCTCGACACGCCAGCCGGTCAGTGCCGCGCCCATCTCCTTCAGGCTCATCGCCAGCGAATACGGCTCCTGCCCGGTCGAGCCGGCGGCGCACCAGATGCGCACGCTGCGCCGGCCGGCACGGGCCTTGATGACCTCGGGCATGATGGTGTCGCGGAAATGATCGAACGGGACCTTGTCGCGGAAGAAGAAGGTCTCGTTGGTGGTCATGGCCTCGACCACGTTGGTGATCAGGGCGCTCGAGCCGGCCTGCAGCTTCTGGACGAGTTCGCCGATGCCGGACAGTCCGGCCTTGCGCGCCAGCGGCAGCAGCCGGCTTTCGATCAGATATTGCTTGTCTGCGGACAGGTCGAGACCGGAATGATCCCTCAGGAACTTACGCAGATACTCATACTCGGTCGGGGTCACGGATAGCCTCTCGGAAGCTGTACTGGGAACACTCTGGCCAAAGCGCTCGGAATGAGACCTGGGCCAGCCACACTCAGACCATGGCTTGTCCGACCGGGATCAAGCCAACTTCAGCGAACTTGTCGGCGATGATGTCTTTGTCGAAGGGCTTCATGATGTACTCGTTGGCGCCGCCGCTGAGCGCCTGAGCGATATGAGCCACGTTGTTCTCGGTGGTGCAGAACACCACCTTGGGCTGGTCGCCGCCGGGCAGGCGACGCATGTGGCCCATGAACTCGAAGCCGTCCATCACCGGCATGTTCCAGTCGAGCAGCACCGCATCGGGCAGCTGCCGCTGGCAGATCTCGAGCGCCTTCGAGCCGTCCTCGGCCTCGGTCACTTCGAATTCCAGGCCTTCCAGGATCCGGCGTGCGATCTTGCGAACAACGCTGGAATCATCGACCACCAAACATGTCTTCATTTTGGTTCTCCGGCTTCGATGTTTTTGGGCTTACGCAGCCATTTGCACTTTGGTTTCGAGTTCGAGGACGCGATCGACGTCGAGGACGACCATGAGCTGTCCGTCGAGGCGGTGGACGCCGCCGGCAAGCTTGGCCATGCGGGGATCGAGGTTGACGGGGTTTTCTTCCTTGCCGTCCTCGGCAAGCCGGAGCACCTCGCCGATCTGGTCGATCAGGAGGCCATAGGATTCACCGCGCAGGTCGACGCCGACCGCCATCGCCGTCTTGCCATCCTCGGGCTTGGGCAGGCCGAGGCGGGCGCGCATGTCGACCACGGTGACGATGCGGCCGCGCAGGTTCAACACGCCGGCGATCTCGCGCGAGGACAGGGGAACGCGGGTGACGCGCTCCGGCATGAACACGTCCTGGACGCGGGAGATCGGCAGGCCGAACAGCTGACCGCCGATCATCGCGGTGACGTATTCGACCATGGCGCCTTCGCCAATTTGCGTCTTCTTGCTCATCTCGTGTCTCCTGATCCCGCCGTTTACGCCGCCGCCCGGCTCAGCTCGGAGGCGCCGGCCGCGCCCGCGGTCTGCTCCTTCAGCGCCGCGATCAGGCCGGGCCGGTCGAACTTGGCGACATAATCGTGGAAGCCGGCCTGCCGGCCGCGCTCGATCGCCGCCGGCGACACCAGCGCGGAGAGGCCGATGATCGGCATCGCGCCGAGATTGCTGTCGGAGCGGATAACTTCCGCGAACTCGAACCCGTTCATGTCGGGCATCTCGATGTCGGTCAGGACCACGTCGAAGGTCTGGGCACGCAAGGCAGCCAGGCCTTCCTGCGCGGTCGGCGCGGTGCGGACCCGGTAGCCGGCGGCCTTGAGCACCGGGGCCAGCATGTTGCGGAAGAACGCGCTGTCGTCGACCAAGAGCACCGACTGCGAGTGCATCGACGGCTTCATCTCCTTGCGGGTGAACCAGTCGGCGAACGCCATCGGCAGGAAGTGACCGACGTCGATCACCTCGGTGGCCTGGCCCTTGATCACGGCCGAGCCCAGAATGCCCTGGCTGGAGCCGCCGACCTCGATGTTGAGCCGTTCCTCGACGATGTCGATGATCTCGTCGACGACGAGGCCCATGGAGCGGCCGTCATCGGCGAACACCAGGATCGGTTGCGCCCCCTGGCTTGCGATGGTGACGCCTTCCATGGCCACCAGCGGCATCAGCTGCTCGCGGTACTGCACCATGTAGCGGCCGTTACTGAACTCGATCTTGTCGGCCGGGAGCTCTTCCAGGCGGGTGACGAGCCCGAGCGGGACCGCCTTGGGCTGGGACGAGCCGGCGCGGAACACCAGGAGCGAGGTGGTCTGCTCGCCCGAGCCGATGTGGTGCGCGCCGTTCTCGTCGGCCATGTCATGGGCGGAAGAGCCGGCGGCGCCGAGCGCCTTGGCAATGCCGTTGGGGTCGATGATCATGATGACCGCGCCATCGCCCAGAATGGTGTTGCCGGAGAACATGTCGATGTGACGCAGCTTGGTCGACATCGGCTTGACCACGATTTCTTCGGTGTGGAACACGCCATCGACGACGATGCCAAAGGTCTGGCTGCCGACTTGCGTCACCACGATGAAGCCGTTCTCGGGATCGGAGGCCGCGCCGTCGTCGATCTTCAGGAGCTTCTTGAGGTGGATCAGCGGCAAGAGCTTGTTGCGCAACCGCAGGACAGCCGTGTCCTTGATGCGCTCGATGCGGTGCTCCGAGTTGGCACGGGCCCGCACCAGCTCGACCACCGAGAGCTGCGGGATGGCAAAGCGGTCGCCGGCGGCTTCCACGATCAGCGCGGAGACGATTGCCAAGGTCAGCGGGATCTTGATGGTGACGGAAGAACCTTCACCGGCCACCGACTTGATGTCGATGGTGCCGCCGATCTGGTCGATATTGGTGCGCACCACGTCCATGCCGACGCCGCGGCCGGAGACCGAGGTGATGGCGGCCGCGGTCGAGAAGCCGGGCGCGAAGATGAACTTGTGGATCTGCGCTTCCGACATCTTCTCGAGCTCGGCCTCGCTGACGAGACCTGAGGAGACTGCCTTGGCCTTGATCTTCTCGGTGTTGAGGCCTCTTCCGTTGTCGGCGATGCAGATGATGATGTGGCCGCCTTCGTGATAGGCGGACAGGCGAATGGTGCCCTGCTCGCCCTTGCCGCCGGCGAGACGCTCGGCGGGGGTCTCCAGGCCATGATCGGCGGAGTTGCGCACCATGTGGGTGAGCGGGTCCTTGATCAGATCGAGCACCTGGCGGTCGAGCTCGGTGTCGGCGCCGTGCATCTCCAGCTCGATCTGCTTGCCGAGTTCGCTCGACAGATCCCGGACGATGCGGGGCAGCTTCTGCCAGGCGTTGCCGATCGGCTGCATGCGCGTCTTCATGACGCCTTCCTGCAGCTCGGCGGTGACGTTGGAGAGGCGCTGCAACGGCACCTTGAACTCGGTGTCCTCGTTGCGGCGGGAGATCTCCAGCAGCTGGTTGCGGGTCAAGACCAGCTCGGAGACCATGGTCATCAGGTGCTCCAGCGTATCCACGTTGACGCGGATCGACTGGTTGGCGATGCGGTCGCCTTCAACGACGCTCTCGTCGGCCATCGACTTCTTCGGCGCGGGCTTCTCCTTGGGCGCCTTTTCCTTGGCAGCAGGGGCCGGGGCTTCAGCAGCCGGCGCGGGCTCGGCCTTGACCTCGGCCTTGACCTCGGCCTTGGCAACAGGAGCCGGTGCGGGGGCTTCGATCGCGGTCTCGCGGAAGGCGCGCTCGAGCTCGTCGAGCGAGACTTCGCCCGGACGCAAGGGGCGCTCCAGGGTCTGGTCGATCAGCGAGCCCGTGGTCATGTCTTTGGCGGGAGCGGGCGCTGCGGCGACTGGCGCTTCCGGCACCAGCGGCGGCGCCTCAACGACGGGAGCGGCAACAGGAGCAGCGCCTGCCGCCATTGCGGCCATGCCCTGCTCGACCATTGCCTCTAATTTGTCGATGAGATCGCGGTCGGTGCCCTCGGGCTCGGCCTCGGTCGCCTCCAGCCCCGCCAAAATCTCCTTGATGCGGTCGATCGAGGACAGGATCACCGTCACGGCCTGTCCGGTCACCGGCATGCCGTCGCGGAATTTGCCCATCAGCGTCTCGCCGGCATGCGCCAGCGCTTCAAGCCGCGGCAACCCGAGGAAGCCGCACGTACCCTTGATGGTGTGGACCAGGCGGAAGATGTTATCCAGGATCTTGGCGTTGTTCGGCTCCTGCTCGAACTTCACCAGCTGATTGTCGACGGTGTCCAGGCTCTCGCTGGTCTCCGTCAAAAACTCCCGCAACAGATCATCCATGGAGAACGCCTTACTGATCTGGACTTCGATGAAATCGACGGAAGCCCGCTCCTAGATCGTTAGACAACCCATTTCACAGTCCCGTTAATTTCAGCCTCCGTGCTAATACGGATATTGAAGAGAAGTTTGCGTTTCGACTGCATGCGCCGACGTTTTTCGGCAAAGGCTGCGCCATGGCTGATGTGGCGGATGCAACAGGTAAACGCGCCGATAATGGCGTCGCGACACCCGCAAAAAAATCCAGCCCGCGAGGGATGATATGCACGGGCCGCGCGAATTGAATCAAATCACTCGCAATCGGAATCGGGCGGGAGACCGCTCGGTGGTCTGCGGCTGAAATCCGCAGGAGCCGCACTTGCGGTAAACGGACGCTTACTTCAGGGCCGCTGCGATGGACGCCGCGCTAACCCAAGTGCACAGCGGCCGCACGGTGCTCCGCAAGACAATCCCTGATCGCGGCGAGCAACGCGTCCGGCGTGAACGGCTTGCGCAGACAGCGCGCCGCGCCGAGCTCCAGCGCCATCCGCAGGAAATCGGGCGCGGGCGAGTTCAGATTTGCGAAGGCGTAGCCGGACATCGCGATCAACGGAATGGCGGGCGCGCACTCATGGAAGATCCGGATCGATTCGAAGCCGCGCATATGCGGCATGAAGATGTCGATGATCATCAGATCGATCTGTTCGTGTTCGAGCGCGCGAAGTCCTGCTTCTCCTCCTTCGGCGATCGTCACCCTAAAATTGCTCCGCTGGAGACAGAGCTCGATGGCCAGGCACACCATCGGGTCGTCGTCGACAACGAGAATATGGCGCAGACTTTCTGTCCCCGTTTGAGTTTCCCGCTTCGGCGATTCAATAATTGAACCGTGGGGCACGCCTTTCTCCTCTGGCTTGGATCGAAATGGTGACGGCCGCGCGCGCGGTCGTCCTGAAGCCGACGACGGACCGGATAGATGCAAAATCCACGGCCACTCGGCGCAATGGCTCAAAGCAATCGCTGACGGCTGAAATCAATTGGTGGACGAGCAAGGCGGCTCTGATCGGCCGGCGTCCGATGGAGCTGCGGGGCCAATCGCTGCCGTCGACTGCGCGCTTCCAGCTCATCAAGGCCCCCTTGCCTCTTTTTCCCGATCAACGATCGAGCCCGGCTCGCCCGCGGTGTGCGCGAATCAGTGCGCGCAGTTTCTTATTTCCGCCGCAAATGCGACAAGCTGTCTGCCCCCCAACGGGTATATGGACAGCAACACAACTACTGAGGTAGTTTTGGATTACCGCGCAACTGGATAACGAGGGCACCATGCCGACGAACGCGCTGGATCGATCCTGCATGACCGCGAGCGCCCCTCCATCCAATCAGTTGCTGCAAATGCTCGACGCGAGCGATCTCGATCTGCTGCGCTCCCACCTCGTCACGATTGAAATGGTCAGAGGGACTGTCTTGGGTGAGGCAGGCCTGGCGCAGCGACATGTCTACTTTCCACATGGTGGAACCGTGTCGATCATTGTGGGCCTCTCCGAAGGGCAGACGATCGAGGTCGCGATGCTGGGCCGCGACAGTGTCGTCGGCGGCGGCGCTGCGCTCGCCGACGGAATCGCGCCGGCGGACGCCGTCGTGCTGTTCCCGGGAAGGGCTTCTGCCCTTGAAATTGCGGCTTTCCGGGCCATCGCTGCCGCGAGCGCGACGTTCCGCACCTTGATGATCCGACATGAGCAAGCCCTGCTCGCACATGCGCAGCAATCGCTGCTCTGCAATACCCTGCACCCGGTCGAAGCACGACTGGCGCGCTGGCTCTTGCGTGCCCGGGACCTCTCCGACAGCGACCTCCTTCCGCTCACCCAAGAGGTTCTGGCCCAGATGATGGGCGTGCGGCGCAACGCCATTTCGCTCGTCGCGCATGCGTTGCAACGCGCCGGCATCATTTGCTACGGCCGCGGCCAGATCGACATCACCAATTTGCGCGCCCTGGAGATAACGTCCTGCGACTGTTACGCCGCCGTAAAGGCCCACCACGAGCGTCTGTTCGAGGCCTGGTGATGACGCCAGCGCCGAAGCCAGCGGCTGCATGCCGACGCGCACACAAGCCGGTATCAACTGATCGCCGAACCTCCGGCAGTGAACAATGTACCAATTGCCAATATATCCCGACGTGAACATGAGAGAATTTTCCCGTGCTGGAGCGAACTCGCCGTAAGCGGTTCCCCGGTCGAGGAGACGGGAGGCAGTCTTGGAAACGATGGTGCGCCCATCCAACGGTTTCCTGTCGGCACTGTCGGCCGACGACTATGAACTGATCCGTGCATATCTGCGTACGGTCGATCTGCCGCATGACGCGGTGCTGGTGGAGACCGGTGAGACGCTGAAGCGCGCCTATTTCCCTCACCGCGGCGTGATCTCGCTGGTCGTGAAGCTCGCCAAGGGCGAGCATGTACAAGTCGCCATGATCGGCCGCGACAGCCTGCTTGGAACGCTCTCGACCATGGGCGATGCGTGCGCTCTGAACACGGCGGTGGTGCTGGTCCCCGGCGTCGCCTCGGTGATGGACCTCGATCGGCTGCGCATGGCCGCCGATCAGAGCACGACGCTGCGGACGCTGCTGACGCGCCACGGACTGGCGGTCTACGCGCAGGTGCAGCAGACCGCTGGCTGCAACGCGGCCCATCCGGTGGAATCGCGACTGTCGCGTTGCCTGTTGCACACCCATGATCTGTCGGGCGACTACCGGCTGCTGCTGACCCAGGAGGCCATGGCGCAGATGATCGGGGCACGGCGCAACAGCGTCTCCCTGGTCGCCAATACGTTGCAGCAGGCCAATTTCATCCATTACAGCCGTGGGCACATCCAGATCCTCAACCTGGACGGACTGCGCCAGACCGCGTGCGAATGCTACGCCACGGTCAAGGGCCAATACGACAGGCTGCTCGGGTCCTGACGACGGGCCAACGCGCTTGCGCGGAGCGGCACATGGTAAACCAATCGCTTACGGCCGCCTGCAAAGGCCGCTTGTCTCGCTACCGGAACCGCAATCGGAATGGGTTAGATATCCGATGCCTCGCGCGGCACGACGCGCGATACGCACAATGGGGACCGGGACAGAGCGATGTTTGAAGCCACTTTCGCGACCGCGCCGAACGCGCTCGAGACCGACCCGACGCGCGAGCCTGAACCGCTGCGCGAGCCTGAACAGCTGCGCGAGCCTGGCGCGTTCGACGTGCTCGTGCGCGAGATCGGCGAGGACGGCGCCGGCGAGGTCCGCGCCGTGTTCTGGAGCGAAACCTGCGCGCGGCTCGAGCTGTTCGGCGCGCTCGCGCTCGGCGAGCACCGTGCCAGGATCGGGCGCGAAGCGCATTCGCTCAAGAGCGCTGCCAGGACGTTCGGCTATCTGCGGCTCGCGTCGCTGGCGCAGCAGTTGGAGAGAACGGTGAACGCGCTTGGCGAGCCCGAATATTGCGATCTGCTGGCGCGGATGGATGCGGCTTTCACTGCCGCGCGCGCGCAGGACCCGCAGCGCTGACCATATCCCACTTCCACTCCGCCGTACTTATACGGTTTACGATTTTCACATAAGACTAATCATAGGTGGCGATAGTCGCCGGAAACCAGGAGGGTTTCCATGTTCACCTATGAGACTGCGGACCAGAAAGAGGTTCGTCGCTTCCGCATCGCACAGTTCAACGGCCGGATGGCTACGGTGAAGGCGGGCGAGTCGACGGTGACGGGTTTCGTACGCTCGGTGCTGGAGCAGGAATCGACCATCCCGCCGCGCTGGATTATCACGATCATCCCGAACGTGCCGAAGGAAGAGCCGAAGATGCTGCGGCCGACCTCGCGCGTGCGCCCTTTCGCTGAGGACTATTTCTAGAGCCTAGTCCGTTCCGATTCCATCGGAACGGGGTTCGTCTGACCCGTTTTCCTTACGCGAACCGGAATCCACTTCGCGAAAACGCTCTGGGCGCGACCGCGCCGCCGCCAGACGTCAGCCTCAATCGATCAAATGCAGCAGCGCCGCGCGAACCAGGTCAGCGGTGTTACGCGCACCGAGCTTCCGCATCGCCTCGGCACGATGGCTCTCGAAAGTGCGCGGGCTGATCTGCATCCGCAACGCGCCCTGCTTGTTCGAATAGCCCTCGCTGATCAGCCGCAACACCTCGCGCTCGCGCTTGGTCAACCGCTTCTGGCCCGACAGGCTCGACAATTCCGGGCTCACCGCGCGCGGCGTCTGAAGTGCGCGGCCCGACTTCAACTCGGCATCCTCGGCCGTCGGCGGCGCAGGCAGACCGCCGTTGTGAGGACCGGCGAGCTGCTTGACCAGGCCGCAGACACGCTCGGTCTGCGCCAGCGCATTCTCCACCACCCGCTGCAAATAAGCCCGGTCGCTCGAGCCCGGCGCGAGTTGGTCGCTGTGATGCTTGATCTCGCCCATGTAGAGCAGCAGCGCGGTCAGGGGGCCGTTGAGCTCGCGGGCGATAGCGGCGGCCATCTCGTCGGCGGCCTTGGCGCGGGCGGCATTGAGCCGGACGAAATCGAGCTCTTCATGCGGAGAAGCGCCGGCTTCGTACCATTCCGACGGCCGCGAATCAGTGGCCGTATCGTTCTGTGACCCCATGTGACTCGTTTAGCGGAACCAGGGGCGATCTGTGGTTAACTTTTTGCTCCGTATGACTACGGTAATTTTGTCAGTTCTGTGATAAAATCTCGACATCGGCACAATTTATGCTTGCGTGGAGGCATCCCTGACCGCGCAAGGGTTGATAAATCCGCCCAATTCGCAGGCAGTCGGGCAAAAGCCCGTTTAACGATCGTCGCCGCATCCGGGTCCGCCGCCCCCGCATTTTACGGATAAATTAACGGCGACTTGCTTCTCTAGGTCACAATTGAGAGCGCGCAAATGCCTCCATGCATTGGGCCGGTAGGCCTGCTGGAATCGTTGCGGAAGATTGCGTGCCATGGACGAGATCGATCAGCTAACCGAGTTCTTGCAGAAGCTGACGCCGCTGTCGCGCAGCTGCCTGCTGAGCGAGCTCGAGCGGCTGGAATTGTGCGGCATCGACATGCCGGGCACGGCCAGCATTCAGGCCAAGCTGCGCGCTGAATTCCGCAAGGACGGATCGACCCAGGCGCGCGCCACCAGCCCTTCGCGCTATTTCTTCGCACCGCTCGAGCTGCTCCTGATCGACGGCGCGCCCGAGCACGCCAATGCGGGCCGGATCTCGCGCAACACGCTCACCCCGATCTGGGAGTGGATCTGCCGCGACCTGCTGCCGACCATGGCGCGCGACTACATCAAGGCGATCAACGACCAGGTCGCAGCCAACAATCCGAAGGAAGTGCTGAAGACCGCATCGACCTTTCAGGTCAAGGTCGTCAAGGTGCTCGAGAACACGCTCGCGTCAGGGGAGAGCACCGAGTTCGCGCGCGGCAAGCTCGCGCAATACACCGCCTCGCGCACCGCCTTCGACGACGTGAAGAAGATGCTGCATGTGCTGCGCGCCGGCGACGCGCTGTCGAAGTTCAACGCGAAACTGCCCGAGAAAATCGCGAAATTCGACGACGGCCAGGTCGGCCAGACCACCGCGCAGCTCGACGCCTTCAAGAAATCTCACCCGGATGCGTTGCCCTTTGCGCTGGCGCTGGTGGCCAGGCGCCTGAAGACGTCCTGGCAATTGGTGCGCCTCGCCACCAAGGCGGCCGCGAGCAAGAGCGCGGCCGATGTCGCCACCGCCCCCTATGCCTGCGTCGTTCCCATGGTGCTCGACCGGCTCGACGACAAGCGCCTCGCGCTCAGGGTTGCGCTCCGCCACAACCGCGTGCTGGTCGCGCGCGACCTGCTCACCGAGATCTACGACACCGAATATGCGCTCAAGGTCCGCATCGACGGCATCGAGCAATGCGAATGGGGCGTCCGGCTTCAGCAATTGATGGACGCGATCGCGGCGTTGGTGTCGGCCGAGGTCAGCCGCTTCCCCTCCAATGTCGGTCATATTCTCGGCTCGCGCCGGCTGCGCAGTCACGACACGCTGGGCGGCAAGCTGAGCTATCTGGCCTGGAAGGGCCGCGACGTGGTGCAGGACAGCGCGGCGGCGTTTCGCAAATTGATCGGGGCGACCTAATTCCCTCACCGCTATTGCGGCTCGCGCGGCAGGCTCAGGAAGCGATCGAGAAATCGCCCTGACAGTACAAATCTGAACCACCAATAGATCATTCGCCGCGTCGTCATAGCTGCAATTCCCGACAGCCCACCACCGGCTGCGCGAACCAATAGCGCAGCGGCGGCAATGCGCATGTGAGCTGCTTCACAATCGCCCGCTCATGATCCGGGCGAGTTGTCGCATAACTGTCACGCGCGAAGGACGAACATGCGCGCATCGCGCGAAAATGAGTTCGTGGACCGGCGGCCGCGCTCCTATGCTCAGGTCCATCGCATGCTGCGATGGAAGGACATAGGCGATGAAATCGATCCGGCCGACATTGACGATGGTTGCTTGGCTGGTGGGCGCGGGCGCGCTCACCTCGACGACGATGGCGCAGACCGCGCCGCTGCCAGGGAGTGCCGCTCCGACCGCGGACAATGCCATGCTGCTCACCGTCTTCTTCAAGCATGATCAGTCGCGCCCGCTCGGCGAGCTGAATGCGCAGCTCGACAGGCAGAGCTTCCGCAAGGCGTTCCCGCCGGCGGGCGTGGAGGTCGTGAGCTGGTATGTGGTGATGGGCATCGGCCAGGTGATCACGCTGCGCCTGCCGGCATCGCGGCTGCGCGAGGTCAACCGCATCATCGAAGACACGGCATGGGGACCGTATCGCACCGAGTTCTATCCGACCTATGACTACAAGGCGGTCGGCATGGCCGAGCACGAGAAAGCCACGAGCAAATGAGGCCTGAATTATTGAATTGGGCGAAGCGCGCGCGGCTTCGTCCAATTGCAGGACAGCATCGACGTGCATGTGAACGAGGCACCTTGCAGAGATCTCGTGCCATTGCCGCGCTTCTCCGCGCGAGAGGCGGGCAGACGTAAAAACTTCGCGAAGACAATCCGGACAATTTTACACGTGATGGCGGCTTTAACGTTACCCGGACAATTCAACATTCGCGCTGAAGCTCTCCATATTTGAATCCCCTCGCCTCGCTAACACACCGTCACGGAACGGGAGTGGCTTGTGATGGACGATGGGATTGGTGAGCTCGCCGGACGAAGGCCAAGAACCTTCGGTCGGCGGAAGATGATGCCGCGCGCCTGCGTGGCCGACGGCAAGCGCCATCTGCGCGCGTTCATGAGCGAGGTGCTCGAGGATCTCGGCTTCGTCACCTCTGAATGCGCCGGCGCGGACGAGCTGCAAGCCATGCTCGCCAGCGAACTGCCGGACCTGATCCTGCTCGGCATCGCCGCCGACGGCATCGAGCCCGGGCATTTTTTGGAGATTCTGGTGCGCGAGGCCTTTGACGGCAAGGTGCTCGCCGTCGGCGCCCGCGAGTCGATCATCGTCAAGGCGGTGCAGCAGGTCGGCGAGGAATACGGGCTGGCGATGCTGCCGCCGCTGACTACGCCCTTTGCCGCCGAGACGCTGCGCGAGCGCGTCGCGATGCTGCTGCCGGACGAGCCGGTGCCGAGCCCGGCGGTGCATGTCGGCGAAGCCCTGCATGCGGGCTGGCTCGAGCTCTGGTATCAGCCGAAGATCGACGCGCGCTCGCTGGTCCGCTGCGGCGCCGAGGCACTGGTGCGGATGCGGCACCCGACCTGGGGCGTGGTGCCACCGGCTTATTTCATTCCGGACGCACAGGATCCGCATTTCCGCGATCTGTCCGAGTTCGTGATCGAGCGCGCCGTGCAGGACTGGCACTATCTGCTGGAGCGGCAAAGCGCGGTCGATCTGTCGATCAACCTTCCCGCGCTCTATCTCCGGGAACCGCAGGCCGTGCGCGATCTCTGCCGCCGCGTGCCGACGCATCCGGCCTTCGGCGGGCTGACGATCGAGATTGCCAGCGAAGAGGCGATCCACGACCTCGACTTCCTCACCGAGATCGCGCGCGAGATGCGCTTCCACAATATCGGCCTGTCGATCGACAATCTCGGCGCCAACTGGCCGGAGCTGATGGGCCTGGACAACATTCCCTTCATCAAGCTGAAGGCCGGCCGGCAATTCGTCACCGGCTGCGGCAATGACCGCCTGAAGCGGACGGTGTGCCGCCACATCGTCGAACTGGCGCAAGGCTATGGCGCGCGCACCGTGGCCGAAGGCATCGAGAGCCGCGCCGACCTGGTTGCCGTCAGCGAGCTCGGCTTCGACCTGGTGCAGGGCTATCTGTTCGGCAAGCCGATGCCGCTGAAGAAATTTGCCAAGAGCGCGCAGACGCGGACGGTGATGGGGCGGGAGTGAGGCTTCACGCGAACCGGCGCGCGAAAAAAACGCAGGCGACCACGAGTGCGGTCGCCGCGATCATGCTCCATGCGACCGGCTCGTGCAGCAGGAAGCCGGCGAGCGCGAGGCCGAAGAACGGCTGGAGCTGCTGCAATTGGCCGATGCGGGCGATGCCGCCGATTGCGAGGCCGCGATACCAGAAGATGAAGCCGACGAACATGCTGAAGATAGAGACATAGGCGAGCCCGATCCAGGCCGGCGCGCTGACGCCGCTCCATGTCGACGGCCAGGTCCAGGCCACGACCGGCGCCATCAACGGCAGCGCCAGCAGCAGCGCCCAGGAGATCACCTGCCAGCCGCCGAGCCGGCGCGACAGCGCGGCGCCCTCGGCATAGCCGAGCCCGCACAGCACGATCGCGGCGACCATCAGAAGATCGCCGGTGAGCGACGCCGAGCCGTCGTTGGATAGCGCAAAGCCTGCAACGGTGGCGCTGCCGAGGACAGCGAACAACCAGAACAGCGGCTGCGGCCGCTCGCCGCCGCGGAGCACGGCGAAGATCGCGGTCGAGAGCGGCAGCAGGCCGATGAAGACGATCGAATGCGCCGAGGTGATGTGCTGGAGCGCGAGCGCAGTGAGCAGGGGAAAGCCGACCACGACCCCGACCGAGACGATGGCGAGCGAGACGAGATCCTTTCGCTCCGGCCGCGCCTGACGGAGCAAGCCGAGCACGGCCACACCGATCAGCGCCGCGACGACCGCGCGCGCCGACGTCAGGAACAGCGCGGAAAAGCCATCGACCGCCACGCGTGTCGCCGGCAACGAGCCGCTGAAGATGATGACACCGAGAAGCCCGTTGCCCCAGCCATTGCCCGCCGATTGCATGTCCATCCCACTTTTTTGAGCGGCGATCTTCGGCCTTCGCGACTGGCGAGAACAGTCACAATCCAGTACAATCTGGCAAAACTGTATGGATGTAGAAGGCAATACACCTTGGACATTGAAGCGCAATCGAAGGGTCGCGGCGGAACGCGGACCATTGACGTGATGAGCGCGATCCGCGCCAAGGTTGCCGGCCGCGCGCTGGGCGCCGGCGACCGTCTGCCGTCGATTCGCAGCCTTGCGGCCACGATCGGCGTTTCGCCATCCACGGTGGTGGAAGCCTATGATCGCCTCGCCGCCGAGGGCCTGATCCGTGCCCGTCGCGGCTCGGGCTTCTATGTCGCGCCGACGGTCACGCCTCCGTTTGCGTTGACTGAAGTCGAACCACGCCGCGACCGCGCGGTCGATCCGTTCTGGGTCTCGCGGCAATCGCTCGATGCGGACGCGGCGGTGCCGAAGCCCGGTTGCGGCTGGTTGCCGCCGGAGTGGATGCCGGAGGCCGCGATGCGGCGCGCCATTCGCGCGCTCGCACGTGCCGACGACAGCGTGCTGACCAATTACGGCTCGACGTCCGGCTCCCTCGCACTGCGCCGGCTGCTGCTCGCGCGCCTTGCCGAGGACGCCATCGAGGCCTCGATCGACCAGCTCATGCTGACCGGCTCGGGCACGCAGGCGACCGACCTGGTCTGCCGCTTCCTGCTCCGCCCCGGCGACGCGGTGCTGGTCGACGATCCCTGCTACTTCAATTTCCGCGCGCTGCTGCGCGCGCATCAGGTGAAGATCATCGGCGTGCCCTACACGCCATCGGGGCCGGACGTCGCCCGCTTCGAAACAATCCTTGCCGGCGAGCGACCGCGGCTCTACATCACCAATTCAGCGCTGCACAATCCGACCGGCGCGACGCTCTCGCTTCAGATAGCGCACCGGCTCCTGACCACGGCGGCCGCGCACGACCTCACCATCATCGAGGACGACATTTTTGGCGACTTCGAGCCGGAGCGCTCGCCGCGCCTTGCCGCGCTGGACGGGCTCAATCGCGTGATCCACATCGGCAGCTTCTCCAAGACGCTGTCAGCCTCGGTGCGCTGCGGCTACATCGCTGCGCGCGCCGACTGGATCGAGCATCTCGTCGACCTCCAGGTCGCGACCAGCTTTGGCGGTCCGAGCCCTGTCGCGACCGAGATCATCGCCAGGGTTTTGGCCGGCGGCAGCTATCGCAAGCACATGGACGAGCTCAGGCAGAAGCTGACGCGCGCGCGTCGCGACGTCGCGCGCAAGCTCCAGGCGCTGGGCATCGAGCCTTGGCTGATGCCGCGCGGCGGCTTCTTCCTCTGGTGCCGCCTCGCCGGTGGACAGGATTCCACAGCCGTCGCGCGCGCGGCGCTCGAAGAGGACGTCCTGCTCGCTCCGGGCAACGTGTTCAGCGTGTCGCAGACCGCATCGCGTTTCATGCGCTTCAACGTGACGCATATGAACGATCCGCAGATGTGGGACGTACTGCGGCGAGTGCTGAAGGCAGCTGGCCAGTGAGGTCCCGCTCGGGCGGCAACTCTGGCAAAAAAATCAAAATATTCATGCCGGCGCAATCCGCAGGTCACGTCATCAAGACTTTGTCAATTCAACCGCTTTAATTGGCGCAAAGCATCATCGCGATTGGACAGGGTTTGACAACCGCGACATAGTCGCGGTTCTGGTGATGAGCGGACGGGAGCTTGCCATGGACGTGCCGACCTCTGGTAACGAGACTCAGGGCACACCCGAGGCGGCAGGCAAACCCCCCGAAGCTACACATTCGGCAACACGCATCCCTTCGATCATCGTCGGCTTGGTCGCGATTGCCGTCGCTGCGCTCTCGATCTTCTATCTGTTGCGGCCGGAGCCACTGCTCGTGCAGGGCGAGGTCGACGCGACGCGGCTCGACATCGCCGCGCGTGTCGATGGGCGGGTCAAGGAGATTCCCGCCGAACGCGGCCAGAACGTCGCTGCGAACGCCGTCCTGGTCCGGATCGACAATCCGGAGACGCTGGCGAAACATGACCAGGCGAAAGCGGCCAAGGCTGTCGCGGATGCACAGCTTGCCAACGTCCTCGTCGGAACGCGGGTGGAGGTCGTCGCGGCGCGCAAGGCGGAGATGGACCGGGCGCAAGCCGCCCTGGTGCTGGCGCAGAAGACCTTTGACCGCACCCGCACCCTGACCGAGCAGGGCAACGCGCCGCAGGCCCGCCTCGACCAGGTGACGGATACGCTACATGAGACCGAACGCGCGGTCGATCAGGCCAAGTCCGCCTATGAGCAGGCGGTCAATGGCTACACCAAGGAAGAGCGCGCGATCGCCAAGGCCAATGTCGAGAAAGCCGGAGCCGATATCCAGAGCGTTCAGTCCATCATCGACCAGCTCGTGGTCTATGCGCCGGTCGCCTCGCAGGTCTATCAGCGCAACGTAGAGCCCGGCGAATACGTCTCGCCGGGCGTGCCGCTCGTCACCTTGATCGATCTCGCCGATGTCTGGGTCCATTTCGATCTTCGCGAAGATCTGATCAAGAACCTGAAGGTCGGCGACAAGTTCGACGTTCGCATTCCCGCGCTCGACGACCGCAGCGTCACCGTCGAGGTCAAGCTGATCGCCACCAAGGGCGAATATGCAAGCTGGCGGGCAACGCGCGCGTCGGGCGATTTCGACCTGCGGACGTTCTCGATCCGCGCCTATCCGGTCCAGCCCATACCCGAGCTGCGGCCGGGCATGAGCGCCTATCTCGACTGGCGGTCGCGTCAATGAAGCTCGCCGCAAAGCCCGGATTCTTCCTGGTTGCGCTGCGCGAGTGCCGCTGGCTGTTTCGCGATCGCGTCGCGCTGCTCTTGATCTTCGGCGTGCCACTATTCGCATTCACGGTGCTCACGACCGTGTTCAGCCATCCAGTCATCCGCGGCCTCGGCGTAACCGTCGTCGACGAAGACAAATCGGACGCTTCGCGCGCCGTCGCCGAATATGTCGCGGCCTCGCCAAGCCTGCACATCGTCGATCGTTCCGGCAATCTGTCATCGGCCGTCCAGGACATACGGTCCGGCAGGGCGATCTCGGCGATCTTCATTCCGCCGGACTTCGACCGCGACCTGAAGGCCGCGCGGCGGCCGCAGATCGTCGGATTCTATAACCAGCAGTTTCTCACCGCGGCCGGCATAGCCTCGTCAGGACTGAGCGATGCGCTGTCGGCTGCGGCCAATGTCGCGGCCCCCGCCACGCGCGCCGCACCCGGACCGGCGTCCACGGGAACGCTGAAGGCGGAGACCATTGCGCTTGTCAATCCGCAGAAGAACTATGCGCAGTTCCTTCTGCGCGCGCTGCTGCCAACGATCATCCATGTCGTCATCACGCTGGCCGCGGGCTATTCGGTTGGCTCTGAATTCCGCCGCCGCGATGCGCGAGCCTGGCTGGAGAGCGCGGGCGGCGATCCACTCGTCGCGCTCGCCGGCAAGCTGGCGCCGCTGTTCTGCATCTTCGTCGTGATCATGCTGGCCGAGCCGCTCGTGCTGGAGGGCGTGCTGGAAATTCCCTTCAGGGGCGACCTGCCGCTGCTCGTCGCGGCCGGCTCGCTGCTGATCGTTGCGTATCTCTCGCTTGGCGCGCTGCTGCAACTGCTCGCGCGCGACCTCGCGTCGGGGCTCGGACTTGCGGGCCTCATTGCCTCCCCGGCGTTCGGCTATGCCGGCGTCGGCTTTCCCACGATCGGCATGAACGCGTTCGCGCAAACCTGGAGTGCCATCCTGCCGCTGCGGTGGTACATGGCCGTGCTGCTGGGACAGGCAGCGCGAGGATTGCCCGTCTCCGCATCCGCAATTCCCTTCGCCGCACTCGCCGGCCTCGCGCTGCTGTTCGCGGGCCTTGCCTGGTGGCGCATGGCGAGCCTCAACCGCAGCGGATGGTTTACGGCGGCGCGGCCTGCCGAGCCGGTCGAGACCGGTCCCGCGCCGCGCGGCATCGGCGGCGCCTTCACCGCGGAATGGCGGCGCGTGCTCGGCATGAGGAGCGCCTTCAGCGTGCTGTTCCTGGCGCCGCTGGTCTACGGCATCTATTATCCGCAACCCTATCTGAACCAGATCCTGCGCAAGCTTCCGATCGCGGTCGTCGACAATGATCTCAGCGAGCTCAGCCGGCGGATCGTCGAGAACCTGGATGCGAGCGGCGCGCTGAGTGTCGTGGTTCGCGCCCGCACCGTTGCGGAAGCGCGCGCCGCGATCGATCAGGGCAAGGCCTTTGCGGCCGTCGAAATCCCAGGGGATACCGAGCGCGACGTGCTGAAGGGCATCACCGCGCATCTGCCGATCTACGCGGATGCCACCTACCTCTTCATGTTCAGATCGACTGCAAGCGGCGTCGCCACCGCGATCGGCGCCTTGACGTCCGACCTCGTTGCGCGCGGCGCACGTTCGGACGGCAGCCTCGTCAAGGCGAAGCTCGCGAGCGCGAGCCCAGCCAACGTCCTGTTGCAGCCGATCTTCAATCCAGTCGGCGGCTATGCGAGCTACATCGTGCCGGCCGCGTTCATTCTGATCCTGCAGCAGACGCTGCTGATCGGTGCTGCAATGCTGACCGGTTCGGCGCTGGCAAGGTCCGGCGGCGCCTTTGCCGGCGTGCTGGGGCGCGGCGTCGCGCATCTGACCATCTACCTCCCCGCGCTCGCGCTCTATGTCATCGTGCTGCCGCGCATCTACGGGTTCTCGACGCTCGGCCATCTGCCGGAGATTTTCGCGCTCGCCACCATCTTCCTGCTGGCGACGAGCTTCATGGGGCAGGCCGTCGGGGCCTGGTTCACACGGCCGGAGAACGCGACGCTTCTTCTGCTGGCGACCAGCCTGCCGCAATTCTTCACCGCGGGCTTCGCCTGGCCGCGCGAGGCGATCCCCGAGACCGCCCGCGCGCTGGGCATGATATTTCCCGCCGACCATGCCATCGACGGGCTCGTTCGCATCAACCAGCTCGGCGCCGGCATCTGGGAGGTCGCGCATGACTGGCTCGACCTGTGGTGCCTGGCGATCGTCTATTTCGCGCTCGCGGTGATCTCGGCATTTGCGACCAGAAGAGGACAGGCACATGCAGGCTAGGCGCGCCGCCATGATCGGAATTGCGCTGGTGCTCGCCGCGGGCGCCGTGTTCTACGCGACGCGTGGTCCCGCATCGCCGCCGGCGATCGTCGGCGTCGTGCGCGCGACCGAAGTCCGGGTCGAGCCGGAGGTGAACGGCCAGCTGATGTCGATCGCCGTCAAGAAAGGCGCCGCCGTCAAGGCGGGCGACGTGCTGGCGCGGCTGTCGGCGGTGGAATTGACCGCGCAGGCGGACCAGGCGCGGGCAGCACTCGCCTCGGCCGTCGCAAGCCGCAACAACGTCTATGCCGGCGTGCGCCGCGAGCAGGTCGACGTTCTCAAGGCTGCGATCGCCAAGGCTGGCGCGCGGCTCGACTATGTGCAGGCGCAACTCACCCGGACCAGCACGCTGGCGCGCCAGAGCTTCGAATCGCAGCAGGCGCTCGACCAGGCCGAGAACGACGTCGCCGCCGCGCAAGCCGATGTGGCGGAGGCGCAGGCCAATTACGATGCCGCCGTCGCAGGCCCGACCCGCGAGGAGCGCGCCATCGCCGACGCCGAGGTGCAGGCCGCAGCCACCGCGGTCACGGTGCTGGAGCGGCGCCTGGACAAGATGGTGCTGCGCGCGCCGGCCGATGGCGTGGTCAGCGTGATCGCCGCCGAGATCGGCGAGAACGTCCGCGCCGGCCAGCCGATCCTGATGGTCGAGGCCGCCGGCCGGCAATGGCTCTCGTTCAACGTCCGCGAAGACCGTCTCGGCGCGCTCGCGATGGGAAAGGCGGTGAATGTGCTGCGCAACGGCGATCCCGCCGCGGTCAAATCCGTCGTCACCGAGCTGCGGCCGATCGGCGTGTTTGCGACATGGCAGGCCGAACGCGTCGTCGGCGACCACGACCGCAACACGCTTCGGCTGCGGCTTGATCAGGAAGGACAGCAAAAGACGCTCGATCCAGGCATGACCGTCTGGATTGAGTAGCGGGCGATCGATCCAGGAAATCGCCCGACACCAAAAATGTCGAAAACAACCCCATGCACAGTAGCCGGCGATTGCCGGAGCGGCGTGCGCTGCACCGGGCGAAATATCTGATACGTCGAGCAAAATGCCGAAAGCAAGGCACGCCGGACGGCGACGGGTCGCAATGGCGGCTCCCAATCCAAACGGCGTATCTCACCACAATCTCGCGACGCCATAGGCGTCGAAAGCTTGCTCGTTGGAGACCAGCACAAGTTCTTCCAGCATCGCCTGAGCTATCAGCATCCGGTCGAATGGATCGCGGTGAGGGCCGGGCAAGGTGCCCGCCGCTTGCCCATGCCGAAGGCTTATCGGCAAGGCGGCGAAGCCCTGATCGGCGATCGCGCCTTCGAGATCCACAACAATGGTGGCGACCCCGGGCAGTTTGCCGATCCGGTGCTTCGTCGATATTTCCCAGGCCGAGGCAGCGCTAACGAAAATGCCGTTGCTCTCGTCCGCTATTGCCGATTGTGCCGCAGCCGATAGCGAGTCGTCGCCGGAAAGCCACCAGAGAAATGTGTGGGTATCCAGCAGCAATTGCATGCCGCTACTCCCAAGCCGCCAATTCCTGCTCGGACAGGGGTTCGAAGAATTCAGGCCCGACGCTGACGACGCCACTTAGTGCGCCGAACTTGCGCTTCGCCGCTGGCCGCTGGAAAGGCACCAATTTGGCGATCGGTCGCTTCCCCCGAGCGAGCACAATTTCCTCACCAGCTTCGACGCGCGCCAGAAGTTGCGACAGGGTCGTCTTTGCAATGTGAATTGTGACGGTTTCCATAGGATTACTATTAGCTAATTGTCCTAGCTAAGTCAAATATCCATCCTGGCATGGAAGCGCGATCGCCGCCAGTTCCGCAGTCAAACTGCAAAGCTAAACTTTACAGATTACCTTCATATATGCTATTCGCCCTGGCATGAGCAACTCATCAGGTACGGCCGGCTCGGCGCGCACATCCGCGCTCGCGGAAGACCTTCGTTTGCTGATTGGAACGCTGAAGCGCCGGCTTCGCGAGCAGGGCCAGCGGGATGACCTTCCGCCGTCGCAGGTCGCCGTTCTGCTTCGCCTCGAAAAGGATGGTCCTGCGACCGTGTCCGGCCTGGCGCGATCGGAAGGGATGCGTCCGCAATCGATGAGCACGGCGATCGCAGCGCTGGAGGCTGCCGGCATGGTCCACGGCACGCCCGATCCCAACGACGGACGGCAAACCATCATGTCGCTCACCAATGCCTGCCGCGAGCGGCTGCGCACCGGCAGGGCCGCGCGGCAGGACTGGCTGTCGCGCACCATCGCGGCGCGACTGTCCGCACCAGAGCAGCAAGAGCTTGCCGCGGCTGTCGGCTTGTTGAAGCGGCTGGTCGAAGATTGATGCCGGCCTCGCCGCGCCGGTCGCAGGAAACATACGGAAGGACGATCATGGCCGTCACGACGCTCGATCCGATCACGGCTCTCATCGTCGTCGATCTCCAGCGCGGGATCGTCGGCGCGACGTTCATCGATCCAATCGATGGTGTCGTGACGCGCGCCTGCGACCTCGTCACTGCGTTTCGGCGGCGCGAACTGCCGATCGTGCTGGTCAATGTCGATGGCGTTGCGCCGGGGCGGACCGAGCGGCCGCGCCACGCCGCTCAGCTTCCCGAAGGCTGGACCGACTTTCTCCCGCAGCTCGCGCCACAGCCGGGCGACATCGTGGTCACGAAGCGGACATGGGGCGCATTCGCGAGCACCGATCTCGAGAACCAGCTCAGGGCGCGCGGCGTCACGCAAGTGGTGATCGCCGGCGTCGCGACCGGCACCGGCGTCGAATCGACTGCGCGTCAGGCCTATGAGGCGGGCTTCAACGTCACGCTCGCCGTCGATGCGATGACGGATGCGCGAGAAAGCGCACATGACTACAGCATCGCCCAGGTGTTTCCGCGGCTCGGCGAAACCGGCTCGACGCAAGCCGTCATCGATCTTCTTGAAAGGAATCCATGCCCATGAACTGGCTTGACCTCGTCGCCTATTTCTTCGGCGGCGCATTCCTCACCAACGCCATTCCCCATGTCGTCGCGGGCATGATGGGAGAGCCGTTCCAATCCCCGTTCGCCAAGCCGCGCGGCGAGGGCCTGTCGACGTCGACCGTCAACATCCTCTGGGGCTTCTTCAACCTCCTGGTCGGATATCTTCTGGTCTGCCGCGTCGGCGATTTCGGCGTGAGGAACACGAGCGACGTGGCAGCAGCCGGCCTCGGCGGCCTCCTGGTCGGCCTGTTCCTGGCGCGGCACTTTGGGCGGTTTCACGGCGGCAATGACCCCCGGCCAACATGAGGCGCGTGTTTCGATCGTTACGGAGCGTCAACTACCGGGTGTGGGCGGCCGGCGCGCTGGTCTCCAATATCGGCACGTGGATGCAGCGCGCCGCGCAGGATTGGCTGGTTCTGACAGAGCTCACGCAGCACAGCGCGTCTGCCGTCGGCATCGTGATGGCGTTTCAGTTCGGACCACAGCTCCTGCTGATGCCCTGGTCCGGCTTCGCCGCCGACCATTTCAACCAGCGCAAGCTGCTGATGGCGACGCAGGCGACGATGGGCGCGCTCGCTCTCATCCTCGGACTTCTCACGGTCACCGGCGTGGTGCAGCTCTGGCACGTCTATGTGTTCGCCTTCCTGTTCGGCTGTAGCGCTGCGCTCGATGCCCCGGTGCGCCAGACCTTCGTGGCCGAGCTGGTCGGCGATGCCGACCTGTCGAACGCGATCGCGCTGAACTCCACCTCGTTCAACGCCGCACGCATGATCGGGCCTGCGGTCGCCGGCCTCGTCATCGCCTCGGTCGGGACCGGTTGGGCGTTCCTGTTCAACGGCGCGTCGTTCATGGCGGTGCTGGCGTCGCTGTCCTTGCTGCGCTCATCGGAGCTTCGGCCCAATGCGCGCGCCCACCGCACCAAGGGCAGCGTGCTCCAGGGGTTTCACTATGTCTGGTCCCGCCCCGATCTCAGGGCGACCTTGATCATGCTATTCCTGATCGGGACTTTCGGGCTCAATTCCCCGATCTTCATCTCGACCATGGCCGTCGGCGTCTTCCATACCGACGCGCGCGGCTTTGGCCTGTTGTCCTCGATGATGGCGATCGGAACGATGTCGGGCGCGCTGCTCGCGGCAAGCCGCGAGCAGCCACGCTTCAAGTCGCTGCTGTGGGGCGCCACGATCTTCGGCCTCGGCTGCACGCTGGCCGCGCTGGCGCCCGATTACTGGCTGTTCGCTGCGGCACTGGTCGTGATGGGCGTCGCGGCGCTGACGATCATGAACACCTCGAACGCGCTGATGCAGCTCTCGACCGAGCCCGCGATGCGCGGACGCGTGATGGCACTCCGGCTCGGCGTCGCGCTGGGCGGCACGCCGCTCGGCGCCCCGATCGTCGGCTGGGTCGCCGACCATCTTGGCCCGCGCTGGTCACTCGGCGTCGGTGCGGCCTCGGGCTTTGCGGCCGCGATCGTCGCAATCGGGATGATGTCGCGATCCGGCGGCGAGACCGCATATGGCGGCGGCCATCCGGCGAACGAGAACGAACTCAATTTGCCGCAGCAGCGGTGACGCCGCCACAAGGCACATGGGCGAGGACCATCCGCACCACGCATCGCCTGCGGCTCGATCAGCAGGGACAGCGTTCGGTTACTCCGCCAGATTGTGCTGCTGCCAGCGCAGCAGGTAGGCCTGCAATCGCCAGATCAGCGCGGATAGCGCAACGCCGACAAGCATCAGCACGATGACGGCGACCATCATTCCCGATGCCTCCGCGCGCGCCTCGGACTCGATGATCAGCCGCCCGATTCCCCGTTCAGAACCGATGAACTCGCCGACGATCACCCCGATGAGAGCGAACGAAATCGCAGGTGTCAGCGAGGCGAACACCCACGCCATGGTCGAGGGAATGACCACAGTGCGGGTGATCTGCCACTCGCTGGCCCCGAGCAGCCGCGCCGCATTGACAAAGCCCTCGTCGATCGAGCGTGCCCCTTCGAACGTGTTGAAGAACACGAGGAAGACGACCACGATCCACGACGTGACGATCTTCGAGGTATCGCCGATGCCGAAGGCCAGCACGATGATCGGCGCCAGCGCGATGCGGGGGATCGAATTCACCGCCGTGATGAACGGCTGGAATATCGCGCTCAGCCGATCCGAACGGCCCAACACGAGGCCCGCAGCAAAGCCGCTGATAACGCCGGTCGCAAAACCGAAGAACGTGTTCTTCAGGGTGACCGCGGTCGCGATCCAGAGATTGTTCTCGGATCGCGCCATGCAGCGGCTGAATTCGCCGTTGAACCAGCCGTTGAAGACGCCGAGCTTTGACTTGAGACAGCTCAGGATCAGGAAATGCTCGAAGATTTCGGACGGCTTGGACACGAAATAAGGGTCGAGCAGATCAGGCACGAGCCAGGGAAGGCGACCGTGCAGATCGTATCCCCACTGCCAGATCGACAGGAAGCAGACGCAGATCAGCGCCTGCCAGGCGAACGTTCTGCCGCGGTGGCGCGACCGCCTCATGGTTTCCGGCCCTTGATGAATTCCTCGCCGAGCGAATGCCAGATCAACTGGAACAGCTCGGCATAACGCGGCGTCTCACGGATCTTTACGGCGTTACGGGGGCGGGCAAAATCCACCTCGAAAGTTTCCTTGATCCGGCCGGGCCGCGCGGAGAACAGAATGATGCGGTCCGCCAGCGTCAGGGCCTCGCCGAGATCGTGGGTCACGAACAGCACGGTCTGCTGCTCGCGCTCCCAGATGCGCAGCAGCACGTCGTGCATGTCGATCTTGGTGTGGGTGTCGAGCGCGCCGAACGGCTCGTCCATCAGCAGAACCTGCGGTTCGACGACCAGCGTTCGCATCAGGGCGGCGCGCTGGCGCATACCGCCTGACAATGCGGAAGGATAGGCATTGCCAAATCCCTCCAGCCCGGCCTGCATCAGGCAAGCGCGGACGCGCTCCTTTCGCTCCGCCACCGGGACACCCGCCAGCTCCAGGCCGTAGCCGATGTTGTCGGCAACGGTGCGCCAGGGAAACAGGGTATCGCGCTGAAAGACATAGCCGACATTCGGCGTCGCCTGTCCGGGGACGACAGGCGTCCCGTCGATCAGGATCTGACCGCCGGTCGGCTTGACCAGTGTCGCGATCATGTTGAGGACGGTGCTCTTGCCCGAACCGGATGGCCCCAGCAAGGCGACGAATTCGCCGCGCCTGACATTGAAGGAGACGTCGCGCACCGCCTCGATGGCCGCACCCGCCAACTGGAAGGTCTTGCACAGACCACGCACGTCGATGCGCCGCGTGTCCGGTGGCGCATCGACCTGCGGCGCGTGTAAGGCCTCCACGCTCAAGCCGGATAGGCCTTGCGAGCCGCTTCGATGAAGCTGGTATTGACGACGTCGGCCATGGCGAGCGGCTTGATGCCGGTCATCTCGCGGAACCAGACCTTCTGACCGCGCGCGAAGCTGGCCGCATCGATGATGCCATCGTAATCGGTGACCTTCTTCATGATCCCGATATCGAGAATGTTCGCGTCGCGCGACGTGCTCCCGACATAAGGCTCGATCGCATCGTAGATCTGTTCGGGAGTGTGACCCTTGATCCATTGGGTGGCGCGCCACAGCGCGGTAACGAACGCCTGCATCTTCGGCGGGTCCTTGTCGATGGTCGACTGCAAGGTGAAATGAGACGTCACCGGGACCTTGCCACCGATATACTTCGCCCAGACCGCCTCGTCCGTTCCATCGAAGAGCAGCGCGCCCCAGCCCTGCTCGATCGAGTCCTTCAGGATCGACGGCGAGTTGATGAGAACGTCGACCTGCTTGGTTTTCAACGAGCCCATCATGGTGTCGACATTGCCGGTGCCGATCCAGGTCACCTTGTCGTCCAGCCCCATGGTTTCCATGTAGTAGGAGGCCCAGACGTGGTTGGTGCCTCCCAGCGACGACACCGCAAGGATTGGCTTTCGTCCGTCAGGCCGTTTCCAGTTCGCGAAGGCATCCAGCGTGGTGATGCCCTGATCCAGCAGGTCCTTGCGGATGATGAAGATCGCCGCGTTGCTGCGGGTATCGACCGGCATCAGGACGCGCGCGCTGCGGCCATGATTGCTGAGCTGCATCGGGTGGGTGATATCGCCGATGCCGATATCGCCCTGGGACGACGCGATGATCTCGCGCGTCTTCACGCCGCTGCCACCCTGGATCAGCTTGCAGTCGAGGCCGGCGTCCTTGAAGAACCCGGCCCGGGCGGCGACAAACTGGGACTGATAGATCGGAATGGCCACCGGATAGATCACGCGGCCGGACGGGGCATCCGCCCATGCCCGCCCTGCTGCCATGGAGGCACCGACGCCGGCGACAATCGTCAGTGCGGACCGTCTGGTGATCCGAGTTCTCATCACGCGTGCTCCCTCTCCTTGCCGGCCACCTTGTCGAGCGCGTTCAGCACGGCATCGCCCATTTCCTGGGTTGAGATTTTTCTTGCGCCGGGTTCGGCGATGTCGGCCGTTCTTGCGCCGGCGGCAAGGGCCGTGTCCACGGCCTTCTCCAACAGCGTTGCATCATCGGGCCGATTGAGGGTAATGCGCAACATCATTGCGACGCTGAGGATCGAGCCGAGCGGATTGGCAATGCCCTTGCCTGCAATGTCAGGTGCACTGCCGTGAACGGGTTCATAGAGCGCCTTGCGGCGACCCAGCCGGTCCGGCGGCCCGAGCGAGACCGACGGCAGCATGCCGAGCGAGCCCGATGCCATCGCGGCACAATCGGAGAGAATGTCGCCGAAGATATTGCAGGTCACCATGACATCGAATTGCGACGGCGCCCGCACGATCTGCATCGCAGCGTTGTCGACATAGAGATGCGACAGCTCAATATCGGAGAATTCCGCTTGATGCAGCGCGATGACCTCCTCGCGCCACAGCACGCTGGTTTCCAGCACATTGGCCTTGTCGACAGAGCAGACCCGGCCCTTGCGTGTCCGCGCCAGCTCGAATGCGGTTCGCGCGACGCGGCGAATCTGGCTCGTTGTGTATTGCTGGGTGTTGAAGCCGCGGCGCTGGCCGTCGGGCAGCGTCTCGATGCCGCGTGGCTCGCCGAAATAGATGCCGCTGGTGAGCTCGCGGATGATGATGAAGTCGACGTCTTTCAGCACCGAAGCCTTGAGCGGCGCGGAATCCGCCAGCGCCGGGTTGGCGACGATGGGCCGGAGATTGGCATAAAGGTCGTACTTGCTGCGCAGCGACAGCAGGCTTCCCGCCTTGCGCGCCGCCGGAGGCACTTCCGTGGTTTCCGGGCCGCCCGTCGCACCCCAGAGGATTGCGTCGGCCTCCTCCATTGCCTCGACGGTGTCATCGGGCAACACCTTGCCCGTCGCGAGATAGGGGATGAGACCGTATTGCGCCTCGCGCAGAGCCACCGGCGCGCCGCGGCGGTCCGAGAACCATTTGAGAATGCGATGGGACTGGTCGGTCACCTCCGGACCGATGCCTTCACCACCGACCACGGCAACCTTGATCGTGTTCGAGAGCGTGTTCATGCTGACTGTCCTGCAAAGTGAATCCACGGCCGTGCGTCGCGGTCGGAGGCCTGGAATGCACGGATCTCGTGGTCGCGCCGCAACGTCAGCGAAATCTCGTCGAGGCCTTCCAGCAAACCCGCACGCCGGCGCGGATCGATCTCGAAGACGTGCCGTACGCCCGATGGCGAGGTGACCGTCTGCTCCTCGAGATCGACCGTGAGACGTCCTGCGCCCTGGCTCGCTTCGATCTCGGCTGCGAGGCCATCGATCGTCGCCTTATCCAGCACCACCGGCAAAATGCCGTTCTGGAAGCAGTTGGCGAAGAAGATGTCGCCGAAGCCGGATCCGATGATGGCGCGGATGCCCATTTCCTGGAGCGACCACACCGCCGCCTCGCGCGACGAGCCGCAGCCGAAATTCGGACCCGTGACCAGGATTTCCGCGGCGCGATAAGGCTCGCGATTGAGGACGAACTCGGGATTTTCCGAGCCGTCCGGCAGATAGCGGAGCGAGCCGAACGCCCATTTTCCGAGATTGCCGCGCACGGAATTTCCGATCATGCGGTTGATGCTGATGATGACATCGGTATCGATATTCGTGCGCATGATCGGTGCGGCCGTCGCAGTCAGCTTGGTGAAGGCTTGCGCCATCTAGCGCTCCATCGTTCGAACATCGGCGATGGCGCCGGACACCGCCGCCGCCACGGCCATTGCCGGGCTTGCCAGATGAGTGCGGGCCCGCGGCCCTTGCCGGCCGATGAAATTCCGGTTCGACGTCGACACCGAGCGCTGGCCGGGCGGCACGGTCTCGCCGTTTGCGGCGAGACACATCGAGCATCCGGGCTCACGCCATTCAAAGCCCGCGTCGATGAAGATCCTGTCGAGCCCTTCGGCCACCGCATCGCGCTTGACGGTTTCCGAACCTGGCACGACCCAGGCGCGCACGCCCGGCGCAACCTTGCGGCCGCGCGCGACTTCGGCCGCAGCTCTGAGATCGCTGAGGCGGCTGTTGGTGCAGGAGCCGATGAAGACCCAATCCACCGGCGTGCCGGCAATCGGCGCGCCCGGCTTGAGGCCCATATAGTCGAGCGCGATCTCGATCGCGCCGCGACGCGCCGGATCGGCGATATCTCGGGGATCCGGGACGCGGCCATCGACACCGAGGACATGCTCCGGACTGGTGCCCCAGGTGATTTGCGGGATGATGGTTCCGACATCGATCGACACTTCGCGATCGAACACGGCGTCGCTGTCGCTCTGAAGCGTCCGCCACGCCGCGACGGCCCGCTCCCACATCGCGCCTTGCGGCGCATAGGGACGGCCGCGGACATAATCGAACGTCGTGTCATCCGGCGCGATCAGCCCCATCTTGGCGCCGAGCTCGACCGACAGATTGCAGATAGTGAGCCGCCCTTCGATCGGCATGGTCCGGATCGCGCTGCCGGCATATTCGACGGCGTAACCGGTGCCGCCGGCGGCGCCGACATGACCGATCAAAGCGAGGATGAGATCCTTCGCCGTCACACCGAACGGCATCCGGCCGTCGAACGTCACGCGCATGGTCTTGGGCCGGCGCTGGATGATCGTCTGGGTCGCCAGCACATGCGCGAGCTCGCTGGAGCCGATGCCGAAGGCGAGCGCGCCGAGCCCGCCATGGGTGCAGGTATGGCTGTCGCCGCAGACGATCAGGCAGCCGGGCAGGCTGAGACCGAGCTCCGGCCCGATGACATGGACGATGCCCTGCCCCGGCTGGTCGATGTCGAACAGCCGGATGTTGCTTGCCGATGTCTCGGTCCGCAGCGCCGCCAGCAGCTCCCACCCGGTCTGGATCGTGCCGGCACGTCCGGACGCGGTCGAAATCGCATGATCCGGCGTGGCGAAGGTCAGCTCGGGATTGTGGACGGGAATGTTGCGGCTCTTGAGGTCAAGCAGACCGCGGGAGCCGCCGAGATCGTGCAGCAAATGGCGATCCACGTGAAGCAGATCGGTGTCATCGCTGACCTTCGCGATGACATGCTGGTCCCAGATTTTGGCCAGCAGCGTGCGACCACGCGTGTCCACGATTAGCCCTCCCATGTCCGGCATCTGATGCGCCGTATGGCTGCCGATCATGCCGACCGGCAGCGATGTTGGGAAGGAGGATAGAAGCCCGTCGCGGAAATGTGCAGTGACGGTTGGGCAGGGAGCCATCGCGACCGGCGATGGCAGGCCGTCCGCGACGGCGATGTCAGCCCCTGCTGCGGACGACCGTCAGCCGGTCGGAGACATTGCTCGAAGCGAGACGCGCATCATCATGGACCCGCAAATGATCCACCAGCAATTTCGTGACCGGCGGCAGCGAGTTGTAATCGCGCACGCCCATGACCAGCTCGCGTCGCGCCCAGGACTCATCGAGCGGGACGGTGACGAGGCTGTCGATGCCGTAGCGGTCGCGAACGATCTCGAGCGGAACGACGCCGACCCCCATCTTGGCGTCGATGACGCGGAACAGGGCATCGAAACTGCTGACGCGGATTCGCACCTTGAGATGCTGCCCGAGCGCCGCAGCCGCCCTGACGCACAACGTCTCGATCGAGCTGCCCTTCTCGAGGCTGACGAAGTCGAAATCGACCAGCTCGCGGAAGCGAACGCTGTCGCGGCCCGCCAGCGGATGGTCGCGCGTGACCAGCGCGACCAGGCTGTCGCTGCGATAGGGCAGCAGCTCCAGATCCTGTCCGTCGATGTTGCCGCCGAAGATGCCGATGTCGGCCCGGTTCTCCATCACGGCGCGCACGATCGCGGGGCTGAGATCCTCCTCAATGTCGATGTGGACCAACGGATGCCGTTCCAGGAACAGGCTGAGCTCGTCGGCGAGAGCTTCGAGGATCGCGGACTTGTTGGCGCAGACCCGGATCAGCCCGCGCTTGCCCTGCTTGTATCCCGTCAGCTCGGTTTCGAGCTTGCTGAGATTTCCGAGGATGATGCGCGCGTGCTCGAGCAGGGCGAAGCCGGCAGGCGTCGGCTCGATCCCCTTGGAATGGCGATGCAGCAGCTCGACCTGGAACAGGTCCTCGATGTCCGAGATGCGGCGGCTGACCGCGGACGCGGCGATGTTCTTCTTCTCCGCCGCCTTGGCGATGCTCTGCTCCTCGACGATGGCGACGAAGAGCTGGAGCGTGAGGAGATCGATTTTGGCGGTCATCGGGAGAGTCCTCGGGCGGGTCTCAGACGAGGGCAGTATAGCCGCTTTAGGATGGGCAGCCGGCGACCGCGTGAGGGCGGCTTCTGGGCCAGACGAACAGAAATGTCGAAAACAACCCCATGCACAGTAGCCGACCTCTGTCAGAACAAAGACTTACGGAGCAACTGCGGAATTCCAGAAATTTCGCTTGTTCCGTCGGGCAAAACAGGTGCATGATGGCATCGTGGCAGGAGGATCGACAGGCGGGGGTTTCTGGCCCGGGTCCTTGACGACGTTTGCCGCCGGACGGTGGCGTTTGTGCGCTGTCACCGTAACATCCCAGCATCCGCTCAGGCGAATTGAGAATATCGGGACAGCTGAAAGAAGGGTTCTGCTTGGTAGGACGGATCGGTGGCGAGGCGAGCAAGCCTTTGCCCGATGGCGGGCGCGAACTTCGCACCATGGCCTGAACACGCGGAGCAGACGATCAGGCGGGACTCCGGCCAGCGATCGATGATGAATTCCTCGCCCGCATCGGGCAGGCGGTCGGCGGGCGCGGTGTTGGCGTAGAGGCAGACGTCTCGATCGATGATGGGCCCGGCCGCGCCCGGCACGAGCGCGGCCAACGCTTCGCCGACGGAGCGGAGTTCGGCATCAGTGGCCTGCGGACCCCAGTCGTCGGGGCCGACCACGGGCCCGTGGTTGTGAGGCGCAGCTTTGACGCCGCGTTGTTCGAAGTCCGGAAAGCCGTAGACCACGTCGTTCGGACCTCGCTCCAGAATGAAGATCGGGAAGCGACCGAGCGCCACAGTGTCGGGGCTATCAGGCTTGAACCAGCCGACCGCCTGTCGGGTCACGTTAAGCAGCGCGGTGAGTTGCGGGAGGGCGCGACCGAGCCATGGGCCTAGCGCCAAAATCGCGCGCTCGGCGAAGAACTCTTCGGTGGCCGTGCGGATCGACACGCCGTCGTGGTGCTGCGTGAAGCTCGCGCGTTCCGGAATCATGCGATTCCCGGCGCGAGAGCGCATCAGTTTCATGACGAGTTCGGTGTGCAGGATCGCGCCACCGTCCTGGACGACGACGTCCCAGTCGTCGGGCAGGTTGAAAGCCGGAAATTCCTTGTTCGCGACAGACGCGGTCAACACCGGATCCGGACGCCCTTTCGCGATCGCGGCCGCGCGCGAGGACGCCACCATGGCGGAGCCGGGGCGGCCGGCCTCCAGAATAGGGGTTTCCGTCAGAACCGTTTGACCGCTTTCGGCCTGCAGCCGGATCCAGCCGGCATGAGCCTCGTCGCTCAGGCTGGTGTAGTTGGGGTTTTCGAAATTGAAGCGACGGAAAATGCGACATGAACCATGTGACGAGCCTCGATCCGAACCTGCTGCGACAGGGTCGAAGCCGAGCGCATCGACGCCGGCATCCAGCAATGCGCCCAGCGCTGCTCCGCCCATGAGCCCCAGACCCAGCACGGCGACTTCGCATTTCCGCATGAAGGCCTCGCGAGCGATGCTACGACGCGCCGATCATTCACGACGACGAAGGCGTCGGTCTATCGTAAGTCGCCGAAAAAACCGTATCAGTGAGCCAGCGCTTGAATTCGGGATTGTCGCTGAATTGTTTGAATAGCTCGGTGTCATCCTTCATCAATCCGATGATAACACTTGCCAGCGCCTTGTCATGCTCGATGCGAGCGTTCTGCTTGTCTGAATTTTTCTGCGCATTTTGATAGGCCGGATTTGCGGCCACCTTGTCGGGTATCACGGTAGCAATCAGATGGCGAATTCGGTCCGTGTCCGCCCATGTGATGTTCCCAAACAGGTCGTTGAAGCTGCGGATGATGTTCGACAGGCGATCAAGCTCGGGCTCCGCTCTGTGTCCGCCGCCATCGGTCGGCACCGGATCGATCTCCGCGTCCTGATCGGAGAGCTGCACGCGCTGCGCCGCCTGTTTCTCGACCCGATAGCTGTCCATGTCGATGGCTTCGAGAATCCCCTTCGACAGGTCTTCTTCGCGTGGCGCCGGCAACTTTGGCACCAGAAAATTCAAGAAGATCGACAGCTTCTCCCAGTCCGCGCTGGTGTAGGGTAGAATGGAGGAAATGAAAGCGTAGGTCCGGGTGAACGCCTTGGCCTTCCCCTTGAAATCGACCTGTCCGTCTTCGTCGAGGTCGCTCACATAGGTGGCAACGCAGACATCCAGGATGGGGTCGAGCTGGTCGCGACCCGCGCCCGCGAGATACAGCCGGACGAGTTGCTCGATCTGGGCGGGCCTATAGACCTGATGCTCGTCAAGGGCGGCCTTAAGATCATGCAGCCGGTTCGGATCGGTCTCGTCGCTCAGGATCGTTGTCCGATAGAACGTATCGAACGCTTTGCGGATCGTCTCGGTCTCGTTCATGAAGTCGAGCACGAACGCATCGTGCTTCTGCGGATGCGCGCGGTTGAGGCGTGACAGCGTCTGAACCGCCTTGATGCCCGACAGCGTCTTGTCGACATACATCGTATGCAACAGCGGCTGGTCATAGCCGGTCTGGAACTTGTCGGCACAGATCAGGAAACGATAGGGATCGGTTTCGATCCGGTCGGCGATATCCTTCGATGGGAAGCCGTTAAGGCTGGCTTCAGTGACCTTGGCGCCTTTGAATTCATGCTCACCGGAGAAAGCAACGATCGCACGATAGGGGCTCTTGCGTTCGATCAGATAGGCACTCACCGCCTGATAGTACTGGATCGCGCGATCGATGCCCGAGGTCACCACCATCGCCCGTGCCTGACCGCCGATCTTGTTCAGTGCAAGCACCTGTTCATGGAAGTGATCGACCATGATCTCGGCCTTGAGACGGATGGCGTGATCGTTGCTCTCTACGTAACGACGGAGCTTCTTGGTCGCGCGCTTGGTGTCGAACTCCGGATCGGCCTCTACCGTCTTCACCAGGCGATAGTAGCTGTTGACGGGCGTGTAGTAGCGAAGCACATCGAGGATGAACCCCTCCTGGATCGCCTGCTTCATGGTATAGCGGTGGAACGGACGATGCTTGACGACGTCGCCTTCCGGATAGGGCTCGCCGAAGATCTCTAGCGTCTTGTTCTTGGGCGTCGCAGTGAACGCGAAATAGCTCGCGTTCGGGAGCATCTTGCGGCTCTCCATGATCGCGATGATCTTGTCTTCGACGCTCTCGTCCTCATCGCCGTCTTCGGCGCCGGTCAGAGCCGCGTTCAAGGCGGCGGCGGCCCGGCCGCCCTGACTTGAATGCGCTTCATCAATGATGATCGCGAAGCGACGATCTTTGTGCTGCGAACCGATGTCCTCGAGGATGAACGGGAATTTCTGAACCGTGGTGATGATGATCTTCTTGCCATCGGCAATAAAGCGGCGAAGGTCGCCGGAATGCTCGGCATGCCCAACAGTCGCGCCGACCTGCGCGAATTGTTTGATGGTATCGCGGATCTGCTGATCGAGGATGCGGCGATCGGTGACGACGATTACGGAATCGAAGACCTGGCCGGCAGACGTCGCGAGCCGCACCAGTTGATGCGCCAGCCACGCGATCGAGTTCGATTTGCCGGAGCCAGCCGAGTGCTGGATCAGCACGCGCCGCCCTGCACCCTTCGCCCTGGCGTCGGCCAGCAGCTTGCGAACCACATCCAACTGATGGAATCGAGGGAACAGCTGATCTCGCTTGGTCCGATTGGTCTTGGGGTCCTTACGCTCGACGATCTGGGCGTAGTTCTCGACAATGTCCGTGAGGCCGAGCGGAGTCAGGATCTCCTTCCAGAGATAGTCGGTCTTGATCCCGGCCGGATTCGGCGGATTGCCAGCGCCATCGTTCCAGCCCTTGTTGAAGGGCAGGAACCATGATGCCTTGCCCTTGAGCTGGGTGCAGAACATGACCTGCGCATCGTCCACCGCGAGATGCACGATGCAGCGGCCGAACTCGAAGAGCTTCTCGCGCGGATCGCGGTCGCGCTTGTATTGCTCGACGGCGTCTTGAACCGTCTGCTTCGTCAGGCTGTTCTTGAGCTCGAACGTTGCGATCGGCATGCCATTGATGAACAGCGCCAGATCGAGCGCATGGGCGGTGTCGTCGCGGCTATAGCGGAGCTGGCGGGTGACCGAGAACCGGTTCAGCGCAAAGCGTTCAGCCGCCTTGGGATTGCCCAGTGACGGCGTGCCGTAGAAAAGCTCGACATCATGCGCGCCGTGCTTCACACCATGGCGCAGCACGTCGATGACGCCACGCTTGCCGATCTCGCCTTGAAGCCGGGCGAGGAATTTCTGCCTGACAGGGCTGTCATGGTCGAGATCGAACGCGGCGACTAAGGGCGGCTGCGTCGCAGCGATGAAGGCGCGCAATTGCGCGAGATCGATGGTCCATGCGCGATCATAGGCCTTAGGATCACCTAGCAGCCAATTGTGCAGGCCGGCGAAGGGATCCGGGTCCTCAGAGAACCCGCCGCCGGCCGATGCCTTTCGACCGGTCATGTCGGCGACAATGAGGGCTTCCAGGCCCTTCTCCGAGGTGTCCGTGGTCATGCCGCCGACAGCCATCCCTTCGCGCGAAGGGTGTCATAGGCAATGCCGATCTGGCGCGGTGAGAAGTGCTTCTTGCGATCGTTCCAGGCATGGACCTTCGCCGTGGCATCCTCGGCGCTGGTCGCGCTCTCGTGTTTCACGACCCAATGGACTGTAGCAAGCAGTTCCAATCCAAACGGCGTTTCGAAACCTTCGACTAGCGCGCCCACACGATCGAAGCGAGACTTGGTGCTGCCATCATCGCTCAAGAACGCTTCGGCCTCCTTCACAGCGCCGGGAACCAGCTCAAGCTGCTTGTCGGGCGCGTCTCCGCCATCGTGATAGCCGGAGACGAGGTGTCCCTCTATCTTCGTTAGCACATGACGCAGATTGTCGGCATAGGGGCCGTAATGATGCTTGATGTAGGTGAGCCGAAGGGGCTCCCCCGCCTCCTGCATGAAGTACATGAGCTTCTGCACTTCGATCAATGTCACGAATGGATCCATCAACCCGCCGAGGTAGCGGTGCATCAACCCAACAAGTGCAGCTCGGCCCGCCGTCATCTTCGGTACCTCACGCGACCTGGTGGTCACCGGCGCGCTGTTGGGCTCATAGACGATCACGTCGAGATCGTCGAGCTTGTCCAATGCCGCGACGATTCGGGGACGCACGTCGGCCCAGTTCAGGCCGCCGAGGCCGCTACCCAGCGGCGGGATCGCGATCGAGCGTATCCGGCGATTGCGAATCTGTTCCACAAGGGCCTTGAGGCCAGATTCAATGTCCTCCATCCGGCTCTTGCCCTTCCAGTGCCGCTTGGTCGGAAAGTTGATGATGAACTTCGGACTCAGCTGCCCGGTCTCGAACACGAACATCCTCCCCGGCTGCACTTCATCACGCGCGCAGGCGACCTCATAGGCTTTGAAATTCGCCGGAAAGTTGTTCTTGAACTGCAGCGCGACGCCACGGCCCATGGTGCCGACACAGTTGACCGTGTTGACGAGCGCCTCTACGTCCGCCCTCAAGATGTCTCCGGTCCTGAATTCGATCATGTCTCGTTCCTAGTAGTACCAGTCTCTTTTGATCTCGATCAGCGGACGGTGCGCCGAGCCCAGCATGGCATTCGACACCGGTTGAACATATGCCTGCGAATACACCCCGATCTGCTCCACGAGATGCCACGGAAATGCGCGCTCGATCAGGAACTCCGCTTGCTTGCCCTCTTTGCGGCTCCCCGCCCATTGGCGAGCTTGGACGGCATCCCAATTGATCTCGCCCAGACTTGCCGCATCCGACCGATCCTCGAAATAGTAAGCTCCCGCGTTCGAAAGCGTGAATGCCCAACGTTGACCATTCTCCTTGGCCCAAGCAATCGTCGCGTGAAGATCGGCTTGAAGATGGACAATAGGCTCCTGGCCACCTTGGTAGGCCAACTCGGCATTGCGACAAGCGATCAGGTACAACATAACCGATCTGGGACAAAAATAGAACGGCGCACAGTGTCCAACACGCAGATCGGGATAGCAGCTCAGGCTAAGTTCATTGAGGCGGCGCGCCTTGATCCTGCTCATACCGATCGTCGTACCGGCGCCCTGACGCTGAACCATCACCCCGTCCGACCACAAAAAGCCATCAGCGACGATTGAAGCCAATCGATCGACATGGACGATATGGTAGATCTTGGGCTGGGCCGGAACGGGCATGGTCAGGCGGCGACCTCCTCGCTCTCGGCATCGTCAATGACTTCGTCGAGATCATCTCCTTCGGCAAGATCGTCGGTGGCCTCAAGCTCGGCGACCTCGGGCAGGCTAGCAGCAGCAGCTCGGACATCGAGCTTGCCGGTGACGACATCGGCAATCAGGCGCGTTCGGAATTCTTGGATGAGGGCGATTTCCCGTTCAACTCGATCTGCGGCGGCGTTGATTTCAAGACTCTGCGTCTCGATATGAGAGATAATTCTTTGCTGTTCCACCAACGATGGAAACACGAACCTGTGCGCTCGAAGCTTCTCGCCGGTGAGATGCGCAATTGTGCTCTCATGGCCATCGACAAACGCGCCGAGTGCTACGGCTAGCCGAAGTTGAAGTAGCAAGAATTGCGGATTGTCCCGCTTCAGATTCCGGGGACGAAGCCGATGAAGTGCCTTCTGGAAGGCACACAATTCGAGCGCGTTGGACCAAATTGCAGCGCGACCAATCTCTCCGCCTTCACAGACAAGGAGATCGCCAAGTCGAACACAATAACGCGCGTACTCATCCGGCGGCACGTCCATCAAGGGCAAATTGATGACGTTGATCCCCTCCCATTGAACATCAGTATTTCGAAGGTAGGGGACCAGATAAGCGCCGGTGATCCTCTTGGTATCAAGCATTTTGCCTAAACATTGGTCGTAGCGATGACGCAGTGCCGCAACGTCCCACCCCTCCGGCACATCGCCAAGCCAGGAGACGCCTGAAGGCTTGAGCTTGACGTTCGGATCGAGGCCGCGCGTGACTGCGCGGTGGATGATCGCCTGCTTCTGCTCGTTCAGCAGCGCGATAATCTTCTTCTTGGCGCGGATCAGCTTCGCCGTCTGCGCACCATGGCGATCCAGAAACCTTACGATCAAGCGCTGCTCGTCGAGCGGCGGATAGGGAACGGGGATTGGTCCAAAACGATCAGTATAAAGGCGCAGAAAACCAGACTCGCCAGTACCGAGTCCCTTCGACTCCGCTCGGAATACCGCTGACAGAGAAGGCAATCGGAACGCCTGAAGAAGGTACGGATTGAATGCCTCGGGCTTGGGCTCGAACACGGCATAGTCTGGACTCACTAGGCCGCGAACACTGGCGACACCGAACAAGCCAGCCGCGGCCCGCATGCGATTCATGACCACCTGTCCGGGCTCAACAATCTTGAAGTTCACGAGCGACTCCGGCGGGATCAACTTGCCGCCCGCGTCAATGTGATCGACGAGCCCCTGCCGCATCCTCAGCGACAAGAGCCGTTCCGTTCCGGTCCTTGTCCGGTTATCGACCTCGCTCAAAAGTGTCTTGATTCGCCGTACGTCCCAATGCGCGGGTACGTCGTCAAGCCAAGCCAAGCCGCTCGGTTTCATCTCCGGATAGGAGCGAAGTCCGTCGATCATCGGGCGGCCCCGATGATGTCGGCCATCAGGCCCTCGGTCTCGCGCTCCAGCGCGAGGATATCGGCGCGGATCGCCTCCAGCGGGCGCAGCGGCTGCGGCTTGTAGAAGTAGCGTGTGAAGCTGATCTCGTAGCCGATCGTGGTTTTGCTCTCGTCGACCCAGGCGTCGGGTGCATGCGGCAGCACCTTGCGGCGAATGAACGCCTCGATCCCGCCGGGCTCCTGCAACGGCACCGTCTCCGTGTCGCGCAGGTCGCTGTCCGGCTCGTATTCGACCACGCAGCTCTTGCTATCGATGATGAGCGGGAACAATCCATGCAGCGGGTCGGCTTCGACCTTGTCCGCCTTGTGAATCTTACGGATCACCGGCGCGCCGTCCTCGGCAATGCGCCCCTCTTCCTTCAGCGCCTTGATCTCCTTCGGCGTATAGGCCCGCGTCGCGTCAATGCCCGCGGCCCGCAGGGGCCGCTCGACCGTCACCTTGGAATAGCCAAACTCGGCATTGTCGAAGATTCGGGATTGCTCGCCCTCGTCGAACGCCATGAAGGTGTCGAGAATGCGCTCGATATCGGGATCGGTCAGTTCACAATTCTTCTTGCCGAGGTTCTTGCGCAACGGCTTGAACCATTGAGTCGCGTCGATCAGTTGCACCTTGCCGCGCCGATGGCCGGGCTTGCGGTTCGACAGCACCCAGACGTAGGTGGCGATGCCGGTGTTGTAGAACATGTTCAACGGCAGGGCGACGATGGCCTCCAGCCAGTCGCTCTCGATCACCCAGCGCCGAACATTGCTTTCGCCTGAACCCGCATCGCCGGTGAACAGCGACGAGCCGTTGTGCACCTCGGCGATGCGCGATCCCGATGGGGTATCGTGCTTCATCTTAGACAGCATGTTCGCTAGGAACATCATCTGCCCGTCGCTTGAACGGGTGACGAGGCTGTATTCCGGGTCAGCGGCATGTTCGATCACGAAGCGCGGATCGCGCAGGCCGGCTTTGCCGCCCATGCGCTCCTGATCGCTCTTCCAGCTCTTGCCGTAAGGCGGATTCGACAACATGAAGTCGAATTCCCGGGACGGGAAAGCGTCGTTCGCGAGCGTCGACCATTCCGGGCCGCCGACCATGTTGTCGGCCTCTTCACCCTCGCCCTTGAGCAGCAGATCGGCCTTCGCGATGGCATAAGTCTCGCCGTTGATCTCCTGCCCGAACAGATGGGTGGAGACCTGCTTGCCGTGCTGCGCGGCAAGCTCCTTCAGCGTCTCTTCGCCGACGGTCAGCATGCCGCCGGTGCCGCAGGCACCGTCATACAGCAGATAGGTGCCGGACTGGATCTGGTCCGCGATCGGCACGAAGATCAGCTTCGCCATCAGCTTGACGGCGTCGCGCGGCGTCCAATGCTCGCCCGCCTCTTCGTTGTTGGCTTCGTTGAAGCGGCGAACCAACTCCTCGAACACCGTGCCCATCGCATGGTTGTCGAGCCCGGGATGCTTCTCCGAGCCGTCACCGTTCAGCACCGGCTTCGGGCCGAGATTGATCGAGCTGTCGAGGAATTTCTCGATCAGGACGCCCAGCACGTCGGCCTTTGACAGTTTCGGCAGCTGATTTCGGAATTCGAAATTATCGAGGATTACCTGCACATTCGGCGAGAAACCGTCGAGGAAGGCCTCGAAATCGGCCTTCAACTGCGCCTGCGAGGCACGATTGCGCAGATCGCGCAGATTGAATGGCGACGTGTTGTAGAAGGCCTGCTCCGCTGCCTGGCGCAGCGCAGCATCCTGATTGGTGACACCAGCCTTGTCGAGGTTGCCCTTCATCGACAGCACTGCGGCCTTGGTCGGCTCTAGCACCGCGTCGAGACGGCGCAGCACCATCATCGGTAGGATCACATCGCGGTATTTGCCGCGCACATAGAGATCACGCAGCGCATCATCGGCGATGCCCCAGATGAAGTTCGCGATCCAGTTCAGATCACCGTTGCTCATTCCTTGACTGATCCCCCGGATTTCCCAGACCGCTTAGCGCGACGCTTCGGTGAAGCAGCCACGTTCGCGCTCTCTCGTAGCTTCGCGTATTCTTCAACGGCCATCACAACCACGACCGGCCGCCCGTGCTTCTCGACCGTCACGGGCTCAGCACGCGCCAAATCGATAAGCCGCCCAAAGCCATACTTAGCGTCTTTGGCCGATATGCTTTGCAAGTTGTGCCCCACCCGAATCACACGACTTTTGGCCATTTTGGCCCCTTTATCAAGGTTGGCACGCGGAATCCGAGTACGTCATAATTGCCTAAGCCAATCCAACGCGCGCCGCGAGGCTGGCGGAGACCTAGTGGGCGCGCATCTGCAACGCATCGAACCGGCGATCACCGGGACGGAAACACTGGCCATGTATTCGAGGCGTAGTCATGGGGATATGGCGGAGAGGGAGGGATTCGAACCCCCGATAGGCTTGCACCTATGCCGCATTTCGAGTGCGGTGCATTCAACCACTCTGCCACCTCTCCTGAAGGCGCCAAGTTAGGAGCAGGGCCCCTGTGGTTGGGGGCGTTAATAGGCGAGGATGGCGGGCCAGACAAGGCGCGAAAGGGGAAAATCGGGGGGTTGTTTTGCGGGTTTCGGGCTGGAGCCGGGTCTGAGGCGAGCGAACGGAGTTCCGGATTGTTGTTTAGGGTGTTTCTTGGGGGTGCACCGCAACAGGACAATCCCCTGGAGGAAAGAGCCCTCACCCGCCGCGCGCGGGACGATGCTTTGCATCGCCCCGGGGCGCGTCGGCCTCTCCCGCAAGCGGGAGAGGCGAAGCAAGAAAAACGGGTGGGACCGCCAGACGCGGTAAACACTGGCGGTCCCGTGCCGCTCATCGAAATGCTGGCCGGGAAGGGCGGCTTCGCCGGCCGGCGTGAGGCGACGCTTCGACCCTAGCGGGTGGCCGGTGCGCCGCAACGCAATCCGGTCCTTAACCTAACCAGTCAAGGTTACTCCTTGGCGCCTTTACCATCGTCCTTGTTGTTTTCCTTGGCTTTCTTCTTTCCGTCCGCAGAATCCCGGTCCTTGCCGTTCCCATTCTCCTTGTGGCGGTTGGTGAAACGCGCATTGCCGAGGCCGGTGCCGATGGTGAGCACGCCCCAGCGGTCGACATCCTGCATGAACGGGATTTCGGAGAGGCCCTGAACCACGCCGTCATTGTGCATCAGGATGGCGGTATCGTGCTCGCCGATCTCTGGAATGCCTTCGAGCAGGCTCGCCGGCAGGTTGAACTTGCTGCTCTCCCAATTGCCCGGCAGGTTCTGCGCGCCCTTTTCGATTCCGCCGTCCTCGTTGATCACGCCGGGACAGGCGATGCCGATGAAGGGCGCGAGCTTGAAGCCTTCGGTCTCGGCCTCCGTGATCAGCGTCTTCAGCATCTTGATCAGGCGCTTGACCGCGCCTTCCCGGGTCGGCTCGTCGTCGGCGTGACGCCACAGCTCGGATTTCGCGACCTGCGCCTTCGACAGATCGTTCGCCTTCTTCCAGCAGGTTTCCACCACGCCGCAGCGAATATTGGTGCCGCCGATATCGACGGCGAGGATGCTGTCATGCGCCTCGAAGATCCAGGATGGCGCCAGATGCAGCGCGCCGATCAGGCCCGCCTCGTCCGGATGATGGCGGATCGGCTGCATGTCGATCTTGAAATCCTCGGCCTTGAGGATGATCTCGGTGCGCGCGATCGCGAGCTCGCCCAACCGCGAATCGCGGAATCCGCCGCCGACCACGATGCGTTCGGTCCTGGCCCAGGCCTTGGTCTTGAGGAAACGCCGCGTGACATAGGCGAGCTCCTGGGCAAAATCCTCGATGGCGCTGTGCACCACGGCCGAGGCCTCGGTGTCGTCGCCGACCAGGATGTCGTCCAGGACTTTTTTGCTGATCTTCTCCGACGGTTCGTCGCCAAAGGGATCCTTGCCCGATTTGTGCAGCGGCTTGCGCCAGCGGTCAAAAATCTTGCGGAACGCGCCCTTGCTGGCGCGGTCGCCGAGAAAGCCGTCCTCGTCCTTGATCTCGATGTTGAAGCTGTCGACGTCCACCGACGGCAGCCGCGCGGCGCCGTGATGGGCGATGCCCGTCGTCGTCTTGACCAGCTCGTCCGTTGCCATGGAAAGCCCTTGCCCGAATGCCAATTCGCGAGGACAACGGCGCGGGAACCCGTTGGTTGCAGCGCGGGCCGAGATTCGATTCCGGACCGGCGAGCGGCCCAAATCCTTCCAATCCGGGCCTTTTCGCCCGCTTTTCCTTGACTCTTCAGGGATCGCGGCTATAAGTCCCGCAACCGGCGCGGGGCGTTTCTCGCGCCGCTTGTTTTTGCGTGGGTTTTCAAAGGGATATCTCCCGCCCGCACAAAGCTCGCATAAACCCGTAACGACTGACAAAAAGCCGGCCCGGACATCTTGTCGCGAGGCCGGGATTGAACACGAAGGAAAAAAACGATGTTCGCAGTCATCAAAACCGGCGGCAAGCAATACCGCGTCGTGCCGGATGATGTTCTGGAAGTTGGCAAGATCGAAGGCGAAGTCGGCTCGATCGTGCAGTTGAACGAGGTGCTGGTGCTCGGCGGTGACACGCCGGTGCTGGGCGTTCCGACGGTCGCAGGCGCGTCCGTTGCGGTCGAGATCCTCGACCACAAGCGCGGTCCGAAGGTCATCGCGTTCAAGAAGCGCCGCCGCAAGAATTCGCGCCGCAAGCGTGGCTACCGCGACGAGATCACGGTGCTGCGCATCAGCGAGATCCTGGCGGACAACGCCAAGCCGACCAAGGGGCCGCGTCCGAAGAAGGCGAAGGTCGCCAAGGACACTGCCGAGGAAGAAGCCGCCGCCGCATAATTTGATCACGCCAATTCACGAATTGATGCGTGAGAAATTGTGAAATGATTCCGTCAAGGAATTGAACTAGAGATACGCAGGATTTCGGAGACGAGCCATGGCTCACAAAAAAGCAGGCGGTTCATCGCGCAACGGGCGCGATTCAAAGGGCAAGCGCCTTGGCGTCAAGGTGTTCGGCGGGGAGCACGTGATTCCCGGCAACATCATTGCGCGTCAGCGCGGCACCACCTGGCATCCCGGCCTTAATGTCGGCATGGGCACCGACCATACGTTGTTCGCCAAGATCGAGGGTCGTGTTGAATTCCAGGCCAAAGCCAACGGTCGCACCTTCGTAGCGGTACTCCCGCTCGCAGAGGCTGCTGAATAGACGGTGGATCAAATTTGGAGTCCGCCGGGTCCTGACCAAACCGGCGGAGTCCACACTTAGGCTCCAGGGGAGGCGGGAAACCGGCCTCCCCTTTCGTTTGAACTGCTCACTTTATGACTTGCTCGCTTTTCACTTAGTGACTTCTGACGGAGCCGGACATGTTGCAGGACTTTTCGAGCGTGACCTTGCGGGAGGCGAGACCGAGCGTCGTCGCCACCGAGCGGCTGACCTTGCGCCGACCGACACTCGCCGACGTCAAGACCATCGCCCGCCTCGCCAACGACCGCCGCATCGCGGAAAACACCCGCCGCCTGCCGCATCCCTATTCGCACGACGACGCGGTTGAATTCATCCGCGCCACCTCCGAGCTCGGCAGCGAGACCGTGTTCCTGATCGAGCACGACAACGCGCCGATCGGCATGGTCGGCATCGATTGCTCCACGCCCGACAATGCCGAGCTCGGCTACTGGCTCGGCGTCGAGCATTGGGGCCGCGGCTTTGCCACGGAAGCCGCGCGCGGCGCGATCGACTTCTTCTTCGAGGAATTCGACGGCGATCACCTCTCAGCCGGTGCGCGCGTCACCAACCCGGCCTCGCGCAAGATCCTGGAGAAGTGCGGCTTCCAGTGGAGCGGCGTCGAGCTGCACCGCTTCCTGGCGCTGGGCTCCTCGACGCCGGTGGACTGCTTCCGTCTCTCGCGCGGCGTCTGGGCGTCGCTGAAGAGCTGGAGCAGCGCGCGACGGATGAGGTAGGCCCAGCTCTCACCGCGAGTCGTCCCGGCGGAGGCCGGGACCCATAACCACGACTGTTCGTGACGCGAAGATTCCCACTCCGAGTCTTCGCAAAACTGCTCCCTGGGGTATGGGTCCCGGCCTCCGCCGGGACGACATTGTGGTTACGCCGGCGGATTCACATCCGCGTTGCCGCGCCCCAAATCGCGCTCACGCAAATAGATGTAGAATCCGGCGCCGATGATGATCGCGGCGCCGACGATGGTTGCGAGCTGCGGCACGTCGCCGAACACGACGAAGCCGAAGATCACCGCCCAGACGATCATCGAATATTGGTAGGGCACGACCACGCTCGCCGGTGCGAGTTTCAAGGACCGGTTGACGCAGAACAGCGCCGTCACCGAGATGGCCCCCGCCAGCGCGAAGATGAGGAGACTGCCCGGCGTCGGCGGCACCCAGTGAAACGCCGACATCACCGCACCCAGCAGGAACGTGCCGACGAATTGCGAGGACGCCATCACGATATCGGGGGTCTTGCGCAGGCTGCGCGTGATCAGCATCAGCGTTGCAAACGACAGGCTGCCGCCGAGCGCGATCAGCGCCGGCGGGCTCACCATCTGCGCCGACGGCCGCAGCGCAATCAGCACGCCGCAGAAGCCGATCAGGATCGCGGTCCAGCGCCGCCAGCCGACTTTCTCGCGCAGGAAGATCGCCGACATCGCGGTGACGAAGATGGGACCAGCGAGATAATAGGTGACGACGTCGGCGAGCGGCAGATAGACGGTCGCAATGAAAAAGGCCGCCACCTCCAGCGTCGACAGCGTGACACGAAGCAGCTGCAATCGCGGCCGCTCCATGTGCAGGAACTGGTGGCGCTGCTTCCAGATCAGCGGCGACAGCAGCAGCAGCGCGGCGCAACCGCGCAACAGCAGGAGCTGTCCGACCGAATAGGTGCCGACCAGGAACTTGCCCATGGCGTCGCCGAACGAGAACATGAAGATCGACAGCAGCATCAGCGCGATGCCGGCCAGCCGCGCCGAGCGGTCGTCATAGGCAGAGAGATTCTTGAAGAAGGGCATCGAGCGCCGTTTTAATGACGCTGGCGGCCGCGACAAGCCCACGCAAGATGAATTGAACGGATTGTCGCACTCTTCGCATCGCGGTAGCGATAGGCACAGCACTGACGAAAGAGTTTTGGTCATGACCGACTTCGACCCGGCGCAGCATCGCATGATCCCCCAGCAACGCTGGTTTGAGGATTTTGCCGTCGGCGAACGCTTCGTGCTGCCGAGCCGTACCCAGACCTCGGCGGTGTTCACGGCGTTCCAGACCGCGAGCGGCGACACCCATCCGGTGCACTATGATGTGGAATATTGCCGCGCCCGCGGCATGCCGCATCTGCTCGCACACGGTTTCCAGACGCTGATCCACACCGCGCCTGGCGCCGGCCTGTTTCCGTTCATGGTCGAGGACTCCCTGGTCGGCTTCCTCGAGCAGTCGAGCCGGTTCCTCAAGCCGGTGTTCGCCGACGACACGATCTATCCGGCGCTCGAGGTCACCGAGCTCCTGCCGGGACGCACGACCGGTGCAGTGACGCTTCGGAGCACCGTGTTCAACCAGCGCAAGGAGCTGGTGCTGGCGGGGATGCAGAAATTCCTGATCCGGCGAAGACCAGCCAGTTAAGCAAGGGCCTGGAATCGCGAATTTTCCGCCGATTCAGGGATAAGTCCGGGTTGCCGCGCGGGACCGGCTGGCCTACCTATGGCCCATGAAATTCCTCGACGAAGCAAAGGTCTATATCCGCTCCGGTGACGGCGGGAACGGCTGCGTGGCGTTCCGCCGCGAGAAGTTCATTGAGTTCGGCGGTCCCTCCGGCGGCAATGGCGGCCGCGGCGGCAATGTCGTGATCGAGGTCGCCGATGGCCTCAACACGCTGATCGACTACCGCTACCAGCAGCACTTCAAGGCCCAGAAGGGCGAGAACGGCTCGGGCTCGGACCGCCATGGCGCCAACGGCAAGAACATCGTGCTGAAGGTCCCCGTCGGCACCCAGATTTTCGACGAAGACCGCGAGACGCTGATCCACGACTTCACCAATGTCGGCGAAAAGTTCGTTCTCGCCGAGGGCGGCAATGGCGGCTTCGGCAACGCGCATTTCAAGACCTCGACCAACCGCGCACCGCGCAACGCCAATCCCGGCCAGACCGGCGAGGAGCGCTGGATCTGGCTCAAGCTGAAGCTGATCGCCGATGCCGGCCTCGTTGGGCTCCCCAACGCCGGCAAGTCGACCTTCCTGTCCAAGGTCAGCGCGGCGCGGCCGAAGATCGCCGACTATCCCTTCACCACGCTGCATCCGCAGCTCGGCGTCGTGAATGCCGACGGCCGCGAATTCGTGCTGGCGGATATCCCGGGCCTCATCGAGGGCGCGCATGAAGGCGTGGGTCTCGGCGACCGTTTCCTCGCCCATGTCGAGCGCTGCCGCGTGCTGCTGCATCTCGTCGATGCGACCAGCGAGCATGCCGGCAAGGCCTACAAGACCGTGCGCAAGGAGCTCGAAGCCTATGGCGGGCAGCTCACCGACAAGGTCGAGATCGTTGCGCTGAACAAGATCGACGCGGTCGAGCCGGATGAACTGAAGAAGCAGAAGGACCGGCTCAAGCGCGCCGCCAAGAAGACGCCACTGCTGCTTTCGGGCGTTACCGGCGATGGCGTCAAGGAAGCCTTGCGCGCGCTCGCCGACGTGATCGGCGAGAGCCCGGTCTCCGCCAAGGCGAAGAGCGCGGCCGAAGCGGAGCCGTGGTCGGCGTAAGCCGTCGTCCCGGCGAAGGCCGGGACCCATAACCACCGAACGCGATTTGGCGAAGATTGGTCGTTGTCGTCTCGCGCGATAACTTCTTCTGAGGAGTATGGGTCCCGGCCTTCGCCGGGACGACATTGGAGTGTACGGCCACGGATACGCACGTCACTCAACGGTTGTCTTGGCGCCCTCGATAGCGCAGCATCCAACAATCAAGAAACGGCAGGGATGACGCATGGCGCGCGCGAGGAACGTTCTCTGGATCATGTGCGACCAGCTTCGCTATGATTATCTCGGCTGCACCGGCCATCCCCGGCTTAAGACCCCGAACATCGACGCCATGGCGAAGCGCGGCGTGCTGTTCACCAAAGCCTATGTGCAATCGCCGATCTGCGGCCCGTCGCGGATGTCATTCTACACCGGGCGCTACATGCGCTCGCACGGCTCGCACTGGAACGGCTGGCCGCTGCGCGTCGGCGAGCCCACGCTCGGCGATCATCTGAAAAAAATCGGCGTGCGCAACGTGCTGGTCGGCAAGACCCACATGGCGCCCGATCTCGAAGGCATGAAGGCGCTCGGCATTCCGCCGGAATCGATGATCGGCGTGCACGTCGCCGAATGCGGCTTTGAGCCCTACGAGCGCGACGACGGCCTGCACCCGACCGGCCGCCCACGACCGAAATACGACGAGTATCTGCGCCAGCAGGGATTTGAAGCCACCAATCCCTGGGAGCACTGGGCCAATTCAGGCGCGGCGGAGGACGGCTCGCTTCAGAACGGCTGGCTGCTGGTGCACGCCGACAAGGCCGCGCGCGTGCCGGAGGAACATTCCGAGACGCCCTACATGACGCGGCGCGCGATGGACTTCATCAGCGAGGCCGAGAACGACGGCAGGCCATGGTGCCTGCATCTGTCCTACATCAAGCCGCACTGGCCCTACATCGCGCCCGAGCCCTACGCCAGCATGTATTCGACCGATGACATGATCCCGGTGATCCGCTCCGACCGCGAGCGGCAAAACCCGCATCCGGTGTTCGGCGCCTATATGGACATGCGCTACTCCCGCAACATGGCGCGTGACGATGCCCGCGAGAAGGTGATCCCGACCTATATGGGCCTGATCACCCAGATCGACGACCAGATCGGCGTACTGATGAAGTTTCTGGAAGAGCGCGACCTTCTGGAAACAACCATGATCGTGTTCACCTCCGATCATGGCGATTATCTCGGCGATCACTGGATGGGCGAGAAGGACCTGTTCCACGAGCAATCGGCCAAGATTCCGCTGATCGTCATCGACCCCTCGAAAGAGGCAGACGCGACGCGCGGCACGCGCAGCGATGCTTTGGTCGAGGGCATCGATCTCGCGCCGACCTTCGTCGATTATTTCGGCGGCAAGGTGCCGGACCACATCCTCGAAGGCCGTTCATTGCTGCCGCTGCTGCGCGGCCCGACGCCGCCGGGGGATTGGCGCAAGGTCGCGTTCTCCGAATACGACTACGCCATGCAGGACGTGCGGCTGAAGCTGAACCAGCCGATCGAGCGCTGCCGCCTGTTCATGGTGTTCGACGGCCGCTGGAAATACATCCACGCCTCCGGCTTCCGTCCGATGCTGTACGATCTCGAAACCGATCCGGACGAGTTTCTGGATCGCGGCGACGATCCCCAATGCGCCGGCATCATCGCGCGCCTTCAGGCCGAACTATTCGATTGGGCGCTGCATCCGAACGACCACATCACCACGCCCCGCGAGAAGATCTCGAACTACGCCGACAACCAGCTCCAGGTGAAGGGCGGCATCTTGATCGGCATCTGGGACGAGGCCGAGCTCGCGGCGATCAAGGACGGCATCGCCCAGCGCGCGAAGATGTGAGTGAGGGGCGAAGTGCTCCCGGCTCGTCATGCCCGGGCCTGACCCGGGCATCCACGTCTTGCGGCAATCGCGGATGTGCGTGGATGGCCGGGACAAGCCCGGCCGTGACGACGGAGTGTTTGATACGAGCAGAGGCTAATTCTCGATCTTATACCCCGTCGCCTTCACGATCGGCTGCCAGAACGCCGTGTTCGCGGCGAGCTCCTTGGTCAGTCCATCTGCGCCGCTGCCGACCGGAATCAGCCCGATCGCTGTCAGCTTCTCCTTCACCTCCGGCTTGGCGAGCGCCGCGCTCGCGGCGGCGCCGAGCTTACTGGCGAATTCCGGCGGACTGCCGGCGGGGAGCCACATGCCGTACCAGGCATCAGCGACGAGATCGATGCCGGTCTCCTTCAGCGTCGGGACTTCAGGCGCGAACCGCGAGCGCTCCGCGCTCGACACCGCGATGATCTTGACGCCCTCGGCGCGGTGCTGCGGCAGCGCATCGGCCAGCGTGGTGATGCCGAACGAGATATGGCCCCCGATGATGTCGTTGAGGATCGGCGCGCTGCCGCGATAGGGCACGCGGGTCAAGGGAATACCGAGATCCTTCTCGAGCTTGGAGCCCATGAAATGCGGGATCGTGCCGTTGCTCGGCACCCCGAACGACGTCTTGTCCGGATGTGCCTTCAGCCAGGCGACAAATCCCTTGAAATCCGCAACATCCATCGCCGGTCCAACCACCAGCGCGAATTCGAACCGCGCCAGCAGCGACACCGGCATAAAATCCTTCGCCGTATCGAAGCTCGGCGTGCTCTCTACCATCGGCAGCAGGTACATCGTCGGGCCTGTCGTCACCAGCACCATGCTGCCGTCGGGGCTGGCCCCCTTCACCGCCTTGATGCCGATCAGCCCGTCGCCGCCGGTGCGGTTTTCGACCACGATGGTCCGTTGCAGCACCGGGGCCATCTCCTGCGCGATCAGCCGGCACAGCGTGTCACCGCCCGCCCCCGCTGCGAACGGAAAGATGATCTTTGTCAATCCGGCCTGCGCTTGTGCCTCGCCTGCCTGCGCCAGCAGCGGCAGACCGAAACATCCGGCGATGAAGTTACGGCGATCCATTCGTTTCCTCTTTCGGCCCATTATCGTTGGCGGCCATTAGAGCCAGCCGGGCACGCGACACAAGGCCGACATTGGTGGCGTTTACCATGCGGGCTGCCTTGCGCCGGGCATGATCCTGCTGCAAAAGCAGACCTATCGGCGCCGCCTGTCGCTCCGCCGTTTCTCGATCAATTCGCAACCTCAGCGCCAAAACATACACACATGGCCAGCCCCGAACTCAGTCAATTCCGCCGCATCGTCGTCAAGGTCGGCTCCGCGCTGCTGGTGGATTCCGACAAAGGCGAGGTGCGTTCGTCGTGGCTGGCCGCGCTCGCCGACGACATGGCCAGGCTGCACCGCGAGGGCCGCGACGTCCTCGTCGTTTCGTCCGGCTCGATCGCACTCGGCCGCAGCCGGCTCAAGCTGCCGCGCGGGCCGCTGAAGCTGGAGGAGAGCCAGGCGGCGGCCGCCGTCGGCCAGATCGCGCTGGCGCGGATCTGGTCGGAGGTGCTCGGCGCCCACGGCATCGGCGCCGGACAGATTTTGGTGACGCTCCAGGACACCGAGGAACGTCGCCGCTATCTCAATGCGCGCTCCACCATCGGCAAGCTTCTGGAATGGCGCGCGATCCCTGTGATCAACGAGAACGACACGGTCGCCACCAACGAGATCCGCTACGGCGACAATGACCGCCTCGCCGCGCGCGTCGCCACCATGGCGAGCGCGGATTTGCTGGTGCTGCTCTCCGACATCGACGGGCTCTACGACGCCCCGCCGAAGAACAATCCGAACGCAAAGCTCATTCCCGTGGTCGAGAGCATCTCCTCGGAGATCGAGGCGGTGGCGGGCGACGCCGAGTCCGAGCTCTCGCGCGGCGGCATGCGCACCAAGGTCGAGGCCGCCAAGATCGCGACCACCGGCGGCACGCATATGCTGATCGCTTCCGGCAAGATCGAGCATCCCTTGCAGGCGATCGCCGATGGCGGCCGCTGCACCTGGTTCCTGACCCCGGCCAATCCCATCACATCGCGCAAGCGCTGGATCGCGGGCACGCTGGAGCCGAAGGGCACGCTGACCATCGATGCCGGCGCGGTGACGGCGCTGCGCGCCGGCGCCAGCCTGCTGCCGGCCGGCGTGATCAAGGTCGAGGGCCAGTTCGCCCGCGGCGACGCCGTGATCGTGCGCGGCCCCGACACCAGCGAGATCGGCCGCGGCCTGATTGCCTATGACGCCGAGGTCGCCGAGCGGATCAAGGGCCGCTCGTCGCCGGACGTGATGCTCATCCTCGGCATCAGCGGCCGGTCCGAGATGATCCACCGCGACGATCTGGTGGTCGGCGGGTAAGCCGACAATGCCATTGCATGTCGTCGGAGCCGATATCCTGGCGGCCGTGCATGACACGGATGATCTCAACGCCGTCGGGCAACGGGACATAGAAGATCACGTAATTGCCGACGGGGAAGCTGCGCAGATTTGCGCGCAGTTCTCGACGTTCGCGCCCGGCCAGCGGATTGACCACTAGCATTTCGAATACCTCTCCGATGCGTGCGATCTGCTTGTCGGCGGCGCGAACGCTGTCAGCGGAGATGAAGTCCCAGATCGAATCGAGATCGAGATCAGCTTGTGAGGCCTTGCGAAGCCTATTTGCCACGTTTCCGCGCGGCCAATCGTTGCCGTCCCCGCGCCTTTACATCTTCGAGCCACTCATGGATATCGCCGACCTCTTCCATCGGCCCGCTGTCAAACCCCTTCTGGATTTCTTCCCGCAGCGCCTCCAGCTTGAGCTTGCGCTGCTCTTCACGCTCCTCGACGAGGCGCAAGCCTTCGCGCATGACCTCGCTCGCGGTAGCGTAGCGGCCGCTTTCGACCAGATTGTCGATCAGGTCCTCGAAATGCTTGCCAATGCTGTAGCTGCTCGCCATGGGAAGCTCCGTTATCAGATAATGATACTTATTGATATTTGAGCTGCCCGCAAGCTCCAGTCCGGCCTCTGGCACAACCGGGCCATTGGCCGACCTGTCGGCACGAAGCGGACCCCTGCCATACCCTCCCCACCCTTCGCAAAAGCGGGATTTCCGTGCTAGGACACCGCCTTAGCAGAAGGTTGAACTCCCATGGCCGCCCCCCTCAAAGCCGTTGACGGCAATGCCGATCGAACCGCCGATCTCTTGGCGCTGATGTCCGATCTCGCAGCCAAAGCCCGCGCTGCCGCGCGCGTGCTGGCGCTGGCGCCGCCGGAGCAGAAGAACCGGGCGCTGGAGGCCATGGAGCGGGCGATCCGTGCGAACTCGGCCGCGATTCTCGCCGCCAATGCCGAGGATGTCGCCGAGGCCCGCGCGGCGAGCAACATGACGGCGTCCTTCATCGATCGCCTGACGCTGACGCCGGCGCGGGTTGAGTCGATGGCCGACGGCGTCGGCATCGTGCGCGGCATCGCCGATCCGATCGGGGTCGTCACCGAGCGCTGGCAGCGGCCGAACGGCATGACCATCGAGCGCGTGCGCGTCCCGCTCGGCGTCGTCGGCGTGATCTTTGAGAGCAGGCCAAACGTTGCGGCGGATGCCGGCGTGCTGTGCCTGAAGTCCGGCAATGCCGTGATCCTGCGCGGCGGCTCGGATAGTTTCCGCTCGTGCCGCGCCATCCATGAATGCCTGGTGCAGGGCCTGCGCGAAGCCGGCCTGCCCGAAGCCGCCATCACGCTGGTGCCGACACGCGATCGCGCAGCGGTCGGCATGATGCTCTCAGGATTGAACGGCGCCATCGACGTCATCGTGCCGCGCGGCGGCAAGAGCCTCGTCGCGCGCGTCGAGCAGGAGGCGCGCGTGCCGGTGTTCGCGCATCTCGAAGGCGTCAACCACGTCTATGTCGACGCCAGCGCCGACCTCGCCATGGCGAAGTCGATCGTGCTCAACGCCAAGATGCGCCGCACCGGCGTCTGCGGCGCGGCCGAGACGCTGCTGGTCGATCGCGCCGCTGCCGCGAAGACCCTGAAGCCGCTGGTCGAGATGCTGATCGAGGCCGGCTGCGAAGTCCGCGGCGACGAGGTGGTGCAAGAGACTGATGCGCGCGTAAAACCTGCAAATGACGACGATTGGGACACCGAATATCTCGACGCGATCATCGCAGCGAAAGTGGTCGACGGCGTCGACGGCGCGATCGCGCATATCCAGACCCACGGCTCGCAGCACACCGATGCGATCGTGAGCGAGGATCAGGCTGCGGCGAGGAAATTCCTCAGCGAGGTCGATTCCGCGATCGTGCTGCACAACGCCTCGACACAGTTCGCCGACGGCGGCGAGTTCGGCTTCGGCGCCGAGATCGGCATCGCCACCGGCCGATTTCACGCCCGCGGTCCTGTCGGCGCCGAGCAGTTGACGAGCTTCAAATATCGCGTTCACGGCACAGGACAGACGCGACCGTAGGTAACGATGCGAGGCGCGGACATTGAGTAACAATTTCGTCGCGCCACGTTTCTTCGCGCAGGCCATACCGCCCTACACCGAAGGCATGCGCATCGGCCTGCTCGGCGGCTCGTTCAATCCGCCGCACCAGGCCCATCGCGCGATCAGCCAGTTCGCGCTGAAACGGCTTCAACTCGATCGCGTGTGGTGGCTGGTGACGCCAGGCAATCCACTGAAGGAGAACGGCACGCTGCATGAGCTCGGCGAGCGCATGCAGGCCGCGCGCGATGTCGCCAACGATTCCAGGATCGAGGTGAGCTGTCTCGAATCCGTCATTCGTACACGCTATACTATCGACACGATCAACACCTTGCGCCGCCGCCTCTCGGGCTTGCGCTTTGTCTGGATTATGGGCGCCGACAACCTCGCTCAATTCCATCGTTGGCAGCACTGGCGGCGCATCGCCGACCAGGTGCCGCTTGCGGTCATCGATCGCCCGCCGCAGAGTTTTCGCGCCCTTGCCTCGCCCGCCGCCCAGGCGCTTTCGCGCTTTCGCTTGCCAGAGAATAAGGCAGCATTGCTTGCGGATCAGCCCGCGCCGGCCTGGGTCTTCCTGACCGGAATGAAGCTGAATCTCTCCTCGACGGGTTTACGGAACCCGGACGGGAGCTGGAAAGGTACGAAGTGAGACGCAGTGCGGGGTTTTGGGTCTCTCTGGCATATTGAAACCCTTAACCCCACATGATGTAGTGTAACCAGCGAGGGCCGGATTCGGCCTTCGCGATACAGTGAAAGGAATGGTCCCTGGCCACGTCTGTATTGTCCAAGTCAGCTTCAACGAAGTCTGTTTTACCCAAGGCTACGAAACCGACGCGTAAAACATCGACCCAAGCTGCGGCCTTGAAGGCGCAACCCGACGCCGACAAGACGCTGAGCCTGATCCTCTCCCGCCTCGAGGACATGAAGGCGGAAGAGACGGTCACCATCGACCTTCGCGGCAAATCGGCATACTCCGACTACATGATCGTCACCTCCGGCCGCGTGAACCGGCACGTTGGCGCGATCGCGGAGAACGTCACGAAGAGCCTCAAGGAAACCGGCATCAAGAACATCCATGTCGAGGGCTTGCCCAATTGCGACTGGGTGCTGATCGATTCCGGCGATGTGATCGTGCACGTGTTCAGACCCGAGGTCCGTGAGTTCTACAATCTGGAAAGATTGTACACGCAGGGCCCAGGGGCGGCGAAGGCGATCTAAGCGCGTTCCTAAAGGCTGCTGGCCGATTTCGAATCGGCTGACGCGCATGCTAGCGTCGTGCGCGCGCGGGATGCGCGCGATCTTGAAAGCACGACTCTGAACACATCATGCGTGTTGCTGTCATTGCGGTGGGCCGGCTGAAGCAGGGCCCCGAACGGGAGCTTGCCGACCGCTATTTCGAGCGGTTCGACGAAGCCGGCCGCAAGCTCGGATTCCGCGAGCTCGCCATCCACGAACTTCCCGAAAGCCGCGCGCGCGACGCGGCGACCCGGATGGCCGAAGAGGCCGCGGCGATCTCCGCGCATATTCCCGACAAATCGATCCTGGTGGCGCTGGACGAGCGCGGACAAAATCTCGATTCCACCGTATTCGCACGGCATCTCGGGCGCTGGCGCGACGAGGGCGCCGGTCATACTATCTTCGTGATCGGAGGGGCGGACGGACTTTCGCCCGAATTGCGCCGTAAGGCCAAGCTCGCGATCGCGTTCGGCTCTGCGACCTGGCCGCATCAAATGGTCCGCGTCATGCTTCTGGAACAGCTGTATCGGGCCGCCACCATTCTGGCCGGCCACCCCTATCACCGCGCGTGATACGCGCCACAACGAGCACCTTTGCCTAAAGCGATGCGAGCGCCGATTTTCAATTTGTTGCTGATGGCAAGCTGCGCCGGCGCAAGCCTCTTCGCTGAAGAAAGCCTCGCGCAAGCTCCGACGCCGGCGCAGCAAGCCGCGGCCATCTCGCCCGACGCGATCAAGCAGCGCGAGCAGGAGCTCGAGGCTGCGCGCGCGAGTCAGAAGAGCGCCGCGGAGGCCCAAGCCAAGCTCAAGGCCGAGATCACCTCGCTCGGCCAGGATCGCACCCAGCTCAATCAGCAGCTGATCGACACTGCCGCCAATGTCCGCACCGTCGAGACCAAGGTCGACGAAGCCGAAGCGCGGCTGAAAACGCTCAACGCTCGCGAGCAGGAGATGCGCGCTTCGCTTGATTCGCGCCGCGCCGACATCGTCGAGGTTCTGGCGGCCTTGCAGCGCGCGGGCCGGCGTACTCCGCCGGCGCTTTTGGTGCGGCCCGAGGATGCGCTGCAATCGCTGCGTACGGCGATGCTGCTCGGCGCCGTCGTACCGGAATTGCGCAGCCGCGCCGAGACCATCGCGGGCGAGCTCGGCGAGCTCGTTTCCTTGCGCAAGAATATCGCCGGCGAGCGCGACCAGCTCGCTGCCGACCGCGACAAGATCCGCAACGACCAGATCCGGCTCACCGCGCTCGTCGACGAGCGGCAGCGCCAGCAATCGTCGCGGGAAAAGGACCTCGACGCCGAGAATTCTCGCGCGATCGCGCTGTCAAGGCAGGTCGGCGATCTTCAGGGCCTGATCACCAAGATGGAGCAGGACCTGCAAAGCGCGGCCAAGGCGGCTGAAAAGGCGGCCGAGGCCAAGGCAGCGGCAAACGCGGCCGCCAGCGCCAAGTCCGGCCCGGCCGTTTTCAAGGACCGTTCCCGGACCACCCCGGCGATCGCCTTTGCCGCGGCCAAGGGCCTCCTGCCGCTGCCGGTTAACGGTAACAAGATCAGGGACTTTGGTGGTTCCGACGGGCTCGGCGGGGTCCAGAAGGGCATTTCGCTGGCGACCCGCCCCGGATCCCAGGTCACAACGCCGTGTGACGGCTGGGTGGTCTATGCCGGCCCCTTCCGCAGCTATGGACAACTCTTGATCCTCAATGCCGGGGGCGGGTATCATGTCCTGATCGCCGGGATGGAGCGCATTTCGGTAAACATCGGACAGTTTGTGCTCACGGGGGAGCCGGTCGCGACCATGGGGTCGACATCTCAAGTCGCCTCCATTCTCGCCACCAACGCGAGTCAACCTGTTCTGTATGTCGAGTTCCGCAAAGACGGCACTCCAATCGATCCAGGCCCATGGTGGGCCGCAAATGAAGGCGAGAAGGTTCGCGGATGATGCGCAAGACTTCAGTTATCCTCCTCAGCGCGGCCACCGGTGCGGCGCTGACGCTGTTCGTGACCCAGCCGCGCGCGGTGTTCATGGGCTCCAGCGCGCGAGCCGCGACCGCGGACACCTATCGCCAGCTCAATCTGTTCGGCGACGTCTTCGAGCGCGTGCGCTCCGACTATGTCGAGAAGCCGGATGACACCAAGCTGATCGAATCCGCCATCAGCGGCATGCTCTCCGGCCTCGATCCGCATTCGAGCTACATGGACGCCAAGAGCTTCCGCGACATGCAGGTGCAGACCCGCGGCGAGTTCGGCGGCCTCGGCATCGAGGTCACGATGGAGGACGGCCTGATCAAGGTGGTCTCGCCGATCGACGACACGCCGGCCTCGCGCGCCGGAATCATGGCCAACGACATCATCACCAATCTCGACGACGAGGCGGTGCAGGGTCTGACCCTGAACCAGGCGGTCGAGAAGATGCGCGGGCCCGTCAACACCAAGATCAAGCTCAAGATCGTCCGCAAGGGCCAGGACAATCCGATCGACGTCACGCTGGTGCGCGACAACATCCGCGTCCGCTCGGTGCGCGCGCGCGTCGAGGCCGACGACATCGCCTACATCCGCATTACCACCTTCAACGAGCAGACCACCGAAGGCCTGAAGAAGGAGGTCGCGAACCTCTCGAATCAGATCGGCGACAAGCTCAAGGGCTACGTCATCGACCTCCGCAACAATCCAGGCGGCCTGCTCGAGGAAGCGGTCACTGTGTCGGACTCGTTCCTGGAGAAGGGCGAGATCGTGTCGACCCGCGGCCGCAACGCCGAGGAGACCCAGCGCCGCACCGCGCATGCGGGCGATCTGACCAAGGGCAAGCCGGTCATCGTGCTGGTCAACGGAGGCTCGGCCTCGGCGTCCGAAATCGTCGCCGGCGCACTGCAGGACCACAAGCGCGCGACCATCGTCGGCACGCGCTCGTTCGGCAAGGGCTCGGTGCAGACCATCATCCCGCTCGGAAGCGGCAACGGCGCGCTGCGCCTGACCACGGCGCGCTACTACACGCCGTCGGGCAAGTCGATCCAGGCCAAGGGCATCGTGCCCGACATCGAGGTGCTCCAGGACGTGCCGGACGAGCTTAAGTCCCGCACCGACACCAAGGGCGAGGCCTCGCTGCGCGGCCATCTCAAGAACGACGGCGACGAGAAGACCGGCTCGCAGTCCTACGTCCCGCCGGATGCCAAGGACGACAAGGCGCTCAAGCTCGCCGACGATCTGCTCCACGGCATCAAGAACAGCGCCTCCGCAGCGCCCGCGCCCGGCACCACCGACAAGGCGGCCGCCGACAAGCCCAAGGCGGCGAACTGAGCGCAACCAACCGATTGATCGAAAAGGGCGGCTCCTGGAGCCGCCCTTTTTGCTTGGGAACCTCCACGACCCCATCCCCGGCCAATCCCGGCCTGCCGCCGCTTGACCCCGCCGTGGTATCGTCGGCGTGAGTGATTCGGGATCGCGCATGACTGAAACGGCCGATGATCTGAGCGCCCCGCTCGGACAGGAGAAGCCGCGCCGGAAACGCCGGCTGCGGCTGCCGTTTACCGCCATGCAGGCGCTGGCCGTCCTGCTCGGCCTGTTCCTGGTCACCTTTGCCGGCTTCGCCATCTTCAACAAGGACCCGCTTGGCGGCGAGCCGATGACGCGGATGGCGATCCGTGACCCCAAGGGAGCTGACAAGGCCACCGAGGAGAAGCCCGCCGCCGGCCATGGCGAAGAGCACGGCCAAGACAGCAAGCACGCGACCAAGGAGGCGCCGAAAGAGGCCGCCTCCGGCGAGCACAAGACCGTCACCATGATCGACGGCTCGACCGGTGCGCGCCACGACGTGGTGATCGGTGCCGGCGACGCTGCCGACAAAAGCGAGGCCGCCTCCGCAGCACCGGCCGTCATGGCGGGAATCGACCCAAAACTGCTGGAGAAGTCGCGCTACGGCATGATCCCCGTGATGTCAGGCGATCTCAAGCCGTTCAACGTCTATGCGGCCGATGCCGACCGCGCCAAGGCCGCGAAAATGCCGGTGGTCGCCATCGTGATCGGCGGCCTCGGCGTCGGCGCCGCCAAGACCACCGACGCCATCATGAAGCTGCCGGGCGCGGTAACGCTGGCCTTCACGCCTTATGGTTCCGACCCGGGAAAACTCGCCGAACGGGCCCGCGCCCAGCGCCACGAGATCTTCCTCCAGATCCCGATGGAGCCCTACGATTTCCCGGACAACGATCCGGGGCCTCAGACGCTCTTGACCTCGCTCACCGCCGACCAGAACACGGACCGGCTGTACTGGCACCTGAGCCGGATGCAGGGCTATGCCGGCATCACCAATTTCATGGGCGCCCGCTTCGTGGCGACCGATGCTGCGATGCAGCCGATCATCCGCGAGGCCTCCAAGCGCGGGCTCGGCTTCTTCGACGACGGCTCCTCGCCGCGCAGCATCGCGCCCCAGGCGACGGCGAGCCTGGCGGTGCCGTTCGGCAAGGGCGACATCGCGCTCGATGCGGTGCCGACCCCGATGGAAATCGACCGTGCCCTGAACAAGCTGGAATCGACCGCGCGGGAGCGCGGCGTCGCCATCGGCACCGCCTCGGCGCTGCCCGTCTCCATCGACAGGGTCGGCGCCTGGATCAAGACATTGAGCGACCGGGGTATCCTTTTGGTGCCATTGACAACCGCGATGCTGAAATCAAAATCGAGCTAAATCAACGAATTGGTGGGGCACGGGCCCAAACGCCCGACAGGCCTTGCCGGCAGTACGCGAGAGGTTTGGCGGAATGGCGCGTTATGAGGATCTGCCCTACCGAACCTGCGTCGGAGTGATGCTGATCAACCCGAAGGGCCTGGTGTTCATCGGCCGCCGCGCCGGCGGCATCGAGCATGTCGATGAGAGCCATGTCTGGCAGATGCCGCAAGGCGGCGTCGATCCCGGCGAGGACACCTGGGACGCCGCCAGGCGCGAGCTCTATGAGGAGACCAGCGTGCGCTCGGTCGAGCGGCTCGGCGAGGTGCCGGACTGGCTGATCTACGACATTCCGCGCACGGTCGCGGGGCGCGCCTGGAAGGGCCGCTTCCGCGGCCAGCGCCAAAAATGGTTCGCGGTGCGCTTCACCGGCAAGGACAGCGAGATCAATGTCGAAAACCCCGGCGGCGGCCACAAGGCGGAATTCGTCAGCTGGCGCTGGGAGCCGATGAAGAACCTCCCCGAATTGATCATCCCGTTCAAGCGCCCGGTCTATGAGCGCGTGGTGAAGGAATTTGCCGCGCTTGCGGATGACTAATTCGAATTGTCATCCCGGCTTTGATGCTAAGGCATCGCACGGGGCTGACAACGAGAGACCCACGCGTGATGAATGAAAAACCCTACCGTCCCAATGTCGGGATCGCGCTGTTCAATGCCGATGGCCGCGTGCTGATCGGCCACCGCTTCAAGGGCGACGGCCCCGAGATCATCCTGCCCGGCTTCGACTGGCAGATGCCGCAAGGCGGCGTCGACGAGGGCGAGGTCTTGCGCGATGCGGCGATGCGCGAGCTGTGGGAAGAGACCAGCGTCGTCAGCGCCGACTATCTCGGCGAGACCGATTGGCTCACTTACGAATTCCCGCCTTATGACGGACCGCAGACGCATCGGCTGGCGAAATTCCGCGGCCAGCGGCAGAAATGGTTCGCGCTGCGCTTCACCGGCCGTGACGACGAGATCGATCCGCTGACGCCGCGCAACGACCAGCCCGCCGAGTTCGATGCCTGGCGCTGGGAGCGCCTCGACCGTGTCGCCGATCTCGTGGTGCCATTCCGCCGCGAGGTCTATCGCGCGGTGGCCGAGCGGTTCGCGCCCTTCGCAAACTAAAACTGCGAAAACAACCCCATGCACAGTAGCCGTCGATTGTCGGCGTAGCGCTCTGTGGTCCCTGTGAAATAGCTGACGCGTCGGGCAAAATCAGCGAGAGGGCGCCGCAGCAATCTTCCCCGTAGATTTGCTGGCCAGTTCGTTTGAGCGCGCGGGAAAGTGTTCGAGCAATTTCAGTCGCTTGACGTCGAGCTGGGAAACCTTTTGGCCGGCTGCCTGGCCGATAGCCTTCAGCCTTTGAGAACCAATTTGGTTCAGCATTTCAGGGCAAATTCCCCGCAATATTGGCCGCCGACCACATGCAAGCTCTTTCTCAGGCTGCTTCCCGGATCCCCGTCAGCTGGGGCATCGTGGCGTTCGTGGTCGTCGCATGCGCCGGTGTGATGGGAATCGAGGCTTCCCATATCGTCAGCAAGCGGGCCGACATACTGGCCGAAGGCCGAAAAGACACCGCCAACCTCGCCAGTTCTCTGGTCCAGCACGCCGAGCTGACCTTTCGCTCCGCTGACCGGCTATTGATCGGGACCGTGGAGAGGTTGGAGCACGACGATCTCGGGATTGAAGCCAAGCAGCGGCTGAAAGCCTGGTTTGTAAAGTACGCCAACAATTCCGAGCAGTTCGTCAGTTTCTCCGTCATCGACAGTCAAGGGGTGATGGTCGTCAACTCGGTCGCCGAGAATCCGTCAGCGAATTTTTCAGACAGCGATTATTTTGTTTACCATCAGAGCCACAGCGACCAGAACATGCGGGTAGGCAGCCCGTTGCGCGAAAGTGCTGCCGGCGGTTGGTTCATACCAGTGACGCGCCGGTTCAATCGACCGGACGGCACTTTTGGCGGCGTGGCCGTCGCCGCAATCAATTCGAGCTATTTTCAGGACTTCTACAGCCATTTCGACATCGGCAAAAACGGTGCGATCCTGCTCGCCTCCGCGGACGCGAAGCTTCTGGTACGTCGGCCCTTCGTCGAGTCCAATGTTGGACGCGACATGTCCAAGAGCGGGGTATTCCAGCTCCTGAAATCGTCACCCGTCGGAAGCGCCGAGATCGCCGCGTCGACCGACGGCGCGCGGCGTATCAACAGCTACGAACTCGGGAAGCCGGTTCCCCTGCTGGTTGCGGTCGCCAAAGACAAGGACGAAATGCTGGCACCGTGGCGAGAGGATGCTTTTCGCCGGGTCGTTGAAGGCGGTGTCATTCTCCTTCTGATTTCGGTCCTGGGCGTGCTGGTATGGCGGATCACCAGTCGCCTGGCAGCAAGCGCAACCATGCTGGGCAAAGCCAATTCCCGATTCGACGTCGTCATCAGCAACATGAAGCAAGGGCTTTGCCTGTTCGACGCCGACCAGAGGATCATCTTATCCAATCTTTGTTTTGCCGAGATATATCAGCTCAGTCTCGACCAGGTGAAGCCCGGCACGACGCTGAGCGAGATCCTCGAATTCCGGCGGCAGAAGGGTACCAATCAGGTGGTATCGGACGAGGGCGCCCTGGAAGCGAACGTCAAAAAGGAAAATGAGATACAGGAGCTCGCTGATGGGCGCTTTGTCGCGGTCAATCGTCGACTCATGCCCGAGGGCGGCTGGCTGAGTGTGCACGAAGATATCACCGAGCGTATCAGGGCAGAAAGGCGCGTCGTAGAAAGTGAAGCCCGCTACCGGCTGCTCGCCGACAACAGCTCCGATATGGTCTTCCAACTGGACCGCGATCTGAAACGCCGCTACGTCTCGCCCGCCTGCCGCGAATTGTTGGGTTTTGAGCCTGAGGAAATGATCGGGGTAAAGCCCGTGACCATGGCCCATCCTGACGATCAGGAACGCGTGACGCTCGCATTTGAGGAGCTTCTCAGCGGCGCAGTCGATCGAAATTCGGTCGTCAACCGCATCCGCCATCGCGATGGAAGCTGGATCTGGGTTGAGGCCCGGCTGAGCGCACTGAAAGATTCCGGAACAGACAACGTCGTCGGGGTTATCGGCGCATTGCGCGACATCTCGGAGCGCAAGGCCGCCGAAGACGAGCTATTCCAGCAAGCCGTGGAGATCACTCGCGTCAACCAGCAATTTGAAGCGGCCCTGGAGAATATGTCGCAGGGGCTTTGCCTGTTTGATGCGGACCAGAAGGTAATCGTCTCCAACGCTCAATTTGCGACAATATACCGGCTCGAGCCGGACCAGGTGAAGCCCGGGACCACGCGAGAGCAACTTGTCCTGTTCAGGCGCGAAAAGGGTACGCAATATTTGGAGGCCGCTGGCGACAGCCAGAACCGGGATGTCAAGGAAGGTGACCGCATCGAGGAGCTGGTTGATGGACGCTTCGTCGCGATCACCAATCGTCCGATGTCCGGTGGCGGCTGGCTGACCGTCCAGGAGGACGTTACCGAGCGCAAGACATTCAACGATCGCATTGCCTTTCTCGCGCATCATGACCAGCTCACCGGCCTCGTCAATCGCGCCCGCTTCGCAGAAAGGCTCGACGAAGCCGCCAAGCGCTGCGTCCGTCACGGCACGCATTTCACCGTCCTGCTGCTCGATCTCGACAGGTTCAAAAATGTCAACGACACGTTGGGGCATCCGGCAGGCGACGAATTGCTGATCCAGGTTGCCAAGCGGCTGACGTCTTCGCTTCGTGATACCGACGTGCTGGCGAGACTCGGTGGCGACGAATTTGCCATCATCCAGGAAAGCGAAAGAGATCAACGGGAAGGTGCGATGGGGTTGGCGCTGAGAATTATCGATATCATCGCTGAGCCGTTCGACCTCAATGGCAACCAGGCCAACATAGGAACCAGCATCGGGATTGCGTTCGCCCCGGAGTGCGGGCTCGACGCCCAGACCCTTCTGAAGAACGCAGATCTGGCGCTCTATGAAGCAAAATCGGAAGGGCGGAACGATTATCGCCTGTTCAAGCCGGAAATGGCCGAGAGCTCGGATGGCCAGAAAGTGCTCGAGCGTGAATTGCGTGAAGCCATCGAAAAGGATGAGTTCGAGTTGTTCTACCAGCCGGTGGTCGACGCAAAAAACGGTTCGATCTGCGGAGCCGAAGCGCTCGTCCGATGGCGGCATCCGCGCAGGGGGTTGATGTCTCCCGATCTTTTCATCCCCCTTGCGGAATCGACCGGCCTCATGATGCCGCTCGGCGGATGGATCCTGCAACGAGCCTGCACCGACGCGGCATCGTGGCCGTCGCACGTCAAGATCGCGGTCAATATTTCCGCGGTTCAATTCAACAACGCGAACATCTTTGACGTCGTGCTCTGTGCGCTGGTCGAATCCGGCCTGCCGCCTGACCGGCTTGAGCTGGAAATCACGGAAACCATGTTGCTGAAGAACGAGCAGGCCTGCCTGCTTTCGATCCGGCAACTGAAAAATCTCGGGATCGCGATCGTTCTGGATGATTTCGGCATCGGTTACTCCGCATCCAGTTACCTGACGAGGATTCCGTTCGACAAGATCAAGATCGACAAGTCTTTTGTTCAAGGCTTTCCGGATCGGCGGGAGTGCGCGGCGATTGTCCATTCGATACTCGCCCTTGCACGGGGACTGGACATGACGATCACAGCTGAAGGCGTGGAACAGCAGGCGCAGTTTGAAGCGCTTCAGGCAGCCGGCATCGATCTCGTTCAAGGTTACCTGTTCGGCCGGCCCGTCCCGCTGCATCGGCTCGATTTGAACGGAGGGTTTCGCAAGAGCGTTGCGTAGCCTTCGTTGAGACGCGCCTGCTTGCCTTGGCGCAATCATTCACGGGAAGCATGATGGACCCGCAAGAAAGCTTGATCGAGCAGCTCGAAGCCGCGATGGCTGGAAAGAACATGTCGCGTCGCGCGGACACTTTGCGGCGCGTGACCGAGCTTTTTTCGGCAGGCTCCGGTCGTTTTTCGGACGACCAAGTCGGACTGTTTGGCGACGTCATGAGCAGGCTTGCACGTGACATCGAGCTCAACGTCCGAGCAACCTTTGGAGGTCGACTGGCCAAGTTGCCGGATGCGCCAAGGAACGTCATTCGCATGCTGGCATTCGACAGCGCAATCGAGGTCGCCGGGCCGGTGCTACGCGACTCCCCGCAGCTCGACCAGGCGACGCTCGTCGAATGCTCCAAAAGCCTGAGCAACGATCACCTGCTCGCGGTATCCGCTCGCGCGGTGTTGACCGAACCCGTGACTGACGTGCTGATTGATCGGGGCGATCAAGCGGTGATTGCCAGTCTCGCCGAGAATCGGGGAGCCCGGTTTTCGGATCAGGGCGTCAATGCCCTGGTCGCGAAAACAGGTGCCGACGGCGACATCGCGGCGGCCGTCTGGGCGCGCCCTGATATTCCGCGCCAGGCGCTCGTGAAGCTGTTTGTGCAAGCCTCGGCGGCGGTCAGAAAGCGGCTGGAGGCCGCCGATCCGCGCAAGGCCGATTTGATCCGAGCTGCGGTTGCCAGTGCGACGGACGCGTTACAAACCACAGCCCGGATGGGGTCGCACGAGAGCAGCCAGGCGCAGGCCGAAATTCAGGCCCTGAACGCGGCCGGCAAGCTGAATGAAGCAAAATTAGCGGACTTTGCCGAAGCAACGAGCTTTGACAGAGTGTCGTGTGCGCTCTCGCTCATGAGCAACCTGCCACTCGGGTTGGTCGAACGCGTGCTGGTGGACAAGCAGCGGGAGCAGGTTCTCGTCATCGCCAAAGCTGTTGGCCTGTCATGGACAACCGTCAAGTCCATCCTGGCAATGCAAGCCGGCAGCGGTGGCGTAGCCGTCGATGATATAGAACAGCTGTTCAAGAATTTTGCCAAGCTTCAGACCAAAACTGCTCAAACCGCGCTTCAGTTTTATCGGCTCCGAGAGCGCGCCATGGAAAGCGCGAAGCACTAGCTGGATGGCCGACGCGATGCGCTGTGGTCGCCGGCAACCCACTGATACGTCGAGACAAAGCTGCCGCAGGCCGCAATCGACGCGTGGTCCTCGTCCCTGCTCTCAATGACGCCATGAAAATGACTGCGCCGGAAATCCGTCAATCGGTCGTTGCAATTGGCGGAGCAGGACGCGGGGGCCAGTGACGAACGGCGCCATAGCGCTGGCTCCTCGCGCGTGAGGACAGCCCGTGGTATCCGACCTTGCGACTGTACCGTCAGATGCGGCGGAACGACTGGAACAGCGTCTTCGAGCGGCTGCGCACTGACCTGCAGAGATAGCGCTTTGGCCTCGCGCGTCACGCGGCGTATCCCTGAGCCCTGTTCATGACGTAGGGGCGAAGTCGTCGCCCACTTCAGTTATTTCACACAAGAGCGCGTCGTCTTGGAGACTGACATTCTCGCGAGATATCGATTGGCGGCCATGCAGGGGGGAGGGCGATCGCATATGGATTTCACGCGGATTGTCCGCGGGCTTGCTACGAGCGCGGCGGGTGAGGGCTCTCGCCACGCAGGGACGTTCTCTGCAATCCTCGACAATCCCGACGCGGAAACACCCCACCCCGGCCCTCCCCCCGCAAGCGGGAGAGGGAGCGCACCGCCGTCGCCGTGCTAGTCGGGCTAATCAAAGCACGCCCTAAAGCGCGATGAGATTGGGATGAATCGTCATCGCGCTTTAGGCTGTTGTTTGAGCATGATCTTTTCGGAAAACCGCTGCGCACTTTTCCGGATCATACTTTAGTTCGTCGGGCCGACTGTGAACGGGCCGATCGCGATGACGTGGCAGTCGCTGTCGTGCTTGACGCAGTCGGCCAGCGCTGCATTGACGGCGGCCTGCTCGTCTGCGGCTTTCAGGCCGAGGCCGGGACGACCGGCGGTGCCGACGGCAACCGCGTTCCAGCCCATACCATCGCCGAGCCTGCGCACCACCTCGTCGCGCGCATCGGCCACAATCGAGGAATTGCTCGCGGCATGGAAGAAGCCGGTGACCCTGAGCAGGGTCGGGATCGGCACGACGAAATTCTCGTCGACCGCCACGATCATGCAGGCAACGCCCGCGAGCGCGCCGCAGGATTCCAGCGCCCGCCGCGTGGTTTCCTCGACCGACGAGGCGCCCAATACCATGAAATATTGTCCGCCCGGTCCGAGCGCGACCGAACGCAATTTCGCCGCCGGGACATACAAGGTCTCGACACGGGTCTTGGCCTGGTCACGCAACATCGGAAAGTCCTTCGACACGAAGGCGCGCTGCGTGATGCTGTCATGCCGCACCCAGGGCTGCGGCGGCATCGGCGGCGCACCGTGCGTGTAGACGATGTTGTTGCCGACCGCATAGAGCTCGCAGCGCCGTGGCGATTGCGCGGCATCCGCGCGCTTCTGGCACTGGTCGAGCGCGGCATTGCGCGCGCTTTCCTCGTTGGGCTGATTGAACGACGTGCCGGTGAAGCCGCCGATATTCAGGGCGAAGGCCTTGTAGTCGCCGGCCGCGGAATATTCGTTGCTGAGATAGGCGCGGGCGCGATCGCCGATGAACGGCACCGTATCCGCGGGGAATTTGCCGCCTGGAATCGGAGGCGGCGGCGGAGGCGTTGGTATGGCCGTGGCAACCGCGGTTGGCGTCGGCGTGGGTGTCGGCGCCTTCGTCGCGACGGTCGGGGTCGGCGTCGGACTTGGCGCCGTCGAGGTGTCCTTGGCGGTCTCGAGCTGGGTGAAATAGAGGAAGCCGCCGACGCCGATGGCGACGATTGAGACGACGCCGACCACCAGCGGCCACATCCAGTTCGGCCCGTGCGCCGGCTTTGCCGTCTTCCTCAGCTGCGGCGTCCCGTAGGTCCCGTCGTCGCGGCGCATCGCCACCATGTAGGCGTGCACCGGGGTCGGAATGTTCTTGACCTCCTGCGCGCCGATATCGGCGAACTGCACCGACAGCTTGTTGGCGACCTGCTCATGCACCGCACGGGAAACGCAGATGCCGCCGACCTCGGCGAGCCCTTCCAGCCTGGCTGCGATATTGACGCCGTCGCCCAAGAGATCGCCGTCGCGCTCGACCACGTCGCCGATGGTGATGCCGATGCGAAACGACATCTGCCGGCTTGGCGGATAGGCCATGTTGCGGGTTCGAAGCGATTCCTGGATATCGATCGCGCAGCGCACCGCATCGACCGCACTCGGGAATTCCGCGAGCACGGCGTCGCCGGCGGTGTTGAAGATGCGGCCGTTCGCCTTGGCGATGAAATCGTCGATGACCTCGCGGTAGGACGCCAGCCGCCGCAGCGTCTCTTCCTCGTCTTCCGCAACGAGCCTCGAATAGCCGGCAATATCGGCCGCGAAAATCGCCGCGATCTTGCGCTTCATCTGCACCAGCCCTGGAACTTCTCTCGCGGCGGCAGAATGCCGCTATCGGCGGCGCGGTGCAACAAAGTTTCCGGGCTCGCGCTACGCGCGCTCCGGAATGACGGGTGGTTACGACTTGAGCTTTTCGGAGAGGCCGGCGAGACGCGGGATTAGTGCATCGCCGTCGAAGACAGCTGGCTCTGGATGCTCTTGTAGTGATCGAGCCGCTCGATCGCCTGATCGAGCTCGGAGCCTTCTTTCTCCTTCAGCCCGTCTTCCATCTCGGAGATGGTCTCGGCGAACTGGGCGCGGTCAAGCTCGGTCAGCTCCGTCGCGACGTCGGCGAGCACGGTCAGGCCCTTCTCGGAGACTTCGGCGAGGCCGCCCAGCACGATCACCTTCTCATGCTTGCCGCCCGCGGTGATGGTGAGGATGCCCGGACGGATCGCGGCCACGACCGGCGCATGACCCGCCAGCACGCCGAAGTCACCCTCGACGCCGGGAATGTCGACCTGATCGACCTCGCCCGAGAAGGCGAGCTTTTCCGGAGAGACGAGATCGAAATGGAAGGTGGCCATGGGAAACCTTGCGAATAGCGAATAGCGGATGGCGAGTGGCGAGAAGGAGCAGCGAAACCATTCGCTACTCCCTATTCGCCATTCGCCCCTTAAGCGGCTTCCGCCGCCAGCTTCTTGCCCTTCTCGACCGCCTCTTCGATGGTGCCGACCATGTAGAAGGCGGCTTCCGGCAAATGGTCATACTTGCCTTCGCAGAGGCCGCGGAAGCCCTTGATGGTGTCCGCGAGGTCGACGAACTTGCCGGGCGAGCCGGTGAAGATTTCGGCGACGTGGAATGGCTGCGACAGGAAGCGCTCGATCTTGCGGGCGCGGGCTACGGTCAGCTTGTCCTCTTCCGAAAGCTCGTCCATGCCGAGAATGGCGATGATGTCCTGGAGCGACTTGTAGCGCTGAAGCACCTGCTGGACCTGGCGCGCGGTGTCGTAGTGCTCCTGGCCCACGACGAGCGGCGAGAGCATGCGCGAGGTCGAGTCGAGCGGATCCACCGCGGGGTAGATGCCCTTTTCCGAGATCGCGCGCGACAGCACGGTGGTGGCGTCCAAATGCGCGAACGAGGTCGCGGGCGCCGGGTCGGTCAAGTCGTCGGCCGGAACGTAGATGGCCTGCACCGAGGTGATCGAGCCCTTCTGCGTGGTGGTGATGCGCTCCTGCAGCGCGCCCATGTCGGTGGCGAGCGTCGGCTGATAGCCCACCGCCGAAGGAATACGGCCGAGCAGCGCCGACACTTCCGAACCGGCTTGCGTGAAGCGGAAGATGTTGTCGACGAAGAACAGCACGTCCTGGCCCTGGTCGCGGAAGTGCTCGGCGACGGTCAGACCGGTGAGGCCGACGCGGGCGCGGGCGCCCGGCGGCTCGTTCATCTGGCCGAACACCAGGGCGCATTTCGACTTCACGCTCGGATCCGGATTGTGCGGATCGGCGTTGACCTTGGACTCGATGAACTCGTGATAGAGGTCGTTGCCCTCACGTGTACGCTCGCCGACGCCGGCGAACACGGAGTAACCGCCGTGCGCCTTGGCGACGTTGTTGATCAGTTCCTGAATCAGCACGGTCTTGCCGACGCCGGCGCCGCCGAACAGGCCGATCTTGCCGCCCTTCGCATACGGAGCAAGAAGGTCGACGACCTTGATGCCGGTGACGAGAATCTCGGCTTCCGTCGACTGGTCGGTGTAGCTCGGCGCTTCCTGGTGGATGGGGCGCAGGCCTTCCGACTGGATCGGACCGGCTTCGTCGATCGGCTCGCCGATGACGTTCATGATGCGCCCGAGCGTGCCGGCGCCGACCGGAACCGCGATCGGCTGGCCGGTGTCGGTGACTTCCTGGCCGCGCACCAGACCCTCGGTCACGTCCATCGCGATGGTGCGCACGGTGGATTCACCGAGATGCTGCGCAACTTCCAGCACGAGGCGGATGTTGCCGTTCCTGGTTTCCAGCGAATTGAGAATGGCGGGCAGATGGCCCTCGAACTGCACGTCGACGACGGCGCCCATAACCTGGGTGACGCGGCCGATCTGGTTAGCTGCTGTAGCCATGAATAGCTCTCCTTCGAAATCCTGGACTTGAACGACCGTCGTTTGGTTCGTGCCTCAGACCGCCTCGGCGCCGGAGATGATCTCGATCAGCTCCTTGGTGATCTGGGCTTGACGGGTTCGGTTGTAGATCTGGGTCTGCTTGCGGATCATTTCACCGGCGTTGCGGGTGGCGTTGTCCATCGAGCTCATCTGCGCGCCGTAGAACGAGGCGTTGTTTTCCAGCAGCGCGCGGAAGATCTGCACCGCGATGTTTCGCGGCAACAGGCCGGAGAGGAGTTCGTCCTCCTCCGGCTCGTACTCGTAGGACGTCGACGGTGCGTTCGCCGCTTTTTCTTCCACGACCAGCGGAATGATCTGCTGCGCGGTGGGGATCTGGGCGATCACCGACTTGAACTGCGCATAGAACAGCGTGCAGACGTCGAACTCGCCGGCATCGAAACGGGCCAGAACCTTCTTCGCGATGTCCTCGGCGTTGACGAAGCCGAGTTGGCGAACGCTGCGCAGGTCGAGGTGCTCGACGATCTGCTTGTCGTAAAGACGGCGGAGCTGCTCGTAGCCCTTGCGGCCGACGCAGAAGAATTTCACGTCCTTGCCTTGCGCCATCAGCGCCTGGGCGCGCTCGCGGGCCAGACGCACGATCGAGGAGTTGAAGGCGCCGGACAGGCCGCGCTCGCCGGTGCAGACCAGCAGCAGGTGAACCTGGTCCCTGCCGGTGCCGGCCAGCAGCGCCGGCGCACCGGGTGAGCCCGCGGCGGCGGCGGCGATATTGGAGATCACCGCGCTCATCTTGTCGGCATAGGGCCGCGCCGCCTCGGCCGCTTGCTGGGCGCGGCGCAATCTGGACGCCGCGACCATCTGCATCGCCTTCGTGATCTTCTGCGTCGCCTTGGTCGAGGCGATGCGCACGCGCATGTCTTTAAGTGACGCCATTCTTCGTCCCCGACGGTTCGATCCCTTGCGGTCAAACCGCTAGCCTATTTCTGTCGTCATGCCCGGGCCTGTCCCGGGCATCCACGTCTTCGTCATCCGCGCGGTCAAGGCGTGGATGGCCGGGACTTCAAGTGCAAAGACGCGCTTCGCGCTTTCGCCCAGCCGTGACGGCCTTCTTATGCAAAGCTCTTGGCGTAGCCTTCGACCACCGACTTCAGCTTGGCGGCGGTGTCGTCGGAGAGGTCGCGAGAGTCGCGGATCGCGTTGAGGATGTCGGCATTCTTGCCGCGCAGCAGCGACAACAGGCCGTCCTCGAACGCGCGCACCTTGTTGAGCGGGAGCGGATCGAGATAGCCATTGGTGCCGGCCCAGATCACGCAGACCTGCTCTTCCATCTTCAGCGGCGCGAACTGCGGCTGCTTCAACAGCTCGGTCAGGCGCGAGCCGCGGTTGAGCAGGCGCTGGGTCGAGGCGTCGAGGTCGGAGCCAAACTGCGCGAACGCCGCCATTTCGCGGTACTGCGCGAGCTCGCCCTTGATCTTGCCGGCGACCTTCTTGGTGGCCTTGGTCTGCGCCGAGGAGCCGACGCGCGACACCGACAGACCGACGTTCACCGCCGGGCGGATGCCCTGGAAGAACAGGTCGGTTTCCAGGAAGATCTGACCGTCAGTGATCGAGATGACGTTGGTCGGAATGTAGGCCGACACGTCGTTGGCCTGGGTTTCGATGACCGGCAGCGCCGTCAGCGAGCCCGAGCCCTGGTCCTTGTTCAGCTTCGCCGCGCGCTCGAGCAGGCGGGAGTGCAGATAGAACACGTCGCCCGGATAGGCTTCGCGGCCGGGCGGGCGGCGCAGCAAGAGCGACATCTGGCGGTAGGCGACGGCCTGCTTGGACAGATCGTCATAGATGATGACGGCGTGCATGCCGTTGTCGCGGAAATACTCGCCCATCGTGCAGCCGGTGAAGGGGGCGATGTACTGCATCGGTGCCGGATCGGAGGCGGTCGCGGCGACGACGATCGAGTACTCGAGCGCGCCCTGCTCTTCCAGCACCTTCACGAACTGCGCAACCGTCGAACGCTTCTGGCCGATCGCGACGTAGACGCAATACAGCTTGATGTTCTCGTCGGTCTGCGCGTTGAGCGGCTTCTGATTGAGAATGGTGTCGAGCGCGATCGCGGTCTTGCCGGTCTGACGGTCGCCGATGATCAGCTCGCGCTGGCCGCGACCGATCGGGATCAGGGCGTCGATCGCCTTGAGGCCGGTCGCCATCGGCTCGTTCACCGACTTGCGCGGAATGATGCCGGGCGCCTTGACGTCGACGCGCATGCGCTTGTCGGCCTGGATCGGACCCTTGCCGTCGATGGGGTTGCCGAGCGCGTCGACTACGCGGCCGAGCAGGCCCTTGCCGACCGGCGCGTCCACGATGGCGCGGGTGCGCTTGACGGTCTGGCCTTCCTTGATCTCGCGGTCGGCGCCGAAAATAACGATACCGACGTTGTCGGTTTCGAGGTTCAGCGCCATGCCGCGGGTGCCGTTCTCGAACTCGACCATTTCACCGGCCTGGACGTTGTCCAGACCGAAGACGCGGGCGATACCGTCGCCGACGGACAGCACCTGTCCGACTTCGGAGACTTCAGCTTCCTGGCCGAAATTCTTGATCTGGTCCTTGAGGATCGCGGAAATTTCCGCGGCGCGGATGTCCATCAGCCTGCCTCTTTCATCGCGTGCTTGATCGAATTGAGTTTGGTGCGAAGCGAACTATCGATCATGCGGCTGCCGAGCTTCACGACGAGGCCACCGATGATCGAGGGATCGATCTTCACGTTGAGCGCGACGTCCTTGCCGGTCACCGACTTCAGGGCAACCTTGAGGGCGTCGAGATTCTTGTCCGAGAGCGCCTCCGCCACCGTGACATCCGCGGTCGCCTCGCCCTTGAACCTGGCGACAAGGGCGCGGTAGGCGCGGATGACGTCAGCCACCGCGAACAGGCGGCGGTTGGCGGTCAGGACCTTGAGGAAATTGGCCGAGATGCCGGCAATGCCGGCCTTGTCCAGCACGGCCGAGAGGGCCCTGGTCTGGGCATCGGCCGCGAACACCGGGCTGCGGACGAGGCGCTTCAGATCGGCGCTTTCGTTCAGCATGGCCTCGAACTTGTCGAGATCGGCTTTGACCTCGTCGACCACTTTCTGGTCACGGGCCAGTTCAAACAAGGCCGTTGCATAACGGCCGGACACACCTGAAACGGACGTATCTTCTGCAGCCACAGACGCGCTCTTTTAGCTGTCAAATTCGCAAGGGAAAAACCGTCGCCACGAAGCGGCGCCTAGCGATCCAAGCCCTTGGAATTCAAGCGGGACTTCGATTTTCGACCGGCACGGGACGTGCCGGGTCCGTAAAAATCGCGGCTTTGCTAACATAGCAGGCGCGCACGTGCAACATGACGGCAACTCAAAGGCCTGGCTGTTTCTCGCCAGTTCGTCGCACTCAGCGACGCCTTCGCGGTGATCCGCACGATCACCTGCCACGCCACGGAATTGTCGCGAGGCTGGCGGCCGCATCTCGCCCATTTGTCACCTATTCGTTCCTGCCCTCAGCGCATAGCGGCCATGAACACGGATCGCTGAGCCGTGACCACGCCGTCGCTCGCACCGTCCGCCGAATACTTACCCAATTCTAAACGCTGGGAGCGATGACTTCGTTTTACAGTATTGGCAAGTAATCAATAAGTTAATGATTCGTTAAAGCGGGAGATTACGGAACATCGTCTGATTATCGGCTTAGGTCACAAGATATTTCAATGCGAGACATACGGGTAATACTGCCCAATTCACGCCTCATTGCGAAAGGAAACGCCACCCCGCTCACAAACTGATGGGGGCTCCACTGGCCACATATGTGGCAATACTAGCTTAGGGACCACTAAATGCTGTCTTTGAAGACGCTGGGCTCTGTGACCCGGCCGCGTACGGCGATCGCTTTCGTCGCTGCAACTCTCCTCGTCGGTGGAACTGCCACCGAAGCTTCCGCCAAATCCAGGCATCACCGCTATCACCACCACCACGACCAGGACGCCTCCAATTCCGGCTCGGATTGGCGCAACGCCAATGCGGCCATGACGCCGTCCTCGGGCACCGGCCACAGCTTCTCCGGCATGGCCTCCTATTACGGCAACGAGTCCGGCTCGAAGACCGCCTCGGGCCAGCGCTTCAACCAGAACGCCATGACGGCAGCGCACCGTTCGCTGCCGTTCGGCACCAAGCTCCGCGTCACCCATGGCGGCCAGAGCGTCATCGTCACCATCAATGACCGCGGCCCGTTCGTGCGCGGCCGTGTGCTCGACCTCTCCACGGGCGCTGCCCGCGCCATCGGCCTCACCGGTGCCGGCGTCGGCCGCGTCACCGCGGAAGTCGTGTCCTAACGGCGCGAACAGCGCCTCACCTCACCAGCGCAGTTTTGATCATCGTCCGCAGGGCGTGAGCAGTTTGATGCGCGCGTGAGATAAGCCCGCTGTCCTTGGGGGGACGGCGGGCTTTCGTCATTCCGGGCACGACGAGGATAGACGCGCGCACTCCCTCCACGCGTCATTGCGAGCGAAGCGAAGCAATCCAGACTCTTTCCGCGGAGGGATTCTGGATTGCTTCGTCGCAAGGGCTCCTCGCAATGACGTGGAGAGAGTGTGCGCCAGCCTCTACAAAAAGCTCTGCGGATCGACGTCGACCTCGAGCTTCTGGTTGCCCTTCGGCTTCGGACACACGGCGAGCCAGTTGCGCAGATAATCCGACAGGTCAAAACCGCGCGCCGACTTCACCAGGATGCGGAAGCGGTAGCGGCCCTTGATCACGGCGAGCGGCGCTTCCGCCGGCCCGAGCACCACCACGCGCTCGTCGCGCGGCGCGAGCGCAACCAGCTTGCGGCCAAAACCTTCCGCGCTCGGACGGTCGCCGGCGGAAATGATCAGGCTCGCGAGCCGGCCGAACGGCGGATAGAGCGTGCGCTCGCGCAGGTCGATCTCGCTGTCGTAGAAGGCCTCGCGATCGCAGGCGATCAGCGCCTTCATCACGGGATGATCGGGCTGATGGGTCTGGAGATAGCCGACGCCGCGGCCCTGCTCGCGGCCGGCACGGCCGATCACCTGGTTGAGCAATTGCCAGGTGCGTTCCGCCGCGCGCGGATCGCCGTTGGAGAGGCCGAGATCCGCATCGACCACGCCGACGAGATTCAGCCGCGGAAAATTATGGCCCTTGGCGACGAGCTGCGTGCCGATGATGATGTCGACGCGGCCCTCCGCGATCTCGGCAAGTTCGCTGCGCATGGTCTCGATCGAGGTGATGAGATCGCTCGACAGCACCATGGTGCGCGCTTCCGGGAATAATGCGGCCGCCTCCTCCTGCAAGCGCTCGACGCCCGGACCGACCGCAACCAGCGATTCCTCCGCCGCGCAGTGCGGGCAAGTCGGTGGGCGCGGCATCGAGAAGCCGCAATGATGACAGACCAGCCGCTGGCGAAAACGATGATCGACCAGCCAGGCATCGCAGATGGTGCAGGCGAAGCGATGGCCGCAAGCACGGCACAAGGTCAGCGGCGCATAGCCGCGGCGATTGAGGAACAGCAGCGCCTGCTCGCGCCGCTCGATCGCGGTTTTGATTTCGCCCGCAAGCCGCGGCGAGATGAAACGGCCGCGCGCGGGCGGCTCGCGGCGCAGATCGATCGCCTCGATATGCGGCATGTGCTGGCCGCCGAAGCGCGATGGCAGCGCGATGCGCTGATAGCGGTTCTTGCGCGCGTTGACCTCGGACTCGACCGACGGCGTCGCAGAGGCCAGCACGATCGGGATCTTTGCGATATGCGCGCGCACCACCGCCATGTCGCGGGCGTGATAATGCACGCCGTCGTCCTGCTTGTAGGCTTGGTCGTGCTCTTCATCGACGACGATGAGCCCGAGATTGGCGTAGGGCAGAAACAGCGCCGAACGCGCGCCGACCACGACTGGCGCTGAGCCTTCGGAGATCGCGGCCCAATTGCGCGCGCGGGTGCGCGGCGTCAGCTCGGAGTGCCATTCGATCGGTCGCACGCCAAAACGCTGCGCGAAGCGGTCGAGGAACTGGCCGGTCAGCGCGATCTCCGGCATCAGGATCAGTGTCTGCTTGCCGCGGCGGATCGTCTCTGCGACGGCTTCGAAATAGACCTCGGTCTTGCCCGAGCCGGTGACGCCGTCGAGCAGCGCGACATGAAACGTGCCGTTGGCCGCGAGCGCGCGCATCGCATCGACGCCGGCCCGCTGCAGCGGCGAAAAATCCGGCCGGCCGAACTCCGGATCGGGCGCCGGCGGCGGGGGCGGCGGCGGCATCGGCTCGACCGTCAGCGTGCCTTCGTCGACGAGGCCGTCGATCACGCCGGCCGAGACGCCGGCTTCCTTCGCCGCTTCGGACTTGCCGTGCAGCAGCCGGTCCGACAGCACCTCGATCACGCGCTGCCGCGCCGGCGTCAGCCGCCGCGGGGGATCGCCGACCAGGCGCACGCCGGCGCGCACCCGCTCGGGGCCGAGGTTCTCGCCCATCCGCAAGCACATGCGCAGCACCATGCCGCGCGGGCTCAGCGTGTAGTTGGCGACCCAATCGACCACCGCGCGCAGCTCGCCCTTGAGGGGCGAGAGATCGAGCTTCTCGGCTACCTCCTTGAGGCGGTTGTGCAGGCGCGGATCGGGATTGGCGTTCTCCGCCCAGACCACGGCCAGCACCTCGCGCGGACCGAGCGGCACGCCGATGAGGTCGCCGGCCTTCAGCTCCATGCCGCGCGGCACCTTGTAGGAATAGGTCTGGTCGAGCGCGACCGGCACCAGCACGTCGACCATGCGGGTCGCGTCGGTGGGGGCGGTCGTGCTGCGCGGCGAATGGTCCATGGGAAGAGAGAATCGGAACCCGGGCTTCAAGGCTAGCCGCACCAGGCGACCTTAGCGAACGATAAACGAGTGTGATGCGATATACTGTGCGGAATCACCACGTCCAGAGCGCATGAGCAAAGCGGCCGCCCCACAGATCGAGCTCGCCAGCGCCGATCCCTCGATCGCGCAGGAGATGGCGCGCTGGCTGTCGCATCTCGGCGCCGAGCGGCGGCTGTCGCCGAAGACGCTGGAGGCCTATGGCCGTGATCTCAGGCAATGCCTGGATTTCCTCTGCGCCCATTGGGGCGAGCGGGTGACGCTCGCGCGTTTTGCCGCACTGGAAGCCACCGACATCCGCGCCTTCATGGCGATGCGCCGGGCCGACGACATTGCCGGCCGTTCGCTGATGCGGGCGCTGGCGGGCCTGCGCTCGTTCGGCCGCTTCCTGGAGCGCGAGGGCAAGGGCAAAGTCGGCGCGTTGTCGGCGATCCGCGCGCCGAAGGTGGCAAAGACCCTGCCAAAGCCGCTGCCGATGGCATCGGCAAAACGCCTGGCCGATGCCGACGAGCGCGCCGGCGAGGAACGCGAGACCTGGATCCTGGTGCGCGACGCCGCGGTGATGGCGCTGCTGTATGGCTCCGGCCTGCGCATCTCCGAAGCATTGGGGTTGAAGCGCCGCGAGGTGCCGAAAGCAGGCGAAGGCGACGTGCTCGTCGTCACCGGCAAGGGCAACAAGACGCGCATGGTGCCGGTGCTGAAAAACGTGCTGGCGCTCGTCGACGAATATGTCTCGATGTGCCCGCATGCGCTGCCCCCGGAGGGGCCGATCTTCGTCGGCGCGCGCGGCGGGCCGTTGAGCCCGCGCATCATCCAGCTCGCAATGGAGCGGCTGCGCGGCGCGCTTGGCCTGCCCGACAGCGCCACGCCGCACGCGCTGCGGCATTCCTTTGCCACGCATCTCTTGTCGCGCGGCGGCGATCTGCGCGCGATCCAGGAATTGCTCGGCCATTCCTCGCTCTCGACCACGCAAATCTATACCGGCATCGATTCTGAACGATTGCTGGAAGTGTATGCGAGCGCCCATCCACGGCGCTGACACACCGACGTCATAACGTCCTTGCCTCTTGCGCAGGCCGCGCGGTTCGGTCATTCGTGGGGAACCGAGGCAGGAGGGACATATGAGCGCACACGAAAGCATGGAGCACGCCGAGCATGCCGAGCACGCATCCGGCGAGAACAGGAAGATCGCCCTTCTGATCGCCGTGCTGGCGCTGTTCCTGGCGATCTCGGAGACGCTCGGCAAGGGCGCCCAGACCGAATCGATCAGCAAGAACGTCGAGGCCTCCAACCTCTGGGCCTTCTTCCAGGCCAAGAGCATCCGCCGCACCGTGGTGCAGACCGCGGCCGAACAGGGCAAGCTGACGCTGGGCTCTACGAGCGACGACGCCATCAAGGCCGCGGTGCAGAAGCAGATCGACGATTGGCAGAAGACCGCGGCGCGCTACCGCTCCGAGCCCGAGACCGGCGAAGGCACCGAGCAGCTCGCAGAGAAGGCCAAGCACGCCGAACACGAACGCGACGAGGCGACCGCGAAATACCACCACTTCGAGCTGGCGTCAGCCGCCTTCCAGATCGGCATCGTGCTGGCGTCGGCCACCATCATCACCGGCATGCTGCCGCTCGCCTGGATCGCCGGCCTCTTGACGCTCGCCGGACTTGGCATGACCATGCTTGGCGCCTGGGCGCCGCATCTGCTGCATTTGCACGGGTGAGACGATGTACCTTCGTCGTCGTCCCGGCGAAGGCCGGGACCCATACCGCGTGATCTGTCGATTGCAGTAGGCAGGAGTACCTAACTCCGAGTCTTCGCCAAACTTCTCCCTGGGGTTATGGGTCCGGGCCTTCGCCGGGACGACGCCTGAGAGTTTGGCGGCTCAGCGCGCCTCGTGCACGCTCTTACGAAAACGCTGGATCAGGCGGAGCGTGCGGGCGGACCAGCCTTCGCCGTTACCGCTGATGAACTCCTTGATGCGCTGCTTGATCGGGTCGACGAGCTCGGTGGCCCTGGCGCGCAACCTCAAGACCAGCTCGTAGATCCGCTCGAACCAGTGCATCTCCAAGAGCTTGTCGCGCGTGACGTCGAACAGGAAGGCGGTGACGCCGACGCCGAGCAGTTTCGCGAACAGGAACGTGGATACGCCGGTCAGCCAGTATTCGTGGGTGAGCAGCCACAGGCCGATCAGCTTGAGCGGAAACAACGGCAGGATCGGAACGGCGAACACGATCAGCGTCATCGCCGGCGACAGCGCATCGACACGATCGGCCAGCCATTGCTTCAGGCGGGCGAGCGGGATCAGTGCGACAACCCGCGCGACGATCGGTTCGAGATGGTCCCACAGCCAGGCTTCGATCAGGAAGATGATCGCCAGCAGGACCCAGACCGGTTGAAGAAGGCGGCGCAGCATGTGATGTCCCGCCCGATTCGGCTCTGGGCGTTGCCTACATATGGATGGCCCGCTTGCCGACTGCAAGCGCGGCTTCCTTGATGGCCTCAGACCGGGTCGGATGCGCATGGCACGTGCGGGCGAGATCTTCCGCGCTGCCGCCAAATTCCATCAAGACGCAGGCTTCATGGATCATTTCGCCGGCTTCGATGCCGATAATGTGCACGCCGAGCACGCGATCGGTCTTCGCATCTGCGAGAATCTTCACAAAGCCGTCAGTGGTCTGATTGACCTTGGAGCGGCCGTTGGCGGTAAAGGGAAACTTCCCGACGGTATAAGCGACACCGGCCTGCTTCAGCTCTTCCTCGGTCTTGCCGACCGAGGACACTTCCGGGGTGGAATACACGACGCCTGGGATAACATCGTAGTTCACATGGCCGGCCTGCCCGGCGATGATCTCCGCAACGGCCACGCCTTCATCCTCGGCCTTGTGCGCGAGCATCGGGCCGGCGACGACGTCGCCGATGGCGTAGACGCCCTTCAGGCTGGTGGCGAAATGCGGATCGATCTGCACGCGACCGCGCGGATCGAGCGCAACGCCGGCTTCCTTCAGCCCGAGGCCATCGGTGTAGGGCACGCGGCCGATGCAGACGAGCACGACGTCGGCTTCCAGCGTCTCGGCGGCGCCGCCGGCGGCGGGCTCGATGGTCGCCTTCAGCGTCTTGCCTGACGTGTCGACCGCAGTGACCTTGGCCCCGAGCTTGAACGCAAAGCCCTGCTTCTCGAGGATGCGCTGGAATTGTTTTGCAATTTCGCCGTCCATGCCGGGCAGGATACGATCCAAAAATTCGACGACGACGACGTCGGCACCGAGCCGCTTCCACACCGAGCCGAGCTCGAGGCCGATCACGCCGGCGCCGACGATCAGCAGCTTGCCGGGGACCTTGTCCAGCGACAGCGCGCCGGTCGAGGACACGATGCGCTTCTCGTCGATCTCGATGCCCCTGAGACGCGCGATGTCCGAGCCGGTGGCAATCACGACGTTCTTGGTCTCGATGACCTGCGACTTGCCGTCGGCGGAGACTTCGACCTTGCCGGTGCCGAGGATCTTGCCGGTGCCCTTGAGCACGTCAACCTTGTTCTTCTTCATCAGGAACTCGACGCCCTTGACGTTGCCGTCGATGCCCTGCTGCTTGAAGTTCATCATCGCCGGCAATTCGAGCTTCGGCGCAGAGACGCTGACGCCCATCTTGGCGAAGGAATGCGCGGCTTCCTCGAACATTTCGGAGGCGTGCAGCAGCGCCTTCGACGGCATGCAGCCGACATTGAGACAGGTGCCGCCGAGGGTTGCGTTCTTTTCAACCACGGCGACTTTCATGCCGAGCTGGCTGGCGCGCACCGCGCAGACATAACCGCCCGGTCCGGTGCCGATGACGACGAGATCGTAGGTAGCCATGAGAGAAAGTCCCGTGAGTTTAGCGTGATGAGGATGTGTCCGCGCGGCGCGTCAGCGTCCGCCGGACACATCGAGAATGGCTGAAGTGACGTAGGAGGCATCGTCCGACATCAGCCAGACGATGGCATTGGCGATTTCATCCGCGGTGCCGACGCGTTTCATCGGCACCATATGGGCCAGACGATGATGCCGATCGGGCTCGCCGCCTGAGGCGTGGATCTCGGTGTCGATCAGGCCGGGCCGGATCGCGGCGACGCGGATGCCTTCGGCCGCGACCTCATAGCCGAGGCCGATGGTGAAGGAATCGATCGCGCCCTTCGACGCCGCATAGTCGACATACGTGTTGGGCGCGCCGAGCTTGGCAGCAACCGATGACAGATTGACGATGACGCCGCCCTTCCCGCCATGCCTGGTCGACATCCGCTTCACCGCCTCGCGCGCGCAGAGGATCGAGCCGGTGACGTTCACCGCCATCACGCGCTGGATGCGCTCGGCCGACATCTCGTCCACGCGCACGCCGCTTTGGCCGACGATGCCGCCATTGTTGACGAGGGCGGCGAGGGTGCCGAACGTGTCCGCCTGCTGGAACAGGTTGATGATGTCGCTTTCCTCGGCGACATCGCATTTCACCGCAATGGCCTTGCCGTTGCTCGCGCCGATCCCGGCGACGACCTCGTCGGCCGCCGTCTTGTTGCTGGCATAGCCGACCACGACGCGGAAGCCGCGCTCGGCCGCGGCAAGCGCGGTCGCACGACCAATGCCGCGGCTGCCGCCGGTGATGACGACGACTTTGTCCGTCACGTTCGTCTCCATCTTTCGACAAAAGCCGCCGCCCATGCAGGCGACGGCGTTTTCAAGGCATCAGCGATCAGAGGTCCAGCACCAGGCGCGCCGGATCTTCCAGGCTCTCCTTGACGCGAACCAGGAAGGTCACGGCTTCCTTGCCGTCGATGACGCGGTGATCGTAGGACAGCGCCAGATACATCATCGGGCGGACCTCGATCTTGCCGCCGACGACCATCGGCCGCTCCTGGATCTTGTGCATGCCCAGAATGCCGGACTGCGGCGCGTTCAGGATCGGGGTCGACATCAGCGAGCCGTAGATGCCGCCATTGGTGATGGTGAAGGTGCCGCCCTGCATCTCGTCGATCTTGAGCTGGCCGTCACGGGCGCGGCGGCCGAAATCGGCGATGCCCTTCTCGATATCGGCGATCGACTTATGGTCGCAGTCGCGCACCACCGGCACGACGAGGCCCTTGTCGGTGCCGACGGCGACGCCGATGTGGTAGTAGTTCTTGTAGATCAGATCGGTGCCGTCGATCTCGGCGTTGACGGCCGGGATGTCCTTCAGACCCTGCACGACGGCCTTGGTGAAGAAGCCCATGAAGCCGAGCTTGGAGCCGTGCTTCTTCTCGAACGCGTCCTTGTAGTGCGCGCGCAGCGCCATGACGTTGGTCATGTCGACCTCGTTGAAGGTCGTGAGCATCGCAGCCGTGTTCTGCACGTCCTTGAGGCGGCGTGCGATGGTCTGGCGCAGCCGGGTCATCTTGACGCGCTCTTCGCGGGCGGCGTCATCGGCCGGCGACGGCGCGCGCACCTGCACGGCGGCGGCGGGCTGGTTGACCGGGGTCGGCGCGGAGGCCGCACGCTCGATCGCGGCAAGCATGTCGCCCTTGGTGACGCGGCCGTCCTTGCCGGAGCCCGGAACGGTCGAGGCGTCGATGCCGGTCTCGGCGGACAGCTTGCGCACGGACGGAGCGAGCGGCGTGTCGGCCGGCGGGGCCTTCGGCGCGGCGGCAGCGGCAGCCGGAGCCGCGGCGACAGGAGCAGCCGCAGCGGCAGCGGGCTTGGCGGGCGCAGCCGCCGGCTTCGCAGCGCCGGCACCGTCGGTGATCTGGCCGAGCAGCGCGCCGACCGCAACGGTGGCGCCGTCGGCGGCGATGATCTCGCTCAGCGTCCCGGCCGAGGGCGCCGGCACTTCGATGGTGACCTTGTCGGTCTCGAGCTCCACCAAGGGCTCGTCGACGGCGACGGCATCGCCGGCCTTCTTGAACCAGCGGCCGATGGTGGCCTCGGTGACGGATTCGCCGAGCGTCGGCACACGAATTTCAGTCATGGTCTTTTCCTTAAGGAGATCGCCAATAGCGGTCGGGAAATTTCGGGTGTCATGAGCCCTGAGAAAAACAGGCCATCCAGCAAGCCGGGACGTTCGCATTCACGACGGACGTCACGTCTTGCTGGATGCCCCGCCCTTGTGCGCAAGGGCGCACTGGGAGCGGAGCATGACGCAGTTCGAAGAGTTCAGCTCAATGCTTCGTCCAGGAAGGCCTTCAGCTGCGCCTGATGCTTGGACATCAGACCAGTAGCGGTCGCGGCGGAAGCGGCGCGGCCGACATAACGCGGACGCCGGCTCACGCCGTTCACCTGGTTCAGCACCCATTCCAGATAGGGCTCGATGAAGTGCCAGGAGCCCATGTTGCGCGGCTCTTCCTGGCACCAGATCACTTCGGCCTTCTTGAAGCGCGACAACTCGGCCACCAGCGCCTTCAGCGGCACCGGATAGAGTTGCTCGACGCGCATCAGGTAGATGTCGTCGATGCCGCGCTTCTCGCGCTCCTCGTAGAGGTCGTAATAGACCTTGCCGGAGCAGAGCACGATGCGGCGGATCTTCTCGTCCGGAACGAGCTTGACCGGCTCGTTCGGCAGCATCTGGGCGTCATCATAGAGGATGCGGTGGAACGTCGTTCCCTTGGCGAGCTCCTCGAGACGCGACACCGCCCGCTTGTGACGCAGCAGCGACTTCGGCGTCATCAGGATCAGCGGCTTGCGGATTTCGCGATGAAGCTGGCGGCGCAGCACGTGGAAGTAGTTCGCGGGCGTGGTCGGATAGACCACCTGTATGTTGTCTTCGGCGCACATCTGCAGATAACGCTCGAGACGCGCCGAGGAGTGCTCCGGTCCCTGGCCTTCATAGCCGTGCGGCAAGAGGCAGACGAGGCCGGACATGCGCAGCCATTTGCGTTCGCCCGAGGAGATGAACTGGTCGAACACGACCTGCGCGCCGTTGGCGAAGTCGCCGAACTGGGCTTCCCACAGCGTCAGCGTGTTCGGCTCGGCGAGCGAATAGCCGTATTCGAAGCCGAGCACGGCCTCTTCCGACAGCAGCGAGTTGATGACCTCGTAATGGCCCTGCTCGTTGCCGAGATGGTTGTACGGCGTGTAGCGGCTCTCGTCTTCCTGGTCGATCAGGACCGAGTGGCGCTGCGAGAAGGTGCCGCGTTCCGAATCCTGTCCGGACAGGCGGACGTGATGGTTTTCCGCAAGCAGCGAGCAGAACGCCAGCGCCTCGCCGGTCGCCCAGTCGATACCCGCACCGGTGTCGATCGCCTTCGCGCGATTCTCCAGAAAGCGCTGGATGGTGCGGTGGACCCGGAAACCGTCCGGCACCTTGGTGATCTTGCGGCCGATCTCCTTCAGCTCGGTGACATCGACGCCGGTGACGCCGCGGCGCGCATCCTCTTCCTGATCGGCGATCTTGAAGCCCGCCCACTTGCCGTCGAGCCAGTCGGCCTTGTTCGGCTTGTAGGAGGTGCCGGCCTCGAACTCGGCGTCGAGCCGCGCGCGCCAGTCGGCCTTGGCCTTGTCGACCTCGCCCTCGGTCATCACGCCTTCGCTGATCAGGCGGCGGGCGTAGAGCTCCAGCGTCGACGGATGAGCCGCGATCTTCTTGTACATCACCGGCTGGGTGAAAGCCGGCTCGTCGCCCTCGTTATGGCCATGCCTGCGGTAGCAGAACATGTCGATGACGACGGGCTTGTGGAATTTCTGCCGGAATTCGGTCGCGACCTTGGCCGCGAACACCACGGCCTCCGGATCGTCGCCGTTCACATGGAAGATCGGCGCGTCGATCATCTTCGCCACGTCCGACGGGTAAGGCGAAGAACGGGAATAACGCGGATAGGTGGTGAAGCCGATCTGGTTGTTGACGATGAAGTGGACGGAGCCGCCGGTACGGTAGCCCTTCAGGTCGGAGAGACCGAAGCACTCCGCGACCACGCCCTGGCCGGCGAACGCAGCGTCGCCATGCATCAGCAGCGGCATCACCGAGATGCGCTGGTCCGGCGGATCGCCGTGCTGGTCCTGCTTGGCGCGGACCTTGCCGAGCACGACGGGATCCACGATCTCGAGATGCGAGGGGTTGGCGGTCAGCGACAGATGGATGCGGTTACCGTCGAACTCACGGTCGGACGACGCGCCGAGATGGTACTTGACGTCGCCCGAGCCTTCGACCGCGTCGGGATTGGCCGAGCCGCCCTTGAACTCATGGAACAGCGCGCGGTGCGGCTTGCCCATCACCTGGGTCAGCACGTTGAGGCGGCCGCGATGCGGCATGCCGACCACGACTTCCTTCACGCCGAGATTGCCGCCGCGCTTGATGATCTGCTCCAGCGCGGGGATCAGCGATTCACCGCCGTCGAGGCCGAAGCGCTTGGTGCCGGTGAACTTGACGTCGCAGAACTTCTCAAAACCCTCGGCTTCGATCAGCTTGTTGAGGATGGCGCGGCGGCCTTCGCGGGTGAACGAGATCTCCTTGTCCGGCCCCTCGATACGCTCCTGGATCCAGGCCTTCTGCGCGGCATTCGAGATGTGCATGAACTCGACGCCGAGGGTCTGGCAGTAGGTGCGCTCGCAGATCGCCGTGATTTCGCGCAGGCTGGCGTATTCGAGGCCGAGCACGTGATCGAGGAAGATCTTGCGGTCGAAATCGGCTTCGCTGAAGCCGTAGGTGCGAGGGTCGAGCTCTTCGCGGTTGCGCGGGGCTTCGATGCCGAGCGGATCGAGCTTGGCGTGGAAGTGGCCTCGCATGCGGTAGGAGCGGATCAGCATCAGCGCGCGAACCGAGTCGCGCGTGGCCTGGAGCAGGTCGGCGGAAGAGAAGTCGGCGCCCTTGTCGGCTTTGGCTTGCTGCGCCCGAGCGGCGATCTTGCTGCCGACCGCCTTCTCGACTTCCGCCCAGTTACCGTCGAGGGCCGAGGTCAGGTCGTCCTGCGGGGTCAGCGGCCAGTTGGCGCGCTCCCAGGACGGGCCTTCGGCGTTCCTGCGGACGTCGTCCGGCTGGTCCTTCAGGCTCTTGAAGAACTCCTGCCACTCGGCATCGACCGAGGACGGATCCTTCTCGTAACGGGCGTAGATTTCGTCGATGTAGGTGGCGTTGGTGCCCTGGAGAAACGATGAGAGGGCAAAGGCTGCGTTCGCGTCCTGGCGAGACATACTTGAGTTCCTGGCGATTTCGGTTCGCGCATAACAAACGGCGCTGGCGCCGAGCTCCCCGGCAGGGCTCGACGCGACAGGCACCATTTACCCTATTTGCTGCGAAACTTCGCCCGGAAAAGCACGAAGGAGTGAATTAGCCTTTCAACTTTTCGGCAAGCGTGTGCCCGAGGCGGGCAGGCGACGGAGACACGGTAATTCCAGCCGATTTCATCGCTTCGGTCTTGGAACCGGCGTCGCCCTTGCCGCCCGAGATGATCGCGCCGGCATGACCCATGCGGCGGCCGGGAGGTGCGGTCACGCCGGCGATGAAACCGACCATCGGCTTCTGGCGGCCGCGCTTGGCCTCGTCCTTAAGGAACTGGGCGGCGTCCTCCTCGGCGGAACCGCCGATCTCGCCGATCATGATGATCGACTCGGTCTTGGGGTCGGCGAGCAGCATTTCCAGCACGTCGATGAACTCGGTGCCCTTGACCGGGTCGCCGCCGATGCCGACTGCGGTGGTCTGGCCGAGACCTTCCTGGGAGGTCTGGAACACGGCTTCGTAAGTGAGCGTGCCGGAGCGGGAGACGATGCCGACGGAGCCGGTCTTGAAGATGTTGGCCGGCATGATGCCGATCTTGCATTCGCCGGCGGTCATGACGCCCGGGCAGTTCGGCCCGATCAGGCGCGACTTGGAGCCGGCAAGCGAACGCTTCACCCGCACCATGTCGATGACCGGAATGCCCTCGGTGATGCAGACGATCAGCGGGACCTCGGCATCGATGGCTTCGCAGATCGCGTCGGCCGCGCCCGGCGGCGGTACGTAGATCACCGAGGCATCCGCACCGGTCTTCTGCCGCGCTTCCTGCACCGTGTCGAACACCGGCAGGCCCAGATGGGTCGCGCCGCCTTTGCCCGGCGAGGTGCCGCCGACCATCTTGGTGCCATAGGCAATCGCGGCCTCGGAGTGGAAGGTGCCGTTCTTGCCGGTGAAGCCCTGGCAGATGACCTTGGTATTCTTGTCGATCAGGATGGACATGAGGCGAGCCTGCTTTCGTGGATATTCGTTACCTGGCCGGATGACGGCTGTTCAAAGTGGCTGTTCAATCGAAGGAATAGCCGCCGAAAAAGATCTCATGCGGCTCACCCCTATCGAAAATGACTGTGTAGACCGCCGATCCGCGCTCGATGCGGTCCCACATTCGCTGATTGATCTGGACCTGTTCACGCGTCGGCTTCGACGTTCCGAACAGCTCTTCCATGCCCGACGGATCCAGCGGAAAGGCCGTAAAAAATGGCATTCCGCTTTCATCGAAAGGCGCCGGCGCGACTTGCGCGATATCGAGGATCGATCGGGTACCGGCTTCGTCGGCCTGCTCCATGACCTGCTCGATCGAAGCGTGCTTCGCACCTGGGGCAGGAGCGGACAAATCGATCGGGAAGGTCTGAAACGGCGTCACCGGATTGTAACGTCCGGCTTGAAACTCGCGCAGCCGCAACTTCTGCAATGCCGCGTCGAAGTCAGCCTCATACGGAACGAAATACCAGTATGGATGTGCACCCATGGATCTTGCCCTAATGGATGCGGCGGTAGACGCCGGTGAGCACGTCGGCCCAGCCTTCCGCGTCCGGCGAGAACTGGATCTTCAACGCGTAGGAATTGTCGTCGATGATCTCGTAGACGTGGCGCGCATTGCCGCGGAGCGAGCCGCGCACCAGCGTCAGGGTCTTGCCGACCCAGCCGCCGGAGGCGGGCGAGGGCGGCGTGTAGCCGAGCGAATCGTACCAGAACAATTTGTAGGTCCGGTCCTCACGATCGTAAGTGAAGAGGCCGTGGGTGGCGAAGATCGGCTTGCCGTCGCGCATCTGGACACTGTCCTGGATCAGATAGAATCCGTTGAGATCCATGCGCGCGACGGTGTGCGAGGTGGCCGGCCCGCCGCTGGTCCAGCGCGACGGAAAGACCATCTCTTCGCCATTCCATTCGCCGGCGAACGCGGCGAGGCGCGCGTGCTCTGCAAGCGGAGACGATGCGGCGAGATGGTCCTGGGTCATGGCCTTAGCCTCCCTTGACGGCCTTCACGATCTTCTGCGCGGCGTCATCGAGATTGTCGGCCGGCACCACGTTCAGACCGGATTCGCGGATGATCTTCTTGCCGAGCTCGACATTGGTGCCTTCGAGGCGAACCACCAGCGGCACGTTGAGACCCGCTTCGCGCACCGCCGCCGTGACGCCTTCGGCGATGACGTCGCACTTCATGATACCACCGAAGATGTTGACCAGGATGCCCTTCACGTTGGGATCGGCGGTGATGATCTTGAAGGCGGCCGTGACCTTCTCCTTGCTGGCGCTGCCGCCAACGTCGAGGAAGTTCGCCGGCGCCATGCCGTAGAGCTTGATGATGTCCATCGTCGCCATGGCGAGGCCAGCGCCGTTGACCATGCAGCCGATATTGCCGTCGAGGGTGACGTAGTTGAGGTCGTACTTGGACGCCTCGATTTCCTTGGCGTCTTCCTCGGTCTCGTCGCGCAGGGCGAGCACCTCAGGATGACGGAACAGCGCGTTGTCGTCGAACGACACCTTGGCGTCGAGCACGCGGAGCTGGCCCTGCTTGGTCACGACCAGCGGGTTGATCTCCAGCATCGACATGTCCTTGGCGACGAAGGCCGCGTAGAGCTGCGCGGTAAGCTTTTCCGCCTGCTTGGCGAGATCACCGGTGAGCTTGAGCGCATTGGCGACGGTGCGGCCGTGATGGCCCATGATGCCGGTGGCGGGATCGACCGAGAAGGTCACGATCTTCTCAGGGCTGTTGTGCGCGACGTCCTCGATGTTGACGCCGCCTTCGGTCGAGACGACGAACGAGACGCGCGAGGTCTCGCGGTCGACCAGGATCGAGAGATAGAATTCCTTGTCGATGTCGGAGCCGTCCTCGATGTAGAGGCGGTTGACCTGCTTGCCGGCGGGGCCGGTCTGGATCGTCACCAGCGTGGCGCCGAGCATCTGCTTGGCGAATTCGGAGACTTCGGCGGCCGACTTGGCGATGCGGACGCCGCCCTTGTCGCCGGCCGAGGCCTCCTTGAACTTGCCCTTGCCGCGGCCGCCGGCATGGATCTGGCTCTTCACCACCCAGACCGGGCCGGGCAGCGCCTTGGCGGCAGCGTCCGCGTCGGCGGCCTTCAGGACCGGAACGCCCTTCGAGATCGCCACGCCGAACTCGTTCAGCAGCGCTTTGGCCTGATATTCATGGATATTCATATGGTCGCTCCCTGAACCCGCGGGCGGTGACCTCTGGGGCCCACCTCAGTCTTGTGGCTGGCATACCATATACCACAGGAACTGCAACCCGGATTCTTTGACATCGAGATCTCTGGACTACCGGATCCGGAACCCGCCCGACGCGGGTCCCGGAAATGAAACCGCCGAAGACCGGGTTTCGATCTTCGGCGGGGATTGTTGCGCTTAGCGGCCGAGAAGATCGGGGGCGATCTTCTTGCAGGCGTCGACCAGGCCCTGGACTGCGCCGACCGATTTGTCGAAGGCCTCACGGTCCTTGCCGGCGAGCTCGATCTCGACGACGCGCTCGACACCCTTGGAGCCGATCACGACGGGGACGCCGACATACATGTCCTTCACGCCGTATTCACCGTTGAGGTACGCGGCCGAGGCCAGCACACGCTTCTTGTCGCGCAGATAGCTCTCGGCCATCGCGATCGCGGAGGCCGCCGGCGCATAGAAGGCCGAGCCGGTCTTGAGCAGATTGACGATCTCGGCGCCGCCGTTGCGGGTACGGTCGACGATCTCGTCGAGGCGCGCCTGCGAGGTCCAGCCCATCTTGACGAGGTCGGGCAGCGGAATGCCGGCGACGGTGGAGTACTTCACCAGCGGCACCATGGTGTCACCATGGCCGCCGAGCACGAAGGCGGTGACGTCTTCGACCGAGACGTTGAACTCGTCGGCGAGGAAGTAGCGGAAGCGCGAGGAGTCCAGCACGCCGGCCATGCCGACCACCTTCTTGTGCGGCAGGCCGGAGGCCTTCTGGAGCGCCCAGACCATGGCGTCGAGCGGGTTGGTGATGCAGATGACGAAGGCGTCGGGAGCGTACTTCTTGATGCCGGCACCGACCTGCTCCATGACCTTGAGGTTGATGGAGAGGAGGTCGTCGCGGCTCATGCCGGGCTTGCGCGGCACGCCGGCAGTGACGATGCAGACCTTGGCGTTGTCCAGCGCCTCGTAGGAATTGGCGCCGGTGTAGTGGGCGTCGAAGCCGTCGACCGGCGAGGACTGCGCAATGTCGAGCGCCTTGCCCTGCGGCACGCCCTCGGCGATGTCGAACATCACGACGTCGCCCAGTTCTTTCAGGCCGATGAGATGAGCCAGCGTTCCGCCGATCTGGCCGGAGCCAATCAAAGCAATCTTGTCGCGCGCCATGTGAACCTGTCCTTTAGCCACGTAAGGAGGGGAAACTGATTGGGTGGTTATCCCTTTCGCTTCCCCCGTTCAAGTCGGTGGATGCTCAATTGTCGGGCTTGGCGCGCATTCAAGCGCACTCCCGTGATTCCGGGGCGCGACGAAAGTCGCGAGCCCGGAATCCATCGGGCGGCAGCGCACGCTGATGAATGGATTCCGGGCTCGTCGCTTCGCGACGCCCCGGAATGACAGCGCTGGCAGATAGGACTTAAGTCTCCACCAGACCCTTGGTGGAGCCGCTGGCGGTGGAATCCTTGCGGCCGTGCGCCAGCGCCAGATAGGATTCCGAGCTCATTTCGATCAGGCGCGACGAGGTCCGCTTGAACTCCATGGCCTCGTTGCCCTCGTGGGCGAGGTAGAGCGAGATCGGGTTGGCATCGGCCGAGGCCATCAGCTTCACGGCATTGTCATAGAGCGTGTCGATCAGCGTGATGAAGCGCTTGGCGGCGTTGCGCTGGGAGAGGTCCATCACTGGAATATGGTCGACCAGGATGGTGTGATAGTCGTGCGCGAGCCTGAGGTAGTCGGATGCACCTAACGGCTTCTCGCAGAGATCGGCGAAGGCAAACCGGGCCACGCCATGGGCCGAGCACGGCACGTGCAGGATGCGGCCCTTGATCGAAATATCGCGCGACTTGCATTTGGCGCCGCCGGTCATCTTCGACCAGGCGCGGTCAAGTGCCGCGGCCGCATCCCCATCCGCCGGCGTCAGCCACATCGGCACGCCCTGAAGCTTTTCCAGCCGGAAGTCGGTGCGCGCATCGAGCCGCGCCACGTCCATGTGGTCGGTGATCTGCTTGATGAAGGGCAGGAACAGCGAACGGTTCAAGCCGCCCTTGTAGAGATCGTCAGGCGCGACATTGGAGGTTGCGACCACCACGGTGCCGAGCTCGAACAACTTTGCGAACAAGCGGCCGAGGATCATGGCGTCGGCGATGTCGGTGACGTGGAATTCGTCGAAGCAGAGCAGCCAGCTCTCCTCGAAGATCGCATGCGCGGTCAGCGCGATGACGTCGCCATCGGCGACCTCGCCGCGCGCGATGCTCTGGCGATAGTCGTAGATGCGCTCATGCACATCGGCCATGAATTCGTGGAAATGCGCACGGCGCTTGTGCTCGACGGTCGAGTGCTGGAAGAACAGATCCATCAGCATGGTCTTGCCGCGGCCGACCTCGCCATGGATGTAGAGCCCGCGCGGCGCCTCGTCTTTGTCGCCGTTGCTGAACAGGCGGCTGAGCAGGCCCTGCTTGCGGTGCGGCTTGTAGTTGGCGAGCCGCTGGTCGAGCGCCGCATAAGCCTCGGCGACCTCGGCCTGCGCAGCATCGGGCTCGATCGCGCCGGACGCGATCTGGGCCTGATACGCTTCGTGGAATGAGGAATTGGGGGTCGAGAGCATGGCTCTTTACCGCCAGAGACCGGCGGAAATTGCAAGCCGTGAATTGGTGCGGGGCGCTATGCGCTTTTCTCCCTCTCCCCGCTCTTGCGGGGAGAGGGAGGAGTGAAAATCACTCACACAGCTCGTAGGCGTCTTCGACCACATACGGGCCGCCGCCGGTCGAGGCTCGCGACGAGAACAGGACGAACCGCTCCGCCATGAAGGCCTTGCTCGGGAAGTAGCCGCGCAGCGAGAGATAGTCGGCGACGTCGCGGTCGGTCGCGTCGTGCAGCCGGGCCAGTGTGACGTGCGGGATGAACTTGCGGCCTTCAGGGTTGAGGCCGATCCGCTGCATCATGCGTTCGAGCTCGGCCTGCAAGTCCATCAGCGGCTTGCTCGGTGCGATGGTGGCGACCACCGCGCGCGGCTTGCGGCCGCCGAAGCTCGTCAGCCCCTGCACCTTCACCTCGAACGGCTTGCGGTCGACGCGAAACAGCATCGAGGCGATCTCGTTGGCGGAGACGCCGTCGATATCGCCGATGAAGCGCAAGGTGACGTGGTAATTTTCGGGATCGATCCATCGGGCGCCGGGAAGGCCACCCCGCAAGTTGGAAAGCGACTGGCCGATCTCGGCCGGAATTTCCAGACCCGTAAACAAACGCGGCATCGTTTCGCACTCCCGATGCTTGGGTACAGTCCCTGAGCAGGACCATATCCAAATTAGAGCCGGCGACGAATCACCGGTAACCTGATTCCTATCGCAGTTGTGTGACTCTGCGAAGCGTACCCAAGGCTACACCGGGAAAACACCGGGTGTTAGGGTTAGCATTGCCTGCTTTTCAACGGCGTTGCTCGCCGATCGTGCGCAAGAATGCCTCCACCGTGGGCAGCATGTTGTTGACGACGATGTCGACGCCTTCTGCGGTCGGATGAATGCCGTCGGCCTGGTTGAGCTTGGCATCGGCCGCGACGCCGTCGAGGAAGAACGGATAGAGCGGCACATCGAATTGTTTCGCCAGATCCGGATAAATCGAATTGAAGCGCGCGGCATAGTCGGCGCCGTAATTCGGCGGCGCCAGCATGCCACACAGCATCACGGCGATCTTGCGCGCCTTCAGACGCCCGACGATGTCGGTCAGCGCCGTGCGCGTCAAGCCGGGATCGATGCCGCGCAGCGCGTCGTTGGCACCGAGCTCGACGATGACGCCCTCGGTTCCCTCCGGGACCGACCAGTCGAGCCGGTCACGGCCGCCGGACGAGGTATCACCGGACACCCCGGCGTTGGTCATATCGACCTCTATGCCTTTGGCCTGCAATGCTTTTTGGAGCTTTGTGGGGAACGCCTGCTGGGCCGGGAGGCCGAGGCCGGCACTCAAGGAATCGCCGAGAACCACCAGCTTGATCGGCTTGGCCGCCGGCTGCGCCTGTGCCGACGCACCTGTCGCGATTGTCATCACAGCGAACATCAACACGGCTATGTGCATGAACAATCCGTAACGCCTCTCGACCGCGCTATCGGAGTTGCCATATGACCGGACCATGGACACTCGCATCGATCCCTCTTCGCTCGCCGGCACTGCCGCGGACACCATCGCCATCTCCAACGTCAATCTCTCATTGGGGTCGGGGGCGGCACGCGTTCACATCCTCAAGGATATCAGCCTGCGCGTCGGCTCGGGGGAGACGATCGGCCTGATCGGCCCGTCAGGCTCGGGCAAATCCACACTGCTGATGGTGATGGCGGGGCTGGAGCGTCCTGATAGCGGAGAGGTGGTGGTGTCAGGCACGCCTTTCAATGCCCTCGACGAGGATGCGCTGGCTCGCTTCCGCGGCCGCGAGGTCGGCATCGTCTTCCAATCCTTCCATCTGATCCCGACCATGACGGCGCTGGAGAACGTCGCCGTCCCGCTCGAGCTCGCCGGCAATCCCGACGCCGCCAAGCGTGCGGCGCAGGAGCTGCAATCGGTCGGGCTCGGCGGTCGCCTGCATCATTATCCGACGCAACTCTCCGGCGGCGAGCAGCAGCGCGTGGCGCTTGCGCGCGCGCTGGCGCCCGATCCCGCCATTCTCGTTGCCGACGAGCCGACCGGCAATCTCGACGAGACCACCGGCAAGCAGATCGTCGATCTGCTGTTCACCAAGCATGCCGAGCGCGGCATGACGCTGGTGCTGGTCACGCACGATTCCTCGCTCGCACAGCGCTGCGATCGCGTGATCCGCCTGCGCTCCGGGCGCATCGACACGCAGTCTGCACCGGCATGAGCGCCGCGGTCGAACCGTTCGCGCGGCCCAATGGCGCCGCGCTCTCGCTGCGCTACGCGCTGCGCGAACTGCGCGGGGGCCTGCGCGGCTTCTACGTCTTCATCGCCTGCATCGCGCTCGGCGTGATGGCGATCGCCGGCGTCGGCTCGGTGTCGGCGAGCCTCAGCGACGGCCTCGCCCGCGAAGGCCGCACGCTGCTCGGCGGCGACGTTTCCTTCGTGCTGTTTCAGCGCGAGGCGAAACCGGAAGAGGTCGCCTTCCTGCGCTCGCGCGGCACCGTCTCCGTCGCCGCCACCTTGCGCGGCATGGCGCGCTCGGCCGACGGCAAGCTCGCGCTGGTCGAGATGAAGGCGGTCGACGACACCTATCCTATGCTCGGGCAGTTGACGCTCGCGCCGCCGCTGCCGATGTCCGAGTTGCTCGCCGAGCGCGATGGCGCATTCGGCGCCGCCGCCGATCCAACGCTCCTTGCGCGTCTGTCGCTGAAGGCCGGCGATCGCGTCACCATCGGCTCAGCGACCTTCCAGATCCGCTCCACCGTTGAGGCCGAGCCCGACAAGCTCGCCGGCGGCATCGGCTTCGGCCCGCGCTTCCTGGTCAGCGAGGCGGGCCTGCGCGCCACCGGCCTGATACAGCCCGGCAGCCTGGTCCGCTGGGTCTATCGGGTGAAGCTGCCCGATGCGGCCAACAGCGACCGCGCCACCGAGGCCTTCATTGCGGATTCGCGCAATGCCGCGCCGCAGGCCGGCTGGGAGGTCCGCAGCCGCTCCAACGCCTCGCCGCAGCTCGAACGCAATATCAGCCGCTTCACCCAGTTTCTGACCCTGGTCGGCCTCGCTGCACTTCTGGTCGGCGGCGTCGGCGTCGCCAACGCCGTGAAGAGCCATATCGACCGAAGGCTGGAGGTGATCGCGGCGTTCAAGGCCGTCGGCGCCACCGGACGCGACGTGTTCGGAATTTATCTGGCGCAGGTCATCCTGCTCGCGGCGATCGGCTCGGTGATCGGCCTTGCGCTCGGCGCGGCCATGCCGTTCGCGATCGTCGGCCTGTTCGGAAAACTGCTGCCGCTGCCGGTGGTGCCCGCGGTGCATGCCGACGAGCTGGCGCTGTCCTTCGTCTACGGCCTCCTGACCGCGCTCGCCTTCGGCCTGTGGCCGCTCGGGCGGGTGCACGACGTGCCGGTTGCCGCACTATTCCGCGACATCATCAGTTCCGAATGGCACCGGCCGCGCTGGAGCTATCTCGCCTTGATGGGCGTCGTCGTCGCCCTGCTCGTCACTGTCGTGATCGGGCTCTCCTTCGACAAGCGGATCGCCGCGGTGTTCGTGCTCTCGTCGGTGGTCGTGTTCGCGGTGCTCCGCGGTGTCGCCGCGCTGCTGATGGCGATCGCGCGGCGGCTGCCGCGCACGCGCATCACCATGCTGCGGCTTGCGATCGCCAACATCCACCGGCCCGGCGCGCTGACGCCCTCAGTGGTGCTCTCGCTCGGGCTTGGCCTCGCCGTGCTCGTCACCATCACCCAGATCGACGGCAATCTGCGCCGGCAGTTTCTGGCGGCGCTCCCCGAGCACGCGCCGTCGTTCTACTTCATCGACATTCCGAGCACGCAGGCCGCGCCCTTCGACGATTATCTCCGCCAGATCGCCCCTGGCGCCAAGGTCGAGGACGTGCCGATGCTGCGCGGGCGCATCGTCGCCGCCCGCGGCGTCCGCGCCGAGGATCTCAAGCCGACCACCGATGCCGAATGGGTTCTGCAAAGCGATCGCGGCCTGACCTACACCGGCGAGCTGCCGAAGGGCTCCAAGGTGGTCGAGGGCGAATGGTGGGGCGCCGACTATTCCGGCCCGCCGCTGGTCTCGATGGAGAAGAAGATCGCCGACGGGCTCTCCCTGAAGCTCGGCGACGAGGTCGTGGTCAACGTGCTCGGCCGCGACATCCCTGCCAAGATCGGAAATCTGCGCACCATCGACTGGCAGGGGCTTGGCATCAACTTCGTGCTGGTGTTCTCTCCGAACGCCTTCAAGGGCGCGCCGCATACCCATATCGCGACGCTGACGGAAGCCGGCGGCAACGCCACCGCCGACGGCAGGATCATCAAGCAGGTCGCCGATGCCTATCCGATGGTGACGAGCGTGCGGGTGCGCGAGGTGATGGAGACGGTCGGCGCGGTCGTGACCAATCTTGCGCTCGCGATCCGCGGCGCCAGCGCCGTGACCCTGATCTCGGCGATCCTGGTGCTGGGCGGCGCGCTGGCCGCCGGCCATCGCCACCGGGTCTATGACGCCGTGATCCTGAAGACGCTCGGCGCAACGCGGCTGCGGCTGCTCGGCGCCTATGCGCTCGAATATCTCCTGATCGGGCTCGCCACCGCGGTGTTCGGCGTGATCGCCGGCAGCATCGCCGCCTGGATGATCGTGACGCGGCTGATGACGCTGAGCTTCGTCTGGCAGGCCGGCAGCGCGGCCGGGGTGGTCGCGGCTGCGCTGGTCGTCACCGTCGGGCTCGGGCTCGCCGGCACGCTGCTGGCGCTGAACAAAAAGCCCGCCACAGTGTTGCGCAATTTGTGACAAAAGGTAGCGGGTGGCCCCGCGGGAGCCAAATCGCACGATTCCCGCGATTAACCACGTCCGCCCGTCAGGATTGTGAGCCGAGGGCGACATTCAGCCGCGCGTGGACGGTTGCAGCGAATGTGTTAGTTTCCCACATATCGGATGGGTTCGGATCCCCGATTGTTAGCCAAAATTAATGTCGGCAGAGATCGGTATCCGAGATAGAATTTGACGAACCGGCGGCATGGCGACCCTTCATGCCGGACCGGGCAACCAACGGGAATTCGACCATGTCGGACCTAGACCGCAATTACGCTTCTCCTTTCGGCCGGGCCGCCGGGCGTGTTGACGCCGCGACGGTCGACGCCGGTCTGCGCGCCTACATGCTGCGCATCTACAATTACATGAGCATCGGGCTGGCCATCACTGGCCTCGCCGCACTCGGCGTCTACATGGCTGCCGTGACGGACGTTCCGACCCCGGAAGCGGTCCGCGTCGGCAAGCTGTTCCTGACGCCGTTCGGCTACGCGATGTTCGTGAGCCCGCTGAAATATCTGTTCATGCTGGCGCCGCTCGCCATGGTGTTCGTGATCTCGGCCGGCATCAACCGTCTGGCCCCGTCGACCGCCCAGATCCTGTTCTGGGTGTTCTCGGCGCTGATGGGCATCTCGCTGTCCTCGATCTTCCTGGTGTACACGCACACCTCGATCGTGCGGGTGTTCTTCATCACCGCGGCGACCTTCGGCGCGCTCAGCCTCTACGGCTACACCACCAAGCGTGACATGACCGCAATGGGCTCGTTCCTGTTCATGGGCCTGATCGGCATCATCATCGCGAGCCTGGTGAACCTGTTCCTGGCCAGCTCGGCGCTGCAGTTCATCGTCTCGGTGGTCGGCGTGCTGGTGTTCGCGGGCCTCACCGCCTGGGATACCCAGCGGCTGAAGAACGACTACATCTACGGCTATGCCTCGGCCGGCGGTGACATCGCCGAGCGTGCGGCGATCTCGGGTGCGCTGTCACTGTACCTGAACTTCATCAACCTGTTCACGCTGCTGTTGCAGCTCCTCGGCCAGCGCGACTAAGCGATCAGCCGAAAGAACGGACACGAACCCCGGCCGCAAGGCCGGGGTTTTTGTTTGGCCATTCTGCCTCCCCAAACACCGTCATTGCGAGCGCAGTGTTCAGCCCGGGGACATAGCTTACACCTGTTCGGGGACATGGTTGACACATCAAAATCGGCTGGATTCGTCGAACAAGGGGGCGAGCCATGCCGTGGCGAGAGGTGTCTGTCATGGACCAGCGGCGCGAGTTTGTGATGCTTGCTAAGCAGGAAGGAGTGAACCGGCGGAAGCTGTGCCGGCAGTTCGGGATTAGTGCCCAGACTGGTTACAAGTGGATCGAGCGCTATGATGCAGGGGATACGACGCTGGCCGATCGCTCGCGCCGGCCGCATCACAGCCCGGATCGTACTGAGGCTGCGATCGAGCAGCAGATTGTGGCCTTGCGCGATGTCCACCCGGCCTGGGGGGCGCGCAAGATTTTGCATCGTCTAAAGCGCGACCGGCAAGCCGTGCCGGCGATATCGACGACGCACGAGATCCTGCGTCGCTACGATCGCGTGAGCGAACCTGCGGGGAGACCTGGACAGCCCTACATCCGCTTCGAGAAGGAGGCACCCAATCAGCTCTGGCAGATGGACTTCAAGGGACACAGCCCCCTCGAGGACGGCGTATCCTGCCACCCGCTGACGATGCTGGACGATCACTCGCGGTTCTCGTTGTGCCTGGCTGCTTGTGACAACGAGCGAGGTTCGACCGTGCAAGGGCATCTGAGGGAGACATTCCGCCGGTACGGCCTCCCCGATGCGATGTTCGTCGACAATGGCGGCCCCTGGGGCTTCACCCTTGAAGACCCTTGGACCGGGCTGACGGTCTGGCTTTTGAAGCTTGGCGTCCGGGTGATCCACAGCCGGCCGTATCATCCGCAGAGCCGAGGAAAGAACGAACGCTTCCATCGCACGCTGAAGGCCGAGGTATTTGCCTTCAGGCGCTACCGCGACCTTGCCGAGGTGCAGCGCGCATTCGACCAATGGCGAGCCGTCTACAATCTCGATCGGCCGCATGAGGCTTTGAACTACAACGTTCCGGCAAGCCGGTACCAACCCAGTTCGCGGGAAATGCCGGACAGATTGCCCGCGGTGGAATACGACGAGCACGAGGTCGTCCGTTCCGTCTCCACCACCAAGGCCTATGTCAGCTTCAAAGGCAAATTGTGGAAGGTTCCGCAGGCCTTCCGCGGCGAACGGCTTGCGATCCGTCCACTCAATACCGACGGCAGGTTCGGCATCTTCTTCGCCGCGCACCAGATCGCGGCGATCGATTTAGGATGATCCAAAAGTGTCAACCATGTCCCCGAACAGGTGTAAGCTATGCCCCCGGGCTGAACAGCAGCGAAGCAATCCAGAGTCCCTCCGCGGATGCATTTCTGGATTGCTTCACTGCTCGCAATGACGGGTGTGGAAGCATCGTTGCCCCTTCCGGGCGCCGCGCGAAGGCTCTAATCTTCTCCCCATGTCAGCGCCCGAAATCAGGCCCACCCTTGAGGCCGACCTCCCCGCCATCACCGCCATCTACCAGCAGGCCGTCCGCGAGGGCACCGCGACGTTCGAGCTGGAGCCGCCCGACCTCACCGAAATGACGCGGCGCTACCGCACGCTGGTCGACGGTGGCTATCCCTATTTCGTCGCCATTCTCGATGGCCGCGTCGCCGGCTACGCCTATGCCGGCGCCTACCGGCCGCGGCCGGCCTATCGCTTCACGGTCGAGAACTCGATCTATCTCGATCCCCCCTTTCACCGCCGCGGCATCGGCTTGCTGCTGCTGGAGCGGCTGATCACCGAATGCGAAGCGCGCGGCTTCCGCCAGATGATCGCGGTGATCGGCGATTCCGCCAATGCCGGCTCGATCGGCGTGCACACCAAGGGCGGCTTCAAGATGATCGGCACGCATCCCAGTGTCGGGCTGAAATTCGGCCGCTGGCTGGATACGGTGATGATGCAGCGCGATCTCGGCGAGGGCGCGAGCACGGTGCCGACAAAGTAGGTCTCGTAGGGTGGGCAAAGCGTAGCGTGCCCACCACACTCGGCAATGATTCGAGATGGTGGGCACGGCGCTTTGCGCCTTTGCCCACCCTACGGCACCGTTGGTGCGGCTACACCACCGCCAGCTTCCGATCGATCACCAGCAGCACGCGCTCGAGCTCGTGGCCGCGGCGCAGGATCAGGCCGGTCGCCGAGATCACGCTGTACATGCCCTGCTTGCGCGCGAGCCGCGGGTCTTTCTCGATGCGATAGATCGGCACTTCCGAGGCACGGCGAAACACCGAGAACACCGCGCGGTCCTTCAGGAAGTCGATCGCATAGTCGCGCCACTCGCCGTCGGCGACCATGCGGCCGTAGAGATTGAGAATGCGGTGCAGCTCGATCCGGTTGAACGTCACCCGGTTCGGCTGCACATTCGCAGCGGCGGGATGCGCCGCCGCGCGCTGCCCGCTCGGATCGGCATCCTCCGGGGTCAGACTCATGGGGTGCCTCCTCATCGCACAGCATGATCCTCGTCCGCGAAGACCGTCCCCGGAACCGCCGATCATGACAGTTGCATGATTGCGCCAACTGTTCCCCGCTGCAAGAGGCACTTGTGGGGCTCGCGAAGGTGTTCGCGACTCAGCCCGTCCAGTCGACCGCGCATCAGGGCACACGCAACGGTGGAACTCTGTCGCGACGAACCGTCACGGGATCGTTAGCAGGAATCATAGTGTCGCCGCTTTTCCGCCCAGCGCCTGCCGCCCTGCATTGCGAAAAGACGTGTGTGCGTTGACCCGGTCCTAGCGGTTCCGGATTCCTCAGCCCCCAGCCCCCCGGGGTCGTCAGGATCGGGTCTGTACGCACAACAAGGAGGGCCAACGCGAGTTGGTCCTTTTTTGTTTGTGGCGGGGTGTTTCTCTCTCGCTGTCATTCCGGGGCGCGAAGCGCGAGCCCCGGAATCCATCGATCCAATTTTCGCGATGAAAAATGGATTCCGGGCTCGCGCCAAGAGGCGCGCCCCGGAATGACGGAGACTATTTTTTTCGGAGACGATTTACGTGCTTCAGTGCAGCGACGTATACGCCGCGCCGAGCATCGGGCCCGGCTTCTCGCGGCTGCCGTCCTGGACATAGACCACTGCGCCGTCGACGCCATCGCGCGAGGTGAGATTCTCGATCGGCACTGTCCAGCTTTCCGGATGTCCGTTCCAGTCGCCGACCTTGAGCAGGTTGCGCACCACGTTGTGGTAGGTGATCTGCTGCCCGCGATTTTCGCCGCGGCTGATCGCGATCGGCACCGATTTGGCGATCGAGCAGATCCAGACCTCGCCATGCGAGACCGCCGGCTCCTTGCTCGCGGCCACTGACACGTTGATCTGCTTGCCCGCGAGCGACATCGTCACCGGCACGCTCATCACGCCTGCGCCCTTGTCGGTCTTGCCGATCGCAGTCTCGATGCCGGCGCGATCGCTGCCGATGACATGCGCGGCGCCGTTGACCACGACCTGCGGCGTGTAGACCTCGCGGTCGCCGCGCATCCGTGAATAGGCGCGCTGCCGCGCCGAGAAGCGCGAATCCGCCAGCGTGTCTTTCCAGCCGAGATAATCCCAATAGTCGATCGGCATGCTCAGCGCGATGATCGAGGGATCGTTGGCGAGATCGCCGATGATCTTGTCGGCGGGCGGGCAGGACGAGCAACCCTGCGAGGTGAAGAGCTCGACGACGGCGCGGGGATCGGCCTCGGCAGGACGGATGACGGCGACGATGGCACAGATGCCGAGCGCTCCCGACCATAAGGCACCGGACCATCGCGAAACGAGATTAGAAGCCATCATTCCAGTCATGTCGAACGTCACACTTCGTCAATGGTTGGGGGAGGATCTTATCGCCTGATGGTCACCGTAGTCTTACGGGCGCAATACATTCCGCCGCCCGAGACACGTCTTCTGCCGGGCGGGCCCATCCAAAGCCATAACGCACAAAGGCGGCCTTGTGATAGGCCGCCTTTGTTTAACCTTCTACTCACGTCGCAGTGAGCCACTGTTCACAAATTCGCGCTTAGGCGGCGAGCTTGCGCAGCACGTAGTGCAGAATGCCGCCGTTCCGGTAGTAGTCGAGTTCGTCCAGCGTATCGATACGGCAGAGCAGCGAAACGCGCTGCAACGAGCCGTCGCCGGACACGATCTCCGCGGTGAGCTTCTGGCGCGGCTTCAGCTCGCCGACCAGGCCGCGCAGCGTGACCTTCTCGTCGCCCTTCAGGCCAAGCGACGACCAGGAGGTGCCTTCCTCGAAGGTCAGCGGCAGCACGCCCATGCCGACCAGGTTGGAGCGATGGATGCGCTCGAAGCTCTGGCAGATCACGGCGCGCACGCCGAGCAGGCGGGTGCCCTTCGCGGCCCAGTCGCGCGACGAGCCGTTGCCGTATTCGGCACCCGCAAACACCACCAGCGGCACTTCCTCCTGCTGGTACTTCATCGCGGCGTCGTAGATCGACATCTGCTCGCCGTCCGGCCAGTGCTTGGTCAGACCGCCTTCGGGGATATTTCCATCCGCGCCCTTGAGCATGAAGTTCTTGATGCGAATGTTGGCGAAGGTGCCGCGCATCATCACTTCATGGTTGCCGCGGCGCGTGCCGTACTGGTTGAAGTCGGCCGGACGCACCTGGTGCTCGCTGAGATACTTGCCAGCGGGCGAGGTGAGCTTGATCGAGCCGGCCGGCGAGATGTGGTCGGTGGTGATCTTGTCGCCGAACATGGCGAGGATGCGCGCCTCGACGATATCGGTAACCGGCTCCGGCTCCTTCTTCATGCCGTCGAAATAGGGCGGGTTCTGCACATAGGTCGAAGACATGTTCCAGCGATAGGTCTCGCTCTCGACGGTCTTGATCTTGCGCCAGTTGGTGTCGCCCTTGAACACGTCGGCATACTTCTTCTTGAAGATCGACGCGGTCACGAACTTCTTCATGAAGGCATTGATCTCCTTGGTCGTCGGCCAGATGTCCTTCAGGTACACCGGCTTGCCGTCCTTGCCTTCGCCGAGCGGTTCGATGGCGAGGTTCTTGGTGACGCTGCCCGCGAGCGCGTGGGCGACGACGAGCGGCGGCGAGGCGAGATAGTTCGCCTGCACGTCCGGCGAGACGCGGCCTTCGAAGTTGCGGTTGCCGGAGAGCACGGCAGCCGCGACGATGCCGTTGTCGTTGATCGACTTCGAGATCTCCTCCGGCAGCGGACCGGAATTGCCGATGCAGGTGGTGCAGCCGAAGCCGACCAGGTTGAAGCCGACCTTGTCGAGATCGGTCTGGAGACCGGAATCGGCAAGATAGCCCGCGACCACCTGGCTGCCCGGGGCAAGCGAGGTCTTCACCCACGGTTTTGCCTTGAGGCCCTTGGCTGCCGCGTTACGCGCCAGCAGTCCTGCGCCGATCAGCACGCTCGGGTTCGAGGTATTGGTGCAGGAGGTGATGGCGGCGATGACGACGTCACCATGGCCGATCTCGTAGTTCTTGCCTTCGACCGCAAAACGCTTCGCGGGCTCCTCGGTCTTCTTGTACTCGCTGCTGAGCGCGAGCGAAAAACCTTCGGCGACCGAGGGCAGCGCAATGCGGCCTTCGGGACGCTTCGGACCGGCCATCGACGGAACGACGTCGGCGAGGTCGAGCGTCAGCGTTTCCGTGAACACCGGATCCGCCGACTTGGCGGTGCGGAACAGGCCCTGCGCCTTGGCATAGGCCTGCACCAGTGCGACGCGCGCAGGCGCACGGCCGGAGGTCTTGAGATAGTCGATCGCGGCCGCATCGACCGGGAAGAAGCCACAGGTCGCGCCATATTCCGGCGCCATGTTGCCGATGGTCGCCTTGTCGGCAACCGAGAGGTTGTCGAGACCCGGGCCGAAGAACTCGACGAACTTGCCGACCACGCCAAGCTTGCGCAGCATCTGCGTGACGGTGAGCACGAGGTCGGTCGCGGTGACGCCCTCCTTGAGCTGGCCCTTCAGCTTGAAGCCGACCACGTTGGGCAGCAGCATCGACAGCGGCTGGCCGAGCATGCAGGCTTCCGCCTCGATACCGCCGACGCCCCAGCCGAGCACGGCGAGACCGTTGACCATGGTGGTGTGGGAGTCGGTGCCGACGAGCGAGTCGGGATAGGCGACCTCGAAGGTGCCGGTCTTCTTGCCGACCGTCATCTTCTCCTTCTTGGTCCAGACCGTCTGCGAAAGATATTCGAGATTGACCTGGTGGCAGATGCCGGTGCCGGGCGGCACGACGGAGAAGTTCGAGAAAGCCTTCTGGCCCCACTTCAGAAACTCGTAGCGCTCCTGGTTCTGCTTGTATTCCTCGGTGACGTTCTTGGCGAAGGCCTTGTTGTCGCCGAAGAAGTTCACGATCACGGAGTGATCGATGACGAGATCGACCGGCACCAGCGGGTTGATCTTCTCGGCGTCACCGCCGAGCTTCTGCATCGCATTGCGCATCGCGGCGAGATCGACCACGGCCGGAACGCCCGTAAAATCCTGCATCAGCACGCGCGCCGGGCGGAACGCGATCTCATGCTCCAGCGACTTCTTGCGCAGCCACTTCGAGACCGCGACGATGTCCTCCTTCTTGACCGAACGGCCGTCCTCGTTGCGGAGGAGATTCTCGAGCAAGACCTTCATCGAATAGGGAAGTTTCGAAATTCCCTTCAGACCATTCTTCTCGGCCGTGGGCAGGCTGTAATAGACATAGGTCTTGGCGCCGACCTTGAGGGTCTTTTTGCATTTGAAGCTGTCGAGCGAGGTCATGGAGGAAATCCCAATTGTTAGTTATACCCGGCAAGGGGTATTTTAACACCGTCAGCGAATCCGGTGGGGTCGCTTGCAGGGGCAGGTTGAGTTGCTGCATCAAGTAGTTCCGGGCTTATAGAAGCTTTCTAACCGCGCCGCCACAGCCACAAACGTACCCAGCAAGTCGCGAGCCAAAAATTCTGATGCGCTACCCCAAGATTTTCTTAGGGTTTTCCTGGCAGCTCCTTTCGGAGCTTCGACAGGGGGCGAGATGCGGCTGACGGGGCGCGGGCTGACATGCGTGCGGGGCGGCCGCGACGTGTTTTCCGGCCTCGATTTCGAGGCCGCCGCTGGCGAGGCACTGGCGGTCGTCGGCCGCAACGGGTCGGGCAAGACCTCGCTGCTGCGGCTGATCGCGGGGCTGCTCATTCCGGCTGGCGGCACAATCGCGCTCGATGGCGGCGATGCCGAGCTGACGCTTGCCGAGCAATGCCACTATCTCGGCCATCGCGACGCGCTGAAGCCGGCCCTGAGCGTGGCCGAAAACCTGTCATTCTGGGCTGATTTCTTGGGCGGCGAGCGTTTTGACGCGACGACAAGTCTTGCGGCCGTCGGCCTCGACCACGCCGCCGACCTGCCCGCCGCGTTCCTGTCCGCCGGCCAGCGCCGCCGGCTCTCGCTAGCCCGCCTGCTCACCGTCCGCCGCCCGATCTGGCTGCTGGACGAGCCGACCGCCGCGCTGGACACCGCCGGACAGGACATGTTCGGCACCCTGATGCGCGATCATCTGGCGCGCGGCGGCCTGATCATCGCGGCGACTCATACGCCGCTGGGGATCGACGCGCGGGAGCTGCGGATTGGGGGGACGGCATGAGGCGGCCCGACCCTCAGCTTTCCAAGCGGCCCGGCACCGCCTTCGCGCCTGCCGGAGCCACCCTATGACCGCCCTCGCCGCCCTGATCCGCCGGGACATCCGGATCGCGCTCCGCGTTGGCGGCGGGGCGCTGATTGGGGTGCTGTTTTTCCTGACTGTCGTCGTGCTGATGCCGTTCGCGGTCGGGCCGGACCTGGCGCTGCTGTCGCGGCTCGGGCCGGCGATCCTGTGGCTGGGTGCGCTCCTGGCAAGCCTGCTGACGCTCGACCGGTTGTTCATGGCCGACCATGAGGACGGCTCGCTCGACCTGATCACCATGAGCCGGACGCCGCTGGAACTTGCCTGCGCCGCGAAAGCGCTGGCGCATTGGCTGGCCGCCGGCCTGCCGCTGATTGTCGCAACCCCCGTGCTCGGCCTGCTGCTCAACCTCGACATGGTCGCGACCGCCGCGGTGGCACTGACGCTGCTCGCCGGCACGCCAGCGCTGACGTTTACCGGCATGATCGGCGCGGCGCTCGCCGTGACGCTGCATCGGGGCGGGCTGTTGATGGCGGTGCTGGTGCTGCCGCTGTCGATCCCGGTGCTGATCTTTGGTGTGGCGGCCTCGGAGGCCGCGATTACCGGGCCGTTATCGTTCGGCGCGCCGTTCTCGATCCTCTGCGCGCTGTCGCTGGTGAGCCTCGTGATCGGCCCGTTTGCGGCAGCCGCGAGCCTGAAGCATGGACTGGACTGAGCTTGAGCCCGATCAACTTTCGCTGCGCGCTTTTATGCTGATTGCGTGAGTGCTGAGCTGTGATTATCAGGATACCATGTCGCTGATCGACCTCGCCAACCCCACGCGGTTCCTCGCGCTGTCAGCGCGGGTCCTGCCGTGGCTTGCGGCCTTGACCGTCATCCTGCTCATGATCGGCCTCTACCAATCCGCCAACGCGCCGGACGACTACCAGCAGGGCGCGACCGTGAAGATCATGTTCATCCACGTGCCCAATGCGTGGCTGTCGATGTTCGTGTGGGGCGTGATGAGCATTGCCTCATTGGGCACGCTGGTGTGGCGGCATCCGCTCGCCGACGTCGCCGCGAAAGCCGCCGCACCGATCGGTGCCAGCTTCACCTTCCTCGCGCTGCTGACGGGCTCGCTGTGGGGCCGGCCGATGTGGGGCACCTATTGGGAATGGGACGCGCGGCTGACCTCGGTGCTGATCCTGTTCCTGATGTATCTCGGCCTGATGGCGCTGTGGCGCGCGGTGGAAGATCCCTCGCGCGCGGCACGCGCCGCCGCGGTGCTGACGCTGGTCGGTGCGATCAATCTGCCGATCATCAAGTTCTCGGTCGATTGGTGGAACACGCTGCATCAACCGGCCTCGGTGATGCGCATGGGCGGCTCGACGCTCGACAAGGCGTTCCTGATTCCGCTGCTGGTGATGGCGGTCGCGTTCACGCTGCTGTTCATCACGCTGCATCTCGCAGCCATGCGCAACGAGATTTTGCGACGACGCGTGCGCTCGCTGCAAATGATGCAGGCGAGCCAGAAAGCTGCATGATGATGTCGCTTGGCCCCTACGCGTCCTTCATCGTGACGTCTTACGCGGCCGCGGCGCTTGTGGTCGCGCTCCTGATCAGCTGGGTCGTGCTCGACTACCGCAGCCAGACCCAGCGCCTGCGCGAGCTCGAGCGCAGCGGCATCACCCGCCGCTCCAGCCGCAGTGCAGTGGATACACCATGAGCGATCAAACCACCTCCGCGACACCGCCGCGACGCGCCTTCCTGATGCTGCTGCCGCTGATCGTCTTCATCGGTCTCGCATTTCTGTTCTGGTTCAGGCTCGGCAGCGGCGACCCCTCGCGGATTCCCTCTGCGCTGATCGGCCGGCCGGCGCCGCAGACCACGCTGCCGCCGCTCGAGGGATTGCAGGCCGACAACGCACCGGTGCCGGGCTTCGATCCCACGGCCTTCAAGGGCAAGGTCAGCCTGGTCAATGTCTGGGCCTCCTGGTGCGTGCCATGCCACGACGAGGCGCCGCTGCTGACTGAACTGGCAAAAGACAAACGCTTCCAGCTCGTGGGCATCAACTACAAGGATGCGCCCGACAATGCGCGGCGCTTCCTGGGGCGTTACGGCAACCCCTTCGGCCGCGTCGGCACGGATGCCAACGGCCGCGCTTCGATCGAATGGGGCGTCTATGGCGTGCCGGAGACTTTTGTCGTCGGCCGCGAAGGCACCATCGTCTACAAGCTGGTCGGCCCGATCACACCGGACAATTTCCGCAGCGTGCTGCTGCCGGAGATGGAGAAGGCGTTGAAGGGGGCTGGCTCCTAACACCGCTCGTGCCCCGGACGCGGCGCAGCGCTTCTTCAGCGATGCGCTGCAGAGCCGGGGCCCATGTCACCACGACGGCGCTCTTGGAAAGTTCTGGGTCCCGGCTCGCGCTTCGCGCGTCCGGGACACGAGACCGTTACCCCTTCCTGATATCCCCAGCCTCGGCCTCGCTGGTCTCCAGCGACACCGGCTCGACGCCATAGCGCTTCGTCAGAGGCATCTGCGCGATCGCAAAAATCATGGTCAGCGGCGTGACGCCGAACACCTTGAAGTTCACCCAGAAGTCCGTGCTCTGGGTGCGCCAGACGATCTCGTTCAGCACCGCCATGCCGGCGAAGAACAACGCCCAGCGTAGCGTCAGGATGCGCCACCCCTGCGGGGTCAGGTTGAACATCTGGTCGAACATCACGGCGATGAAGGAGCGGCCGAACAGGAGGCCGCCGCCGAGGATCGCGGCGAACAGGCCGTAGATGATGGTCGGCTTGACCTTGATGAAGGTCTCGTCGTGCAGCACCAGCGTCAGCGTGCCGAACACCAGCACGATCACGCCGGTCACGATCGCCATGATCGGGATGTGGCGCGTCACCACATAGGAGGCGATCATCGCCGCAACGATTGCGACCATGAAGGCGCCGGTCGCGGCGAACAGATTGAACTTCGCATTGACGAAGAAGAACACGAGCAGCGGACCGAGCTCGGTCGCAAGCTTGAACAGCGGATGCGGCTGGGTCTTGTCCATTCTCTAGCTTTCGATTCCGGCAATGGCGCGGGCGAAATCGCGCGCAGTGAACGGCGCGAGATCGTCGACGCCTTCGCCGACGCCGATGAAATGCACTGGCAGTTTGAATTTCTCCGCGAGCGCCACCAAGATGCCGCCGCGCGCGGTGCCGTCGAGCTTGGTCATCACCAGGCCGGTGACGCCGGCGGTGCGATGAAAGGCCTCGACCTGCGACAGCGCGTTCTGGCCGACGGTGGCGTCGAGCACGAGGAGCACCGCGTGCGGCGCTGATGCGTCCACCTTGCGGATGACGCGCACGACCTTCTCGAGCTCGTTCATCAGCTCGGACTTGTTCTGGAGCCGGCCGGCGGTGTCGATCATGAGCACGTCGATGTTCTGCTCTTTCGCCGCCGTCAGCGCGTTGAAAGCAAGACTCGCCGAGTCGGAGCCCTGCGCGCCGGCAACGACCGGAGTCTTCGTGCGCTCGCCCCAGACCTTGAGCTGCTCAATGGCTGCTGCGCGAAACGTGTCGCCGGCAGCTAACATCACCTTGCGGCCTTCGGAGGCGAATTTCTGCGAGAGCTTTCCGATCGTCGTGGTCTTGCCGGAGCCGTTGACGCCGACCACGAGAATGACAAACGGCTTTTTCGCTGCATCGATCTCGAGCGGCTTTGCCACCGGCGACAGCACCTTCTCGACTTCGGTCGCGACCACGTCCTTGACCTCGTCGGCCGAGATCGCCTTGTCGTAGCGCCCGGTGCCGACGGCGTCCGCGATCCGGACCGCGACAGACGTGCCGAGGTCGGCGCGCAGCAGCACGTCCTCGATGTCGTCGAGCATGGCGCGGTCGAGCTTGCGCTTGGTGACGAGATCGGCGACCGCGGTCCCGAGCGAGGACGAGGTGCGCTTCAGCCCGTTGGACAGGCGGCGCCACCAGCTCAGCTTGGGGGAATCTGACGTGGTATCGTTCATGGTTCTCGTGCCGCCGATTTGAAGTTCCTACTCTCTTGCCGCAAGTCCGGTTAGGAACTTCAAATCGAAGAGCGGCACGAGAAAATATTGTTGCCAGTGCGGCCCTGGATTTGGCATTCGCTTCGCATTTCGCGGCTGCCGCTGAGCGAATGCCAAATCCACCGCACTGGTGGTGTGTTAGCCGTTCCGGCCCACAAACGAAAGTCTTGCAATTGCTCGATGTTCCCGAATTGACCGCCGAGGAGATATTGGCGCGCGTGCTCCATCGCGACGGGCTGATGCTGGTGATCGACAAGCCGGCCGGCCTGCCGGTGCATCGCGGCCCCAAAGGCGGCGCCAATCTGGAAGCCTCGTTCGACGCGCTCCGTTTCGGCCTGCCGCGGCCGCCGGTGCTGGCCCATCGGCTGGACAAGGACACCTCCGGCTGCCTCGTGCTCGGCCGCCATCGGAAAGCCACTGCCTCGCTCGGCCTCCTCTTCAAGCACGGCAAGATCGGCAAGACCTACTGGACCGTGGTCGAGGGCGGCCCCACTGAGGACGAAGGCACCATCGATATGCCGCTCGGCCGGCTCAATGCCGAACGCGGCTGGTGGCAGAAGCCGGACCCCGAGGGCCAGAAGGCCATCACCAACTGGAAGGTGATGGGCCGGGGCGACGGGCTGACCTGGCTCGCCATGGAACCCGTCACCGGCCGGACCCATCAATTGCGGGTGCATTCGGCCGCGACCGGCTGGCCGATCTTCGGCGATAACATTTACGGCAACGGCCCGCGCTTCGGCGAGCCGCTTCTGCACCTGCATTCCCGCGAGATCGTGGTGCCGATCTCCCGCAACAAGGAGCCGGTCCGCGTCGTCGCGCCGGCCCCGCCGCACATGCACGAGCGGCTCAGGGTTTGCGGGTGGAATGGGGAATAAGCGCCCGCCCGGGTGCCATGGTTTACGAAACCTTCAGTGCTCGCCTCTAATGATAGCGGTTGCTTAGAACAAGCTTCCGTCACCCGCTCAGGACGAGCCGCGCGTCATGTCCAAGGCCGAGCTATCGATCATCGACGAGGTCGAATCCGCGATCAGGACCGGCTCGACGGAAAAGGGCATGGAAACCGCCCGGCGCGTCACTGACTTATTCCTGTCCTCCGCCGGAAGCTTCAACGACGAGCAGATCGCGCTGTTCGACGACGTGCTCGAGCGCCTGATCGGCACCATCGAGCTGCGCGCCATCGCCGACATGGGCGCGCGCGTGGCGCTCGCCGAGATCAGCGCCCAGCTGGCGCCGATCGCGCAGGCGCCGCCCTCCGTCATCCGTCGTCTCGCCAACAATGACGAGATCCGCATCGCCGGCCCCGTGCTCCAGGAATCCGCCCGCCTCGACGATGGCGAGCTGGTCAAGATCGCCTCATCCAAGGGCGAGCCGCATCTGCTCGCGGTCGCCGGCCGCTGGTGGCTGAAGGAGATCGTCACCGACGCGCTGCTGGCGCGCCGCTATCCGAGCGTCAGCCGGCGCCTCGCCGCCAATCCCGGCGCGCGCGTCTCGGGCAACGGATTTGCCATCATCGTCGGGCAGTCCGAGTCCGATCCCGAACTCGCCGTCAGCGTGGGCGTCCGCCTCGACCTCCCCTCGGAGCTGCGCCGGCAATTGCTGCGCTCGGCGACGGATGTGGTTCGCACGCGGCTGTTGTCGCGCGCGCCGCCGGATCTGTTCGAGGAGATCCACAGCGCCATCGCAGCCGTCACCGTCGGCGTCGAGCGCGAGATGTCAGGCGTCCGCGATTTCGAGGGCGCCAAGCGGGCGATCGGAAATCTCAAGGCGACCGGCCAGCTCAACGAGGCGACACTGCTCAATTTCGCCCGGCAGCGGCGCTATGAAGAGGCCGTCGCCGCCCTGGCGGCGCTGTCCGGCTCGACGGTCGAGGTGATTCGTCCGCTGATGCAGAGCCTGCGCGAAGACGGCCTGCTGGTGCCGTGCAAGGCCGCACAGCTCAGCTGGGAAACCACCACCGCCGTGCTCGAAAGCCGCTTTGCCACCGGCGCGATGAAGCCGGCCGACCTTGCAAGAGCGCAGGGGCACTACGCCCGCATGACACCGGACAATGCGCGGCGGACGCTGCGGTTCTGGCAGGTGCGGGCTTCGTAGGCTGTTCGCGACTTAAGCACTCCGCTTCCACCCCTTCGGTGTCGTCCCGGCGAAGGCCGGGACCCATAACCACAGGGAGCAGTTTGGCGACGGCTGTGAGTTGCTCTGCTTCGTTGGGACAAGCATCGCGCATCATCGATAGATCACGCGGTATGGGTCCCGGCCTTCGCCGGGACGACAACTGATTATTGGGTTAGCCGCTCGCCATCGCTGCCGCTGATCGTCATCGACACAACGCTTCCCACACGCTCGCCCGCAATCGCCACTGGCAGATAGTGCTCCGTACGCCCCTGCATCTCACTCTCGATCAGCACCTCGCGCGTCGCACCGATTTCGGCTTGAAGTCGCTGGCGCAGCGCCACCTCTCCAGCCGCACGCAGCCGCTTCGCGCGCGCCTTGATCTCGCCGCCCGCAACCTGCGGCATCCGCGCTGCCGGCGTGCCGGGGCGGGGCGAATAGGGGAAGACGTGCAGGAAGGTGAGACCGCACGCCTCGACCAGATCGACCGAACGCGAGAACATCTCCTCCGTCTCGGTCGGGAAGCCCGCGATGATGTCGGCGCCGAAAGCAACATCCGGGCGCAGGCGGCGCACCTGATTGCAGAACGCGATCGCATCCTGCCGCGAATGCCGCCGCTTCATGCGCTTCAGAATCATGTCGTCGCCGGATTGCAGCGACAGATGCAGATGCGGCATCAGCCGCGCATCGTCCGCGATGACATCGAGCAGGTCGGCATCCGCCTCGATCGAATCGATCGAGGAGATGCGCAGCCGCTTCAGCTCCGGCACATGCCGCAAAACCTGCTTGGTCAGCATGCCGAGCTTTGGCGCACCCGGAAGATCGGCGCCGTAGCTGGTGAGATCGACGCCTGTCAGCACGATCTCGGCATGGCCGCGCTCGACCAGCGTCCGCACCTGATCGACCACCGCGCCCATCGGCGCCGAGCGCGAATTGCCGCGGCCGAACGGGATGATGCAGAAGGTGCAGCGATGGTCGCAGCCGTTCTGCACCTGCACGAACACCCGCGGCAGGCCGCTCGCAAAGCCGTCGATCAGATGCGGCGCCATCTCCTTCACCGCCATGATGTCGCTGACGGCGATCTTCTCGCTGGCGTCGATGTCGAACGCATCGCGCGCCTCGCGCCATGCGGAAGCGCGCATCTTGTCGTCATTGCCGACGACGCGGTCGACCTCGGCCATACCAGCAAACATCTCGCTTTGCGTCTGCGCCGCGCAGCCGGTGACGACAATGCGTGCGCTCGGCCGCTCGCGCTTCAGCTTGCGGATCGACTGCCGCGCCTGCGCCACCGCCTCGTTGGTGACGGCGCAGCTGTTGACGACGATGGTGTCGGAAAGTCCCGCGCCCTCGGCCTCGCGGCGAATCACCTCGGCCTCGAAGGCATTGAGGCGGCAGCCGAAGGTCAGGACCTCGACGCCCATCAGCCGACCGGCGCGAACAGCGCCGGATCGAACGTGCCCTCATATTCGAAGGTCGCCGTGCCCGTCATCAGCACATGGTCGTCGCGCTCGCGCCATTCGATGCCGAGCTTGCCGCCGGGCAGCGTCATCGCGACCTTGCGCTCGGTGCGCTTGAGCCGAGCCGCCGCGACCGCCGTGGCACAGGCCGCCGAGCCGCAAGCCCGGGTCAGTCCGGCGCCGCGCTCCCAGGTACGCATCGTGATGTGATCGCGATCGACGATATGGGCGAGCGTGATGTTGGCGCGATCGGGGAAGATCGGGTGGTTTTCCAGCAGAGGACCGAAGCGGCCGAGATCATAGGCATTGACGTCGTCGACCCAGAAGATCGCGTGCGGGTTGCCCATGCTCACCACCGACGGCGAATGCAGGATCGGATTGTCGATCGGCCCGATCTGCAATTCGATGTAGCGGGTGTCGCGAAACTCTTCGGCCAGCGGAATGTCCTGCCAGCCGAATTTCGGCGCACCCATGTCCACGGTGTAGAGATCCGGCGCCGGCCCCTGCCAGGCATTGAGCAGGCCGGCGGCGGTCTCAAACGTCGCCGCGGTCTCGCCGGTCTTCTCGAAGATACGCCGCACCACGCAGCGCATGCCGTTGCCGCAGGCGCCGGCTTCCGAGCCGTCGCTGTTGTAGATCTTGATGAAAGCCTCGGTACCGTCGAGCCGCGGCTTCTGCAGCACCATCAGCTGGTCGAAGGGCACGCCGCCTTGCGCAGAGGCCACCGCGCGCGCGTCGTCCGGCGTGACCCGGCCGGCAGAATCGCGCATGTCGACAACGACGATCTCGTTGCCGATGCCGTTCATCTTGGCAAATGCGTGATTGGCCAGCGCGCTCATGAAAATTCCTGAATTTCGCCTGCCTTATATGGCGATCTCTGGCGACTTGGCCAGTGATTTGGCGCCGGCACCAAGACGCCCGCCATGACGCATCTGTCATGGGACGAATTCGGCGCTCGCGTGTTAGAACGGGGCGGTTCGCGCGAACCGGGACGCGCGGCCGGTTTAAGGCCTTGGTGAGTAAGGTCTTGATGAATTAAGGCCTTGATAGACCAGGGCCTCGGGGAGAATAGAATGAATCACCTTTGTCGTCTCACTTTGGCCGCGCTGATCCCGGCAGCGGCCTTGTCGTTTGGCTTGTCCGGCGCTCTGGCGCAGACGCCTAGCCCGGCCCCGGCCGCATCAGTGAGCCCTTCTCCGACAAGTCCTGCGCCGTCGGCATCGCCCTCGCCGGCCGCGAGCGCCTCGCCTGTTCCTGCGGCAACACCTTCTCCGGCGGCGAGCGCTTCGCCCGCGGCAACACCGGCGCCGGCAGCCAGCGCCTCACCCTCGCCGGCTCCGCCGGCCGCCGCGGCCACGACGCCTGCCCCGGTGCAGACCGCCGATCCCTTCGGCCTGGAGACCATGCTCGAGGCCAAGAAAGTGGTGATGGTCAAGGGCACCGCCAATTGGGATTCCGCCTTCGACACGCTGGTTGATGCCTTCAAGGCGCTCAACGCGCTGCTGGACAAGCAGGGCATCAAGCACGCCGGCAATTCCATGATCGTCTACACCTCGACCGATGACACGGGCTTCACCTTCCTCGCCGAGATCCCGGTCGAGCAGGATCCGAAAAATCTGTCCAAGGACATGAGCATCGGCAAATCGCCGGAGGGCAAGGCGCTGAAATTCGTCCATCGCGGCTCCTACGACAACATGGACAACACCTATGAGGCGATCACCAATCACCTCGACGACAAGAAGCTCGAAGCCAAGGACACTTTCATTGAGGAGTACCTCACCGATCCCCTGAAGACGGCCGAGGATAAGCTCGTGATCAACGTGTTCGTGCCGCTGAAGTGAGATTGATGAAGACGCTTGTTGCTCTCACCGCCGTGTTGGCTGCCGCGCTCTCGGCGAGGCCGGCGCTCGCCGAGGATTTTCCGTCCGCGATTTCGGTGAGCGGTGAGGCGACTGTCTCGGCGGCGCCCGATCTCGCGCAGATCGACGCGGGCGTCGCCAACGACGCCAAGACGGCGAAGGAAGCGTCAGACGCCAACAACGCCGCGATGGGCAAGGTGCTGCTGGCGCTGAAGGGCGCCGGCATCGTCGAGAAGGACTATCAGACCTCGCGGCTGTCGTTGCAGCCGCAATACGGCCAGAACAAATCCACCGGCGCCTCGCCCGTGGTCGGCTTCCGCGCCTCCAACCGGGTCACCGTCAAGATTCGCGACGTGACGAAAGTGGCTGGCATCATCGACACGCTGGTCAGCGCCGGTGCCAACGATATCGGCAACATCTCCTTCGAGGTGACGCAGGCCTCAAAGCTGCTCGACGATGCGCGCGAGCAGGCGGTGGCCGATGCCCGCCGCAAGGCCGAGATCTACGCCAAGGCCACCGGCGTCACGCTGGGTGCGCCGCTGAGCGTCTCCGAAGGTGGCGCTCCGATGCCGCTGTTCAAGAGCCGCATGGCCGTAGCTCCAATGGCCGCTGCGCCCGCCGCCGTTGCGCCGGGCGAGGAAACGCTGTCGGTCACGGTGAATGTGAGCTGGGCGATCAAGCCGGCGCAGTAGGGCACGCTGCCGCGACACCCTCGGCGTCGTCCCGGCGAAGGCCGGGACCCATAACCACAGGGAGTGGTTGTGACGCGAGGCTGGTCACCCCGAGTCTTCGCCAAACAAAATTCGGTGGCTATGGGTCCCGGCCTTCGCCGGGACGACAGCTCAATGCGTGGAAAGAGTTAAATCTCCACCACCTGCCCCGGCTTCATCGCGACAAATCTTTCCTGCGGAATCTTTGCTGTATCGAGCGCTTCCACCAGCGCTTTGGCCGGTGCGTCGATCGCTTCATCCGTCAGCTGAAACGTTCCGTGGTGATGCCCGAGCGCTTGTTGCGCGCCGCAATCGCCTAGCGCCTTCACGGCATCCTCGGGATTCATGTGCTGATCGCGCATGAACCAGCGCGGCTCATAGGCGCCGATAGGAAGGATCGCGAGGCGCAGCGGCCCATGCGTCTCGGCGACGCGGCGAAAGTGCCCGCCATCGCCATAGCCGGAATCGCAGACGACGTAGATTTTCCCGGCCGGTGTCTCCAGCACAAAGCTCGCCCACAGCGCCTTGTTGCGATCGAACATGCCGCGCGCCGACCAGTGCCGCGTCGGCACCAGCGTCGCAGCGATTCCGCCGCCGAGCTCGACGCGCTCGTGCCAGTCGAACGCCTCCGCCTTGATCGCGGAGTCAGTGCTGCGCATCGTCACGTCATTGCCGAGCGGCGTCACCACGCGCGGGGCAAAATTCTTGGCGAGCCGCGACAGCGTTGCGATGTCCAGATGATCGTAGTGTCCGTGCGAGACCAGCACGACGTCGATCTTCGGCAGCTTCTCGAAGGGGATGCCGGGGTCGTTGTGCCGCTTCGGTCCGGCAAAACTAACCGGCGACACCCGGGACGACCAGACGGGATCGACGAGGATATTGAGGCCGCCGGCCTGGATCAGCCAGCTCGCATGCCCGACGAAAGAGAGCCGCACCTTGTCGCCATCGACGCGCGCAGGCGGGGTGTCGGCAAGGGGGCTCGGGACCCAGTCCGGCCAGGTCGCGCGCTGCCGCCCGCCGCCAAGCTGCCAGCGCAGGACTTCGCCGAGCGACCTCGGCGGCGCGCCGTCCGGATCGAAGAAATGCAGACCGTCGAAATGGTCGGAGGCGGGGCCGTCATAGGTTTTCATGCGGGACATCCAGAGGGGCGGGATGCCGACCAGCACGCCGGCCCCGGCAAGCAGTCCGAAAAGGCGGCGACGGGTGATCGGCACGGACTGGGCTTCAGGGATGGTTAAGACGGTAAGACATCACCGCCTATATGGGCGGGGTCGCGAGAAAAGGAACCCATCGCCAAAAATGACATATTTTCAGGGCCTTGCCCTACCGGACGGGCTCCTGCGCCCTAACTTTCCTTGACTTTTGGGCGAGAGCGGCGTTTAACCCCCGCCACTTTCTCGGAAAGGCTTTCTTTTCGACCCGCCGACTGGCCCTTGAGGCCGGAGGTCAACGCCCGACAGCGCGATGCGCCCTCGGGCGTGAAGGTGTTTGGAAGATCGCCATTCTGGCGAGCAGGACAAGGACAACGGCATTGTTCGACAATCTGTCGGAACGGCTTGGCGGCATCCTCGATCGTCTGACGGGGCGCGGTGCGCTGACCGAAAAGGACGTCGACGCCGCAATGCGCGAGGTGCGCCGCGCGCTGCTCGAGGCCGACGTCGCGCTCGAGGTCGTGCGCAGCTTCACCGAGCGCGTCCGCGAGCAGGCGATCGGCGCCACCGTCGTCAAGTCGGTGACGCCCGGCCAGATGGTGGTCAAGATCGTCCATGACGAGCTGATCAACACGCTCGGCGCCGAAAGCCAGACCATCGACGTCAATTCCGTGCCGCCGGTGCCGATCATGATGGTCGGTCTGCAAGGCTCCGGTAAGACAACCACCACCGCAAAGCTCGCCCGCCGCCTGGTCCAGCGCGACAAGCGCAAGGTGCTGATGGCCTCGCTCGACGTCTATCGCCCGGCGGCGATGGAGCAGCTGGCCGTGCTCGGCCGCGATCTCGACATTCCGACCTTGCCGATCGTCGCCGGACAGCAGCCGCCGCAGATCGCGAAGCGCGCGCTGGAGGCCGGCAAGCTCGGCGGCTACGACATCGTGCTGCTCGATACCGCCGGCCGCACCACGCTCGACGAAGAGATGATGGCCGAAGCGGCTGCGATCAAGGCGGCTGCGAACCCGCATGAAGTGCTGCTGGTCGCGGACTCGCTCACTGGCCAGGACGCCGTGAATCTCGCCCGCGCGTTCGACGAGCGCGTCGGCCTCACCGGCATCGTGCTGACGCGCGTCGATGGCGATGGCCGCGGCGGCGCCGCGCTGTCGATGCGCGCGGTCACCGGCAAGCCGATCAAGCTGATCGGCACCGGCGAAAAAACCGATGCGCTGGAAGATTTCCATCCCGATCGTATTGCGGGGCGCATCCTCGGCATGGGCGACGTGGTGTCGCTGGTCGAACGTGCCGCCGCCAATATCGACGCCGAGAAGGCCGCGCGTACCGCCGAGCGCATGCGCAAGGGTCAGTTCGACCTCAACGACATGCGCGAGCAGCTGTTGCAGATGGCGAACATGGGCGGCATCAGCGGCCTGATGGGCATGATGCCCGGCATCGCCAAGATGAAGAACCAGATCGCGGCGGCCGGCATCGACGACAGGATTTTGAAGCGCCAGGTCGCGGTGATCGATTCCATGACGCGCGACGAGCGCCGTCATCCTGACCTGCTCAAGGCCAGCCGCAAGAAGCGCATCGCTGCTGGCTCCGGCCAAAGCGTCGAGCAGGTCAACAAGCTCCTGAAGATGCACCGGAACATGGCCGACATGATGAAGGCCATGGGCTCGGGCAAGCGCGGCCCGCTCGCCGGCATCGCGCAGGCGATGGGCTTTGGTGGCGGCACGAAGATGCCGTCTCCCGAAGAGATGAAGGCGCTTCAGGAAAAAATGCAGGGCGGCGGCGGACAAGGACTGCCCAGCCTGCCGAAGGATCTGCCGCCCGGTCTTCGCACCGGTCTGCCGAACGTTCCCGGACTAACCGGGCTGAGCGGCAAGCCGACATTGCCGGGCCTCGGCGGTTTTCCAGGCAAGAAGAAATGAGGAATTCGTCGCACGGGATCATCAGCATCTCGCGCAACGCGGAATACCAATCAACCGAACAGACTGTACTTTAAAGGAGAACTCAATGTCCGTCGTTATCCGCCTTGCCCGCGCAGGCACCAAGAAGCGTCCCGTCTATCACGTCGTCGTCGCCGATTCGCGCTTTCCCCGCGATGGCCGCTTCATCGAGCGCCTCGGCTATTTCAACCCGCTGCTGCCGAAGGACAACGAGACCCGCCTGAAGCTCGACATGGACAAGGTGAAGGCCTGGCTCGCCAAGGGCGCGCAGCCGTCGGACCGCGTGTCCCGCTTCCTCGACGCCGCTGGTGTTGCGAAGCGCGAAGCGCGCAACAACCCCGAAAAGGCCGTGCCGCGCAAGGAGCGCAAGGCGCAGGCCGAAGCCGCCGCGAAGGCTTAAGGCTCATCGATGCCGGCGCTGATCTGCGTCGCGCGGATCGGCGCCGCGCATGGTGTGCGCGGCGCGGTCAAATTGTGGACCTTCACCGAAGATCCCTTTGCCGTGAAGCGCTACGGTCCGCTTCTGTCGAAAGATGGCAGGCGCCAGTTCGAGCTGGCGCAGGTCCGCGAGGCCAAGGACCATCTGGTCGCGACCTTCAAGGGCGTCACGACCCGCGATGAGGCCGAGCGCCTCAACGGCATCGAGCTTTACGTCAGCCGCGACAAGCTGCCGGCGACCGATGAGCACGAATATTACCACGCCGATCTGATCGGGCTCGACGCCGTCACCACGGATGGCGACGCGCTCGGCCGCGTGCTCGCGATCCACAATTTCGGCGCCGGCGACATCATCGAGATCGCGCCTTTGAAAGGCGCGACGATGCTGCTGCCGTTCACGAACGCAGTGGTGCCCGAGGTCGATCTCGCCGGCGGCCGCGTCGTGATCGCGCTGCCGCAGGAAATCGAGGGCGACAAGGACGAAGACCCCACCACTAGTCGTCCCGGCGAAGGCCGGGACCCATAACCACAGGCCGCGGTTTTTGGCTAAGCTGGCGGCTCCGATCATCGCAAAACGAAGTGCGGTGGCTATGGGTCCCGGCCTTCGCCGGGACGACCAACCTGGGAAGCTATGACCAACCCCTCACCCTGGCGCGCGACGGTGCTGACGCTGTTTCCGGAGATGTTTCCGGGACCGCTCGGCGTGAGCCTGGCCGGACGGGCGCTGGCCTCGGAGCTCTGGCAGATCGAGGCACGGGATATCAGGGCCTCCGCCATCGACCGCCACCGCAGTGTCGACGACACCCCGGCCGGCGGCGGCCCGGGCATGGTGCTGCGGGCCGACGTTCTGGCGGCGGCCATCGATGCGGCGGAGGTCGGCCCCGAGCGGCCTCGCCTGCTGATGAGCCCGCGGGGTCGGCCATTGACCCAGGCGCGCGTCATGGAGCTCGCCCAGGGCCCCGGCCCCCTGATCGTCTGCGGTCGGTTCGAGGGGATCGACCAGCGGGTGATTGACGGGCGCGGCCTGGAGGAGGTCTCGATCGGGGATTACGTGCTCTCAGGGGGCGAAATCGCAGCCCTGGCCCTGATCGACGCCTGCGTCCGGCTGCTGCCGGGGGTGATGGGCAAGGAGGCCTCGGGAACCGAGGAGAGCTTCTCGGACGGCCTGCTCGAATACCCCCAGTACACACGCCCGCAGCTGTTCGAGGGGGTTCCGATCCCGGAAATCCTGACCTCCGGCGACCACGCCAAGGTCGCGGCCTGGCGGCGGGCGCAATCCGAGGCCCTGACGGCGGCCCGGCGGCCGGATTTATGGGCCCAAATCCCGGCCAAAACCCCGATTCGGGCCGGCCGGCAAAAAACGCCAAAAAACAAGACAGACGGGTGACAAACGCTCCCGCTTGCCTTATAGGAGCGGCCACATCCGCAATGGCTGGATACGAATTTCGCGCAGCCCCCGTTTCTTGAAGGCTGGGCGCGCCGATGGAGATTTACCCATGAACCTGATCAAGCAGCTCGAGCAAGAGCAATTCGACAAGCTGTCCGCCGGCAAGGACATTCCAGAATTCGGCCCCGGCGACACCGTGATCGTCAACGTGAAGGTCGTCGAAGGCGACCGCACCCGCGTGCAGGCCTATGAAGGCGTTTGCATCGGCCGTTCCGGCGGTGGCCTCAACGAGAGCTTCACCGTCCGCAAGATCTCGTACGGCGAGGGCGTCGAGCGCGTGTTCCCGGTGATGTCGCCGATGATCGACTCGATCAAGGTGGTGCGCCGCGGCAAGGTGCGTCGAGCCAAGCTCTATTACCTCCGCAACCTCCGCGGCAAGTCGGCCCGCATCGTCGAGAAGACTGAGCACGCCAAGGCCGTCAACGAGTAAACTCCGCTACCAGATGAGTTGTAGAGAGCGCGGGGCCACGCCCCGCGCTCTTTTGTTGCGTCAGCCGTGCGCGTCAAAGCCCTCGCGCTTCCAAATCGGCCTGCTATATAGCTTCTAGAATGTTTCCAGATCTGACCAGCCTCGCCGCCGTCAAGCGCATCGTCATCGACGATCGCTCGCGGTTGCCTGGCCGGTTCTTCGGACGCTTCGCGACCTCGGCAACGTCAGAGCTTACGCGCGCAGCCTAAAAGCTGCGCTGACGATTTTGTTGCCCGCGCGCCATCCGCGCATATCCGCTTCACACATTCTTCGGAGCTCAAGCTCATGTCCAAGCCGACCACTTTGTACGACAAGATCTGGAACGACCATCTGGTGCACGAAGCCGATGACGGCACCTGCCTGCTCTATATCGACCGCCACCTGGTGCACGAGGTGACCTCGCCGCAGGCGTTCGAAGGCCTGCGTGCGACGGGGCGCAAGGTCCACGCGCCCGAGAAGACGCTCGCCGTCGTCGACCACAACGTGCCGACCACCGACCGTACCAAGCCGAACCCGGATCCGGAGAGCATCGAGCAGATCAAGGCGCTGGCCGACAACGCCAAGGAATTCGGCATCGAATATTACAACGAGTTCGACAAGCGCCAGGGCATCGTCCACGTCATCGGCCCCGAGCAGGGCTTTACGCTGCCCGGCACCACCATCGTCTGCGGTGACAGCCACACCTCGACGCATGGCGCGTTTGGCGCGCTGGCGCACGGCATCGGCACCTCCGAGGTCGAGCACGTGCTGGCGACGCAGACGCTGATCCAGAAGAAGGCGAAGAACATGCGCGTCACCGTCGACGGCAAATTGCCGGAGGGTGTGACGGGTAAGGACATCATCCTCGCCATCATCGGCGAGATCGGCACCGCGGGCGGCACCGGCTACGTGCTGGAATATGCCGGCGACGCGATCCGCTCGCTCAGCATGGAAGGCCGCATGACGGTCTGCAACATGTCGATCGAAGGCGGCGCGCGCGCCGGCCTGGTCGCGCCCGACCAGAAGGCCTACGACTTCCTGCGCGATCGTCCGAAATCGCCGAAGGGCGCGGCGTGGGATGCGGCGATGCGCTATTGGGAAGGCTTGCGTTCCGACGAAGGCGCGCATTTCGACCATGAGCTGCGCCTCGATGCGGCAAAGCTGCCGCCGATCGTGACCTGGGGCACCAGCCCTGAGGACGTGATCTCGGTGACCGGCATCGTGCCCGATCCCGACAAGATCGCGGACGAGGCCAAGCGTCTCTCCAAGCATCGCGCGCTGAGATATATGGGCCTGACGGCGGGGACGAAGATCACCGACATCAAGCTCGACCGCGTCTTCATCGGCTCCTGCACCAACGGCCGCATCGAGGATCTGCGCGCCGCCGCCAAGATCGCGGAAGGCAAGCAGGTCTCGGGCCACGTCAACGCCATGGTGGTGCCGGGCTCCGGTATCGTGAAGGAGCAGGCGGAAGCTGAGGGTCTGGACAAGATCTTCATCAAGGCAGGCTTCGAATGGCGCGAGCCCGGCTGCTCGATGTGCCTCGCGATGAATCCGGACAAGCTGAAGCCTGAAGAACGCTGCGCCTCGACCTCGAACCGCAATTTCGAGGGCCGCCAGGGCTTCAAGGGCCGCACGCATCTGGTGTCGCCGGCAATGGCGGCGGCCGCCGCGATCGCAGGCCACTTCGTCGATGTCAGGGACTGGCGCTAGGCCACTCCCTGCAATTTGAGCCAAGTCTGCAAACCGCCGTTAAGCGGCTTCGCCCACAGTGTGTCCTCGCGACGGTTTCGCGGGGACGCGCCTCATGGCCAACAAGCCTGACTTCGTCGATCTGATCAGCGATGCGACCCGCCAGCACCGGCGGCGCGCAGCGCCGCTGCGCATCGTCGCAAAGCCCGAGGTCGAGGAGACCTCGAAGCTCAGCCGCTGGCCGCCCGCGATGTTCCGGCAGTGGAAGCTCGAGAACCTGACGCGGTGGACATCCGCATCGTGGAAGCTGAAGGACTGGCTTTAGGCAAAGGGCGCCGCGAGGGCGCCCTTTTCATTTCGACCGTGCTTACCAATAGCGGTACGGATAGTGCCAGCGATGCCAATGATGCCAGCGGCAGATGCGGCGCGGTCCGTAATACGTCCAGATGATCCGGCAGCGGCGCGGATAGTGATAATAGGAATAGGACGGATAGTAGCCGCCGTAATAATAGCGCCGGTGGAAGTGGCGGTAGCCGTAATGGGGACGATAGACCCCGTAGCCGCCATAGCGGTGGAAGCCGCCGTAGCGATAGCCGCCGCCGTGAAAGACCGGCGCGGCGCGGAAGCCGCCGCCATGGAAGCCCCCGCTATGGAAGCCGCCGAAATGCCCTCCGCCTCCATGGAAGCCACCGCCACCATGGAAGCCACCACCGCCGTGAAAACCACCACCATGCCCGCCGCCGCCACCGCCACCGCCGCCATGGCGAACCTGCGTGACGAGGTCGTCGGTCGCAGCCTTCGCCGCGGATGACGTCGCCGGATTGATCAAGGTCAGCGCTTCGGCGCGACGCGCCGTCCCGGCCGACAGCATCAGCGTGGCAACGGCCGCAAGTCCGAGCAAGCGCAGCGAGCTTGTCCCGGGACTCAATATCCTCAGCATCGAATTCTCCCTGAATCTGGACAGCGGCTTTGTGGCGCAACGTCGCGCAGCATCGCTGTTCATTTGCGGTCGCTCCCAAGATTAAATTAGGGACAGCGACGTGAACGCGCCATGAATGAACGACGTTCCGAAGGCGACGCTGCGGCGCAGTGCGGCGATGGAGGAAATTTGCGATGACGGTCTACGCGATTGCGCGGTCCGGCCAGCGTGGGCCGCCTCACCACCACCACGGCCCGTAGCCGAATACGAACGGTGCGGGCACGCCGTAGGGATAGGGCCGGTAATAGATTGGCCGCGCATAGTAGTGCGGATCATGGCGCGGATGGTACCGCGCAATATCGTCGTATCGCACAGGCCGCCGCGCATCGAAAACCGCACGCCCCGCCGAGGCATCCGGCAACTTCGTCACGCGCTGCGCAACGGATGCGTGAGGCAGGCCCGCGGCAAGCCCGACAGCAACGGCCAATGCGATCCATCTCGTCATGACGACCTCCACGCCTCCAGCATGCGGGCTCGATGCGGCGGTCGGCAAGTTAAAACAAACCGGTCATGTGGATGGAAATCGCGTATATTCGACGCGCCACCAAAAACCAGCCGTCAACGATGCACGTATCTCTCGTCGAGTGAATGCAGGAGATGGTCATGGCCTATTTTGACGGACTGCGAATATCCGCGATCACAGCGAGCACGCTGCTCGGCGCGAGCACCGCGCTTGCCTCGCAGGGCCCCGGTGTCGAGGGCGGCACCGCAAGCCCGCTGACGCAGCTGGTGATGGCGATCCTGGTCTACGGCGCCTCGGCACTGGTTGTCGGCGCCGGCCTGATCGGCGCGCTGCGCAGGCACTGAGAGGCGCGTCAGCCGCGGCGCCAGTAGCAGCTCATATGGGGCGTGATCACCGTGCCGCTGGGCCTGTGCTCCTGCACATAGGCAACGTTGCACTCGCGGACCGCGTCCGGGCCCGGGTTGTAGCGGGGATAGACGCCGTCGGGGGCGTAATAGGGCGTGACGCGGAGCCGGGCCGGAGGCCGCTTGCGCGGCGGCGGAGCGTCGGGCGAGGCCTGGGCCAACCGGACTTCAGGGGCGGCCGTCTGGGCGCAAACCTGGGTGCCGACAAAAAAAGTCGAAAACAACCCCATGCACAGTAGAACCGCTGTTCCCGCCCGCATCGCAGCACCCACCTGAAACGTCCCCACGAAGGTGGCCGTACGCTCCCCGTTTTGACAGCGCCCGTCAACCTCGCCACGCTTATAAAGCCAGATGCATCAACGGGGAACCCGGGTTAAGAGAGACCCATGTGGACCGAATTGAAAGCGCCCTCGCTGGCCGAGATGGAAGTGACGGCGCACGACATCTTCGAGCACCTGCCGGCGGAGTTTCGCGGGCTGTGTGAGGGCCTGATCATCCGCGTCGACGACTTTCCCACCGAGGAGGTCCTCGACGAGATGGAATGCGAGAGCGAGTTCGACCTGCTCGGCCTGTTCCAGGGCGTCGGCCTGCCCCAGCAGAGCTTTGGCGATTTGGCGCGGCTGCCCAACATGGTCTGGCTCTACCGCCGGCCGATCCTGGATTACTGGGCCGAGCACGACGAGAGCCTCGGCCACATCGTCCGCCACGTCCTGATCCACGAGATCGGCCACCATTTCGGCCTCTCGGACGACGATATGGCTGATATTGAGGCCCAGGCAGAGTAGATCTGCCGAATTCGGCCTAGGATTCGGGCCCCGATCGCGATAAATACGCGATCCCTAACCACGTGCGGGAAAGCGCAACCATGGACAAGTTCACCACGCTGGAAGGCGTCGCGGCGCCGCTGAAGATCATCAATGTCGACACCGACATGATCATCCCGAAGCAGTACCTCAAGACCATCAAGCGCACCGGCCTTGGCAAGGGGCTCTTCTCCGAGCAGCGCTACAAGGACGACGGCAGCGAGAACCCGGATTTCGTGCTGAACCAGCCGGCCTATCGCAACACCAAGGTGCTGGTCGCCGGCGACAATTTCGGCTGCGGCTCGAGCCGCGAGCACGCGCCCTGGGCGCTGCTCGATTTCGGCATCCGCTGCGTGATCTCGACCTCGTTCGGCGACATCTTCTACAACAACTGCTTCAAGAACGGCATTCTGCCGATCCGCGTCAGCCAGGAAGACCTCGACAAGCTGTTCGACGACGCCGAGCGCGGCGCCAACGCGACGCTGACGATCGACCTGCCGAACCAGGAAATCCGCGGCCCCGATGGCGGCAAGGTCAAGTTCGAGATCGACCCGTTCCGCAAGCATTGCCTGATCAACGGCCTCGACGACATCGGTCTCACCATGGAGAAGAAGGCCTCGATCGACACCTATGAGGACAAGCTCAAGCGCGAACGCGCCTGGGCCTGAGCTCGACATCTCTTTCGAGCCCCGGCGCCGGAAGCGCCGGGGCTTTTTCTTTGTCTGTTTTGCCCCTAATAGCCCCAATCATGTTGCCTGAGATCGTCACCTTCTGGCATGGCCCGCTCGACACGCTGCGCCGGACCTGTCTGCGCTCGCAGGTCGCGGCCGGCCACAAGGTCACGGTCTATAGTTTCGACACCATCTCCGACCTTCCCGCCGGCGTGCAAAACTCCGAGGCCGAGGCGATCCTGCCGCACGCCTTCTCGGAAAAGCTGCGGCCGCCGCAGCCGGATGGAAGCTGGCGCGACTGGACCACGCTGCAGTTCAGCGACTTCTTCCGCATGAGGCTGATGGCGCTTGGCGCGGGCCTCTGGCTCGATGCCGACGTGCTGCTGCTCAAGCCGGTCAGGATCGATCCCGCAAAACCCTATTTCGCCTGGGAGCGATCGCGACGGCTCGGCAACTCCGTGCTCTATCTGCCGCAGGATCATGCCATCGTCCGGTCGTTCGAGGATCTGATGGAGCAGGACGAGCTCACACCGGAATGGTTGTCGCTGAGCCACCGTCTGAGCTTTGCAATGAAGCGGCTGGCCGGCGGATCGCAACGCCTCTCGGATTTGCGCATCGCCATTTTCGGGCCGCCGGCGCTGACCATTCTCGCGCGCCGTTCGGGCGATCTGCAAAATGCGCTGCCGAAGACATCGTTCTATTCGGTGCACTCGGAGCCAAAGCTGTTCTTCGACGCGAGCGATTTCAGCGCGCTGATCAACAATCCCGCGGTGAGCGGATTCCATATCTCCGGCAAGGGCCGCTCGCTGCAACCGCCGATTCCCGGCAGTCTGTTTGCCTGGGCGGTGGAGAAATTCGGCTAGCGGGCTCAGTGCGAGATGGGTCCCGGCTCAGCGGAGCGGCATTTCGTGCCGCACCGCGTCCGGGACACGCGATTCCAATTTGATCCAGCGCAACGCGTGTTCTGCATCATGGTGCTCTATTTGCGGTCAGATCCGTCGAATGGAGCTTCGCCATGAGCACCGCCAGCAGGCCTTATCCCATCGTCCAGGACCTCATCGAGTCCTTTGCCGGCTGGCTGAAACATCGCCGCGAGATCAACGAGATGCGGCAGCTTGACCGCGCCGATTTCGACCGGATCGCGAACGACCTCAGGATCGCGCCTGACGATCTGGAAGAATTGGCGCGCCGCGGCCGGCACGCGGCCGACGAACTCCCGCAAATGCTCGCCCGGCTCGGCATCGACAGCGACCGACTGGAGCGTGCACAGCCGCTGCTGCTGCGCGACATGGAGCGGGTCTGCTCGCTGTGCCAGCACAAGGCCCGCTGCAATCTGGAGCTCGTCACCGGCGCGGCCGCAGAGAATTATCCGGGCTTTTGCGACAATGCCGCGACGCTGGACTCAGTCAACCGCGCCGACCTCGCGCCGCGCTGATGCGCGCGACGCAACGCGTTGATCAGAAGCCGACCTTCTCGTTCATGTAGAACGTGTTGAGAATCGTGACCCTGTCACGATCGGTCTGGATCGGCGGGCGGCCGTGCCAGCTCATCTTCGTCAGCGTGTGATAGGCCTTCAGCACCACGAAGGCATAGCCGACATTGGGCAGGAACGGGATCGTCTTCACGGGCTCGAGGCAATAAGAGCCGACGTGGAGCAGTCCCTTCAGGGACGCCTTGTAGAGCGTCGTGCCGAGCGCTTCCTGGCTGGCATCGGACGGGCAGTAGAGCTGCATCGTCACGACCTTCTTGCGCGTGTCCGGATGCGGCTTGATCTGGTAGCCGTCCCGATCGACATAGACCACGGGCTTTGCGACCAGCGTCAGATCGTCGACACCGGCCACCTTGTCGCCGCGGGCGCGGATCTCGAGCCCGTCATGCAGCCGCTTGCGGATCGCGCTCTCGATGCTCTTCGAGGTCAGCATCTCCGACACTGCGGCCCATGCCGGCCGCAGCGACGGCTCGATCTTGTCGACATTCTCGCCGTAGAGGCGCAGCGCCATGCGGGTGCCGGTGCCCGTGATCGGATCATAGCCCTGCGTGGGGACGCTGCGGATCAGATCCCGGTAGAAATCGGCTGGAAAGAAATCGCGGAAGACGATGTGCGGAAACGGAGAAGCGGAATGATCGGCGGCCTCGATGCTGGCAACCGCATGCGCGGTGAGCTCGTCGACCAGGTTGGAAGGGGCAACTTCCGCAAGTGCCGTCATGGGGACACCTCAGACAAGGTAGTGTGTTCAACTGTTGCTGGAGTTACCTTGCGACGTGTGCCTTGCGCAAGTCAACGGCAGCCGCCGCGACGCTTATTCGCGCGGTCGTGATCAAAAAAACTACCGCAGCGCCGCTGCATCAGCCAAATCAATGGATTAGCGGAGTTCCCGGCCGCAAATCGACCTCCATCGCGCAGGACGAAGCGCGCTCGGGGCACGCCTCAGCCTTTGCCCATCGCAGCGATTGCGTCCGCGATCTCGATCGTGCGCCGCGCCATCTCGGCGTGGAGGCGTTCCACCATCGCGCCGTCGAGCCGGATCGCGCCGCGCGAGACGTTCTCCGGCAGCTCGAACGCGGCGATGATTTTTCGGGCCCGCGCGACCTCCTCTGCGGGCGGCGTGAAGATGACGTTGCAGGCGTCGATCTGCGAGGGGTGGATCAGCGTCTTGCCATCGAAGCCGAGGTCGCGGCCCTGCGCGCATTCGGTGGCAAAGCCGTCGGGATTGTTGATGTCGCTGTAGGGGCCGTCGAGGATTTCGAGGCCATTGGCGCGCGTCGCGAGGATGCAATGGGTGATCATCGGGATCATTGCTGCACGACCCGGCATCATCCGGATCCGCGTCTCACGCGCAATGTCGTTCGGACCGAACACGAAACCGGAGAGGCGCGTCTTCGGATCGCGACCGGCGGCCGCCAGCTCCTCGGCGTGGAGCACAGCGCGCGCGGTCTCGATCATGGCCCAGACTTTCACGGTCGGCGCAGCGCCGAGCTCGGCGAGGCGGCTACCGATGGTCTGGAGGTCCTCGATGCTGGAGACCTTTGGAACCAGGATGCCGTCCGGCGAAGCCTTCGCCGCCATCGCGACGTCGTCGCCCCACCAGGGCGTGTCGAGGCCGTTGGTCCGGATCAAGATCTCCCGCTTGCCGAACCCTTTGGCCGCGATCGCAGCCGCGATCCCGTCACGCGCCACCGCCTTGGCGTCGGGGGCGACGGAGTCTTCCAGATCGAGGATCAGGCCGTCGGCCGGCAGGTTTTGCGCCTTTTCCAGCGCACGGGGATTGGAGCCGGGCATGAACAGATGGCTGCGGCGCGGGCGGGTCATGCTGGCGATCCTTCCGGTGTCCTCGTCTCTCGTCTGACCGAAGCCGATAGCATCTGGCCTGCCTATTCGAAAGGCTTGTTCGCCCATGCGGTCTATGATTAGGCATAGGCCATGATCACGTTTCCGAAGCACTTGCTGGAAGGCTACCAGGCCTTCGCCACCCAGCGGCTGCCGACCGAGCAGAGCCGCTATCGCGAGCTGTCGGTGAAGGGGCAGTTCCCGGAAGTGATGGTGATCGGCTGTTGCGACAGCCGCGTCTCGCCCGAGGTCATCTTCGACGTTGGCCCCGGCGAATTGTTCGTGGTGCGCAACATCGCCAATCTGGTGCCGGTGTACCAGCCCGACGGCAATGCGCATGGCGTTTCGGCCGCGCTGGAATATGCCGTGACGGTGCTGAAGGTGAAGCACATCGTCATCCTCGGCCACGCGCAATGCGGCGGCATCCGCGCCTTCGTCGACAAGATCGAGCCGCTGACGCCGGGCGACTTCATCGGCAAATGGATGCAGATGTTCATCAAGCCGGGCGAGGTGGTCGAGCAGCGCGATCGCGAGACCATGGCGCAGTTCGTCGAGCGCATCGAGAAGGCCGCGGTGTTCCGCAGCCTGGAGAACCTGTCGACGTTCCCGTTCGTGCGCAAGGCGGTCGAGAGCGGCCGGATGCAGCTGCACGGCGCCTATTTCGGCGTCGCCGAGGGATCGCTGTTCGTGCTGGACCAGGTCGCGAAGGAATTCAAAAGAGCGAATAGCGAATAGAGAGTGGCGAATAGTCCATTCGCTATTCGCTACTCCCCATTCGCCTCGTCCTACGCCGCCTTCTTCTTCGCGCTGATCAGCTTGCGGTTGATCAGGACTTCCGCGATCTGGATCGCGTTCAGCGCGGCGCCCTTGCGCAGATTGTCCGACACGCACCAGAGCACGAGACCGTTCTCCACCGTCGCGTCCTCGCGGATGCGGCTGATATAGGTGGCGTCCTCGCCGGCCGCTTCATAGGGCGTGGCGTAGCCACCGGGCTCCTGCTTGTCGATGACGAGGCAGCCGGGCGCCTTGCGCAGGATCTCGCGGGCTTCGTCTGCGCTGATCGGATTCTCGAACTCGATGTTGACGGCCTCGGAATGGCCGACGAACACCGGCACGCGCACGCAGGTCGCGGAGAGCTTGATCTTGGGATCAAGGATCTTCTTGGTCTCCGCCATCATCTTCCACTCTTCCTTGGTGTAGCCGTCCTCCATGAAGACGTCGATGTGGGGGATGACGTTGAAGGCGATGCGAGTCGGGAACTTCTTGTTGACCAGCTCGCTGTTGGTATAGACGGCCTTGGTCTGCGAGAACAATTCGTCCATCGCATCCTTGCCGGCGCCCGAGACCGATTGATAGGTCGAGACCACGACGCGCTTGATCGTCGCCTTGTCGTGCAGCGGCTTCAGCGCGACCACGAGCTGCGCGGTCGAGCAGTTCGGGTTGGCGATGATGTTCTTCTTCCTGAAGCCGGCGGTCGCGTCCGCGTTCACCTCCGGCACGATCAGCGGCACGTCCGGATCCATGCGCCAGGCCGAGGAATTGTCGATCACGACCGTGCCGGCGGCGCCGATCTTCGGCGACCATTCCTTCGACACCTCGCCGCCCGCCGACATCAGGCAGATGTCGACGTCGGAGAAGTCGTAATGCTCGAGCGCTTTGCACTTCAGGGTGCGGTCGCCATAGGAGACCTCGACGCCGACGCTGCGGCGCGACGCCAGCGCCACGACCTCGTCCGCGGGGAATTTGCGCTCATCGAGGATGTTGAGCATTTCCCGTCCGACATTGCCGGTCGCGCCGACGACTGCGACTTTGTAACCCATCGTTCACTCTCCGATGAAAAAGCCCGTTCCTGAAGCTGACGCTTAAACAGGAAGAGCAGCGCTTCTATGCGAGAACCAGCCTCAAGACAACGTTCGACCATGCCTGAAGGCCGTGGATGCAGTCGCCTGAGGCCAGCACGGCCGTTAGCCCTACCCAGATCCATCTGGCGCTCGCCAATTTCGCTGACGAGGTCGTCGGCACGCTGGCCCGCCTGTTCGCTTATGTGGGGACGCTCGCTTTGTTTGCCATCCTCGGCCTTGCCGGGCTCGGCCAGCTGCCAAGCCTGCGCGGCGATGCGCCTGCGGAGAGGCCGGGCTGGGCCACGGCCTCCCGCTCGCATCCGGCCTTCGCCGTCAGCCGAGGCGATTCACAAGATAAAACAGCATCTTACATCATCCTCAGGCACCCCGAGGGCGGCCGCCGCGACGTGATGCGCTGGGCCGGCGAGGCGGACACGCCTACGGCCGAGCTCGAGATTTACCGAGAAGGCGGCGAATTCGACCTGGCGCGTCCGGCGACCGCGGATCTGGCCGCCCGCATGGGCCTCGGCGCGGATGCCCCGCTGGAGCAGGCCGGCCTGATCGACACGAAATTCGGCGCCGTCGCCCTGTTCCGGCCAACCGGCACGGCGAAGGGGACACAGCCTTGCCTCGGTTATCTCAAGCGCAGTGAAGAGCCGGCGCTCCAGATCTCCGGCTTCTCCTGCCAGGGCGACACGCTCCCGGCCCAGCGCGCGGCGATCGCCTGCACGCTGAACCGGCTGACGCAGCTCGCCTCCGGCAACGAGCCGAAGCTCGCGGAATTGTTCGCCCATGCCGAGCTGAAGCGCCGCGACTGCGACGGTGCCAGCTCGTCAGACTGGCTGCTCGGCGCGGCGAACGCGCAATTGCGCGGGGCGCTTTGACCGGCACTCAAGCCCAAGTGGCTGGTTTGCATGAAACTTTTGCCGGCGGGCACGATTATTCCGGACTGGTGTGACTGAATAGACCTAGTTGCGACCACCCCGACCGGGCTAGGATGGGGCGAAATCGACTGGCGGCCTGCCGCCTGAAGGGGACGTGATGAGCTCGAATTTCTCTGCCGCGAACAAACTGGCGACATTGCTTGCGGCAGGCGCCGTGGTTGCGATGGCCTTCGCTGCGCCGGCTTCGGCCGACACCAAGACCAAGCAGCGCTATGACGATCGCGGCCGGCCGGTTTACGGCCCGAGCGGCCCCAACGCCGTCTACCAGCAGGGCCGCACGCGTATCTATGTCAGCAAGCGCTCCTGGCTCGACGGCGGCACCGAGGTCAATCCGGGCGACCGCAAATTCACCGACTACGCCTTCCCGCCGGCCGTGGGTTATCCGTCCTTTGCCCGCGAAAACCTCAACCGCCCGATCGATCGCCAGCCGCTGGCGACGCCGGCCGATGTCGGCGGCTATCCGCAGAATTTCCCGCTGTACTGAGCGGACCGAACTTCCGAACCAAAAGGCCGGGCTCACCGCCCGGCCTTTTTGTTTTACCTGTTGGCCGCGGGATCGTAGCGCCTGCAGAAGTCTTCGATTGCCTCGGAGCGGAAATCGCCGAGGCGCTCGAAGATGAGCTCATCCGGCCAGTCCCACCAGGCGATGCGGCGCAGGCTTTGCGCGACCGAATCGTCGAAGCGCTTGCGGATCGGACGCGCGGGAACGCCGCCGACGATGGTGTAGGGCTCGACATCGCGGCTGACGACCGCGCCGGCGGCGATCACCGCGCCGTCACCGACGTTCACGCCCGGCAGCAGGATCGCGGCGTGGCCGATCCAGACATCGTTGCCGACGATGACGCGGTCGCCGCGACGCTCCGCAAAGAAGTCGCGATCGCGCGTCGCATTCGCCTCGTAATATTCCGGCACGTAGGTGAAGCGATGCTGCGACGGGCGGCCCATCGGATGGTTCGGCGCGCCGATCCGGACGGAGTTGGCGATGGCGGTGAATTTTCCGATTTCGGCATCGGCGACGTCGCAGTTCTCGCCGAGATAGGAATAGTCGCCGAGCGAGGCATATTCGATGCGCGTGTTGGCGAGGACTTCGCAGCGCCGCCCGATCTGCGCCTCGCGCCGGCGCACCGTTTCATGGATGATGGTTTCCGCGATCTTGGGGCGGGGCGGGGTGGCCATGAGGCGGGCTCCTGAGATTTCGTAGGGTGGGTTAGCCCTGCGACTGCGCGAAGCGCAGTTCGCACGGCGTAACCCACCACTTTGGTTTCCGCGGAGACAGAAGAGGTGGGTTACGCCAAGCGGTCTGCGCTTCGCGCAGTCCGCTTGGCTAACCCACCCTACGAGTGCGGTGCCCGCCTTACGCGTGCAGCTTCTGCAATTCCTTCAAAATCGCTTCGCCCATCTGCGTGGTCGAGGCGGCCGTGGTGCCCTCCGACTTGATGTCGGCGGTGCGCAGGCCGCTGGCCAGCACCGCGGCGATCGCGGCATCGACCTTGTCGGCGAGATCGCCCATGTCGAAGGAATAGCGCAGCGCCATGCCGAACGACGAGATCATCGCGATCGGGTTGGCGAGGCCCTTGCCGGCAATGTCGGGCGCCGAGCCGTGCACCGGCTCGTACAGCGCCTTGCGCTTCTTGCTCTTGACGTCGACCTCGCCGAGCGAGGCCGAGGGCAGCATGCCGAGCGAACCGGTCAGCATCGCCGCGATGTCGGACAGCATGTCGCCGAACAGATTGTCGGTGACGATGACGTCGAACTGCTTCGGCCATTTCACCAGCATCATGCCGCCGGAATCGGCGAGCTGATGCTCGAGCGTGACGTCAGGATATTCGCGCTTGTGAACCTGGGTGACGACCTCGTTCCAGAGCACGCCGGACTTCATGACGTTGCGCTTCTCCATCGACGTCACCTTGTTCTTGCGCTTCTTCGCAAGGTCGAAGGCTACGCGGGCGATGCGCTCGATCTCATAGGTGTCGTAGACCTGGGTATCGATGGCGCGCTTCTGGCCGTTGCCGAGATCGGTGATGGTCTTGGGCTCGCCGAAATAGACGCCGCCGGTGAGCTCGCGCACGATGACGATGTCGAGGCCCTCGACCGCCTCACGCTTCAGGCTCGAGGCGTCCGCCAGCGCCGGATAGCACACGGCCGGGCGGAGGTTGGCGAACAGGCCGAGATCCTTGCGCAGCCGGAGGAGGCCGGCTTCGGGGCGCACCTCGTAGGGAACGGCATCCCATTTCGGACCGCCGACCGCGCCGAAGATGATGGCGTCGGCCGCCAGCGCCTTGGCCATGTCGCCCTCGGAGATCGACACCTTGTGGGCGTCATAGGCCGAGCCGCCGACGAGGCCGCTGTCGGTCTCGAACTTAGCGATGCCCGCGGAATTCAGCCAGTCGATCAGCCGCTTCACCTCGCCCATCACCTCCGGACCGATGCCGTCGCCGGGGAGAAGCAGCAATTTATGGGTCGCCATGGTCGTTTCCTCTGAGATCGAATTCGGCCGGAGTGCTAGAGCGGCCTTGCGCGCTTGGCAAGACACCATTGCTGCGCCGCGGCTGTGCAAGGCTGGCAGGGCCTGCCACAATCGCCGTGCCGGAGTACCCCTGTTGCACGCCCCAGACCGAACCCTTCCCGACGCGCATCCCGCGCGGCTGATCCTGATCCTGTCGCTGGCGGCGACGGTCGGGCTCGGCATCGGCCGCTTTGCCTATGCGCTGGTGCTGCCGGACATGCGGGAGGCGCTGAACTGGTCCTACTCGGCGGCCGGTTTCATGAACACCATCAATGCCGTCGGTTATCTCGCGGGCGCGCTTGCGGCGTCCCGGCTGATCCGGCGCGTCGGCTGGTCGGCGGCGATCCGCGGCGGAACCCTGGCCTGCCTGGCTGCGCTTGCGACCTGCGCGCTGACCGGCAATTTCGTCGCGCTGAGCCTGGCACGGCTGATCCTCGGCATCGGTGCTGCGGCCGGCTTCGTCGCCGGCGGCGCGCTGGCGGCAAACATCGCGCAGTCGCATCCCGAGCGGGCCAATTTCCTGCTCAGCCTGTACTATGCCGGCCCCGGTGTCGGCATTCTCGCCTCGGGACTTATTGCCCCGTTCACGCTGCAATGGTTCGGACCCGGCTCGTGGTGGATCGTGTGGTGGGCGCTGACACTGCTCTCGGCGGTGATGACCGTGCCGCTGTTCCTGATCCGGATCGAGAGCGGCGCGCGCTTTGCGGAAGCGAGCCGCGCGTCATTCGCCATTCCACCCGTCTTGATCTACCTCGCCGCCTACTTCCTGTTCGGCGCCGGCTACATCGCCTACATGACCTTCATGATCGCCTATGTGCGCGACGGCGGCGGCGATGCCACCGCACAGGCCGCGTTCTGGGGCCTGATCGGCGTCAGCGCCTTCGTCACGCCCTGGGTCTGGCGCCGCGTGCTCGCGCTCGACCGCGGCGGGCTTGCGACCGCCATCATTCTCGGCACCAACGCGATCGGCGCCGGCCTGCCGATGCTCGGGCATTCGACGGCATGGCTTGCGGTCTCGGCCGTCGTGTTCGGCGTCGCCTTCTTTGCCGTGGTCAACTCCACCACCGCCTTCGTCCGCTTCAACTATCCGCACGAGGAATGGCCGACCGCGATCGCGGCGATGACGGTGTCGTTCGGCGTCGGCCAGACGCTCGGGCCGATCGTCGTCGGCGCGATCACCGATGCGCTGGGGAGCCTGAATTACGCGCTGAATGTGTCGGCGGCGCTGCTGGCGCTCGGGGCGGTGGCGGCGTTGTGCCAGCGCAAGGTGGGGCCGAAGGCGGCGAGTGGCGAATAGCGAGTGGCGAATTGAGCGCGGATAGGCTGCGCTGCCTCCCTACTCGCTACTCCCTATTCGCTATTCGCCCTCTCAGCTCCCGCTGAACGAATTGTACCCCTGGTCTTCCCAATAGCCGCCCTTGTAGTCGTTGGTGACTTCCATCGAGACCACGTATTTCGGGTTCTTGAAGCCGAGTTTCGTCGGCACGCGGATCTTCATTGGAAAGCCGTAAGCGCGGGGCAAGATCTCGTTGCCGAATTTGAACGTCATCTGGGTTTGCGGATGCAGCGCGGTGCGCATGTCCAAGGGCGAGTTGTAGCCGTCCTTGTCGGCGCACTGGAACCAGACATATTTCGCGCGCGTGTCGGCGCCGATCAGCTTGAGGAAGTCGCGCAGCGGCGTGCCGGTCCAGCTGCCGATCGCGCTCCAGCCTTCGACGCAGATATGACGGGTGATCTGCGTGAACTGCGGCAGCTTGGTGAGCTCTGGCAATGTCCACGATTTCTTGTTGTCGACGAGGCCGCGCACCTCGAGCTTCCAGGCCTCGCCGTCGACCTCCGGCGCGTCGTCGAGCTCGTAATAGGCGTTGAACGGGAACGGCTTTGTGATCGCGCTCTCGGGGAAGGTCGGCGCCAGCGCGTCGGGATTGAAGATGTAGGCCTGCACCGCGTCGTTGAACTTCGAGATTTTCGCCAGCAGCGCATCGGCTGAGGAGGAATCGACCACGTCGCAGCCGGTGAGCAATGTCAGCGCGCCGAGGCTCGCGCCGCCCGCGATGAAGCGGCGGCGGGTGAGATCGGGCATCGTCTTCAGCGAGTCCTTGATCAGCAGCCGCTTGTCGACGCCGGGGATCAGGAATGAACGTTTTGCCATGACACCTCTCCCTCAGCGACCGATGATCATCGCGCGCAGGCTCTTCGGCACCAGCAGCGCGAGCAGAACGTGAACGACGAGGAAGGCGCAGATCGCGGCCATGCAGAAGAAATGCACGTAGCGCGCGGTCGGATAGTCGCCGAACAGCATCACCAGCCAATGCAGCTGCACCGGCTTCCACATCGACAGGCCCGACAACACGATCAGCACGCCGACCAGTATGATGCCGGCATAGAGCGTGCGCTGCACGTAATTGTAGACGCTGAGATCGTCATGACTGAGCTTGAAGGTCAGCGCCGCCTTGACGTCGTGGATCACGCCCGCCGGCGTGATCGGCAGCAGCTTCCTGGCGAAGCGGCCGGTGGCGAAACCGGTGATGAGATAAGCGAGGCCGTTAACCATCAGCAGCCACATCGCGGCAAAGTGCCAGAGCAGCGCGCCGCCGAGCCAGCCACCGAGCGTGACGTCGTGGGAGAAGCGGAAATCGAACAGCGGTGAGGCGTTGTAGATCTGCCAGCCCGACATGATCATCAGGATCATGGCCACCGCATTGGTCCAGTGCATCAGGCGGACCCAGATCGGCTGGATCACTTTGGCGCGCGTGGTCCCGACCTGATCGTCGGTTACGGTGAGGCTCGACATGATGGTTCCGTGCTGGTTTCGTGTGTCAGCAGATTATACGCCGGTCATTCCGCTTTCGTTACGCCCTGGCTGCGATTGAATCGATGCCGGCGGGCTATGATAGTCACAATCAAGCGAGCCGGGTGCCCCCGGCTCGCCTTACCACAAAACCCTGTCAGGGGGACTAAACAGGGCTGCGCGGGGTTACGTCGCCGGCATCAGCACGGTGTCGACCACATGGATGACGCCGTTGGACTGGTTGACATTGGAGATGGTCACCATCGAGGTGCCGCCCTTGGCGTCGACGATCCAGGTCTTGCCGTCCTGCTTCTTCACGGTGAGCTCCTCGCCCTCGACGGTCTTGAGCTTCTTGCCGTCGGTGAGGTCGGAGGCCTCGAGCTTGCCGGCCACGACATGGTAGGTGAGGATCTTGGTCAGGGTCGCCTTGTTCTCGGGCTTGACCAGATTGTCGACGGTGCCGGCCGGCAGCTTGCCGAAGGCGGCGTTGGTCGGCGCGAACACCGTGAACGGGCCCTTGCCTTCCAGCGTCGGCACCAGGCCAGCCGCCTTCACCGCCGCCACCAGCGTGGTGTGGTCCTTCGAATTGACCGCGTTCTGGACGATGTTCTTCGACGGGAACATCGCGGCGCCGCCGACCATGACGGTCTTTTCCTCGGCACGGGCCGGCGCGACCACGGTCGCGGTGATGGCCAGCGCGCTGAAGGCAGCGGCAGTGAGATAGGCAATGCGCTTCGACATGGAGAAACTCCCGATTGAATGGTGACCGGCACTCGCCGGCGTTTGCGTTGGGGCAACAACGGCAGCTGCGACAGTTTGACGTGAAGCAGTAGCGCGTCGTTGGCCGAACTACGGGAGGGTTTGAGAAACGGTTTCGGAGAATAATTTATCGTGATGCTTGAAACTAAGGGACGGCGTGTTCGTGTGGTGCGCGAACCCGTCACACACTCCGCTGTCGTCCCGGACAAGCGCAGCGCAGATCCGGGACCCATAACCACAGGGAGTGGTTTGGCGAAGACTCGGAATTACCACTCTCGCGCGACAATTTCTCCCTGTGGTTATGGGTCCCGGGCTCGCGACTTCGTCGCGCCCCGGGACGACGACAGAGATTGCGGCGCGCGCTACTCCATCCTCAATCCCTGCTCAGCGGCGTCTGGATGAAGCCGCGATTATGCGTCGGGCTGATCAGGAGCTCGTTGATGCAGACGCGCGGTGGCATGCTGGCGATGAACGCGATGGTGCGGCCGAGATCCTCGGATTGCAGCATCTTCGCCTGCTCTTCCTCGCTCGGCACCACCGGGCGCAGCTTCAGGATCGGCGTCGCCACCTCGCCCGGCATCAGGCAGCAGGCGCGCAGGCCGTTGACGCATTCGTCCATGTTGAAGGAATGAGTCAGCGCCAGCACCGCATGTTTGGTGGTGGTGTAGGCCGGGCCCGGCATCTTCGAGACGTGGCGGCCGGCCCAGGACGAGACGTTGATGATCGAGCCATCCTTTTGCTTGCGCATCGTCGGCAGCACCGCGCGCATGCAATAGAGCACGCCGTTGAGATTGACCTGGACGAGCTGGTCCCAGCCGTCCAGTTCCATGTCCTTCCAGCTGCGCTTCGGGACATTGATGCCGGCATTGTTGACCAGGAGATCGATCCGGCCGTGCCTGGCGACGATCTGATCGGCCGCCTTCTGGGCCGCGTCGGCGTTCGCCACATCCAGCGCGATGGCCTCGGCCATCCCGGCCGCCTTGGTGATCTTCGCCACCACGACATCCAGGGCATCCTTGCGGCGGCCAGAGATCACCACCGTCCAGCCGTCGGCCGCGAGCGCCTCGGCGCCGGCCTCGCCGATCCCGCTGCCACCGCCGGTGACCCAGGCCACGCGTTTCCCGTTTTTGGTCATGCAAACTGTCTCCGTTGCTTCATTGGGGCGGTTTTTGCTAATCCAGCCCTCGGTTTTGACCGGCCTTGTCTGACGAGCCTTGCGGTCGAGGAAATCTTGCATGAACCAAGCTGCCAACGCCAATCTGTTTTCCCGCCTGTTCGATAGCCTGGACGACCCAAAGCGCCTCGCGATCGAAACGCATGACGGCGCCCATATCAGCTATGGCGATCTGATCGCGCGGGCCGGGCAAATGGCGAATGTGCTGGTCGCGCGTGGCGTGAAGCCCGGCGACCGCGTGGCGGTGCAGGTCGAGAAATCCGTCGCCAATATCGTGCTGTATCTGGCGACCGTGCGGGCCGGCGCGGTCTATCTGCCGCTCAACACCGCCTATACGCTGAACGAGCTCGACTACTTCATCGACGACGCCGAGCCGACGCTGGTGGTTTGCGATCCCTCCAAGGCCGAGGGTCTCGCCCCGATCGCGGCCAAAGCAAGTGCCAAGGTCGAAACGCTCGGACCGGACGGCAAGGGCTCGCTGACGGACGCCGCCGGCAAGGCGAGCCGCGAATTCGCGACCGTCGCCCGTGCAAACGACGATCTCGCCGCGATCCTCTACACGTCGGGCACCACCGGCCGTTCCAAGGGCGCGATGCTGACCCACGACAATCTCGCGTCGAACTCGCTCTCGCTCGTCGGCTACTGGCGCTTCACCGACAAGGACGTGCTGATCCACGCGCTGCCGATCTACCATACCCACGGCCTGTTCGTGGCGACCAACGTAACGCTGTTCGCCCGCGCCTCGATGATCTTCCTGCCGAAGCTCGACCCGGATCTGATCATCAAGCTGATGGCACGCGCCACCGTGCTGATGGGTGTGCCGACGTTCTACACGCGGCTGCTGCAAAATCCCGCGCTGTCGCGCGAGACCACCAAGCACATGCGCCTGTTCGTCTCGGGCTCGGCACCTTTGCTGGCCGAAACCCATCGCGAATGGTCCGCGCGCACCGGGCATGCCGTGCTCGAGCGCTACGGCATGACCGAGACCAACATGAACACGTCGAACCCCTATGACGGCGAGCGCGTACCCGGCGCGGTCGGCTTTCCGCTGCCCGGCGTGTCCGTCCGTGTCACCGATCCCGAGACCGGCAAGGAGCTGCCGCGCGACGAAATCGGCATGATCGAGGTCAAGGGCCCGAACGTGTTCAAGGGCTATTGGCGCATGCCGGAGAAGACCAAGGCCGAATTCCGGCCCGACGGCTTCTTCATCACCGGCGATCTCGGTAAGATCGACGGCAAGGGCTACGTCCACATCCTCGGCCGCGGCAAGGATCTGGTGATCTCCGGCGGCTTCAACGTCTACCCGAAGGAAATCGAGAGCGAGATCGACGCCATGCCGGGCGTGATCGAATCCGCCGTAATCGGCGTGCCGCATGCCGATTTCGGTGAGGGCGTCACGGCGGTTCTCGTTTGCAACAAGGGCGCCGATGTCAGCGAAGCCTCGGTGCTGAAGGCGCTCGACGGCCGGCTCGCCAAATTCAAGATGCCAAAGCGCGTCTTCGTCGTCGACGAGCTGCCGCGCAACACCATGGGCAAGGTGCAGAAGAACGTGCTGCGGGATGCGTACAAGGATATCTTCGCGAAGAAGTGAGGGGGCATCGCTCTCTCGACGCGTCATTGCGAGGAGCCCTTGCGACCAAGCAATCCAGACTGCCGCCGTGGAAAGATTCCGGATTGCTACGCTGCGCTCGCAATGACGGAGGTTGTGGCGGCTACTGTCCGCTCAACAGGCTCATCACAAACCTGCTGCCGACGATAAACAGATAGCAGCCGAACGCGACCTCCAGCGTCCGTTTCGACATCGCATGCGCGGCTCTCACGCCGAGCGGCGCAGTGACGAGGCTCATCGGCATCACCAGCACGGCGCCGATCAGCGAGACATAACCGAGCGCGAACGGGACTTGCAGCGCCGTGACGCTCGGATAGGTCGCTGCCGCCGGCCAGCCAGCAAAGATGTAGCCGAGCGCACCGGGAATCGAGATCAGCACCGCGAGCGCCGACGATGTCGCGACCGCCTGATGGATCGGCCGGCCGTAGAACGTCATCAGCAGGTTCGAGAACAAGCCGCCGCCGATGCCCATCAGCGTCGACAAAATGCCGACGCAGAAGCCATAGACGCGCATCAACGGGCCCTTGGGCAGATCGTCGCCGAGCTTCCAGGTCTCGCGCGCGAAGATCAGGCGGGCTGCCGCTGAATAGGCGACGCAAACAAACACGATCTTGAACAGCCGCTCCGGCGCGTAGCGCGCGACCACGCTGCCGGTGACGACGCCGATCATGATCGGCAGCCACCAGACGCGCAGGATCGACATGTCGACGGCGCCGCGCTTGTAATGCGCCTGGAACGAACGGATCGACGTCGGGATGATCACCGCAAGCGAGGTGCCGATGCAGAGCGGCATCCGCACCTCCAGCGGCACGCCGGCGATGCGGAAGCATTCATAGAACACCGGCACGAGAATCGCACCGCCGCCGATGCCGAACACGCCCGCGAGAAAGCCCGACAGTGCGCCGACTGCGATCAGCAGCAGCGCGAGCTCCACGAGCTCGGAGATATCGAGGCCAGCCATCAGCACGCTCGGGATCCGATTTGCGTTTGCCCGCGCTACATAGACCCTTCCGTATTGCGTGACTATGAGCGATGTTGGCGACGGTAGCTTGCGGGATATGGAAGGATGGCCGTGGACCAGCTCGCAGCGATGGCGACCTTTGTGCGGGCGGTGGATGCCGGCAGCCTGTCCGCAGCGGCGCGGGCGCTGCCGAGCTCGCTGACATCGGTCAGCCGGCAGATTTCAGCCCTCGAGCAGCATTTCGGTACCCGATTGCTGGTGCGGACCACGCGGCAACTCGCGCTCACCGAAGACGGACGCGTTCTCTACGAACGCGCCAGATCGATCCTCGGCGAGTTGCGGGAGATCGAGGAAGCGCTGGCGGGAAGCCGCCGCGAACCGTCGGGGCGCCTGCGCGTCAGTGCGCCGACATTGATGGGACGCCTGCTGATTGCGCCGCTGCTCGGCGATTTCCTGCGCGCCTGTCCGTCGCTCGCCGTCGATCTGCTGCTGGTCGACCGCAACGTCGACCTGATCGAGGAGGACGTGCACCTGGCGCTCCGCGTCGGACGCGTTCCCGACTCGCAGCTCGTGGCGCGAAAGCTTGCGGAAGTGCAGATGATCCATTGCGCCTCGCCCGACTATCTCGCGCGCCGCGGTGAGCCGCAGACCCCGTCCGATCTGGCACAGCATGATTGCCTGGTGTTTTCCGACGCGCCCGGCATGGCGACGTGGCGATTTGGCCGCGCCGAGGGTCCGCGCGTCCGCGTCGCGGGACGTCTGTGGGTCAACAGCCTCGATGCCCTCGCCACCGCCGCGGAAGCCGGCGCCGGCATCGTGCGTGTGCCGTCTTGGCAGGTGGAAAGGCAGCTTGGCGAAGGACGTTTGCGGCGTCTCCTGCGCGAGCACGAGCCGGCTCCAGCGCCGCTCCACGCGCTCTATCAGCCGTCGCGCCTGGGCTCGGCGAAGATTCGCGCCTTCATCGACTTCCTGATCGAACGATGGCGCGTAAGCGATCCGCTCAGCCGTTGATTCTCGCAGCGTCTCCGTCGGCGGGGTGGAATGCAGGACATGCATATCCGCGACCAAAGCGATCCCGACCGGCAAATGGCCATCCGAGACATCTCGACGGGGTCAAATGCGTGGCCTCAATGGGCGTGAACTGACTAGTTCGCTTAGAGGCGTTCCAATAGTAATTTCAACGCGCCTCGGCTGCCCCAAAGAAATGAATTAATGTTCTTTTATTAGCTGGCGGACCGTCGCGCTGGTATACCACGGCCCTGATTGGGCTTTCTCATCAAGGCCGTAGCGCTGAACGACGGTTCGATTTATGGCGATTTGGTGATTGCGCAGGCCAAATCGACTCCGTAAATAGAGCCCACCTTTCGCGATCCCCGCGCGCCCCAAGCTGGGCCGCCATACAACATCAAAGCCCATGACCGCACGGATCGAACGACCGCTTTCACCACACATGCAAGTCTACCGCTGGACGCTGACGATGGCGCTGTCCATCGTCCACCGTGCCACCGGTATCGCCCTTTATGTTGGAACCCTGCTGCTGGTCTGGTGGCTGGTCGCAGCCGCCTCCGGCCCCGCCGCCTACGCCAACGTCCAGGCCTTCACCGGCAGCATCATCGGGCGCCTGATCGTGTTCGGCTACACCTGGGCGCTGATGCACCATATGTTGAGCGGCATCCGGCACTTCGTCTGGGACCTCGGCTACGGCTTCAAGGCCAATGAGCGCGAGGCCCTGACCTGGGGCGCGCTGATCGGCGGCATCGTGCTGACGGTGCTGATCTGGATCATCGCCTACATGATCGGAGGTGGACGATGAGCGCAACCGACTTGCCGAAGCGCAGCATGCGCACCCCGCTCGGCCGCGTCCGCAATCTTGGCGCGGCCCATTCCGGCACGTCCGATTTCTGGCGTCAGCGCATCACCGCCGTCGCGATGACCCTGCTGATGATCCCGGCACTGGTGATCGTCATGATCCTGCTCGGCCGCAACCAGGTCGGCGCTGCGCAGATCCTCTCTTCGCTGCCCGTCGCCGTGATCCTGCTGCTGTTCATCTTCGCCTGCGCCTGGCACATGAAGATCGGCATGCAGGTCGTGATCGAGGACTACGTCCATAACGAGAAGCTGAAGCTCGTCTCGATCATGCTCAACAATTTCTTCGCGATCGCCGTGGCACTCGCCTCGACCTATGCGATCCTGAAGCTTTCATCCGGAGTGTAAGCCATGGCCACCGGAACATCGGCCGCCGAGACGAATGGCAAGGGCAACGGCGCTCCCGCCACCAATGGAAAAGCCTATCCGATCGAAGACCACACCTATGACGTCGTCGTTGTCGGCGCCGGCGGCGCCGGCCTGCGCGCCGTGGTCGGTTGCAGCGAGGCTGGCCTGCGCACCGCCTGCATCACAAAAGTGTTTCCGACCCGTTCTCACACGGTGGCGGCGCAGGGTGGCATCTCGGCTTCGCTCGGCAACATGCACAAGGATGACTGGCGCTGGCACATGTACGACACCGTGAAGGGGTCGGACTGGCTCGGCGATCAGGACGCGATCGAATACATGGTGCGCAACGCGCCCGAGGCGGTCTACGAGCTCGAACATTGGGGCGTGCCGTTCTCGCGTACCGAGGACGGCAAGATCTACCAGCGCCCGTTCGGCGGCATGACCACCGAGTTCGGCAAGAGCCAGGCGCAGCGTACCTGCGCCGCCGCCGATCGCACCGGCCACGCCATGCTGCACACGATGTACGGCCAGTCGCTGCGCCACGCGGCCGAGTTCTTCATCGAGTTCTTCGCCATCGACCTGATCATGGACGACCAGGGCACCTGCCGCGGCGTCATCGCGCTCAAGCTCGACGACGGCACGCTGCATCGCTTCCGCGCCCAGACCGTGATTCTGGCCACTGGCGGCTACGGCCGCGCCTATGCCTCCTGCACCTCGGCCCACACCTGCACCGGTGACGGCGGCGGCATGGTGCTGCGCGCCGGCCTGCCGATGCAGGACATGGAGTTCGTGCAGTTCCACCCGACCGGCATCTACGGCTCGGGCTGTCTCGTCACCGAAGGCGCGCGCGGCGAGGGCGGCTATCTCGTCAACTCCGAGGGCGAGCGTTTCATGGAGCGCTACGCGCCTTCCGCAAAGGATCTGGCCTCGCGCGACGTCGTCTCGCGCGCGATGACCATCGAGATCCGCGAAGGCCGCGGCGTCGGCAAGAAGAAGGATCACATCTTCCTTCATCTCGACCATCTCGATCCCGCGGTGCTCGCCGAGCGGCTGCCGGGCATCTCCGAATCCGCCAAGATCTTCGCCAATGTCGACGTGACGCGCGAGCCGATCCCGATCGTGCCGACCGTGCACTACAACATGGGCGGCATCCCGACGAACTATCACGGCGAAGTGCTGACCAAGAAGGACGGCGACGACAACGCCATCATTCCAGGCCTGATGGCGATCGGCGAAGCCGCCTGCGTCTCCGTGCACGGCGCCAACCGCCTCGGCTCCAACTCGCTGATCGACCTCGTCGTGTTCGGCCGCGCCGCGGCGCTGCGTCTCGCCGAGAAGCTGACGCCGAACGCCAGTCAGCCCGAGCTGCCGGCGAACTCGTCCGAGCTCGCGCTCGGCCGCCTCGACCATTACCGCTACGCCTCGGGCGGCACGCCGACCGCGAAGCTGCGCGAAGGCATGCAGCACGTGATGCAGAACAATTGCGCGGTGTTCCGCACCGGCGAAGTCTTGAGCGAAGGCCAGAACCTGATCGAGAAGGTCCACAGCGGCATCACCGACATCGCCGTGTCCGACCGCTCGCTGGTGTGGAATTCCGACCTGATCGAGACGCTCGAGTTCGACAATCTGATCTCGCAGGCGGTGGTGACGATGGATTCCGCCGCCAACCGCACCGAGAGCCGCGGTGCGCATGCCCGCGAGGATTTCTCGGCGCGCGACGACAAGAACTGGATGAAGCACACGCTGGCCTGGCTCGATGACAACGGCAAGGTCAAGATCGAGTACCGCCCGGTTCACGACTACACCATGACCAACGACGTGCAGTACATCCCGCCCAAAGCGCGCGTGTATTGATCGAACAGCGAAGGCCTGAATCGAATGGTTGAATTCGCACTTCCGAAGAACTCCAAGATCACCGGCGGCAAGACCTGGCCGAAGCCCGCGGGCGCGACCGAGCTTCGCGAATTCCGCGTCTATCGCTGGAATCCGGACGACGGCAAGAATCCGAGCGTCGACACCTATTACGTCGACACCCATGATTGCGGCCCGATGGTGCTGGACGGCCTGATCTGGATCAAGAACCACATCGATCCGTCGCTGACCTTCCGCCGCTCCTGCCGCGAAGGCGTCTGCGGCTCCTGCGCCATGAACATCGACGGCCAGAACACGCTCGCCTGCACCCGCTCGATGCACGACGTCAAGGACGGCGCGGTGAAGATCAATCCACTGCCGCACCAGCCGGTGGTGAAGGACCTCGTCCCCGACCTCACCAACTTCTATGCGCAGTATGCCTCGGTCGAACCCTGGCTGAAGACGACCTCGCCGACGCCGCAGAAGGAATGGCGCCAGAGCCACGAGGACCGCGAGAAGCTCGACGGCCTCTACGAGTGCATTCTCTGCGCCTGCTGCTCGACCTCGTGCCCGAGCTATTGGTGGAACAGCGACCGCTATCTCGGTCCCGCCGCCCTGCTCCAGGCCAACCGCTGGGTCTCGGACTCCCGTGATGAAGCCACCGGCGAACGGCTCGACGATCTCGAGGACCCGTTCCGGCTCTATCGCTGCCACACCATCATGAACTGCGCCAAGGCCTGCCCGAAGGGCCTCAACCCGGCCGAAGCCATCGCCGAGCTCAAGCTCAAGATGGTCGAGCGGCAGGTCTAGGCGCCATTCATGCTTCGACCCCCGGCCCGAACGGCCGGGGCATTCTACAACTGGCTTCAATTTCAGTAGAATTTATCTAGCTTGCCGCTCACGCGCGATCTGACATATTGCAACCTCCGGTTCCGCGCATAAGCCGCTTCCTTCCCGGCGCGAAATTCTAGTAAGCTTTCCGGCGGGGGACCGGAGCGACCGTGCAGGGCGCACAACGCAACTCGCTGAGACTGTTGCAGTGGATGATGGCTGCATCCCTGGCGCTGCCAATTGCGCTGTTCGCCATCGCCGCCACGATCTCCTATACCTCGACGCTGGACATTGCCGATCGCGAGATCGAGCGCACGCTCGACGTCGCGCATGAGCATGCGCTCAAGGTGTTCGAGACCATCGACCGCAGCCTCGCCGAGCTCAACGAGGTCGTGCGCGGCCTGCCCGACGAGGTCATCCGGGCGCGCGAACCTGTGCTGCACCAGCGCCTGAAGCAGCTCGCCGATTCGCTACCGCAGCTCAAATCCGCCTGGATCTTCGATGCGAACGGAAAATCGCTGGTCAACAGCCTCGCCTCGCCGCCGCCGGATCAGAGTTTTGCGGACCGTGACTATTTCTATGCCCATGTCGACCAGAGCATCGGCACCTTCATCGGCGCCTCGCTGACGCCGCGCCCGCCCTATCAGGGTGCGCGCTTCTTCGGCGTGAGCCGCCGCCGCTCCTCCGACGACGGCAGCTTCATCGGCGTGATTCAGGCGTCGGTCCTGCCGGAATATTTCGAGAGCTTTTACGCCAGGATCGGGTCCGATCCCGGCAGCTTCTTCGCGATGGGACGCGCCGACGGCGTGGTGATCGCGCATTTCCCGCGGCTCGATCGCGATTTCCAGCTCGACCCAGGCGGACCGGTCGGCCAGAAAATCGCGGCCAGTCCCGAGCACGGCCTGATGACGATCGCCTGGCCGTCGGACGGGATCGAGCGGCGCATCGGCTACAGGCGCATCGCCGAGTATCCGATCTATGTCAGCGCGGGGCTGGAGACCTCCGCCATCCGCGCACGCTGGCTCGGCACCATCGGCCAGCATCTGGTGTTCGGCATTCCCGCGACCGCGCTGCTGTTTCTGCTGCTCGCCTTCGCCTTCCGGCGCACCCAGCATCTCCAGCTCGAAGCTGCCAAGCGGCGCGAGGCCGAGGAGGCGCTCAAGCACAGCCAGCGCCTGGAGGCGCTGGGCCAGCTCACCGGCGGCGTCGCGCACGACTTCAACAACCTCCTCACCGTGATCCGCGCCTCCGTCGATTTGTTGAACCGGCCGCAACTGAGCGAGGAGCGGCGCCAGCGCTATATCACTGCGATTGCGGACGCGGTCGCGCGCGCCGCCAAATTGACGTCGCAGCTCCTGGCCTTCGCGCGCCGGCAACCCCTGAAGCCGGAGGTGTTCAACGTCGGCGAACGGATCCAGTCGCTGCGCGACATGCTCGCCACGCTGCTCGGTCCCGGCATCGAGATCATCATGCGGCTGCCAGCGGAGCCCTGCCTCGTGAATGCCGATGCCGGCCAGTTCGAGACGGCGCTGATCAACATGGCGACCAATGCGCGCGACGCCATGCAGGGCAAGGGCCGGATCAACTTCACGGTGCAGGCTGCGACGAACGTTCCGGAGACGCTGACGCATCTCGCAGGAAGCCATGGTTTCGTCAGCATTACCGTCAGCGACACCGGCGTCGGTATTCCGGCCGCGCGACTTGGACGCATCTTCGAGCCGTTCTTCACCACCAAGCAGGTCGGCGCGGGGACCGGTCTCGGCCTGTCGCAGGTGTTCGGGTTCGCCCGTCAGTCCGGCGGCGAGGTGACGGTCGAAAGCGCGGTCGGGCAGGGCAGCACCTTCGCGCTCTATCTGCCGCGCGTGCCGGCAGATCTGCTGCCGCAGCGGCAGGCGCCAAACACCGCACCGGCGGTCGCCGGCAGCGGCATGTCGGTGCTGGTGGTCGAGGACAATATCGAGCTCGGCAATTTCGCCGCCGACGGCCTGACCGAGCTCGGCTACAGCATCACGCTCGTCGACAACGCCACCGACGCGTTCGCCGAGCTGACCGTGGATGCGGATCGCTTCGATGTCGTGTTCTCGGACGTGGTGATGCCGGGCATGACCGGGCTCGATCTCGCACAGGCGATCCGCGATCGCAGCATCGGCGTGCCGGTCGTGCTGACCACGGGCTACAGCCAGGCCCTGGCGCAACAGGGGAGCCTCGGCTGCGACCTCGTGCAAAAGCCCTACTCCATCGAGGAGCTCTCGCGCGTCCTGCATCGCGCCGCGCGGCCGCGGCGCGTGCGCGACGGCGCTGCGGAATAGGCCGGTCACGTAGCCCGGATCGAGCGGAAGCGTAATCCGGGAAAGTCTACCACCTGCGGACACAAACCCGGATTTCGCCGCGCTCCATCCGGACTACAGATCTCTCGTGAAGATTGGAGTCCCCGGCAAAAACCGGCTATGCATGCGCCGCTTGCAACGAGGATCGCCTGCTTGACGCCCGACAACGCCCCTTCGTCCGCGCCGTTCGGCGCGTTTGCGCCGAATGCGGCGCAGGCTGCGGTCATTCGCCTGACACAAGGCTCGCGGCTGAAGCGCGGCGCGTTCCGGCCCTGGATGTCGCGGCTGGTCAATCTGATGCGCGGCGGCCCGGTCGACGTGCAGTATCAGGGCGCCTCGTTCCGCTTCTATCACCAGGGCAGTGCGACCGAGCGCGGCGCGTTGTTCAATCCGGATTACAATCTCGACGAGCTCGACTTCCTGCGCCAGCACACGCCGGCCGGCGGCGTCTTCGTCGACGTCGGCGCCAATGTCGGCACGTTTGCGCTGGTGATGGCGCGCCAGGTCGGGTCCGCCGGCAAGGTGGTTGCGATCGAGCCGCATCCGATGACCTTTGGACGGCTGTCCTTCAACCACGCGGCATCGAAAGCGACGCAGGTGCGCCTGGTGCAGGCCGCCGCCGGCGACAGCGACGGCGAATTGATGATCGAGAGCGGCGGCGGCAATCTCGGCGCCACCCATGTCGTCACCGGCACGGCCAGCACTGATGCGATCAAGGTGCCGTCGTTGCGGCTGACGCGCATTCTCGACGAGGCCGGCATTGCCAACGTCGATTCGCTCAAGATCGACGTTGAAGGCTTTGAGGATCGCGTGCTGATCGGCTTCTTCCGCGATGCGCCGCAATCGCTGTGGCCGCGTGCAGTCGTGATCGAGCATCTGTCACAAAACGAATGGCGGGATGATTGTATTGCTGACATGGTCGCGCGCGGCTTTGCGATCGCGCGCAAGACGCGGAGCAATACGTTCCTGTCGCGGATTTCTGGATCGGCGGCGAAGGCGCGATGAACAAGCCGGTGCATGTTGCGATTGCGGCAAAAGACCGCGCCACGGTGGATGCGTTCTACAAGGCGGCGATGGCAGCCGGCGGCCGCGACAACGGGCCGCCCGGCATCCGCCCGCATTATCATCCGAACGACTACGGCGCCTTCGTGCTCGATCCCGATGGACACAACATCGAAGCCGTCTGCCATGCGCCCGAATAGGACGTCGCGACGCGGAACATCGACGCGGCATCATCGTTGTCGTTCTCCAGACAATTGATCTCGATGATGCCGAATGCCGATCGAACCGCCCGAGATACCGCCGGCAACACCGGGGACCCCCACCGAGCCGCCGCCCGGCATTCCGCCGGGCAATCCGCAGCCCGACATCGCGCCACCGGTGCGCGAGCCCGGTTCGCCACCACGGCCCGATGAATTGCCGGGCCATACGCCTGAAGAGATTCCGTCGCGCGGTCCGAGCGGACCGCTCACGCCGAATCCCGCAACGGATGCGATTTCCGCTGTGGGATCGCGGATATCGCAGACGAAGCGAATGATCCCATGTGAGGCGATTGCAACCTGCGTCTGAATGCGCAATGAACGTTGCCGTCGTGACGTGATTTGCGTGCAGAAATATATCGGGCCGCAGCCTCTTTGCCCGCCACAATGCGGCCCAACGCGTAGCTGTTCATCACTAGACTTCGTTGAACCAAGACTTCGTTGAACCAAGACTTAGCTGAACCACCACTTCGTCAAACCGCGACTTCGTCAAAGAACCTTCCGGGGAAGTTCACCATCATGACCAACCTTCGTTTCGTGCTGCTTGCCACGACGGCTCTGACCGCGATGCAATTCGCAAGCTCCGCATCGCATGCGCAAAACGCGCCGCCGCTCGTGGTCGCGCAGGCCCAGCCAGAGACAGGCCCTGACGGAAAACCGAAGCAGCCTCCGAAGGAAGCGCCGAAGGGGCCGCCGCCCGCCGCGCGCCCGGCAGCGCCGCCTCCGCCGCCGCCTGCGGCTCCCAAGCCACCGACCGCTCCGCCACCGGCGGCTGCACCACCGCATCCGCCTGCTGCCCCCCCGCCGGCTGCTGCGCCGGCACGTCCGACGCCGCCGCCTCCACCGCCGCCGCCGGCGACGCATCAGACACCTCCGCCGCCTCCGCCCCCACCGGCCGCCGCACCCAAGGCACCCACGCCGCCGCCGGCTGCGGCTCCGCAGCAGCACGCGCCGACACCACCGCCCCCGCCACCTGCGGCACCGGCGCGTCCGGCCACCACGCCAACACCTCCGCCGCCCGCCACGCCGCCTTCGGCGGCCCCTGCCGCACGGCCCCTCCCAACGGCGACGCCAGCGCCGACAGCAACGCCCGCTCCGACGCCCGCAGCGCCGGCAGCTCGGCCGGCGACGCCTCCCGCCCCGACAACCACGCCCGCGCCGTCCGCAACGCCGGCGCCCGGCTCAACGCCGCCAGGACGTCCCGGCGGTCCGCCGGCAGCGGGATCGCCGGCTCCGGGTGCCGCCCCGGCCCCGACAGCAACGCCGGCTCCCGGCGGTGCGATGACGTCGCCTCCCGGACGCCAGGGTGGAACGCCGCCTGTGGGCGCACCAGCTGCTGGTACGCCGCCTGCGGCACCGCAGGCGGGTGCCCTGCCTCGCCCAGCAGCTCCTCCGCCCGGCGTCGCGGCGCCCTCTGTCGTCCCAGCGACGCCAGCCGCAGCGCCGCCACCCAACAAGGCGCAATACGCGCCGCCGACGGTTGCGCCGGCCTTCCGCGCCGCGCCGACCGTTGCAGCGCCCTTGCCGCCGCCGCCGCGTCCGCAGCAGCGTGACCTGACGCCGCTCGCGATCGGCGCAGGCGTGGTGGCTGGCGCCGTGATCGGCGCCACCATCGCCGACTACCGCAACCAGCGGCAGGAGGTCGTCGAAGGCGGCCGCACCATCTACACCGAGCCGGACCGCATCATCATCCGAGACCCGGGCGGGCAGGAATATGTCCGCGGCAACGATCTCTATCGCTTCCGCTACGGCGCCCGCGACATCCGCACCGAGACCGTCGGCGGCGAAACCCGCACCGTCGTGATCCGTCCCGACGGCAGCGAGGTGATCACCGTGGTCGGTCCGGACGGCTCGCTGCTGCGGCGCATCCGCCGCGACCCCGGCGGGCGCGAGATCATCATCATCGACAACAGCTACCGCGATCCGCGCGCGGTCGGCGGCTTCTATGTCGACGTGCCACCGCCGGTCGTCAGCATTCCCTATGATCGCTACATCGTCGACGCCCAGGAGGCGTCGCCGGACGTGATCTACGAAACCATGGAAGCTCCGCCGGTCCAGCGGATCGAACGGCGCTACTCGCTCGACGAGATCCGCTACTCGCCGAATGTCCGCATGGCGATGCCGAGCATCGACATCAACACGATCAATTTCGAAACGGGATCGTGGACCATCCCGCCGGACCAGGCCGCGCGGCTGCAAGTAATCGCCGACGGCCTCAACCGTGCGATCCAGCGCAACCCGCGCGAGGTGTTCCTGATTGAGGGACACACCGACGCGGTCGGCAACGACGTCGACAATCTGTCGCTGTCGGATCGCCGTGCGCAATCCGCGGCCGAATTGCTGACCCAGCAATTCGGCGTGCCCGCGGAGAACCTGACGTCGCAGGGCTATGGCAGGCAGTACCTCAAGGAGCAGACCGACGGGCCGAGCCGCATCAACCGGCGTGTCACCGTCCGCCGCATCACGCCGCTGCTCAACGGCGGCACGGCCTCGCTGCCGCCCCCCCCGCCCGGCATCACGCCGCCGCGCTGAGGCAGCACCACGAATGCAAAATGGCCGGGAGCGATCCCGGCCGTTGTTTGTTTGAGATCCGTAGCCCGGATGGAGCGGAGCGCAATCCGGGATCTATCTGCTCGGTGAGAATGTCCCGGATTTCGCTTCGCTCCATCCGGGCTACAAGCGCATCAGTCCTTGTCGCTCTCGAGCCGGAAGATCTGCGAGCCTTCGCTGCCTGAGAGAAGACCGGTGTCCGTGTAGAGCTTCAGCTTGGTGCGCGTGTCGGCGATGTCGAGATTGCGCATCGTGAGCTGGCCGATGCGATCCGCCGGCGTGAAGGCGGCATCGTCGACCTTCTCCATGCTGAGCCGCTCCGGCGCATAGGTGAGGTTCGGGCTCTCGGTGTTGAGGATCGAATAGTCGTTGCCGCGGCGCAGCTCCAGCGTGACCTCGCCGGTGACGGCGCGCGCGACCCAGCGCTGCGCGGTCTCGCGCAGCATCAAGGCCTGCGAATCGAACCAGCGGCCCTGATAGAGCAGGCGGCCGAGGCGCATGCCGCTGATGCGGTACTGCTCGATCGTGTCCTCGTTGTGGATGCCGGTAACGAGGCGCTCATAGGCGATGTGCAAGAGCGCCATGCCGGGCGCCTCGTAGATGCCGCGGCTCTTGGCCTCGATGATTCGGTTCTCGATCTGGTCGCTCATGCCGAGGCCATGGCGACCGCCGATCGCATTGGCCTCGAGGAACAGCGCGACGGGATCGCTGAAGGTTTGGCCGTTCAGCGCGACCGGCTGGCCTTCCTCGAAACGCACGACCACCTTCTCGGCCTTGACGTTGCAGTCGTCGCGCCAGAACGGCACGCCCATGATCGGGTTGACGATCTTGATGCCGCTGTCGAGGCTCTCGAGATCCTTCGCCTCATGCGTGGCGCCGAGCAGGTTGCTGTCAGTCGAATATGCCTTCTCGGCGCTCATCTTGTAGGCAAAACCCTGCGCGGTCATGAACGCCGACATCTCGGCGCGGCCGCCGAGCTCGTCGATGAACTGCTGGTCGAGCCAGGGCTTGTAGATCTTCAGGCCCGGATTGGTGAGCAGGCCGTAGCGGTAGAAGCGCTCGATGTCGTTGCCCTTGAAGGTCGAGCCGTCGCCCCAGATGTTGACGCCGTCTTCCTTCATCGCCGCAACCAGCATCGTGCCGGTGACCGCGCGGCCGAGCGGCGTAGTGTTGAAATAGGTGATGCCGCCGGTCGAGATGTGGAAGGCGCCCGACTGGATCGCGGCGATGCCTTCATGCACGAGCTGCATGCGGCAATCGACCAGGCGCGCCTTCTCGGCGCCGAACTCAAGCGCTTTGCGCGGTATCTCGTTGTAGTCGGCCTCATCGGGCTGGCCGAGATTGGCGGTATAGGCGTAGCAGCGCGCGCCCTTCTGCTTCATCCAGAGCAGCGCCGCCGAGGTGTCGAGGCCGCCCGAAAAAGCGATGCCGACTTTCTCACCCTTGGGCAGGCTTTTCAGAATCGTGGTCATGGGGCTTCCAATCGGGTCTCAAGGGGCTGATGAAGGGTGCGGTTTGACCGCGCGAATATCAAATTTCGCAGGCCTCGGCACCCATTTAATGGCTCAAATCGACGCTGCAGGGCCGGTCTTGCCGCCGAACAGGCGCTTGCGGAGCCGATAAGCGGGCATGTTCAGCCGGGTCAGGGCGGCATCGACCGCCGCGTCGGAGAACCGGGTCCGCGACCAGCGGTAAATCAGCGCGTAGGCAAACCAGATCACGACGAAGGTGACGAGCCCGGCGGTCGCGACATCGGTGAAGAAGTGCCCGCCAAAGGCCATGCGGAGCCCGCTGGTCGTGGCGCCGAACACCACCGCCGCAGCATAGGCGAGCGGCCGCCACGCCGGCGGTGCCAGCGCGGCCGGCGCCAGCGTCCAGAACGCCGTCGCGCCTTCGCCCGAGAAGAACGAGCAATTGCGCTCGCAATCGCCGCGCGGGTCCCACCACGCCACGAACTGCTGATCGCCGGCAAACTCGGTCACCACCACCGGCCGCGGTCGGCCCCAATAGGTCTTGAAGGTGAGGTTGGAGAGAATGACGGCCGACAGGATGATCGTCACGAGCAGGAAAACGATCGCGCGGCCCGACACCAGCAAGGGACGATCGGGCCGGACCATCTTGACCACGAGCGCGACAAGCGGGGGCAGCACGAACGCCCAGGAGACCCACATCGCAGCGTCACGCGCGAACCCGGCCCACTCGTTCAGCTTGAGCGGAAACGTCCTGGTCTCGGGATCGAAGAACAGCGCGGCGAGCTTGAGATCGAGCTCGGGATAGAGGCCAAAAACGACGCCGATCACGAGCCACAGCGCCAGGGCGATGAAGAGTCCAGTTCGGTTCATGGCGCGCGGTTTAGCGGAGTGAGGCGGAGATGAAAACCCTGGAATCGGGCGCGGCTGGCGACGCAGGCGACCATGATGTTGTTGAAACGAAATGCTTCAACAACGTCGTCCCGGCGAAGGCCGGGACCCATACCGCGGAATTTATCAATTGCCCGCGGTAGGAGTACCGAACAGCGAATCTTCGCCAAACTCGACCCCGTGGTTATGGGTCCCGGCCCCCCGTGCGCAATTGCGCACTAGGCCGGGACGACACCATCTATGTAGCATGCTGCCTCTCGTCTCAGCGTAACAGCTGCATCACCGCGCATCCGGCCGTGAATTCGATGGCAGCGGCGGGGGCGGCCGGCGTGGCGGCGCCGGGATGCGCCAGACGCCGGCGTTGCGGCCGGCGATCAGCCAGTAGACGAATCCGGCAACGATGCCCGCACCGGTCATGATCTCGAGGTGACGCCGCACGATCCCTTCGAACTGAAACGTGTCGGGATGGAACGGGATGAGGCCGAGATAGCAGGCGAGCCCGACGAGGCCACCGCCGACCGCATAGGCCAGCGCGCTACGGATGTAGAGCGCTTCCGTGATCGCGGCGATCAGCATCGCCGGCACCAGCGCAAAGCCCGAGACGAAGATGAAACCGAAGCCGAGCAGGACGTCGATCGTGCCTTGATCGACGGGGCCGGCGCCGAGATCGGAGAACTCGGGAAACAGCAGCGCGCCGACCACGATCATGCCGCCGACGAAGCAGGCGGCGAGGAAGCCGATGAAGATGACGATGAGGCGGCCGATCAGGGACATGACACTGTCCTCACCGTCATTGCGAGCGCAGCGACGCAATCCAGTCTGTCTCTGCGGAAAGATCCTGGATTGCTTCGCCGTGCTCGCAATGACGAGGATGCGAGAGCGCGGGCGCGCATCAACTCAATCCGTCATTGCCATGGCGCGCAGCGCCTGGCGTTCGCGGGCCGAGAGCTTTTCGGTCTCCGACTTGAGCTGGCCGCAGGCGGCGAGGATGTCGCGGCCGCGCGGGGTGCGCACCGGCGAGGAATAGCCGGCGTTGAAGATGTATTCGGAGAACTTTTCGATCTGGTCCCAGTCCGAGCATTCATAGGCCGTGCCGGGCCAGGGATTGAACGGGATCAGATTGATCTTTGCGTGAATGCCCTTGAGCATCTTCACCAACAGCTTGGCATCGTCGAGCGAATCGTTGACGCCCTTGAGCATCACATATTCGAAGGTGATACGGCGTGCGTTCGAGGCGCCGGGATAGTCGCGGCAAGCCTGGAGCAGCTCCTTGATCGGATATTTGCGGTTGAGCGGCACCAGCTCGTTGCGCAGCTCGTCGCGCACCGCATGCAGCGAGATCGCGAGCATGACGCCGATCTCGTCGCCGGCGCGCACGATGTTCGGCACCACGCCGGAGGTCGACAGCGTGATGCGGCGGCGGGAGATGCCGATGCCCTCATTGTCGCCAACGATCAGCAGCGCATCGCGCACGGCGTCGAAATTGTAGAGCGGCTCGCCCATGCCCATCATCACGATGTTGGTGACGCGACGCGTGCCGTCCTCGCGATCGGCCCAGTCATTGAGGCGATCGCGCGCGACCATGATCTGACCAACGATCTCGCCGGCGGTGAGATTGCGCACCAGGCGCTGCGTACCGGTGTGACAGAACGAGCAGTTCAGCGTGCAGCCGACCTGCGAGGAGACGCAGAGCGTGCCGCGGTCGGTCTCGGGGATGTAGACGCACTCGACTTCATGCGCCTTCTCGACATTGTCGCCGCTCGGCAGCCGCAGCAGCCATTTGCGGGTGCCGTCGTTGGAGATCTGCTCGGCCACGACTTCGGGCCGGTCGACAGTGAAATGCTCCGCAAGATCGGCGCGAATGCCTTTCGAGACCGAGGTCATCTCGTCGAAGCTTTGAGCGCCGCGGAAATACATCCAGTGCCACAGCTGCTGCACGCGCATCTTGCGCTGCGCAGGCTGAACCCCGATCTCGCCGAGACAATCGGCAAGCTCGGTGCGCGATAGCCCGATCAGCGACGGCTTTGCCGGCGGCACATAGGTTTCGAGCGGAGTCTTCTCCACCAGGATTGCGTTGTGCGGCTCGGTCGTCGGTTGCATCGGTTGCCTAAGATTGCTGCTGTCTCGTCATGCCCGGGCTTGTCCCGGGCATCCACGATCTTTCCGCCTGGAACCAGCGCGTGGATGGCCGGGACAAGCCCGGGCATGACGGCTGCACCTTTGGAATACCCCTATATAGCAACCGGAACCGCCGATTGCGACCATGATACCGCTTGCAGCCTTAACGTCTGCAATCCTGCGAAATCCGGTCCAGGGCCTGGGCGAGGCCCTTCAGCGAGAAGGTGTCGGTCGTCTCCGTCCCCTTGGCCGAGACGCCCTTGACCACGAGATCGGCGGATTTGCGCATCGCCTCGACCATCCGCTCCTCCTCGGCCGCATTCTTGATCCAAAGGCCGTCGCCCTGCGTGTACATCGCAAACGCGGCGCCGCCGACCTCGACGGTCGATTCCGAGCCCGGCTTCAGCGCGTAGCCGATCATCACCGAGACTTCGTTGTTGACCTTCTCCGCCGGCCGGGTCGAGACGAAGGCATAGGCGGGGTCGCGCGGACGGTTCGGCGGGTTGGTCTTCGACGACGAGGGCTTGGCCAGCGCGAAGCAGACCTTCTTGCCATTGGGTGTCGCCGAATAGGCGCCCCAGGTACCGAACTGGCCGATCAGCGTCGGTTCAGCCCCGCCAGCAACTGCTACGGGAGGAGCCGCCGGTTTGCTCTCGGGCTTGGCCGCCGTCTTGGCGGCCGTAGCCGTCGGTTTTGCCGCAGCCTTTGGCGCCGGTTGCGTCGTCTGCGCCCGCGCGGAATCACTGATCCCCCACGCCGCCACGCCAGTCATCAAAGCAAGAAAAAGCGCCCGCCACATGCTGGAGTGGTTCCCTCAATATTGTGACTGGAAGATGGCCCGGCGGCGTTTTGTCCCCGCGCAGGGATAGCCGGGAAAGTCCAATTTGGGAAGGCAGTTAGCGGGATGATGCGGCTAGCCTTTGGATCGCGCGGCACGCTGCTCGGCCCATTGCGCATCGGTCCAGCGCAACAAATCCTCGGCGCCGGAACTACGCAGATGCGCGCCGCCGTCGATCACCACCATCTCGCCATTGATGTAGCCGGCCCGGTCCGAGACCAGGAAACTGGCGAGATCGGCGAGCTCGCTGTGCTCACCGGTGCGGCCGAGCGGATTGCGCGCGGTCCAGCCTTCGTCGCGCCCCTCCGGGCGCAGCTGTCCCGATGCGCCGGCGGTCGGAAACGGCCCCGGCGCAATCGCGACGGTGCGGATGCCCCTCGGGCCCCACTCCACTGCGAGGCTCTTGGTCATCGCCAGCACGGCCGATTTTGCCATCGCGGACGGCACGGTGAAGGCGCGGCCAGTGATGGTCGAGGTCGAGAGGATCGAGAGCACGACGCCGTTGTGCTTGCCGTCGATCCAGCGCTTGCCGGCGGCGAGCGTGCAATACATCGCGCCGTGCAGCGTTGGGGCCAGGATCGCATCGGCCGCTCGGAAGGACAGATGCTCGCTCTGCGCGATGAAGGTCGCGGCGGCGTTGTTGACGAGGATGTCGAGCGGCGCCTCGCGCCAGATCGCGTCCATCATGGCCTCAACGGCGGCGCCGTCGCGGACATCGCATGCGATCGTCGTGACCTTGCCGCCGGTCTCTTCGCGCATCTCGGTCGCGGTTGCGTCCAGCCGGTCGAGCTTGCGGCCGCAGATGACGAGCTCGGCACCGAGTGCGAGGAAGCGGCGTCCCATCGCAGCACCAAGGCCAGAGCCGCCGCCGGTGATGAGGATGCGCTTGTTGTGGAGTAAACCCGTTTCAAACATCGTTTGAATCCTCCTTTTCTTCTTGTTTCGTCATTGCAATGACGAGGATAGGCCGGTGCATGGCCTTAGACAAAGAAATCAGATTGTCGGACCACGTTAAATCCGGCAGAAACAGCCAACTATAATTCTGCCTCGAAACGCCTAAGGTTCCGCCATGAAAGCCATCCTCTGCTCGCAATATTGCCAGCCCGACGATCTCGTGCTCGCCGAGGTGCCTGATCCGGTGGCGGGGCCCGGTGAGGCCGTGATCGCGATCAAGGCGGCGGCATTGAATTTTTTCGACATCCTGATGATTCAGGGCAAGTACCAGATCAAGCCGCCGTTCCCGTTCTCGCCGGCCGCCGAAGTCGCGGGCGTGATCGAGAGCATCGGACCCGGCGTGACCGACCTCAAGGTCGGCGATCGCGTGGTCGCGTCCTGCGGCCATAACGGCGCGCGCGAGAAGATCGCGCTGCCGGCGGCGTCGATCGTGAAGATCCCCGACAATCTCGATTACGACCGCGCCGCCGGCATCATCATCATCTACGGCACCGCGCTGCATGCGCTGGAAGATCGCGCCAGCCCGAAGCCGGGCGAGACGCTCGCGGTGCTGGGTGCGGCGGGCGGCACAGGCTTAGCTGCCTGCGAGCTCGGCAAGCTGATGGGCCTGAAGGTGATCGCCTGCGCCTCATCGGACGAGAAGCTCGAATTCGCGAAGGCTCATGGTGCCGAGCTGACGCTGAACTACGGCAAGGAAGATTTGAAGGAAGGCTTGAAGAAACTCACCGGCGGCAAGGGCGTCGACATCATCTTCGATCCCGTGGGTGGTGCGTATGCGGAAGCCGCGCTGCGCTCGATTGCCTGGGAAGGCCGCTTCCTCGTCATCGGCTTTGCCGCCGGCGACATTCCAAAGATGCCGCTGAATCTCGCGCTTTTGAAGGGCTGCGATATCCGCGGCGTGTTCTGGGGCGCATGGACCCGGCTCAACCCCGCGAAGAACCGCGCCAATCTCGAGAAGCTCGTGAAGTGGACTGCGGAAGGAAAGATTTCTTCGCATGTCGACCGCACATTCCCTTTGGCGCGGACCGCCGATGCATTGAAGGTGCTGGCGGGACGTCAGGCCATGGGCAAGGTGATCCTGCATCCGTGAGGATGCAGGCATCATCGTCACGACGTTGTCGCCACACACTCAGCTGTCATCGTCCGGCTTGACCGGACGATCCAGTACTCCGTGACAGTCGTGATTGATCGATGGGCCGCGGCGTACTGGATGCCCCGCCTTCGTGGGGCATGACAGCGAGAATTGAACAGGCAGCGGGGCCAACTCGCACGTCCGCGTGGAATAGCGCGCACAACGCCCGGTAAAATCCCCCTCAACCATCGCCGCCAAAATTGCGGTGCATTCCCCCGCCTCGCCCCAATCAAACCCAAATATCTCCCGATTCGCGCCAATCGCCGTCGTCTTTTGGGCTGATTCAAACGGCGATTTACGGGTTCCAGCTTGCGGGGCGCTTCTGGACAACACCAAGAAGACTGAAGCCGGGAAGGCCCTTTTGTTGCGTCAGTAATGGGGAGCATCACCATGGAGACGACGGCATCCCGTCCGTCCAGGGGGTCGAGGGCGCTCGACTCCGATCGCGTTACATCACTTCCGTCGACCGCATCATACATTCGTGCGCGCGCCGAGCGCGCGGATCTTTCGCAAGACGATCCAGTTCCTCTCTTCCTGTCCGATCCGCTCGGCGAGCCGGACCCGCGCGAATTTGCGCCGCGGGCGCTGCGTCCCAGCATTGTGCCGCGCCTGATCGCCGCCGTTCTGGCGGTAGCGATCCTGGCCATCCTGGGCGCGCTGTTTCAGTCCGATCTTCGCAACCTCGTCGCCGCCAATGCCGGAGGCGCGGTCGCGACGCCTGGCCAGCCTGCGGCACAGGCCGGTCCGCAAATTGCGCAAAAGGGCCCGCTCAAGGACCCGGCCCGCGTCACCAACACGATGCTGGCGAGCGCCGACGCGCAGAACCTTCCCACACCGTCTGCGCCAAGCCGCGAGGCGATCGCAAGCGCCTATCAGATCGCACTCCAGGCCCAGGCGCCGGGGCCCGTCGCAGCGCCGCCCGCCCCGCCGCAGCCGCCCGCAAAGACGCTCGATGCCGACACGCTGGCCGGGCTGATGACGCGTGCGAAAGGCCTGATCGGCGTCGGCGATATCGCTGCGGCGCGCCTGTTGCTCGAACGCGCGGCCAATGCCAACGACGCGACGGCAGCACTCCTGCTGGCGCAAACCTATGATCCCACCGTGCTCGGCACACGCGACATTCGGAGCGTCAGCGCCGACGCTTCGGCCGCGCGCGACTGGTATCAGAAGGCAATGGCTCTCGGATCGACGGAGGCGAAGCAGCGCCTCGCTCAACTCTCAAACTAGAACGGTTTAGGGGACATCATGCGTAACGCTTTGAAGATGGCGGTTGCCGCCATCATGACGATCTGTGCCTTCGCGGCACGCGCCGAGCCGACCGAATATGATCCGGCCAAGGTCTCGGACAGTTTGAAGGCCATCTTCCAGTTCGGCTCGAGCTCGACCAAGCAGGCGCTGAACGCCAACACCGTTACGCTGATCACCGGCACGATCGGCGGCACCTATGTGCAGTTCGGCGCCGATCTCGCCTCGGTGCTCGACGACGGCAACAAGATCCGCGTGCTGCCGATCGTCGGCCGCGGCTCGGTGCAGAGCGTCGCCGACATCCTGTTTTTGCAGGGCGTCGACCTCGGCGTCGTGCGCGCCGACACGCTCGACTATCTCGAGCGCAAGGGCTTTGCGAAAGACATCAAGCGTCAGTTCACCTATGTGACAAAACTCTACAACGAGGAGATGCAGGTGATCGCGCCGAAATCGGTTGCGACGCTGAAAGACCTCGAAGGCAAGACGGTCAGCGTGGACCTGCCGAACGGCGGCACCTTCGTCACCGCGCTCACCGTGTTCGAACGGCTCGGGATCAAGGCGAAATTCGTCTATGTCGAGCAGCGCATCGCGATGGAGAAGCTGAAAGCGGGCGAGATCGACGCCGTCATCGTGGTCGGCGGCAAGCCGTACAAATCAGTCTCGACCTTCAGCAATGACGGCCGCTTCCATCTCGCGAAGGTCGATTACGCAAAGCCGCTCCAGGGCGATTATCTGCCGGCGACGCTGACGCCTAAGGACTATCCGAACCTGATCAAGGACGGCGAGAGCGTCGATACGATCGCGGTACCGGCGGTGCTCGCGGCCTATAATTGGGCGCCCAACACCGAGCGCTACCGCAAGCTCGCGCTGTTCGTGGACGCGTTCTTCACCAAATTCCCGGCGCTTCAGAACCCACCCTTCCATCCCAAATGGAAAGAGGTCTCGCTCGCAGCGCCGCTCGCGGGCTGGAACAGATTGCCGGTGGCACAGCAATGGCTCGACCGCCACGGCGTCGAGCCGGTGACGCAGCAGCGCTTCGAGGCGTTTTTGAAGCAAAGCCCCGCAGCCGCGAAGGTATCGGACGCGGACAGGGAAGCGCTGTTCAAGCAATTCCAGGCATGGGATGCGGAGAATACGCGGGCGCAGGCAGAGAAGAAGTAACGGCGGCGTCAGCACAGACACTCTCCCAGAGTCGTCCCGGCGAAGGCCGGGACCCATACTCCCAGGGAGATGTTTGGCGAAGACTAGTCGTTCGAGATTAACACCACCCGCACGCGGTAGATTCCGCGGTATGGGTCCCGGCCTCCGCCGGGACGAAAGTGGGGTAAGATCGATGCGCAACACCCTCACTTTCGCGGGGCGTGACAACGTAAACGCGGCTGGCGTTACGCGGCCTCATCCCCGCCGCGCTTCAACGCGGCGCGGGCGGCTTCGCGGTGCTCGGCGGTGATGTGGCTGGCGACCATGCGGATCGCGGTGGCGAGCACGGCCGCGTCATCGGTGAAGCCGAGGACCGGCATCACGTCAGGGATGAAGTCGAACGGCAGGATGAAATAGGCGAGCGCACCCAGCAGCGAGGCCTGAACGTGGCGCGGCGTCTGCCGATCGAAGGCACAGTAATAGGCGGCGAGCAGGTCCTCGGCGAACGGCAGGTGTGCGACGACGCGCTTCAGCTTGCGCCAGAAACGGCGGCGCACGCTCTCACGATCTTCCGCGAGCCGATCAGCCGGCTCGAAGCCGACGCTGTGTTCGGCAGCCATAGTCCAAAGCTCCTTGGTCCAAAACTCCTGGTGCGGGGGCGGCGGATGGCCGCATCCCCTGCCGATCACAAGATGGGGATGCAGTCCGTGCCCGCAAGACGTCAGCCGGCGATGGCATTCATTGCCTTGGCAAGCTCGATGTCGCGCGCGGTGAGTCCGCCCGCATCATGGGTCGACAGCACCACCTCGACCGTCTTGTAGACATTGCGCCATTCGGGGTGGTGATCCATCTTTTCGGCGACCAGCGCGGCCCGGGTCATGAAGCCGAAGGCCTCGTTGAAATCCTTGAAGACAAAGGTCTTCCCGATGGCGTCGCGGCCCGAAACCTCGGTCCAGCCCGGGATACCGCCCAGCGCCTGCTTGCGCGCCTCCGCTGACAACCGCTCTGCCATGACCGCCTCCGTCCTTCAGGGGAACTTTACCCTAACACCGTGCTTAGGCCCGGGTTCACCGGGATGTCGTCCATCCGCTAACCATGACGGAGATGTAACCCCGCCGGACAAGAAATTTGCTACACTTCCCGGCGTAAATCGCCGGCCAAGATGAAACTGAGCCTGAAGCGCCTGTTTGGGAGATCGATGACCGGGGGATTGGACCTGGCCGAAGCGCCCTCTCCGCCTTCGCCGCGATCCGCGGCGCGGAAGACCGCGCTCGTGTCTCTGGCGCTGGTGCTTGCGGTCATCGGCGCCCTCGCCGGGGGCTATTATTTCGCGATGCGACCGGTGACGCTGAAGATCGCAGTCGGCCCCGCCAACAGCGACGACGTCAAGGTGGTGCAGGCGCTGACCCAGGCCTTCGCGCAGAACAAGAGCTATGTCCGGCTGCGCCCGATCCAGACCGACGGCGCCACCGCGAGCGCCGAGACGATCGCCGAGAGCAAGGCCGATCTCGCCATCGTGCGCGGCGATCTCGATGTCCCCAAGAACGCGCAGGCGGTTGCGACGTTGCGCAAGAATGTCGTGGTGCTGTGGTCCGTGCCTGGCAAGGGCAAGAAGAAGGGCGCCAAGATCACCAAGGTCTCGCAGCTCGCAGGCCATCGCGTCGGCGTAGTCGGCAAGACCCAGGCCAACGTCAATCTGCTCAAGGTGATCCTCCAGCAATACGGAATCGATCCGGCCAAGGTCGAGATCGTGCAATTCCCGGCGAGCGAAGTGGCCGAGGCGATCAAGGCCCAGAAGGCCGACGTCTATCTCGCGGCGGGCCCCGTCAACAGCAAGATCACCGCGGACGCGATCGCCGCCTCCGCCAAGGACGGCGGCACGCCGACATTCCTCGCAATCGATTCGGCCGACGCCATCGCGCAGAACCATCCGGTCTATGAAGCGTCCGAGATCCCCGCCGGCACCTATGGCGGCTCGCCCGATCGTCCCGACGACGAGGTCAAGACGATCAGCTTCTCGCATCACGTGGTGGCGCGCAAAGGCCTGTCCGAGACCACGGTTGCGGCCTTCACCCGGCAGCTCTTCGCCGTGCGTCAGCAACTGCTGACGGATTTCCCGCAGGCCGCGAAGATCGAAACGCCGGATACCGACAAGGACGCCGTCATTCCCGTGCATCCGGGTGCGGCCGCCTTCGTCGACGGCGAGGAGAAAACCTTCCTCGACAAATACAGCGATTTCATCTGGTGGGGCCTGATGGCGCTCTCCGCCACCGGCTCGATCGGCGCATGGTTCGCCGGCTATCTGAAGAAGGACGAGCGCGACAACAACAGCCATCTGCGCGACCGCCTGCTCGACATGATCGCCGTCGCCCGCAAGAGCGAGGCGGCCGACGAGCTCGACCAGATGCAGGCCGAGGCCGACGAGATCCTGCGCGACACGCTGCGCTGCTACGATCACGGCGCGATCGAGGAGGCGGCGCTGACCGCCTTCAACATCGTGCTCGACCAGTTCCACGCCGCCGTCGCCGACCGCAAGGCCGTGCTGTTCAGCCTGCCGCAGAACCTGCAACGCGCCGGCGCCCAATTCCGCGCCGCAGGCAACGCATAAGCGCTTGCGCGCGTAATTGCTGCGTCACAATGTCTCAATATAGCGTCTGACTTCATCGTGGCGGCTGCCGCTCGGGCGACCGCCCCTCGCGACATTGGGGAGCCTTGCATGAAGATCAAATTCTCCCGCCGCAATTTCCTCACCACCAGCGCCGGCGCGCTTGGCGCGATCGCGATGCCGCATCTGTCGCGCGCGGCCGATCGGCCGGCCGTGACCCACGGCGTGCAGTCCGGTGACGTCACCGTCGACGGCGGCGTGGTCTGGGCGCGCGCCGACCGGCCGTCGCAGATGCTGGTCGAGGTGGCGACGACGGAATCATTCAAGGACGCGCGCGCGCTGCCGCCGATCGCGGCGCTCCCCGAGAGCGACTTCACCGCCAAGATGCTGGTGGAGAATCTTCCAAGCGGCCAGGACATCTTCTACCGCGTCCGCTTCCGCGATCTCTCCCACACCGCGATCGAGGGCGAGCCGGTGGTCGGCCGCTTCCGCACCGCGCCCGCCGACCGCCGCGACGTCAGCTTCGTCTGGGGCGGCGACGTCGCAGGTCAAGGCTGGGGCATCAATCCCGACGACGGCGGCATGTTCACCTTCTCGGCCATGCGCAAGAGCCGTCCGGATTTCTTCCTGCACTCCGGCGACACCATCTATGCCGACGGCGTGATCCCCGCCGAGGTCAAGCTTGCCGACGGCAAGACCTGGAAGAACGTCACCATCCCCGAGAAGGCCAAGGTCGCCGAGACGCTCGACGAGTACCGCGCCGCGCACAAGTACAATTTCACCGACGACAATGTCCGCGCCTTCAATGCCGAGGTGCCGATCTTCGTGCAGTGGGACGATCACGAGGTGACCAACAACTGGTCGCTGTCGAAGGAGCTGCCGGCGACCTACAAGGAGCACAACATCACGCTGCTGGCGGCGCGTGCCGCGCGCGCCTTCCACGAGATGTATCCGATGCGCGAGAGCATCGTCGAGCCCGGCCGGGTCTATCGCCAGATCTCCTACGGTCCGCATCTCGACGTGTTCGTGCTCGACGAGCGCAGCTATCGCGGCGGCAACGGCCCGAACCTGGAGACGTCTTACGGCCCGGCGGCCTATTTCCTCGGGCCGGATCAGATGGCCTGGCTCAAGCGCGGCCTGCTGAATTCGCGCGCGACCTGGAAGGTGATCGCCTCCGACATGCCGCTCAGCCTGATCGTCTATGACGATGCGACCAACAAGAAGGGCTCGGAAGCCTTCGCGCAAGGCGATGGCCCGGTGCGCGGCCGCGAATTCGAGATCGCCGACATCCTGCGCTTCATCAAGATGGCGCCGATCAACAATACGGTGTGGCTGACCGCCGACGTGCATTACGCGGCAGCGCACTATTACGATCCGAACAAGGCGCAGTTCCAGGATTTCGAGCCGTTCTGGGAATTCGTCTCCGGCCCGCTGCACGCCGGCACGTTCGGCCCGAACGAGCTCGACAATACGTTTGGACCGGAGGTGCGCTTCGTCAAGGCGCCCGGGCTCGACAAGCAGAACCTGCCGCCGTCCGCCGGCATGCAGTTCTTCGGTCATGTCAAGATCGACGGCGCCTCCGGCCAGATGACGGTGACGTTGCGCGACCGCGCCGATGTCGCGCTGTGGTCGACCACGCTCGATCCGAAATCGGCCTGAGTCAGGCGCCGCGCATCTGTAATGCCGCCTCCAGCGCATCGCTGGAGCACGGCTTTTGCAGCCGTGGCCGTGCCGCAAACTGCGCGGGAATGCTCGTCTCCGCGCCGTAGCCGGTGACGAAGACGAAGGGGATGTCGAGCGCGGCCAGCCGCTCGGCAATCGCAAAGCTCTTCTCGCGGATCAGCTCGACGTCGAGCAGCGCGAAATCCGGCGCACGCGCCGCGATCGCCTTCAACGCCTGCGCGACCGACCCCACGGTGCGTACCTTCGTCACGCCAAAGCCGAGCAGACGGTCCTCGAAATCGATCGCGATGATCGGATCGTCCTCCACGATCAGGACATCGGCAGGACAGTCTGAGCCATCGGAAAGAACGGGGGCCATGATCGCATCTTGGAGCATGAGGTTTCTCGGATCAGGACGGCCGCGACACGATGCCTGCGCCCAGCGCACCGGAGGGTTCCCGGAACGAAACCCACCACATCAGAGTTCTCCAGTCTGTCCACTTGTGCACACAGCCGGTGGACGGAACTCGCTAGTGTGGAAAGGAGGATCGGGAGTTCACGATGGATGCGCGTATCAGCAAGGCAAACGAGGTCAGTAGTCGACCGGCCAATAATCTGCTGCGGCGCCTGAGCGCAGCGGACTACGCGCTGCTCGCACCGCATGTCAGCGTCGACGACGCTGCGGCCGGCGATCTGCTGTACAGTCCCGGCGACAATGTCCAGGTCGTGCACTTTCCCTGCGGGCCGTCGCTCGCGACCTTTCTCGTCCCCAATGAAGACGGCCGCGATGTCGAGACCATCCTGGTCGGCCGCGAAGGCGCCGTCGGCGGCATCGTCAGCGAGGGCTTCCTGCCGGCCTATACCCGCATCTGCGTGAAGTTCGGCGGGCCGTTTGCGCGGATCCACGTCGCCAAGCTGGAGGCAGCCAAAGCGCGCTCGCCGTCGCTGCGCAACATCTTCGCCCGCTACGCCGACTGCATGCTGGCACAGATCTTCCAGTCCACCGCCTGCAACGCCATCCACTCGATCGAGCAGCGCACGGCGAAATGGATCATCGCGGCGATGGAGCGGACCGGCGACGAGAGCAGCGTCCCGCTGACGCATGAGCAGCTTGCGACGCTGCTCGGGGTCGGCCGCAGCTATGCGAGCCGCGTGCTGCAATCGTTCAAGGCCGAAGGCGTGCTGGACACGCGGCGCGGCTCGATCCTGGTCCGCAACCATGACGGTCTGCGGATGCGCGCCTGCCTCTGCAACGACGCCGTGAAGATGCATTTCGAGGAGGTGCTGCGCGGGGTCTATCCGACCGAGGAGGCGAGCACCGCGAGCTAGTCTCGCGCTCCCTCGACACCCGCCGCTCCGGGAGAGGATGCCGGCGTTCGACGGCAAACGTCCCCCGTGCTAGCCTGCGTCCCGCATGAGCGGGGCATTCCTTCACACTGTCTTCGATATTGCGGCGTGGCTGGCGGCGGGTGCTGCGGTTTACTGGCTGTCGCGACAAGGCTTGCAGTTTCCCGCGCAATCCTTCGAACTGCCCTACATCGCCGCGCTGGTGTTCGGCGCCGGCCTTGGCGCCTATCTGTTCGGCTCCGCCAATCTGTGGCTGTCGGGCGAGAGCGGCATTGCGCGCTCGGTCGAGGGCGCGCTCGCCGGCGGCATCGTGGCGGTCGAGCTCTACAAATGGCAGGCCGGCATCAACGTCCGCACCGGCGCGCGGTTTGCGCTGCCGCTGGCCCTCGGCATCGCGATCGGGCGGCTCGGCTGCTATTTCGCGGGCCTCGACGATTTCACCTATGGCACGCCGACGGCGCTGCCCTGGGGCCATGATTTCGGCGACGGCGTTCCTCGCCATCCCGTTCAGCTCTACGAGAGCGCCGCGATGGCCGTGTTCGCGGCTGTCTATGTGCTGGCTGTCTTGAACCGGAACGCGTTTGCGATCACCAATGGCTTCTACCTGGTTCTGCTCTATTATGGGGCGCAGCGCTTCCTGTGGGAATTCCTCAAGCCCTATGGCACGCTGATCGGCCCCTTCACGCTGTTTCACCTGCTGTCGCTGTCCATCCTGCTCTACGCCGCCGTCATGCTGGCGACGGCGCCCAAAGCGAGGCCTGTGCATGAACGCGCCGTTGCGTAAGTCGCGCCCCTATATCTTCTGGGGCCAGACCCAGTCGCTCTGCGAGACCTGCCTGAAGCTGGTGCCGACCAAGATCCAGATCCTCGGCAACGAGGTCTGGTACGAAAAGCGTTGCAGGGAGCATGGCGTGCAGTCGACGCTGGTTTCGACCGACGCAGCCTATTGGCGCCTGTGCAAGGATTTCATCAAGCCGGGCGACCGCCCCCTCGCTTTCCAGCGTCACACCGAATTCGGCTGCCCCTATGATTGCGGCCTCTGCCCCGACCACGAGCAGCATTCCTGCCTCGCGCTGATCGAGATCACCGAGCACTGCAATCTCACCTGCCCGGTCTGCTTCGCCGAGTCCACGCCGGCGCGAACGAAGTTCACGCCGCTCGCGACGATCGAGAAGATGCTCGACGCGCTGGTCGAAAGCGAGGGCGAACCCGATCTCGTCCAGATCTCCGGCGGCGAACCGACACTGCATCCGGACTTCTTCGCGATCCTGGACGCGGTGCGCGCCCGCCCGATCCGCCACGTCATGATCAACACCAATGGCCTGCGCATCGCCCGCGAAAAGGACTTCGTGGCGCGGCTCGCCGAGAACAGGCGCGGGCTGGAGGTCTATCTCCAGTTCGATTCGCTTCAGCGCGACGCGCTGGTCGATCTGCGCGGCGCGGACTTGCGAAAAATCCGGCAGCAGGCGCTGGAAAATCTCGAGCATTTCGGTGTGTCGACCACGCTGGTGGCGACCATCAAGCGCGGCGTCAACGACGCCGAGATCGGCGACATCGTCCGCCACGCACTCTCCTGGAAATGCGTGCGCGGCGTCACGCTCCAGCCGGTGCAGGACGCCGGCCGCAACGAGAATTTCGATAAGGACACCGACCGCATCATGCTGTCGGAGATCCGCCGGCGTGTGGTCGAAACCGGCGTGTTCGGCGACAAGGACATGATCCCGCTGCCCTGCAATCCCGAAAGCATCTCGATCGGCTACGGCCTGCGCAATGGCGAGAAGGTGCTGCCGCTGACCTCGCTGATCCCGCAGGAGCAGCTGGTTGCGGTGATGCCCAACACCATCAGCCCGGAAAAATATCCGATGTTGCGCGAAAAATTCATCGATCTGTTCTCGCTGTCGTCAGGCCCGCTCAACACGTCCGAGCGCGTCTGCGAATTGCTGTGCTGCCTGCCGAGCTTCGAGGTGCCGGAAGGGCTGACCTACGAGAACGTGTTCCGCGTCACCATCGTGCAGTTTCTCGATCGCTTCAATTTCTGCGTCGGCAACGTCAAGCGCAGCTGCATCCATTTCGTGACGGAGCAGGGCGCAATCATTCCGTTCGACACCTATAATCTATTCTACCGCAATGGTGCGATCGGCCGGATCCGCGCCGAACTCGAAGGACAGACCTATCGCGGGGCAATGCAGAGCGAGGGGGTACCACGATGAGCGACACGCCCCCGCCGATTCTGCCACCTGTCCCAACACCCAGCCAGGCGCGCAGCGGCTGCCTGACCGCGATCATGGTGCTGTTCGGGATCATCATGTTGCTGCCGGGCCTCTGCGCGCTGCTGTTCGGCGGGATGTCCGTGGTCGAGGGAGGAAAGATCGAAGACGGCATCGCGCCATTCGTCTTCCTGGGGCTGGCGGTCGGCGCTGGAGGCGTCGCCCTGATCTGGGCAGCCGTCAGGGGACGAAAGCCCTAAGGCCCGGTCCGGACCCCACCTAAGCCCCGGGGATTCCCGGGCAAAATTCAGTCCACCAAAGGCCAAAGAACGCATTGTTTTTTGGCGGTTTTTGCATATATTGCGCCGCAAACGCACAGGGTGCCCGGTCGATATGGCCGGGCTTCCCTTTTGGGCGTAGCAGGCCCCGTTTTCCACGTTTCCAGCGTTGTCCGTGAAGAGGTCCCGGCTTGACCGGCGAGATCGCGCTTAACCCATTGTTCGACCGCAAAGAAGCTCACTCATGAATCTTCGTAACGTCGCCATCATCGCCCACGTCGACCACGGCAAGACGACCCTGGTCGACAAGCTCCTCCAGCAGTCCGGCACGTTCCGCGAGAACCAGAAGGTGACGGATCGCGCCATGGACTCCAACGATCTGGAGCGCGAGCGCGGCATTACCATCCTGGCCAAGGCGGCCTCGGTGCAGTGGAAGGACACCCGCGTCAACATCGTCGACACCCCCGGCCACGCCGATTTCGGCGGTGAGGTCGAGCGCATCCTGAACATGGTGGACGGCGCGCTGGTGCTGGTGGACGCCGCCGAAGGCCCGCTGCCGCAGACCAAATTCGTGGTCTCCAAGGCGCTCAAGGTCGGCCTGAAGCCGATCGTCGTCATCAACAAGGTCGACCGCCCCGACGCGCGCCCGACTGAAGTCATCAACGAGGTGTTCGACCTGTTCGCGGCGCTCGACGCCAGCGAGGAGCAGCTCGACTTCCCGATTCTTTATGGATCGGCCAAGCAGGGCTGGATGGCCGAAAGCCCCGAGGGTCCGCAGGACAAGGGCATGGAGCCGCTGTTCGACCTGATCCTGCGCCACGTCGCACCGCCGACGGTCGAGGAAGGCCCGTTCCGGATGATCGGCACCATTCTGGAAGCCAACCCGTATCTCGGCCGCATCATCACCGGCCGCATTTCGTCCGGCGTTCTCAAGCCGAACCAGCAGGTCAAGGTGCTGCACGCCGACGGCAAGCTGGTCGAGACCGGGCGCATCACCAAGATTCTCGCGTTCCGCGGTCTCGAGCGCACGCCGCTCGAGGAAGCCGAAGCCGGCGACATCGTCGCCATTGCGGGCCTCACCAAGGGTACCGTCGCCGACACGTTCTGCGATCCGACCGTCGAGGTGCCGCTGCCGGCGCAGCCGATCGATCCGCCGACCGTGTCGATGTCGTTCATCGTCAACAACTCCCCGCTCGCCGGCACCGAAGGCGACAAGGTGACGAGCCGCATGATCCGCGACCGTCTGTTGCGCGAAGCCGAGGGTAACGTCGCGCTGCGCGTCGTCGAAGCCGCCGACAAGGACGCGATGGAAGTGTCGGGCCGCGGCGAATTGCAGCTCGCGATCCTGATCGAGACCATGCGCCGCGAGGGCTTCGAGCTCTCGGTGTCGCGCCCGCGCGTCGTGTACCAGAAGGACGAAGCCACCGGCGGTGCCATGGAGCCGATCGAGGAGGTCGTGATCGACGTCGACGAGGAGCATTCCGGCGTCGTCGTGCAGAAGATGAGCGAACGCAAGTCCGAGCTGGTCGAGATGAAGCCGTCCGGCGGCAACCGCCAGCGCCTGGTGTTCTACGCGCCGACCCGCGGCCTGATCGGCTATCAGGGCGAGCTGCTCACCGATACCCGCGGCACCGCGATCATGAACCGCCTGTTCCACGGCTATGCCCCGTACAAGGGCGAGATCCAGGGCCGCCGCAACGGCGTGCTGATCTCCAACGACCAGGGCGAGGCGGTCGCCTATGCCATGTTCAAGCTGGAAGACCGCGGCCCGATGATGATCGAGCCGGGCTGGAAGGTCTACAAGGGCATGATCGTCGGCGAGCACACCCGCGACAACGATCTCGAGATCAACGTGCTCAAGGGCAAGCAGCTCACCAACATCCGCACCACGTCGAAGGACGAAGCGGTGCGGCTGACCCCGCCTATCCGGATGACCCTGGAAAAGGCGCTCGCCTATATCGAGGACGACGAGCTCGTCGAGGTCACGCCGAAGTCGATCCGCCTGCGCAAGAAGCATCTCGACCCGAACGAGCGCAAGCGCGCGGAGAAGGCCAAGGAAGCGGTGGCGTAAGCTACCGCACCCGTAGTGCGTCGGGGTGGGCAAAGCGAAAGCGTGCCCACCACTTGAGACCCCGGATGACGATGGTGGGCACGGCGCAAGAGCGCCCTTGCCCACCTTACGAAGCTGAGCATGATCTCCGCGCAAACGCGCTTCGCGTTTGTCGCGAGGGAAAACCGCTGCACACTTTCCCGGATCATGCTCTAGCCTGCGTCTCCATCCAGCGCATTCTCGCCGCGATCGATAATGGCGATCGCCGATCCAGACTCGGCGAGGTCCACCGCGTCGCGCAACGCGACGATGTGGGGCGCGTTGTGGGTATCGGGCTCCCGATCGACATCCCAATAGGCGGTGTGGGTGAAGAAATCCGCGCCACCTGCCTGCTTTGTCGAGACCGGGACATCGACGATGTGACGGCCAAAGATCGGAGCCAGCGGACCACCGATCGCGTCACCCCAGAAGATCTGCTCGATCGGGAAATAGATGTTGGTCCAGCGCGTCAATCCGAACAGCGCGCCGTTGTGGAACTGTCTCGTCTTCGTCTTCCAGTTGTCGAAGGCCAGCAGGCCGTCATTGTCGAGCTGTTTCGGGGGGCAAGTCGGAAACTCTCGCTCCTCCACCCGGCGCTTGAAATCCATCCTTAGCCTCTGGTGACCGTCGTTCTGTACGGGCTCTCCGGGCACCCTGGCGGCATCGTCGCCGTCGTCCTTCTTCGCCTCCTCGCACATCAGGAAATAGGCGTGCGACAGCGCGCTTCCGAGCGTGACAAAATCGGTCACGAGCCAGCTTTTGAAGCGCCGTTCCTCGATCGGCAGCTTGACGGTGACGCCGGCGATGTTGGCAACCAACAGCCGCGCCTTTTCGCGCAGCTGCCGCTTGTCGTTGGCGGGCGCGATGGGTTCGGGCTGCCACGTCGCACGATCGATCTCCGAAAACTCCGGATCAAGCAGCGCGACTGGCGGCAACTCGTCGCAAACCCGGCTGAAATAGGCTCGCAGCATGTCGTAGGAGACGACGCAGCCGAGGCTGTGCGCCACGATCACGATCCGGTCGTACTTGCCTGACGTATGCAGGCGGTCCAGCGTGTCCACCGCCTCCTTCCTGATGGCACGGCGAACGGCGACGTTGGCCGGCGAGCCACGGAAATAGCGCGCGGCATCGCCGAGATAAGGCTGGAGGAAAGCTCCGTTGGCCGCGAGATAGATGCCGATCACGCCTGCCGCGATTGGCACCGCCCATGGCGAGTTCAGCGCCCATGGCCAAGCCTTGAGCAGCGTTTCCGCCCAGGTGTGGTCCGGATACCAGTAGCGATCGATCGCAGCAAAGGCCGCGCCGACCAGGAGTGAGACCACGAGCGTGCGCCAGAAGGCGCGCAGGCCCTGCTGCCCCATGACGAGATAGGTCGCGATCAACGCATCCAGCGTCGGCAAGCCGATAATGGTGGCGAGCTCGGCGCCATCCGGAATGCCCGGCCTTGCCGGCACGGCCCATTCAAGTGCGAAATAGGCGACGATGACGGCGAGGCCCAGCGCACAGAACGAGGCCAGTGCCTTGATCAGACGCGAAGCCCGCCAGCGACTGGCGACAGCGAAGCCGAAGACGAGGCTGCTGAAAAGCAGAAGGAACGGCGCCACGAGGATGTTCTGCGCGCTGCTCTGCGTGCAGCCTTGCGCGCAACCCTGTGACAGCATCCACACGCCCTTGAGGAGCATCAGCGCAAAGGAAAGGTTCATCAGGCAAAGGAAAATCGCGGCGACCCACCACAGCCCATTGAGCCCTTGCCTCATGATCGGGCCCTTCCGGGCGAGCTCATAAAGCCAGAGCAGGACAGCGACCGCTTTGGTCTCGCTCATCAGGTGGGCCCAATAGAGCTCGTGGAAATCCACCACGCGCCTGTCCCTTGCTCCCGGGACTTCGTTGGTCGTCATGACGGAGAGGTCGATGTCGATGCCGCTCGCCTCAGGATGCGTCCAGACCCGCTTGCCGGCGTCCGCGGGATTGCCACGATCGCGCCAGACGCCGCGAATGACACCGCGTACGGTCTCCAGCGCGCGCTGGCTGCCGATGCCGTGAACCGCCAGTACCGCGGTTCGCTTGTGCTCCCCACCTGGATCAATGTCGATCATGCTGAAATTCCCTGATTGAAATGAAATCTGAAATGAACCGGACGTGAAAAATTCATTGAATACAACCTTCAGAAGAAACGCAAGTCAGCTGGGTTGACCGAACGCCGCATCGGCTTTGGCTGCAATCGCGTCGCCCCCTCCTGAGCTGCGTCCACGGTCCGGGCTCACTGCGGAAGGCGAGCTTCAGCACGCTCCGCGGACGTGCTAGAGCCCGCCCATGACTTCCCTCCCTTCCTCCGTCGAGGTCGCCATCATCGGCGCGGGCGCAGCCGGCCTGGGCGCCGCGCATGCGCTGCAAGGCTGCGGCCTTTCCGTGATCGTGCTGGAGGCACGCAACCGCCTCGGCGGCCGCGCCTGGACCGTGCAGGCCTCGCCTGAGGTCACCTTCGACGTCGGCTGCGGCTGGCTACATACGGCCGACCGAAACTCCTTCGTCGGAATTGCCAAACAGCTCGGTTTCGAGATCAACAAGGACCTGCCGCCCTGGCGCGAGCGCGCCTTCGGCAATGCGTTTCCGCAACGCCTGCGTGACGATTTCATGCGCGCGATGGACGCTTTTTACGAGCGCCTCTGGCAGGCCGCGCAAAAGGGCAAGGACGAGCCGGCGAGCCAGAGCCTCGAGCCCGGCAATCGCTGGAATCCCATGATCGACGCCATCTCGACCTATATCAACGGCTGCGAGCTGAAGGACATGTCGACGCTCGACTGGGACGCCTATGAGGACAGCAACCTCAACTGGCGCGTCCGCCGCGGCTATGGCGCGTTGATCGCGGCCTATGGCACGTCTTGCCCGGTGGCGTTGAACTGCAACGTCGCCCTGATCGATCATTCCGGCAAGCGCATTCGCCTCGAGACGTCGCAGGGCACGCTGACCGCCGACAAGGCGATCGTCACCGTGCCGACCAATCTGATCGCAGACGAAGCCATCCGCTTCTCACCGCCATTGCCGGCCAAGGTCGATGCCGCGCACGGCCTGCCGCTCGGCGTCGATGACAAGGTGACGCTGGCGCTGGACGACGCCGAGGCCTTCCCGAGGGAAGGAAATCTGCGCGGCGCCACCATGCGCACCGAGATGGGCACCTACCATATCCGCCCGTTCGGCCAACCCTGTATCGAGGGCTTTTTCGGCGGCAGCTTTGCGCGCAAGCTGGAAGATGCCGGCGAGGGCGCCATCGCCGCACACAGCATCGACGAGATCGCAGGCTTCCTCGGCAACGACGTCAGACGGAAGCTGAAGCCGCTATACGAGTCGCGCTGGGGGCGCGATCCCTTCGCGCGAGGTTCTTACTCGCACGCACTGCCGGGCCATGCCGGCGACCGCGCCGGGCTGGCCGCGCCGGTGGATGGACGGCTGTTCTTCGCGGGCGAAGCGACGTCGCCGAATTTTTTCACGACGGCACATGGGGCGCGCGACAGCGGGGAGCGGGCGGCACATGAAGTGCTGGCTGCTCTGGGCAAACCATAACCGCAAACTCCGTCATTGCGAGCGCAATGACGGGTTTATTCGATCACCCTCGCCCGCAAATCAGCATCCGGAACAAAGCACGCATCGTACTTCCCGAAGATGCGGTAGCGATTGTGCGCGATCAGGCTGTACACGGGATCGCGTAAAAACTTCGGCACCGCGAAAAGCGCGCGCGTCCAGCCCCAGCCCGGCAGATGCGACAACACGGTCAGCGCGGCGTCCGACTTCATGAAGACCGCGCCGCCGTGGACCACGGCATTGGTGTCGGGATCATCGGGATCGATGCCGAACGTCCTTGCGAGCCTTGCACCATAATCCGACTGGATGGGCGTGAAGCGAAACCGCTTCGCCGTGTCGCGTTGCGCGACGAAACGGACCCAGCGCGAACAGAAGATGCAGACACCGTCGAACAGAATCACGTCGTCATCGGGCCACTTTGGCATCAGACTCTCTTTTTGACGCGTTCTCTTCACGCGAACCGGCATCCACTTCGCTTGAAAACGCTATCTGTTATCCAGCATGAGGAGTGCAACGAGCATCAGCACGATCGCCGGCCCTGTCTTTACCAGCGCCCCGAGCGGCTCGATCCAGAGATATGGCGTCAGGATCGCTGCGCCGAACATATAACCGAGCGAGACGGCGATGCCCGCAACCAAGCCGATCGCTGCTGTGCGGCGGAAGGCAATCAGCACGCCGATCGACATGTCCATCAGGCTGGTGCCGACGGTGACGGGATCGACCAGCGCCGGCGGGAAATTGTGGGCACTCAAAATGCCGGCAGCGGCGCGATAGGAGACGAACAGCGCGATGAAGCCCGAGACGAGCCAGAATGCAACCAGGCTTGCGAGGATCAGCGCCTTGATCAGGAACAGCCGCGCAAACCATTTGTCCTGGATGGTTGCGGGATGACGCCCGATCGTCTCCGCCAACGTCTTGGGCGTGATGCCGGTGGCCGCGATCCAGGCTGAGGGGTCACCGGTCACGCCGCGGCGCAGCTCGGCAATGGCGGTTGAGCGCATCGGCGGCATCCAGCCGAGAGTGTTGGCGAAATCGCCGATTTTTGCGCCGAGACCGAGCATCAACGACGGCATCGCGATCCGCGGCCAGCCAGCCGTGCCGAAGGCGAAACGGAACTGCTTGATGACACCGGCCATCGCGATGGGCTCGGCTTGCATCAAGTCCCAGCTCACCGCTTTGACGATGACATCGTCGATGTCGCGCACGGCGAGCCAGGCGATGGTGGCGGCGATGTCCTCGACTGCGACGGACTGGAATGGTGTCGCCATCTCCGCGGGCGGCAGGTCGAGCGGAAAGGCGGCGAGCGCGCGCAGCATGGCGCTGCCGCCATAGGCTGACGGCGCCACCACAAAGCCGGGCCGCAGGATGGCATGGGGAATTCCGGACGCCGCGATCAGCCGCTCGGCCTCACGCTTCGTCATGGCGAAGGCGGTGCGATCCGCCTCCACGGTTCCGGGAATTGAAATGTGCACCAGCCGGATCGCCCGGCCGCTGTCGCCGATCGCCTGAAGCAGGCGCGCGACGAAATCACGATGCACGGCATTGGTGTCGCTGCCCGGACCATCCTGGAGCACGCCGAGGCAGTTCACGGCGACATCGACCTCATGCTCGCGCAACAGACCCGCCAGCGCGGCTGCATCGAGCGACAAGACCGGCAGCTCGATATCGAGCGCGCTCATTCTCTGCGCCGGCGACAGGCTGCGCGCGACGCCGACCACGCGAAAGCCACGGGCGCGGAGATCGTCAGTGACGAAGCGGCCGATCAGGCCGGAGGCGCCGAGCACCAAAATGATGCGCTCACTCATCACATCTCTCAAAACGGTTTCGCGATCATCAGCCACAAGATCAGCATCGTCGCGCCGAAGCCGGGGAAGCCGAACGCGAACCAGCGGCGGAATAGCACGAAGTATCGCTCCGGGAGCGCGCTGCGTTGCTCGGCCGCTTTCCGCGCGAGATCACGCATCTCGATTTGCATGAAGACGACGGGAATCCAGAACAGGCCCGCGATGACGTAGAGCACCAGCGAGGCGAGCAGCCAGCGCTCGGCCGCCGACGTGTTGGAGAGCATCATCAGCAAGCCGCCCGAGACCGGCTGGAAGATCACCGCCGAGAACGTGAAGATCGTATCCGCGATCACCACCACAGAAGCGGTGCGCGCGATGAACCACGCGTCGTTCGTGCGATGCGCCATCAGCATGAAGAAGGCGATGCCGGTTCCGGTGCCGAGGATGACGATGGCCCCGAGCACGTGGAGATATTTGACCAGAAAATACAGTGTCATGGTTTCTTCGCCGGCTTTAGCGCGCGATCGAGATCGCTCCCCGCAGCCTTGACGCCGGCCTCGGTCTCTATCATCCAATGGCCCTCGCTGCCGACGGATGGGAGCGTGTCGAAATCGACCTTGCCGCCACCGTTGCGAAATGCGTCGGCCAGTCCTCGCGAGAACGCCGGCGCAAAATAGCTGTCATTGGCCGCAACAAGCCATGTGACGGGAATACGCGCGGTCTTGCCAAATTCCGTTGCAGCCGTGAGAAGCGAATGTGGTGCGCAAATCTTGTTCGGCTCATCATTGGCGTGGCCGCCGCGCCCCGGCGCGAACGCGATGATCGCTGAAATCGCCTTCGGATCACTATCGGCAAGCGCCAGCGTGCCCCAGCCACCGGCGGAATGGCCGAGCACGATGGCGGCGTCCTTGCGAATAAAATCCTGCTTCCGCAGAAATTCCAGCGCGAGCGAAATCTCCTCCGCGGTGGCACGGCCGGAACGCGCATAGTCCGCCTCGTCACAACCGCCCTGGTCTTCGACATAGCGGCCGCCGGTCGCACCATGGCCGGGCCGTTCCGGCACCAGCACGGCAAAGCCGCGCGCGACGAGGAACGCTGCGAGCGCGCGATATTCCGGCTGCGGCATTTGCACACGACGCAGCAGGTTCTGCGTCGAGGCATGCGCGATCACCGCAAGCCGGAACGGGCCCGCGCCAACGGGACGAAACAGCAGCGCATGCGCGGCAATGTCGGTATCCGGCGACGGCACGCGCCATTCCTGTCGGCGAAATGGCTCGCCCTCCGCGCCCGACGCACCAAAGGTGACCTGAGCGCACAAAGGCGGCGCGGTCAGCAAGGTCAGCAGAGGCAGGAGGGCAAGCGTGTCGAGAAGCCGCATGAATTGCCGGAAGCGCGGGGAGCAGCGAAGCCGAGACTAGCGGGAACGAATCATCCTGGGCGGACTTTCTGCGTTACCCGCCTCAGGCGCGCTGTCACAAAGCAGTTTTGCACCGACGCACAGCAATCCGTTGCCATTCAAGGCAGCGTCTTGTCCTCTTTCGGTACAACATGGTTAAAATACTGATGCAGAAAGTCCACAGGTTAACCGATAATTAACGATAGGTCTTGCCGCCGGCGCGGCGACTTGGTTTGATCGCGTCCATGAGCACAACCCTGATCGAGGTCCGGCCGGCCAAAGCTGCAGATGCAACTGCGGTGGCGTCGACCCATGACGAAGCCTGGCGTTCCGCCTATCAGGGCATCATTCCCGGCGCCGAGCTGGAAAAGCTGATCAACCGCCGCGGTCCGCAGTGGTGGGACAGCGCAATCCGCAAGGGCAGCCGCGTCAGTGTGCTGGTGTTCGGCGACAAGATCGCGGGCTACGCCAATTACGGCCGCAACCGCGCCCGTAGCCTGCATTTCGACGGCGAGATCTACGAGCTTTATCTTCGCCCCGAGTTTCAGGGCCTCGGCTTCGGCCGTCGCCTGTTCGCCGCCGCCCGTCGCGACCTTATGCAGAGCAATCTGAAGAGCATGGTGGTGTGGGCGCTCTCGGACAATGATCCCGCCACCGAGTTCTACCGGGCCCTGGGCGGCCGCATGGTGGCGCGTTCCTCGGAGCGGTTCGGGCCGAAGTCGCTCGACAAGGTCGCCTTCGCCTGGACCAATTGAGCCGCTGAAGCCTTAACCGGAAGCGTCTCCCGGCGATACCTTTGCCGTTTTGTGCCGGTGATCGCTGGATTCATTATTTCGTAAAAACACGATGGATCGGCGGGCCAAGCCCGCGTATGACAGCGCCAAAATCGCTGCCGGGCGAGATTTAACTTCGGCAATAACGGAGCCTTTTTAATGCGTATCGATGCGATCTCGATCGGGAAAAACGTACCGCACGACGTCAACGTCGTCATCGAAGTCCCCGTGGGCGGCGAACCGATCAAATACGAGATGGACAAGGAAGCCGGCACGCTGGTGGTCGATCGCTTCCTCTACACGCCGATGCGTTACCCCGGCAATTACGGCTTCATCCCGCACACGCTGTCGGATGACGGCGATCCCTGCGACGTCCTGATCATCAACACCCGCGCCATCATCCCCGGCGCGGTCATGAGCGTGCGCCCGGTCGGCGTGCTGTTCATGGAGGACGAAGCCGGCGGCGACGAGAAGATCCTGGCGGTGCCGTCGTCGAAGCTGACCCAGCGCTACGACAAGGTGAAGTCCTATTCCGACCTGCCGGATATCACGCTGCAGCAGATCCAGCACTTCTTCGAGCACTACAAGGATCTCGAGAAGGGCAAGTGGGTGAAGATCCTGCGCTGGGGCGGCCCGGAAGACGCGCAGAAGCTGATCCTCGAAGGCATCGAGCGCGAGAAAAAGAAGAAGGCGTAAGCTTTCGTACCCGACGAGGCGGTGCACCACTTGCGTGCTGCGCTGCGTCCGGGGCAAGAAGACCGAATGCGCCGCTTTCTCAAGATCGTCCGCAATCTGGCCCTGCTGATCGTCGCAGGCCTCGTCGTTCTCGCCGGCGTGTTGGCGTACAATGTCGTCACGCGCGGCTCGCGGCAGGTGCAGGTCAGGGCGATCCCGCGCGTTACCGTCGATGCGCAAGCGGCTGCGCGGCGCCTGTCGGAAGCGATCCGCTTCCGGACCATCTCGAACTTCCTCAATCCGGAGCAGGACGCGGACGCGCTGCGCGGCCTTCAGGCTCATATCGCCGCGAATTTCCCGGCCTTCCACGCCGCCGCCAAGCGCGAGGTGATCGGCGGCTACAGCCTGCTTTACACCTGGGAAGGCACTGACCCGAGGGCACAGCCGATCGCGCTACTCGCGCATCAGGATGTGGTGCCGATCGCGCCGGGCACCGAGAAGGACTGGCAGCAGAAGCCGTTCGATGGCGCGGTGGCGGACGGCTACATCTGGGGCCGCGGCTCCTGGGACGACAAGGGTAATCTCTACTCGATGCTCGAGGCCGTCGAGCAGATGGCCAAAGACGGCTTCCGCCCGAAGCGAACGATCTATTTCGGCTTCGGCCACGACGAGGAAGTCTCGGGCACCCGCGGCGCCAGGCTGATCGCCGCCGCCCTTGCCGCGCGCGGCGTCAAACTCGACTTCGTGCTCGACGAGGGCCTGCTGATCACCGAAGGCATCATGAAGGGCCTCGACAAGCCGGCAGCGTTGATCGGCGTTGCCGAGAAGGGCTATTCGACGCTGGTGCTGACGGCACATACGGCGCCCGGGCACTCCTCGATGCCGCCGCGCGAGACCGCGATCGGGATGATGAGCGCCGCGCTGACGCGGCTGGAAGACCACCGGCTGCCGCCGCATGTCCGCGGCACGGTCGCCGAGATGTTCGACACGCTGGCGCCGGAGATGGGCGGCTTCAACCGCGTGGTGCTGTCGAACCTGTGGCTGTTCAAGCCGCTGCTGCTGCGCGAATTCGAGAAGAGCGGCCCGACCGAAGCGATGGTCCGCACCACCACGGCGCTGACCATCTTCAATGCCGGCGACAAGGACAATGTGCTGCCCGGGAATGCGGAAGCGACCGTCAATTTCCGCCTGCTGCCCGGCGATACCGAGGCCAGCGTCACCGATCACGTCCGCTCGACGATCGCCAATGACAAGATCTCGATCGCGACGTTCCCGGGCAATACCGACCCGCCGCCCGTGACGGGCACCGCGAGCCCGTCCTATGCGGCGCTGACGCGCTCGATCCGCGAAGTTTTTCCCGACGTGATCGTGGCCCCCGGCCTGATGATCGCGGCGACGGATTCCCGCCACTATGCCGGCCTCACCGACAACATCTTCCGCTTCTCGCCGGTGCGCGCCAATTCCGACGATCTCAAGCGATTCCACGGCACCAACGAGCGCCTCAGCGTCGAGGGCTATGCCGACATGATCCGGTTCTACCGGCGGCTGATCGAGAACACGGCGGGGTGAGGTGAATTACACCGCCGGCTTCGGTAGGCCCGCAATCGCACAGGCCGCGCGCAGCGTGTTCACCAGCAGGCAGGCGACCGTCATCTGGCCGACGCCACCCGGCACCGGTGTCACCGCGCCGGCAACGCCGAGTGCTTCCTGATAGGCGACATCGCCGACGAGACGGGTCTTGCCGTCATCCTTTGGAATCCGGTTGATGCCGACGTCGATCACGGTCGCACCGGGCTTCAGCCAGTCGCCGCGCACCATCTCAGGCTTGCCGACCGCGGCATAAACGAGATCGGCCTGCTTCACGAGCCCAGGCAAATCGCGCGAGCGCGAATGCGCGATCGTCACCGTGGCGTTCTCGTTCAGCAGCAATTGCACCAGCGGACGGCCGACCAGGTTGGAGCGGCCGATGACGATGGCGTTCATGCCTTCGAGCGAAGCATGCACGCTCTTGGTCAGGATGATGCAGCCGAGCGGCGTGCAGGGCGACAGCGCCTCGAAACCGCCGGCGAGCCGGCCGGCATTGTTGGGATGAAGGCCGTCGACGTCCTTGGCGGGATCGATCGCATTGATCACGGCCTCGGTGTTGAGACCCTTGGGCAACGGCAGCTGCACCAGAATGCCGTGCACGGCGGGATCGCGATTGAGTTTTGCCACGAGCGCGAGCAGATCTCCTTGCGACACGTCGGCCGGCAGCTTGTGCTCGAACGACGCCATGCCGGCGGCCTGGGTTTGGGTCTGCTTCGAGCGGACATAGACTTCGCTGGCGGGATCGTTGCCGACCAGGACAACGGCGAGGCCAGGCACCAGATTGTGCTCGCGCTTGACGCGGGCGGCTTCGTCGGCGACGCGGGCGCGAAGCTCCGCGGCAATGACTTTTCCATCGATGTTCTTGGCCGTCATGTCAGTTCCCTATGCCTGTGACCCGTCCGGCGCGAGCTGGCGCAACACCTCAGTGAGCCGTGCCGGATCACCCTCGATCGCAACCTGCTTCAGCCGCGACGTCGCCCCGGAGAGAAGACTCACGCTGGCCTTGGGCACGCCCAGCGATTTCGCCAGCAGCGCCAGCACCGCACGATTAGCTTCACCGCCATCGGCTACGGCCCGCACGCGCACCTTCAAGACATCACGTCCGTCCGAGAGTTGCTCGATCCCGTCGACGTCATCGCGGCCACCGCGCGGCGTCACCCGCAATGCAATGGTGACGCCTGTGGTGGAGGTCCGCCAAGGCGCCATCAGAACTCCATCGGCCTCAAGGCACGTTCGGATAAACGTACTCGGCGAGATAGAGCTGGATCAGCCACAGCACGAAGAACGCGACGATCGGAGAAAGATCGAGCCCGCCCATGCTGGGCAGTCGTCGCCGAATCGGGCCGAGCACCGGCTCTGTGATCCGATAAAGGAACTCCCAGACCGCGCCGACGAACTGGTTGCGGGTGTTCACGACGTTGAACGCGATCAACCAGGACAGGATTGCCGATGCGATCAGCAGGTAAATGTACAGATTGATGATCTGGATCAGGATGAAGACGATCGGGCGCATCAGCGAAACACTCTCTGAGCCTGTGCGATGGGACGGTCATGGCTAGATATCGGTTCCCCCCGACCCAAACAAGGGAAGTCGGCGCCCGGATGGCTAAAACCGGGTTACACCCGTCCTTGACTTGACCTTGCCGGGGACTTAAATGGCGCCCGGTTGTCGGCCGCGTTGACCAGAGCGGCCAGCAAAGGGGCCATAGCTCAGCTGGGAGAGCGCGTCGTTCGCAATGACGAGGTCGGCGGTTCGATCCCGCCTGGCTCCACCACGCTTCGCCCTACGGGCTCCGCGTGGCGCGGCCGCGCAGAGCCTGAAGGGTGAAGCGTGGTGTCCGGCGAAGCCCGCAGGGTGAAGACGGACGGTCTCCGGCAAATCCCCCTACTTCCCCGTAAACCTTGGTGGCCGTTTCTCCATAAAGCTTGCCACACCTTCCCGGAAATCGCTGCCGTTGAGCGCGACCAGCATCTCCCGGTTGGCCTCGATCGTGGCCTCGGCCAACGTCTGAAACGGCACCTCGTAGAGCTGGCGCTTGATCACGGCCATTGCGCTCGGCGAGACGAAATCGGCGAGGTCGCGCGCATAGGCATAGGTCTCCTCGCGCAGTTTTTCGGGCGGGCAAAGCCGGTTGACGAGTCCGATCCGCAACGCCTCGTCGCTTGCCACGCGCCGCGCCGAGAGCAGCAAATCCATCGCATTGGCGTGGCCGACGATACGCGGCAGCATCCAGCTGATGCCATGCTCGGCAATAAGTCCGCGCCGCGCAAAGGCGGTGGTGAACACCGTATTGTCGGCGGCAAAGCGCAGGTCGCAATAGAGCGCGTGGACGAGGCCGATGCCGGCGGTGGCGCCGTTGAGCATCGCGATCACCGGCTTGCCGATCGACGGATAGAAGCCGTAGCGCGTCTGCCAGTCCGGCCGGCGATTCATGTCGAAGGGCGGCAGGTTCGAGGCGCGCCTGATATCGTTGGGATCGAGCCCCTTCAGCGCATCCATGTCGGCGCCGGCGCAGAAGGCGCGGCCCGAGCCGGTGAGCACGATGACGTGGACATTGTCGTCTGCGCTCGATGCCTCCATCGCGTGGCGCACGTCGCGCTCCATGGTCGGCGTCCATGCATTCATGCGGTCGGGACGATTGAGCGTGATGGTCGCGATCTTGTCGCTCACCTCATAGAGAATGTGTTCGTAGGCCACGGCGCTCTCCCTTGTTTCTCGGCGCGTCTTCACACGCGCTCGTTGGCAGCGAGCCTAGCACATTCAGAGATGAAACAAGGGCTGCGTGCGGGAGTGGCGACGTTACTCTGCGGCTTGCGCCAGCACCGGTCGGCGCGCCAGCCAGCCGTCGATGAAATGATCGAGCCAGGCGCGTTCGGCGACATCATAGACGGCGCGGTCGGCAAAATGATGATGCCGCTCGCGTGCACCGGGCGCGGACAGGCCGTCATAGCCGCGCGTCGTCCAGCAATGCATCATCGCGTAGGTCACGTCGGGGTGAAACTGCACGCCAATGGCATTGCCCGTGCGGAATGCCTGGTTCGGAAAATCATCGCCTTCCGCAAGCAGTTCGGCACCGACCGGCAGCTCGAAACCTTCGCGATGCCAGTGATAGACCTGCGCCGGCCAGGCCGGGCACAGCGCATGTCCGGCAGCGGTCGGGCGGATCGGGTAATAGCCGATCTGGGTCAGCGCGTCGGCATGCGGCGCGACGCGGGCCCCGAGCTGCATTGCCAGCATCTGTGCACCAAGACAGATGCCGAGGAACGGCCGCTGCTCGCGGAGCGGAATTTCGATCCAGTCGATCTCGCGGCGGATGTAGCCGTCGGAATCGTTGGCGCTCATCGGCCCGCCGAAGACCACGGCACCGGCATGCTGCCCGAGCGTCTCGGGCAAGGAATCGCCGAAGCGGGGCCTGCGGATGTCGAGGCGATGGCCGAGCGCGCGGAGCGCATTGCCGACGCGGCCGGGCGTCGAGGATTCCTGATGCAGGACGATCAGAACCGGCAACGGGGCTTCGCCGGCGGAGGCGGTCGCGCCGGGCGCCCTCTTGCGGAAGGGCACCACCTCTGCACCACCAAGCCTGTCCGTCCGGAACGACATTGCCTTTCCAAATGCTATCGGTTCAGTCCGCCAGCATAGCTAAGCGAAGGTTAACATCGTGTGAGTTTGCGCACACACAACCGATATTGAAGCAAGCTCCGGGCCAGCTCGGATGCTTCGGGCTTTGTTCAGTGCCGCTGCCGCTGGAACCGACTGGTGGCGGACAGGATGAAGCCGCGCGGGAAGAAACGCAGCGCGAATGGCACAATCTTGATGCCGAGGCCGGGCAGCACTGCCCGCTTGTTGGCCATCAGGCCACGATAGGCCTGCCGCGCAACGTCCACGGCAGGAACGTTGAGAACGGCGGTGTCATGTCCGGCACCGACGCCGGCACGTGCCTGGAATTCGGTCTGCACCGGACCCGGGCAAAGTACGGTGACACGCACGCCGCGCGGCGCGAGCTCGGCGCGCAAGGCTTCGGTCAGTGAAATCACATAAGCCTTGGACGCGTAGTAGACGGCCATGCCGGGGCCGGGCAGAAAGCCGGCGACCGATCCAACATTGAGCAGACCGCCCCTGTTGCGGATGAGTTGATCGGCAAAGCGCAGCGACAGATCCGTCAGGGCACGGACGTTGACATCGACGATACCGACCTGGGCGACGCGATCGCATTCGATTGCATCGCCGAACACGCCGAACCCGGCATTATTGACGAGATAATCGAGCTCCACGCCTTCGGCCGCGAGCGCTGCCGCAATCTTTTCGCCGGCGTCCGCGTCCTGGAGATCGCAGGCGATCACGATCGGCTTCTTGCCGCCCTTGGTGCAAAGCTCGTTCGCAAGCGCCTCGAGCCGATCCGCCCGCCGCGCGGTCAGCGCAAGACGGTGGCCGTTGGCGGCGAAAACGCGCGCCAGCTCCGTGCCAATGCCCGCCGAGGCACCGGTAATCAGCGTCACCCGCTCAGTCACGATCGCAGTCTCTTAATTCAAGTTTTTTAGCTCATAACGATGGAACGAGAGCATAGGCCGCCTGCGACAAGCAAGCGTCGCTGGCAGCATGGCTGCCTGAGTGGGCAACAGGGAGCCAGAAAAACCGCGGATTTACAGAGAAAATCCGGAACCGGGAGGTCCAGCCGCTACATTAAAGTTTCGTCATGTGATCTGCACAACCGGCAATCATGCCGCGCGGCTCAGCCGCCGACGGCGCTGTCCTTCACTTCACCTTGCACCTGACCGCCGGCACGGTCCGCGACCGCATGCTTGAGGTCGATCCGGTCGCGCTGGGAAATGCCGAGCAGGTCGGAGGCGCGCCAGACGACATTGTCCTCGAACTCGGTGACCTGGCCATCGGCATAGACCAGCTCCCACATCATCTGGACGATACGCTTGCGGCCGGCTTCGTCGAGCGAGCGCATCATGACGCTGGTGAAATGATAAAGGTCGACGGCTTCGCCCTCGACCTGGGTGGCGTCCGCGATCAGCCGGTCCGCCGAGCCGCGATCGAGCCCGAAATGGCTTTCGATCAGACTGTGCAACTTGCGCTGCTCGGCCTCTGTCGGCTGGCCGTCCAGCGAGATCACGTGAACCAGTAGCGCGGTTGCCGCCAACCGATAATCGCTATCGCCAAAGGCGCGCCCCTCGGCATGAGGGGCCACAATCTCAGCGATGAATTGGCGCAGGCCGTCGAGCATGAAGTCCTACCGAAATCGATGAAGCCGCGGGAAGCGGCCGCTACGAGCCTTATATGAGCGGGAAACTCAACCGGCGCAACGTGCGTCAGTTCCGCGCGCTGCATTACGTTTCGGCAATATCTCGTCGTCATACCCTCGATGTCGCCCTGGCGAAAGCCAGGACCCATCGGGGAGACACCGTCAAAGCCTTACGGTATCTCGTACACCACCATCTTGTCGGCGATGCCGCGGAGCGCCGCCTGTTTCTGGATCGGTCTGATCTCGCGCTGCTTGAGGACTTCGGCGACCGCCGGCGCATCCAGCACCGGGCCGGTGATGTGGATCTCCTGCGCCGTCGACAGGCTCTGCACCCGCGCCGCGATGTTGACGGTCTGGCCGAAATAATCCTGCCGCTCGTTGAGCATCACCGCGAGACAGGGGCCTTCATGGATGCCGATCTTGACGATCAGATCGTCGGTGCCGCGCTGCTTGTTGAGCTCGTCCATCGCCGCGCGCATGCGCAGTCCTGCGACGATCGCGTGCTCGGGGCGCACGAAGGTCGCCATCACGGCATCGCCGATCGTCTTCACCACCGCGCCTTTTTCCGATGAGATGATCTCGAGCAACGCATGGAAATGCGCGCGCACGAGATCGAAGGCGGCAAGATCGCCGACGCGCTCGTAGAGCGCGGTCGAACCTTTGAGATCCGTGAACAGGAAGGTCAGCGAGGTGATCTGGAGCCGCTGGTCGAGGCTGAGATTGTCCGCCTTGAACACGTCGCGAAAGGTCTGGTTCGACAGCATCCGCTTGGCGGTGAGGAACGGCTTGCGCTGGCCGATGAGGTGATGAAGCGCTTCGGCCGCGATGAACACCGACGGCAGCACGCGCACGCCGGCCTGGTTCTCCAGCGACAGCCGCAACGGACCGGGGCGCATCGTCGTGGTCCCGGTCGGCGCCCGCACCTTGTTGTACATGATGGCAAGCTGCTGACGGTCCTTGGTCGGCTCGCCCTGCACGTCGATGAACTGGGCGGCGTGCGTCACCGGCTCGAAGATGATGATGAAGTCGTTCGGCAGTTGCAGCGACATGGTCGCCTTCTCGCCGGCCGGCAGCTCCATCGTGTCCAGCGTCACCTCATTGGCGAGCGTCGCAAACGACTCCTTGTTGAAATCGACGCCGGAGCTCCAGAACACCTGCTTGAAATACTCCCACACCGGAAGCGAGTCGGGATCGTGGGCCGCGATGCGCCGCACGCGCGGATTCACCGTGAAGGAGACCTCGACCTGGTCGTCGACGGAGGCCTTGTAGCCACAGGCGCACAGCGCGCAGTGATAGTCATCGGGCTTGAGCGCCTTCAGGGTCGAATGCGCGCCCAGCACGCCGCCACATCCCGGGCACAGCACGTTCCAGCCGAGATCGAACAGCCCGAGTCGCGCCGAATGCAGGAAGGCGGAGATCACGTGCTCCTCGTCGAGGCCGTGCTCCCTGGAGAAGTCGAGCACGTTGACGCGATTGAGCTCGTGATCTTCACCGTTCTCGATGAGATGCGCAATCGCGTCGACCACCTTTGGGTCGGCGGTCTGCTTCAGAACGGAAAACTGGGCCTGGATGTCGCTCATGGCGCAACTCCATCTCGGGTCGATCACGCCATCGGCCAGACGAATGCCTGTCACCGACGCGTGATGCGGAACATGGGTGAGTGGTCCGGTTGCGTCGTGATGACGCCGTACGGAATGACGGGGGTCGTATCGGCGAGCTCGACGCGGAATGCTCCGATCAGCCGGGCCAGCGCCAGCACCGACTCGGCTTGCGCGAACGGCGCTCCGATGCAGACGCGCGGACCGGCACCGAACGGCAGATACGCGAAGCGGTCGGGAGCCTCCTTCGACATGAAACGCTTGGGGATGAATGCGTTCGGCTGCTCCCACAGCTTCTCGTGCCGGTGCAGGAGCCATGGCGCGATAATGATGATGTCGCCCTTGCTGATCTCGACGCCCGCAGCATTGTCTTTCTCGCGCGCCGCACGCGCGATCAGGAAGGCGGATGGGTACAGCCGCATCGTCTCCTCGATCACCGCACGGGTGAATTTCTGGCGGTCGATGTCGGCGATGCTGTCGAGATGCTCACCCCGCGTCTCCACGGCAACTTCTTCCTGCGTCTCCGGATCGAGCGCGAGCAGATAGAGCGCCCAGAACAGCGCGGTCGCCGTGGTCTCGTGACCCGCGAGGATCATCGTTGCGACCTCGTCGATGAGCTGTTCATCGGAAAAGCCCTTGCCCGTTTCGGGATCGCGCGCCTCGTCCATGAGATCGAACAGGTCGCTCGGCGGCGCGCCGTCCTTCTTGCCCACGGCACGGCGCTCGGCGATCAGCATTGCGACGAATTCGGTCCAGCGCTTGCGGAAGCGCGCGCGGGCACGATCCATGGGCGTCGGCCAGGTCACCGGCAGCACCATGTCGAGGAAATAGGGCCGCGCGAGCCGCTCGCCATATTCCATCACGAAATTGCGCAAGGTCGGGCCATGCTTGTCCATGCCGAACGAGAACATGGTGCGGCCGGCGATCTCGAGCGTCATGCGCTGCATGATCTCGCGCAGATCGACCGGCGCACCCGTTTGGGCGTCGAGCTTGGCAATGGTCTCGTCAAGCACCGCCGTCATGTGCGGGACGAGGTTTGCGGTGGCGCGCGGCGTGAACGCCGGGGCCAGCGTACGCCGCTGAAACGTCCAGGAGTGGCCCTCGGCGATCAGGAGACCATCGCCGAGCACGGGCCGCAGCATGCGGATGCCCGCCGGCGTGCGCGCGTAGTTCTCGTAATTGCTGAGCAGGACATGCCGGATCGCGTCCGGCCGGTTGAGGATAAAGCTCCTGCGCAGGACGAAGCGGCCCTGGACGATATCCTCTTCATAGGCGCGCTGCCCCCAGGTCGCGATCATGTTCTGCCTGATCACCGCGAGCCGGGCGAAGAACGACATGTCGTCCGGCGCGCGCGGCGGGGTCGGAGGGACGATGGGCCGACGCACGCTGGCGATGTTCATGGCTCGCTCCCGCAGATCAGACGTCCCTCAACAGCTAGTAAGTCAGCTCGGCAACCGCAATCCTGTTCTCGGAAGCAGGCCAGATCCTTGCCACAATTCGTTCTTCGTTGAACTGGGCCACGATCATACGACCGACCTCGCTGGCCGGGAAGCGCAAGGTTGATGCCGACACCGCAGGCACGCCCGGTGTGACGTCGGCGGGCTCCTTGCCGTCGAACAGAACGATGTCGCGCGGCAGGCCGAAATAGCCGCGCGGGCGCGACATGATCACGACGGCGCCGGCATCCTTCTCGTCCGGTGCGAACGGGCGCGCGGCGCGCAAATGCACGACGTTGGAGGAGCGCGGGAAGGGCGAGCGATAGAAATGTGTCGTCGGCGCGTCCGGCGTGGTCAGGACGATCTCGATCGGCGAGGTCGCCTCGACCTCGGCCGGTCCCCAGCGGCCGTCAGCCGCCGTCGTCCAGCGGTACACCACATCGCCCCTGCGCTCGCCGCTGTTGCGATCGACGTGGAATAGCTCGACTGTCGCCCCCGCCACCGGAATGTTGGTGGGCATGCCGCCCGGCGTGCCCGTGACCAATCCGCTGAGGCGAACGCTCCGCTCCGGCTTGATTGTGATCAGCGCGGGCTCGCGGCCCGCGATGAACTTGTAGATTTCGCGGAAAGCGCGTGGATGAAACGCCGTCTCGCGATGATCGAGCGCGCCGAGCTTGAGATTGGTGGCGCCGTTCAGCACCGCGCTGTCGGGGGTGACACCGGTCGGTGCATCGGGCGTGCCGGATTGGGCAAATTTGTCTATCCCGTCGCTGCGCAGGGTGAGGAACGCCACGCCTGGCGTCACCTCGCTGTCGCCTGCGTTCAAGCCGCTCAGGAAGGGTCCACGGCCGTTGAATTCGCTGTTGAGCCGGGTATCCAACGCGAACACGCCGTGATTGGGCGTACCGCACAGAACGACGTGGCTGACATCATAGACGTTGCCGTTCTTGACGGCGTTGCGAATCGTGTAGCCGCCACGCGAGCTGCCGACCAACGCGACGCGCTGAGCGCCCGTGCGGTGCTTCAGCTCGGTGATGGCCGCCGCAAGCTCGCGGCGCTGGTCCTCGGTCGAAGAACAATTGGCTTGCGCGACCGTGTTATCGTCGCGCGCCGTGGGGTTGGTGAAATTGATCGCCGTCATGCGGTCGCGCGCGATGCCGTTGGATTCCATTCGCCACATGGTCGTCATCCAGACCGCGTCATAATCGCCATTGCCGTGGACGAACAGGATTGGCGGCACGTCGTAGCCTTTTTCCGCCGACGGCGATTGCGCCAGTGCAGCGGTCCGGAAGCTCGCAACCGCGAAAGGCAGGCTACCCGCCCCTAGCAGGATCGTCCGTCGTGACAGCGTCATCTGCTCCTCCCCGGCAAAACCATGTCTTTGCACCGCTTATAGCGGCCTAACCACTGGACAGCGAAGGACTTTCGCGGGCATCACTGAAGCTGCCGGAATCATTCAAGCCATTTCTGCCAGACGACTTGGAAGGGGATATGACCGAGCAGACGAACCGCCAGAGACGTTCCGCCGACGGCATCACGGCACCGCTGCGATACACCGTGTTTCGGCGCATCTGGCTCGCCAGCCTGCTCTCCAATCTCGGCCTCCTGATCCAGGGTGTCGGCGCGGCCTGGGCGATGACGCAGATGGCGGCCTCCGCCGACAAGGTGGCGCTGGTGCAGACCGCATTGATGCTGCCGATCATGCTGATCTCGATGCCGGCCGGCGCTATTGCCGACATGTATGACCGCCGCATCGTGACCCTGGTCGCACTCTCGATCGCGTTGACCGGCGCGACCGCGCTCACGATCCTGGCCGGGCTCAAGCTGATCGCCCCGGAGACGCTGCTCGCCTTCTGCTTCGTCGTCGGCAGCGGCAACGCGCTGTTCGGTCCTGCCTGGCAGTCCTCGGTCAGTGAGCAGGTGCCGCCGGACGCACTGCCGTCTGCGGTGGCGCTCAACGGCATCAGCTACAACATTGCGCGCAGCTTCGGTCCAGCGGTCGGCGGCGTCATTGTCGCCTCGCTCGGCGCGGTGGCGGCGTTCGCCTGCAACGCGATCCTCTATCTGCCGCTGCTGGTGGTGCTGCTGCTGTGGCGGCGCACCACCGAACCATCCCGGCTGCCGCGGGAAAAACTCAACCGCGCGATGGTCTCGGGCTTCCGCTACATCACCAATTCGCCGCCGATCAAGATCGTGCTGTTGCGTACGCTGGTGATGGGCCTGATCGGCGGCGCCGTGATGGCACTGATGCCGCTGGTCGCGCGCGACCTGCTACATGGCGGCGCGCAGACCTACGGCATCATGCTCGGCGCCTTCGGCATGGGCGCGGTCGTCGGAGCGCTCAACATCCACGAACTACGCAAGCGTATGAGCGGCGAGGCGGCGATCCGCGCCTGCACCGTCTCGATGGCGTTCGCGATGGCGGCGCTTGGGCTCTCCACCGAACCCGTGCTGACCGCAGCCGCGCTGGTGCTGGCCGGCGCGGTCTGGATGGCCGCGGTGGCGCTGTTCAATATCGGCGTACAGCTCTCGGCACCGCGCTGGGTCGCGGGACGATCGCTCGCAGCGTTCCAGGCCTCGATTTCCGGCGGCATCGCGATCGGCGCCTGGGGCTGGGGCCATCTCACTGACTATGCCGGTGTCGAGGTTGCGCTGCTGGTTGCGGCAGGCCTGATGCTGGTCTCGCCGCTGCTGGGGATCTGGCTTGCGATGCCGCGCGTCGGCGCCCGCAACGAGGACGCCGAGGTGCTGGCCGATCCGGAAGTGAAGCTGTCGCTGACCGGGCGCAGCGGACCGCTGGTGGTGGAGATCGAATACCGCGTCGCCCAGGAGAACGCGCGCGCCTTCCACAATGTGATGCAGGACGTGCAGCTCTCGAGGCAGCGCAACGGCGCCTATGGCTGGTCGATCGCGCGCGACATCGCCGATCCTGAATTGTGGACCGAGCGCTATCACTGCCCGACCTGGTTCGACTACCTCCGTCAGCGCAATCGCGCGACCCAGTCGGAACGCGCGCTGCATCAGGAAGCGATCGCCTTCCACATCGGCCCCGAGCCGGTGCGGATCCGCCGCATGCTGGAGCGGCCGTTCGGCTCAGTGCGCTCGAAGGAAGAGACGCCGGACCGCGCCAGCGCCGAAGTGCTGCCGGTGGTTGCGACCGCTGCGGGGAGCAGCGTCAGACACTAGCCCTACTGCCCGTGATCCGTCAGCACCTTGTCGCAGGCCTTGCTCAATCGCGCGCGGTTTTGCTTCAGGCAGGCGAGCACGGCGCCATCGCCGTTGTTCATGACGGCGCGGCAATGACGCGTGACGTCACGCGCACAGGCATCCTGGCCGGGTTGCTGCTGCGCCGACGCGCCGGCTGTGCACAGAACCAAAGGAATGATGAAAAGAAATCTGCTCATCGCCTAATGCCTCTTACCCGGAAGAATGTGCGCGCGAAGCTAGAGCGGCGATAAAGGAGCCGCAACGGCTTTATTGTTGGGAGGACCTGATAGGAGACTTGCTCCGCCGGACGGCCCCGGCCTGACGCCGGGGCACATCGCGCGGGAGCTTTTGGGGGAATGCAACGTTCGTTGTGTTGCGCGCGCTTATCGGTTGTTCTGGGCGTTCACGACCTTGCCTGAGGCACCGCCGAGGTCCTGTTCCACCGCAGCGCGGCAGCCCGAGCTCAGCTCGGACTTACGCTTCATCATGCACGCCGTGGTCCTCTGGACGTTGGGAATCTCCGACGAGCAGAGGCGGAAGGCGTCGCTGTAGCACGCCTGCTTCACTTGCTCGGAGAAGGCGAAGCTCGAGCTGGTCGAGATGATCGAGACAATGGCGGCAAAGCCCAGAGCCAGGCTGGTGTCGCGGACCTTGGCAGAGAAAGACTTGGTCATGTGAAGCTCCCATTGGCGCCGCCCAAGCGGGGCCCGTTGTCGATGGGAGCGACCATGCCCCAGCAGAATCGCTTCTACTGTGATGACCATCACAGGCCGCACCCCGATTGTGACACCGGTCACTTTGGCGCACCTGCCTGAAATTCCTCCGGAACCGCTGTCGTGTTGGTGTCACGTTAACTGTTCCTTCGCATTAATGGCTCGGCACGCGGGGCAATCCGCTGGTTTGTTTGCGTATTTGGAAAGAGTAGCGATGCGTAATGCGTTGGGCCTGATGCTGGCCAGTGTGATTGCGGCGATCGTGATCGCCGGAGGTTGGTACTTTTATTCCTCGCGCGCCGACCAGGGCGCCCCCCAGACAACAGCCGCCCGTGCCGCCGATCCGCTGCCGGCGAAACTTTCCGCCAAGGACGATGTCGATACCACTGCGGCGATCGCAAGCAAGCCCGCCGCACCTGCCGCGCCCCCGGCGCCCGCGCCGGCTGCGATCCCAGTGCAGCAGAAATCGACCTGCACCAATCCGAACGCACTCGGCGTCTCCCGCGTGGTCGAGATCGACACCACGGGCGGTCCGGGCTTCGGCTTCGAGCATTTCAAGCAGTTCGACTTCCTCACCGACAAGGAGGTCGTGCTGACCTTCGACGACGGTCCGTGGCCGGTCAACACGCCCGCCGTGCTGAAGGCGCTCGCGGATGAATGCACCAAGGGCCTGTTCTTCTCGGTCGGCAAGCATGCGACCTATCATCCGGAGATCCTGCGCCAGGTGCTGGCCCAGGGCCACACGGTCGGAGCGCACACCTGGTCGCACGTCAATCTCAACAGCAAGAAGATGACGGAGCAGCAGGCTAAGGACGAAGTCGAATTGGGCTTTTCCGCGGTGAAATTCGCGCTCGGCACTAACCCGGCGCCGTTCTTCCGCTTCCCGCAGCTTCAGCACAATCCGGCGATCGTGTCCTATTTCGGCACCCGCAACGTCGCGATGTTCTCGACCGATCTCGATTCCTTCGACTTCAGGAAGGGCGCAACGCCGGACAAGATCGTCAACAATGTGATGACCAGGCTCGACAAGCTCGGCAAGGGCATCATCCTGATGCACGACTTCCAGAAGCACACCGGCGAAGCACTGCCGACCCTGCTCGCGCGCCTGAAGGCCGGCGGCTACAAGGTCGTGCAGATCAAGGCCAAGACCACCTTCCAGACGCTTCCGGAATATGACGAAGCGTTGATGAAGGAGTTGAAGGTGCCGACCTCAAGCGCGCGTCCGATCGGAAGCGTGGTGCAGACGGTGTCGCAATAAGCGCGATCGGAACGAACCTCGTGGGTTTGATGGTCGGGCATCTGCCCGGCCATTTTGTGTTCTGGCGACGAATAGCTGCTTACCAATAGAAGCCGTAGCGATGCAGTTCGGCGACGAACCGGGCTTCGGTCCAATAGTGCTTGTGCTTCGGCTTATAGGCGTAGACCTTCGGCAAGGCATAGGTCTTCGCGGTGGACTTCGGCGCCGGCCGTGCCGTGATGGGTGCTGACGGCTTCGTGGTCGCAGTCGTCGTCGTGCTCGCCGCGGTGGGCGCCGTATTCGAAACCGCCGGTGGACCATCGATATTTTTCGGAGCGGTGGAAATTTCGCTCACCTGTGCGGCCGCGGGTGTGGTGGCCGTCGTCGGTTGCGGAGCGGCGGCCTTTTCGTTGGCGGGGGCCATCGAGAGGCTGCGTGGTCCGCCGGCCTGGGCAGATGCAGAGACCAGAACCATGGCGGCAACCAGAATGATCTTGCGCATGTGAACTCTCCCGGTGCTTGCGTGACCGGGACAGTAGGGAAGGTGCGCGCCACACGATGTGATGCAGATCACGCAGCTTAGCGCGACCTCGAACGCGTACGGCCTCCGCGCCCACCACCAGAGTTACCCGAAATGCGCGCGCTGATTTCTGCCGGATGCGCCAGCCAGGACATCGTCGTGATGGGATCAATCAAGGCGCTGGTGCCGCAAGAGGGATTCGAACCCCCGACCCCGTCATTACGAATGACGTGCTCTACCGACTGAGCTATTGCGGCGAACCCTGACGGGACCCGGCGATGCCGGCTCCGATACGCGCGCTCGTGATATCGGGCACGGCCGGAATTGGCAAGGACAAGCGGGCCGCGAAATGCGGCTCACCCGCCCCAGCGGGACCAGAATCCGCGCCAGCCGCCGGCCTGGACCTTTGGCGTGCCGATTTGTTCCGTAAATTCATCGCTCGGACCGTCATCGTCGATGCCGGGATCATCCGGCGCGCGCACGATCGGGATGACGTCAGGGATCGCGGCTGGCGCGGGCTTGCCCAGATCGGCGCGGGTCCGGAACACCGGCGTTGCCGCCACCGGCGATGATTCGGCGGGCTCAGGGGCCGGTTTGACCGGCTCCACGGGCAAGTTGGCCGACTCCTCTTCCTTGGCCGCCGGGGGTGCGTTGTCCTGCGCGGCCGGGGTTGGGACCGGAGCCGGCGTTATAACGACGGGTTCCGCGGGGCTTTCGCTCGGCGCCGCGGTCACCCGCTTCGGCGGTGGGGCGGCAAGCATGGCTTCCTCGAAGGCCGACGATTCGATCGTGGGGCCCTTGTCGGAAGGCAGGCTCGCAACCGGCGTCTGCCACTGGAAGGCGTCGAGCCGCCCGGTGACCGGGGAGACCGGACGCCAGCGGTCGCTGACATAGCCGTCCGCGGTCCAGGCCGGATCGTGGCGGGCGCGCACCGCGCGCAGGGTCCAGGCGCGGGCCCGGCCGCCGTCGCCATGCTCGGCGCGCTCGAGCTCGGCCATCAAGAGCGCAACGCGCTGGGTCGGATCGTTGACATAAGGCGCCAGCACCTCGCGTGCGCGGGCGAACTCGGAGGCATCGATCGCGGCGCGCGCAAGCGCGAGCTGGCCTTCGACGTGACCGGTCTTGTCCGCAGGCGTCTTCGCCGCGAGCGTCTCGACCCGCTGCAAGCGCTGCCGCGCGGAATCGCCGAGCTTCACATGCGCATAGGCATCCGCAAGATCGGGATGCGGGTTGGCGAGCCAGGCGGCCTCGACCAGCTTCATGGCGCGGCGCACCTGATGCGCCTCGCTCTCGAACTTCGCGGCGAGCACGGCGGCCGGCACCAGGGTCGGCGCGAGCTTGACTGCCTCCATCACGCTCTCGCGCGCGACATCGCGGTCCATAGTCTCGAGCTCGAGCGCGCGCGCCGTGAGCAGCACGCCGCGCTGGCGGCGATAGGCCTGCTTGTCGATCAAGCCGGCGGACAAATTCGAATCGAGGATCGCAAGCGCGCCGCTCCAGTCGCCGCGCGCGCAGCGGAAGCCGAGCACCGCATGCGAGGCCCAGGTCGAGGACGGCGACAGCTTGATCGCCTCCTCCGCGATCATGACCGCGCCGACTGCATCGTCTGCGCGCTGCGCCTCGATGAACAGGCCGCGCAGGCCGAGCAGCCGCGTATCCTCGCGCTCGGCCATGGCGCGGAAGGCGCGCTGCGCCTCGTCGCGATTGCCGTCGAGCTGGGCGGACTGCGCGTGCAGCAGCAGCGCAAGCGGATCGTTCGGCGCATGGCGCCGCGCCGCTTCGGCGTGCCGGCGGGCGAGCGCCGTGTCGCCGTGGCCGATCGCAAGCAGGCCGTGGGTGATGGCGTGGCGGCCGCGCGCATGACGCTTCTCGCGGCTGCGGCGGCGCATGCGGCCTGGCATCCGCCAGATCACGGTCAGGATGCTCCAGAACAAGACAATCGCGACGGCGAAGATGCCGAGGATGAGCACGAACACCGGAATGCTCGGTGAGGCGCGCCAGCCTCCCCAGGTCATCACGACATTGCCGGGCTGATCGGCCACCCAGGCCGCGCCGGCGCCTGCGAGCGCAATCAGAACGAGGAAGAGGACGATGCGAAGCATGGCGATCCCTATACGCGCAGATTGTTGCGCGAATCTTATTGAGCAGGCTTGGCGAGACCGGCCATGGCGTCATCGGCGAATTTGCGGGAGGCCGCGAGCGCGGCATCGCGGGCATCGGCCTTGTCGAGCCAGGCCTTTGCGGGCACGCGATCGGCCTCCGGCAGCATCTTCAGCTCGCGCCGCGCCTCCACGAAATCGTTGCGCAACGCCGCAGCCGTGACCCGCGCGACGATGGCGCCGCGGTCGTTGCCGACCCCGTCGGTGCGCTCGATGCGGACAAGCTTCGAGGCCCCGGCCTGAAGCCGCTCGACGATGCTGTTCCCACCGGTCTGCGTGTCCGCCGGTGGCGATAATTTCGGTACGATGTTGAGAAGCTCACGACTGAGCGCGACCGGCGTCGGGATGCCGGTGGACGCGAACAGATCGAGCGGTTCAAGCAGCTTCGACGCGTCAGGCTTGGCCGCAAGCTGCCGCGCGGCGACGAGCTGCGCTTGATAGGGATCGTTATGGCGCACGGCAACGTCGAGCAAAGTGGCGGCAACCACATAGCGCAACGGCTTGTCGTCCATCACCTTGGCATCGGCGATCTTCTCGCCCTGCTGCGCGAGCTCGGCGCGGGCGGTCGTGCTGGCGCGCTCGAGCTGGGCGATGCGGTCGCTGAGCGCGGCAATGTCGGACGATGCGGCTGCGTCGCGCGGCGCAGATTTCGAGTCGTTCAAGGCGCTCGCGGTCTTGTCGGACTGTGCGCGCAGACTGGCGATGTCGCTGCGCAGGGTGCTGGCAGATTTCTCCAACGCATCGAGCCGCGCCACTATCGCCGGATCGGCGACAGGCTTGCCGGCCTTGGCTTCGACCGCGGCGACGCGTCCGCCTAGCGCGTCGACGGTCGCGCTCGTCACTTGCGGCGGCGCCGGTGGCGCCTGCACCGCGGGCCAGCCCAGCATCCAGCCGACCCCGATCACGACCGCTGCTGCGACGGCGCCGGAAAACGGTGCAACGACCCAGGGCGATACGGCGGCGGCCGCCGCGGCGGCTTGCGCCTCGACATGCTCCGGCTCGACCTTGGCTTCCTCAGCCTTGGCTTCCTCAACTCTGGCTTCTTCGGCATTGGCCTGCTCGGCCGCAGGCTGGGCCTCCGGCGCGCCGGCCGTCTCCTGCGGCTGGGTGGAGACTTCGGTCGCCTCGAGGTCGATGGTGGGCGGGGTGCGCTTGGCGCGGCCGAGCTCGGGGGCCAATCCTGCGTCTTCCGGCTTGTCGTCGGCCATCGTGACGGTTCCTCACACTTTCGTAACTTGCGCAGGCCCTTGGACGGACCCGATCTGGTCGGATTCGGCACGTCCTCTTACGCCAAACGGGTCCGCAAAGCACGCTCCAAGGTCTCGAACAAGGCATTTTCGTCCGGCGTGGCGGCAACCGCGACCTGGGCAGCGCCGGCCTCGCGCAGCACGCCGGCAACCGTCTCGGACAGACAGCATTGTGGGATCGCCAGCGCCGAGATCTCGACGCCTTCGTCCCGCGCCGCCTCCAGAAAGGCCCGCGCGCTGCGCCGGGAGTAATGCAGCACCGCCCGTATGCCGTGGGCGGCAAAGCCCTCACAGACCTCGCGCGGCAGGTGCTTGACCGGCGCCATGCGATAGGTCGTCTGCGTCACCACGCTGAAGCCTTCGGCGCCAAGCTCGCCGCCGAGATCGCGCGACAGATCCGCGCCCGCGAGATAAAGCAGCGTGCTTTTCTTTTTCACCAATCTGTCGCGGGCGCCCTCCATCACCTTGTCGCGCAGGGAGGCGGCGTCGCCGCCGGCAACGATGACCTCGGCAAAGCCGGCATCGCGCGCAGCATCGGCAGTATGCTCGCCGACCGCAAACAGCGGCAGCTTCAAAAGATCGAGGTCGGCGAGCAGCGGCGCGACGGCACGGATCGCGTTGGCCGATGTGACGATGATGGCGCCATAGCCGGCCTCGCTCTCGTCATGGAAGGCCACCGGCTCGAACTTGAGCACCGGCGCAAGCAGCGGCACAAGTCCCCGCGCGCGCAAAGCTTCCGCCGTCGCCTCATTGTCGGGATGCGGCCGTGTGACAAGAATGGACATCGCTCGTGTTCCCAGACCGCGAGGCATTAGCGCTTTCGCGAGGACGATTTGCGCACGGCAATTGCGCTAGGCGACCCCGGAATGCTACCGGACGTACCAGAACTCTGCTTTCCGGATGAGCGCAAGGGCGCAAATTGGATAACAATTCGCCAATGCTGGTACTCGGCATCGAAACCACCTGCGACGAGACCGCCGCGGCGGTGATCGAACGCGCGCCTGACGGACGCGGCAGGATCCTGTCCAATATCGTGCGGTCGCAAATCGAGGAGCATGCCCGTTTCGGCGGCGTGGTGCCGGAGATCGCCGCACGCGCCCATGTCGACCTGCTCGACGGCATCGTCGACCGCGCCATGCACGAGGCCGGCGTCGGCTTTGCCGAGCTCAATGGAGTCGCGGCGGCCGCGGGGCCGGGCTTGATCGGCGGCGTCATCGTCGGGCTGACCACCGCGAAGGCGATCGCGATGGTGCATGACACGCCGCTGGTGGCGGTCAATCATCTCGAGGCGCATGCGTTGACGCCGCGTCTCACCGACGGCATCGAATTTCCGTACTGCCTGTTCCTCGCCTCCGGCGGCCATACCCAGATCGTCGCGGTCACCGGCGTCGGCCAATATGTGCGGCTCGGCACCACCGTCGACGACGCGATCGGCGAGGCCTTCGACAAGGTCGCGAAGATGCTGGGCCTGCCCTATCCCGGCGGCCCGCAAGTCGAGCGCGCCGCGGCCGACGGCGATGCCGCGCGCTTTGCCTTCCCGCGACCGATGCAGGGGCGCCCCGACGCCAACTTTTCCCTTTCCGGATTGAAGACGGCGGTGCGAAATGAAGCCAGCCGGCTCCTCGAAATCACGCCGCAAGACATCAGCGATCTCTGCGCGAGCTTTCAGGCCGCCGTCATGGATTCGACGGCCGACCGGCTGAGCGTTGGTCTGAAGCTTTTCGGCGAGCAGTTCGGCGCGCCCCAGGCGCTGGTCGCGGCTGGCGGCGTCGCCGCCAACCAGGCGATTCGCGGTGCGTTGCATGACGTGGCGCGGCAAGCCGGGACGCAACTGATCATGCCGCCGCCGTCGCTCTGCACGGACAATGGCGCGATGATCGCATGGGCCGGAGCCGAACGCCTCGCGCTCGGCCTGACCGACACGATGGAAGCCCAGCCCCGCGCGCGCTGGCTGCTCGACGCCAACGCCACGGCGCCGGCGGGCTACGGCAACACGCGGGCGGGATTTTAGCGATGACCGCGTTTCAATCCGTTGCGGTGATCGGCGCCGGTGCCTGGGGCACGGCGCTGGCGACGGTGGCGGCGCGCGCCGGGCGCGAAGTGACGCTGTGGGCGCGCAACGCCGAGCATGCTGCACGGATCGCTTCCTCCCGCGATAATCCGCGGCTGCCCGGCGTACAGCTGGCGCCGGAGATTGTCGTGACCAGCGAGCTCGCACTTGCCGCGCGCGCGGACATGCTGCTGATTGCGACGCCGGCGCAGCATCTGCGCGGCGCGGTCAATATGCTGGCCTCGCACATCACAAAGCCAGTGCCCGTCATCGCCTGCGCCAAGGGCATCGAGCACGGCACGCACAAATTCATGACCGATGTGATCGCCGAGGCCGCGCCGCACGCGCAGCCGGCGATCCTGTCAGGGCCGAGCTTTGCCGATGACGTCGCGCGCGGCCAGCCGACAGCGGTCACGCTGGCGGCAAAGGACGACGCGCTGGCGAGCCAGCTGGTGCAGGCGCTGGGCTCGCCGACCTTCCGGCCCTATCACTCCACCGATATCCGCGGCGTCGAGATCGGCGGCGCGGCCAAGAACGTGCTGGCGATCGCGGTCGGCATCGCGGTCGGGCGCAAGCTCGGCGCCTCGGCACAGGCCGCGCTCACCACCCGCGGCTTTGCCGAGCTGACGCGCCTCGGCCGCGCGCTCGGCGCGCGCGGCGAAACGCTCACCGGCCTGTCCGGCCTCGGCGATCTGATCCTGACCTGCGCGAGCCCGCAGTCGCGCAATTTTGCGCTCGGACTCGCCCTCGGTCGCGGCGAGCAGCCGCCGGCCGGCAAACTTGCCGAAGGCGAGTTCACCGCGCCGGTGCTGATCGAGCTCGCCGCTTCGCAGAGCATCGAGATGCCGGTATCGGAAGCGGTCGCTTCGATCCTGAGCGGCCGAAGCACGATCGACGCCGCGATCTCGGGGCTTCTGACGCGGCCCTTCAAGGCAGAGGAATGACATCTTCTCGTCATGCCCGCGCTTGTCGCAGGCATCCACGTCTTGATATTGAACTGATGGCAGAACGTGGATGGCCGGGACAGGCCCGGCCATGACGAACGGATAGGGCGCGCGATGAACTACTGGCTGGTGAAATCCGAACCGTCGGTGTGGTCCTGGGACCAGCAGGTCGAGAAGGGCGCCAAGGGCGAGGCCTGGACCGGCGTGCGCAATTTCACTGCGCGCCAGAACCTCGTGAACATGAAGAAGGGCGACAAGGCGTTCTTCTATCATTCCAACGAGGGCAAGGAGATCGTCGGCATCGCGGAAGTGATCAAGGAAGCGTATCCGGATCCGACCGACAAGACCGGAAAATTCGTCTGCGTCGACATCAAGGCCGACAAGCCCTTGAAGACGCCGGTGACGATGGCTGCGGTCAAGGCCGAGAAGAAGCTCGCCGAGATGGCGCTGGTGAAATATTCGCGCCTGTCGGTGCAGCCGGTGACGGCGGAGGAGTGGAAGCTCGTCTGCAAGATGGGCGGGATGTAGCCAGCCACGAATTGTAGGGTGGGCAAAGCGCAGCGTGCCCACCAATCAAGACGATGCTCGTCGTGAGATGGTGGGCACGGCGCGCGAAGTGCACGCCTTTGCCCACCCTACGAACTGCTTCTTCAACTTTCCGGCAACGCAAACACCTCACACGGCGAGGCAATGCCGCGCAGCCGGTGCATCCCAAGCGAAACCAGTGGCGTGTCCGTCGTCGCGGCGAGCGCTCCCGACACCAGCACGGTCTTGTCGAGCGGCTTGCACAGGCCCTCGAGCCGGCTGGCAAGATTGACGGCGGGACCGATCGCGGTGAAGTCCAGCCGATTGGCGGCACCGATATTGCCCCACAACATCTCGCCGAGATGAAGCGCCGCGCCGAACGACAGTGGTGGCAGGCCTTGAGCGCGGCGCTCCTCGTTGAGATGAGCCATGCCGGCCCGCGCCGCAGCTGCTGCGCGCAGAGCTGAATCGCAGGCGCGACGCGGCGAGGCGTCGATGACCGGAAAGATCGCGAACACGCCGTCGCCGATGAATTTCAGCACCTCGCCACCGAAGGCGTGAACGGCGCCCGCGATGCGATCGAACCAGGCGTCGAGCGCCGCGATGACGCCCGCAGGTGGCATGGTTTCCGACAAGGTGGTGAAGCCGCGCAGATCGGCATAGAGCAGCGCGGCCTGAATGGTCTCGCCGAGGTCGCGCCGCAACGGCGCGGCCAGCACCCGCTCGGCGCTGCGCTTGCCGAGATAGACTTCGAGCGCCGCCCGCAAGGTGGCGCGCGCCGCGAGCAATGCGAGCGGCGTCGCGGCAAAGCGCGCCGCCTGCCGCAATTGCTCGATCTCCGATGCCGTGAACGGTCGCGGCCCGATCCAGCCGAGCACGGGCCCGTCGGGCTGCCCCACGACGTCGTCGTGCACCTCGCCGCCGGGGAAATCCTTGAGCCAGCGGCGGCCGGCGTCGCGGGGCGGACCAGGTGAAAGTCCGGCGGGTGCGAAGCCAAGTGCTTCGATGACCTGGTCGCCATCCGCGCGCCACAGCCAGGTCCGCCGTGCGATCAGGGGATCGGGCACTTCCAGCGTCAGCGCGCCGGCCGAAAGCGGCACGTCATCGGCGAGCAGACGCGCGCCAAGTTCCGCAAGCAGGCGGTCGGCCCCCGCGACATCGGAGGCGGCATCGACAAGCCAGGCGAGCGTCGGTGTGAGCTGCATGGCCCGATGATGGCCAAGACGAGCCGGCTTTGTCACGGCCTATCCTTGACGGGCCGTCTCGGCGCCGCCATCTGCCAGTTCAGCCTTGGGATGGCGGCAGACTCGGGATGGCGGCAGGCTTGGGGTGGCAGAAGACTTGGGGTGGCAGAAGACTTGGGATGAGAGAAGATGACCGAGCAATTCGTCCTTCGACGCGAGACCCATATTGCGGCCCCGCGCGCCACGGTGTTCGCCTTCCTGACAGATCCTGACAAAATCCTGAACTGGATGGGCAGCGAGGCCGCCGCCGAGCCTCATGCCGGCGGGCTCTACCTCGTCAAGGGCATCGGCGCAGGTGGCAACACCGCCCGCGGAAGGTTCCGCGAGGTCGTTCCGGTGCATCGTCTCGCCTACAGTTTCGGCTGGGACAATGGCGAGGAGGTCCCGCCGGGATCGAGCCTGATCGAGATCGACCTGATCGAGCAGAACGGCGGCACCTTGTTGCGGATGACCCACAGCGGCCTGCCGAATGCGGCGCAGGTCGAAAGCCATGACAAGGGCTGGGCGCATTATCTGGGACGGCTGACCCTGGCGGCCGCAGGGCAAAACCCCGGTCCCGATCCGCGCAAGCCGCAGGGCAAGATGTAGCGGAGCCGGCTTACACCGCCGCGGTCGCGACCACCTGCGCCAGAAGCTGCTCGCGCCGCGCCTGCGAGCGCTGACCCTTCATGGTCGCGGCAAAGCGTTCGAGGATGCCATCCTCGAAGGCGGTGACGATGGTGTCGTGAACGTAGCTCTTGCGGCAGATCGCCGGCGTGTTGGAGAGCTTGTCGGCCGCGGCGCGGATTGCGTCCAGCACCTGCTTCTTGCGGCCCCGCTGGCTGGTCGCCGGCGTGATCCGCGACAGCGATTCGACGACGACGGCCGACGCCATCAGCGTACGAAAATCCTTCAGCGAGATCTTGATGCCGGCGATCTCGCGCAGGAATGCATTCACCTGCGTGGTGCTGACGGCGCGCACGACGCCGTAGGCGTCGCGGTACTGGAACATGCGCTTGCCGGGGACGCCGCGCAAGATGCCGATGGCACGCACCAGCTTGGCCGCGTCGCATTCCTTCCGCACCGCCTTGCCGCCCTTGGCCTTGAACGTCAGCACGAAGGAATCGTCCTCCAGCGTGACGTTGGACTTCAGCATCGTGGTAGCGCCGCGGGTGCCGTTGAGGCGGGCATAGGATTCGTTGCCGGGACGGATCGCGGTGCGCGCGATCAGCTCGATCACGGCCGAGAGCGCAAACTCGCGGGTCGGCTCGTCGCCCGACAGGAATGCCGAGACCTTGCGCCGGATTTTCGGCAGCGCGCCGACGAGCTTTTCGAGGCGATGCGCCTTGCGGTGCTCGCGGACCTTTTCCCAGTCGGCGTGATAGCGATATTGCAGCCGGCCCGCCGCATCGCGTCCCACCGCCTGGAGATGCGTGCTCGGATCGGCCGAGTAGCGCACCTCGCGATAGGCCGGGGGCACCGCCATGGCGTGCAGCCGGCGGATGATGCGGGCGTCGCGGATATGCGCGCCGTTGGGGCGGACGAAGGAATAGCCCTTGCCGCGCTTGATGCGGCGAATGGTGAGCTCGTTCTGGTCGCCGAGCCGCAGGCCCAGCTCCCTGGCGAGGGCCTCGACGGTCGCCGCGGGCGTCGAATCGAACAGCTTTTTCGGGCTCGGGCGGCCGGAAGCGGCCGGTTTGGGCCATTGTCCGAGGGCCTTGGCCAGCGCAATGGCAGCAGGATCGGCCGAAGCGGGCCGTATCGTCCCGAGATTCTGCTGATCCATCATAGTCTTAAGCCTTAGCCCTGTCTGTTATCGGTCAATGCCGCTGTTCTGATTTTCGTTCCAAGGGGTCTCTTTGGACCCGGGTTGGCCATTTAGGGTGTTCCGAACGGCATTGCGAGTCCCGAATCGGTGAGGGGCGGTCTCTAAATACCGTCGACGGACGCATGGGCGCTCTGCGCAGCCTATTCCGGAGATTTGGGTAAAGAGCCCAAGACCGGCCCCGGCCTGTTTCAGATTTGCGACAGCCCGCTCACAGAGCTTGATCCTCCGCATGGCCGGCCGCTCTCCGAAGGTCCAGCTTGTGCTCCTTGTCGGGTCCGGTTAGCCCGACGCATAATCGGTTCAACGATCAAGTCGGCTCGCCTCATCGCTTGGGCTCGGCCGACCGTATGTGGAGGGAAACATGTCCGAGAAGATCTACGACGTCCCCGCGGAATGGGCCAAGCGCGCCTGGGTCGATCAGGCCAAGTACAAGGACATGTACGCCCGCTCGATCTCGGACCCGAACGGTTTCTGGGCCGAACAGGCCAAGCGCGTCGACTGGATGCACGCGCCGACCAAGATCGAGAACGTCTCCTTCGCGCCCGGCAACATCTCGATCAAATGGTTCGAGGACGGCATTCTCAATGTCGCCCATAACTGCATCGACCGGCACTTGCACAAGCGCGCCAACCAGACCGCGATCATCTGGGAAGGCGATGATCCCTCGCAGTCCAAGCACATCACCTACAAGGAGCTGCACGACGAGGTCTGCCGGATGGCCAACATCCTGCGCACCCGCAACGTCAAGAAGGGCGATCGCGTCACGGTCTACCTGCCGATGATCCCGGAAGCGGCCTATGCGATGCTGGCCTGCGCACGAATCGGCGCGATCCACTCCGTGGTGTTCGCCGGCTTCTCGCCGGACTCACTTGCCCAGCGCATCAACGACTGCAAATCCAAGGTGATCATCACCGCGGACGAAGGCCTGCGCGGCGGCAAGAAGGTGCCGCTGAAGGCCAATGTCGACGCCGCCCTCGCCAAGGCCGACGGCGTCGACTGGGTCGTCGTGGTCAAGCGGACCGGCAGCAAGATCGACATGAATCCGACGCGCGACCTCTGGTATCACGAGGCGGCGGCGATGGTGACGACGGAGTGCCCGGTCGAGCACATGCATGCCGAGGACCCGCTGTTCATCCTCTACACGTCGGGCTCGACCGGCCAGCCCAAGGGCGTGCTGCACACCTCCGCCGGCTATCTCGTGTTCGCATCGATGACGCATCAATACGTCTTCGACTATCACGACGGCGACATCTACTGGTGCACCGCCGACGTCGGCTGGGTCACCGGCCACAGCTACATTCTGTACGGGCCGCTCGCCAACGGCGCGACCACCCTGATGTTCGAAGGCGTGCCGAATTATCCGGATAACTCTCGTTTTTGGAATGTGATCGACAAGCACAAGGTCAACATCTTCTACACCGCGCCGACCGCGATCCGCGCTCTGATGCAATCGGGCGACGAGCCCGTGACGAAGACCTCGCGCGCAAGCCTGCGCCTGCTCGGTTCGGTCGGCGAGCCGATCAATCCGGAAGCCTGGGAATGGTATCACCGCGTCGTCGGCGACGACCGCTGCCCGATCGTCGACACCTGGTGGCAGACCGAGACCGGCGGCATTCTGATCACGCCGCTGCCGGGCGCGACCAAGCTCAAGCCGGGCTCGGCGACGCAGCCGTTCTTCGGCGTCGTGCCTGAAATCGTCGATGCCGACGGCAAGGTGCTGGAAGGTGAGACCACCGGCAATCTTTGTCTCACCCGCTCCTGGCCGGGCCAGATGCGCACGGTCTATGGCGACCACGCCCGCTTCGAGCAGACCTATTTCTCGACCTACAAGGGCAAATATTTCACCGGCGACGGCTGCCGCCGCGACGCCGACGGCTATTACTGGATCACCGGCCGCGTCGACGACGTCATCAACGTCTCCGGCCACCGCATGGGCACGGCCGAAGTCGAGAGCGCGCTGGTCGCGCACGAGAAGGTCTCGGAGGCCGCCGTGGTCGGCTTCCCGCACGACATCAAGGGCCAGGGCATCTACGCCTATGTCACCCTGATGGCCGGCGTCGAGCCGACCGACGACCTGCGCAAGGAGCTCGTCACCTGGGTGCGGAAGGAGATCGGCCCGATCGCCTCGCCCGACCAGATCCAGTTCGCCCCTAGCCTGCCCAAGACCCGCTCCGGCAAGATCATGCGCCGCATCCTGCGCAAGATCGCCGAGGACGAGCCGGGCAGCCTGGGCGACACCTCGACGCTGGCCGATCCGGCCGTGGTCGATGACCTCGTCAAGAACCGGCAGAACAAGAAGTCGGCTTAAGGCAGGCCCTCGTGCCCCGAACGCAGCGCAGCGCTTCTTCAGCGGTGCGCTGCAGAGCGGGGGCCCATCCAGCCACGTGCAAAGAACTGGGTCCCGGCTCTGCGCCGCGTCACTTCGTGCCGCGCCTTGTCCGGGACACGCGAGCGGGCGTCGCGCCGCCCCTCCTAAAACAACAGCCGTGCACACCTTCACGCACTTGTCAGGGCGCGCCCGGCCGCTCCCGCATCTTTCCCGGCGAGTGTTGTTTTCAAGTCATTTACTTTGTTTCGAACATTTCCTTTGTTCCCCCTGCTGGCTGGCCCTTGGCGGCGGCGCGTGGAAACCATCCGGTTAATAGGCGCGGTTAAGAATGTCTGGGCAAGCCGGCGATTGCCGGGTTTGCGTCATTTTTGGACGGTTCGTTTTGGGGCAGGGGGAAGCATCGATGTCGATGAAGATTGCGATGGCGCTGGCAGCCACGTTCGGGGCAGGGGTCTTGATTTCGACGGCGGCCGAGGCACGGCCGGAAATGGTGGGGACGCACGTCGCCAACTTTTCGCCCGGCACCATCGTGGTCAAAACCAACGAGCGCCGGCTCTATCTCATTCTCGATGACGGCCACGCGGTGCGTTACCCGGTCGGCGTCGGCAAGTCCGGCAAGCAGTGGGCCGGAACCACCCGCATCGACGGCAAGTATCGTAATCCGGCCTGGTCGCCGCCCGCCGAGGTGAAGCGCGACAAGCCGAGCATCCCCGACGTCATTCCCGGCGGCTCGCCGCGCAACCCGATGGGCGTCGCCGCGATGACACTGGCCGGTGGCGAATATGCCATCCACGGCACCAACGTGCCGGGCTCGGTCGGCGGGTTCGTCTCCTATGGCTGCATCCGCATGCTCAACGACGACATCACCGATCTCTACAGCCGTGTCTCCGTCGGCACGACGGTGGTCGTGACGCGCTGATCGCAAGGACCAGATCAGGACCGCGGAAGCCGCGTCGAGTGACGCGGCTTTTTCGTTACCAGAAACGCCAGCCGCGAGCGCACCAGCCATCGCGATGACCGCCATTGTAGCTGCGGGCGTAACCGCCCGCGAGCAGCGCGGCCGAGACGTTGGGCGTGCGCCTGGTTGCGACGTCGGCGAGGACGCGCCCGTATTTTTCGGACCCGAGATTGTAGATCGTGACGCCACCCTGGCCGAGCAAACCGCGCAGCGCGTCGGTCGCCGCTTCGGCCTTGTCCAGTTCTTGCTGGCACGACGCTTTCATCTCGGGCGCATCGATGCCACGCAGCCGAACGCGCGCGACAAGATCGCGGCCGTCGGGCTGGTGCACGCGGGCGAGAAAGGTGTCGCCGTCGATGGTGCGGATCACGTCGACCGGCTGGCGCGTGTCAGGATTGCCTGACTGCTGAAGGATGATCTCGGCATCACGCGATTGACCATCGGCATGATACGGCAGAGGCCAGTTCGTCCCGTGCCGGAAGGTGAGCACGACAGCCACCGCTATGCCGACCACGAACATCCACGGCAACAGCCCCGAGAAACGGCGGCCGAACGGCGAGCCGCCATACGAAGGCCGATAGGGATGACCGGGGTCGAAGCGCGACATCCGCGCAAGCTATGGCTGAGTCGGCCAGGCCGGCAAGAGAGCGAGAGCGTCAGAAGTCCGAGGCGATGCCTTTGCGCTCCCAGTCGCCGTAGCGCGTCGGCTCGGGTCCTTTCGGCCCCTGCAATTCTTTCGCCCTGCTGTCGTCCCTGGCATGAGCCAGAGCGGCCTGACGGCGCGCCTCGGCCTCGGCCAGCGCGCGCCGCGCGGCCGGAGGCAGCGGCTTGCGATCGGAAGGGGTTGGCTGGTCACTCATCGCCGGGTTTCCTAGCGCAGGATCGTCACAGGCGCGACGTCCAACAACGCATTGCTGAAATGGCGGCGAAGGGCTGAAAACGCCAGAGGCCATTCTTACATTTGGCATATTCGCGTGCCACATGTTCAGGTCTTAAGGCATGCGCCCATCGCGGCGGAACTGCCGCTCGCACAGAACCTTGCTTCCGCATGCCATCTCAACGTTTCGCCCCTCCGTCCGAAGTTCCCGGTCTCGCGGCGCGACGGATCGCTGCCGACATCGTCGACGGCGTGCTGCACAAGCGCCGCACGCTCGACGACCAGCTCGACGGCGCCGGCGCCCATCCCGGACTGAAGACGCTCGCCGACCGTGACCGCGCGCTGATGCGGCGGCTGGTCGCGACCATCCTGCGCCGGCTCGGCACGCTCGGCCATGTGCTGTCACGGCTGCTCGACAAGGGCATTCCCTCCGATGCGCCGCGCGCGCAGAGCGCGCTCCTGATCGGCGCCGCCCAGATCCTCTGGATGGATGTGCCCGATCACGCCGCGGTCGATCTCTCGGTTCGCCTGGTGCAATCCGACCGGCGCGCGGCGCGCTATGCCGGCCTCGTCAATGCCGTGCTGCGCCGTTGCGCGCGCGAGGGCAAGGCGCTGGTCGACGAGGTCGCCACGCAGTCGCTGGACCTGCCGCCCTGGCTGCTGGCGCGCTGGAGCGCCCATTACGGCGAGACAGTCGCAAGGGACATGGCGCTCGCACTCGGCCACGAACCTTCGCTCGATCTGACCGTGAAGCAGGACGCCGAGCAATGGGCAAGCCGGCTGCACGGCGAGGTGCTGCCGACCGGATCGGTACGCACGCTGCTGCACGGCGCGGTGACCATGCTGCCCGGCTTCACCGAAGGACAATGGTGGGTGCAGGACGCTGCCGCAGCACTGCCGGCCCGGCTGTTCGGCGACATCAAGGGTAAATCCATCGCCGATCTCTGTGCGGCGCCCGGAGGCAAGACCGCGCAACTGGCGCAGGCCGGCGCGCATGTCACGGCAATCGACCGCTCGCCCGCCCGGGTGGCGCGCCTGCGCGAGAATCTCACACGGTTGTCGCTCCAGGCCGAGACTGTCGTCGCTGACGCTGTGGAGTGGGCGGGCCCGGCAAACGGATTCGACGGGATTTTGATCGACGCACCCTGCACGTCGACCGGCACCATCCGTCGCCATCCCGACGTGGCCTGGCTCCGGCAGGAACCCGACATCGCCGGCTTGACCGCGCTCCAGCAGCGGCTGCTGAAGAAATCCGTCTCGCTGCTCAAGCCCGGCGGTACGCTGGTCTACTGCACCTGTTCGCTGGAACCCGAAGAGAGCGAGCAGGCAATCGCGACGCTGCTGGCTGCGGAGCCTGCGCTTCGCCGCGTGCCGATCGAAGCGACTGAGGTCTTTGGGCTCAGCGAGATCGTCACCGCCGACGGTGATCTCCGCACCCTGCCGAGCCACCTGCCGCACGCCGACCCGAAGCTCGGCGGGCTCGACGGATTTTTCGCAGCCCGGCTCGTTAAATCCTGATTTTGCACCGGTTTTTGCTGCCACGGCGCTGATTCGCGGCCTTTCAAGGTGGTGTCAGCCGACCGATTTTGGGATTAATAAGGATTCGTCGGAATCCTCTCCCCCTTCAAGGCAAGGCGTGTCGGTCGCTCAACGCAGACGTATCTCGACGCTGGTGATGAACCGCTTCGCGCGGAACATGCTCGCGCGCGCGAGCGGCGGTTCCGTTGCGTTGTCGCGGGTGTGGCCCGGCCGGACCGACCGTCTGATCATCGCCCCGCATGACCTGCGCACCGCGGATGCGACGCGCGCCGCCGAGATCTATGCCGGGCGCTTCGTCTTCGCCGGCAAGATCGTCAATTGCCACGGCCGCTCGATCTTCGATCTCGATCCGCCCTCGGAGGATTGGGAGGTCGCGCTGCTCGGCTTCGGCTGGCTGCGACACTTGCGCGCCGCCGACACCGCGCTGACACGGGCCAATGCGCGTGCGCTGGTCGAGGACTGGATTTCCAATCCCGCCAACAAGCGCCGTCCGGTCGCCCGCCGCGCCGATGTGCTGGCGCGGCGCGTGATCTCGCTGCTGTCGCAGGCGCCGCTGGTGCTCAACGACACCGACAACAAATTCTACCGCCGTTATCTGCGCGCGCTCGGCCGCGAGATCCGCTTGCTGCGCTACACGATGGTCGACATTCCCGACGGCGTGCCAAAACTCCAGGTGCTGATCGCGCTGTGCTACACGACGCTCTGCCTCGCCAACCAGGCGAGCCATATCCGCAGCGCGTCGAAAAAACTCTCCGACGAATTGCAGCGGCAGATCCTGCCCGACGGCGGGCACATCTCGCGCAATCCCGGCGCGCTGATCGAGCTCCTGATCGACTTGCTGCCGCTGCGACAGACCTTTGCGGCACGCAACATCGCGCCGCCGCCGGCGCTGCTCAACGCGATCGATCGTATGATGCCGATGCTGCGCTTCTTCCGGCATGGCGACGGCAATTTCGCGCTGTTCAACGGCATGAGCGCGACGCCCTCGGACCTGCTCGCGACGCTGCTCGCCTATGACGACGCGCATGGCGCGCCGATGGCGAACATGCCGCATACCGGTTTCCAGCGCCTCGACGCCGGCCAGACCACGCTGATCATCGACACCGGCCCGCCGCCGCCGGCCGGCGTCAGCCATGACGCCCATGCCGGATGCCTGTCGTTCGAACTGTCCTCAGGGATCAGCCGCATCGTCACCAATTGCGGCATGCCGACCACCGGCCGCGACAATTGGCGGCCGTTCGCGCGCGGCACGGCGGCGCATTCGACGCTGACCTATCACGACACCTCGTCGTGCCAGTTCGTCGAAATGTCGGCGATGAAGCGGCTATTGCACGGCGCGCCCATCACCAACGGCCCCGCCGACGTCGAGAGTTATCGCGAGGTCGTCGAGGGCGGCACGCTGCTCACGGCCTCGCATGACGGCTATCTCGCAAAGTTCGGCGTGATCCATCGCCGCGTGCTGATGATCGCCAATGACGGCGCGCGGATCGACGGCGAGGATACGCTGTCGCCGCCGCAAGGCGCGCGCCTGAAGGGCGCCGATGCCGATTTCGCGCTGCGCTTCCATCTGCATCCGGCGGTGAAGGCGAGCCGGCTGTCGGATGCGCGCGGCGTCATGCTGGTGCTGCCCAACCGCGACGTCTGGACCTTCGAAGCCCTGGACGACAAGGTCGACCTCGAGGACAGCGTGTTCCTCGCCGGCAATGACGGCCCCCGCCGCACCGCGCAGATCGTGATCCGGCAGGATGCGCGCCAGGCGCCCTCGATCCGCTGGAGTTTTGTCCGTTCCAGCGCCTCGCCCTCCGTGACCAATGCCCGGCGTAACGCGCGGCGCGAGCCGGAACTTCCGCTGTAGACGCGCGCGATTCGGCCCTATCTGATCGTTGTGAAAGCCGCCAAAAGCTGCTATCGAGCGCTCGTTCGCGCGACTGGCGACCTTGGATGGAGCACCATCGGGAAGCGCGACACATATCAGCCGCGCGCCTGGGCATAGACACTCCTAAGACAGAGGATCTTGCTCATGACTGACCATCCCCGCCGCGTCACCCGTGCCCTTCTTTCCGTTTCCGACAAAACCGGCCTGATCGAGTTCGCCAAGGCGCTCGCCGCCCATGATGTCGAACTGGTCTCGACCGGTGGCACTGCCAAAGCGATCGCCGCAGCCGGCCTCAAGGTGAAGGACGTGTCCGAGCTGACCGGCTTCCCCGAGATGATGGACGGCCGCGTCAAGACGCTGCATCCGAAAGTGCATGGCGGCCTGCTCGCCATCCGCGACAACAAGGATCACGCGGAGGCGATGAAGTCGCACGGCATCGCGCCGATCGATCTCCTTGTCGTCAATCTCTATCCGTTCGAGGCGACCGTCGATAAAGGCGCGGGCTTCGAGGATTGCATCGAGAATATCGACATCGGTGGCCCCGCGATGATCCGCGCCGCCGCCAAGAACAATGACGACGTCGCCGTCGTGGTCGAGGCCGACGATTACAAGGCCGTACTCGACGAGCTCGCCGCCAACAAGGGCGCGACCACGCTGAAACTGCGCCGGCGTCTCGCCGCCAAGGCCTATGCGCGCACCGCGGCCTATGATGCTGCGATCTCGAACTGGTTCAACCGCCAGCTCGAGATCGACGCGCCCGATTTCCGCGCCTTCGGCGGCAAGCTGATCCAGTCGCTGCGCTACGGCGAGAACCCGCACCAGACCGCGGCGTTCTATGCGACCCCGGACAAGCGGCCGGGCGTTTCGACGGCGCGGCAGCTCCAGGGCAAGGAGCTCTCCTACAACAACATCAACGATACCGATGCGGCCTATGAATGCATCGGCGAGTTCGACGCCAAGCGCACCGCGGCCTGCGTCATCGTCAAGCACGCCAATCCCTGCGGCGTCGCGGAGGGCTCGAACCTCGTCGACGCCTATCGCAAGGCGCTCGCCTGCGATTCCACCTCGGCCTTCGGCGGCATCATCGCGATGAACCGACCGCTCGACGCCGACACCGCGCGCGAAATCACAAAAATCTTCACCGAGGTGATCATCGCGCCGGATGCGAGCGAAGAGGCGATCGCCATCATCGGCGCGCGCAAGAATCTCCGTCTGCTGCTCGCCGGCAGCCTGCCCGACCCGCGCGCGCCGGGCCTCACCGCAAAGACGGTGGCGGGCGGCCTTCTGGTGCAGAGCCGCGACAACGCCGTGGTCGACGACATGACGTTCAAGGTCGTGACCAAGCGCGCGCCGACGGACGCAGAGATGCGCGACCTGAAGTTCGCGTTCCGGGTGGCAAAGCACGTCAAGTCGAACACCATCATCTACGCCAGGGATCTCGCCACCGTCGGCATCGGCGCGGGCCAGATGAGCCGGGTGGATTCAGCGCGAATCGCGGCACGCAAGGCGCAGGATGCGGCCAATGAGCTGAAGCTCGCCGAGCCGCTGACCAAGGGCTCGGTGGTGGCGTCGGATGCGTTCTTCCCGTTCGCCGACGGCATGCTCGCCTGCATCGAAGCCGGCGCCACCGCCGTGGTGCAGCCCGGCGGCTCGATGCGCGACGACGAGGTGATCAAGGCCGCCGACGAGCACGGCATCGCCATGGTGTTCACGGGGACGCGGCACTTCAGGCACTAAGCGATCTGCGTAGCGCGGATGGAGCGGAAGCGAAATCCGGGTCTCGCATCCTGGCAACGGTGGCCCCGGATTGCGCTTCGCTCCGTCCGGGCTACGAATTACTCCCGCACGCGCATCAGCAGCGCGAACCCCGTGACGAAAAACACCACCAGCACGGCCATGCCGGCCTTCTGGCTTGCCGTTGCCGCCGTGATCACACCGATCAGCAGCGGACCGATGAAGGACGTCACCTTTCCGGTCAGCGCGAACAGACCAAAATACTGCGCGATGCGATCCTTTGGCGCGAGACGGATCAATAGCGTCCGCGAGGCGGCCTGAAGCGGGCCACCGGCCGCACCGATCAGGCAGCCCAGCACGATATAGGCACGCTCCGCAGCGCTCGCGAACAGCGCGCCGCCCGGCTCGGGCGGCGCGACCTTGACGAACAGCACGCTGTCCTTGTCGACGAGAAGGATCGCCGCCACCGAGAGCAGCAGGATCAGCATGCTGCCGGCGATGACGCGCTGCGGCCCGATGAAATCGTCGAGCTTGCCGCCGAGCCAGGCACCGAACGTGCCAGCGATGGCGAGGATGATTCCGAACGTGCCGATCTGGATCGTGTGCCAGCCGAACGTGCCGGCGGCATAGATGCCGCCGAAGGCGAACAGCGAGACCAAGCCGTCGGTGTAGATCATGTTGGCGAGCAGAAATGCCGCGAGCGATTTCTGCTGCGGCAGATCCTTCAGCGATTGCTTCAGATCGGCGAGCCCCTCATGCAGCGCCTCGCGCACCGGGCGCTTTGCCGGATAGTCCGGCGTGAACAGGAACATCGGCGTCACAAAGATGATGAACCACAGCCCGGTCAAGGGTCCTGCGGCGCGGTCGCCCTGGTGAGTTGCGGGATCGAGCCCAAATAGCGGCGTGAAGCCGAGCAGCGTGCGGCCGGTCTCGGGATTGGCGGCGAGGAAGCCGAGCACGATGATCAGGCTGACGATGCCGCCGATGTAACCGGTGGCCCAGCCGGTGCCGGAGAGCCGGCCGATCCGCTCCGGCGGCACCAGGGTGGGCATCATCGCATTGTTGAAGACGGTCGCGAATTCAGCGCCGACGCTGGCGAGCGCGACCGCCATGAGCAGCGGCGGAATGATGGCGTGGTCGCCGGGCTTGCCGATCCACAGCGCGCAGGAGGCCACCACCAGCAACGCGCCGAAGGCGGCGATCCAGGGCTTGCGGCGGCCCGAAGCATCGGCGATGGCGCCGAGCACCGGCGACAGCAATGCGATCGCCATGCCGGCTGCCGCCATTGCAAAGCCCCACAGCGATTGGCCGGTGGCGGGGTCCGGCGCAATGCTGGTGGCGAAATAGGGCGCAAACACGAAGGTCGTGATCAGCGTGAAATAGGGCTGCGCGGCCCAGTCGAAGAATATCCAGCTGATGACAGCGGCACGCGGCGGATAGGTCCGCTGCGCGCCGGCCATGCGCGCATCCGGGGCGATCGTCGTCATCACGCAGTCCTCATCACAAACAGTTTTGCCTGTCTTAGCGCAAACCGTATAGCATTGCGGCGACACGTGTGAACTGGCCTAAAGCCACGACGGAAATTTGATGATGTCGTCATTTTCGACACGGCGAATTTTTTTCGCGATCATCGCCACCCTGGCGTTTGGTCTTACATCCGCGACCGCGCAGGATGCGCGACGGCTATATGTCCCTCCCGCACTCGACACGGTCCACGCCGTTTCCGCCGAGCATGGCATGGTGGTGGCGCAGGAGAAGATTTCTGCGCGAGTGGGCGCCGATATCCTGCGGCGCGGCGGCAATGCGGTCGATGCCGCGGTCGCGACCGGCTATGCCATGGCAGTGACCTATCCGCGTGCCGGCAATATCGGCGGCGGCGGCTTCATGGTGATCCACTCAGCCGAGCGCAACGAGGACATCGCGATCGACTATCGCGAGACCGCGCCGGCTGCGACCACGCCGCAAATCTTCCTTGGGCCCGACGGCAAGCCCGATGCCGCCAAGTCGCGCGATTCCGCGCTCGGCATCGGCGTGCCCGGCACGGTCGCAGGCCTTGCGCTCGCGCTGGAGAAATACGGCTCGGGCCATTTCACGCTGGCGCAACTGCTCGAGCCCGCGATCACGCTGGCCCGCGATGGATTTATCGTCGGCGACGATATCGCCGATACCCTGCCCGGCTGGTCTTCGCGGCTGGCACGCTGGCCATCGTCAGCCAAAATCTTCGCAAAGCCCGATGGCACGCCGCTCGGTGAAGGCGACAGGCTGGTGCAGAGCGATCTCGCCGACACGCTGGCGAGCATCGCCGCGCAAGGCCCGCGCGGCTTTTATGAGGGCCCGGTCGCGGAGAAACTCGCCAAGGCGGTGTCGGACGCCGGCGGCATCATGACGCCGGCCGATCTAAAAGCCTATCAGGCGGTGATCCGCGCGCCGGTGCACGGCACCTATCGCGGCTACGACATTGTCTCAATGCCGCTGCCGTCCTCGGGCGGCGTGGTGCTGGTGGAAACGCTCAATATCCTCGAAGGTTTTCAACTTGGCGATTTGAAGCAGGGTTCGCCGGCCTCATTGCATCTACTGATCGAAGCCATGAAACGCGCCTATGCCGACCGCGCGCGCTATCTCGGCGATCCCGCTTTCGTCAACGCACCGATCGATAGGCTCACGGCGAAGGACTATGCGAGCAGGCTTCGGGCGGGCATCTCCACGGAGCACGCCACGCCGTCGAAAGATCTTGTTGCCGCCGCGACTTCGCCGCGCGAAGGCAGCAACACCACGCATTACTCCGTCGTGGACAGCAGCGGCAACGCCGTCAGCAACACCTATACGCTGAACTTCAGCTACGGCGTCGGCATGGTCGCCGAGGGCACCGGCGTGCTGCTCAACAACGAGCTCGACGATTTCACCGCCGCGGTCGGCGCCTCCAATGCCTACGGTCTCGTCGGCTACGAGGCAAACTTGCCCGGTCCCGGCAAGCGGCCGCTGTCGTCGATGTCGCCGACCATCGTGCTCAGGGACGGCAAGCCGGTGCTGGTGACGGGTTCGCCCGGCGGCAGCCGCATCATCTCGACCGTGCTCCAGGTCATCGTCAACGTGCTCGACTACAAGATGGATGTTGCGGCCGCCGTTGCCGCGCCGCGGCTGCATCACCAATGGCTGCCGGACGAGGTGCGTGTCGAGCGCGGCTTTCCTGATGATGTGCTGTTCGGGCTGAAGGCGATGGACCATCTCATCGTCGAGCCGATGGGACAGACCTCCGCCAATTCGATTCTCGTGACGCCGAACGGCCCGCTCGGCGCGCCTGATCCACGCTCGCGCGGCGCGGAAGCAGCGGGGCAGTAACTAGCGTCCGACCTGATACGGTCCGCCCTTCTCCAGCGCTCTCGCATAGGCTGGCCGCGCATGAATGCGTTCCAGGAACGCCATCGCCTTGGGATGGCCCTGCTCGAGGCCGCCGCGCGCCTGTGCCGCTTCGAGCGGAAAGCTCATCTGGATATCGGCCGCGGTGAACTCGTTGCCGGCGAACCACTCGCTCTTGCCGAGCTCGCCTTCCCAATAATCCATGTGCTGCTTCAGCTGCGGATTGACCAGCGTCGTCAGCGCCTGGTTCGAGACCTTGCGCACCAGCGGGCGGAGCAGGGCCGGCGCACGCTTCGGCATCAGCGTGAACAGCAGCTTCAGCAGCAGCGGCGACATCGCGGAGCCTTCCGCATAATGCAGCCAATAGGTGAAGCGCAGCCGCTCCGGCGTGTTCGGCGGCGGGATCAGCCGGCCGTTGCCGTAGGTCGCAATCAGATATTCGATGATCGCGCCGGACTCGGCGATGGTGTTGCCGTTGTCGGTGATGACAGGCGACTTGCCGAGCGGATGGATGGCGCGTAGCTCCTTCGGCGCGCGCATGTCCGGCTGACGCTGATAGCGCACGATCTCGTAGGGCACGCCCAACTCTTCGAGCAGCCACAGCACCCGCTGCGAGCGGGAATTGTTGAGATGGTGGACGGTCAGCATCGGCGGGATCCCCAGGGTCGGCGTGGTCAGTTGGCCGCGTACGTGCCAGCCCGGAAGCGCGATGTCGAGCCATCCGCACGGATATTTTCGCCCGGGTATATTGACGTCGAGAATTTACCCGGGTATTAAATGGCCGTCGTCACCAGGATGGCAATGATTCCAATGCAAAAGACTTTTACCGCCTTTCAAGGTCAGCACCGCATGGCGTCCGGGCCGGCAGGCGAGGTCGCGCTGGTGGTCAAGCGGATGGCATCGCGGCCGGATGAGCCCATCATCATCTTCGAGGACGCCACGGGCCGGTCGATCGACTTCGATCTGCGCGGCGGGGATCGCGAGGTGCTGGCGCGGCTGGCGAAGCTGATCCCGCCCCCGGTCGAGGAGACCGCAGCACCGAGCGAGCCGCGCGGCCGCGGCCGGCCGAAACTCGGCGTGGTCGCGCGCGAGGTGACGCTGCTGCCGCGGCACTGGGAATGGCTCAACGCGCAACCGGGCGGTGCATCGGTCGCGCTGCGAAAGCTCGTCGACGAGGCGCGGCGCGCCAGCGGCGACAAGGACCGCGAGCGGCAGGCGCGCGAGGCGGCCTATCACTTCATGTCGACCATGGCCGGCAATCTGCCGCAGTTCGAGGAAGCCTCGCGCGCGCTGTTTGCGGATGACCGGCGCCGCTTCTCCGGACTGATCGCCGACTGGCCCACTGATGTCCGCGACCACATCGTCAAGCTCGCCTACAGCGACCGCGCGTAGGCGCAGCTCTTTATCTCAACCCCATCGACGGCCGAGCCGCGCGTGCGTCGCGCGACAACGGCGTCGCACGTCCTGCTGAAAGGTAACTCATGTCCGTCGCCAAGCCGCTCTGGAAAAGCTTCCTTCGCTTCCTCGCACCGTTGATGCTGAGCAACGCGCTGCAATCGCTGTTCGGCACCGTCAGCAATGTCTATCTCGGTCAGATGATCGGCGTCGACGCGCTTGCGGCGGTTTCCGCGTTCTACCCGGTGATGTTCTTCCTGTTCGCCTTCGTCATGGGCCTGAGCACCGGCGCCACCGTGCTGATTGGACAAGCCTTTGGCGCGGGCCAGCACAACAGGATCAAGATCATAGTGGGAACGACGCTCTCAGTCGGTCTCCTGCTCTCGATTTCAGCCGCACTCGCCGGTGGGATCTTCGGCCGGCAATTGATGATGGCGCTCGCGACGCCCGCCGACATTCTCGACCAAGCCAGCGCCTATGCCCGCATCATACTCCTGACCATGCCGCTCGGCTTCGTCTTCCTGCTAATGACGGCGATGATCCGTGGCGTCGGCGACGCCGTGACACCGCTGCTGGCGCTGGCATTGTCGACGGCCATCGGCCTGATCCTGACGCCGATGCTGATCCACGGCGTATTCGGACTGCCGGCGTTCGGTATCACCAGCCCGGCATGGGCCGCTGCAATCTCCAACGCAGTAACGCTGCTCGCGCTCGCTGCCTATCTGCTGCGAAAGAAGCACGCGCTCGCACCGGACCCTGCGCTGCTGCGTCATCTGCGGCTCAACCGCGCTGTGATCGGACAGATCCTCGGCATCGGCTTGCCGAGCGCAATCGGCATGGTGGTGATGGCGATCGCCGAGCTGGTGCTGCTTGGCCTCGTCAACGGCTTTGGATCCGAGGCGACCGCCGCCTATGGCGCCGTCAACCAGGTGATGGGCTACACGCAGTTCACGGCGATGTCGATTTCGATCGCGGTCTCGATCCTCGGCGCGCAGGCCGTGGGCGGCGGGGACCGGGCCCGGCTCGACAGCATCGTGCGGACCGGCGTCGCGTTCAACTTCGTCCTGACCGGCGGGCTTGTCGCATTGATCTATCTCGCGCCGCGCGCCGTGCTCGGCATCTTCATCACCGACGGCACCGTGCTCGATCTGGCGAAGGGACTGCTCACGATCGCCTTGTGGAGCTCGGTGCCGTTCGGCCTGGCCACGGTATTTTCGGGCGCCATGCGCGCCGCCGGCGTGGCGCTGACGCCGATGTTGCTGTCGATCTTTGCCATCGTCGCGATCGAGTTGCCCGCCGCCGTAATCCTCAGCCGCACAATCGGCCTCGAGGGCGTATGGGCCGCCTATCCGATCGTGTTCTGCGCCATGTTCCTTTTGCAGATGGGCTATTACCTCCTGGTGTGGCGCAAGCGCGCGATCCGCCGCATGGTCTGATCATCGAAGTATTATGACCGTCATTAAACGGTGGACCTGTGGCGTGCCCTGCGCCACAATGTGAGAAAAGCGATGTCAGGGAGAACGATTTTGACCCGCACAGCCCCGCAATTCCTGTTCGATTTCGGCAGCCCGAACGCCTATCTCAGCCATCTGGCGATCCCGGCGATCGAACAGCGGATCGGCGTCAAGTTCGACTATGTTCCGATCCTGCTCGGCGGCATCTTCAAGTCGACCAACAACAAATCGCCGGCCGAGACACTTGCCGGCATCAGGAACAAGCGCGAATTCCATGCGGTCGAGACCGAGCGCTTCGTCAAGCGCTTCAACGTCCAGCCTTACGTCATGAATCCCTTCTTCCCCGTCAACACGCTGAACCTGATGCGCACGGCGATCGCGGCGCAGCTCGAAGGCGTGTTGGAGAAATATGTCGACGCCGCCTTCCACCACATGTGGCGCGAGCCGAAGAAGATGGACGATCCGGAAGTGGCAGCGAAGGCGCTGACGTCCTCCGGCCTCGACGCCCAAAAGCTGTTCGCCCGCGCCCAGGAGCCCGAGGTCAAGGGCAAGCTGATCAAGAACACCGAAGAGGCGGTCGCCCGCGGCGCGTTCGGCTCGCCGACCTTCTTTGTCGGCAACGAGATGTTTTTCGGCAAGGAGCAGCTGCGCGAGGTCGAGGAGATGGTGTCGGGAAAGTGAAGCGAGCGAATGGTGAGTAGCGAATAGCGAGTGGAAATTGCGCTTACTATTCGCTACGCCCTATTCGCCATTCGCCAGAAATAAAAGCGGAGTTCTGCAATGCGTATCCTCGTGGTCGGCGCCGGCGCCATCGGCGGCTATTTTGGTGGCAGGCTGTTGCAGGCCGGGCGCGACGTCACCTTTCTGGTCCGGCCGCGCCGCGCCGGCGAGCTCGCGAGCGCCGGCCTCGTCATCAAGAGCCCGAATGGCGATGTGACGCTGAACAATCCGCCGACCGTTCAGGCCGACGCGCTCAAGGACAAATTCGACGTCGTGCTGCTGAGCTGCAAGGCGTTCGACCTCGACGACGCCATCAAGTCGTTTGCCGCGGCGGTCGGGCCGAACACGGCGATCATTCCGATGCTGAACGGCATGAAGCATCTGGACACGCTGGATGCCAGGTTCGGCAAGGAGCGCGTGCTCGGCGGTCTCTGCGCCATCGCCGCGACCCTGAATGAGAAGCGCGAGGTGGTGCAGCTCCAGCCGATGCAGTCGATCAATTACGGCGAGCGCGACGGAAAGTTGTCGGATCGGGTCAAGGCGATCGACGAGGCCTTCAAGAGCGGCATCAATGGCGCCGCCGCCAGCCAGAACATCATGCAGGACATGTGGGAGAAGTGGGTGTTCCTGTCCTCGCTCGCGGCATCCACCAGCCTGATGCGCACCTCCGTCGGCAACATCTTGGCCGCACCCGGCGGCAGGGATTTTCTGCTCGGCATGCTCGACGAGACCAGCGCGATCGCCACAGCGTCCGGCTACACGCCGGGTGGCCCGTTCTTCGAACGCGTCAAGGGCATGCTCACCACCGAAGGCTCGCCGATGACGGCCTCGATGTTCCGCGACATCAAGGCGGGCCTGCCGGTCGAGGCCGATCACGTGATCGGCGACCTCATTGCACGCGGCGATGCGGCCAAGGTGCCGGTGCCGAAGCTGCGCATCGCCTACACGCATCTGAAGGCGTATGAGAAGCAGCGGGTGGGCTGATCCGCATTCCGCTGTCGTCCCGGACAAGCACGCCTCAAGCGCGCGCAGATCCGGGACGACAGCGGAGTTTGCCGCTACTGCAAATGCGCGAGATAGTGCGCGAGCGCGGTGATCTCTTCCTCGCTCAGGCCATATGCGACATCCGCCATCGCGGCAACGCCGCCGCCGACGCGCTGGCTGGTCTTGTAGTCGTGCAGCGCCTTCACGAGATATTCCTCGCGCTGACCAGCGAGACGCGCGACCGCTTTGGTGCCGGCAAAGTTATCCAGATGGCATGACGCGCAGCGGCGGCCGGCGGCGGCCTGCGCGCCTTTCTTCGAGAGATCCGGGTCATTGTCCTCCGCGCCCTTCGGCGGCGTCAGCGAGGCGAAGTAGGCGCCGAGATTGCGGATGTCCTCGTTGCTGATCTCCTCGACGATCGGCTGCATCTGCTCGTTCTTGCGCGAGCCGGCGCGGAAGAACACGAGCTGCCACTGGATGTACTGGTCCGGCTGGCCCGCGATCGAGGGGATGTTCTCGGTCTGCGAGATGCCGTTGTCGCCATGACAGCCGGCGCAGATTTCGGCCTTGGCCTTGCCGGCGGCAACATCGGCGGCGCTTGCGGGAAGGGAGCCGAACGTGAGAAGCGCAACCGCGCCCATTGCGTGCGAGATGAAGAGCCGGCGCATGATGGGAATTCCAAATCCAAGACTTCAACGAAAGAGGCTGCGGTCGCCTCGCTGGCCACCGCAGCCTCGTGTCGTCTGCGCTACTTCTTGCTGTAGCTGATGCGATAGATCGCGCCGGCCCAGTCGTCGGCGACGAGGATCGAGCCGTCCTTGGCGAGGATGATGTCGTCGGGACGGCCGAGATAGCCCTGGTCACCCTCGATCCAGCCGGAGGCGAACACCTCCTTCTTGGCATTCTTGCCATCGGGCCCGACGATCACACGCGTGATGTTGCCGCCCTGGTACTTGTGACGATTCCAGGAGCCGTGCTCGGCGATCAGGATGTTGTTCTTGTACTCGGCGGGGAACTGGTCGCCGGTATAGAACTTCATGCCGAGCGGAGCGACGTGGGCGCCGAGATTCAGCACGGGCGGCGTGAACTCGGAGCATTTGTGGCCCATCGCGAACTTCGGATCGGGCAGGTCGCCCTGGTGGCAGTAGGGATAACCGAAATGCTCGCCGATCTTCGAGATCATGTTGAGCTTGTCGCTCGGCAGATCGTCGCTGATCCAGTCGCGGGCGTTCTCGGTGAACCAGTATTTTCCGGTGCGCGGATCGACGTCGCCGCCGACCGAGTTGCGGACGCCGAGCGCATAGACTTCGGCGTTGCCGGTTTTGGGATCGACGCGCCGGATCTGCGAGACGCTGGTCGGGGGGATGCCGACATTGAAGGGCGGTCCGAACGGAATGTAGAACCAGCCTTCCTTGTCGGCCGCGAGGTACTTCCAGCCATGCGCGGCATAGGACGGCATGTCGTCATAGACGACCTTGCCGTCGCCGAGCTTGTCCAGATTGGCTTCGGCATTGTCGTAGCGGATCAGCTTGTCGACCGCGATGACGTAGAGCGCGCCGTCCTTGAAGGCGAGACCGGTGGGCATGTTCAGCCCCTTGAGGATGGTCTTGACCTCCTTCTTCCCGCCATTGTCGGTGATGGCATAGACGTTGCCGAGGCCGAACGAGCCGACGAACAGCGTGCCCTTGTCACCCCAGGCCATCTGCCGCGCGGCGAGCACGCCAGGCGCATAGACCTCGATCTTGAAGCCCGGCGGCAGCTTGATCTTCTTCATCATCGCCGCGAGCTCGGCCTCCGACGCGCCGGTCGGCGGACCCGAGGGCGGCGCCAGACCCTTCTGCGCTTCGGTCTCGTCGCCTAGGAACCAATCATCCGGCGGATGGGTCCAGAATTCCTTGGTGCCGGATTCGTATTTCTTCAGCGCTCGGTTCTTGTCCTGCTGTTGCGCATTGGCGACGCTTGTCCCCGCAACAAGGGCAACCGCTGCAAGCGCCAGGACGGATTGAAATACGGATTGATGGAATTTCATCGCGTCACTCCCCTAAGGCAGCCGTCAGGGCTGCACGTTATTTTGTTATGGCTAGTCGAGAGGCGAAGTTTGGAGTCTGTCGAGAGGCAGACGCAAAAAGGTTAGCACATCTGCGAGCTGTGAGAAGCGCGACAGCTGCACTGCCGTTGTGCTCAATAAGAATTGAGACGGATTTTCTCCGCGAGCGATCGCGGCGACGATAACGATCTCGCTGCAACGCGGAATCGGGACGGCGTCCGATTAATTTGCAGGCAGCAAAATGGGCGACCAATGCAAAACCGCGAAAACAACCCCATGCACAGTAGAACGGCAGAGGCCGGATGGTGCGCGGCGACACCGGCCACATTTCTGAATCGCCGTGCGAATTGACAAAAGCGGCGACTATTTGGCGACGGGGTAAGGTCCATCGTCAACCAGCGTGTCGTGATAGCCCTTCGCTCCCACCTCGCGCGCCAGGGTGCTGCGAAAATCGGAGCCAGCGCGCAGGCTGCTCAGCACATGAGCAAAATCGAATTCGGGATGCCAGCCGAGCTCGCGCCGCGCGCGGTCGTTGACGTAGACGCGGTCGATCTTCGGGAACAGCTGCCAGCCGCGCACCGCATAGAGTTCCGCGCAAGCCGGGTAGAGCTCGCGCACGACACCCGCGGCATCACGTGCCAGCGCCGCGAGATGGTGCGGCTCGAACGGGGTTGTAGCCGAGACGATATAACGGTCGAATCCGATCTCCGGTGCCCCTGCAGCGGCGAGCAGATGGGCGCTGACAGCATCGGCTATATCCAGCCGGCGATGGAGCAGCTCGTTGGCCTGCGCGTTCTCCGCCGCATAGGCCGCGCGCATGGCGGGATCGTCGTCGTCCTCCGGAAAGAATCGCGAGGTCCGCAAGACGACGACAGGCAGGCCGCGCTCGCGGAAGAACAGCTCGCACAGATTTTCCGCCATCAGTTTTGTGCTGCCGTAGATGTTCTTCGGGATCGGCGGCAGGTCCTCGGTGACCCACACCGCGGCCTGTCCCGCGCCGGGGCGAAGCTGCGAGCCGAACGCGCTGGTGGTGCTGGTGAAGACAAAACTTTTCACACCGGCAGCGACAGCTGCCTCGAGCAGATTGAGCGTGCCAGTGACGTTGGTGTCGACGAAGGCCTGCTTGGAGTGGGTCGCGACATGCGGCTTGTGCAGCGTCGCGGCGTGGATGATGGCGGTGACGCCCTGCATCTGCGCCCGGACGAAGCCGGGATCGACGATGGAGCCGACGGCGTCGGTGAAAGGCGATGGCTTGAGGTCGAGCCCACGCACGGGCGTCCCGCGACTCCCGAGTGTCCGAAGAACGGCCTCTCCGAGGTGGCCCGAACTACCTGTGACCAAGAGTGTCATTTTTGACGAAATGCGGCGGCCGAACGGCTGAAGCTAAGGTCGAACTTGAGGTATTTAGGTAATGTTTACCGCGAATCCAAGCCCCTCGAGCAGTGTGGATACTGCCATGTCAGTCCTATATTGATTGAGCATCCAGACAGTGACGCAAAATGAAGAGCCCCATTCTAGTTCTGACGACTGTAAATGCGCCGTACAGCAAAAAGCTGGACGCGCAGGGGCTCGTTCATTGCCTGCTGGACCCCTCTGCGGCGAAGGCAGCCTGCGGCCCGATGTCGTCGTTTTTTGGGGATGTTGAACCCGAACTGCAAGTCGCGTTCGCCGAGATGTACGGCATCAGCCACGATCAATTGGTCGCCGCAGCGAAGGCGTTTGCCGATTTCTCGGGACAATCCTATCCGCTTGCGGCGTAACAGATGAGCGCTCAATCAGATTGGGCGCAACTGTTTCGCATTGCCTGTGCGATGATCCGACAAGTCAACGCCGAGCGGAAGATCATCGATCATTGGACGTTCGGCGGCGGCACAGCAATGATGCTGCAAATCGATCATCGGATAAGCCACGATGTCGATATCTTTCTCCCTGACCCTCAAGTTCTTCCCTTCCTCGATCCACAGAAGCATGACTTCAATTTCGAGATCAGGCCTGTTGACTACAAGGGAGATGGCGCACGGCTCCTGAAACTCGGCTTTGAATTTGGTGAGATCGATTTTATCGTCGCACCGTCACTAACGTCCTCTCCGACGACGCAAGCGACAGTTGAGGGCGAAACGGTCCTGCTGGAGACGATCCCGGAAATCATTACGAAGAAAGTCTATCATCGAGGCAATAGCATCGCGCCGCGCGACATATTTGACATCGCGGCGGGCAGCGAAAAGCACGCGGAATCTGTTATCAAGGAGCTGGGCCACTATCGCGACTGCGTCACAAGCGCGCTGACCGCAATCGACAAATTAAAGCCTGACTTTGTGAGCGCAGCGATCAATCAACTCTCGATCAAAGATCCATACAGGCTGATCGCGAACGTGGCGCTGGAAAAGACCAAGGATCTCCTTCGCGCTGTATAACTGGAACGAATCGCCCTGAACTACGGCTTGACGTCCGGTTCAGTCCTGGGACGTTGGCGCGGCGCATGCGACCGGCACCAAAATCGGCGCAGCGACTCGCCCCGGACGGGATAGCCAACTCATCGTGGATGCTCTGGGAAAAACTGGAGCGGGCGAAGGGGCTCGAACCCTCGACCCCGACCTTGGCAAGGTCGTGCTCTACCACTGAGCTACACCCGCATCCTGTGTCGGTCGCATGACGCGCCGGCAACGGCTGTCGTATGCCAAAAGCGGGCGGCGAATGCAACAGCTACCGGCGGCATCAATTCGCATTCGGAGCCCCAATATGAGCCCGATCCCGGCCAAATCGACCGAAAACTACCCGGAACCGCCGAATCGGTGTCCATGGATTGAAATTCGGCCGTCCCGGCCCAATTTTAGGGCCGACAGCGGAGCACAAGCATTGGCGACGTGCTAAAGAGCCGCCATTCCAGACATCAGACGAGGGGATCCCGTGACGATCATCGACCAGGGTAACGGAGCGAGCCCGGCTGCGGCCGATCTGATCAAGGACACCACCACCCAGACCTTCGTGAAGGACGTCATCGAGGAATCGAAGCGCCAGCCGGTGCTGATCGACTTCTGGGCGGAGTGGTGCGGCCCCTGCAAGCAGCTCACCCCCGTGCTGGAAAAGGCGGTCAAGGCGGCCAAGGGCAAGGTCAAGCTGGTCAAGATGAACATCGACCAGCACCCGGCGATCCCGGGCCAGATGGGCATCCAGTCGATCCCGGCCGTGATCGCCTTCGTCAACGGCCAGCCGGCCGATGGCTTCATGGGTGCGGTGCCGGAGAGCCAGGTCAACGCCTTCATCGAAAAGGTGACCAAGGGCGTGACCGCGCCGGGTGAGGCCAACATCGCCGAGATCCTGCAAGAGGCCGAGGCGGTGCTGGCCGAGGGCGATGCAGCTGCGGCCGCGCAGATCTATGCCGAGGTGCTCCAGCACGAAGCGACCAACATCGCCGCCCTTGCCGGCCTCGCAAAATGCTACGCCGTCTCCGGTGCGATGGAGCAGGCCAAGCAGACGCTCGCCATGGTGCCGGAATCCAAGCGCAACGACCCCGCGGTGAAGGCCGTGCAGACCGCGATCGACCTCGCCGAGCAGGCGGAGGCGCTCGGGCCCGTCGCGGAGCTGGAACAGAAAGTCGCCGCAAATCCGCTCGATCATCAAGCGCGTTTCGATCTTGCCACCGCGCTCAACGCGCAGGGCAACCGGGCGGCGGCCACCGAGCAGCTGCTCGCGATCGTCAAGCGCGACCGCAAATGGAACGATGACGGCGCCCGCAAGCAGCTGGTGCAGTTCTTCGAGGCCTGGGGCGGCACTGACGAGGCCACCATCGAAGGACGCAAGCGCTTGTCGACCATTCTGTTTTCGTAGGCGCGGTCGCAAATCGACGGGGACCAGATGCCGATCAACATCGAATATCGCGGCCCCGCCGACCTTCCGGAGATCATTCCGGTGTTTCCGCTGCCGGGCGCGCTGCTGTTGCCGCGCGGCCAGATGCCGCTCAACATCTTCGAGCCGCGCTATCTCGCGATGGTCGACGACTCTCTTCGTGATGGCCATCGCCTGATCGGCATGATCCAGCCCGACATCGCGCATTCGCCGAAGAATTCAGACAGACCGGCGCTGTTCCGCGTCGGCTGCGTCGGCCGCATCACCCAGCTCGCCGAATCCGGCGACGGCCGCTACATCCTCGAGCTCACCGGGGTCGCGCGCTTCAGGGTGCTCGAGGAGCTCGAGGTGCTGACGGCGTACCGGCAGTGCAAGGTCGACTTCTTCCCCTTCACCGACGATTTCACCGCACGCATGGGCGAGGACGCGGTCAACCGCGAAGCCCTGCTGGTGGCGCTGGCGGATTTTTTGAAGGCCAATAATCTCAAGGTCGATTGGGAAGGCGTCGAGAGCGCGCCGAACGAAGCGCTCGTCAACGCGCTCGCGATGATGTCGCCGTATGGCCCCGCCGAGAAGCAGGCGATGCTGGAAGCGCCGGACCTGAAGACCCGCGCCGAAATCCTGATCGCGGTCACCGAGATGGATCTCGCCAAGAAGCGCACCAGCGGCGATCCGCCGTTGCAGTGAAGGCCGCGTGAGCGATCGAAATTAGATCCAGGCTGTCGCCGAATTGTTTACCTCTCCCCAGCGGGGAGAGGTCGGATTGCGTTCGGCGATGCAAAGCATCGTCCGGAGCAATCCGGGTGAGGGGCCGCACCATTCAGTGAGACCATAACCCCTCACCCGGATCGCATCTTACGATGCGATCCGACCTCTCCCTTCGGGAGAGGTGTGGGGACCTCGGATGCGCTTGCGTCCGGTGATCATCGCGCGGATCAGGTTCTCGCGCTGGAGCAGCCCCATCAGCACCACGCCGCCGATGTGCAGCACGATCAGCACCATCGCGGCATCCGAGGCATAGGCGTGGGTGTCCTCGATCCACCAGACACCGAAGAAGGTGACGGTCACCGACAGCGCGCCCGTGATCGCCGAGACGGTCAGCGACATCAGCAGCGCGACCAGCATCAGGGTGCCGGCGGGGTTGAGACCGATATAGCGGCCGGTGATGCCGCGGCGCAGATTCCAGAGGTAGTTGGGCGCGGCGCGCAGCCGGACGCCGACCATGCGAAAGCGCGAATAGCGGCCGCCCCAAAGACCCCAGATCAGGCGGAAGGCCAGCAGGGCGATCACGCTGTAGCCGACGATGCGGTGAAGGGTGTCATAGACGGTGGGGGTGAACCACGCGATCAGGACGCACAGGGCAAGCGCCCAGTGCCAGAGGCGCAGCGGGAGGTCCCAGACCTCGATCGTCCGATCCGCGGGGCGTCGATTGGACACCCCGCGCGCATCTCGCACCGTTTCCTCGTTCAAGCCGGGACGACCCTCAAAGCTTACTTACCAATAAGTCTATTTGGCAATCGTCTGCTTCAGGCTGAGATCCTCGGGGCTGTAGAACAGCTCGTAGAGCTTGCCTTCCTTGACGCCGTAGACCTCATAGCACGAACCTTCGACCTTGGAGCGCCGCACCTCGTAGCCGGCGGCCTTGGCCTTGGCTTCGGCCTCGGCCGCCGGCTTCCACGACGCCTTTTCGAGCTTGGTGCAAGTCTTGAAGCCGTCGGCCATGGCCGTAGGCGCCATGCCGAACCCGATCGTCAGTGCAATGGCAGCAACACGAATGACTCTCACGAACGTCTCCTCCTCTGTCGTGCGCGCAACATCCTGCGCGACGCGCGACCGAAGGAAGCGAAGGCAAGGGTGAAGTCAATCGGACGCCAGGTGCAAATGGTCTTAGAGAGATTCTAACGGCGAAGAAAAGATCAGCACTGTCCGCAAGCAGCGCTCATTTGAACCGCCGCTGCGGCCTTACGTCTCACGACGTCAGTAGCCGGCGACGGCCATCGCCACGACTGCGCTCAGCGCCATCCAGCCGAAGTGGCGGCCGCGCGTCGCCCAGGCGTTGGCGCAGGCGGACAGACCGAACACACAGATCATGGTGACGACGATCCAGTGGCGCGCCGGCGCCGAATCCATCCAGGGCGTCGCGATCAGGAGCACGCCGCAGCCGATCCAGGCAACGGTCGAGGCCTGCCACACCAGGCGGATCAGGGTACGGAGCCGTTCCGGCTCGATGCGGGCGCGGGGAAACACCTTGGTCTCGCCGAGGATGCCGTGGATGAACGCCACGACAATGGCCCCGACGCCGGCGCACTGGAGCAAGAGATCGCGCATCAATGCCTCCATACAGTTGTGTATTGTTAGCTAGGCGCTGGCATCGCGCCTGTCAATACACTAGTGTATGGTCGTGACGTCCGGACCCCGATATGCCCGAGCAGCTCTCCGCCGATGACTGGATCAAGGAAGGACTCAAGGCCCTCGCCAAGAGCGGTTTCACCGCGCTGAAGGCCGATCGGCTCGCCAGGGCAATGGGCGTGTCGCGCGGCAGCTTCTACTGGCACTTCGCCGATCTCGGCGCGTTCCATGCCGCCATCCTGAAGCGCTGGCGCGAGATCGCGGCCGAAGAGATCATCGCCGGCGTCGAGGCTGTCAGCGACGAGCCGCTGCAAGCGCTGCTGCGCAGGACTTTTGGCGCGCGGCTCGACCTGGAGCGTGCGGTGCGCAACTGGGCCGCGTTCGATCCGGCCGCGCAGGCCGCGGTTCGCGCGATCGACCGCCGCAGGCTCGATTATATCGAGACCCTGCTGGGGCGCCGCGGATTCTCCGCGGCAAACGCGCAGGCCCGCGCGCAGATTCTGTACTGGACGTTTCTGGGCTACGCGCTGTCGGGCCCGCCAGTGGCGGCGGCCCGGCTTCCGGCGCTGATCGACGCGCTTTTGCATATGGTGTCTGCGTAGATTTTCTGTGCTAAACGCAGCCGATCGCCGGAGTTCCCCATGAACGCGCCCACCGAACGCCCCGAAAACAGCGTCGATCCCAAATTGCTGGAGATCCTGGTCTGTCCGCTGACCAAGGGCCCGCTGGAGTACGATTCCGCCAAGCAGGAGCTGATCTCGCGCAGCGCCAAGCTCGCCTATCCGATCCGCGACGGCATCCCGATCATGCTGCCGGAAGAGGCGCGGAAGATCGATTGAATTTGGCGAATAGGGAGTGGCGAGTAGCGAGTGGATCCATTCGCTATTCGCCACTCACCATTCGCCCCTACAACGCCTCGCCCTTCAACAGCTTCGGTATCTCGCCGGTCAGGCCGGCGGCCTGGCGGATGAAGAGATTCTTCAGCGGCGGAGCGCGGTCGACGATGCCGAGACCGATGTCGCGCACGGTGCGCAGCAGGCTCGACTGGTTGGAGAACAGGAAGTTCAGCGAGTTGGTGGCAACGCCCATCGCCATGGTGTCGAAGCGGCGCCAGCGCTGGTAGCGCTCCAGCACGTCGGCGCCGCCGAGATCCATGCCGAGCCGCGCGGCGTCCACGACGACCTCGGCCAGCGCCGCGACGTCCTTCAGGCCCATGTTGAGGCCCTGGCCCGCGATCGGGTGAATGACATGGGCGGAATCGCCGACCAGCGCGAGGCGCTCGGCGATGAAGGAGCGCGCCACGAAATAGGACAGCGGGAATGCGCGCGGCTTGTCGAGCGGCTTCACCTCGCCGAGATGCAGGCCGAAACGCTGCTCGAGCTCGCCGTGAAATTCCTCCTCGCTCAAGGCCACGATGCGCGCGGCCTCGCTGCGGCGCTCGGTCCACACCAGCGAGGACCGTTTTCCGGTCAGCGGCAGGATCGCGAACGGGCCTGCGGGCAGAAAATGTTCCTCGGCGCGGCCCTCGTGATCGCGCTCATGGCCGACGGTGACGACGATGCCGGATTGATCATATTCCCAGCCATGGGTAACGATCCCGGCGCGCTCGCGCAGCCTGGACTTCGCGCCGTCAGCCGCAATCAACAGGCTCGCGGCGACCTTGCTGCCATCGCCGAGCGTCACGTCAATGCCACCAGGACTTGCGTCATAGGTCGCGACCGTGGTGGCGCGGAGCTCGACGCCTGCCGCCTCGGCACGGACGACCAGCGCGTCGATCAGGCGGCGGTTCTCGATCATATGCGCAAACGGCTCGCCTGGCGCGACATCGCCGGCAAAATTCAGGAATACCGGACGCGTGGCGTCTTCCAGCTTCGAATCCGTGACGACCATGTCGAGGATCGGCTGCGCCTCGCCCCTGACATCGTCCCAGGCGCCGATCGCCTCGAACAGCCGGCGGCAGGCGGCGACGATCGCGGTCGCGCGGGGGTCGCGGCTTGGCCGCGTGCTGAGCGCCGGATCGGCGACGATGACGGGAATCTCGGGTCCGAGGCCCTGGCGCAGCGCCAGAGCGAGCGCAAGGCCCGCGAACGCGCCGCCACCAATGACAATGCTACCCTGTGCTGACATACCCAAGCTTTCCTGCCAAAAACCCCGGCTAACTCTTGGCCTTGCTAGCAGACTTGAGGTGGGCGAAACAGTGCGGTGAAACAAGGGCGGAACCGCCCGCAAAGAACTGCCTGATGTGCCATTCCGGGGCGATGCGAAAGCGCAAGTCATGTCCAAAAGCCTGATCGATTTGATCGCGATCCTCGACCTCGAGCAGCTCGAGGTGAATCTGTTCCGCGGCAACAGCCCGAAGACGAGCTGGCAGCGGGTGTTCGGCGGCCAGGTAATCGGCCAGGCGATGGTTGCGGCCTGCCGCACGGTCGAGGGCCGGCTGCCGCATTCGCTGCATTGTTATTTCATCCTGCCGGGTGATCCGCAGATCCCGATCATCTATCAGGTCGAGCGCCTGCGCGACGGCAAGAGCTATTCGACGCGCCGCGTCACCGCGATCCAGCACGGCAATGCGATCTTCTCGATCATGGTGTCGTTCCATGCCGAGGAGGAAACCGCGTTCGACCATCAGGACAAGATGCCCGAGGTGCCGCCGCCGGAAAAGCTCACGGCGGAGGAAGTGGCGAAGCAGCCGATGTTCCGCGAGATGCCGGAATTCATCCGCCGCTACTACGAATCCGATCGGCCGATCGAGCTGCGCCCGGTGGAGCTCGGCCGCTATTTCGGCGAGAGGATCGAGGACGGCCGCATTCACGTCTGGATCAGGACCGCGGCGACGCTGCCGGACGATCCGGCGCTGCACATGTGCGCGCTCGCCTATGCCTCGGACTTCTCGCTGCTCGATGCGATCATGGCGCGCTACGGCCGCACGCTGTTCGACAAGCGCATGATGCCGGCGAGCCTCGACCACGCGATGTGGTTTCATCGCCCGTTCCGCGCCGACGAATGGCTGCTCTACGCGCAGGATTCGCCGAGCGCGCAAGGCGGCCGCGGCCTGACCCGCGGCTCGATCTTCAAGCCCGACGGCACGCTGGTGGCCTCCGTCGCGCAGGAAGGCTCCGTGCGCGAGCGGAGGAGCTGAAGGCCCTGAGCGCGATCAATCGCGCGCGGAGTTGTCCCGATCAGCTCACGTCGAGCCACGCGGCGCGAGCAGCGCCTGCGACGCCAGCCATCGCAGCTTCCAGCGATACATCCACGGAATCGGGATGATGAGGGAGCTGACAATGGCGATCACGATCGATCGCCACAGGAACTCCAGGCCGCTGCCGACGAATACGACTTCGCGCCGGGTGCCCTGGATGTTGCGACAGAACCATCGGAGCCAAGCCGCATAAACCCATGCCCAGCCGATGATGGTAATGATGGAAACGAAGAACAGGAGCATCCAGCCGACATAGGCCCAGGGAGTGCCGGAAAAGCTGAGCCCGAGCGGCTGGCCGTTCGACGCAAGATTCGCGACAAACCATCTTATGAAAAGCCAGTAAGCAGCGATGTAAAGCAGGAAGGCCAGCAGGTTGATCAGCTGACTGCCCGTGTACCCCGCTATGGCGAAGAGCACGATGATGCCAAAGAACCAGGGCACGATGGTCATCGCCCCACCTTCGAAGCTGAGGTTCGGCCGTCCGGGCACTCGAACGCAGGATACCAACCACTTCGTGTACCAAACGATCAGCCAAGGCGCGGGGATCACGAAGGCAGAGCCGATCGTCATCGCCAGCGTGCGCCAGACGAAGTCCCAGATTCCGAAGTCGATGGACAGCGATCCTCCGGCCGCACTGCCGGCACCGGTATAGCTACCGCCGCCCATCATGGGTGGGCCGCCGGTCGGGACCATCGGGGGCGCACCGGCGCCGCCGATCAGGCCGGGAATTTCGACGGCCTTCTGCCAGCCGGCCATGCCCTCGGACCACACCAGCGTGTCGGGGCGCACGACGCCCTGAGCGATCAGATCGCGGAATTGCCCTTCCGGATAGGGCCCCTGCTGCTTGCCTTCGGATGCGTAGAACCAGCTCGCCATGAAACGTCCCCCTCAAACATACTTATGTACCGGCGGGCACGGTTCGGTTCACCGCATCCATGCCAAAAATGCATTGTGATGGATGAACGGATGCCCTGTACAGAGGCGGCCGTTCACAACGGCAAACGTTTTTCTGCTTCAATCTGCAAGTTTTTTATGCCATTTGCCCCGAAAGATGCCAGATTGACGCGGCGCCGGAGACGTGCGGCGCGGCGCATCCCGGGGAAACAGGCCTGACCATGAAACTCGTCGTCGCGATCATCAAACCCTTCAAGCTCGATGAAGTCCGTCAGGCGCTCACCACGATCGGCGTCCACGGCATGACCGTGACCGAGGTGAAGGGCTATGGCCGTCAGAAGGGCCACACCGAGATCTATCGCGGCGCCGAATATGTCGTGAACTTCCTTCCGAAGCTGCGCATCGAGATCGCAGTCGCCTCCGATGTCGCCGAGAAGGCGGTCAGCGTGATCACGGCAACCGCGCGCACCGGGCAGATCGGCGACGGCAAGATTTTCGTCACGCCGATCGACCACGCGCTGCGTATCCGGACCGGCGAAACTGACAGCGACGCGCTGTAGGGCTCAAGCGCGTTCGATCGCTGCCGGAAGGGCTTGCACAACACATAAGTACATGCTTATGTGTTGTCATGATCGAAGCCGACATCTTCAAGGCGCTGGCCGACCCGACGCGCCGCAAGGTCTTTGAGAGGCTCGCTGGCGGAAGCCTGAATGCGAGCGCCTTGCGCGACGGATTGGAGATCAGCCAACCGGCAATGTCGCAGCATCTCGCGGTGCTGCGCGCAGCGGGGTTGGTGCGCGAGCAGCGCCACGGCCGCTTTGTCAATTACGAAGTCGACCCGGACGGAATCGTCGCCATCGGGGCATGGCTTGCGCGCTACCGCGCCTACTGGCCGAAGCGCATGGAAGCGCTCGCCGACCTCTTGAAGGATATGGATCAATGAGCGACGCAGAGAAGCCTGATCCCGCTGATGCAGACCTGGTGCTCGAATATGAATTCGATGCACCGCCGGCGAAGGTCTGGCGCGCCGTGACCATTCCGGCGCTGCGCGAGCGCTGGCTGCCGAATGCGGATCTTGCGGGCGCGGAGCCGGAATCGTCGATCGCGGGCGAAGAGGTGCGGTACCGGCTTCGCGATTCCGTCCCGCCGTTCCGCGAGAGCCAGGTCATCTTCCGGGTCGAACCGAACGAGGACGGCGGCACCCGTTTTCGCATCATCCAGCAGGCCTGCGACGATCGCGTAACGTTGCCGCAAGCTGCCAACACCAATTGCTGCCTGATGCTGGCGGCCTGACAGCAACAGGACTTCATCATCTGCAGAAACGGAGGTCGCCGATGCGCGACATGCTTCAGCTCGTCCCTATGGTCGTCGAACAATCCGCCCGCGGCGAACGATCCTTCGACATCTACTCGCGGCTCTTGCGCGAGCGCATCATCTTCCTCAACGGCGAGGTCAATGATGCGATGTCCGGACTGGTCTGCGCGCAGCTGCTGTTCCTGGAAGCCGAGAATCCGAACAGGCCGATCAATCTCTACATCAATTCCTACGGTGGCGTGGTCACCTCCGGCCTCGCGATGTACGACACCATGCAGTTCATCAAGGCGCCGGTCCATACGCTGTGCATGGGCACCGCGCGCTCGATGGGCTCGTTCCTGCTGATGGCCGGCGAGCCCGGGCACCGCGCCGCGCTGCCCAATGCAAGCCTGCACGTGCATCAGCCGCTCGGTGGCTTCCAGGGCCAGGCCTCCGACATCCTGATCCATGCCAACGAGATGCAGGAAACCAAGCGGCGCATCATCCGGCTCTATGCGCAACATTGCGGGCGCGCCGAGGCGGAGGTGGAACGGACGCTCGACCGCGACCATTTCATGACCGCGCAGCAAGGCGTCGAATGGGGATTGATCGACCGGGTCTTTGCGGAGCGCGATGCCGCCTGATGGTCCGACCGCGGACTTCAGCCGGATACCGTCCGGCAAGCCTGTCCTGCTCAAGCCGACCGGCCTGCGGCGCGCATCCCGTGAGCACGAATTCGAACGGCTCGATGTTTCGCGGCACGGCGAAGCCCTTCAGGAGGCGATGGCTCTACTAAATTACCATTTTGCTGCCCGACACATGAGCAACATTGTGTCGGTGACCTGCACTGCTCACATTTTGAACAGGCCTGACCACGTTTTAAGCGCGACGTAATAGCGCACTGCAACGCAATACCCGCCAAACGCGAAAACACCCGTTTTCATAGTCCGTTAGCCAACAGGCCCGATCTGGCACGGCATTTGATTCTAGGGGTCCCGGCTGTGCCCGCGTAGTGAAACTTCTCCCTCGTGGCGAACCAGTCGAGAAACGCCCGGCCACGTCCGGACCGGGCCCAAGCGGGGATAGGACCCATGAAAATTGTTATGGCGATTATCAAGCCATTCAAGCTGGAAGAAGTCCGTGACGCCCTGACCGCCATTGGCGTTCACGGTCTCACGGTGACGGAAGTCAAGGGATATGGCCGTCAGAAAGGCCATACGGAAATCTATCGCGGCGCCGAATATGCCGTGAGCTTCCTGCCCAAGATCAAGATCGAAGTCGCTGTCGCCTCCGACCAGGTCGACAAGACCATCGATGCCATCACGTCCGCCGCGAAAACCGGACAGATCGGCGACGGCAAGATCTTCGTCATCGGCCTCGACCATGCGGTTCGCATCCGCACCGGCGAAGCCGACGCCGCGGCCCTTTGATTTCGCGCTCAACCAAGATTCAATCAGGAGTAAATGAAATGACGTTTAAGCGTCCCTATGGCGCGGGATTGGCGGCTCTCGCAGTCGGCCTGTTCGCTGCGACCGCAGCCTATGCCGAGCCAACGGTCAACAAGGGGGATAACGCCTGGATGCTGACATCGACAGTGCTCGTGCTGTTGATGACGATCCCGGGTCTCGCGCTGTTCTACGGCGGCCTCGTTCGTTCCAAGAACATGCTCTCGGTCCTGATGCAGGTGTTCTACACCGTCTGCGTCGTCACCGTGATCTGGGCCGTGTACGGCTACAGCCTCGCCTTCACCGGCGGCTCCGACTTCATCGGCGGCTTCTCCAAGGCCTTCATGATGGGCGTCACCACCGACTCGAAGGCTGCGACCTTCTCGGTCGACGCCAACATCTCGGAGCTCGTCTATGTCTGCTTCCAGATGACCTTCGCGGCGATCACGCCCGCCCTCATCGTTGGCGCCTTCGCCGAGCGCATGAAGTTCTCGGCGATCGCTCTGTTCATCCCGCTCTGGGTCACGCTGATCTACTTCCCGATCGCGCACATGGTCTGGTACTGGCCCGGCCCGGACGCGATCCAGGACGCTGCCAAGGCTCTGGCTGCTGCGGCTGATGGCGCCGCGAAGACCGCGGCTCAGGCCAAGCTCGACGAGATCAACGCCGACGCCGGCTGGATCTTCAAGAAGGGCGCGATCGACTTCGCAGGCGGCACCGTGGTGCACATCAACGCCGGCATTGCAGGTCTCGTCGGCGCTCTCCTGATCGGCAAGCGCACCGGCTACGGCAAGGAGCTGATGGCTCCGCACTCGCTGACCATGTCGATGATCGGCGCCTCGCTGCTCTGGGTCGGCTGGTTCGGCTTCAACGCCGGCTCCAACCTCGAAGCCAACGGCGGCGCGGCTCTCGCCATGACCAACTCCTTCGTCGCCACCGCAGCCGCCGCGCTGTCGTGGATGTTCGCGGAGTGGATCGTGAAGGGTCATCCGTCGGTGCTCGGCGTCATCTCCGGCGCTGTCGCGGGCCTCGTGGCCGTCACGCCTGCCGCCGGCTTCTCCGGCGTGATGGGCGCGATCGTCCTCGGCCTCGTGGTCGGCGTGGTCTGCCTGTTCTTCTGCACCGTCGTGAAGAACGCGCTCGGCTACGACGACTCGCTCGACGTGTTCGGCGTGCACTGCATCGGCGGCATCGTCGGCGCCCTCGGCACCGGCATCCTGGTCAATCCGGCTCTCGGTGGTGCCGGCATCATCGACTACACCGCGATCCCGCCCAAGGTCGCCGATTACGACTTCACCGCGCAGATGATCTCGCAGATCGAAGCCGTCTGCACCACGCTGGTGTGGTCGGGCATCGGTTCGGCGATCCTCTACAAGGTCGTCGATGTGATCGTTGGCCTCCGCGCCAATGTCGAGACCGAGCGTGAAGGCCTCGACATCACCGAGCACACCGAGCGCGCTTACAACATGTAACGTCTCCTCCCGGACGCGGTCTCCTCGGGGATCGCGTCCACAACTACGGTTTGGGCACATACCCGGCAATGCCCCGACCGTTGAGGGGCTCCAGCGCAAGCTGGGGCCCCTTTCTTTTTGCGAATTCTTTTTGACAACGCGGCAAAAGAAAAACATTGCCATTCCAGATTGCCGGCGCAGAAATATCGACCACAACGAACAACAAAGGGAGGTCGTCATGCGTTTGGAAGGCGGATGCTATTGCGGCGAAGTGCGCTATGTGGCCGAGGGCGATCCGATGATGCAGGCCCAATGTCATTGCCGCGAGTGCCAGTACATCTCGGGCGGCGCGCCCAACACGTTCATCGCGATGCCGGCGACGGGCTTCAGCTACATCACCGGTCACCCCAAGCAGTTCACCCGCAAGGATCTCGAACGCGCCGTGACGCGGGAATTCTGCGCCGAGTGCGGCACCCATCTGGTGACCAAGGTGCCGGGCCTGCCCGCCGCGATCCTGAAGGTCGGCACGCTGGACGAGCCGGACAAATTCAAGCCGCAGATGGCGATCTACACCTGCGACAAGCAGGAGTTCCACGCCATCCCCGCAGGCATGACGACGTTCGAGAAGCTGCCGGGGCACTAGAGGTCGGATTGAGCCAAGAAAACGGTGCGCTCCCTCTCCCGCTTGCGGGGGAGGGCGGGGGTGGGGGTATCTCCGCAATCGATGACCCGCGTGAGGACACAACCCTCACCCGGCGCTTGCGCGCCGACCTCTCCCGCAAGCGGGAGAGGTGGAGAACCGCCACAGCCATCCCGTTGTTATCCGGTCCAATTATTCCGCTCTGGACGGGCCGGCCGACCGATGGTTAATCGCGTCTTAACCTCGCCCTATCTATGGTGAACTGAACCATTTCCCGCCGGCGTATTCGTGCGACCGGCTGTTCCAAGAGTGCTGGCGCCCAGAATGGCTATGACCGCTTCATCCCGTGCGCCGCTGACCGGTGGAAGCTCCGACAGTGAACGCTCGCCCTTCGTCCGGCTGAACGAGCTGTTGGCGCCGCATCAGCCCGGCAAGCCCTTGATTTCGCTCGCGGTCGGCGAGCCTCAGCATCCGGTGCCGGATTTCGTCGGACCGGTGCTCGCCAAGCACATAGCCGATTTCGGTCGTTACCCCGCAAACAAGGGCACCGACCCGTTCCGCAAGGCTGCGGGCGCCTGGCTGTCGTCGCGCTTCAGGCTGCCGCGGCCGCTCGATCCCGAGAGCGAGATTCTCGTCCTCAATGGCAGCCGTGAGGGGCTGTTCCTCGCCGCGATCGCGGCGGCACGCTATGTCGGGCCGCGTCCCGGCAAGCCCGCGATCCTGATGCCGAACCCGTTCTACCCGGTCTATGGCGCCGGCGCCGGTGCCGCAGCCTGCGAGCCGATCTATCTGCCGACAACGATCGAAAACGGCTTCCTGCCCGATCTCGACGCCATCGACGAGGCGACGCTGGCGCGCACGGTCGCGTTCTATCTGGCCTCGCCCGCCAATCCGCAGGGCTCGGTCGCCAAGCCGGACTATTTCAGGCGGTTGAAGCAACTCGCCGATCGCTATGGCTTCGTGATCCTCAGCGACGAATGCTATTCCGAGATCTACACCCGGGAGGCCCCCGGCAGCGCGCTCGAATGCGCCGGCCCCGACTTCACCCGCGTGGTTGCGTTTCAGTCGCTGTCGAAGCGCTCGAACCTGCCGGGCATGCGCGTCGGCTTTGCCGCCGGCGACAAGAGGTTCATCGGCATGTTCCTCGAGCTGCGCAACATCGCCGCGCCCCAGGTTCCGGTGCCGCTCCAGCATGTCGCGACCGTTGCCTATGGCGACGAAGCGCATGTCGAGGAGAACCGCAGGCTCTACCGGATCAAGTTCGATCTCGCCGACCAGATCATCGGCGATCGTTACGGCTATCGCCGGCCCGACGCCGGCTTCTGCGTTTGGCTCAACACGTCCAAACTTGGCGACGACGTGTCGATGACACTCAAGCTCTTCACGGAAGCAGGCGTGCGCGTGGTGCCCGGCTCCTATCTGGCGCGGCGCCAGCCCGACGGCTTCAATCCCGGTGCCGGCTACATTCGCCTGGCGCTGGTGCAGGATAGCGAGACCACGGCGCAGGCGCTGCACCGTCTGGTCGAGACTCTGGGTTAGGCGGGGCCCGTGAGCATGTCGGCGATCGAACGAGTCATTCCCCTGATCGGTCATCTGCCGCCATCGATCCGCGAGGCATTGACCCGACGTGTGCGCGAGCTCACCGGCTTCGGACTGATCACGCTGTCGGGTGTCGCCTCCGCGGCGCTGATGACCTGGTCCGTGCAGGATCCGAGCCTCAGCCACGCGACCTCCCGGCCGATCCGCAACATTCTCGGTTATGCGGGCGCGATCGGTGCCGACCTCGCAATGCAGATCCTCGGCCTCGGCGCGATCATGCTGATCCTGACGGTCGCGGTGTGGGGCTGGCGCATGATGACGCATCGCCCGTTCGACCGCGAAGCGCTGCGGCTCGGCGCGTGGATTCTCTGCACGGTGATTGCGGCAGGCTTTGTCAGCTGCTGGCCGCATGGCGGCGCATGGCCGCTGCCGACCGGCCTCGGCGGCGTGGTCGGGGATGCCTTGGTGCGGGCGCCCGCGGTGATCTTCGGGCCACCCGGCGCGATCTATCGCATCGTGCTGGGCGCGATCCTGTTCGTCGCGTTGGCCGCAACCTTCCTGATTGCCTGCGGCCTTGGTGCGCGCGAGCACGATGCCGAACTGGCGGAGATCGAGGACGACGACAAGCCGCTCGACGACGACGAGGAGAGCGATCGCGGCTCGATCTCGCTGGGGTGGCTGTTCCACGCCCTGATGAGCACCAAGGCGCGGCTGATCTGGTTCTTCGGCACCGCCTATCGCGCGCTGGTCTCAAGCGGGCCAAAGGCCAAGGCCATCGGCTTCAGCCGGCAGGAGCCCAATCTCGGCGGCCGTTCGGCGCCCTCGATCTCGCCGCACGCCGAGGACGAAGAGCACGAGGAGGACGAGGCAGAAGACGAGGAGGAAGAAGAGGAGGAGGCGCCCGCACGCGCCTCGCGCAAGAAGGCTGCGCCAAAGGCCGCTTCGAAAAAATCGTCCGACAGGTTCGACCTTCCCTCCGTCTCCATGCTGGCGGCGCCGAAGGCCGGCGATCGCCAGCCGCTCAGCAAGGCTGAGCTCGAAACCAATTCGCGCGCTCTCGAAGGCGTGCTGCAGGATTTCGGCGTGCGCGGCGAAATCGTGAAGGCCAATCCGGGTCCCGTGGTCACACTGTACGAGCTGGAGCCGGCGCCCGGCATCAAATCGTCGCGCGTGATCGGCTTGGCCGACGACATCGCCCGCTCGATGAGCGCGCTGTCCGCGCGCGTCGCCGTCGTTCCCGGTCGCAATGCCATCGGCATCGAGCTGCCGAACGCGCATCGCGAAAAGGTCTATCTGCGCGAGCTGCTGGTCGCGAAGGAAGCCACCGAGACGGTTGCGAAGCTGCCGCTCTGCCTCGGCAAGACCATCGGCGGCGACCCTGTCATCATCGATCTCGCGCGCACGCCGCACATGCTGATCGCCGGCACCACCGGCTCCGGCAAGTCGGTCGCCATCAACACGATGATCCTGAGCCTGGTCTATCGGCTCCGTCCGGACCAGTGCCGCCTGATCATGGTCGATCCGAAGATGCTCGAACTGTCCGTCTATGACGGCATTCCCCATCTGCTCACGCCCGTCGTGACCGATCCGAAGAAGGCGGTGGTTGCACTGAAATGGGCCGTGCGCGAGATGGAAGAGCGCTACAAGAACATGGCCAAGCTCGGTGTGCGCAACATCGACGGCTACAACACGCGCCTGCTCGAATTGAAAGCCAAGGGCGAGGAGCCGACGCGCACCGTGCATACCGGCTTCGACAAGGAAACCGGCAAGGCGATCTACGAGGAAGAGAAGCTTTCGCTCGACCCGCTGCCCTACATCGTCATCATCGTCGACGAAATGGCCGACCTGATGATGGTCGCGGGCAAGGACATCGAAGGCGCGGTGCAGCGTCTCGCGCAGATGGCGCGCGCCGCCGGCCTGCACGTGATCCTCGCCACGCAGCGTCCGTCGGTCGACGTCATCACCGGCACCATCAAGGCGAACTTCCCGACCCGCATCGCCTTCCAGGTCACCTCCAAGATCGACAGCCGCACCATCCTGGGTGAAATGGGCGCCGAGCAGCTGCTCGGCCAGGGCGACATGCTCTATATGGCCGGTGGCGGCCGCATCAGCCGCGTGCACGGTCCCTTTGCATCGGACGAGGAAGTCGAGAAGGTGGTGCGTCACCTCAAGACGCAAGGCCAGCCCGAATATCTCGAAGCAGTTACGGCCGAAGAGCCGACCGAGGACGAGGATGGCGGCGCCGTGTTCGACGCCAGCGGCATGGGCGCGGATGGCGGCGGCGATCTTTTCCAGCAGGCCGTTGCGATCGTCAAACGCGACCGCAAGGCCTCGACCAGTTACATCCAGCGCCGCCTGCAAATCGGCTATAACCGCGCCGCATCGCTGATGGAGCGCATGGAACTGGAAGGCATTGTCGGACCCGCCAACCACGCCGGCAAGCGCGAGATTCTGGTCGAGGAAGAAGACAGCCATATGTGAGCCGCGACGCCTCGAATTGATATTTTCACGCAAAAACGATCTCTGCTTTTGCCCGAAATCACGCTAAAACGACGCCCAGCCACACAGGACGACGCGTTGACCCAACATCCGGACATTCGATTCGCTGCCTCCATTGCTGCGCGTAGCGCGCGCGTGGCGGGCGTGCTTCTCGTCACCGCCGTGATGGTGACCGCAGCATCGTTCGCGCAGACCGTGCCCGTGCCGAAGCCGGCGCCGAAGGGTCGTGACGCTACTCCGCCGTCGGGAGGACCGTCGATCACCGGCGCAACGCAGGCGCCGCCGAATCCGGTGATTCCGGATCCGCGCCGCAACGTGCCGAGCAGCATCTTCCAGACCTTCGACGACAAGCAGAAGGCGCAGGCCGCGAAAGTCAGCGCCTATCTTTCCTCGCTGTCGACGCTGGTCGGGAATTTCGTGCAGGTCGGTCCCGACGGCAGCAAGACGCAAGGCGATTTCTACATCCAGAAGCCGGGAAAGGTCCGCTTCGAGTATGATCCGCCGAGCCCGATCGACATCGTCGCGGACGGATCGTCGGTCGTGGTGCGCGACCGCAAGCTCGCAACGCAAGACGTCTACCCGCTGTCGCAGACGCCGCTGCGCTACCTGCTGTCCGACCGCATCGACCTGATGAAGGACACCAACGTCGTCAACGTCACCGCGGACGATCTCTTCATCAGCGTCACCATCGAGGAGAAGCAGGCGCTGGTCGGCACCAGCCGCCTGCTGCTGATGATCGGCGCCAAGGACGGCCAGCTGAAGCAATGGACCGTCACCGACCCGCAAGGCTACGACACCACGATCGCGGTCTATAATCTCGACGCGGGCAAGAAGCTCGATCCGAGCATGTTCAAGATCGATTTCACCAATTACGGCCCGTCGCCCGGATAGGTGCCGTAGGGTGGGTTAGCGCAGCGTAACCCACCATGCCTCCGCAATCGCCGACCGAGAGATGGCGGGTTACGCCTTCGGCTAACCCACCCTACGAATTACGGCTGGCACGAAGCCCGAAAAGACGGTGGGCACGGCGCTTTGCGCCTTTGCCCGCCCCACGAGAGCTTGCTAAGACGCAAGTCCCATGCGTCTTTCCCTGACAACCTGGAACATCAATTCGGTGCGCCTGCGCATCGATCTGGTCGCGAAATTCCTCAAGAGCGCGCGGCCGGATGTGCTGTGTCTCCAGGAGACCAAATGCATCGACGACGCTTTTCCGCTGAAGCGCTTCAAGCGGCTCGGCTATGAGCATGTCGCGCTGAACGGGCAGAAGGGCTATCACGGTGTCGCCATCGTCTCGAAGATTCCGTTCGAGTCCACGGACGTCCGCACCTTCTGCGACAAGGTGGATTCGCGCCACATCTCGGTGTCGTTCGGCGAGAAGGCGAACATCGCAAAGCCGCTGGTGCTGCATAATTTCTACGTGCCCGCCGGCGGCGACATTCCCGATCCCGCGCTGAACGAAAAATTCGATCACAAGCTGCGCTTCCTCGACGAGATGACGGCTTGCGAGCCGCTGCATCCGCGCGGCGAAGATCGCCACATCCTGGTCGGCGATCTCAACGTCGCGCCGCACGAGAACGACGTCTGGTCGCACAAGCAGCTTCTCAAAGTCGTCTCGCACACGCCGATCGAAACCGAGAAGCTGAAGGCGGCGCTGGCGGCGGGCGAGTGGGTCGACGTCGCGCGCGAACGCATTCCGATGTCGGAAAAGGTCTATACGTGGTGGAGCTATCGCTCCGCCGACTGGACTGTCGGCGACCGCGGCCGCAGGCTCGACCACATCTGGGTCTCGCGCGCGCTGAAGGATGCGGTGAGCGATTTCAGGATTTTGCGCGACGCCCGCAGCTGGGAGCGGCCGTCAGACCATGTGCCGGTGACGGTGACGCTGGAGGTTTGAATTCTCAGGAAGTCCGTAGCCCGGACGGAGCGCAGCGAAATCCGGGATTCGTGCCTTCGGAAAGACTGTCCCGGATTGCGCTTCGCTCCATCCGGGCCACGAGATCGAGAAACAGTTACGTGCTGAGCTTCGCGCCTGCCATCAGAATATCGCTGGCGATCTGGCTCGAGCGCACCGCGAATTCGTCGCGGAGACGAACCGCGGCGGCGGGATCGCTCTCGAGCACGCGCTGAAACAGGCTGCGCGCGACGCGGATGACGGTGGAATGCTCCAGCGCGATCGCGCCTGATGGCCGCTTCATCGGCACCACCAGCGCGAGCTCGCCGATCAGCGTGCCGGGACCGGCGATCATCTCGGCGCCGGCGCCGTCGTCGACGCGGAAGGCGCCGCGCTGAACCACAAAGCCGGCGTCGGCGTCGTCACCAAGATTGAACAGGACATCGCCGCGGACGAAATCACGCTGCTCGGAGCCGATCGCCAGCATGCGCAACGAGGCGTCTCCCAACAGGCGCAGTGTCGGGACACGCTCGAGCAGCGCTACGTCGTCGTCGATTGACATTCAGATCCGAGGCTCAAGGGCACGCGATCTCAAACGATTCGCGCTGCCCCAAAGCGTATCACGGCACCAGCTTGTAGCCACCGGCTTCCGTCACCAGGATTTCCGGATTGGCGGCGTCCTTCTCGATCTTCTGGCGCAGGCGGTAGATGTGGGTTTCCAGCGTGTGGGTGGTGACGCCGGAATTGTAGCCCCAGACCTCCTGGAGCAGGGTCTCGCGCGACACCGGCATCTGGCCGGCGCGGTAGAGGAAGCGCAGGATCGCCGTCTCTTTCTCCGTCAGCCGCACCTTGCGGGCGTTGGCCGCGGTCAGCATCTTGGAGCCGGGACGGAAGGAGTAGGGGCCGACCGAGAACACCGCGTCCTCACTGGCCTCGTGCTGTCGCAGTTGAGCGCGGATGCGGGCAAGCAGCACGGCAAAGCGGAAAGGCTTTGCGACATAGTCGTTGGCGCCGGATTCCAGGCCCAAAATCGTGTCGGAATCGGTGTCATGCCCGGTCAGCATGATGATCGGCGCCTTGAAGCCGCCCTTGCGCAAGGAGCGGACCACCTCGCGGCCGTCGGTGTCGGGGAGGCCGACATCCATCAGGACGAGATCGGGAGCGTTGGCCTTTGCGGCGCTGGCACCCTTGGCGCCGGTATCGACCGCGGAGGCTTCGAATTCTTCGTGTAGCGATAATTGCTCCACCAACGTGTCGCGCAGATCGGTATCGTCATCCACGATCAGGATCTTGCGGGCATTGGCCATAGGGGGTCATCCTTTTGGGGTCCGGCTCGGCGCGCATGCATGCCGCACCCAGCCGTGATGGGAAGTTTTGAGGTCGCCGTTTTTATTGTTGTTCGTGTTGAAGTAGTGGGCTGTTACCGATTCACAAGCCGGAACCACTCTAACCTAAAATGGCGGGGCATTTCGATGAATGTCCTGTAATGAACAGGACACCATGCCTTCACATGAAAAACAACGCCAATTCAAATAGTTACAACCTAAATCGGGGCGCCGGACCACTCGCCGCGATCCGCGTCAAGCCTGCCGCCGGCAATGCACGGCGGGGCTGGCTGACCGCCGGGCCGCTGACTTTTCCGGTGGCGCTGGGCCGCGGCGGCATTCTGGCCAACAAGCGCGAGGGCGATGGCGGCACCCCCAGGGGCAGCTTTCATCCCAGGCAGTTGTGGTGGCGGGGCGACCGCCATAGCCGGCCGCAAACGTTCCTGCCGGTGCGGGCCATCACCAGCGCGGATGCCTGGTGCGAGGATCCGGCCGACCGTCATTACAATCGGTGGATCCGGCGCGGTGAGGGCGAGGGCGGCGACCGGCTCAAGCGCGCCGATCACCTCTATGATTTCATCGTCGAGATCGATCACAACACCAGGCCGCGCATCGCCGGCCGCGGCAGCGCGGTGTTCCTGCACCTGGCCCGCGACAATTTCGGCCCGACCGCGGGCTGCGTTTCCATGACGAAATCCGCGATGCTGCAATTGCTGCGCCGCTTGGGACCAAGAACAAGAATCATCATCGGGTGAGGACACATGCTCGACAGGGATCAGATCGCAGCCGCATCGCAAATCCTCGTCCAACATTGGCACGAGGGCAGCAAGCTTGATGCGCTGGAGACGCGGCTGCGGCCGCAGACCCGTGCAGAAGGCTATGCCATCCAGGCTGCGCTCGAGGCACGCGGCAAATTATTCGGCTGGAAGATCGCGGCGACAAGCGAGGCCGGCCAGAGGCACATCAATGTCGCGGGTCCCATGGCCGGACGCATTCTGAGCGACACCGTCATCGCCGATGGCGGCACCGCGTCGATGACGGGTAACGAGATGCGTGTCGGCGAGCCGGAATTCTGCTTCCGCATGGGGCGTGATCTTTCGCCGCGGTCTGTGCCTTTTGGCGTCGACGAGGTGCTTGCCGCCGTCGACACGCTGCATCCCGCGATCGAGATCCCCGATTCGCGCTTCGCCACTTTCGCCAACGCCGGCGAGGCCCAGCTCATCGCCGACAATGCCTGCGCGCATCTGTTCGTGCTGGGTGCGGCGACTGACGCGAATTGGCGCGCGATGAATCTCGTCGAGGAGCGGCCCGAGATCATGCTGCGCGGCCAGCGTTACATCGGCCACGGCAAGAACGTGCTGGGCGATCCCCGCGTGGCGCTGACCTGGCTCGCGAACGAACTGCGCGGGCTCGGCATCACCTTGCGAGCAGGGGAGGTGGTGACGACCGGCACATGCCATCCGCCGCTGCCGATCCAGGCCGGCGATCATTTTGCGGCGGATTTTGGCGTGTTGGGGAAGGTGTCGGTGAGATTCGGATAGCGATCTCACCCACCGTTGTCGTCCCGGCGAAGGCCGGGACCCATAACCACAGGCAGAGGTTGGGTGAAGATTCGCAGTTGCTGAACTTTCATCGGTACTGACACCGCCCGTCACCGAGACATCACGCGGTATGGGTCCCGGCCTTCGCCGGGACGACAATGATCACCGGTGCCCGAAGATCGCGCTGCCCACGCGGACATGCGTGGCGCCGAGCATGATGGCGGTCGCATAATCCGCGCTCATGCCCATCGACAGATTCGTGAGTCCGTTGCGCGCGGCAATCTTGGCGGTCAGCGCGAAATGTGCGGCCGGCGGCTCGTCCACCGGCGGGATGCACATGAGACCGGAGATCGTCAGCCCATAGGTGTCGCGACAGCTCGCGAGGAAGGCGTCGGCGTCAGCGGGCGCGACGCCGGCCTTCTGCGGCTCCTCGCCGGTGTTGATCTGGACGAACAGAAGCGGGTGCTTTTTCTGGGATTCGATTTCTTTGGCTAACGCCTGGCAAATGCTCGGACGGTCAACCGAATGGATCGCGTCGAACAGCGCGACCGCCTCTTTCGCCTTGTTGGATTGCAGCGGACCGATCAGATGCAGCGCGATGCCGGGGTAAGCCGACATTAACTCCGGCCACTTGCCTTTGGCCTCCTGGACGCGATTTTCCCCGAATACGCGCTGTCCGGCGCCGATGACCGGGATAATTGTATCGGCCGCGAAGGTCTTGGACACCGCAATCAGCGTCACCGACGCGCGTTCGCGTCGTGCATCGGCGCAGGCGCGCGCGATCTCGGCTTCGACCGCGGCGAGCGCGTTTGGTGAATGGCCGGTTACCGGCGCGGAATTGCTGTCTGTCATGACGTCGACTGGTTGCGATCGTAACGGAGGTAGTTCCAATTTTACCGAGTTCAAGAAAGGGTTTTTGAACCCTTCGCTTTACCTTGGCCCATGGGGTGGGTAGCGAAGATGGCAAACGTCAGTTTCAACCGCAAACGCGCAAAACTCAAGCAGGTCCTCGGGATCCGGGCCCGGCTTGCTTTGCTCGCGGTGATTCTGGTCGCACCCTTGATGCTCGAGCGCATCCGTTCGCTCGAAGACACCCGCACCAAGCAGATTGCGCAGGCCACGACCGAGTTCACCACGGTGGCACGGCACAGCGCCGACGCCCAGCGCGAGGTAATCTCATCCGTCGAGACCATCCTGAAATCCGAGGCCTTCATCCGCGCCTCCGCCGGCGGCGTCAGCAAGAGCTGCGACGTGCTGCGTGCGAGCCTGCCGACGAGCCTGCCCTGGATCCGCACGCTGCTGATCGCAGGCGCGGACGGCCGCATCCAGTGCGCCACCAACAACATGTATGTCGGTCTCGACCTCTCCGACCGGCCCTATTTCCAGCAGGCGCAGGAGACCGGCCGCTTCGTGCTGTCCGACTTCATCCTGTCGCGGCCGGTGCAGACGCCGACCGTCATGGCGGTGTATCCGGTCTCCGCATTCAGCGGCGTCGCCGACGCCGTCGTGCTGGCGACCGTCAATCTCGACTGGATGTCGAAGGTCATGAACAATCTCGGCGGCCGCGCCGGTATCACCGCGGTGCTGGTCGACAGCGCCGGCACCGTGCTGGCCGCACCCGCCGACCAGCACAGCGCGGTCGGACGTCCGCTCGACAACATGCCGCTGATGTCGGCGATCGCCGACATGGCGCTGCGTTCGGACCAGGACGAAGGCTCGCTGTCGTTCCTCGCCGCCGACGGCTCGCGCCGCGCGGTCAGCTTCACCCGCATCGCCGGCACCAACGCCCGCCTGATCGCCAGCATCGACGAGGACAAGGTGTCCGCGGCGGTCAGCCGCGACATCCGCACCGCCTATCTCCAGCTCGCCTTCGTCGTCATGTTCGTGCTGCTCGGCGCGCTCATCGCCGCCGAGAAGCTCGTGATCAAGCCGATCGAGATGCTCGCCGACATGGCCAAGCGTCTGGGCGAGGGCGATCTGTCGGCCCGCGCGGCGCGCAACCGGCTGCCGTCCGAATTCGTGCCGCTGGCGCGCGCCTTCAACGCAATGGCCGCCCAGCTCAGCCAGCGCGAGCGCGAGCTGATCGCGAGCAACGACCGGCTGACGGTGATGGCCTCGATCGACATGCTGTCGGGGCTCGCCAACCGCCGCGGCTTCCAGAGCCGCCTCGACTTCGAATGGATGCGCGCGCAGCAATATGGCAGCGAGCTCGCGCTCCTGATGATCGACGTCGACCATTTCAAGCTGTTCAACGACACCTACGGCCATCTCGAAGGCGATTCCTGCCTGACCCGGCTCGGCGAGTCGCTGTCCGGCATCGCCGCCGACACCATGGGCTTCGCGGCGCGTTACGGCGGCGAGGAGTTCTGCCTGCTGCTGCCGAACACCGACGTGGTGCGCGCCGTCGAGATCGGCGAACAGGTGCGCGCGGCCGTGCTCAAACTCTGCCTGCCGCACATCACGTCCTCGCACATGGTGGTCACCGTCTCGATCGGCGTTGCGGCGACGCGCCCCAACGAAACCCTGCGCCCGGGCGACCTGATCGAGGCCGCCGACGCCGCGCTCTACGCCGCAAAGCACCGCGGCCGCAACAATGTCGTCGAGCACGGCATTTTGCGGATCGAGGGCAGCACCGCCGAGATCGCGATGGCGGGCTAACCCGCAGCCTCGGCGCGATCGAGCTCGTTCTCCGTCACCACGCGATTGCGGCCGCCGCCCTTGGCGAGATAGAGCGCGCGATCGCAGCGCTCGATGAGGTCGGTGACCGTCTCGCCCACCCGATATCGCGCCACGCCGATCGATACCGTGATGCCGGGCAACACCTCGCCGGTCGAACGGCGCGTGATCTTTGCTTCCGCGATCGCGCGCCTGATGCGCTCGGCAATCTCGGTACAGGCCGCGAGATCGGTATCCGGCAGCACCGCGATCAGCTCCTCGCCGCCATAGCGGGCCGACAGATCCTGCTCGCGAACTTTTTCGCGCAGCACCTTGGCCATCAGGCGCAGCACCTGATCGCCGACGCCGTGGCCGAAATTGTCGTTGAAGGTCTTGAAGTGGTCGATGTCGAGCAGGAGCACGCTGAGCGGCTCGCCCCATTCCGCCGTCGTCTGCGCCTTGCGCAGGAATTCGTCGAGCGCGCGCCGGTTCGCCAGGCCCGTCAGCGTGTCGGTCCGGGCGCGCTGCTCGGACTTGGAGAGGGAATCGCGGATCACGTCAAGCTCGCGGGTCTTTTCGGCAAAGCCCGCTTCCAGCCGGGTCGCCCTGCTGGCCGCGCGCGCCAGCTCGTTCATGAGCTGGGCGACCAGCGCCTTCGGATCGACGCCGGCCTGGCCCTGGCCGGCGACATCGCTGATGGCCTGGATCTGGGAATGGTTGTCGGCAATCGCCGTCGCCAGAAAGTCCTTCGCCGTGCCCATCAGCTCATGCAGCCGCTCCGACGTGTCGACGACGACGGCACTCACCTGGGGGGCGACATAGGTCTCGAACAGATCCTGATTGATTCGGGCGTCGAAGGGACGGTTGTGGTCGATCAGGAGATCGATGGCGTTGCGCAAATCGTCATGGCTGCCGGCAAAATATTGGAACCAAACCGCAAAATTGGTCGGCGTCGGCGGAATCCGCTGCTCGGCCATGGCCCGCATCGCCCGATCGGCGATGGAGGCGGCATAGTCGTGGTCGAGATCGTCGAGGCTCGTATCCATCGCAGTCATTTGGGGGTTTTATCCGACTCCAACCTCGCATCGAGGCCTTAATCGCGTCCCAACGGCCGGCTCGGTATTTGTGCGGGGTGCGGCCGGCCGACCCGCGTCCTTTGACATCCCTTTGGGCAACCCATTGACCCCTTGAGGACTTCTATGGCCTAGTCCGGCCACTTTCGACGGCCTAAATTCACGAAACCGAACGATTCCATGACCTCCGAACGCTATAACGCCCGCGACGCCGAACCGCGCTGGCAACGCCAGTGGGACGAACAGGCGATCTTCGTCTCCAGGAACGACGATTCGCGGCCGAAATATTATGTGCTGGAGATGTTCCCCTACCCGTCCGGGCGCATCCATATCGGTCATGTCCGCAATTACACGCTCGGCGACGTGCTGGCCCGCTTCATGCGCGCCAAGGGCTACAACGTGCTGCACCCGATGGGCTGGGATGCCTTCGGCCTGCCGGCCGAGAACGCCGCGATCGAGCGCAAGGTCGCGCCGAAGGCCTGGACCTACGACAACATCGCCGCGATGAAGAAGCAGCTCCGCTCGATCGGGCTGTCGCTGGACTGGTCGCGCGAATTCGCGACCTGCGATCCCAGCTATTACAAGCATCAGCAGAAGATGTTTTTGGACATGCTCGCCGCGGGCCTGGCCGAGCGCGAGAAGCGCAAGCTGAACTGGGATCCGGTCGACATGACCGTGCTCGCCAACGAGCAGGTGATCGACGGCCGCGGCTGGCGCTCGGGCGCCGTCGTCGAGCAACGGGACATGAGCCAGTGGGTCTTCAAGATCACGAAGTACGCGCAGGAGCTGTTGTCGGCGCTGGATGGGCTCGACCGCTGGCCCGACAAGGTGCGGCTGATGCAGCGCAACTGGATCGGTCGCTCGGAGGGCCTCTTGATCCGCTTCGCGCTCGATCCGGCGACCACGCCCGAAGGCGAGAGCGAGCTGAAGATCTTCACGACGCGCCCCGACACGCTGTTCGGCGCGAAATTCATGGCGATCTCGGCGGATCATCCGCTGGCGCAGGCCGCCGCCGCGAAGAATCCGAAGCTCGCCGCGTTCATCGCCGACATCAAGAAGATCGGCACCGCGCAGGAGATCATCGACACCGCGGAGAAGCAGGGTTTTGACACCGGCATCCGCGCGGTCCACCCGTTCGATCCCAGCTGGACGCTGCCGGTCTATGTCGCCAATTTCGTGCTGATCGAATACGGCACGGGTGCGATCTTCGGCTGCCCCGCGCACGACCAGCGCGACCTCGACTTCGTCAACAAATACGGCCTCGGCAACACCCCCGTCGTTTGTCCCGAGGGCCAGGATCCAAAATCGTTCGTCATCACCGACACCGCCTATGACGGTGACGGCCGCATGATCAATTCACGCTTCCTCGACGGCATGACCATCGAGCAGGCGAAGGAAGAGGTGGCGAAACGTCTCGAGAGCGAGCTGCGCGGCAATGCGCCGGTCGGCGAGCGGCAGGTCAATTTCCGCCTTCGCGACTGGGGCATTTCACGGCAGCGCTATTGGGGCTGCCCGATCCCTGTGATCCATTGTCCGAAATGCGATGTGGTGCCGGTGCCGGATGCCGACCTGCCGGTCGTGCTGCCGGAAGATGTGAGCTTCGACAGACCGGGCAATGCACTCGACCATCATCCGACCTGGAAGCACGTCACCTGCCCGCAATGCGGCGGCAAGGCGCAACGTGAAACCGACACCATGGACACCTTCGTGGATTCGTCCTGGTACTTTGCGCGCTTCACCGATCCCTGGAACGAGAACGCGCCGACGACGCCTGCGGTCGCCAACCGGATGCTGCCGGTCGACCAATATATCGGCGGCGTCGAGCACGCGATCCTGCATCTGCTCTACAGCCGCTTCTTCACCCGCGCGATGAAGGCGACCGGGCACATCGCGCTGGACGAGCCGTTCGCCGGCATGTTCACGCAGGGCATGGTGGTGCACGAGACCTACCAGAAGGCCGACGGCAGCTTCGTGCAGCCGGCCGAGGTCAAGATCGAGATCGGCGGCAATGGCCGGCGCGCCACGCTGCTTGGGACCGGCGAGGACATCCAGATCGGTCCGATCGAGAAGATGTCGAAGTCGAAGAAGAACACGGTCGACCCCGACGACATCATCGCGACCTACGGCGCCGACGTCGCGCGCTGGTTCATGCTGTCGGACTCCCCGCCCGACCGCGACGTGATCTGGAGCGACGAGCGCGTCCAGGGCGCCTCCCGCTTCGTGCAGCGGCTGTGGCGGCTGGTGACCGACGCCGTGGAGCTCGCCAAGGGAGCCCCATCTGCGCGTCCGGCTTCGTTCGGCGCGGACGCGACCGCCTTGCGCAAGGCCGCCCATGCTGCGCTGGACAAGGTCACTACCGGCATCGAGCGGCTGCACTTCAACGTCTGCCTCGCCCATATCCGCGAATTCGCCAACGCGTTTTCGGAGGTGCTCCAGCGTCCGGGCCAGCCTGCCCCTGCTTTGGCCTGGGCGATCCGGGAGGCCAGCCAGATCCTGGTCCAGCTGTTCTCCCCGATGATGCCGCATCTGGCCGAGGAGTGCTGGCAAGTCTTGTTCGAGAATGGGCTGGGCCAGGCCGGGCTGGTTTCGGAGGCCGATTGGCCGCAAATCGAACGCGATTTGCTGGTTGAAGACAGCATGACCCTGGTGGTCCAGGTCAATGGCAAGAAGCGGGGTGAGGTCACGGTTGCAACAGCGGCCCAGAATCCGGAAATCGAGGCTGCCGTTCTGGCCCTCGATGCGGTAAAACTGGCCCTGGACGGCAAGCCCGTCCGCAAAGTGATCATCGTCCCCAAGAGGATCGTGAATGTTGTCGGCTAGGATCCGTATCGCAGCCCGCTTGCTGGCGGTGGCCGCTCTGGCGGCGCTGACGGCCGGCTGCTTCCAGCCGATGTATGCCGAGCATACCGACGGCACCCCGGGCTTGCGTGAGAAGCTGATGGGCATCGAGCTCCCGCCGATCAACAAGGCCAACGCCTCGCGTGAAGCCCGCGTCGGCGTCGAAGTGCGCAACGCGCTCGCCTTCAAGCTTTACGGCTCGGCCACGGGCATGCCGCCGACCCACCGGCTGGAGATCCGCTTCACCACGAGCAAGTCGTCCCTGATCGTCGATCCCAACACCGGCCTGCCGAACAGCGAGAACTACGGCATCGACTGCCAGTACAACCTGACCGAGGTTGTAACCGGCAAATCGGTGATGACCGGCACCACGTTCTCGCGTGTGTCCTACGACATGCCCGGCTCTTACCAGCGCTTCGCCCGCAACCGCGCGGTGCGCGACGCCGAGGATCGCGCCGCCAACGAGATCGCGGAGAACATCAACACCCGCCTCGCCGCGTTCTTCACCGCAGGCACTTAAGTTTGGTCGCGCTGCGCGGAAAGGAAATCGACGCCTTCCTCGCCCGCCCCGATGCGGGCCGCCCGATCATCCTGCTCTACGGCCCCGATGCCGGCCTCGTCCGCGAGCGTGCCGACGCGTTGATCGCCTCCGCGGTCGATGATCCCAACGATCCCTTCTCGCTCGTGAAGCTCGACGGCGACGAGCTCTCGGCCGAGCCGTCGCGGCTGGTCGATGAAGCCATGACCGTGCCGCTGTTCGGCGGTCGCCGCGCCATCCGCATCCGCGCCGGCTCGCGCAGCTTCGCCAGCGGCGTCGACACGCTGGCCGAGATGGGCGTGAAAGATTGCCGCATCGTGATCGAGGCCGGCGAGCTCCGTCCGGAATCGCCGCTGCGCAAGGCCTGCGAGCGCGCCAAGGCGGCGGTCGCGATCGGCTGCTATCCCGACACCGAACGCGATCTTGCGAAGCTGATGGAGGATGAGCTCCGCATCGCCAATTTGCGGATCGCGCAGGATGCCCGCGCCGCATTGATGTCGTTCCTCGGCGGCGACCGCCAGGCCTCGCGCAACGAGCTGCGCAAGCTGACGCTCTATGCGCATGGCAAGGGCGAGGTCACGCTGGATGATGTGATGGCTGTGGTGGCGGATGCGTCCGAGCTGAAACTCGATCCGATCGTCGATGGCGCCTTCGCAGGCCGGCCTGACATCGTCGAGACCGAATTCGCCAAGGCCATGATCGCCGGCACCTATCCCGGCGTGATCATCTCGGCCGCGCAGCGTCAGGCCGCATGGCTGCACAAATCCGCGCTTGCGATTGCCGACGGTACGCCAGCCTCCGCCGTGCTCGACGGTGGTTTCCCGCGGCTGCATTTTTCACGAAAGCCGGCGGTCGAAACCGCGCTGCGTAATTTCAGCGTCACGCGGCTCGCAGGCATCATCGAGCAGCTCGCGACCGCCGCCCTCGACACCCGCAAGCAAGCGACGCTTGCCGCGGCAATCGCCCAGCGCACGCTGATGGCGATCGCCGCGAACGCGAAGCGGCGGGGTTGAGTTCCCCCGCTCTCTCCCCGTCATTGCGAGGAGCCCTTGCGACGAAGCAATCCAGAATCCCTCCGCGGAGAGACTCTGGATTGCTTCGCTACGCTCGCAATGACGGGTGGATAGACTATTGAGCCCGACAATATCTTCGACGTCGTCCCGGCGACGGCCGGGACCCATAACCACGGGGAGAAGTTTGGCTACGACTCGTGGTCGGTGCTGCTGCCTTCAGCAATCGATGGATCACGCGGTATGGGTCCCGGCCTTCGCCGGGACGACACCGATGATCAAAGCCCGCCCTTGGCGAGCCGCTTCATCACTTCGTCGAGCTGATCGAGGTTGCGGTAGTTGATCTGCACGGAGCCGCCGGGATCGCGGTGGTTCACCGTGACCTTGAGGCCGAGCGCGTCGGTGACGCGCTTCTCGAGATCGATCGTGTCGGGGTCCTTCTCCTTGCCCCCGGCGCGTGCCTTTTGCGGCTTGCGCTCCGGCACGCCCTCTTCATGCGCGAGCGCCTCGGCCTGGCGGACGTTGAGGCCCTCTTCGACGATACGCCTGGCCGCGGCGAGCGGATCGGGCACGCCGATCAGCGCGCGGGCGTGACCGGCGGTCAGCTGTCCCTGCGCGATGAGGGCCTGCACCTCGGCCGGCAGTCTTGTGAGCCGCATCATGTTGGCGATGTGGCTGCGGCTCTTGCCGACGACCTTTGCGATGTCGTCCTGGCTGCGTTTGAATTCGTTGGCGAGCGCGTGATAGCCCTGCGCCTCTTCCATCGGGTTGAGGTCTTCGCGCTGCACGTTCTCGACGATGGCGAATTCCAGCGCATCGCTGTCGCTGATGTCGACCGGTACGATCGGCACTTCATGCAGGCCGGCCATTTGCGAGGCGCGCCAGCGCCGCTCGCCGGCGATGATCTCGTAGCGATCCTGCGCGCCCTTCACGGGGCGCACCACGATGGGCTGGATCACGCCGTGCTGCTTGATCGACTCGGAGAGCTCCTTGAGCTCGGTGTCGGAAAAGGTGCGGCGCGGATTGCGCGGATTGGGCTTGATGAATTCGATCGGCACCTTGCGCTGTGCGCGCGGACGATCGACATGCGCGGCTTCACCGCCGACGTCACCGATCAGACTCGCAAGACCCCGGCCCAGTCGCGAACGCGCTTCGTCGGCCATTGTCGCCAGCTCCCTTGGGTTCACGCTGCAGTACTCCAGAACTGAATTTTCGAAACTTGTAGGATGGGTAGAGCGAAGCGAAACCCATCGCTGTTCGCGCGTGCGATGATGGGTTTCGCTGCGCTCTACCCATCCTACGGATCACCGTCGCTTCAATGCGTGACGCGCAGCTCGCGCTCGCGTTGGATCACTTCGGTGGCGAGCCGCAAGTATGCTTCGCTGCCGACGCATTTGAGATCATAGACCAGGACCGGCTTGCCGTAGGACGGCGCTTCCGAGATGCGCACGTTGCGCGGGATCATGGTCTTGTAGACCTTCTCGCCCATGAACTGGCGAACGTCGGCGACGACCTGGTTCGAGAGGTTGTTGCGCGAGTCGAACATGGTCAGCACGATGCCGTGGATAGACAGGTTCGGATTGAGCGTCGAGCGCACCTGCTCCACCGTCTGGAGCAATTGCGACAGACCTTCGAGTGCGAAGAACTCGCATTGCAGCGGCACCAGGATCGCATCGGATGCTGCCATCGCGTTCACCGTGAGCAAATTGAGCGAGGGCGGGCAGTCGATCAGCACGTAGGTGTAATCGGCTTCCGGCGAGACGTTGTTGTTGAGCGCGGAGATCGCGTCGCGCAGCTTGAAGGCGCGGCCGGGCGTGGTACCGAGCTCGAGCTCGAGGCCGGAGAGATCCATGGTCGAGGACGCGATGTGCAGCCGCGGCACGGCGGTCGCGACCACCGCCTCGCGCAGGCTGGCCTCGCCGATCAGCACGTCGTAGGTCGAGCAGGAGCGGTTGCGGCGATCGATGCCGAGGCCGGTCGAAGCGTTGCCCTGCGGATCGAGATCGACGATCAGGACGCGCTCGCCAATCGCGGCGAGCGCCGTGCCGAGATTGATCGCCGTGGTTGTTTTTCCAACGCCGCCCTTCTGATTCGCCAGCGCCAGGATGCGCGGATGACCCTGCGGCACCGTTGCGGTCTGCTCTTGCTGCGTCTCGTCAATCAAGCCCATCGCAAATTCCCCACTCAACCCCTGAACGCCTCAGCCGCGCCGGTCGGCGCCAACGAGTTCTACGATCCAGCCGTCACCCGTGCGGCTTTGGTGAAGCTTTGGCCGAATATTCCAATATTTAGCGGCTTCGGTCAATTCAGCCTCTACATCTTGACCCTTGAGAAATAACGCCTTTGCGCCCTGACGCATCAGCGGCTCCGCAAAGCCGATGAGTTGATGTAGCGGAGCCAGCGCGCGCGCGGTGACGCAATCGACGGGGCCGGTGATTCTATCCACATTATCCCCGATCTCAGCGAGATGTACGACTCCCGGTGATGTGGTGACGCGGATCGCTTCGCGCAAAAACGCGGCTTTCTTGGCGATCCGCTCGACGAGATGGACGCTCGTGCCCGGCGTCCCGGCCATGGCACAGGCGAGGACGATTCCGGGAAAGCCGCCGCCGCTGCCGAGATCGGCCCAGCGCTTTGCGGTCGGCGCAAGATCCACGAGCTGAAGCGAGTCGGCGATGTGCCGGGTCCAGAGCTGCGGCAGGGTCGAGGGCGCGACCAGATTGGTCTTGGCCTGCCACTCCCTCAACAACGCGATGTAGCGATCGAGCCGGGCTTCCGTTTCATGTGAAACGGGGGCGAGCTTGAGAGCTGCGATCTTGTCGGCGGCGATGACAGCGTCGAGCGATTGATCGTTGGCGCTGGCCTTAGCGATCTTCGGCTTGGCGATCTTCGGCTGGGACTGGGCCGGTCCGCGCTGTTTCACGTGAAACGCCTATGCAATTGCCTTCGAGGTCTTCCGTGCCTCGCGACGAAGATAGGCGGCGAGGATGCCGAGCGCCGCCGGCGTCATGCCGTCGATCCGACCGGCTTGGCCAACGGTAAACGGCCGCGCCTTCTCCAGCTTGGCGCGGACCTCGTTGGAAAGACCGGGGACCTGCCGGTAGTCGACCTCAGACAGCACCATCCCCTCGTCGCGCCGGAAGGCTTCGACATCAGCGCTCTGGCGCTCGAGATAGACATCGTACTTGGCGTCGATCTCGAGATGGGTCGCGATGACGGGATCGATGGTGGACAGCTCCGGCCAGATCGCGCGGACCTGGTCCCAGCCGATCTCCGGATAGGCCATCAGCTCGAAAGCGGAGCGGCGCTGACCATCCCGGTTCAGGGACAGCCCGTGCTTGATCGCCTCGTTCGGGGTGATGGTCAGCGACTTCGACAGCGTCCGGGCCGCATTCAAAGCGTCCATCTTGGCGCGATGATGCTGCGTCCGGGCACTGCCGACGCAGCCCAGCGCCATCCCCTTCTCGGTCAGGCGCTGGTCGGCATTGTCCGCCCGCAAGGTCAGCCGGTACTCGGCGCGCGAGGTGAACATCCGATAGGGCTCGCTGATGCCACGGGTGACAAGGTCGTCGATCATCACGCCGAGATAGCCGTCTGCGCGGTCGAACACGGTCGGCGCCGCGCCACTCGCGGACAAGGCCGCGTTCAAGCCGGCCACAATGCCCTGCCCCGCGGCTTCCTCGTATCCGGTGGTGCCGTTGATTTGCCCGGCGAGGAACAGACCGCGCAGACGCTTGGTCTGAAGGGTCGGATCGAGCTCGCGGGGATCGATGTGGTCGTATTCGATGGCATAGCCCGGCCGGACCATCTTCACCCGCTCCAGGCCCGGAATGCTGGCGAGGATCGCGAGCTGGACCTCTTCCGGCAGCGAGGTGGAGATGCCGTTGGGATAGACGGTGGTATCGTCGAGCCCTTCCGGCTCCAGGAAGATCTGGTGGCCGTCGCGATCGCCGAAGCGGACGATCTTGTCCTCGATCGAAGGACAATAGCGGGGCCCCGAGCTTTTGATCTGGCCGGAGTACATCGGGGAGCGATGCACATTGGCCCGGATCACCTCGTGGGTCGCGGACGTGGTCCGGGTGATCCCGCACTGGATCTGCGGGGTCGTGATCCGCTCGGTCATCACCGAGAACGGCTCCGGGGGCTCGTCTCCGGGCTGCATCTCGACTGCAGACCAGTCGATCGTCGTGCCATTCAGGCGGGGTGGCGTGCCGGTCTTGAGTCGCCCGAGGGTGAAGCCGGCACGCTCGAAGGAGTTCGAGAGACCCATCGCAGGGGCCTCGCCGACGCGCCCGGCCGGCCAGTTCTTCTCGCCGAGGTGGATCAGACCGCGCAGGAAGGTGCCGGTGGTGACGACGACAGCCCCTGCCCGAAACATCCGGCCGTCCGCCAGGCGCAGCCCGGTCACTCGTCCCTCGACCACGATCAGCTCGTCGGCTTCGCCTTCGATGACGGAAAGACCCGAGGTTTCCTGGATCGCCGCCTGCATGGCCGCGGCGTAAAGCTTCCGGTCCGCCTGGGCACGGGGACCCCGCACGGCAGGACCCTTGCGGCGATTGAGAACACGAAACTGGATGCCGCCAGCGTCGGCCACGCGGCCCATCAGACCATCGAGGGCATCGACCTCGCGGACCAGATGGCCCTTGCCGAGACCGCCGATGGCGGGATTGCAGGACATCGCGCCGACGGTCGAGAAGCGGTGCGTCACCAGGGCAGTGGTCGCGCCCATCCGGGCTGAGGCAGCCGCAGCCTCACAGCCGGCGTGGCCGCCGCCAATGACGATGACGTCGAAACTCTCTCGCTCTGGTCGCATGGGCGGACTTCTAGCTCAGAGGCGGGAAAGCCGGAAGTGGAAACTGGGGAGGCGGGTGTTTCACGTGAAACAGGGCGGCCGGAGGAGCTAGATCGTTTCTCGAAAACAACCCCATGCACAGTAGAAGTCGCGTTGTTGTTTCACGTGAAACAAAGCTGGGCTGCGGACAGGGGTAATTCAATGAGGGGACAGCAGTGGCCGCGCCCCACTCAGTCATTGCGAGCGCAGCGGAGCAATCCAGACTTCCGCGGTGGCAACCTGGATTGCCTCGCCGCAAGAGCTCCTCGCAATGCCGCGGGCGGCGCGGGGATCGGAACCCAACCACCGTTTCACGTGAAACACCAAGCAATGGAACAAACGCTAGTTCTACATTGAAGAACTAGCGCTACTTTCCGATGCAGAATTTCTGGAAGATGGCCCCAAGGACGTCCTCGACGTCCACCCGGCCCAGCAGTCGGCCCAAGGCATAGGCCGCGGCGCGCAGCTCTTCGGCGGCCAGCTCCTCACCTTCTTCTACAAGCTCCAGGCTCCGGTGCAAGCTGTCCGAGGCGCGATAAAGCAATTCACGCTGGCGCGCCCGAGTCACCAACGCGCCCTCGCTCTCACCGAAGAAGGTCGCAGCGAACCCAACCAGCAAGTTGACGAGTTCGGGCACACCAAAGCCACGACTCGCAGAAATCCCAATCTGGCCCTCGGCCAGATCTGTTCCTTCGCCTGCAACTAGATCGATCTTGTTGCGGACGTGCAGCACGGTCAGCCCGCGGAAATCAATCTCGCCCGACGGACGCTTCCTGGTTGGAATGGGACTGGCTTTCGATCGATCCGCCGGATGGTCGCCGTCCTCTAGCCACAACACCAGGTCGGCGTCCTCGGCTCGCGCCCGCGCCCGACGCACCCCCTCCTGCTCGACCGGATCCTCGGTCTCACGAATGCCGGCGGTGTCGATCACCGTGACCGGATAGCCATCGAGATCGAGCTGGACCTCGATCACGTCGCGTGTGGTGCCGGCATGCGGCGAGACGATCGCGACCTCGCGGCGGGCGAGCTGATTCATCAGCGTCGATTTGCCGACGTTCGGCGGGCCGGCAATGGCGACCACCATGCCGTCACGCAGCCGTTCAGCATGTCCCTGTGCTGCAAGCACTTCTGTGATTTCGTCGTGCAGCGCCCTGATCGCCTTCACGGCCGGCGCCATCAATTCCGCGGGCACGTCGCCTTCGTCCGAGAAATCGATGCCGGCTTCGATCAGCGCCGAAGCCTCGATGATGCGCTCGCGCCAGTCGCGCGCGCGGTTGCCGAGCAGGCCCTGCAACTGCCGCAGTGCCTGGCGGCGCTGACGGTCGGTGTCGGCGTGGATCAGATCATCGAGGCCCTCGGCCTCGGTGAGATCGAGCTTGCCGTTCTCGAAGGCGCGCCGCGTGAACTCGCCGGCCTCGGCCGCGCGCGTATTCTGAATTTTCGAAATAGCGGCGATGAGCGCCGCCAGGACCGCCCGGCCGCCATGAACGTGAAATTCGGCGACGTCCTCGCCCGTCGCGCTCGCCGGTCCCGGAAACCAGAGCACGACCGAATCGTCGATCGGCTGGCCCGCCGCATCTCGGAGCAGCCGGCGGTTCGCCTGCCGCGGCGCCGGCAGCTGGCCTGTCAGCGCCGTCAGCACCGCGCCAGCCTGTGAGCCTGAAACCCGCACCACGGCGATCGCGCTCGGCGGACGGCCGGACGACAAAGCGAAGATGGTCTGGTCTCGCGGATGCATGGCCTATTTGTCCGGCTGCCGGCGAAAAGGCAAACACCCGTTTTGGTCAGTGTGCGGCAGCCTGCTTTGCTGCACCATTCCCGCAGCAATCAGGCATATTGCAGCGCAATATAGTCAGGGCGTTTGCTGCAGAAACCCCTGCTCCGGAACCCGGAAGGAACTCCGAAAGTCAATCAAATTCAATAAATATCAACAACTTAGAAGCGATCGGGAATCCGGCGCCAAATCGCCTCTCATGCTGCACCTGTCCCGCAGCAAGGCCGCACAACAAAAAGGGCGCCCGAAGGCGCCCTCTGAGGCTTTGTTGCACCGCACACTAGGTATTCATCGAGTCGAAGAACTCGGAATTGCTCTTGGTCGAGCGCAGCTTGTCGAGCAGGAAGTCGATCGCATCCATGGTGCCCATCGGGTTCAGGATGCGGCGGAGCACGTACATCTTCTTGAGCACCTGCGGATCGGTGATGAGCTCCTCCTTGCGGGTGCCGGAGCGCGAGATGTCGATCGCCGGGAAGGTGCGCTTGTCCGAGACCTTGCGGTCGAGGATCAGTTCCGAGTTACCGGTGCCCTTGAACTCTTCGAAGATGACTTCGTCCATGCGGCTGCCGGTATCGACCAGCGCGGTCGCGATGATGGTCAGCGAGCCGCCTTCCTCGATGTTACGGGCGGCGCCGAAGAAACGCTTCGGGCGCTGGAGCGCGTTGGCGTCGACACCGCCGGTCAAGACCTTGCCGGATGACGGCACCACGGTGTTGTAGGCGCGCCCCAGGCGCGTGATCGAATCGAGCAGGATCACGACGTCGCGGCCATGCTCGACCAGGCGCTTGGCTTTTTCGATCACCATCTCGGCGACCTGGACGTGACGCACGGCCGGCTCGTCGAAGGTCGAGGACACCACCTCGCCCTTCACCGAGCGCTGCATGTCCGTGACTTCTTCCGGACGCTCGTCGATCAAGAGCACGATCAGATAGCAGTCGGGATGATTGGCCGTGATCGAGTGCGCGATGTTCTGCATCAGCACGGTTTTACCGGTGCGCGGCGGCGCCACGATCAGCGCGCGCTGGCCCTTGCCGATCGGGGCTACGATGTCGATCACGCGTGCAGACAGGTCTTTCCGCGTCGGGTCGTCGATTTCCATGCGGAAACGCTGATTCGGAAACAGCGGCGTGAGGTTGTCGAAATTGACCTTGTGCTTGGCCTTTTCCGGGTCCTCGAAATTGAGCGTGTTGACTTTCAGCAGCGCGAAATAGCGTTCGCCCTCTTTCGGGCTGCGGATGTGGCCTTCGATGGTGTCGCCGGTGCGCAGGCCGAAGCGGCGGATCTGCGACGGCGAAACGTAGATATCGTCCGGGCCCGGCAGATAATTCGCATCCGGCGAGCGGAGGAAGCCGAAGCCGTCGGAGAGCACCTCGACGACGCCCTCGCCGACGATGTCAGTTTCCGCGATCGCAAGCTGCTTGAGGATGGCAAATAGCAGCTCCTGCTTGCGCATGGTGCTGGCATTCTCGACCCCGTTCTCTTCCGCGAACGAGACGAGCTCGGCCGGCGTCTTCGACTTGAGGTCCTGGAGTTTAATTTCCCGCATTGGGGTGGTCCTGTGGGGTAACCTGGGGAGGGGTGCGAGGAGGCTCTGAAATGCGGACGTGAGAAGGTAAGGTCCGCAGGTCTGGCAAGGTGAGCGCCGGTGGAGGCTTCAAACCTGATGCGGTGTCCGGCCTTCAAAAAGCTCGGACACAACCACATCCGCCTGCGTTGGGTGGGATATCGCTAATATAGAAAATCGCTTCCCACTCCGCAAGACGAAGCGCTGAGCGATCGCTCACGATTGTTGCCTAGAATCTTGCCTAGAACGGCTTTACGATCACCATGATCACGATGAGGATCATCAGCAACGTCGGCACCTCGTTGATAATCCGATAGAATTTCTGGGTGCGGGGGCGCTTGTCGGCAGCGAAGTCCTTCACCCAGCGCGAAAAAAAGCCGTGGACCGCGGACAGCGCCAGCACCAGTGCCAGTTTTACGTGCAGCCAGCCGAAACTGAACCAATGCCCGGACCAGGCGAGAAAAAGTCCGGCAATCCAGGTCGCTCCCATCGCCGGATTGATGATCGCCTTGAGCAGCCGGCGCTCCATGATCTTGAACGTCTCGGACTGCTTCGAGCCGATCTCGGCTTCGCAGTGATAGACGAACAACCGCGGCAGATAGAGCATGCCGGCCATCCAGGAGATGACGGCGATCACGTGAAGCGCCTTGATCCAGAGGTAGAGGTCTTCCGACATGTCCGGCACCCGAATGAGCACCCAGCCTTCCGGCGACCTTAGGCCAGCGGGCTGGGGATAGTAAGAACCCGTTAAGGTCTTACTCTGCACACATATCCGTCCGTACTGCCTTCCTCAAATCTAGAATCTTAGATTCTTAAAGGTTTGAGTCTGAGTGACCGTGGATTGGACTCACGCAATGAAGTGCGCCAGTTCGTGCGCCCTTGTTCACATCCCTCAACATCTCCTGCGTGGTTCCTGCCTGCCTGGATAAACCATCCGGGCTCAAAGGCTTGCGCGTTTTCATCCGCAGCTTATCAAAGGGCTTGTCGGCGCAATCCCGTTTCCGTCTCGCATGCGTGCCGGACTTGTTCTGAGGGGCAGCGGTGTGAAGAAAATTGGCACTTATCCCGCCCCTGGTGTCGCGCATCCCTTTCCGAGGGGTTAAGCTCCACAGAAATCCACAAACTGCCCCGCCCTCATACAAAGAGTTTTTGTGCCGACCTCGAGCAATTATTTTCATCTGCACCTCGTCTCCGACTCCACCGGCGAGACCCTGATTACGGTCGCGCGCGCCGTCGCGGCGCAATACGCCAACGTGACGCCGGTCGAGCATGTCTATCCGCTGGTGCGCAGCCAGAAGCAGCTCGACCGCGTGCTCGATGAGATCGAGGAAGCGCCGGGGATCGTGCTGTTCACGCTCTTGGAGAAGGATCTGGTTTCCCGGCTCGAGGACAAGTGCAAGGAGATCAATGTTCCGAGCCTGTCGATCATCGGCCCGGTGATGCAGCTGTTCGAAGCCTATCTTGGAGCAGCGACCACCGGTCGCGTCGGCGCGCAGCACGTGCTCAATGCGGAATATTTCAAGCGCATCGATGCGCTGAACTACACGATGATCCATGACGACGGTCAGCATGTCGAGGGCCTCGAGGAAGCCGACGTCGTTCTGGTCGGTGTGTCCCGCACCTCCAAGACGCCGACCTCGATTTATCTGGCCAACCGCGGCATCCGCACCGCCAACGTGCCGCTGGTGCCGGGCATTCCGGTGCCGGCGCAATTGGAGACACTGACCCGGCCGCTGGTCGTAAGCCTGCACGCGACGCCGGAACGCCTGATCCAGATCCGTCAGAACCGGCTGCTCTCAATGGGCGCCGAGTCCGGCAGCGAGAATTATACCGACAGGCAGTCGGTCACCGAGGAGGTTGCGTTTGCGCGCAAGCTGAGTGCCAAGCATGATTGGCCGCTGCTTGACGTGACGCGGCGCTCGATCGAGGAAACAGCGGCGGCTATCATGAAGCTGTATAGTGATCGCCAGCGAAGCCGGCCTTCGGAATAAGTTTTGGCGATGTCTCTCTGGCGCGGCAAATCTCGTTTGATTTTGGCGTCGCAAAGCGGCGCGCGAAAAATGTTGCTGGCCAATGCCGGGCTGGAATTCAAGGCGATTGCGGCCGACATCGACGAGCGCGGCATTCAGGCCGATTCAAAGCTGTCGAACCCGCGCGAAGTCGCGCTGCTGCTGGCCCGTGAAAAGGCCAGGGCGGTCTCGGCTGGCCATCCCGGCAGCTACGCGATCGGCGCCGACCAGACGCTGGCACTCGGCGATCGTCTCTTCAACAAGCCCGCTGGCCGGTCGCAAGCGATGGCGCAGTTGCGCGATCTCGCGGGCAACGGCCACGAGCTGAATTCCGCCATCGCCGTAGCACGAGACGGCAAGATTGTTTTCGAGGACGTCGCGATAGCCCGCATGACGATGCGGCAAATGTCCGAGGCCGAGCTTTCAGCCTATCTCGACGCCGCTGGCGATGCCGTCACCACCAGCGTCGGGGCCTATCAGCTCGAAGGGCTTGGCATCCATCTGTTCGAGCGCATCGAGGGCGACCATTTCACCATTCTCGGCCTGCCACTGCTGCCGTTGCTTGCGTTCCTGCGGCGCGAACAGCTAATTGCGGTCTAGACAATCAATACGGCTGGACGCTGATGCGGATTTTGGGACTGACCGGCTCGATCGGGATGGGGAAATCGACCACCGCAAAGCTGTTCGCGGAGGCCGGTGTGCCCGTCTACGACGCCGATGCTGCCGTGCATCAGCTCTATGAGGGTGAGGCAGCGCCGGCGATCGAGGCGGCCTTCCCCGGCACCACCGTGAACGGCAAGGTCGACCGGCCCAAACTATCCGCGCGCGTGGTGCACGATCCCGCGGCGATCAAGCAGCTCGAGCAGATCGTCCATCCGATGCTCGGTGCGTCCCGGCAAAAGTTCTTTGCGGAAGCTGAAGCTGCCGCGGCGCCGGTCGTGGTTCTCGACATCCCGCTGCTGTTCGAAACCGGCGGCGAGAAGCGGGTCGACGCCGTGGTCGTGGTCTCCACCTCGCCTGAACTCCAGCGCGAGCGGGTGCTGGCGCGCGGCACCATGGACGACGCAAAACTCGACGCCATCATCGCCAAGCAGACCCCCGATACCGAGAAGCGCAAGCGGGCCGATTTCGTGGTGGATACGTCACACGGACTTGAGCCGGTGCGCGCGCAAATCGCGCACATTCTGGCCGAGGTCGTTAAGATGCCGCAGCGGCGCGCCTGATTCGCCGCCTCACACGGCTAGATCTCTCGGAATCATGCGCGAAATCGTCCTCGACACTGAAACCACCGGCCTCGATCCGCTCCGCGGCGATCGCCTGGTCGAAATCGGCTGCGTCGAGATCTTCAACCGCATGCCGACGGGACAGACGTTCCACGTCTATATCAATCCCGAACGGGATATGCCGGCGGAGGCCTTTGCGGTGCACGGGCTGTCGGCCGAGTTTCTCTCGAGCAAGCCGCTGTTCAACGAGGTCGTCGACGAGTTTCTGGAGTTCATCGGCGATGCGCCGCTGGTGATCCACAACGCCTCGTTCGACATCAGCTTCATCAATGCCGAGCTCGACCGGATCAAGCACGCCGCGATCCCGCGCGAGCGGCTGGTCGATACGCTGCTGCTGGCGCGGCGCAAGCATCCCGGCGTGTCGAACCGGCTCGACGATCTCTGCTCGCGCTATGCGATCGACAATTCACACCGCACCAAGCACGGCGCGCTGCTGGACGCCGAGCTGCTCGCCGAAGTCTATGTCGATCTGGTCGGGGCGCGGCAGTCGCAGCTGCTGCTGGCGTCGGACGCCCAGGAGATTCGCGTCAATGCCGCTGGAGATGCGCCGCGGCGGCAGCGGCCGGTGCCGCTTGCCCCGCGGGTGTCAGATGCCGAGCGCGAGGCCCATCGGGCTTTCATCGCAACGCTCGGCGACAAGGCGATCTGGAACGAGTTCTTGCCCGCCCCAGTTGCCGCCAATCCGGCCGGTTAGGCCTGACCGCCAGGAGCGGCCATCTGCCGCTCCATGTTCTGACGGTAGAGACCGACGAAATCGACCGGATCCAGCATCAGCGGCGGGAACCCGCCGTCGCGGACAGCGGTCGCGATGATCTCGCGGGCGAACGGGAACAGCAGTCGCGGGCACTCGATCATGACCAGCGGGTGCAGATTCTCTTTCGGCACGTTCGCGATGCGGAACACGCCGGCATAGGCGAGCTCGAACGAGAACATCACCTTGCCGGCGGTCTCGGCCTTGCCCTCGACCGACAGCGTCACCTCGAACTCGGTTTCGCTGAGGTTGTTGGCGCCGACATTGATCTGGATGTTGATCTGGGGCGGCTGGCTCTGCTGCTGGAGCGAGCTCGGCGCGTTCGGATTTTCGAACGAGAGGTCCTTGGTATATTGCGCCAGCACGTTGAGCTGGGGAGCCTGGGCCGCCTCGGGAGGGGTACCGTTGCCGTTGGTCATCAGAGTGTCTCCTTACCCGATTGGGGCTGAATTTCGCGGCGGTTGGCTAACATAGGGCCGCCTCATTCCACAAGGACGAACGGCTCCGGATGGGGAATCCGGGCCGCGCCCACAACTGTGACGTTCGCCCTGCCCCGGACACGAAATCGCGCCTTAAACGCTTGAAGATGCGCGATTTCCAGGCAGGATCGGGTTTCCCCTTAAGCATAAAACGCGCTACACTTCCCGCTGTGCCAAAAGGCGCCATTGGCCGGGCAAGATTTCGTGCCTACATCCGACAGACGAGACGCGGGGCCTCAAGCGGGTCCTAAAATGGTGATGTAGACTTGCCGTTCCCGTATGGAACGGTCTACTGGCCGGATTGATTTTCCCGGCAGCGACCTCCTGAAAAGACCAGAAAGCGAATACGACGTGGACATCTACACCATCATCTTCCTTGCGCTGGCGGTCTTTATCTTTCTGAGGCTGCGCAGCGTGCTGGGGCAGCGGACCGGCAATGAGCGGCCGCCGTTCGACCGCACGGCCAGGAATGCGCTTCAGGGGGCCCCGGACAAGAACGTCGTCACCATGCCCGGCAAGGTGATCGATCAGGCGCCCCTGGCGCCGACCGCCGAGCCGGCCCCGCCCTCCGACCGCTGGAAGGGCCTGACCGAACCGGGCACCGCGCTCGCCCAGGGCCTCGATGCCATCGTCGACAAGGATTCCACCTTCGACCCGCGCCACTTCATCTCCGGCGCCCGCGGCGCCTACGAGATGATCGTGCTGGCCTTTGCCAATGGCGACCGTCGCGCGCTGCGCGACCTGTTGTCGTCGGAGGTCTATGACAGCTTCGACGCCGCGATCAAGGAGCGCGAGAAGAACGAGCAGAAGACCGAGACACGCTTCGTCTCGATCGACAAGGCGGAGCTGGTCGGCGCCGAGCTGCGCGACCGCACCGCCCAGCTGACCATCCGCTTCGTCTCGCAGATGATCTCGGTCACCCGCGACAAGGCCGGCAACATCGTCGACGGCAACGCCGACAAGGTCGCCGACATCACCGACATCTGGACTTTCGCCCGCGACACCACCTCTCGCGATCCGAACTGGAAGCTGGTTGGCACCGGAAGCGCGAATTAGAATTGCCTTCAGGAATGGCGTGACGGCGCTGTGCGCAGGTGCCGTCGTGCTGTTGTCGTTCCCGCTTGGCGCCGAGGCGGCGCGGCGCCACTATCGCAGCCATCAGCGTCATCTTCCGGACGTGGCCGCGCTCCCGCCGCGGGCCCTGCCCTATCCCCAGCTCCCGCTCCCGTTCGAGATTCCCGGGGCGCAATATCTGCCGCTGGCCTGGGCCGACGTGAAAGGCTGGAGCGATGACGATCACCTCGCGGCCTACAAGACGTTTCGCGCCAGCTGCCGCTCGATCAATGCGCAGACTGGCGCGGCCGAGCCGAAAGCGCTGGGTGCGTCGCTGATCGAGCCCTGCCGCCTCGCCAAATCGCTCGAGCTCACCGACGACCCCAAGGCAAAGACTTTCTTCGAGGACAATTTTTCGCCGCTGCGCATCTCGCGGCTCGGCGAGCCCGACGGGTTTGTCACGGGTTACTATGAACCAGTGCTCGACGGCTCGCGCACACAGACCGATGTCTACAACGTTCCGGTCTATCGCCGTCCCTCGAACCTGTTCGTGCGCGGCTACAATCAGGCGTCCGTCAACCTGCCCAACAAGGGGCCGGTCTATCGCAAGATCGGCCGCCGCAAGCTCGTGCCCTATTACGATCGCGGCGAGATCGAGGATGGCAAGATCGCCGGCCGCGGCCTCGAGATCGCCTGGCTGAAGGACCCGACCGATCTTTTGTTCGCCCAGATCCAGGGCTCGGCGCGGATCAAGTTCGATGACGGCGGTACCATTCGGCTCAACTACGATTCCTACAACGGCTATCCCTACACCGCCGTCGGGCGCGTCCTGATCGAACGCGGCATCATTCCGAAGGAGGAGATGTCGATGCAGAAGATCAGGGAGTGGATGGCGCAAAACCCGGATGGCGCGAAAGAGCTGCGGCGCCAGAACCGCTCCTACATCTTCTTCCACGAAGTCAATCTCTCCGACAAGGACGAGGCGGTCGGGGCGCAGGGCATTCCGCTGACAGCCGGCCGCTCGATCGCGGTCGACAAATCGCTCCACGTCTACGGCACGCCGTTCTTCATCGAAGGCGAGCTGCCGATCGATTCCGAACGATCCAAGACGCCGTTCCATCGGCTGATGATCGCGCAGGATACGGGTTCGGCCATCATCGGCCCCGCGCGCGCCGATCTTTATTTTGGCGCCGGTGCGGATGCCGGCCGGGTCTCGGGCCGGCTGCGCCATTCCATGCATTTCGTGATGCTGGTGCCGAAGAGCCTCGATCCCGGCGTTCGTGCTGCGCGTCTGCCGGTGCCGGATCCGCGGCCATCGGAGAAGATCGCGAGGCTGTTTCCGCAGACGGAGGCAGCGAAGCCAGCCGCGCCTGCCGTGGCGCCGAGCAAGGGTGAGACGGTTGCGGTGGCCAATCCGGTGCCGCTGCCGGCACCGCGTCCCGTGATCGAGCCTGTCCGCGAGCCACGCCGGCACACGAAAAGTCGTTCCCACCAGCAATGAAGCGATCGTCCCGTCCGCCCGTGCTGGATCCTCGTCCCTCGCCGCGCCGTCGCGGGCTGAGCGAGGAAGACCGTGAGCTGTGGGACCTTGTCGCAAAGCAGATCAAGCCGCTGCGGAAGCATCGCGCGACAAAGGTGCATGCGGCGCCGCGCACGGATCCTTCGCCCGCAACGCCAGTCGCAAAACCCGCGCCGTCGCCGCGGCCCCTGGCCGCCGCACCGGCACCGCGTCCATCAAAGCCGGCGATGCCGCCGCTCGCCCCGCTCGGCAAGCGCGAGCGCACAAAACTGTCGCGCGGCCGCAGCGAGATCGAGGCCCGGCTCGATCTGCACGGCATGACCCAGATGCGCGCGCATCGCGCTTTGACCGGCTTCCTGCACCGCGCCCATCACGACGGCCTGACCTTCGTGCTGGTGATCACCGGCAAGGGCCGGAGCGGCGGCGAGAGCGGCGTGCTCCGCCGCCAGGTGCCGGAATGGCTGAGCCTGCCGGAATTCCGCGCCTTCGTGGTCGGCTTCGAGGAGGCGCATATCGGCCATGGCGGCGAGGGCGCGCTTTATGTGCGGATCCGGCGGGCGAGATTCTAGCGGCTCTACACCTCTCCCGCTTGCGGGAGAGGTCGGCGCGCAGCGCCGGGTGAGGGCTCTTTCAGCATCGGGGGTGTCCCATTGCGGCGACACCCTCTCTCCAGCCCTCTCCCGCAAGCGGGAGAGGGAGCAGACCGCCTAAAACGGCCGGACGATTCCGACGCGCGGGATCAGCGTGACGAACAGGCCGAAGATATTCGTCTTCTTGTCCACCGCGGGGATCAGCTGCGTTTCCTGCTTGGCTGGCAGCATCTTCACCGCATGCAGCAGCAGGAACATGCAGACCGCCCAGCTCGACATCCAGCGCGAATAGTCGAACACCATCGCGAACATCACGAGATAAGCGAGGCTGACGCCGATCAGCGCCGCAATGACGAGACGACGGTGCATGTCGTGTTCGAGCGCGCGGATCAGGCCGGCAAAATAGCGCCACAGCGGCGTATGCAGCCAGATCAGCAGCGCGAAGACGGGGATGCCGAGGCTGTTGTGGGGCAGGCGTCCCCAGGTGTCGGACATCTCCTTCGACAGCGGCTGATACCAGATGTAGCTGAATTGCAAGAGGTCGGTACGCGCAGGATCGGCCATCCGGGTCTTCAGATAGGCGAGGAAATCCGCTTCCGCGATCGGCATCGTTCCCAAAAACTGCGCGGCGAAGAACAGCGCGGAAACCGCTGTGAAGGCGACAATACCGAACGCGACGTTGGTGCGATTGCAGCCATAGATCAGGTAATGCCTGGTCACGACGATGGTGATGAGGGTCGGCACATACATCAGCAGATGGATGTGGTGGATCAGCACCAGAATGATCGAGAACAGCGCAGCCAGCGCCACGAACAACAGTGAGCGCGCCGGCACCAGCAGCAGGATCAGCGCCAGCATGCAGCCATAGATGTCGAAATGGCCGAGCGTGTGCATGAAGTTTTTCAGGAAGAACGGCGAGCCTGCGAGGAAGACGAACAGCGGCAGCGTCTGTTGCGTGAAGCCGAACGTTTTCTGAAACAGCTTGACGAACAGCCCCAGTGTCACCAGCCACACCGTACCCGATAGCGCGAATACCAGCCACACCGGCACTTTTGCCGTGAACAGCGCGACGATCGCCCCGATCAGCGCGCGCTTGATGAAGCCGAAATGGTAGTCGACGAGGAGGTGGATATAGGGGACGTAAGGCGGCAGCAGGATCTTGTGGATGAACACGCCGACAATGACGGCGATGTTGATCGCGAGGAAGAGGCGCCAGGGGTTCTTCTGGATGTCAGCGAACACGACGAACCCTGCGTGCACAAAATTCCGCTGTCGTCCCGGCGCAGGCCGGGACCCATACCCACGAATGGTTGTTTTGAGTCAAGGCTGGAGCCGCCATCGCTTTCCGACAATAACCACTGGTGGGTATGGGTCCCGGCCTGCGCCGGGACGACGACGGAATGAATAGCGCGACCGCGCAAAATTACAAAATAAACCGGCTCAAATCCGCGTTCTTGGCGAGATCGCCGACGTGCTTCTGCACAAAATCGGCGTCGACCCGGACGGTCTCGCCGTTGCGGTCCGGCGCGGTGAAGGAGATCTCGTCCAGCACCCGCTCCATCACGGTCTGGAGTCGGCGCGCGCCGATGTTCTCCACGGTGGAATTGACGGCGACCGCGACGTCGGCGAGCGCGTCGATGGCGCTGTCGGTGATGTCGAGCGTCACGCCCTCGGTCTGCAACAGCGCGACATATTGCTTGATCAGCGAGGCCTCGGGCTCGGTCAGGATGCGGCGCATGTCGTCGCGGGTCAGCGCCTGCAATTCGACCCGGATCGGCAGGCGGCCCTGCAATTCCGGCAAGAGGTCGGACGGTTTTGCGACGTGGAAGGCGCCGGACGCAATGAACAGAATGTGGTCGGTCTTGACCGCGCCGTGCTTGGTCGAGACCGTGGTGCCCTCGATCAGCGGCAAGAGATCACGCTGCACGCCCTCGCGCGAGACGTCGCCGCCGACGCGGCCGTCGCGGGCGCAGATCTTGTCGATCTCGTCCAGGAACACGATGCCGTTGTTCTCGACCGCGCTGATCGCCTCCAGCGTCAGCTGGTCGGTGTCCAAGAGCTTGTCGGATTCCTCGTTGACGAGGATCTCGTGCGAGCCCTCGACCGTCAGCCGCCGCGTCTTGCTGCGGCCGCCGAGCTTGCCAAAAATGTCGCCGATCGAGATCGCGCCCATCTGCGCACCGGGCATGCCCGGGATCTCGAACATCGGCATGCCGCTGCCGGACGATTGCGTCTCGATCTCGATTTCCTTGTCGTTCAGTTCGCCGGCACGCAGCTTCTTGCGAAAGGATTCGCGCGTAGCGGCACTGGCATTGGCACCGACCAGCGCATCGAGCACGCGCTCTTCGGCGGCAAGTTGCGCGCGCGCCTGCACGTCTTTGCGCTTCTTCTCGCGCACCTGGGCGATCGCGACCTCGACGAGATCGCGCACGATCTGCTCGACGTCGCGGCCGACATAGCCGACCTCGGTGAATTTCGTCGCCTCGACCTTGAGGAACGGTGCGTTGGCAAGCTTTGCGAGCCGTCGCGCGATTTCCGTCTTGCCGACGCCGGTCGGGCCGATCATCAGGATGTTTTTCGGCAGCACTTCCTCGCGCAAGGAACCTTCGAGCTGCTGCCGCCGCCAGCGATTGCGCAGCGCGATCGAGACGGCGCGCTTGGCGTCGGACTGGCCGACGATGAAACGGTCGAGTTCGGAAACGATTTCGCGGGGGGAAAAATCTGTCATGTCTGTTTAGCTAGGGCGCGAGGCGGCCGAGGACAAGCGGCTTTTTCGACCGTCAGATGATCGGCGGACCGGATTGCCATTGTTTGACTGCGTCGATCGGATGGATCAGCATCAGGATGTTGAGCGTCAGATTGTCGCGAATATGCAGCGCCATCATGATCTCGAAGGCGAGCCCGAGCGCAACGGTGGCCGGGATCGGCAGCACGCGCGCGGTGAGGAACCCCAGCACCATGAACAGCGTGTCCGAGACCGAGTTGACGATGCTGTCGCCGTAATAGTCCAGCGAGATCGTTCCGGCGCGGTAGCGCTCGATGATGAACGGCGAGTTCTCGACGATCTCCCAGGCGCCTTCGATCAGCATCGCGATGATCAGCCGTGCGGACCAGGACAAGCCCCGCGAGAACAAGAGCCATGTCAGCCCGTAGAACAGGAAGCCGTGCAGCACGTGCGAGAAGCTGTACCAGTCGGCGATGTGCTGCGAATTCTCCGAGCTGTTCACCACGCCATGCCAGAGCTTGACGTAACCGCAGGTGCAGATCGGCACCCGGCCCATCGCAAACAGGATCGAGGCTTGCAGCGCCAGCAGCAGCAGAGCGATGCCGACCCAGTAGGTCGCGGGGATCGCCGTCCTGGCGCTCTTGGCGGGTGCGAGCGTCATGCCAGAGCGGCGGTGCTCTCCCTCTCCCGCTTGCGGGAGAGGGTCGGGGAGAGGGTGCCTCCGCTGGCAAGAACCCCCAAGAGGTGAGAGCCCCCACCCGGCGCTACGCGCCGACCTCTCCCGCAAGCGGGAGAGGTTAGAACGAGCCCGGAGCTGCGCTGTTCATCCACGGATGGATCCTTTAGCCGGCCGACAGTGCTTCGATGGTGACGTTGCGGTTGGTGTAGACGCAGATGTCGGCGGCGATGTCGAGCGAGCGGCGGACGATGGTCTCGGCGTCCTTGTCGGTGTCGATCAGGGCGCGGGCCGCGGCCAGCGCGTAATTGCCGCCGGAGCCGATCGCCATCACGCCCGCCTCGGGCTCGAGCACGTCGCCGGTGCCTGTCAGCACCAGGGAGACGTCCTTGTCGGCCACGATCATCATGGCCTCCAGCCGCCTGAGATAACGGTCGGTGCGCCAGTCCTTGGCGAGCTCAACGGCCGCCCGGGTGAGCTGCCCCGGGTATTGCTCGAGCTTGCTCTCCAGCCGCTCGAACAAGGTGAAGGCATCGGCGGTGGCGCCGGCGAAGCCACCGATCACGTCGCCCTTGCCGAGCTTGCGGACCTTTTTGGCGTTGGACTTGATCACGGTCTGGCCGATCGAGACCTGGCCGTCGCCACCGACCACCACCTTGCCGCCCTTGCGGACCGTCAAAATCGTGGTGCCGTGCCAGACCGGCAGGCTGTTCTGGGAATCCTGCATAAATCATCCTCGTTGTCCGGCCTGATTTAGGCGGTTGGGGCCGGGCGTACAACGGGCCGCTCCGGCCCCATTTCGCTCACCATAGGCAGAAGTAGGCCCCGGCCAGCCGTTCCCGCAGTAGCGAAGGCGTCATTTGGCTGTTAAAAGACCGCCGTTTTCGGCTCAAAACTAGAATGGAAACCGATTTTCCAATGCGCACCGCGACGATCAAGCGCAAGACCAAGGAAACCGACATCGAGGTCACCGTGAACCTCGATGGCACCGGCGTGGCCAAAATCGCGACCGGCATCGGCTTTTTCGACCATATGCTCGATCTCCTCGCCCGCCATTCCCGCATCGACCTCACGGTCAAGGCGGTTGGCGACCTGCACATTGATCATCACCATACCACCGAAGACACGGGCATCGCGCTCGGCCAGGCCGTCAAGCAGGCGCTCGGTACCATGGCGGGCATCACCCGCTATGCCGGCGTGCACATGCCCATGGACGAGACGCTGTCGCGCGTCGTCATCGACATCTCGGGCCGCCCGGTCCTGGTGTTCAAGGTCGACTTCCCCCGCGACAAGATCGGTGAGTTCGACACCGAGCTGGTGCGCGAGTGGTTCCAGGCCTTCGCCATGAATGCCGGCGTGACTCTGCACGTCGAGACCCTATATGGCGATAACAGCCACCATATCGCCGAGTCCTGCTTCAAGGGCCTGGCGCGGGCGCTGCGGACGGCGGTTGCGATCGATCCGAAAGCGGCGGGGGAAATCCCGTCCACCAAGGGCTCGCTCGGCGGCTGACATCTCCATCTCGCGACGCCTGATGGCGCTGCGGACGGCATTGACTCAATTCTCGAGAACGGGGCATCGAAAATGCCTGTCTACACAGTTCATGCACCCACCCCCGGCGGGGCCGATCTGCGCGCGACCGACAAGTTCGTGTTCGTGCGCGACGGCTTTCATCTCTGGGCGATGCTGCTCGGTCCGCTCTGGCTGCTCTGGAACAGGCTGTGGCTGGCGTTGATCGGCTGGATCGTGTTCCTGGCTGCATTCGATGCCGGGCTGCACAGCCTGGGCGTCGGCCGCGGCGCGATCTTCTTTGCCAACATGATCGTCGCGCTGCTGATGGGCTTTGAGGCCTCGAGCCTGCGCCGCTGGACGCTGTCGCGCGGCAAGTGGAAACAGCTCGACGTCGTCGTCGCTGACGATGAGGACACGGCCGAGCACCGGTTCTTCGAGCGCTGGAGCAAGACCCAGCGCGGCATCGTCAACGATCAATGGGCCGTCGACCGCGGCGGCCCGCCGCCGACCCGCAACGTGCCGGGCCAGCCATTTTCGAACCCGCCGCCGATTCCGGCCGGTGGCATCATTGGTTTGTTTCCAGAACCGGGAGGGTCAAGATGAGCGTCGCCATCATCGATTACGGTTCCGGCAACCTGCATTCCGCCGCGAAAGCGTTTGAGCGTGCCGCGCGCAGCCTGGAGAACCCGCAAAAGGTGTTCGTCACCAGCGATCCGGACCAGGCCTATAGCGCCGACCGTCTGGTGCTGCCGGGTGTCGGCGCCTTCGCCGATTGCCGGCGCGGCCTCGATGCCGTCAACGGCATGGTCGAGGCGATCACCGAGGCGGTGCGCGTCAAGGCGCGGCCCTTCTTCGGCGTCTGCGTCGGCATGCAGCTGATGGCGACCCGCGGCAAGGAGCACGTCATCACCGAAGGCCTGAACTGGATCGGCGGCGATGTCGAGAAGATCACGCCGCGCGACGAGAGCCTGAAGATCCCGCACATGGGCTGGAATACGCTCGAGGTGCTGCGCGAGCACCCGGTGCTGAACAAGCTGCCGCTCGGCCCCAAGGGTCAGCACGCTTATTTCGTGCACTCCTATCACCTCAATCCCGCCAGCGAGGCGGACGTGCTTGCGCGCGCCGATTACGGCGGGCCCGTCACCGCGATCGTCGCCAAGGACACCGCAATCGGCACGCAGTTTCACCCCGAGAAGAGCCAGCGTTTTGGCTTGGCCCTGATCTCGAACTTTTTGCGATGGAAACCGTGATTCTCTTCCCTGCCATCGACCTCAAGAACGGCCAATGCGTGCGCCTCGAGCAAGGCGACATGGCGCGCGCAACCGTGTTCAACCTCGATCCTGACGCGCAGGCGCAGAGCTTTGTCACGCAGGGTTTTGAGTATCTCCACGTCGTCGACCTCGACGGCGCCTTTGCCGGCAAGCCGATGAACGCGCAGGCCGTTGAGGCGATGCTGAAGACCATCAAGATCCCGGTGCAGCTTGGCGGCGGCATCCGCGATCTTGCGACTGTCGAAGCCTGGCTCGCCAAGGGCATCACCCGCGTCATCATCGGCACGGCCGCGGTGCGCGATCCCGAGCTGGTGAAGGCTGCGGCGAAAAAATTCCCCGGCCGCGTCGCGGTCGGGCTCGATGCCCGCGACGGCAAGGTCGCGGTCGAAGGCTGGGCCGAGACCTCGCAAGTGACGGTGCTGGAGATCGCGCAGCGGTTCGAGGATGCCGGCGTTGCCGCCATCATCTTTACCGACATCGCCCGCGACGGCTTGCTCAAAGGCCTGAACCTCGATGCGACCATTGCGCTGGCTGACGCCATCTCGATCCCCGTGATCGCCTCCGGCGGCCTCGCCTCGATCGAGGACGTCAACGCGATGCTGACGCCGCGGGCGAAAAAGCTCGCCGGCGCGATCGCCGGCCGTGCGCTCTATGACGGCCGGCTCGATCCCGCCGCCGCTCTCGCTTTGATCCGCAACGCCCGCGCCGCCTAGGAGAGCAAAATGTTCAAGGTGCGCGTCATCCCCTGCCTCGACGTCAAGGACGGCCGCGTCGTCAAGGGCGTCAATTTCGTCGACCTGCGCGATGCCGGCGACCCCGTCGAAGCCGCGATCGCCTATGACGCGGCCGGCGCCGACGAGCTGACCTTCCTCGACATCACCGCGACCCATGAGAACCGCGGCATCATGCTGGACGTGGTCCGGCGCACGGCGGAGGCCTGCTTCATGCCGGTGACGGTCGGCGGTGGCGTGCGCAAGGTGGACGACATCAAGACGCTGTTGCGCGCCGGCGCCGACAAGGTCTCGATCAACAGCGCTGCGGTGTCGCGGCGCGAGTTCGTCAAGGAAGCGGCCGAAAAGTTCGGCGAGCAGTGCGTGGTGGTGGCGATCGACGCCAAGCGGGTCAAGCGCCCGGGCGGCTCCGACCGCTGGGAGATCTTCACCCATGGCGGCCGCAACTCGACCGGCATCGACGCGATCGAATATGCCCAGGAAGTGGTCTCGCTCGGTGCGGGTGAAATCCTGCTCACCTCGATGGACCGCGACGGCACCAGGCAGGGTTTTGACATCCCGCTGACCCGGGCGATCGCCGACAGCGTTCCCGTTCCGGTGATCGCCTCGGGCGGCGTCGGCAATCTCGATCACCTGGTTGACGGTATCCGCGACGGGCACGCCACCGCCGTGCTGGCCGCCTCGATCTTCCATTTCGGGGAATTCACCATCCGTGAAGCCAAGGAGCATATGGCCCGGCGCGGGCTGCCCATGCGCATGGATGCCTGACGACTCCTGTTCATAAAAGTGCTACATCTGCCGGCGGGGACTGGCTTTTTGCCTGGGCGTTTTCTGAGTATTTTGTATGCCGCGTTTCACGATCCACGATCTGGCCGAGACCATCGATGCCCGCGCGGCATCCGGTGGCGAGGCGTCCTACACCCGCAAGCTGCTCGACAAGGGCGCCGAACACTGCGCCAAGAAGTTCGGTGAGGAAGCCGTCGAAACCGTCATCGCCGCAGTCGAAAACGATCGCGCACATCTGATCGCCGAGAGTGCCGACCTGCTCTATCACTTCCTTGTGCTGCTCAAGGCGCGCGGCGTAAAACTGGAGGAAGTGGAAGCGGCGCTCGACAAGCGCACGAACATGTCTGGGTTGGAAGAGAAAGCGTCGCGCAAGAGCAGCTAGCCAGCTCTTAACGGAGAAGGTCGCGTCATGGATATCCGCGCACCCGAGCAGCAGTACAATCCGTACCGCGTTTATACGCGCCAGGAATGGGCGCATCTGCGCGACGATACGCCGATGACGCTGGAGCCGGGCGAGTTCGACCGGCTGCGTTCGCTGCACGATCGCCTCGACTTGCAGGAAGTCGAGGACATTTATCTTCCGCTGTCGCGCCTGCTCTCGATCTATGTCGATGCAATGCAGCGCCTGTATTATGCGGAACGCCAGTTCCTCGACATCCGCGATCGCAAGGTGCCCTACATCATCGGCGTCGCCGGTTCGGTCGCGGTCGGGAAGTCCACCACCGCTCGTGTGCTCCAGGCGCTGCTGGCGCGGTGGTCGCCGCGGCCGAAGGTCGAGCTGATCACCACCGACGGTTTTCTCTATCCCAACGCCGTGCTCGACCGGCAGGGCATCATGCAGAAGAAGGGCTTTCCCGAAAGCTACGACCTGCCGCTGCTGCTGAACTTCCTGTCCGACATCAAGTCCGGACGCCGCCACGTGCGTGCGCCGGTATACTCGCATCTGACCTACGACATCGTGCCGAACCAATGGGCCGAGGTCGACCAGCCCGACATTCTCATCGTCGAGGGCGTCAACGTCCTGCAGACCGGCAAGCTGCCGCGCGACGGCAAGGCGGTGCCCGTTGTTTCCGACTTCTTCGACTTCTCGGTCTATATCGACGCGGATGAAGCGGCGCTGCGGCGCTGGTATATCAAGCGCTTCCTGGCGCTGCGCGACACCGCATTCACCAATCCAAAATCCTACTTCAACCGCTACGCGCTGCTCTCGGACGAGGAGGCCACTGCCACCGCCACCGCGATCTGGGAGCGCACCAACCTCGCCAATCTCGAGGACAACATCCTGCCGACGCGGCCCCGCGCGACGCTGATCCTGAAGAAGGGCGCGGATCACGTGGTGGAGAGCGTGGCGCTGCGAAGGCTGTAGCTTTGTAGGGTGGGTTAGCCGTAGGCGTAACCCACCATCTCTCTTTCCGCGTAAGCAGAAGAGGTGGGTTACGCCGAGCAGATGCGCTTCGCGCATCTGCAGGGCTAACCCACCCTACGGCACCGTCGCTTGTCGTTACACCGCCAGCTGCCGCGCCGCCGCGAGCCCCGCCAGCGCCTCGTCGAGCTTGTCGCGATCGAGCGGCTTGATCAAGAATCCATTCATGCCCGCCTCGAAACAGGCGTAGCGATCTTCTACCAGCGTGTTGGCGGTGAGTGCCAGGATCGGGGTATGGTGGCCGCCGGTGGCGGACTCATGCGCGCGGATGCGTTTTGTGGCCTCGATGCCGTCGAGCTGCGGCATCTGGATGTCCATCAGAACCAGATCGTAAGGCGTGCCGGCAGAGCTGGCGGCGAGCCAGGATTCCAGCGCGGCTTCGCCGTGAACGGCGATGACGACACGGTGGCCGAGCTTGGTCAGCAGCGACCGCATCAGGAGCGCGTTGATCTCGTTGTCTTCGGCGACGAGGATCGACAGGCCTTTTGCCGCCGGTGCCTTGGCTTCCACCGGCGGCTCCGGCGCGAGATCGGGCGAGGCGACTTCCGGTGTCAATGCGAGACGCGCGGCGAGCGAGGCCGCGCGCAGCGGCTTCATCAGGAAACCGGTGAAGGCCGGCGAGAAGTTTTCGTGGCGCGAGCCCGACGTCAGCAGCACCAGCCGCTGCGTCGCGTGTGGGCGAGCGAGCTCCCCGAGGCGGTCGGCCATGGCAGCGCCGAGCGTGCGGTCGACCAGCACCGCATGCCACGCGCGCTCCGGCAGCAGCGCTTCGGCAGCGGCCGCATCCGAAACCATGCAGGTCTGGCCACCCCAGCGCTCGAGCCGCCGCGCGATCAGCGAGCCCTCGATGCCCTCGACAATCAGGAGGATCGGCTTGCCGGTGAGGTCGGGGCTCGGGAACGTCGTGTGCCCGGCATTCCCTTGCGACGGCGCCAGCGGAATCGCGACCTCGAAGGTCGAGCCCTTGCCGACTTCGCTCGTAAGCGTGATGCGGCCGCCCATGCGCTTGACGATGCGTTCGCTGATGGCGAGGCCAAGCCCGGTGCCGCCATAGGTGCGGGCGACGCGCTCGTCGGCCTGCTCGAACTCACGGAAGATGCGTTGCTGCGCTTCGGGCGCGATGCCGATGCCGGTGTCGCGCACCAGAAAGCTGATCTCGTTCGGCCAGATGCCGGGCTCGACGATCAGCGCGACGCCGCCGGTCGCGGTGAATTTGATGGCGTTGCCGGCGAGGTTGAGCAGCACCTGACGCAGCCGTGCCGCGTCGCCCACGACTTCCAGCGGAAGCCGCTCGTCGACGTAAGCCGCGATCTCGAGGTTTTTGGCTTGTGCGCGAGGTGCCAGCAGTTCGGTGATTTCTTCGATCAGGGTCGAGAGCGCAAAGGGGCGCTGCTCGAGATCGAGCTTGCCGGCTTCGATCTTGGAATAGTCCAAGAGCTCCTCGATCAGCGCCATCAGCGCTTCGCCGGAGGTTTTCACCGCCTTCGCATAGGTCGCCTGCTCCGGCGTCAGTGTGGTGTCGAGCAGCAGCCCGCCCATGCCGATGATGCCGTTCAGGGGGTTACGGATCTCATGCGAGGCCATCGCGAGGAAGCGCGACTTGGCGCGGTTGGCGGCATCGGCCTGGTCGCGCGCGTCGGCCAGCGCGCGCTCGGTCTCGGTGCGGTCGGTGACGTCGCGTCCGACGCTCTGCAATTCGGCGGGCTGGCCGGCATCGAGCCGCACGAAGCCTTCGCGCCAGGCGATCCAGCGCGCGCCGAGCTGCGTGGTGATACGCTGGTCGTGGATGCGCGTGCCGTTGCTCTCGCGCGCGCTGTCGCCCTGCTCCAGCACGTCGAAGTCAAACCGCGTACCGACCAGCGCGTTGCGCGCCTGTCCGGACAGCGCGCAATAGGCGTCGTTGGCGAAGGTGATGCGGCCCTGATGGTCGCGCAGCACGATGAGATCGCCTTGCGACTCGAAGAGGCTGCGGGCGCGCTCTTCGGCTTCCTTCAGTTCCCAATTGCGGTCGATCAGGGCTTCGTTGTGCGCGGCGAGCGTGCGCAGCCGCTTGTTGACGAAGCGCAGCCGCATGCTGAGCGTGGCGAGGCCGAGGCAGGCGAGCGCGAACAGGAAGCTCGCGCCGATCGCAAAGGTGTTGGGATCGTAGCCGGAATTTTCCGAGCGGCTGCCGGAGACGAAGCCGTAGGCGCCGCCGAACGTCGCCGAGAAGATCATGAACGAGCGGATCGCAAAGGCGATCCTGGGGTGGCGGCGCCTGAAGCGGCGCATGCGCACCTTGATCCGGAACGTCCCACCCATCGCACCGACCCCGACTCTTGTCCGAAACCCCACTGCCGCCGCGCGCGACGATGTCTCGCCGACCTTGCGAACAGCTTGAGGCGCAGGCGCCGCCTCCAAACAGGGTTGACGAGGTGTTAACGCTTCAGAGCGAGGCGGCCTGGAGAGGGGACGGGCGGTGGCCGCCATGAGCGCCGACGATCAGGGCTGCGGCCTCTTGCTGCGAGAGCGTCTTCGAGCGGACATAGACGCGGTAGTCGGCCGGGCCGTCGGTGGAGAGGTAGATGACCGGACCGCCGTCCACCGGCTGCGCGGCAATCGTGACAAGACGGGTCGACGGATTGGCCTGGCAGGAGTCCGGTTCCGAACCGAGACCGTCGTCCACGACGGCGAAGTCGGCCGCGTCTGCATCGTCGGTGATCTGGACCCGCACATTGGCCAGTGCGGGATCGTCGGTGAAGGCGACTTGGACGCCGGCGGTCCAGAACAGGGATGTCAGCTCGACCGAGGTCTCGCCGATGGCGATGCAGGGATGCGACACCGATCCGATCTCGCTGCGGGCGAACACCGCAGCTGCCAACAGGGGAACAACCGAGGCCAGGATCTTGAAACGCAACATGACACTCTACTCGCCGGGCCCAGATGGGAACTGTTGGGCCTTATGGTTTGCAGAGGGTAAAGGAAACTCCTTACCGCCGGGTTGACGCGCGAAGCCCTTACGCCAGCTGGCGTACATCCTCCGCGAGTGCGCGGTAGGACAGCGCCTCGGCGAGATGCAGCCGGCCGATCTTCTCAGTGCCGTCGAGGTCGGCGAGCGTGCGTGCCACCCGCAACACGCGGTGATAGCCGCGCGCCGACAGCCGCATGGTCTCGGCGGCATCGCGCAGCAGCTTTTGGCCCTGCGCATCGGGCTTGGCGATGTCTTCCAGCACGGAGGCCGGCGCCTCGGCATTGGTGCGGACATGCGGCAGGCCGACATCGGCGTAACGCGCGAGCTGGATGTCGCGCGCAGCCGCCACACGCGCGGCGACTTCGGCCGAGCCTTCCGCGGGCGGCGGCAGGATCAGATCGGCCGCGGTCACCGCCGGCACCTCGATGCGCAGATCGATGCGATCCATCAGCGGGCCGGAGATGCGCGCCTGATAGTCGCCGGTGCAGCGATCGATGCGACCGCGCTTGCAGGCATAGCCGGGCTCGAACGCATTGCCGCAGCGGCAGGGATTCATCGCCGCGACCAGCATGAAGCGCGCCGGATAGGTCACGCGATGGTTGGCGCGGGAGACCGAGACCTCGCCGTTCTCCAGGGGTTGGCGCAGCGAATCCAGCACGCGCGGGTCGAACTCCGGCAGCTCGTCGAGGAACAACACGCCCTGATGCGCCAGCGAGATCTCGCCGGGTCTTGCGCGCGCGCCGCCGCCGGTCAGTGCTGCCATGCTTGCTGAATGATGTGGCGAACGGAACGGTCGCTTCGACGTCAGCGCGCCGCCCTCGATCTCGCCGGCGACGGAGGCGATCATGGAGACCTCGAGCAGCTCGCCCGGCGACAGCGGCGGCAGGATCGAAGGCAGTCGCGCCGCCAGCATCGATTTGCCGGCGCCGGGCGCGCCGATCATCAGGAGGTGATGTCCGCCGGCGGCCGCGATCTCCAGCGCCCGCTTGGCGCTCTCCTGGCCCTTGATGTCGCGCAAATCGAGCGGGGAGGCCGCGGCCTCATGCACCTTCGGCACTGGCCGCGACAGCACTTGCGTGCCCTTGAAATGGTTGGCGATCTGGATCAGCGAGCGCGCGGCGATGATCTGGATGTCCGGGCTGGCCCAGGCTGCTTCCGAGCCGCAGGCCGCCGGGCAGATCAGGCCTTCCTCGCGCACATTGGCGCCGATCGCGGCGGGAAGAACGCCGGCGACAGGTGCGATCGAGCCGTCGAGGCCGAGCTCGCCAAGCACGGTGAAGCCGGTCAGCGCATCCGGCGGGATCGCGCCGATCGCCGCCATCAGCCCGAGCGCGATCGGCAAATCGTAATGGCTGCCTTCCTTGGGCAGGTCCGCCGGCGCCAGATTGACGATGATCCGCCGCGCCGGCAGCGCCAGCCCCGAGGCGATCAGCGCCGAGCGCACCCGCTCCCGCGCCTCCGATACCGCCTTGTCCGGCAGGCCGACGATGGCAAAGGCCGGCAGGCCTGGCGCGACCTGTACCTGCACGTCGACCGCGCGGGCCTCGATCCCCTCAAAGGCGACTGTCGAAACCCGCTGAACCATGCTGCCCCCTCGCACAATCGAGGGTAGCAGACGCCGACGGCCCTGACAAGAACAATACGGGAACGAGAGCGGAGGGGCCGGATTCCCTAACGACCCGTAAACGGGACGAAGACACTAAGCGTCGACTACGCCTCGAATGCGAGCGGCTGTCCTCAGCACATTCCAACGAATGTCCGCTACTCCTAGGGCTGCGGGATGGGCCGTGATCTAACGGGTGAACAATTCAAATGCTTGCAAATCGCCGCAGAAGCGAACGACGGGTGTGCACGCGGCTCGCCAAGATTCATTTTGGCGCGGGCTCGCTGCCGCGGGACTGCACGATCACGGATATCTCGGACGGGGGTGTGAAGGTGGTGGCGGAGTTTCTGGAAGTGCCTCCGCAATTCACCATCATCTTCGCGCCGGATTATTCCCGCCAGTGCCGCCTGCGCTGGCGCATCGGCTGCGAATTCGGTGCGGAATTCACCGACTAGTCCCGAGCGGCGCGATTCCTTAACCGGACTTTAGCGTTAATCGGCAAAGCATCTCTGATCAGTCCGCCGGCGGTGATCAGAGTATGTCCAAGCGTTCGTCCCTTGCCTCCCCCCGGGCAAGATTGCTGTTCCCCGCGCTCCTGGTGCTCGTCCTCGGCGGTTGCCAGACCACGAGCCTGGAGGACGTGACCGGCGCGCTCGGCGTCAAGTCGGAGCCGGCCGCCAAAGCCGACGCGAAGCCGGACATGGATGCGCTGCGCGAGCGGTATCGCGCCAAGCCCGGCGATCCCAATGTCGCGCTCGACTATGGCAAGGCGCTGCGCGACACCGGCCAGCGCGCCCAGGCGGTCGCGGTGATGGAGCAGGCCGTGCTTGCCCATCCCAGCAACAGGGCGCTGCTTGCCGGCTACGGCCGTGCGCTCGCCGACAACGGCAATTTCCAGCAGGCCTTCGACGTGCTGAGCCGCGCGCATACGCCCGAGGATCCCGACTGGCGCATCCTGTCGGCGCAGGGTGCGGCGCTCGACCAGCTCGGCCGCAACGAGGAAGCGCAGCAATATTATGCCACGGCACTGAAGATCGTGCCCGACGAGCCGACCGTGCTGTCTAATCTCGGCCTGTCCTATGTGCTGCAAAACAATCTGCCGAAGGCCGAACAGGTGCTCGGCCGCGCCTATCAGCGCAATCAGAACGATGCGCGGGTCCGTGCCAATCTCGCGCTCGTGCTGGGATTGCAGGGCCGCGAGGCCGAGGCTGAAATCCTCGTGAAGGCAGATTTGCCGCCGGACCAGGCCGCGGCCAAGGTCACGGCGCTGCGGCAGCTGCTGGCGAAGAAGCAGTAGCGGGCGGACAAGTAATCCGCCCTTCTTTTTTTGACGCGTTTTCTTGACGCGAACCGGTATCCACTTCGCTCGAAAACGCTATGTTACGACGCCTTGCGGTGCGGTGCGGATCCGCGTCCCGGCCTGCCCTTCAGCTTCTTCAGCAGCGGCCCGAGCAGCGAACGCTTCGGCTTCTTCACCTCGCCGCGTCCGGCGAGACGGTTCGCCATGTTCTGGAACAGCTCGGTGGTGCGGTGGCTCTTGGAGATTTCCGCGATCATCTGGCCGTTATTGGCCGCGGCCGAGAACAGTTTTGAATCGAACGGAATCACCGCGAGCGGCTGGCTCTCCATCGTCTTGGCGAAGGACTTGACGTCGATCTCCGCGCGCTTGTGCATGCCGACCTGGTTGATGCAGTAGAGCGGCGGCCGGTCGTTCGGCCGCGCCGCCTTGAGCACGGTCAGCATGTTCTTGGTGTTGCGCAGATTGGCGAGATCGGGCTCGGCCACGATCACGATGTCGTCGGCATTGACCAGCGCGCGCTTGGTCCAGGCCGACCATTGATGCGGCACGTCGAGCACGATGCAGGGCGTGGTCATGCGCAGCGTGTCGAAGATCGCGTCAAAGGCTTCGGCGCCGAAATCATAGACGCGATCTAGGGTCGCGGGTGCCGCGAGCAGGCTGAGGCGCTCGGTGCATTTGGCGAGCAGGCGCTCCATCAGCGCCGTGTCCGGCCGGTCCTGCGACAGCACCGCGTTGGCGATGCCCTGCGGCGGATCCTGGTTGTAGTCGAGGCCGGCGGTGCCGAAGGCGAGGTCGAGATCGATCACGACGGAATCGAGCGCGAGGTCGCGCGCAATCGTCCAGGCCACGTTGTGCGCGACGGTGGAGGCACCGACGCCGCCCTTGGCGCCGACCACCGCGATGACGCGGCCGGTGATGATGGCCTCCGAGGCCGAGAACAGGCTGCAAATCGAGCGCACCACGTCGATGGTCTCGACCGGCCCGATCACGTAGTCGTTGACGCCGCGGCGGACCAGCTCGCGATAGGGTGCGGTGTCGCCGGGATTGCCGATCACGACCACGCGGGTGCCGGGATCGCAGACGCCGGCGAGGTCGTCGAGGCCCTCGAGGATGTCGCGCGTGCCGTCGGATTCGATCACGATCACGTTCGGCGTCGGCATCGTGTCATAGACTTCGATTGCCGCAGCCAGGCCGCCGCTCTTCGCGGTCAGATGCGCTTTCGCGAGACGGCGATCCTGCCCCGCCGCGGTCACCGCGGCGAGCGTCTGCTCGGTCTCGCAAAACGCCTGCACCGAGATGCGCGGGACCGGCGCAATGTGCTCGTCGGGGTGCTGCGGATCGTCCGCTTCTTCGTCGTGAATGCCCGTCATTTGCCTGTATCGCTGAGTTTGGCCTTTTCGGCTTCGGGATAGGTGGTCGTGGTCGCCGTGCCCTTGCGGTAGCGGTCGAAGGCGATGTCGCGCCGTGCGGTGTAGGCCGGGGTTTCGGCGCGCGGCTGCTCGAGGTCGGCGGGGTTGTCGATCATCGCCGCGAGATTGCGCTGGGTGGCGCAACCGAGATTGAAATAGGGCCGGTTCTCGTTGTAGCCGGGATCGACGATGGACGGACCCATGTCCTCGGGCCACAAGCCGCAGGGTCCGGCGACCGCGGCGATCTTGGAATAGCTCAGCCGGATGGTCGGCAGCAGGCCGGGATCCTCGGGACGATAGGGATGCTGGACGATGGCGCGCGAGGGTACGCCGCCGGCGCCAAGCACGGCGCGGATTTCGCGATAGGTCGCAGCCGCAGCGCGCGAATTGGCAGTGTCGATGGGAACATCGACAACAACCGAGCCGGTGCCTTCGCGCACCCAGTCCTGGGCGATGCCCATCACGTCCGCATGTTGCGCGGTCGAGAGGCCGCCACGAGCCTTGCCGACGAAGATCACGATCGAGCGCTTGCCTTCCTGCACCGCGATCGGGTGGCGCATGCGATAGTCGATCGGCACCGTCTGGGTGGTGACAACGTCGCCGGTGGTGTTGCACGCGCCCAGCGTGACAGCGAGCCCCGCCAGTGCCAGCGCGATGCGCAAGCCGCGACGCCGATCCTGTGTCGTCTTCGTCATCGCCTCGTCCCCTCTTGCCCCGTTTCTCGCCCCGTTCCCCAAAACGTCCGCCCGTGTCAGTCGATGATGAAGCCGAAATCGCCGGGCATGCCGTTGATCGGATCGACGCGGCGGGCGATGCCATAGAGGCGGTTCATGCGGCCGAGCAGCGCCGACTGCGCATCCGACGAGGGCGCGAAGCCGTCATCGGGCCGCGACAGGTCCTTCTGGGCGACCGCGCGCACCACATAGGGCGTCACGATCACCATCAGCTCGGTCTCGTTGTTGACGAAGTCCTGGCTGCGGAACAGCGCGCCGAGGATCGGCACTTGGTCGACGCCGGGCAGGCCGTTGATCGCTTGCTTGGTCTGCTGCTGGATCAGGCCGGCCATCGCCATCGAGCCACCCGAGGGAATTTCCAGCGTCGTCTCGGCGCGGCGGGTCTGGACCGAGGGAATCGTGATCGAGTTGGTCGAGCTCGAGGACAGCGCCTGCGACACCGTGATGGCATTCTGGCTCGACAGCTCCGAGACCTCGGTCATCACGCGCAGGCTGATCCGGCCCTCGCTGAGCACGACGGGGGTGAAGTTCAGCGAGATGCCGAACTTCTTGTAGGTGATCTGGGTGGTGCAGACATGTGTGGTCGGATCGCAGGCGTAGCCTCCGGGAATTGGAAATTCGCCGCCGGCGACGAAGGTCGCCGATTCACCGGAGATCGCCGTCAGGCTCGGCTCGGCCAGCGTCCGCATCACGCCGGCGCTTTCCATCGCGCGCATCGTGGCGCTGACGGTGGCGACGCCCTTGGTGAGGCCGGCAACGCCGAGCCCGTTGTTGCTGACCAGCGGTCCGCCGCTGGCTGTAAACGGGTTCGAGTTGTTGAAATTCACCACCGCAGTGCCGGCGTTCAGGCTGGCGCTGAGGTCGACGCCCAGCTGCTTGACGATGTCGCGGCGCACTTCGCCGACCACGACCTTGAGCATCACCTGGTCGCGGCCGCGCACGACGATGTTGTTGACGACCTTCTCCGGGCCGCCGACGAGCTTTGCGGCGACGTCGCCGGCCTGCTGCGCTTCCACCGGGCTCGATACCGAGCCGGTCAGCATCACGCTATCGCCGACGCCCTCGATCTGCACACCCGGCAGCGACGAGCGCAGCGCGGCGCGCATGCCGTTGAGGTCGCGCTTCACCGCGATGTCATAGGCGGCGACCTGCTGGCCGTCGGCGCTGAAGAACACGACGTTGGTCTGGCCGACCGTGCCGCCGATGATATAGGCGCGTTGCGCCGAGCGGATCACGGCATTGGCGATCTTGGGATCGGCCACCAGCACGTCCTTGACCTCACGCGGCAGGTCGATGACGACGGATTTGCCCACGCCGAGCGAGAGGAAACGCGTCTTCGCTGGCGCGATGGTTGCAACCGACGACACGCCGAGATCCGGTGCCTGCATCGGCGCCTGGTCGCCGACCGGCGCATCCGCGGCACTGACCCGGCCAGGGACTGCGACCAGCCCCAGCATCAGCATTGCCCCCGTCCAGAACGAGCGCGTGCGCTTCCCCCGAATGCGCAGGCCCGTCCGAATGTCCCCGTCCTTCATGCTATCCCCATCACTTCTGTGACGTCAGTTGCCGCGCCTGCACGCCGTATCGGATCACGTTGACGCCGTCCGCGCGCTTGAGCCCCTGGTCTTCGAGCGAGCCGTCGGCCGCGTTGGCATCGGCGATGCTCCGCAGCGCGAGCGTCAGCGTGCCGCCCTGGCGCGAGGCCGACAGTGTCGCGACCTGGTCGGGCTTGAGCTCGAGCGTGACGGTCTTGCCGAGCACGGTGGTCTGGCCGTCCTTTTCCTTCGGCGCCTGGTCGATCGCGAGCACGCGGATGTTGCGCAGGATGACCTCGGACAGGATCAGATCGTTGCCGCCGGCCGGGCCATTGGTGTCGGGATTCTTCAGGCGGCGGGTCAGGACGACGTCGACGCGGTCGTTCGGCAGGATGAAGCCGCCGGCGGCGGTCTCGGCGGAAATTTCGGTGGAGACGGCGCGCATCCCTGAGGGCAGGATCGCGGCCATGAAGCCGGAGCCGTCGGCCTTCACCAGCTTCTGCTCGCGGATCGGCTCGCCTTGCATCAGGGGCATGCGCGCGATCGAGCCGGCGATCTGGGTCTGCGCGTCGGGCCTGCTGTCACGGCGGATAAAGGCGCCGCTCGCGGTCGCCGCCGGCCAGACCTGCCATATCAGGTCGTCGGGCTTGACCGCCTGGCCGAGCTGGATGTCGCTCTTCGCGACCAGAACCTCGATCGTCGGTAGCTTCTCGGCGACCGGAAGCGCGGGCGCGGGCTTGTTGTCATAGCCGCTGGCGAGATAGGCGGCGACGCCGCCGGCGCCCAGCGCGATGACGAGAACGACAATGCGTGCGGTATTCATACGCTGCTACTCTTACGCGGGGCACTCGGACCGCACCTGGCGGGTTCCCCCGTGTCGATGAGTAGGCAGTAAAAGTATAAGGGGTGTTGCGAGGCCGAGTGTGATGGCCTGTGACGGTGCGAGTTCTGGGCAGATGGTGAATGCCGCGTTAGCCGCGAGGCTGCGGCCCCGTAGACCTACGCGTGTCCGCTCATGCATTCGGATGAGACGCCGGGCGTCATGGTGAATGGGTGGTTAGCGGTCGGCGGGGCGGTATGCTGATGAGACGGAAGCAACGCCAACATCAATGGTGTCGTCCCGGCCTGGTGCGCAAATGCGCACGGGGGCCGGGACCCATAACCACAGGGAGTAGTTGTGGCGCGCAGCTGGTAACCCCGACCCGTCGCAAAACTGTTGCTGCGGCGTATGGGTCCCGGATCGGCGCTCCGCTTGTCCGGGACGACGTGCGGAGAGATCGCGGGCTCCCAGACGAATCATTGCGGAATATTACTTCGCGCGCTTCTGCTCGATCACGTCCCAGATCTTGGCGGCAACGTCCGGCCCACCCAGCCGCGCAATCGCGCGGATGCCGGTCGGCGAGGTCACGTTGATCTCGGTGAGATTGCCGTTGATGACGTCGATGCCGACGAACAAGAGGCCGCGCTCGCGCAGCGCCGGCCCGACGGTCGCGCAGATCTCGCGCTCGCGGGCGGTGAGCTCGGTCTCCTGCGCAGCGCCGCCGCGGACCATGTTGGAGCGGAGGTCGTCGGCGGCCGGCACGCGGTTCACTGCGCCTGCGAACTCGCCATTGACCAGGATGATGCGCTTGTCGCCGTGCTTCACCTCGGGGATGAACTGCTGGATCACCCAGGGCTCCTTGAAGGTCACCGAGAACATGTCGTAGAGCGAGCCGAAATTCATGTCCTGCGGCATCACGCGGAACACCGCCGCGCCGCCATGGCCGTGCAGCGGCTTCATCACCACGGCGCCGTGCCTGTCGCGAAACGCATTGATCTCGTCGAGGTCGCGCGAGATCAAGGTCGGCGGCATCAGCTGCGGAAAGTTCATCACGAACAGCTTTTCCGGCGCGTTGCGCACCGAGGCCGGGTCATTGACCACCAGCGTCTTCGGATGGATCCGCTCCAGGAAATGCGTCGAGGTGATGTAGGCGAGATCGAACGGCGGATCCTGGCGCAGCAGCACCACGTCAAAGCCATTGAGCGCCTCGCGCTTGGGCTCTCCAAGCGTGAAGTGATCGCCGGGCTCGTCACGCACGGTCAGAAGCTGCACCGGCGCGACCAGCTCCTCGCCGACCATCGAGAGCTTGTCCGGCGTGTAATAGGACAGGCCGTGGCCGCGCTTCTGCGCCTCCAGGAGCAGCGCGAAGGTGGAATCGCCCTTGATGTTGATGCGGGCGATGGGGTCCATCTGGACGGCGACGTTCAGTTTCATGGTCTGCCTTTCAGGTCGAGGCGTCGAATGCCGCCAACACATGGCGTGGAAGCGAGCGCGGCGCAATCAGCATGGCGTCGAATCGCAGCTCGAATTCCGCATGCTCGGGATGCGCGGCAAGCCAGCCTTGCGCGGCGTCGATGATGCGCTGCTGCTGGCGCGGCGTCACCGCATAGGCGGCCTCGTCGAGGCTGGCGCGCGCCTTGACCTCGACAAAGGCGATCAGATTGCGGCGGCGGGCGACGAGGTCGATCTCGCCATGCGGTGTGCGGTAGCGCTTTGCCAGGATGCGATAGCCCTTGGCCATGAGGTAGGCTGCGGCGCGGGTCTCGGCCGAGATGCCGGTGCGGAACGCGGCGACACGTTCGGGCGAGGCGACTTTCGGTTCTGCGCCCTTAGTCTTCGCCATCGTCGCCCCGCAAGCCTCTTGCGAGCTCGAGCGCGCGGGCATAGACCTCGCGGCGCGGCCGGCCGGATAGCTCGACGGCGTGCGCCACTGCGTCCTTGACGCTGTGCGCGGCGAGCTGCCCGCGCAGGAGATCATCCAGCGCGTCCGACGTCATCACCTCGGCGTCGGCCGCGGGCGGGCCGATCACCAGCACGAATTCGCCGCGCGTCTCCAGCGTGTCCGCCTCGCGCGCGAGCTCGCTCAGGGTCGCGCGCGAAATCTCTTCGTGCAGTTTGGTCAGCTCGCGGCAGATCGCGGCCTCGCGCGTGCCGATGATCTCGGCGAGATCGGCCAGCGTATCCTGCACGCGGTTGCCGGATTCGAACATCACCAGCGTCGCATCGATCCGGGCGAGCTCGGTGAGGCGCGAGCGCCGGGCGACGGATTTCGCCGGCAAAAAGCCTTCGAAGAAGAAGCGGTCGGTCGGCAGCGCCGCGACCGACAGCGCCGCGAGCACCGAGGACGGGCCAGGCAATGCGTAGACGGCATGACCCGCGGCGCAGACCTCGCGCACCAGCTTGTAGCCGGGATCGGAGATCAGCGGCGTGCCGGCGTCCGACACCAGCGCGACCGAGCCGCCCTGCGCGAGCGCCTCCAGAATTTTCGGCCGCGCGGCCTCGGCATTGTGCTCGTGATATTGCTTGAGCTGCGCCGAGATATCGTAGCGCTCGGTCAGGCGCCGCGTGATGCGGGTGTCCTCGCAGGCGATGATCTCGACCCCGGCCAGCGTCTGGAGCGCGCGCAGCGTGATGTCGCCGAGATTGCCGATCGGGGTCGCGACCAGATAGAGGCCTGGCGCCGGCTTCGGCGCGACGAGCCGATGGGCGTCGATGGAGAAACCGCGCAAGGCGGCGTCTGTGCCTTCAGGTGTATTTATCGGGGCCGGCTTTGCGCGCATAATGAAACGAACTTAGGCATGATCCGGAGGGCTGGGAACCGGTGCTCCGAAAAAGATCGTACCGGTTAAGGGGCGAGGAAGGACTGGAATGTGATCCGTCCGGGGTCACATTCGAGAGGGAATGCAGCGTCAGTGCCATATTCGCGGCGGAAACGCCGCCTTGGTGCTTGGTGACGGACGGCGGACAGCGAGCCAGAACTTGACAGGCGGCCGCGTTAAGCGGTCCTTATCCTTTTGTTTTGGTTAACTATTTGCCGACAATATGCCTGAATCCGCGACTTCCGTCGCGGCAAGTTCGTTGTGACCGGCCGGCGACGGCGGGTCAGAAGAGAAGCTGCCATGCTGGGCCCGCGTGATTTGAAGTCTCCCGTTCAGGGGCCCCGATCGTCGGGGGCGACCCGGAGGGGCGCGCTTGGCCTGTTGCTCGGCGCGCCGCTGCTGTCGGCCTGCGCCGGCGTGCAGCAGAGCCTCAGCCAGTTCTCCAATCCGTTCTCGAGCTCCCAGCCCCCGGCCCAACCGGCTGGCCCGCCGCAGCAGGCCACGACCGCCGGCAGCGGTGGTGTGAAGGTCGGCGTGATCTTGCCGCTCTCGGCCGCGGGCAATGCCGGCCTCGCCGCGCAATCCATGCGCAACGCCGCCGAGATGGCGCTGGCCGAATTCCAGAACCCGAACATCCAGCTCCTGATCAAGGACGACAATGGCAGCCCGCAGGGCGCGCAAGCCGGCGCGCAGCAGGCGGTCGACGAAGGCGCCGAGATCATCCTGGGGCCGCTGTTCGCGCAGTCGGTGCCGGCGGTGGCGCAGGTCGCGCGCCAGCGCGGCATCTCCGTGATCGCGTTCTCGACCGATTCCAGCATCGCCGGCCGCGGCGTCTATCTGCTCAGCTTCCTGCCGGAGTCCGACGTCAACCGCATCGTCGAGTATTCCGCCAGCATCGGAAAGCGCTCCGTCGCCGTGCTCGTGCCCGACAACGCCTATGGCAACGTCGTCGAGGCCGCGGTGAAGGCGGCGGTGCCGCGGCGCGGCGGCCGCGTCGTCGCGTTCGAACGATACGGCGCCGATCGCGCCACGCCGGCACGAACCGTGGCGCAGCAGCTCGGCAGCGCCGATGCGCTGTTCATCGCCGATGACGGCGATGCCGTCGTCGCGGTGGCCGATGCGATGACGGCCGCGGGCGCGAATTTGCGCAACATCCAGCTGCTCGGCACCGGCCTGTGGGACAATCCGCGCGTCTATGCCAGCCCAAATTTGCAAGGCGGCCTCTACGCCGCGCCCGATCCGGCCGGTTTTCGCGCGTTCTCCGGCCGCTACCGCACCAAATACGGTGCCGAGCCGATCCGCACCGCGACGCTCGCCTATGACGCGGTCGCGCTCGTCGCCGCCCTCGCGCGCACGCAAGGCACCACGCGCTTCTCGCCCGATGTGCTCACCAACCCTTCCGGCTTTGCCGGCATCGACGGCCTGTTCCGCTTCCGTGCCGACGGCACCAACGAGCGCGGGCTCGCGGTGATGAAGGTGACGACCGGCGGCGGTGTTGCGGTCGCGGGCTCGCCGAAGAGTTTTGGGGCATAGCTCAGGGCGACGGTGCCGTAGGGTGGGTTAGCCGAAGGCGTAACCCACCATGTTTCCGTGCACGTGGGACAAAGTTGGCGGGTTACGCTTCGCTAACCCACCCTACGACACCTCGCTACGCCGCGAGATCCGCAACCACCGCGTCCAGCACCGGGAAACCGCTGCTCGTCACGCGCAAGCGCCCCGTCGCATCGACTGTGATCGCGCCTTCCTCGCGCAGCAGCGCGATGCGCTTTGGGTCGAGCGGGCGGCCGGAGAGCGCTCTGTAGCGCTCGGGGTCGATGCCCTCAGCAAGGCGCAATCCCATCAACAGGAATTCGTCGGCGCGCTCTTCGCTGTTGAGGAGATCGTCGGTGACGATGCCGTTGCCGTTGCTTTCAACCCGCATCAGCCAGGCCTCGGGGCGCTTCTCGGTGGCGGTGGCATGGCGCACGCCGTCGATGTCGAGACGGCCATGGGCGCCGGGGCCGATACCGGCATATTCCTCGCCGCGCCAGTAGACCAGATTGTGCCGGCACTCGGCGCCGCGCCGTGCGTGGTTGGAAATCTCGTAGGCGGGAAGGCCGAGCTTGTCGCAGGTCTCCTGCGTCACGTCGTAGAGCGCGCGCGCGACGGCTTCGTCCGGTGTCTTCAATTTGCCGGCCTGGTGCAGGCCGAAGAAAGGCGTGCCTTCCTCGATCGTCAATTGATAGAGCGACAGATGCTCGGCCGCTTCATCGATGGCGTGGCGGAGCTCGTCAGCCCACATCGCCGGCGTCTGGTCGGGACGGGCGTAGATCAGGTCGAACGAGTAGCGGTCGAACGAGCGGCGCGCGATCGCGACGGCATCTAACGCCTCGCGCGCGCTGTGCATGCGGCCGAGCGCCTTCAGCGAGACATCATCGAGCGCCTGCACGCCGAGCGAGACGCGGTTGACGCCGGCGGCGCGATAGCCGGCAAAGCGCGTGGCTTCGACACTGGTGGGATTCGCCTCGAGCGTCACTTCGACGTCGCTGGCGACGGTCCAGTGCTTGCCGATCGCATCGAGCACGGCGCCGACGGTTGCCGGCTGCATCAGCGACGGCGTGCCGCCGCCGAGGAAGATCGAGGTGACCTCGCGGCCAGGCGAGCGCTGTGCGGTGGTTTCGATCTCGCGCGCGAAGGCGGAGGCAAAGCGCGCCTCGTCGATCGCAGCGTGGCGGACGTGGCTGTTGAAGTCGCAATAGGGGCACTTCGACAGGCAGAACGGCCAGTGCACGTAGACGCCAAAGGGTTCAGATTCTTGTTTTGACGCGTTTTCCTTGCGCGAACCGGTATCCACTTCGCTCGAAAACGCTCTAGCGCGGCTCAAGGCAGATCTCCGCCAGTTTCACGAAGGCACGGGCACGGTGCGACAGGCCGAGGCCAAGCGGCGGCAGGCCGTGCTTCTCGATGCTTTCCATCTCGCCGAAGGTGCGCGTGTGACCGTCGGGCAGGAACATCGGATCGTAACCAAAACCGGCGGTGCCGCGCGGCGGCCACACCATCGTGCCGTCGACGCGCGCCTCGACCTCTTCGAGATGATCGTCGGGCCAGGCGACGCAGAGTGCGGAGACGAAATGCGCGGTGCGCTTGTCCGGCGTGGTCGCGCCGCGCTCCTGTAGCAGGCGCTCGATCTGCGCCATCGCCGCGCTAAAATCCTTGGCTGGCCCGGCCCAGCGCGCGCTGTAGATGCCGGGTGCGCCATCGAGCGCGTCGACGACAATCCCGGAATCATCGGCGAACGACGGCAACTTCGTTGCCTGCGCCGCCGCGATCGCCTTGATCGCGGCGTTGCTGCGGAAATCGTTGCCGGTCTCGTCCGGCTCGGGCAGGCCGAGCTCGCCGGCCGACACCGCCTCGATGCCGTACGGCGCGAGCAGCTCCTTCATCTCGGCGAGCTTGCCGGGATTGTGAGTGGCGATGACGAGCTTTCCGGTGATTCGGCGGGGCATGGGCCTATTGACTACGCGACAGCCAGTTTCTGCAAGTCCACGAGACGCGCGATGCCCTTCTGGGCCAGCGCTATCAGCGCCAGGAACTCGTCCTGCGTGAAGGGCTCGCGTTCCGCGGTGCCCTGCACCTCGATGATGCGGCCGTCGCCGGTCATGACGAAATTGGCGTCGGTCTCGGCTTCCGAATCCTCGGCATAGTCGAGGTCGAGCACCGGCTTGCCCTGATAGATGCCGCAGGAGATCGCGGCGACATTGTCGCGCAGCACTTTGGCCTTGATCATGTTGCGCGACTTCATCCAGTTGATGCAGTCGGCGAGTGCGACCCAGGCGCCGGTGATCGAGGCGGTGCGGGTGCCGCCGTCGGCCTGGATCACGTCGCAATCGACCGTGATCTGGCGCTCGCCGAGCGCTTCGAGATCGACGATGGTGCGCAAGGAGCGGCCGATCAGGCGTTGGATCTCGACGGTGCGGCCGCTCTGCTTGCCGGCAGAGGCCTCGCGGCGGGTGCGTTCCAGCGTGGCGCGCGGCAACATGCCATATTCGGCGGTGACCCAGCCGCGGCCCTGGCCCTTCAGCCATGGCGGCAGGCGTTCCTCCAGCGTGGCCGTGACCAGCACATGGGTGTCGCCGAATTTCACGAGGCAGGAGCCTTCCGCATATTTGACCACGCCGCGCTCAAGCGTCACGGGGCGCAATTCGTCGGGCGCACGGCGGCTTGGCCGCATGGGAAATCCTCCAAAACTCTCGGAAAAGGGCTGTTCGCGGTGCTTGTAGGGGGGGCGAGGGTGAGCAGCAAGGGGAAACCACAAGGCTTTTTCACCCCCGGTTTTCCACCCCGCAAACGCCACGCTTGTCAGAAGCTTCCGGGATGGACAAATTATGAGCACCTGAGAGGAGTTATCGTCTGTGGCCCATCACGATCCGATCCATCTGATCGCGCCGCGCGCAGGCCTCGCCCAGCTCAACGAGCGTTCCCGCGACATCTTTCGTCAAATTGTCGAAAGCTATCTCGCCACCGGTGAGCCGGTCGGCTCGCGCAACATCTCCCGCCTGATCGCGATGCCGCTGTCGCCGGCCTCGGTCCGCAACGTCATGGCGGATCTCGAACATCTCGGCCTGATCTATGCCCCGCACACCTCCGCCGGCCGGCTGCCGACGGAACTCGGCTTGCGTTTCTTCGTCGACGCTTTGATGCAGGTCGGCGACCTCAACGAGGCCGAGCGGCAGTCGATCCAGAGCCAACTGACCTCGGTCGGGCAGGCGCAGTCGGTCGAGGCGGCGCTGGATCAGGCGTTGACGCGGCTGTCGGGTCTCACCCGGACCGCCGCGGTCGTTCTGACGCCGAAATCCAATACGCGGCTGAAACACATCGAATTCGTTCGCCTGGAACCGGAAAAGGCGCTGGTGATCCTGGTCGGCGAAGATGGCCAGGTCGAAAACCGCGTGCTGGCGCTGCCGCCGGGAGTTCCCTCCTCGGCGATCACAGAGGCCGGCAATTTCCTCAACGCGCGGATCCGGGGCCGAACGCTGGCCGAGGCGCGGCTCGAGCTTGAGACCGCGCTCAACGAGGCGCGCGCCGAGCTCGATCAGCTGACGCAGAAGGTGATCTCGGCCGGGATTGCGAGCTGGTCCGGCGGCGAGAACGAGGACCGCCAGCTGATCGTCCGCGGCCACGCCAATCTGCTGGAAGACCTGCATGCGCTGGAGGATCTCGAGCGCGTGCGGCTGCTGTTCGACGATCTCGAGACCAAGCGCGGCGTGATCGACCTCCTGGGCCGCGCAGAAACCGCCGAAGGCGTCAGGATTTTCATCGGCTCGGAGAACAAGCTGTTTTCGCTGTCCGGTTCCTCCACCATCATCTCGCCCTATCGGGATGCGGCCGGCAGCATCGTCGGCGTTTTGGGCGTGATCGGGCCGACGCGGCTGAATTATGCCCGTGTGATCCCGACCGTGGACTACGCCGCCCGTATCGTCAGCCGCCTGCTGGGGGGCTGACCGGCATTTGCGCCGATCACGGGCGCTTGATTTTCAGCGCCCGAAGCACGATATCCGGGCCAGCAAAATCCCATTGAGACCAGTTCGAGAAGAGAGCCGATGACCGATCGAGACCGGCAACCCGAAGACACGACTGCTGCGACCGGCGAGCCGGTGGTGTCAAAACCCTACATCATGCCCGACGATCCCGAGCCCGGCTCGGTCGAGCTGTTGCAGAAGGAAGCCAGTGAGGCGCGCGACCGCATGCTGCGGACGCTGGCCGAGATGGAAAATCTGCGCAAGCGCACCACCAAGGAGGTCGCTGACGCCCGCCTCTACGGCATCACCGGCTTTGCCCGCGACGTGCTCGACATCGCCGACAATCTCCAGCGTGCGCTCGATGCCATTCCGGCCGAAACGCGCGCCGCGGCCGATCCCGGCCTGACCTCGCTGATCGAGGGCGTCGAGCTCACCGAGCGCTCGCTGCTCAACGCGCTGGAAAAGCACGGCGTGAAGAAGTTCGATCCCTTGGGCCAGAAGTTCGACCCGAACTTCCAGCAGGCGATGTTCGAAGTGCCTGATGCGTCGGTGCCGTCGGGCACCGTGGTTCAGGTCGTGCAGGCCGGTTACACCATCGGCGACCGCGTGCTGCGCCCGGCGCTGGTCGGTGTCGCCAAGGGCGGGGCGAAGGCCGCGCCCGCGGCGAACAGCAACGAGGCGAACTAGGCGCGACGTAAGTCACACTTACGCGCTCACCGCGATGTCCGCAGACTGGATCCGCTTCACGCCGGCCTTGGCCATATCGGTCCAGGCCTTTGCCAGCGAGCCCTGATTGTCGATGCCGCGGCAGGCGTCTTCGACGACATAGACCTCGAAGCCGGCCTTGCGCGCATCGAGCGCGGTCCAGGCGACACAGAAATCGGTCGCGAGGCCGGCGACAAAGACGCGCTTGATCTTGCGCCCCTTGAGATAGCCGGCAAGTCCCGTCGAAGTCTTGCCATCGGCTTCGAGGAAGGCCGAATAGCTGTCGACGTCCTTGTGAAAGCCCTTGCGGATGATCAGCTCGGCCTGCGGGATCGAGAGATCCTTCGACAGCGAGGCGCCGTCGGTGCCCTGCACGCAATGGTCGGGCCACAGCACCTGCTTGCCGTAGGGCAGGTCGATGGTCTCGAACGGCTTCTTGCCGGAATGCACCGAGGCAAACGAGACGTGGCCAGGCGTGTGCCAGTCCTGCGTCATCACCACGTTAGAGAACGCCTTGGCCATCTTGTTGATGACCGGCACCACCTGCTCGCCTTCTTTCACCGCGAGGCTGCCGCCGGGCAGGAAGCAATTCTGCACGTCGATCACGAGCAGCGCCGATGCGTCGTCCGGCTTGATCGAGGTCGCTGCAAACAGCGCGCTTGGTGCGAGGGTTGCGAGCGCCGTCGTCCCCAGCGCCGCCAAAATCTGTCGCCGATTGAGCATCGTTCGCCTCCTCCAGAATGATCTAATAAGGTGATCCACCGGGAGCGAAGCCTAGTTCCGTTCGTATACGAACAAAAGCCCGAAAATGCAGCCGGCTTTGATGAGCGGTTGAGCTGCTAATCCAGATCGTCGTCCCGGCGCAGGCCGGGACCCATACGCCGCAGCAATGGTTTTGCGAAGACTTGGAATTACCAGCTCACCCTGCAACCACTCCCTGTGGTTATGGGTCCCGGCCTTCGCCGGGACGACACCGGATGTGTTGGACCGCCGTCGTCAGCCCTTCGGCTGGATGCCGTCGCGCACGGCGCGGAAGCGGGTGAAGGCATCCGACCACTGGTCGCGCGGGGCGCTGGCGATGATACGCAGCGAGGCGCCGCCGGCGGAAAAGCGGATCCACTGCACCACGGTCACCGGGACCTTGTCCTTACCGCTGACGCCGTCGATCCGGGTCTCAAAACCCTGCTGGCCATTGATGCGGATCGGCTCCGACATGGTAATGCGCGATTCGCGCACGCCGGGAATCTGCAGCGCGGCTTCCTGCGCGAAGCGGGCGCGGTCGTCGGCCTGCTGCGGGGTGGCGCCGATCAGGCCGAGGATCATGAACGGCTTCTGTTCATAGCCGGTGCTCTCGCTGCCGTCGGCCAGGATGATGCTGGCGCCCGGCGCCAGCGTGCGGATGTCCTTGAAGTCGGCGAGATCGGTGATCTTGAACGGCATCAGCGCGATCTGCTCTTCGGCCGAGACCTGCTTGCGGGTGCTGGTGCTCGCAAACATCTGCCGCACCGCCTCATCGGTGTAGATCTTGGTGGCGTTCTCCGGGATCTGGACCGCGACATAGCCGGAGAATCCGGGACCCGGCACGATCATCGAATAGCGCTTCACCGGGGTGTCGCCGGCCTTGCCAGTCTCGGTGGTGAAATAGGCCAGCCCCGCCGGCGTCTCGATCTTGTCCTGCTTCACCCCGTTGTTGCCGGCCGGGTTGGCGCTGAAGGCACTGGCGACCTCGCCATAGGCCGCCGGCGGCAGCTCGGTGATCAGCACCTTGACGCTGCCGTCCTCGCTTTCGAAGCCCGGGAAGGTCTTGGCCGCATTGAGGCCGACCAGCGGCACCATGCCGAGGCGCAAGCCGGGCGGGAAAACAGCGTCGGCGGCGAAGGCCGCAAGTGCCGTGGCGGCGAGGAGGGCGAGCGCGGCGAGGGGGCGGATCAGCTTCATGGGCACTCTGATTGGTTCACATTGAGGCCGTTCGATGGTCGGCCATCGGGCCTCTTTGTCGCGCGAGGCACGGTCGCGCGGCGGTCCGGCCGGTCCGCCTTTTAGCGGGTTTGGCGCGCCGGTAACAAGGCGGGGCGGATCACGGCGGCGCGGGCCGGCTGAGGGCTGAACCTGTTAATAATTCCTCACCCGCAAGGGCGGTGCAGGGCGGATATGTTCTTCCAAAACCCGATGTTTTCACGGCCGAAACTTGCGTTCGGTCCTTGCGGGCCCCTCCCCCCCTCCTATATGAGCGTCAACCATCGCAATATCGCGAATGTTTGATCTTAGGGGGTTTCGGTTCGGGTGCCTTCTGGGCCCAGCCAACCTGCCGCAAAAACAAGGATATCAGGACCATGGGAAAGGTCATTGGGATCGACCTCGGCACCACGAATTCGTGCGTCGCCGTGATGGATGGCAAAAACGCCAAAGTCATCGAGAATTCCGAAGGCATGCGCACGACGCCTTCGATCGTCGCCGTCACGGACGACGGTGAGCGCCTCGTCGGCCAGCCTGCCAAGCGCCAGGCCGTCACCAATCCCGAGCGCACGTTCTTCGCAGTGAAGCGCCTGATCGGCCGCCGCTACGACGACCCGATGGTCGAGAAGGACAAGAAGCTCGTTCCGTACAAGATCGTGAAGGCTTCCAACGGCGACGCCTGGGTCGAGGCCGACGGCCAGACCTACTCGCCCTCGCAGGTCTCGGCTTTCATCCTGCAGAAGATGAAAGAGACCGCGGAAGCCCATCTCGGCCAGAAGGTCGACCAGGCCGTCATCACCGTTCCCGCCTACTTCAACGACGCCCAGCGCCAGGCCACCAAGGACGCCGGCAAGATCGCCGGCCTCGAAGTGCTGCGCATCATCAACGAGCCGACCGCGGCTGCGCTCGCCTATGGTCTGGACAAGACCAAGACCGGCACGATCGCCGTGTACGACCTCGGCGGCGGCACGTTCGATATCTCCATTCTCGAAATCGGCGACGGCGTGTTCGAGGTGAAGTCGACCAATGGCGACACCTTCCTCGGCGGCGAAGATTTCGACATGCGCCTGGTGGGCTACCTCGCGGACGAGTTCCAGAAGGAGCAGGGCATCAACCTGCGCAACGACAAGCTCGCGTTGCAGCGCCTGAAGGAAGCCGCTGAAAAGGCCAAGATCGAGCTGTCGTCGACGACGCAGACCGAGATCAACCTGCCGTTCATCACCGCGGACCAGACCGGCCCGAAGCATCTGACGATGAAGCTCACCCGCGCCAAGTTCGAGGCGCTGGTCGACGACCTCGTCCAGAAGACCGTCGAGCCCTGCCGCAAGGCGCTGAAGGATGCCGGCGTCACCGCCGGTGAGATCGGCGAAGTCGTGCTGGTCGGCGGCATGTCGCGCATGCCGAAGGTCCAGGAAGTCGTGAAGCAGCTGTTCGGCAAGGAGCCGCACAAGGGCGTCAACCCGGACGAAGTCGTGGCGATCGGCGCTGCGATCCAGGCCGGCGTGCTCCAGGGCGACGTCAAGGACGTGCTGCTGCTCGACGTGACCCCGCTGTCGCTGGGCATCGAGACGCTGGGCGGCGTGTTCACCCGCATCATCGACCGCAACACCACGATCCCGACCAAGAAGAGCCAGGTGTTCTCGACCGCCGAGGACAGCCAGAACGCGGTCACCATCCGCGTCTTCCAGGGCGAGCGTGAAATGGCGGCCGACAACAAGATGCTCGGCCAGTTCGACCTGATGGGCATTCCGCCGGCCCCGCGCGGCATGCCGCAGATCGAGGTGACCTTCGACATCGACGCCAACGGCATCGTCAACGTCTCGGCCAAGGACAAGGCCACCGGCAAGGAACAGCAGATCCGCATCCAGGCCTCCGGCGGCCTGTCGGAAGCCGACATCGACAAGATGGTCAAGGACGCCGAGGCCAATGCCGCGGCCGACAAGCAACGCCGCGAGGCGGTCGACGCCAAGAACCATGCCGACGCGCTGGTGCACTCCACCGAGAAGGCGCTGGCCGAGCACGGTTCGAAGGTCGCCGAGACCGAGCGCCGCGCCATCGAGGATGCCGTCAGCGACCTCAAGGAAGCGCTGAAGGGCGACGATGCCGAGGCGATCAAGGCCAAGACCCAGACGCTGGCCCAGGCTTCGATGAAGCTCGGCGAGGCCATGTACAAGCAGCAGGCCGAGGCCGACGCCAAGAAGGATGCGGCCAAGGACGACGTCGTGGACGCGGAATTCACCGAGGTCGACGACGACAAGAACAACAAGAAGTCTGCATAAGCCCGCGAGGGTCATGATGCGGACGGCTTGGACCCCACACGCTGCAACGGCCTCCCCCTTCAGGGGGGAGGCTTTCGTGTCGGGCTCGACGGGCCAGGACTCTTTTGAAGTCGGTCCCGTTACGATCAATCAATCCCCAGCCGTTATTCTCAACGCTGCCATGCAGCCCTCTGCCGCAAGGCGGAAGGCTGCCTATATCGTCGCGTGGCGACGTTGTTTCGCTCCGACTTGAATCGCGATTGGATAGACCGGGTCACACATGTCCACCAAGCGCTGCTATTACGAAACCCTCGAAGTCGAACGCTCGGCCGACGATTCGGTTCTGAAATCGTCCTTCCGCAAGCTGGCGATGAAATTCCACCCCGACCGCAATCCCGGGGACGACACCAGCGAAGTCAAGTTCAAGGAAATCAACGAGGCCTACGAGATCCTCAAGGACAAGGACAAGCGCGCGGCCTATGACCGTTTCGGCCATGCTGCCTTCGAGCAGGGAGGCCCCGGTGGCGGTCCCGGGTTCGGCGCAGGCTTCGCTTCGTCTTTCTCCGACATTTTCGAGGATCTGTTCGGCATGGCCGGGCAGCGCGGCCGCGGCGGCCGCGAGCGTGGCGCCGATTTGCGCTACAACATGGAAATCACCCTCGAGGAAGCCTTTGGCGGCAAGACCGCGCAGATCGAGATCCCGGTCTCGGTCACCTGCGAGGCTTGCTCGGGCATTGGCGCCAAGGCCGGCACCAAGCCCAAGACCTGTGCGACCTGTGGTGGCGCCGGCCGTGTGCGGCAGTCGCAGGGCTTCTTCACGCTCGAACGCACCTGCCCCGGCTGCCAGGGCCGCGGCCAGATGATCGAGGATGCCTGCCCGTCCTGCTCGGGCCAGGGCCGAGTCACCCGCGAGCGCAATCTGTCGGTCAACATTCCTCAGGGCGTCGAGGACGGCACCAGGATCAGGCTCGCCGGCGAAGGCGAGGCCGGAGTCCGCGGCGGCCCGCCCGGCGACCTCTACATCTTCCTGTCGCTGGCCCAGCACCAGTTCTTCCAGCGCGATGGCGCCGACCTGCATTGCCGCGTGCCGATCTCGATGGTGACCGCTGCCCTTGGCGGCGAATTCGAGGTGCCGACCATCGACAAGGGCAAGACCAAGGTGAAGGTCCCCGCCGGAACCCAGTCCGCCCGCCGCTTCCGCATTGCATCAAAAGGCATGCCGGTGCTGCGCTCGCGGCAGATGGGCGATATGTATGTCCAGGTCGTGGTCGAGACCCCCCAGAACCTCACCAAGAAGCAGCAGGAATTGCTGGCCGAGTTCGACAAGCTCTCCTCCGGCACAACCCAGCCGGAAGCCGACGGCTTCTTCGCCAAGGTCAAGGATTTCTTCGGTAATCGGGCGAATTGACCCGGCTTGACCGTACCGTCCGCGGCCTATACCTGTTTATGACCATTTTCTGACACGCCGCGGTCACGCGGTCCCGTCGTCCGGTCCTGACATGCCCTTGCCATCGTCCGCGCGTGCGTTGAAGAAGCCTCGTCTTGATGACGAGGTGCGTTTTCTAAGGTCGTGGATCGAAAAGCCGCTGCATATGGGCGCGGTGATGCCGTCGGGCAAGCTTCTCGCCCGGACCATGGCGCACTACGTCGATGTCAATTCGGACGCCCCGGTGGTCGAGCTCGGACCCGGCACCGGCGCCATCACTTCCGCGCTGGTCGAGCGCGGCGTCGACCAGAAGCGCCTTGTCCTCGTCGAATACAATCCCGGCTTCTGCGCCCTGCTCCGCGACCGCTATCCGCAGGCCAAGGTCGTCCAGGGCGATGCCTATCGCCTGCGTGATACGCTCTGGAACGTGCTGAGCGCGCCGGCGGCGGCGGTGGTCTCTGGCCTGCCGCTGGTGACGAAGCCGATGCTGACGCGGCTGCGGCTCATGCGCGACGCCTTCACGGCGCTCGCGCCTGGCGCGCCCTTCGTCCAATTCACCTATGCGGTGGTGCCGCCGATCCCGAAATCGTTGCCCGGCGTGTCCACAGAGGCATCGGAACGGATCTGGATGAACCTTCCGCCGGCCCGCGTCTGGGTGTATCGCAAGGACTAATTCCGCCGGCTTTCCTCTTTGCGCGGCGGGCTCGTTTCGCCGAACGCATTGGATTGGATGTCAGCACCGAAAATCCTGGTCATTCCTGGCTCGCTCCGCACCGGCTCGCATAATGCGAAGCTGGCGGCGGCAGCCAGCTATGAATTCGCCCAGGCCGGCGTCGACATCACCCGCATCTCGCTGGCCGATTTTCCGCTGCCGATCTATGACGGCGATCTCCAGGCCAAGTCCGGCGTGCCCAAGCACGCAACCAATCTCAAGCGCATGATCGGCGCGCATCATGGCGTGCTGTTCGTCACGCCCGAATACAACGCCTCGGTGCCGCCGCTGCTGAAGAACGCGATCGACTGGGTGAGCCGGGTACAGGATCCGCACGAGGCGCGCGGCGACGTGTTCCGCAACCGCGCCTTTGCGCTTGCCGGCGCCTCGCAGAGCCGGCTCGGTGCCGCCCGCGCGCTCCAGGCGTTGCGGCTGATCCTGACCTCCTGCCACGCCAATGTGATCGCGAGCCAGCTCACGCTCGCCTTTGCCGATCAGGCCTATGACGATATGGACAGGCTGAAGAACGAAGGCGACATCGCCTCGTTGAAGGAGATGGTGCGGCAGTTGATCGATATTTCCCAACGCATGATGTGAGGTGACATGACGCCAGCCGAAATCGCCCCGAAGGACCGCCTGATCGTCGCGCTCGATCTGCCCAGCGTTGATGCCGCGGAGGCGATGATTGCGAAGCTTGGCGACAGCGTCACGTTCTACAAGATCGGCTATCAGCTCGCTTATGCCGGTGGATTGCCTTTGATCGGCAAGCTCGCCGACAAGGGCAAGAAGGTATTTGCCGATCTCAAGATGCACGACATCGGAAACACGGTGACGCGCGGCGTGGAGAGCGTGGCCAAGCTCGGCGCGACCTTCCTGACCGTGCATGCCTATCCGCAGACCATGAAGGGCGCGGTCGAAGGCCGCGGCAAGGCCAGCCTGAAGATTCTCGCGGTGACCGTGCTGACATCGTACAATGACGACGATCTGCATGCGGCAGGTTACAGGCTCAGCGTCTCGGAGCTGGTCGAGGCGCGCGCGCAGCAGGCCCAGGTGCTCGGCGTCGACGGCCTCGTCTGCTCGCCGGAGGAGGTGGGTGCTCTGCGCAAGACCGTCGGCCACCAGATGAGCCTCGTCACGCCCGGCATCCGCCCGGCAGGCTCTGCGACCGGTGACCAGAAACGCATCATGACGCCGGGCCGCGCGATCGCGGCCGGCGCCGATTATCTCGTCGTCGGACGGCCGGTGGTGGAAGCCGCCGACCCCAGGGCGACCGCTGACGCCATCCAGGCCGAGATAGCTGCGGCGCTGGGCTAACCAACAACACAGGGAGAAGAACAATGGCAAAAGGCTACTGGATCGGACGCGTCGATGTGAACAATGACGAGGGCTACAAGCCCTATGCCGTGGCCAACGGTCCGATCTTCAAGAAATGGGGCGCCCGCTTCGTCGTCCGCGCCGGCAAGTTCACCACCGTCGAGGGTGCTAGTCGCAACCGCAACGTCGTGATCGAATTCCCCGACTACGAGACCGCGATCGCCTGCTACAACTCGCCGGAATACCAGGCCAACATCAAGGTGCGCCAGCCGCACTCCATCGCCGACCTCATCATCATCGAGGGCTACGACGGCCCGCAGCCGTCGGACGGCTAGGCCGCGATCTGCGCGCGCGCCTCGTCCTTCGAGACGACCGCTCCGCGGTCTCCTCAGGATGAGGCCAAGCAGCACCGGTACCCGTCGAATTTGTTGCCACGTACTCCGAACTCATCCTGAGGGCCCGCTGCAGGCGGGCGTCTCGAAGGATGGCCGCAAGCGACCTGCCTTCAGGGGGAGATAGGGCGCGCGCTGGCGCCTGCCCGCCCCTCGGTTGCCGGAACTGCATCCCGCCGCTACAACGCATCTGAGAGGATCGCACCATGTCAGACATGCGCTTGATTGTTGCTGGAGCCGGCGGCCGGATGGGCCGGGCGCTGACGCGGGCAATCGCCGACAGCAAAGGCGCGGTGCTGGCTGGCGCGCTGGAGGCGCCGGGTTCGGAGCTGCTCGGCAAGGATGCCGGCGTGCTCGCAGGCCTGCCGGCCAACGGCATCAAGCTCTCCGCCGATCTCTGGGCCATGTCCAAGGACGCCGACGGCATTCTGGATTTCACCGTTCCGGCCGCGACCATCGCCAATGTCGCGATCGCGGCCGAGCGCGGTATCGTCCATGTCATCGGCACCACCGGGCTTTCGGCTTCGGATAACGCCGTGATCAAGAGCGTCACCAACCGCGCCGTCGTCGTCCAGTCCGGCAATATGAGCCTTGGCGTCAATCTGCTCGCAGCGGTGGTGAAACGTGTCGCCAAGGCGCTCGACGAGAGCTTCGATATCGAGGTCGTGGAAACGCATCACCGCATGAAGATCGATGCGCCCTCCGGTACCGCGCTGATGCTGGGTCAGGCGGCAGCGGCCGGTCGCGGCATCTCGCTCGAGGACAATGCAGAACGCGGCCGTGACGGCATCACCGGCGCGCGCAAGCCCGGCGCAATCGGCTTTGCCTCCTTGCGCGGCGGCACCGTCGCCGGCGAGCATAGCGTCACCTTCCTCGGCCCGTTCGAGCGGCTGACATTGTCGCATCTCGCTGAAGACCGCATGCTGTTCGCACACGGCGCGCTGAAGGCGGCGCTGTGGGCGCATGGCAAGAAGCCGGGGCACTACTCCATGGCCGACGTGCTCGGCCTCGCAGATATCTGAAGAACCAAACGGAAAGCAGTCAATGAGCGAACGTCTTCTCGTGCTCGTCCGCCACGGCCAGAGCGAATGGAATCTGAAGAACCTGTTCACCGGCTGGAAGGATCCTGATCTCACCGAGCTCGGGGTGAAGGAAGCCTCGGAAGCCGGCCGCAAGCTGAAGGCACAAGGCCTCGTGTTCGACGTCGCCTACACCTCGGTGCTGACGCGCGCGCAGCACACGCTCGATCTGATTCTGGGCGAGCTCGGCCAGGAGGACTTGCCGACCAACAAGGACCTCGCGCTGAACGAGCGCGACTATGGCGATCTCTCCGGCCTCAACAAGGACGACGCCCGCAAGAAATGGGGCGAGGATCAGGTGCTGATCTGGCGCCGTTCCTACGATGTGCCCCCGCCCGGCGGCGAAAGCCTGAAGGACACGCTGGCGCGCGCGCTGCCGTACTACGTGCAGGAGATCCTGCCCGGCGTGCTCAACGGCAAGCGCACGCTGGTTGCCGCCCATGGCAACTCGCTGCGCGCACTGATCATGGTGCTGGAAAAGCTCTCGCCCGAAGGCATCCTGAAGCGCGAGCTCGCGACAGGTGTGCCGATCATCTATCGCCTCAATGCGGATTCGACCGTGGCATCGAAGCTGGATCTGGCGGGCTAAAGCATGATCTGGAAAAGAAATCGTAGGGTGGGTTAGCGTCAGCGTAACCCACCTCTTTGGTTTCTGCGGTGACAGAAGTGGTGGGTTACGCTACGCTAACCCACCCTACGCAGCTACGGCTTCTCGCCTACTGCACCCCCAGCTGTCCGGCCTCCCAGCCCAGCATCGCCTGCTTGCGGGTGATGCCCCAGTGATATCCGGTGAGCTTGCCGCTCTTGCCGAGTGCGCGGTGGCAGGGCACGACAAAGGACACCGGGTTCTTGCCGACGGCAGCACCTACGGCGCGCGAGGCCTTCGGACTGTCGATGTTGCAGGCGATGTCGGAATAGGACACCGCGCGGCCCATCGGGATCTTCAGCAGCGTCTCCCAGACCCGCACCTCGAAGTCGGTGCCGATCAGGACAACGCGCAGCGGCTGATCCGGCCGCCACAGTTTTGTGTCGAAGATGCGCTGCGCCAGCGGCGCGGTGCCTTCGTGATCCTCGACATAAGTTGCGTTCGGCCAGCGCCGCGTCATGTCGGCGAGCGAGGCCTTCTCCTCACCGGGATCGGCGAAGGCGAGACCGGACAGCCCGCGATCTGTCGCGATCACGATCGCGGTGCCGAACGGACACGGATGGAAGCCGTAGCGCAGCCTCAGTCCCGCGCCGCCGTTCTTCCATTCGCCCGGCGACATCGCTTCATGGGTGACGAAGAGATCGTGCAGCCGGCCCGGGCCCGAGAGCCCGGAGTCGAGTGCGGCGTCGAGGATGCTCGCGGAGTCCCTGAGCAGCCCCTTGGCGTGATCGAGCGTCAGTGCCTGCATGAACGCCTTGGGCGTGATCGAGGCCCAGCGGCGGAACAGATGGTGCAGCTCATCCGGGGTGACGCCGGCCGCATCCGCCATCGCCTCGATGGTCGGCTGCGCGCGCCATTTCTCCGAGATGAAGGCGATCGCTCGGCGCACGGAATCATAATCGCGCAGCGCGGCGTTCTGGGGGCCCGGCTTGGCCAGGCGCTGGTCATGTATGGCGAGTGTCATCATGACCGGAAATGTAGGAGAGGGGCGGGCGCGAAACCACCCGATTTCTGACTGGGTTCAGGGGATCGGATTGTAGGTCGGACCGCGCCTTGCGGCGTTCAGCGCCTCGACTAACGCCTTGTAAAAACTGGTCTTTTCTTCCGGACCTAAAAAACCGGCGATCTGGATACGGCGGCCGCGCGAGATCAGATAGAGATGCTCGATGCCAAAATCCTCGTCGACCTCCTGGTCGAGCCGCACCCAGAGCGGATTGAAGGTCCATTCGGCGACCTGGCCGCGGTGGCTGACACGCCGTACGCGCAGCTCGGTCGGGGTGACGGTGATCTCCTCGCTGGCGCGCGCGGCGCGGAAATTGACCTTGAAGGCCCACCAGATCACGAGCACGTCGAGGCCGAAGAAGCCGAACACCGGCCAGGCGCCCATCATCAGGAACACGATGCCGGTGACGAAGCTGACCACGCTCAGAAACAACATCACGGCGAGGAAGCCGGTGCGGTTCAGCGAGCGATGCGGCGTCAACCGCGCGGAGAGGATCTCGACCTCGTTCTCGCGCTCAATTTCGTTGCCTGTGCTCATCGTCCCTCAGTATATCCCGATCATGGCGAAAATCATCCGCAAGCCGGCCTCGCGCAGAGCGGCCGTGACGAAGAAAAAGGCAAAGGCGGCCGCTTCGAAGCCGAAGGCGCCGAAGACCAAGGCTCCCAAACCCAAGGCACCCAAACCCAAGGCTCCCAAACCCAAGTCTGTAAAACCCTGGACACCGGCTGAGATCCACGAGGTCTTCAGCCGATTCCGAAAAGCCAATCCGGAGCCGAAGGGCGAGCTCGAGCATCTCAACCCCTATACGCTGCTGGTTGCCGTGGTGCTGTCGGCGCAGGCCACCGACGCCGGCGTCAACAAGGCGACGCGTGCGTTGTTCGAAATCGCCGACGCGCCGCAGAAGATGCTCGATCTCGGCGAGGAGCGCTTGCGCGAGTACATCAAGACCATCGGGCTCTATCGCACCAAGGCCAAGAATGTCATCGCGCTGTCGGCAAAGCTGCTCGCCGAATTCGGCGGCGAGGTGCCGCGCACGCGCGCGGAGATCGAGTCATTGCCCGGCGCTGGCCGCAAGACCGCCAATGTCGTGCTCAACATGGCCTTTGGTGAGCACACCATGGCGGTCGACACGCATGTGTTCCGCGTCGGCAATCGCACAGGCCTCGCACCCGGCAAGACACCGATCGAGGTCGAGCTCGGGCTGGAAAAAGTGATCCCGTCCGAATTCATGCTGCATGCTCATCACTGGCTCATTCTCCACGGCCGCTACACCTGCCTCGCGCGCAAGCCACGCTGCGAGGTATGCCTGATCAACGATCTTTGCCGTTGGCCGGAGAAGACGGTGTGAGGCAGTATCCGCCGTCGTTCCAGGACGATGTGAAGCGAGTGAGTTTTAGGGTCATGTCGTGAGTCAACAGGAACAAGCCTCGTCGCCTCAGCCGGCCGCTTCTGCGCCGGCGATGCAATCCAAGCCGACGCAGCGGCCGGCGAGCTCGCTCTGGAGCCGCCTCGCCATCCCGCTGTTCGCCGTGACCGTCGCGCTTGCCTTCGTCGCGCTGGCGACGCTGCGCTTCGACGAATGGGTCGGCGACGCGGTGATCCAGACCACCAACGATGCCTATGTGCGTGCCGACCTGACGCGGCTTGCGAGCCGTGTCTCCGGCGAGGTGCTGACGGTGGCGGTCACCGACTTTCAGCGCGTCAAGGCCGGCGATCTCCTGATCCAGATCGATCCCGCCGATTACGAGGCGCAGGTCGCGCAGTCGGAAGCGGCGGTTGCCGCGGCGCAGGCCGTGCTCGACAATCTCGCCAACCAGATCGAGCTGCAATATGCGACGATCGCGCAGGCCGAGGCCGCGCGGCTGTCGGCGGAAGCGCTGGAGGTCGAGGCCAAGCAGGAGCAGGATCGCCAGCAATCGCTGTCGCAGACCGAATCCGGCACGCGGCAGCGCTACGAGCAGGCGGTCGCGGGTTACGCCAAGGCGCAGGCCGATGTGCGCGCGAGCCGCGCCGTGATCGCCGCCCAGCAGCATCAGCTCGAGGTCCTGCAAGGCACCAAGAAGCAGCGCGCCGCCGATCTCGATGCAACCAAGGCGACGCTGGCGAGCGTGAAGCTGAAGCTGGGCTATACGAAGATCACGGCGCCGTTCGACGGCGTCGTCGGCGAACGCCAGGTGCAGCCCGGAGATTACGTCAACATCGGCACCAACCTCATCAACGTGGTGCCGCTGCCCAAGGTCTATGTGATTGCGAACTACAAGGAGACCCAGCTCACGCACGTCACGCCGGGCCAGCCCGTCGAGATCACCATCGACAGTTTTCCGCGTGAGAAGCTCCGCGGCAAGGTCGAGCGGATTGCGCCGGCGACCGGCGCGCAGGTCGCGCTGCTGCCGCCGGACAACGCCACCGGCAATTTCACAAAGGTCGTGCAGCGTATTCCCGTGCGCATCCAGTTCGACGACAACCAGCCCTTGCTGACGCGCCTCGTGCCGGGCATGTCGGTCGTCACCAGCATCGACACGAAGGGCGCGGATGGCGGAAAATGACGATGCCAGTCGCGGACCTGTCTCGCGTGGCGGCATCGCGCCGCAGCCGCTGTTTGCGGTTGCCGCCGTGCTGCTCGGCTCGTTCCTAGCCAATTTCGACAGCCGGCTGACCACCATCGGGCTGCCGGATCTGCGCGGCGCATTCTCTCTCACCTTCGACGAAGGCGCTTGGCTCTCGACCGCCGGCATCGGCTCGCAGATCTTCGTCGCGCCCGCGGTCGCGTGGCTTGCGACCGCGTTTGGTCTGCGGCGCGTGCTCGGTATTCCGAGCCTGGTCTACGCAATCGTCTCCCTGATCATTCCGTTCGTGCGCGACTATCCGACGCTGATGGCGCTCAGCGTCGTCCACGGGATGCTGCTCGGCACCTTCGTGCCGGCGACGTTGATGATCATCTTCCGTAACCTGCCGATGCGCTGGTGGCTGCCGGCGATCGCGCTCTATTCGATCCGCGTCGGCTTCGCCTTCGACACATCGAGCTCGCTGGTCGGCTTCTATGTCGAGCATCTCGGCTGGCAATGGCTGTACTGGCAGAGCGTCGCGCTGGCGCCGCTGATGGGCCTGATGGTTTATCTGGGCACGCCGAGCGAGCCGGTCAATCGCGCGCTGCTGCGCGAGGCCGATTGGGGCGGCATGCTGCTGCTCGGTGCGTCGGTCTCGATGATCTATGCCGGCCTCGACCAGGGCAATCGCCTCGACTGGCTCGGCTCCGGTACGGTGATGGCGCTGCTTGTCGGTGGCGCGGTGCTGTTCGTGGCGTTCGTCATCAACGAAATGCTGGCCCGCCAGCCCTGGGCGCATGTCAACGTGCTGTTCTCGCGCAATATCGGGCTCGCGCTGGTCGTGATCCTGCTCTACACGCTGACCTCGCTCTCCAACTCCTCGCTGGTGCCGAATTTTCTCGGCAATGTCGGACTGCTCAGGCCGGAACAGAGCGGCCTGTTGCTGCTGACCTATGGCGCGCTGCCGATGTTCGTGCTGGTGCCGATCTCGATCTGGCTGCTCCGCCATTTCGACGCGCGCGGCGTCGTCATCGTGGGATTTGCGTGCTTCGCCGCCGCCAATCTCTGGGGCACCCAGCTGACCCATGATTGGGCGCGCGAGGATTTTATCGGCATCGTGCTCTTGCAGGCGATCGGGCAGTCGCTGACGCTGCTGCCGCTCATCATCACGGCGCTGTCGAATGCCGATCCGAGCCGCGCCACCGCCTTCGCCGCCTATATCCAGATCATGCGGCTCGGCGGCGCCGAGATCGGCGTGGCGCTGATGGGAACGTGGCTGCGCGTCCGCGAGCAGGTCCATTCCTTCTATATCGGCCAGAATTTGGAGGTCGGCGACGTCAATGTCGTGCGCGCACTCAAGCAGCTCGCGGATCACTTCGCGGCCCATGGCGCCGGGTCGGCCCAGGCGCGGGCGCTCGGCACGCTCGCAAGCTTCGTGCAGCGCGAGGCCAATGTGCTCGCCTATATCGACGGCTTCTGGCTGTGCTTCTGGCTGGCAATGGCCGGACTCGGCTTCATCGCCCTGATCACCCGCGCGCCGCCAGGCCCGTTCACGCCGGCACCGTTCGGCTTCGCCAAGACGGTGCTGCGCAAGTGCGGGGTGAAGGTGGCGTAGGGCGCGGTGGACGTTCGTTCGTTCAGTCGCGCCGCGGAGGCGGTCACCTCTCCCGCTTGCGGGAGAGGTCGGCACGCAGTGCCGGGTGAGGGCTCTCTCCGCTTGGGGATTGTCCCATTGCGGAGACACCCTCACCCCGACCTCTCCCGCAGGCGGGAGAGGGAGCGCACCTGCTTCGTGGTTCGCAGTCAGCCAATCACCGCAGCTGGCGCGCCGGCTCGATCAGCTCGGGCCGTGGGCCGGACAGGCGCTTGTGCATGTGGACCATGAAGGCCATGCCAAAAATCGGCGTCGCCAGATTGACGATCGGGATCGAGACGAATGCCGCGATGATCAGGCCGGCGGTGAAGATGGTGGCGGCGTTGTCGCGCCGCATCGCCCTGGCTTCCTCCGGCGAGCGGAAGCGCATCGCGGCGAGCTCGAAATATTCGCGCCCCAGCAGCCAGGCAGCGGCGAGGAAGAAGATCAGGAACCCGGCGCCGGCGAACAGCACCAGCGGCAACGCGGCGAGATAAACCAAAATCGTCAGCAGCGCGGTCTTGATGCCCTCATAGATCGCCTGGCTGAACGGCAGGGCCGTGCCCGGCCGCTCGGCGGGATAGTGCTCGCGCTCGACGATGTCGGCGACATCATCGACAAACAGGCTCGCCACCAGCGAGGTGATCGCCGGCATCAGGAACACGCTGCCGAACACGACGCCGAGGCCCGCCGCGATCGAGATGATCCAGGCCAGGACCTCGAGCGAGGAATGCCAGCCCGGTCCGAGCAGGCCTTCGAGCCAGACCTCCCCATAGGTCGCAAACCAGCTCAGCAGCCGCTGCAAGCCGATCGCCAGCACGGTGATCAGCACGAGCGCGAGCCCGATCGACCGCCACAGGATCGAGCGCATCGGCGGCGACATCATTTGCGACAGCGCCTTTGCGGCGGCATCCAGCATGGGAACCCTCTCACGAAACCACCCGCGAGAGGTAGACACACTAGGCCGCTTCGGCAAGGGAGGCTGACCTACAGGTCCCTGCGGCCTGATGCTCCGCCACCAGCGCCGGCATCGGCAGGCGATGCCGCTGCAATCTTAGATCGAAGTTCCTGGCATCGAATGGTTCGAACTATTGACCGATATCGTTCCGATTTGGGCCACGCCGAGGTTTCTCTCTGCCGCGCAAGGTCATTCCTCGAAAAATATCGCGTGATCTCTGAACCAAATCGGGGCGGCGATTACACCTATAGTTGAAGTGGGGCAATCATCCTTCCCATCACAAACGGAGGAAGTCATGGCAAGCTCGACCAAGCGTGTCGCGCTGGTGAACAGCGCGCGAAAATTGCCGAAGGGCGCCAAGCTCGTCGGCGCGGCCGATCCCAAGCAGGAAATCGAGATCAGCGTTCGTCTGCGCGCCAAGCGTTCGGACGACGAGCAGGTGATGGCGCTCGGCGCGCAACCGCCGCGCGAGCGACAATATCTTTCCCGCGCCGAGTTCGCCGCGGAGATGGGCGCCGATTCCGCCGACGTCGCCAAGATCGACGATTTCGCCCATCATCACGAGCTCAACGTCAAGAGCGTGCACCTCGCCTCGCGCACGGTGAAGCTCACCGGCACGGTGAAGGCGATGAGCGCGGCGTTCGGCGTCAAGCTCAACAAGGTCAGGCACGACGGCGCGACCTATCGCATGCGCAAGGGCAGCGTGCAGATCCCGGCCGAGCTCGAAGGCATCGTGGTCGGCGTGCATGGCCTGGACAACCGTCCCGTGGCGCAGCCGCATTTCCGGCGCAGGATGGTGAAAAAGGGCGCGACCGCGCGCGCAGGGCAGGGCGGCAGCTTCTCGGTTGAGCAGATCGCCCAGCTTTACAATTTCCCGGGCGGCGAGACCGGCGCCGGCCAGTGCATCGCCATCATCGAGCTCAACGACATCGACCAGAAGGGCCATCCCACTGGTGCCGGCTACAAGACCTCGGACCTGAAGACCTTCTTCAAGAAGGCCGGCATCCCGATGCCGCAGGTCGCACCTGCGAGCGTCGACGGCGGCGCCAACAAGCCCGGCCATTCCGACGCCGACGGCGAGGTCGTGCTCGACATCGAGGTGGCCGGTGCGATCGCACCCGGCGCCAGGATCGTGGTCTATTTCGCGCCCAACACCACCAACGGCTTCATCGACGCGGTGAAAGCGGCCGTCCACGACAGTGCGCGAAAACCTTCGGTGATCTCGATCAGCTGGGGCGGACCGGAAGATCCGGCGGGCTCGCAGCAATTTGTCGACGGCCTGAACGAGGCGATCCGCGATGCGGCTGCGATGGGTGTCACCGTCTGCGTCGCCTCCGGCGACAATGGCTCGGCCGACATGGGCCAGGATTGGGACGGAAAGCCGCATGCGGACTTCCCGGCCTCCAGCCCGTTCGCATTGGCCTGCGGCGGCACCAATCTGAAGGCGCCGAACGGCCACATCCAGGAGGTGGTCTGGAACGGCGGGACGCAAGGCGGCGCGGGTGGCGGCGGCGTCAGCATCGTGTTCCCGCGGCCGGCGTATCAGGCCCACGCCCATGTGCCGAAATCGCCATCGCATTCGGTCGGGCGCGGCGTGCCCGATGTTGCCGGCGATGCCGATCCCGCGACCGGCTACCAGATATTCCTCAACGGCGTCATGACCACGATCGGCGGCACCAGCGCGGTCGCACCGCTGATGGCCGGCCTGATCGCCCGTATCAACGAGGCCACGACCAAGAAATTCGGCAAGACGGTCGGCTTCATCAACCCGCTGATCTACGCCTCGCACGCACAAGGCGTATTCCGCGACATCACGCAAGGCAATAACGACATCACCGGCGATCTGCACGGCATGTACAAGGCTGGTCCCGGCTGGGACGCCTGCTCCGGCCTCGGCGTCCCCAACGGCGCCGCGTTGCAGAATCTGCTGGCGGCATGAGCCAGGCGACGCTCTCTCCTCCGTCATTGCGAGGAGCTCTTGCGACGAAGCAATCCAGTGTCTCTCCGCGGAGGCCGGCTGGATTGCTTCGCTGCGCTCGCAATGACGAACTCAGTCACACCGTATCCAACGCCTTGCCGCGCACGTTCGGGCCGAACAGCGCCATCGCGATCACCACGATCAGCATCGCCGCGGTGATCAGGCCGAACACGCCGGTGACGCCGGCCTCCTTCAGCATGTAGGCGACGATGAAGCCCGAGAACGTCGCGGAGAGCCGGCTCATCGAATAGACGAGGCCGGAGGCCTGCGCGCGGATCTGGGTCGGGAACACTTCGGTCTGGTAGGCGTGATAGGCGTAGGACATCGTGGTGTTGCAGGCCGTCAGCAGCACGCCGCAGACGATCAGCACGCCAGGCTCGGTCAACTGCGCGAACGCCATGCCGAACACGATGATCGCGATGCAGGCGCCGGAAATGATCCAGCGGCGTTCGAACCTGTCGGCGAAGCTCGCGGCCAGCAGCGGTGCGATCGGATAAGCAAAAGCGACGATGAAGGAATATTGCAGGCTCTTGGTGACGGTGATGCCCTTCTCGACCAGCAGCGTCGGCACCCAATTGGCAAAGCCATAGAAGCCGAAGGCCTGGCACAGATTGAACACCATGAACAGCACGACGAGCGAGAGATAGGGCGGATGGAACAGATCGGCGAAGGCAACGCGCGCCACCGACTGCATCTTCTGCTGTGCAGGCGAGGCGAGGGGACGTGAGGCTGCCCCGCCGCTCGCAGCTTCCAGGGTCGCCAGGATGCGGAACGCCTCCTCGGTGCGGCCATGACGCGCCAGCCAGAGCGGGCTCTCGGGCAGGAACAACCGCAGCACCCAGACGATCATGCTGGCGGCAGCGCCGATCAGCACCACCCAGCGCCAGCCCTCGACGCCTTGAGGCGCAAGGGGCACCAACCACCAGGCGAGGAACGCGACGACGGGCACGGCGATGAACATGATCGACTGGTTCACCGCGAAGGCGCGGCCGCGCATCCGGCTCGGCACGAGCTCGGTGATGTAGGCGTCGATGGTGATGACCTCGACGCCGATGCCGATCCCGGCGAGGAAGCGCCAGAGCAGCAGGCCTTCCGACGAGGTCTGGCAAGCCATGATCACCGACGCCGCGGTGTAGCCGATCAGCGCGTAGGTGAAGACCGCCCGGCGCCCGTAACGGTCGGCGAGGAAGCCGAGGAAGAAGGTGCCGACGAACAGGCCGGCGAAGGTCGCCGCGACGAAGGCGCCGATGCCGGAGAAGCCGAAAAAGGCCGTTGTCGTCGTGGAAAGCAATCCGCTGCGGCTCAGGCCCGGCGCGATATAGCCGGTCAGGAACAGATCGTAGATCTCGAAGCAGCCGCCGAGCGAGAGCAGGATGACGAGCCGCCAGACGTAAGCCGTCCCTGGCATCGCCTCGAGCCGCCGCGAGATCTCGTCCGATCCGGATGGCGCAACGCCGAGCTCAAAGCCGGTGTCGATGTCGACAACGCTCATGATGTCCTCCCCGTGGCGCACGAGATGCGCGCGTTTCCCGGCGGCTCATCTCTGTGGTTTTGGCAAGCCTTGCCGGATCGCGCCATGTTGGCCGGTCGAAGGCGGAAATCCAGAAGAACATATCGATGGAAGCGTTCGAGATTTTCGAACTCGGGGTTTCTTCGCCTCTCCCCGCGAGCGGGCAGAGGGAGCGCGGCGGCGTTGCGGCGCTAGCTTACCAGCTCCGCCTGCCAGTGTCCGCCCCGCACCTGTTCGGCGATCAACGCCAGCATCAAGCGCCGCATCTCTTCCATGGCATAAGTCATCGGGCGGTTGCGCAGGCGGCAGAGATAGAGCGTGCGGGTCAGCTTCGGCTCGATCACCTTGCGCGCGACCAGGCGGCCGGCGGCGAGCTCCTCCCGCGCGAACAGTTTTGTCGCGATGGTGCAGCCGAGCCCCTCGACAAGCGCGCCGGTCATGCCTGTGATCGAATTGGCGTGCAGGATGGCGCTGACCTCCAGCCGCTTGAGCAGGACCGGATCGTCCAGCAGCGCGCGCGAGGACAGGCCGAGGCCGTAGCGCAGCAGGATCAACGGCAACCGGCTCAGCTCCTCGAAGCGGATCGGAGCCTTGCCCCTGCCGACCAGCTTTGGAATGCCGACCAGGAACATCTCCTCCTCGAGCACCGCCTCCGTGATCAGCTCCTTCTCCGACGGCGGATTATAGACAAGCGCGAGATCGACGTTGGAGATCATCAGATGCATCAGCGTCGCACCCGACAGGCTCTCGGTGAGCGACAGCTTGAGTTTTGGATATTTGGTCAGCACTGTGCGCATCAGCTCGACGCCGATCGCCTTGACGCCGGAATTGGCCATGCCGATCGAGATGTCGCCGGCGATGACGCGGGCGCCCTCGCGCACCTCGGTCTCGGCCTCCGCCATCGCGCGCAGGATGATGCGGGCGTGCTCGTAGAGCCGCTCGCCGGCCGCCGTCGGATCCATGCCGCGCGACTTGCGCTCAAACAGCGGCGTGGCGAACTCGGCCTCCAGATTCGAGATATGATGGCTGAGCGCGGACTGCGCGACGTTGACCTGGTCGGCCGCGCGCGACAGGTTCCTCTGCTCGTAGACGGCGATGAAATAGCGGAGCTGGCGCGAATCCATGTCAGATCAGCATTGGTGGTGAAGCGTTCTATAAGCGCGAAGGCAATCTTCGACAGATTATATTTTTCAGAAGACTTGTGAAGACCTAGTCTTTGGGACGAATGAACAGGGAGTGACGCATGACTGAGACCGGATTGCCGCTCGAAGGCGTGCGGGTGGTCGAGATGACCCACATGGTCATGGGCCCGACCTGCGGCATGATCCTCGCGCAGCTCGGCGCCGAGGTGATCAAGGTCGAGCCGCCCGCCGGCGACAAGACCCGCTCCCTCGGCGGCATGGGCACGGCGTTCTTTCCGCTGTTCAACCGCGGCAAGCGCAGCGTCGTGCTGGATCTCGCAATCCCTGCGGACCGCGACACCATGCATCGTCTGCTCGAAACAGCCGATGTATTCCTTGAAAACTTTCGCGATGGCCAGCTCGACAAGCAGGGGTTAGGTGCCGAGGAATTGCGCCACCGCCATCCGCATCTGATCGTCGCCGGTCACAAGGGTTTTCTGTCCGGCCCCTATGAGCATCGCCCGGCGCTCGACGAGGTCGTGCAGATGATGTCGGGGCTCGCCGCCATGACCGGCACCAAGGAGAAGCCGCAGCGCGTCGGCTCCTCCGCCAACGACATCATGGGCGGCATGTTCGGCGTGATCGCGATTCTCGCGGCGCTCTACCAGAAGCGCGGCGGAAAGCGCGATGGCGCCGACATCCGCATCGGCCTGTTCGAGAATTGCCTGTTCCTGGTCGCCCAGCACATGGTCGAATACGAGATGACCGGCAACAAGCCGCGCTCGATGCCGGAGCGCGAGCACGCCTGGCCTATCTACGACATCTTCGATGCCGCTGGCGACGGCCGCATTTTCATCGGCGTCGTGACCGAGGGCCACTGGCAGAGCTTTTGCCGCGAATTCGGCCTGACCGAGTTTCTCGATGATCCGAGCTTGCGGACCACAACCGATCGCATCCTGGCGCGGCCACGGATCCTCCCACGCGTGGCCGAGATCATCAGGGCGTGGAACGTGGCAGAGCTGTCGCAAAAGCTCGACGCGCTCAACATCTGCTTCTCGCCGATCAATAGACCCGAGGATCTCCTCACCGACCCGCACGTGCTGCGGCCGGGTGGCCTCGTCACCAACATCACCGCCGACGGCAAGCCGTTCCATGTGCCGGCCCTGCCGGTCGAGTGGAACGGCGACCACCTCGGCGAAGGCCTGAAGGTCGCGCCGCTCGGCGCTGACACGTCAGCGGTTCGTGCCGAGATCGATAACAACGACGTCACGTCAAAAGCCGCTGGGAGGCGCGCATGAGCCGGATCGAGACCATCTACCCCGCGGATCGCGTCAGCCTGCGCGAAGTCGGCCTGCGCGACGGGCTCCAGCTCGTGAAGAAATTTCCTTCGACCGCGGCCAAGCAGCGCTGGGTCCGCGAGGAATACGCGGCCGGCGTCAGGCATTTCGAGGTCGGCTCGTTCCTGCCGGCAAAGACCTTTCCGCAATTCGTCGACGTTCGCGATGTCGTCGCGACGGTCGCGAGCCTGCCCGGCGCTCACGGCATCGCACTCGCGCTCAACGAGCGCGGGGTCAACGAGGCGCTGGAATCCGGCGTCGGCGAGATCGCCTCCGTCGTCTCGGCCACGGAGGAGCACAGCCAGGCCAACGCGCATCGGTCGCGCGACTCCGCGATCGCCAATGTGAAGCGGCTCTGCGAGATGCGCGATGCCAGCGCCCACAAGCCGCTCGTGAACGCCGCGATCTCGATGGCGCTGGGCTGCTCGATCACCGGCGCGGTCGATCCCAAGGAGGTGCTGCGTCTCGTCGACAAATGCCTGGAGGCCGGCGTCGACTTTGTCGCGATCGCCGATACCGTCGGCTATGCCGGACCGAAGCAGGTGGCGGAACTGTCACGCGCCGCGGTGAAGCTCGCGGGGCGAAAGCCGATCTGCATCCATCTCCATGACACCCGCGGCATGGGCATCGCCAACGCCGCCGCCGCGCTCGACGAAGGCGTCCGTATTCTCGACGGCTCGCTCGGCGGCCTCGGCGGCTGCCCCTTCGCGCCCGGCGCCACCGGCAATGTCGTGTTCGAGGACCTCGTGTTCCTGTGCGATAGCAAGGGCTTTGCGACGGGGATCGATCTGGAGCAGCTGATCGCGGTGCGGAAGATCCTGCGCGAGGAAATGCCGAACGAGCAACTCTATGGCGGCCTCGCGCGAGCGGGGTTGCCTGGCGGCAGCGCGGCGAAGGCGGCATGAGGCGCTCTTTCTTCCCTTCTCCCCTTGTGGGAGAAGGTGGCACGAAGCGCCGGATGAGGGGTTGCTTCAGCGAGTTCAAATGCAAGAGATGCACGCGTAGAGAGAGACCCCTCACCCGTCTCGCCGCTTCGCGGCGATCCACCCTCTCCCACAAGGGGAGAGGGGAACGCACCGTCTATGCGGCAAGCCTACTCATGCCGATGACTATGCCCGTGCTTCCGCACCTTCGCCTGCGTCCCTTCCCCCGTTGGGATCATCACTACGCGCCCATAGCGCACGCCGCGTTCGGCGATGATGTGGTCGGCGAAATGCTTCACCTCATCGGCCGAGCCCTTCAGCGCGGTCATCTCCATGCAATTGTTCTCGTCGAGATGGACGTGCAGGGTTGCCAGCGCGAGGTCGTGGTGACCGTGGAATTCCTGCACGAGGCGCTTTGAGAGATCGCGCGCGGCGTGGTCGTAGACATAGACGAGGCCGGCGATGCAGGGGCCGGCCTGCGCAGTGTCCTCCGCGCTCTGTTGCAGGCCCGCCCGGGCGAGATCGCGGATGATCTCGCTGCGGTTCTGGTAGCCCCGCGCCTCGGCTGCGGCATCGATCTCCGCCAAAAGATCGTCCTCGATCGTGATCGTGATCCGCTGCATCAGGTCCTCTCTGGGCGCGCTGCCAAATTCGCAGAATCGTAGCCCGGATGGAGCGAAGCGCAATCCGGGCTACGCACATCCTACCTCACAGCTTGGTCGTACGCAGCCGCAGCGCATTGCCGACCACGCTCACCGACGACAGCGCCATCGCTGCGGCCGCGATGATCGGGGAGAGCAGCACGCCGAACGCCGGATAGAGGATGCCGGCGGCGATTGGAATGCCGGCGGCATTGTAGATGAAGGCGAAGAACAGGTTTTGCCGGATGTTGCTCATCGTCGCCTGCGACAGGTTTCGCGCGCGCACGATGCCGGTGAGATCGCCCTTCAGGAGCGTGATTCCGGCGCTCTCCATCGCCACGTCCGTGCCGGTGCCCATGGCGATGCCGACTTCGGCCGCCGCCAGCGCCGGCGCGTCGTTGACCCCGTCGCCGGCCATCGCGACACTGCGGCCGGCCGTTTGCAGTTTTGTGACCACTGCGCTCTTCTGGTCCGGCAGCACCTCGGCTTCGACATCGGCAATGCCGAGCCGGCGCGCCACGGCTTCCGCCGTGGTGCGGTTGTCGCCGGTCAGCATGATCACCTTGATGCCCTCGGCGGCGAGCGCCTTCAGCGCTTCCGGCGTGGACGCCTTGATCGGGTCGGCGATCGCGAACAGGCCGGCGAGCACGCCATCAACGGCCATGTTGATGACAGTCGCGCCGTCGCCGCGCAGGCGTTCGGCCTCGGCATCGAGCGCCGTGGTGTCGATCCCGATCGAAGCAAAGTACTTGGCGTTGCCGAGCACAACGGTCTTGCCGTCGACCCTGCCGGTCGCGCCCTTGCCTGTCGGCGAGTCGAAGTGTTCGACCGGGCCGAGCGTGAGCTGCTTCTCCTTGGCCCCCCGCACAATGGCATCGGCGAGCGGATGCTCGCTGGCGCGTTCCACGCTGGCGGCCAGCCGAAGGATGTCATCCTCGGCAAAGCCCGCCGCCGGCACGATCGACACCACCTTGGGCTTGCCTTCGGTCAGCGTTCCCGTTTTGTCGACCACGAGCGTGTCGATCTTCTCCATCCGTTCCAGTGCTTCGGCATTCTTGATCAGCACGCCGGCGTGGGCGCCGCGGCCGACGCCGACCATGATCGACATTGGCGTGGCGAGCCCGAGCGCGCAGGGGCAGGCGATGATCAGCACACTGACGGCAGCGACGAGGCCGAAGGCCAGCCGCGGCTCCGGCCCGAACCAGGCCCAGGCGGCAAAGGCGGCGATGGCGACGAGGATCACGGTCGGCACGAACCAGCCCGCGACCTGGTCGGCGAGACGCTGGATCGGCGCGCGCGAGCGCTGCGCATCCGCGACCATCTGCACGATCTGCGACAGTAGCGTCTCGCGCCCGACCTTGTCGGCGCGCATGATGAAGCTGCCCGACTGGTTGAGCGTGCCGGCGATCACCTTGGCGCCGACCTCCTTGGTCACCGGCATCGACTCGCCGGTGACGAGGGATTCGTCGAGCGAGGAGCGGCCTTCCAAGATGATACCGTCGACCGGCACCTTCTCGCCGGGACGAACGCGCAAGGTGTCGCCGGCGTGAAGTGAATCGATCTCGACCTCGTGCTCGTTGCCGTCGGCATCGACGCGCCGCGCGGTCTTTGGTGCGAGCTGCAACAGCGCCTTGATCGCCCCCGAGGTCGCGTCGCGGGCGCGCAGCTCCAGCACCTGGCCAAGCAGCACCAGCACGGTGATGACGGCTGCAGCCTCGAAATACACGGCAACCGCGCCCTCATGGCCGCGGAAGGTGTCAGGGAAGATCTGCGGCGCCAGCGTGCCGATCAGGCTGTAGACATAGGCGACGCCCGTGCCCATCGCGATCAGCGTGAACATGTTGAGATTGCGGGTCACCAGCGATTGCCAGCCGCGGACGAAGAACGGCCAGCCAGCCCAGACCACCACGGGCGTGGCGAAGACGAGCTGGATCCAGTTCGACAGCACCGGGTCAATCCAGTTGTGCGGACCGGCGAGATGTCCGCCCATCTCCAGCACCACCGGCGGCAGCGCCAGCGCGCCACCGATCCAGAACCGTCGCGTCATGTCGGCGAGCTCAGGGTTGGGGCCGGTCTCCAGGCTCGCCACCTCCGGCTCCAGCGCCATGCCGCAGATCGGGCAGCTTCCGGGGCCGACCTGGCGGATCTCCGGATGCATCGGGCAGGTGTAGATCGTGCCCGCCGGCATCTCCGGCTCGGGCGCCTTTTCCTTGGCGAGATATTTTGCGGGATCGGCGGCAAACTTGGTGCGGCAGCCGGCTGAGCAGAAATGGAACGTCGTTCCGTCGTGCTCGAAGCGATGCTTCGAGGTCGCGGGATCGACGGTCATGCCGCAGACGGGATCGAGCACTTTTGCAGCAGTGGCGCCATGGTCGTGATGATGGCAGCCGCCAGCATGATCAACGTGCGCGCCGCAGCATGAGGAAGCCGCGGGCCCGACAGCGGCCGGCGCGGTCTTCGTGGAGCAGCCGCATCCGGAATGAGCGTCCGAATCCTGGTGATGCGTGTGTTCGGCGTCGTTCATTCCCATGCTCCGGCCTTGCAACATATACCCTAGGGGGGTATATAGACGTCATGCGCAAGGACATCAAGGCATCCGTCGGGAAACGTCTCGGCCGGATCGAGGGCCAGGTTCGCGGCCTCTCGAAAATGGTCGAGGACGACCGCTACTGCATCGACATCGTCACGCAGATCTCGGCGGTGCGCGCCGCGCTGCGTCGGGTCGAGGAAGAGGTTTTGAAGGATCACGTCGCCCATTGCGTCGAGCACGCCATCGCGAGCGGCGACAAGGCCGACCAGCGCGAAAAGATCGCTGAGCTGATGGCGGTGATCGGGCGGGCGGAGCGGTAGGTTTTCGTCCGCGACAATCTCGTGTAGGCACGAGATATCTCCCCAGGGTCGTCCCGGCGGAGGCCGGGACCCATAACCACAGGGAGCAGTTTGGCGACGACTAGTCTTTGGTACATCGACCGCCCGCAAACCGAGAGATCACGCAGTATGGGTCCCGGCCTTCGCCGGGACGACAGAGGAGGCTTACGCCGCCATCTCGCACGCTTGCTCCCGCACGCGGTACATCGCGAGCTCGGTCAGCATCACGAAATGCTCGGAGAAGGCGACGCCCATCTCCGCGGGCTCGCGCGTCACTTCTGTAGCCGAAACTTCACCCGGCGTTTCTTCGTCAATCGCTTCAGGAACGAGCGGCGGCGCACGGAGCGCTTCTGGAAACACACCGAATGAGCCCGCTACCTCCTCGAGCGGCTTTTGCTTGTCGGCCCAGTGCAGGGCTGTGTAGTCGAAGCCATGCACGATGGTGGGTTTGACCACTTCGAAATAGGGCGAGATGTCGAAGTCGCGGGGCATGTAGAGCGAGGAATCGCGGATGTGCAGGATCTCGCGGCGGGCGGCCCGGCTGCCGGCCTTGGTGATCTTCGGCAGGATCGGGTAGCGCACTGCGTCGAACGCCTGCGCGATCAGCGCCGAGCAGATGATCTTGGTCGGATCGCCCGAGCCGAGCGCAATCATGCGCCGCCGCCAGCGCTGCGGCACCGGCAGCGGAAACAGGAAGCGCATCAGGTCGAGGATGTTCTTGGTGTCGTAGCCGAAGCCGATGCGGTTGATCGCATAGCGGCAGACCGTGGTGCGGTCCTCGTAGGACAGCCCGACCGGACGGCAGACGCGGGTGTGATACGGAAAATATTTCGACAGCGGCGCCGAGGTGACGCCTTCGCCGATATTGGCCTCGATCAGCACATGCGGCTCGCCGTCGGGCTCCTGCGCGCCCTCGACGGGGCCGACATAGAGCGCGGCATGCGACCAGGTCGACTGCGTCAGGTATTTGATGATGCCGGAGATGCGGTTGTTGCCCTCGACCAGCATGACGTCGCCGGGCTGGATCACGCCGCGCAGGTGCTCAGGGTCGCTCGGCGTGAACGGCTCGTAGCCCGGCACCTCCTTCGAGAGGTACGCGGCAATCACCTTGCCGACTGAATCTAGGACCGTCCCCATGAACTCTCCCCGGGCCTTTCTGGCCGTCTTTTTTCCATCTCTATCATGGCCGAAACCTGTTGCAATTCAGTTCATGGCTCTGTGATGTCAAACACGATTGATTCACCATGATGGTTGCCGCGCAACATCGGATGCGGCAAGGTTCGCGGGCTGTTCCCGTTCGCCGCAAGTCCCCGGAAACCATGACATGACAATCACGCGCCGCAGCTTCCTATCGGCGTCGGCAGCTATTGCCGCCACGCCGATCCTGCGCGCAACCGCCGCACCTCTGCCGCGCGAGGCTGACATTGTCGTGATCGGCGCGGGCGCGGCAGGCATTGCCGCAGCGCGGCGCGTGATGGCCGCCAACCGCAAGGTCGTCGTGGTCGAAGCGGCCTCGCAGATCGGTGGGCGCTGCATCACCGACAGCACAACCTTCGACGTGCCGTTCGATCGCGGCGCGCGCTGGATGCACAATCCCGAGACCAACCCGATGATCCGGCTCGCGCGCAGCGTCGGGCTCGACGTTTTGCCGGCGCCGGCCGGCCAGAAGATGCGCATCGGTCGCCGCAATGCGCGGGCTGGTGAGACCGAGGAATTTCTGGCGGCGCTGGTACGGGCCAACCGCGCCATCGACGAGGCCGCGCGCGGCAAGCTCGATACAGCGTGCGGGTCGGTGTTGCCGAAGGATCTCGGCGACTGGGCGGGCGCGGCCGAGTTCGTGCTGGGCGCAAGCTTTGCCGGCAAGGATCTGAAAGACCTTTCCGCGATCGACAAGTCGCGCGCGCAGGACCGCAATGCCGCGATCGCATGCCGCCAGGGGCTGGGAACACTGATCACAAAACTCGGCGAGCCGGCGCCGGTTGCGCTCTCGACGCCGGCGAGCAGGATCGTCTGGAGCAATCGCGATGTCAGCGTGGAGACAGCGGCCGGCAAGATCGCCGCGCGCGCCGCCATCGTCACGGTCTCGACCAATGTGCTCACCGCGGGCGCAATCAAGTTCGCGCCCGACATTCCCAAGCGCACGCTCGATGCGGCGTCGAAGCTCGGCCTCGGCAGTTACGATCACATCGTGCTGCAATTGCCGGGCAATCCGCTTGGCCTGTCGCGCGACGACATCCTGATCGAGCAAAGCACATCAACGCGCACGGCGCTCATGTACGCCAATATCGGCGGCTCATCGTTGTGCTCGATCGATGTCGGCGGCGCGTTCGGCCGGAACCTTTCAGAGCAAGGCGAGAAGGCGATGGCGGCCTTCGCAAAGGAATGGATCACAAAGCTGTTCGGCAGCGAGGCCGCAGCCGTCGTGCAGAAGACCAGCGCGACGCGCTGGAATGCCTCGCCCTATGTGATGGGCGCGATGTCCGCGTCCTCGCCCGGCGGTCAGCTCTCGCGAAAAATTCTGGGCGAGCCGATCGGCTGCATGTTCCTTGCCGGCGAAGCCACCCACGAGACGCTGTGGGGCACGGTCGACGGCGCCTGGGAAAGCGGTGAGCGCGCCGCGGATGCGGCCTTGCGCAAGATCGGCGCGCTCAAGGACCAGCCGGCCGACGTGCCGACGCAATCGACCAAGCGGCGGCGGCGGTGAGCCCGCAGGGCTACCAGCGTAAGATTCCGTCCAGCACCGGCAGGCCCGCGATCACGGCCATTGCAATCAGCATGTAGCAAATGCCGCGGAAGATCTTTTCGCTGGCGCGGCCGAACAGCGAGGCGCCGAAGGCGACGCCGATGGCGTAGACCGGGCCGACGATGCACGAGAGCACAAGCGACTCGCGTGAGATCAGGCCTGTGGTGGCGTAGCTGACCATCGAGAAGAAATCCGAGGCGCCGAAGAACAGCAGGATATTGGCGCGCGCGACAATGGGCTCAATGGGGCGGCCGAGCCAGTAGCCGACGATCGGAGGGCCACCGGTCTGCGCCAAGCCGCTACAGAAGCCGGAGAGGCCACCGATCCCGACCGAGAGCCAGGCGTGGTCCTTGCCGCGATAGCGCCAGCCGGACAGCAGCAGAAGCAGCAGCGCGGCGACGAAGCACGAGATGATCCAGCGCGTGGTGACGGGCTCGAGCACGCTGAGGAAATAGGTGCCGACGGGCACGCCGACCAGCGCGCCCAGCACGATCACGGCGGTCGCCTTGCGGTCCGCCTTTCGCCACGCATCCGGCAAGAGCGGCGCCGCCGCAACGAAATCGATGACGAGCAAGAGCGCTGCAACGAGCCGCGGCGCAGCGATGCTGCTCGCGAGCGGCATGAAAATCAATGCCGAGCCGAAACCGGAGAAGCCACGGGCAGTGCCCGAAACGAAAGCGACGGCGCAGAGCGCCATCGCAATGGTGAGGCTGACGTCCTTCGGGAGGAAATCGGTGAGGCTCATCCGCGCAAGACGCCGCCGGTCTTCTTCGTCACCTCGGCTACGATCTTCGCGGCGACGGCTTCGATCTCCTGGTCGGTCAAGGTTTTCTCGCGCGGCTGAATCGTCACGGCGATGGCGATCGACTTCTTGCCGTCGTCGATGCCCTTGCCTTCATAGACGTCGAACACGTTGACAGCGGTGATCAGCTTCTTGTCGACGCCTTGCGCCGTGCGCACGATGTCGCCGGCCTTCACGGCACGGTCGACGATGAAGGCGAAATCGCGCGAGACCGGCTGGAACGCGGACAGCTCGATCAAGGGTTTTGCGCGGGTCGGCTTCTTCTTCGCCTCGGGGATGCGGTCGAGGATCACCTCGAACACAACAAGCGGGCCGTCGGCGCCGAGCGCCTCGAGCGCGCGCGGATGCATCTCGCCGAAGGTGCCGAGCACGTTCTGCGGGCCGATCTGGATCGTGCCGGAGCGGCCGGGATGCAGCCATGCCGGTCCGCCGGCCACGATCTGAAGCGCCTGCATCGGCGCACCGGCCGCGGCCAGCACCGCGAGCGCGTCGGCCTTGGCGTCGAATACATCGGCCTGCGACGAGCCCGACCAGTGCCGTCCCAATCCTTCCGACGATGCAAGGCCGCGGCGCACGCCGCTCGCCGCCATGAACTGATCCTGCGGCCGATCGCCCTTGAAGACCTGACCGACCTCGAACAGCGCAACATCGCCAAAGCCGCGATCGGCATTGGCCTGTGCCGCCGCGACCAGTCCGGGCAGCAGGCTCGGCCGCATGTCGGAGAGGTCTGCTGCGATCGGGTTGGCGACCTCGAGCTCGCGCTGCCCGCCGCCGAACAGTTGTGCCGCAGACTTGGTGATGAACGACCAGGTCACCGCCTCGACCATGCCGCGGCTCGCGAGCGCGCGCCGTCCGCGGCGGGTGCGAAGCTGAAGCGGCGTCAGCACCGGCTTGCGCGCGTCTTCGCCGCGCTCGAACGGCGTCATCGGCACCTTGTCGACACCGTAGATGCGGACGACTTCCTCGACGATGTCGGCCTTGCCGTGCACGTCCGAGCGCCACGACGGCACCGCGACCTTCACCACCGGGCCCGGGCCCGCCATCATGAAGCCGAGATGGGACAGGATGCGCTTCATCTCCGGCTGCGGCACCTCGATGCCGGACAGACGCTTCACCTCGGTCACGGGGAAATCGATCACGCGGTCGTCGCCAAAGGTCTTGCCGACCACGACATTCTCCGACGGCGTGCCGCCGCACAGCTCCATCACGAGCTTGGTCGCAAGCTCCAGCCCCGGCACCATGAAGGCCGGATCGACGCCGCGCTCGAAGCGGTAGCGTGCATCCGAATTGATGCCGAGCTTGCGGCCGGTCTGGGCGATGTTGATCTCGTTCCACAGCGCCGATTCGATCAGTACGTCGGTGGTATCTTCGTCGCAGCCCGAGGCCTCGCCGCCCATGATGCCGGCGAGCGATTCGACGCCGTGCTCGTCCGCGATCACACAAATGGCCGGATCGAGATTGTAGGTGCGGCCGTCGAGCGCGAGCAGCGTCTCGCCGTCGCGGGCGCGGCGCACGACCAGATTGCCCTTGACCTTCCTGGCGTCGAACACGTGCAGCGGCCGCGCGCGGTCGTAGGTCATGAAGTTGGTGATGTCGACCAGCGCGTTGATCGGGCGCAGCCCGATCGCGGTCAGCCGCTTTTGCAGCCATTCCGGCGACGGGCCGTTCTTGACGCCGCGCACGAGGCGCAACGCGAAGCCCGGACAGAGTGCGGCGTCCTCGACCGTGACCTTCACGGGGCAGGGGAATTCGCCCTTGATCGGCTTGATCGAGGGATCCCTGAACTTGCCCATGTCGGCGGCGGCGAGATCGCGCGCGATGCCGTGCACGCCGGTGCAGTCCTGCCGGTTCGGCGTCAGATTGATCTCGACCACGGGATCGCCCAGCGCCGCCCATTCGGCATAACCTGCGCCGATCGGCGCATCGGCCGGCAATTCCATGATGCCGTCATGGTCGTTGGAGATCTGGAGCTCGGCCGCCGAGCACAGCATGCCGCGGCTCTCGACGCCGCGGATGGTGCCGACCCCGAGCGTGATGTCCTTGCCGGGAATGTAGGTGCCCGGCGGCGAGAACACGCTGACGAGCCCGGTGCGCGCATTCGGCGCGCCGCACACGACCTGCACCGGCGCGCCACCGTCGCCGGTGTCGACCATGCAGACACGCAGGCGATCGGCGTTCGGATGCTGCTCGGCCGAGATCACCTTCGCGATGGTGAACGGCTTCAGCGCCTTCGCCTTGTCCTCGATGTTCTCGACCTCGAGCCCGATCATGGTGAGCTTGTCGGCGAGCTTTTCCAGCGGCTCGTCGGTGTCGAGATGGTCCTTCAGCCAGGAGAGGGTGAATTTCATGGCTGCTTCTTCTCCACGGAGACGGTCTGCTCCCTCTCCCGCTTGCGGGGGAGGGTTGGGGTGGGGGCTCTCTCCGCGACGGTAGTCGCAATGGTTTCGAGAACGCCCGCACGATTGGTCATGACGTCGAGATTGCTGAAGCGGAGCACCTTGAAGCCCCGCGCTTCGATGATTGCAGAGCGCCGAGCATCTGCGCGTTCGCCTTTATCGGAGAAATGTTGGCCGCCATCGAGTTCGATGACGAGCTTGGCCGCATGGCAGATGAAGTCAGCGATATAGTTCTCAATTGGTACCTGACGGCGGAAGTTTGCGCCGTTTAGCCGGCCGCCGCGCAGCTCTGACCAGATGATACGTTCCGGATCGGTCGAATTGCGCCTGAGAGCGCGAGCGTTGGCGCGGAGCTTAGTCGATACTTTCCAATCGGGATGTTTAGGATCAACCATTGGCAACCCCATTGAGGAGATACCCTCACCCCAACCCTCCCCCGCAAGCGGGGGAGGGGGTTCGACCTGTCGTGCGGACAAAGAATGCGTACCCGCGAGGCCACGCGCTCGCTCCATCCGTTCCCTCCCCCGCAAGCCGGGGAGGGGCAGGGAGAGGGCTCTCTCGACGCAGGGAACGGAGAGAATCTTCGCAGTCTCACATTGGAGAGCGAGCATCACGAGCTTAGCCCTCCCGCGAGCGTCGGCACTTCGAGCGGTTTGAAGCCGTAATGGTTGAGCCAGCGGACGTCGCTGTCGAACAGCTGGCGCAGATCGGCGATGCCGTATTTGAGCATGGCGATGCGGTCGATGCCCATGCCCCAGGCAAAACCCTGGTACTCATCGGGATCGATGCCGCAGGCGCGCAGCACGTTCGGATGCACCATGCCGCAGCCGAGAATCTCGAGCCAGTCCTCGCCTTCGCCGAAGCGGATCTCGCCCTTGTCGCGGCGGCACTGGATGTCGACTTCCAGCGACGGCTCGGTGAACGGGAAGAACGAGGGCCGGAAGCGCATGTTGATGTGGTCGACCTCGAAGAACGCCTTGCAGAACTCGTGCAGGATCCATTTGAGGTGGCCGAGATGCGAGTGCTTGTCGATGACGAGGCCTTCGACCTGGTGGAATTGCGGCGTGTGGGTCGCATCCGAATCGATGCGATAGGTGCGGCCTGGGCAGATCACGCGGATCGGCGGCTTTTGGCTGAGCATGGTGCGCACCTGCACCGGCGAGGTATGGGTGCGCAACAGCATGCGCGAGCCGTCCTCCTTCGGATGGAAGAAGAACGTGTCGTGCATTTCGCGCGCCGGATGGCCGACCGGAAAATTCAGCTTGGTGAAGTTGTAATCGTCGGTCTCGATGTCGGGTCCTTCGGCGACCGAGAAGCCCATGTCGGCGAAGATCGTGGTCAGCTCGTCCCAGACCTGGCTCAGCGGATGGATGCGGCCGGCATCGGTCGGCGCATCGCGCAGCGGCAGGGTGACGTCGATGGTCTCCGACGCCAGCCGCGCATCGAGCGCGGCCGACTTCAGCACGTCGCGCCGCGCGGTCAGCGCCTCGGTGACCTTGTCCTTGGCCTGGTTGATCGCGGCGCCTTGCGTCTTGCGTTCGTCGGGCGACATCTTGCCGAGCGTGGCAAGGAGTCCCGAGATCGAACCCTTCTTGCCGAGGGCCGCGACGCGCACCGCTTCGAGCGCGGCTTCATCGCCGGCTAAGGCGATCTGGTCGAGGATGGAAGTTTCGAGCGTTGCGAGGTCGGACACAGTCAAATCCTTAGCTCCAAATTCGGCTGGGTTGTCGCCGCCCGAAGGCCGTAACGTCAAGCAAAAAGCCGGTCATTTCGGGCTTGCGACCGGCTGGGTTGAACCTCGCGCGGAGGCCGGGCACCAAGGGAGATACGAGGAGACTTCCGCGATGCTTTCGAAATCCTGCCCGGCCGTTCTTGCTATCGTTCTGTCCATCGCCGGGACGCCTGCGCGTGCGATGGTCTGCATGGACAAATCCATGACGCTGGACGAGGTCGCCGACACCATCAGTGCCCAGAAGGGCTGCGAAAGCGCGATGAAGGTCTTCAAGGATTGCGAATTGACCGCGAGCGGCGATGTCGAGCTTGGCGCCGCCGTCGAGAAGAAATGCGAGGCGGATTTCAGGCCCGGCCTCAGCGCCGTCCAGAGGCAGTCCTACCAACGCGAGATGCGCGTGTGCGACGGCAAGTACCGGAACAAGTCCGGCACCATGTATCTGTCGTTCACGGCGTTCTGCCGGGCGGAGGTCGCCCAGCGTTACTCGCAACGCGCACTGAAGGCTGCGGGCTCGAAAGCCCGCTAGCGCAAGCCTCAGGCGGCCAGCGCGGCCTTTTAGGCGGCTAGCGCAGCTTTGGCCTTCTCGGCGATCGCCTGGAACGACGCGGGCTCGTTGATCGCGAGATCCGACAGCACCTTGCGGTCCACGGTGATCCCGGACTTGGCCATGCCGTCGATAAATCGGCTGTAGGTCAGTCCGAACGGACGGACGGCCGCGTTGATGCGCTGGATCCAGAGCGCGCGGAACGTCCGCTTCTTACGCTTGCGGTCACGGAAGGCGTATTGCTGCGCCTTCTCGACGGCCGGCTTGGCGGCGCGGATGGTGTTCTTGCGGCGGCCATAGAAACCCTTGGCGGCCTTGTAGACTTTCTTGTGCTTGGCGTGGGCGGTCACACCGCGTTTGACGCGAGACATGACAAAAATCCTTCAGAGATGACTTAGGTTTCGGATCGCCGCGCGAGGCGCGGCGTGGATGGCAATGATCGTGGACGCGATCAGGCGTTCGGCAAGAAGTACTTCTTGACGTTGTCGCCGTCGGTCTTGAACAGCACGCTGGTGCCGCGAAGCTGACGGATCTGCTTCTTCGTCCGCTTGATCATGCCGTGACGCTTGCCGCGATGGGCGAACATCACTTTGCCGGTGGCAGTCACCTTGAAGCGCTTCTTAGCGCCCGATTTGGTCTTCAGCTTGGGCATTTTGCTCTCCTATGGCCACAACAGAACGCCGCCCGCGAAGGCGGCTGGCCGTCTAAAATGCTCGTTAGAGCGTTGATTGTGCTCAGGTTTTGCGAACGAGCGCGAAACCCGCACGAAACACCGCCACGGCAGCCCTTAATCAGCCGGGCGATGAAGGCCGGGCTTATGACAGAGAACGGGCGAATTGGCAACGATGAACCGCCGGAACGTAGTCAGCGACTATTCGGAATTGCTACCTTCATGTCCAAGTCGTGTCGCCCAGAGCAGGACTAAAATGGCCCATTTTTCTCAATCGCTTTTGTCTGTTTTCGCTTCTCCGCGCCGTCTGGCGCTTCTCGCCGCGCTTGCCGCGGCCATCGTCCCGTCGACCGCCGATGCCCGCATCGGCGGCTATGACGGCGTCTGGAACGTCACCTTCGCCACCACCCGCGGCAATTGCAGCTCGGGCTACAGTGTTCCCTTCACCGTGACCGGCAACCGGGTCTCGTCCGCTGGTGGCGGACGGGTCTCTGGCACGGTCAATCGTGGCGGCGCCGTCGCGGTTCAGGTGTCGGTCGGCGCCTCCCACGCCACTGGCGGCGGCCGGCTCGGCGGCGCGGCCGGGGCAGGCTCCTGGCGGGGCATCATCTCCGGCGACCAATGCAGCGGCACCTGGCAGGCGACGCGGACCTAAGTTCGAGGCAAATCGTCGTCACCACGGCGGTGCGCTCCTCCCCCGCCCGCGGGGGAGGGTTGGGGAGAGGGTGTCTTCGCAAGCGAGAACCCCCAAGAGGAGAAAGCCCTCACCCGCCACGCTCTTGCGAGCGTGTCGACCTCTCCCGCAAGCGGGAGAGGTGCAGCGGAGCTGGCCGCGATACGTCGGACAAAGCCATTAAACAAAACGGCCCGCCGGAGATCCGGACGGGCCGTTGAAACTTCGGCTGCAACGATCAGGCGTCAGCGCGGTGCCAGCACCATGACGACCTGACGGCCCTCGAACCGGGCGTCCTGCTCGACCTTGGCGAGCTCGGCGACGTCGTTCTTGATCTTGTCGAGCAGCTTGGTGCCGATCTCCTGGTGCGCCATTTCGCGGCCGCGATAGCGCAGCGTGATCTTGACCTTGTCGCCCTCTTCGAAGAACCGCTGCATCGCGCGCATCTTCACGTCGTAGTCGTGATCGTCGATCATCGGGCGGAGCTTGATCTCCTTGATCTCGACGGTCTTCTGGCGCTTGCGGGCTTCGGCGGCTTTCTTCTGCGCGGAATACTTGTACTTCCCGTAGTCCATGATCTTGCAGACGGGAGGGCTGACATTTGGCGAAATCTCGACCAGATCCATGCCAGCTTCCTGGGCCATCTTGATGGCCATCATCGTCTCGACCGTGCCTTTGTTATCGCCGGTCTGATCGATTAGCTGGATCTGCGCATTGCGAATATCATCGTTGATGCGCGGCCCGTCTTTGCTGGCAGGGGCCGGGGCTCTATTGGGACGGCGAATGGGTGGTTCTCCAAAGTTGTGAAAGGAAGCGGCTATTTTGAAGGAAGATGCGTTTGCGGGCAAGCAAGTCGCTCGTGCGAGAAGCGAAAAACCCTCAAATGCGAGACATTTTGGCCACGCCCATCGGCACGGTGCTCGACATAGACACCTTGCGCCTGTTCCGCAAGCGTCCCTAAGGGTCAATGCGGGTACAGGGTTATCTCGCGGAACACGTCCGGACAGCTCAAACCCGACAGCCAGAGTAAACGTTCCATGACCAATGCAATTCCCGATGCCGTGCTTGACTTCATCGAAGTTGGCGAGGGTCCGTCAGCACGCAGAATTGCGGTGCGCCGCCGCGTTGGGCAAGGACCTGGCCAAGGACCTGGCTTGATCTGGCTGGGCGGCTTCAAGTCGGACATGCAGGGCGGCAAGGCGGTGGCGCTGGATGGCTGGGCTGGAGAACGCGGCCGCGCGTGTGTCCGGTTCGACTATTCCGGCCATGGCGAATCCAGCGGCGATTTCGCCGAGGGAACCATCGGGAGCTGGCTCGAGGACAGCGTCGCGGTGTTCGAGCGGTTCTGCACCGGCCCGCAGGTTCTGATCGGCTCCTCCATGGGCGGTTGGATGGCGCTATTGCTCGCGCGCGAGATCAAGAAACGTGCGGGGAAAGCGTCTCTCGCCGGTTTGGTGCTGATCGCGCCGGCGCCCGACTTCACCGAAGAACTGATGTGGAAGAACTTTTCGCCCGAGGTGAAGAAAGAGATCGAGACCAGGGGCTTCTGGCTGCGGCCGTCCGAATATGGCGACGGCTCGCCCTATCCGATCACGCGGAGCCTGATCGAGGAGGGCCGCAATCACCTTGTGCTCGGCAGTGCCATCGATCTCGGCTGTCCGGTCCGCATTCTCCAGGGCGCGCAGGATCCGGACGTGCCCTGGCAGCACGCCTTCGCGCTGACGCATCGCCTGCCAGCCGACGACGTCGTGCTGACCATGATCCAGGACGGCGACCACCGCCTGTCACGCCCGCAGGACATCGCGCGCCTTCTTGCCGCGGTGGCCGAGATCGAGTGAAGTGCTCTTCTTCCTTCCCCCCTTGTGGGGGAAGGTGGCGCGAAGCGCCGGATGAGGGGTTGCCTCTGCGGAGACCGATCCTCACCCAAGTGAATGCGCGTCTACGAGCGGAGCTGCCCTCTCCCACAAGGGGAGAGGGCACAACAACAAACACCGGGAGGCACTACCATGACCACCACCGCCATGCTGCGCGCCTTCTGCGACGCCGTCGAACAACGCGACGGCCGTGCCTTCGCTGGTCTCTTCACCGAGGATGGCGTCTATCACGACGTGTTCTACGGCGCCTTCGCGGGCCGCGAGAAGATCGCCGCGATGGTCGACGACTGGTTCTATCGCACGGCGACCGATTTCCGCTGGGACATGCATGACCCCGTCACCACCGGCACCACGCTCTATGCGCGCTACACGTTCAGCTACAAGTCAACCTTGCCGGAAGCTGGCGGCGCGCGGGCGATGTTCGAGGGCGTCGCCATCATGACGCTGCGCGACGGCAAGATCGTGAGCTATCAGGAGGTCGCCAACACCGCGCCGGCATTCGTCGATCTGAAGTTTGCGCCAGAGCGCATTGCGAAGATCGTCGGCAAGCAGGGCGCCGAGCTCAAGGCACGGCCGGAGATGAAGCGGCATTTGGCGTAGGTCTCTCCTCTCGTCATTCCGGGCTCGCGCCAAGGGGCGCGCCCCGGAATGACGGCGGAGAGGGGTGGTGCGTGCCCTGCTACGGCGGCGGCTTCGGCATCGGCTTGCGCTGCGCCAGCGCGGCGACCGTCGCCGTGCCGATCCGGCCCTGCTCGTCATAGAGCCAGCATTCGCCGATCGCCACGCCGTCGGTGGCGTGATGGTTCACCACCTCGAAGCCGATCCAGTTCGTCACCGGCAGGCGGTGCAGATAGATCGTCACATCGCTGTTGATGTAGCCGAGCCCCTTGTCGCCGGCATTGGCAAACGGGCTTGCGAAATCCGCACCTGTAGCGACATGCACGAACGGCGTCATCGGCACGCCGGCCACGAGCTCGCGCACCTCGCTCATCCAGAGCCGGCGCGGACCAAGCGAGCCCATATGGCCGACGATCGGCCGCGTCGCCCATTTGCCGTTCAAGCCGAGCCTGGGATCGGTCGGCTTGGGAATGTCGGCGGGTTTTGGCACGTCCCAGTTCGGCGGCGACCAGACGTTGCCGTCTGCATTCTGCGTTCGCCGCAACAGCTGGCAGGAGGCGCGCGCCATGCTGACGCCGCCGGAGACGAATTCCGCCTCGACCACGCGGATGCGCAAGCCATCGCGCACCAGTCGCGTCGTCACTTCGATCGGCTTGTCGATCGTCGGCAACCGAAACATGTCGACGGTCAGCCGTGCCGGCACGAATTCAGGACAGGAATGGCGTTCCTCGATGGCGAAGCCAAGCAGGCCGACGATGACGCGCCCGTGCAGCGATTTCGGATCCCACGGACCGTTGGCGACTTCCGTCGGATGGAATGTATCACCGTTGCGGGTGAAGAAAGGCATGTTTGTTGTCATGGCGCGCGACTTTGCGGGAACGCGCGGGGAAATCAAGTCTGGGAAACAGCCCGCCATTCCTCGCAAACGCTCTCGTCGCGTTCGCTCGCGATCACGGTCGCCTTGGCCTCTGCGAAATCATTCGGTGGCAGCAGCTGCCCCAACGCCCACACCGCCGCGCCACGCACCAGCGGGCTTGCATCATGCATCAATCGCCGCGCCTCCTCCGCCAGCGCGACCTCGCCGGAATTTCCAATCGCAATCAGCACATTCCGCAAGAAACGGTCGCGGCCGATACGCTTCACTGGTGATTTCGCGAACAGCGCACGAAACGCGGCGTCATCGAGCCGCGCCAGTTCGGCGAGTGGAGGCGCCCGCAATTCGTTTCGCGCGGAGAGCTTTGCTTCGCGGCCTTGTTGCGCGAACTTGTTCCAGGGGCAGGCTGCGAGGCAATCGTCGCAGCCATAGATGCGGTTACCGATGGCTTTGCGAAACTCGTGCGGGATCGCGCCCTTGCTCTCGATGGTGAGATACGAGATGCAGCGACGCGCATCGAGCTTGTAGGGCGCGGGAAACGCCGCAGTGGGGCAGATGTCGAGACAGGCTTGGCACGAGCCGCAATGATCGATCTCGGCACCGTCGCGCGGCAGTTCGAGCGTGGTATAGATCGCGCCGAGAAACAGCCACGAGCCGAACTCGCGCGAGACGAGATTGGTGTGCTTGCCTTGCCAGCCGAGATGCGCGGCCTGCGCGAGTGGCTTCTCCATCACGGCCGCGGTGTCGACGAACACTTTCACTTCCGAAGGTGCGGTCGCAACCAGCCAGCGCGCCAATGTCTTCAGGCGCTTCTTGATCACGTCGTGATAATCGTCGCCCTGTGCATAGACCGAGATCGCTGCGCGCGTGCGCTGCGCCAGGATCGCGAGTGGATCCTGGTCGGGGCCATAGTTGACACCAAGCATGATCACCGAGCGCACGTCGCTCCACAGCCCGCGCGGATCGACGCGGCGCTCCGGCTGTGCCGCAAGCCAGTCCATGTCGCCATGGCCGCCGGTCGCGATGAATTCGAGGAAATATTTTCCGGCGCTCTCGATCGTGCCGGGTTCGGTGATGCCAATGCAGTCGAAACCGAGCGCGCGTGCTTCGCGCGCAAGCGCCGTCTTCAGTTCAGACGGATCGGAGTTCAGAAATCCAGGTCCACATAGGTCCGCGACGCCGGCACGCCGGCCAGCCATTCGCTGAGCAGCGGACGGAACGACGGGCGGGATTTCACCCGCGCGTACCACGCCTTTGCCGCGTCGTCCTCGCTCCATGGCACGTCGCCCAGATAGTCGATCGCCGAGAGATGCGCCGCGGCGGCGAGGTCCGCGTAAGTGAGCCTGTCGCCGGCGAGGAAATTACGGGTCTGCGCCAGCCAGCCGATATAGGCGAGATGATAGCGCACATTGGCTTTCGCGGCGCGCATCACGTCGGCCGAGGGCGGGCCGCCGCCGTTCTCCTCGCTCATGAAGCGCTTGTAGATGCGCTCGGTGACGAGCGGGTGCGAGACTTCCTCGAAGAATTTTTCGTTGAACCAGGCCATCAACCGGCGCACCTCGACGCGCTCGGCGATCGTCTCCGGCATCAGGCGCTTGGGTCCCATCTCGGCGCCATAGGCCTCGTCGAGATATTCGGCGATGATGGCCGGGCCCGGGATCGGCGGCTGCTCGTCATCCACCAGGACGGGCGTGGCTCCGGCGGCATTGAGCAGCAGAAATGCCTCGCGCCGTTCCCAGCTACGCTCCTCGACCAGCTTGAGGTCGAGCCCGTATTCGCCCGCGACCAGGCGGATGAAGCGCGAATGCGGGCAGAACGGATGATGAAACAGCGTAAACATGAAGCCTTTGAGTATTTGATGGTGCTTAAGAATCCATCAATGTTTGTGCGGCGCCACACTAGTCCTTCAAAACCGCGAAGCAAGGGCGTGATGGCGCATTTTGCGATTGCAGCAAAGGGGCGAATAGGCGAGAAGAGCCCCGCTTTTCCAGCGGAAATGGACCGTAAATATGTCAGATGCAATACGGGCAGTGATCCTCGGCATCATCGAGGGTGTGACCGAGTTCCTTCCCGTTTCCTCGACCGGCCACCTCCTGCTCGCAGAGCGTTTCTTCGGCCTCGGCGAAGGCGCCTTCTGGGATTCGTTTACGGTTCTGATCCAGCTCGGCGCGATCCTCGCGATCGTCGTGCTGTACTTCAAGAAATTGTGGGACGTTGCGATCGGCATGTTCACCGGTGATGCCTATGCCCGCCGCTTCGTGATCGGCGTGCTGGTGGCGTTCCTGCCTGCGGTGATCGTCGGTCTCATCGCCGGCAAATACATCAAGAGCGTGCTGTTCAATCCCTGGGTGGTGTGCTTCTCGCTCATCGTCGGCGGCGCCATCCTGCTGTGGGTCGATCGGCTCGATCTCAAGGCGCGCGAGCATGACGCCACCAAATTTCCGCTGCTGATGTATCTCTATATCGGCATCGCGCAGTGCATTGCGATGATCCCGGGCGTGTCGCGCTCCGGCGCCAGCATCGTCGCCGCGATGTTTTTGGGGGCCGACAAGCGCGCGGCGGCGGAGTTTTCCTTCTTCCTCGCCATCCCGACCATGATCGGCGCCTTCGCCTACGATTTCTACAAGAACCGCTCCGAGATGACGATGGACCACATGGGCATCGTCGCGATCGGCTTCGTGGTGTCGTTCATCACCGCGATCATTGTGGTGAAGGCGTTCCTCGGTTACGTCACCCGCCACGGCTTCGTGGTGTTCGCCTGGTGGCGCGTCATCGTCGGCACGCTCGGCCTGATCGCTCTGGCGCTCGGCCGTTAACCTTTGCTGAGGCGCCTCAACGCAATATCAGCTTTTGACCATTAGGCAGGTCCGGGAGCAGGGCGGTGTGCGCCATGCGACGGAGCTGACCGATGACCCTCGTCAGCGGCTGGGGACGCTTCCCGGTCGTCGATACCGATCTTTCGCGGCCGCGCTCGTTTGAGGCGGTCAGCGAAGCCGTCGTGCCGGGCTCCGTGGCGCGGGGCAACGGCCGCGCCTATGGCGATGCGGCGATCGGGGTGAGCCGGACCATTGCGATGACGGGGTTCGACCGGGTCAGGTCGTTCGATCCCGCGACCGGCCGCATTCGTCTCGAAGCCGGCGTGCTGCTCTCGGACTTGATCGACACCTTTGGCCCGCGCGGCTTCCTGCCCTTCGTCGTGCCGGGCACGCGATTCGCCTCGGTCGGCGGCGCGATCGCGGCCGACGTGCATGGCAAGAACCATCATTGCGAGGGCGGTTTTGGTCGCTATGTCGACAGCATCCTGTTGCGCACCGGCCAGGGCGAGGTGATGGAAGCTTCGCGTGAGCAGAATTCCGATGCGTTCTTTGCCACCATCGGCGGCATGGGGCTGACCGGTGTCATCCTCGAAGCGACGATGCGGCTGCGCACCGTCGAGACCGGCTGGATCCGCGAGCGGGTGATCGCCGCGTCCGATCTCGACGCCGCCATGCGCGCGCTCGATGCAGGAGATGCCGCAACCTATTCGGTGGCGTGGATCGATTGCGTGGCACGCGGCAGCGATCTCGGCCGTTCGCTGATCTATCTCGGTGAGCACGCGCGCGCCGACGAACTGGCCGACAGCGCGGATCGATTTCCGGCCGGCAACGATCCCGGCCTCGCCGTGCCGGTCGATCTGCCGTCGATCACGCTGAATCGATACAGCATCCGCGCCTTCAACGAGCTCTATTACCGGATGGGCGCGCGCCGCGCCGGCGGCGGCCATGTGGTCTCGCTCTATCCGTATTTCTTCCCGCTCGACAGCATCGCGGCATGGAATCGCATCTATGGTCGCCGCGGCTTCCTCCAGCATCAATGCGTGATCCCGGAGCAGGGCGCGCGCAGCGCCATCGGCGAGATCCTCGATCGCGTCTCCAGGCGCGGCGATGCCTCCTTCCTCGCGGTGCTCAAGAAGCTCGGCCAGGGCGACGGCCTGCTGTCGTTTCCGCTGCCGGGCTATACGCTGGCGCTGGATTTTCCGGTGAGGGGCGAGATCCTGAATTTTCTCGACGAGATCGACCGCCTGGTCGTCGCCGCCGGCGGCAGGCTTTATCTCGCGAAAGACGCGCGGCAATCGCGCGCGACCTTCGAGGCCGGCTATCCCGCGCTCGCGCGGTTCAACGCGATCCGAAAATCGCTCGATCCCGCCGGGGCTATCCGCTCAAAACTTTCACAGCGTTTATTCGATGAGGTGCAACCGTGACGTCGCGCAAATCCGTACTGGTGCTCGGTGGCTCCTCCGATATCGGCCGCGCCGCCGCGCGCGCCTTCGCCAAAGCGGGCTACGATGTCGCCCTTGCCGGGCGCGATGCTGCGGCGCTGGAGCCCGATGCCGCCGATCTGCGCGCGCGCTACACCATCGAAGGCAGCACGTTGAAGTTCGACGTGCTCGACACCGCCTCGTTCGACGGGTTTGTCGGCAGCCTTCCGGTCTTGCCCGACGTCGTCATCTCGATCATCGGCCTGCTCGGCGTGCAGGCGCAGGCGGAGAGCGATCTCGCCCACGCCATCACGATCATGCGCTCCAACTATGAGGGGCCGTCACTGATCCTCGGCCTGTTCGCCGAAAAGTTTCTGGCGCGCGGCCATGGCACCATCGTCGGCGTGTCCTCGGTCGCCGGCGATCGCGGGCGGTCCTCGAACTATGTCTACGGCTCGGCCAAGGCCGGCTTCTCGGCCTTCCTGTCGGGCCTGCGCGCACGTGCGAGCCGCGGCGGCGTGCACGTCGTCACGGTGAAGCCCGGATTCGTCCGCACCAAGATGACCGAGGGCATGAAGCTGATCGGCCCGCTCACGGTCGAAGCACCCGTGGTCGGCGATGCGATCCTCGCTGCCGTCGAGAACAAGACCGACGTCGTCTATGTCAGCGGCAAATGGCGCCTCGTGATGTTCATCATCAAGGCGCTGCCGGAAGCGGTGTTCAAGAAGCTGAAGTTCTGAGCCTCACGCGCTCTTGCGCTGGAACTGACCCTGTGGGCGGAAGCGCCAGAGATATTGCGGGGCGATCGCTTCCAGCGAATCGGCCGTGATGCCGAGGCCTTCCAGCGTCAGGCCGGCGGCCTTCGCCGCGTCCGAGACGATGTTGTCGCGCTCAAGCAGCGTGACCTGGTCGGGCGTGAGCTTCAGCATGCCCGGCGCGAATTGCAGGAACGCGGCCTTGAGGCGGGCGAGGCCGAACGACAGCGGCACCAGCATCGGCTTGCGGTCGGCGATCGCGAGGATCGCCTGCATGATCTCGCGCATGGTCAGCACTTCCGGCCCGCCGAGCTCGTAGGTGGCGCCCGCCTTGGCCTTGCCCTCGACGGCATCCGCGATCGCGGTGGCGACGTCGCCGACATAGACCGGCTGCATCTTCGTGTCCGCGCCGATCAGCGGCATCACCGGCGACATCCGGGCGAGCGCAGCAAAGCGGTTGGTGAACTGGTCCTCGGGCCCGAACATCACGGAGGGGCGGACGATCGTGGCCGACGGCACTGCCGCCGTCACCGCCGCCTCGCCGGCCGCCTTGGCCTTGGCGTAGCGGGAGGGCGACTCGGCATCGGCGCCGATCGCCGAGACATGCACCAGGCTGGCGCCGGCGGCGGCCACCGCCTTGGCGACGGTCTCGGCGCCCTTGGCCTGGACGGCGTCAAACGTCTGCGCGCCGCTTTCGGCCAGGATGCCGACCAGGTTGATCGCGATATGCGAATCACGCATCGCCGCCTCGACCGAGGCCGGATAGCGCAGGTTCGCCTGAATGGTGTGGACCTGCCCGACCCTGCCCGAGGGCTGGAGGTATCCGGCGAGCTCCGGCCGCCGCACCGCGACCCGGACCCTATAGTCGCGGCGGCACAGCGCCCGGACGACATTCCGGCCCAAAAACCCCGATCCGCCGAAAACCGTGACGAGAGTTTCCGAATTCGTTGCCATGGGGTCTATTCCTCAGGAAGGGTTCGCCTGAAAGGCTTGTATCGGGCCGTTTTGCGCTGCGCAATCCGCAACCCATCGCCTGATTGACAACCGCGTCACCGAACCGTAGTACACGCCCCCGTGCCGAAACGGCATGCCCAGGTGGTGGAATTGGTAGACGCGCTGGCTTCAGGTGCCAGTGGCTTAACGGCCGTGAAGGTTCGAGTCCTTTCCTGGGCACCATCTCTCTCCCAAGCGCTTGAAATTGATCAGGCAGGGACTTTAGAGATGCTGGCTACGCAAGACGCCAGCCATAGCGCTATTCGCGTACCAAACGGCTTACCTGCATAGCTCACTGGCTAGCTCTTCTCGCCACATCTTTCAGCTTTGGAAGCCCGCCGATGTTTCTGCCTTGTGGTGGAATCGACCGAACCGTTTCAATCCAGATTCCGAAGGTTGTGGGCGGTCGTCGGTTTATCCGACGGACGACCCTTGGTTCCTCCGCCAAGTCGGGTCCGCGCTCACTGCGGGAAATCGTGCGGAAATAGAAGCTGGCTACCTAAACGTAGCCGAAAACGATGTGGGCTCCGAAATTGCTCCATGGCCTTGAGAAACAAATTCTTTCATAACTTATAATGGGTATGGTACCCATCCTCTATGGATCTTGTTCAAGCATCCGACGCGATCCGTCTGTCTGGTCTGACGGCGCACCAGCTCCGCGAGTGGTGTGGCAGACGCGCCGTGGTTGCGCCCGACGTGCCGGCAGCAGGACGAGGCAGACACGCCTTGTTCTCTTGGCAAACGATTTTGTCATTGCGCGTATTGAATGAACTTCATGATCGCTTCGGTATCGAGATAATCGTGTGGCGGCCGGCGATTGGGCACTGCCAGAAGATCTTCCGGCAATCGTCCTTTCCCGCCCTTTGGGGGACATCGATCGTGTTTCCCAGCACAAACGATGCAGTTCTGGTGCGCGCTTCTGAAAAATTGGAATTGGGTGCTCATGTGGCCCTTCCCCTCGATCCCCACCTGCGCGCCCTGGCATTAGATAAAGCAGCGCCACCCGAATTGCAGCTTCCCCTGTTCGCGGCGATTGAGGTGCGTCGATGAGCCAGTTAACGACGACGCAACTTTGGAGCAGCCAATTTGGCTTGGCGACAGCTCCGCTGTTCGATGGCGCTGAAGCAGCTCCGTCTGGAGAGCACGCCGTTCTGCTTGACGGGGGCAGTGGAACGTTCGCGCTATCTTCATCGGACGACGAGCTGTGGCGGGATACGAGCCCTGCCGCGTGGGCGTGGTCGAGCGATATTCCTCATCACGTCACGGTTACACCCACCAAAGTGGCAGTCGTTCGATGGGATAAGCCTACCGAACCTCGTGTTTTCGATCGTGATAGCGTCGACCGAGGCTTGGATCGCTTCTATGCGTACCTCAATGACGATCGTTTGAGATCGAACAAGACAGTAGTCGATCACCTTCTGGGCTTCTTTCGTCGGATCCGAGCATTGAGCCACGAAGCTGGTGTTGAGGATATCAGAACAACTGATGTCTTTGCGACTGCTCTTGCGTTCCTTATCGCACGCGAAGACGCATCGGAGCGTCCCGCTTTTTATGGGCTATCCGGAGATGGCCCCACGCTGTTTTCCAGGCTAGACTCAAGCGGCTTGGCAGCTGCAGTAACGGAAATTGAACAGGCAACTGGCTCGCTCTCTCTTCTGGAGCTCTATCCCGCCCTCGCGATAAGGCATGCTGGGGGACAACTATTCCAGGAGGCTCACTTCGAGCTTTTGCGTGGCGGTACCGGGTTCGATCTATTCGGATTGATCGGTGCTCCAGAGGTGAAGCCGACGAGCCGAGGCGGAACTCACTTCACACCTCCGGCACTTGCAAGAAGCTTGGTCGAGCAAGTCTTCAATACTCTCCCAGATTTGGCTCAACGTTCGGAGCTAACGCTGGGCGATCCCTCCTGCGGCTCAGGCGCTTTTTTGCACGAGGCTTATCGAGCCCTGCGAAGAATGAATTTTCAGGGCCGTCTCACTCTTGTCGGCTCAGATATATCTAGCGCGGCCATCGCCATGGCGCGGTTTGTATTGTCTGCGGCCAAACGAGATTGGGAACCAAAAGGCGGAGTTGAACTCAAATTGAGCGTGGGGGATGCCCTTGGTGATCTCGGGATGCCACATCACGCCGACGTCATCGTGATGAACCCGCCCTTCATCGCATTTGGTGCGCAGACGCCAGAGCAACGTGAGCAGCTGCGAGATGCAACAGACGCTAGTGCATCGCGCGGAGACTACAGTATGGCCTTTGTAGTTCGAGCGCTTGAGGCTGTAAAAGAGGGAGGAGTTGTTGGGACGCTTTTTCCATCGAGCTTGCTCTCGTTGAAGGCAGCCGGCTCGTGGCGCGAGCGCCTATTGGATCTTGGCCAAGTTAGACTGTTGGGGTCCATCGGTGACTTTGGCCTGTTCACGCATGCACTGGTGCAGGTTGCTTGTTCCGTCATTCAGAAATCCAAGAAGTCGCCTTCATCGGAGTTCGTGGCGCTAGTTACAGAAAACGAGTCGAACGCAACGAGTAACGCTCTCCGGTACTTGCGAAAGCTTAATGGTAAAGCACCCAGCAACGCCGTCATAGAAGAGGGCTGGAATCTCTTTCCAGTCCCCGTCTCTACTTTACGCGGACGTCCTACATGGCGCCTCCCGACCCCAAGCACTGAACGGATCCTCCGAGACCTTAAAGATTCCTTGTTGCCTTCGATCAGCGATTTGTTCGATGTCGCCCAAGGAGTTCAAACGGGACTCAACGAGGTCCTGCTGCTTACACTTGATGAATGGCGTACCCTTCCAAATAAAGAGCGCGGCTTTTTCAGGCTGGCGACAATGTCAGACTCGATCCAGAACGCACACTTTTTCAAACCGTACCGGGTTTTCTTTCCTCATGGCCCGAGCGGACCTTTGTTCACAAGAGAACAGGAGCTTGAGCGGGCGGTCCCAACTTACTTTGCAAAATACCTTGGGCCAAATCGGGAGAGATTAGAGCGTAGGGCATCGATCGTTCGGGCCCGCCGAGCCGATTGGTGGGGGCTGATGCATCCCCGCGCATATGCGTTCGACAAGACACCACGCATCATTTCAAAATTCTTCGCTGCCGAGGGTGGCTTTGCAGCTGATCTTGAAGCTGAATACATCCCTGTAATGGGTCATGTTTGGATGCCGAAGGCAGTATTGGTCGACGATGATCCTCAACAGTTGTCGACGTCGGACATCCTTTCCGCGTATACGGCCCTTTTCAACTCGCCTGTATTCATCAAGCTACTGTCCCTCTATTCCCCCCACGTCGCTGGCGGCCAATACGATGTTAGCTCACGCCATGTCGGTCCGATTCCAATTCCTAACCTTCGCGAGCTAAGTGTTGCATCTCGGCAGGGGAAGTTGGTCCGAGGGCTGGCCGCAAACGGAAAATCGATTGATCTTGCTGACCCAGTCTGGCGTACACGAACTGCCCAACTCGTGACGGAGCTTTATGGCACGCCAGGCCTCGCAAATATCTAAGGCGCCGCTCATTGAATTGCGCGCAACCAAGGGAGCCCTCGACCAGCGATGGCTCTCCATATCCTCTCAACTGGCGCCACTGCTCGGCTTCAACGCTCAGCAGCTTAGGATCGATGCCGAGGCTCAAGCAGAGAGAGTATGGGTCGGCTTAAAGGGTTCTGCGTGCGAGCGCGTGGATCGGAACCGGGGTGGCGCGGCCCGGGTCGTCCCCCTCCGAGCACTGCAAAAAGATCTGTTTGCATGGCTGGGTCTGCAGGAGGTCTGGGATATTGAGGTTGGTCCGCGCCCGTTTGTATTCCGCCAGCTTGGCCTCACGGTACATTTTGGTTATCTAGGTGATCCTATCAAGCCCCAAGCGTTTCGCCTGGAATGGCCTGGAATACGAGATTGGACTGGCGCTGGTCTTTCTTTTCAAACTTCAGGGGCGGGCCACCCGCATTGGCAAATCGACATTTTGGAAAGTCTTGCTGAGAGGAAGAACGAAGGTTTTGCTGTAGAGCTCGCTGAGGCGGTTGAGGATTTCGGCGCGGAACAACGCATGCCGGACTTGAATGATCTTCTGCGCACGATAAGCATCGAAAAGATGCATCTCGCCAGCGCAGCGAGATGGTGGTTGCCGGCAACATCCGACGTCCATGGTCAGCATATGAATATGCCACCCGATCTTGCCGGCCTTACGAGATGGCTGACACATAGTGTTCAGTATATGCAGCAGGAGCTAGCACGCTGCGTTTTTCGAGTTTGAGAAACCGCATTGCGCCGAGTGAGGCCATCTACTCTCAAACCACCCGCCTCGCCACCCGATCCGCGACCGACTTCTGCACAAAATACATCGCCACCAGCGTGACGATCGTCGTTGTGACGACGACGTAGCCGATGCGGTCGAAATGGAGCAGCGAGCCGTCCGGCTGCTGCGAGATGATCGCGGCCGCGAGCACCGAGCCGAGCCCGCCGGAGAGCTGCTGGAGCGAGGCGCTGACCGCGCTGAACGCGCCGCGCTGGCTCTGATCGGGGATCGCCGAGATCAGCGCCTGCGACGGGATCATGCGCGAGAAGATGCCGACGAACAGCAGCACGTTGACGGTGATCGCGGTCACCAGCGAGACGTGGCCGAGATGGGTGTAGATCAGCACCATGATGATCGTCATCACGCAGCCGAACACGAAGGTCGGATATTTGCCGAAGGCGTCGCTGGCGCGGCCGACCATCGGCCCCGTGACGATGCTGAACAGGCCGGAGACGAGATAGATGGTCGGCAGATGCACCATGTCGATGCCGATATTGTTCACGGTGAAGGCGCTGGAATACGGCATCAGCATGTAGCCGCCCGTCGCCAGCAAGGTCGTGACCGCGAAGGCCAGCGTGTAGCGCGGCTCACTGACCGTCGCGATCAGGTGGTGGAACGGATTCCTGTCCTGCTTCAGCTTCAGATGCGTATCGACCGGCTCCATCGCGAAGGCGATGACGGCGATCGCCGCAATCGATAGCGCCACGATCGCAAAGAAGCAGAGATGCCAGTTCCAGTGATTGGCGAGAAACAGCCCGGCCGGAATGCCGAGCACCTGGCTTGCGGCGAACGCGGTCTGGATGAATCCCATCACCCGGCCGCGCAAGTGCAGCGGAAACAGGTCGGTCACGATCGCAAGCACGACCGAGCCGATCACGCCGCCGAACAATCCGGTCACGATCCGGCCCGCCAGCAGGACATGGTAATTCTGCGCCACAGCGCAGAGCAGGGTCCCGAGCGCGAAGCCGACATAGAAGAACAGCAGCAGCCGCTTGCGATCGAACCGGTCGGCAAAGCCGGCAGCCATAATGCCCGACAATCCGGCACTGAATGCGTAAGCCGACACCGCGATGCCGAACTGCCCGGTGGTGATGTTGAGCGAGGGCATCAGGATGGCGCCGAGCGGCGACATGATGATGAAATCGAGGATGATCGTGAACTGCGTGAACGCGAGCAGCGCGATGAGGAGTGACTGGTAGCGCGAGAAACCGCGCTGGCGTTCCTGTTGGTCGTCGATCGGCGCGGCGAGCGTCTGTTCGGTCATGGACACTTCGTTTGCGGTGAGCGCGAATCTGGCAGATAGGGCGGGCCGGGGCGATTTCCACGGGCGCACGCGGCAAGTTCCGCTGGAATACCGAGCCCGCGCCGGATTGTGGGATCCATGCAACAGCCCGGGGACCCCATGGCCGCTCGCCCTGCGCCAGCCGAATTAAGCCGCCCTTAGCGAATGCCCCCTAGGCTCGCGGCCGTCCATTTTCCTGCTCCCCGGCCTATGAGCCGGTCGTGTCGCGACAAGTTAAGAGCGTTTTCGGATGGAGCAGCCCGTCTGGCAGTACGATCGGAACGAGGCCGCGCCGCAGGCCACCCCGGCGCCGGCGCGCACGCTCGTGATCGATCTCGAAGGCGCGTTGCTGCGCTCGGAGCTGCTGATGGAGGCGCTGTTCTCCGGCCCCGGCCGCATGCTGGCCCGTTTTGGCGCAGGCGGACGCGCCGGCATGGCGGCGCTGACGGATATCCTGGCAGACGCCAAAATCGATTACGCCCATCTTCCCTACGATGCCGACGTCCTGAACCAGGCGCTCACCGCGCGGGCGCGGGGCGCGAAGATCTATCTTGTTGCCGGCCGCTTCGCCCACCATGCCGCGGGCATCGCCGCGCATCTCGGCTTTGACGGCGTCGTTGCGCCCGGCAATCTTGCTTCGGGCGAGCTGCCGTTCGATCGCGCTTCGATTGATCGCGTCGAGAGCGGCACCCGCAGCCGTCCCAACCTCAAGACCTGGGCGAAGGCATTGCGGGTCTATCAATACGCCAAGAACACGCTGGTGTTCGTGCCCGTTATCACCGCGCATCAGATGAATGTTGCCACCTTCGGCACTACGCTGCTGGCGTTCCTGGCGTTCTCGGCCTGCGCGTCGGGCGCCTATCTGATGAACGATCTGCTCGATCTCGCCGCCGACCGGCAGCACCCGACCAAGCGTTATCGCGCGCTCGCGGCAGGCGACTTGCCGATCTCGTCGGCGCTTTCGGCAATCCCCGTGCTGTGGGCCTTCGCGTTTGTCGCCAGTCTCTGCATCTCGCCGCTGTTCCTCGGCGTGCTCGCCGCCTATCTCGCCACCACCATCGCCTATTCGCTCGTGCTCAAGCGCAAGATGCTGGTCGACGTCGTCACGCTCGCCGGCCTCTATTCCTTGCGCATCGGCGCAGGCTCAGTTGCCGCCGGGGTCATGCTGTCGGAATGGCTGATGATCTTCTCGCTGTTCGTGTTCACCTCGCTGGCGCTGATCAAGCGCTTCAGCGAGCTCAGCATGCGCCAGGGCGCAGGCCTCGCCGATCCCTCCAACCGCGACTACCGCATCACCGACCTGCACATCATCGCCGCCATGGCGGCGGCGAGCGCCATGAACGCGGTGACGGTGTTTGCGCTCTACCTGTCGTCCTCCGCGGTGACCCCGCTCTACAGCCGTCCCTGGATGCTATGGCTGCTCGCGCCGCTGCTGCTCTACTGGTTCGGCCGCGCGCTGATGATCGCGCATCGCCGCGAGATGCCCGACGACCCCATCATCTACGCCTTCCGCGACGGCGCGAGCCGCATCGCGGTGGCGGCGATGGTCTGCATCATGCTGGCGGCGATCTGACCGCGCCTGCTTCGTTGCGGTCCTCGCAGTACCGCTGCCACATGCCGCGATAGGCGGCTTCGACGGAACGTGCATAGGCGTGCGCATCTCCGATCGGCGAGCGGACCAGCCTGTCGCGCAACGCGTGTCGAAGCCGCGCCAGGCCGTCGAGGTCCGCCGTCATCCGGAGCGCCAATGCAACGTACTCCTCCTGGCTTGCGGCGACGCAGTCGGTCAGACCCAGCGCCGTGATGCACGCGGCGGCAAGGCGGGACGAAATCGTCGGGCCCGGGCAGGTGATGACCGGAACGCCCATCGCCATGGCATCGAGCGTGGTCATGCCGCCGCCATGAGGAAACGGATCCAGCGCGACGTCGACGAGCTGGTACGCTTTCATGTGCGAGCCGCGATCTGAATTGCCGAGAATGGTCAGTCGATCGCGCGAAATGCCTTCGCTGTCGAAGATCGCGTTGATGCGCTGCTGAATGGCGAGGTCGCTCAAATGGGGGCTCTTGAGCACGAGGCGCGAGGTCGGCGCGGCGCGCAGAATGCGCGCCCACAGCTGAAGTACGGGATCGGACAGTTTTGCCGGCCGGTTGAAGGAGCCGAACGTGACATGGCCCGCGTTCAGCGCCGGCGGCGGCCCTGGATCGGGCAGGTTTTCGGGGGTCCAGAAACACAGAAAGCAGGGCAGGTCGATGACCTGCTCGCGCAGCAGGGGGCGCACATGGTCCGGGACCAGGACAGGGTCGCCAAAGAGGTAGTCCATGGTCGACAGACCCGTGCCGGTCGGTTCGCCCCAGCCACTGACCTGGACGGGGGCAGGCTTGCGGGCAAAGACGCCAAGCCTGTTGCCGACCATGTGCCCGACCAGATCGACCAGGATGTCGATCTTGTCGGCTTCGATCGAGGCGGCCAGTTCTGCGTCGGACAGCGCGGCCGTGGCGCGCCACGTCTTCACGCTGTCGCGGAGCTTGTGGGTCAATCCGTCCTCGGGCGCGGTGTCGGAATAGCAGATCACGTCGAACGCCCGCCGGTCGTGATGGATGATCACCGGTGCAAAGGCGTAGGTCGCCGCCTGATGCCGGAAGTGGCCGCTGACATATCCGATGCGCAGCCGTCGGTCCGGATCGCAGGGGCGGGCGACCGCGCCGGCCGAAATCCGCGTGCGATGGCGTTCGCCGAATTGCGCCCGCGCGCGCGCATGGTCGTCAGGTCCGGCCGCCGGATCAAAGTTGAGTGCGAAGATCAGGTTCGAATGGGCCGCATCGAAATCCGGCTGGTGAGCAATCGCCTGCCGATGACACCGCAGCGCATCGGCGGGACGGCCGAGGTCGAGATAGGCATTGCCGAGGTTGGTCAGCGCCCCGGCAAAGGATGGCTGGAGTGCCAGTGCGCGCGCATAGGCGGCGATCGCCTCGCCGATGCTGCGATCGCCCTCCAGGGCGCGTCCCAGATTGTTGTGGTACTCCGGCTGGTCCGGGTTCAACGCCACGGCCCGGTGGTAGGCTGCGATGGCAGCCTCGAATTCGCCCAGCGAAGCGCGGGTGTTGCCGAGATTGTACAGGATCTCGCTGTTGTCCGGTGCCGCGCGCGAGGCCTGCTCGAGAACGGCGGCAGCCTGGCTCAATCGCCCTTGCGCCTTGTAGGCCAGGCCGAGATTGCAGAGCGCCGCGGCGTTGCCGGGCGCGAGCCTGGTGCACGTCCTGATGTGGGCCACCGCATTCTCGGTCTGTCCCATCCGCATCGCGATGACACCAAGAAGGTGCCAGGCGTCGGGATTGCCCTTTTGCCGCTTGAGAAGCTTTCGGCAGAGCGATTCCGCCTGCGTCAGCTCTCCGCCGTTGAAATGCTGGATCGCCAGTTGCAGCAGGTCAGGGGGCGTGTCGATCCTCATGACGAAGAAACCTCTGGTCTGTCGTGATTGCAGCCGAGCGCTCTTCAAGAGCCGCGGCCCGGCGATCATCGCTACCGACCCGACTTAATCTTTCTATGACAGGCCGCAGCGTCTGCCGGCGGCCATTTGCGGAGCCCGCGAGGCGCGAGCCCTGCTTGCGCCGTCCGCTCGTAGTGGATACATCGCAGGCAATCCCGATTAGCTTATGCTGCCGACAAACCGATTCGACCCGAGGCTTTGACACGCCATGACCGTACGCCTGCATCGCGGCGACCTGCCCGACCTCACCCGCTACACCGGAGCAGTGGCGATCGACACCGAGACCATGGGGTTGAACCCGCACCGCGACCGGCTCTGCGTGGTCCAGCTGTCGCCCGGCGACGGCAGCGCCGATGTGGTGCAGATCCCGAAGGGCCATACCGACGCGCCGAACCTGAAGGCCCTGCTCGCCAATCCCGCCATCACGAAAATCTTCCATTTTGCGCGGTTCGACGTCGCGGTGCTGTACCAGACCTTCGGCGTGATGACCGGCCCGATCTACTGCACCAAGATCGCCTCCCGTCTGACCCGCACCTATACCGACCGCCATGGCCTCAAGGACCTCGTCCGCGAGGTGCTCAATGTCGACCTCTCCAAGCAGCAGCAATCCAGCGACTGGGGCTCCGACAGCCTGACCGAGCCGCAGCTCGCCTACGCCGCCTCCGACGTGCTGCATCTGCACGCGCTGCGCGAGCGGCTGGATGCGATGCTGGTCCGGGAGGGCCGCATCGCGCTGGCCAAAGCCTGTTTCGACTTCCTGCCGACCCGCGCGTTGCTCGACCTCCAGGGCTGGGAGGAGGAGGACATTTTCGCGCATTCCTGACACGTCCAGCACCGGCTAGGTTGGCGCCGCCGCCCCGTTTCGGACACTTTCGTAACGGCCTGTCGCGGGCTGCATATTCCTTCCGTGCCGGGTACAATGGGGCGCGTTTGACCCGGTAAAGGTGAGCTACACCCTGGAGCAGCGGTGAATTCGGCCCAGTTTCCGACCTACGACGCCGCGCTTGCGGCGAAGTTTGCCAGCGCGGCGCGCCACAGCCGTCTGGTGCGGATTCTGCGTATCGCTGTGCCGGTGACGGTGGTCCTGGCGATGGCCTCGATCGTCGCTGTCTCGACCTTCCTCAATCCCTTCACCATGATCCCGGTGAAGGTCGATTCCGGAAACCTCGTGGTCACAGGCACCAAGATCACGATGGAATCGCCGCATCTGTCCGGCTTCACGCCGGACCAGCGGCCCTATGAGCTCTGGGCCAGGACCGCGACGCAGGACATCACCGATCCCGACCATGTCGATCTCGCGGATTTGCGCGCGAAGGTCCTGATGGAGGATCAATCCACGATGTTCCTCGACGCCCGCAATGGCCGCTTCGACAACAAGCAGCAGCAGCTCGATCTGCACAAGGACATCTTGCTGCGCACCTCGACCGGCTACGAGGCGCGGCTGAACTCGGCCTTCGTCGACATGAACAAGGGCACGGTCTCCTCGGATGATCACGTCGACGTCAAGCTGACCAACGGCACGCTGACCGCCGATCGCTTGCGCATCACCGAAGGCGGCGACGTCATTCGCTTCGAGGGCAATGTGGTGATGCATCTGGACAAGATCAGCACGGATGACGCCGCTGTCGCGCCTGTCGAGCAGCCCGCGCCGGCACCGGCGGCGAAGAAGAACAAGTCTGCGAACTCAAAGTGATTTTCATGGCCATTTTTCCGCGCAACGCAGACGGACGTCGCGCCATTGTCAGTGCTGCCGCGCTTGCCGGCGTCGCGCTGATAGCGACGGGTGCAGTGTTTGCGCAAAGCACGATGCAAGGCGTGCCGAACGCGATGCAGGGCTTTTCGCAGAACCGCGACCAGCCGATCCAGATCGAAGCCGCCTCGCTCGAGATGCGCGACAAGAAGAAGGAAGCGACCTTCTCCGGCAATGTGAAGGTCGTGCAGGGCGACACCACCATGACCTCGAAGACGCTGGTGGTGTTCTACGAATCGAGTGGCGACAAGGCGGCGACGCCTGCGCAAACCGCGCCTGCGAAGGGCGCGAAATCCGCGCCGACGCAATCAGCGCCGATGCAATCGGCGACGCCGGGGCCTGGCGGCGCCTCCTCGATCAAGCGGCTGGAAGCGCGCGGCAATGTCGTGGTCACCCAGAAGGACCAGGTGGTGACCGGCGAGACCGCGGTGTTCGACACCAAGACCAATCTCATCACCATGCTCGGGGGCGTGGTCCTGACCCAGTGCCAGAACGTGCTGCGCGGCGACCGCCTCATGGTCGACATGACCACCGGCGTCTCGCGGGTGGAATCCGACAGCGGCAAGGTGCAGGGCCTGTTCATCCAGTCCCAGGGCGGTGGAAACGGCAAATGCGGGACGCCCGCAACCCCTGGCTCCGGCGCCGCGATGCCCTCGCTCATTCCGGGTAAGCCTAAATAAATCAAAGTGTTAGCTAATAATTTTCGGCCGCGAGGTTGAAGCCGGCGCGACAAGACTGTATCTAGCGCAACGGGCTTTCGAAGCGGGGTCCGCCGCTTTTCGGGCGTGTTTCACTGGGCATGAGACATCCCTTCACTCATGCTGCGTCGGCGAATCGAGAAGCCGGCGCGGGTAGATCGCGCGAAGACCGCGCAGGATCACCGAAAGACAGCTAGAAGGCGGGGATGGTCGATCTCTTCAGCATGTTCCGTCGGCGCCCCGCCAAGCGCGGCCGGCCAGGATTTGCGCGCCAGGACATCACCGCACTCGGTGACAGCGTCGGCGGGCTCGTCGCCAGCCCGGTGCGGGACGCGCCGCCGATGGCACGCGAGCAGCCCGTTCAGGCACCGGATCCCTATGCCGAGGCACGGCCGCGCCAGCCGGCGGCCCAGCCTCCCAAGGTCGCTGCCAAGGGCAAGCCCGCCGCCAAGCCCAACGGCACCGGCGGACCGCAGCTGCTGCGGCGGCCGGGCTTCCTGGCTGTGCATAGCGTGGAAAAAGCCTTCGGCAGCCGCCAGGTGGTGCGCGGCGTCAGCATCTATGTGCGCCGCGGCGAAGCCGTCGGTTTGCTCGGTCCCAACGGCGCCGGCAAGACCACCGTGTTCTACATGATCACCGGCCTGATCAAGGCCGATCGCGGCGCGATCGAGCTCGATGGCCACGACGTCACCAAGCTGCCGATGTATCAGCGTGCGCGGTTAGGCATCGGCTATCTGCCGCAGGAAGCCTCGATCTTCCGCGGCCTCACCGTCGAGCAGAATATCCGCGCCGTGCTCGAAGTGGTCGAGCCCTCGCGCAAGAAGCGCGAGCAGCAGCTCGACTCGCTGCTTGACGAATTCAACATCACGCGGCTGCGTAAATCGCCTTCAATCGCACTGTCCGGCGGCGAGCGACGCCGCGTCGAGATCGCGCGCGCACTGGCGACGCGTCCGAACTACATGCTGCTCGACGAGCCCTTCGCCGGCATCGATCCGATCGCGGTCGGCGACATTCAGGACCTGGTCCGCCATCTCACCAATCGCGGCATCGGCGTGCTCATCACCGACCACAATGTCCGCGAAACGCTCGGCCTCACCGACCGTGCCTATATCGTCTATGCCGGTGAGATCTTGACCGAGGGTAGCCCGGATGAGATCGTCAATGATCCTGACGTTCGCCGGCTTTACCTTGGCGAGGAATTCCGCCTCTAGCCCGTTTTTCGATTTCGTCAAGGCGTGTACATCGAGCCAAGACTAGGATAAGCAAAAATCGGACCAATTTTTTGGGAACGGTTCTTGCTTCATGGCGCTTACGCAGAGATTAGAGTTCCGGCAATCGCAGTCGCTGGTCATGACGCCGCAGTTGATGCAGGCGATCAAGCTGCTGCAATTGTCCAATCTCGATCTCACGACCTTCGTGGAGGAGGAACTCGAGCGTAACCCCCTGCTGGAGCGGGCCAATGACGAGGCCCCCGGCGGCGAAGCGCCGGCCGAGGCCGCCCAGTTCGGCGACAGCGACGAGTTCGGCGGCAGCCACGGCGACGAGCCGGGCGGCGGCACCAGTGACGCCTTCGAGCCTGGCCAGGAAGAATGGATGAGCAAGGATCTCGGCAGCCGCGCCGAGATCGAGCAGACCCTGGATACCGGGCTGGACAACGTCTTCTCCGAGGAGCCGGCGGAGGCTGCCGCGCGCAACGCCCAGGACGCGGCCCCAACCACCTACACCGAATGGGGCGGCGGCGCCTCCGGCGACGAGGACTACAATCTCGAGGCGTTCGTCGCGGCCGAGATGACGCTGTCGGACCATCTCGCCGAGCAGCTCTCGGTCGCCTTCACCGGCGCGGCGCAGCGCATGATCGGGCAGTATCTGATCGACCTAGTCGACGAGGCCGGCTATCTGCCGCCCGATCTTGGACAAGCCGCCGAGCGGCTCGGCGCAACGCAAAAGGACGTCGAGGACGTTCTTGCCGTGCTGCAAAAATTCGACCCGCCCGGCGTCTGCGCGCGCAATCTGAGTGAGTGCCTGGCGATCCAGTTGCGCGAGCTCGACCGCTACGATCCGGCGATGCAGGCGCTCGTCGAGCATCTCGATCTCCTCGCCAAGCGCGACATCGCGGGCCTGCGCAAGGTTTGCGGCGTCGACGACGAGGACATCGCCGACATGATCGGCGAGATCCGCCGTCTCAATCCCAAGCCCGGCATGAAGTTCGGCTCGGCGCGGCTCCAGACCATGGTGCCGGATGTCTATGTCCGCCCGGGTCCCGACGGCGGCTGGCATGTCGAGCTCAACAGCGACACGTTGCCGCGCGTGCTGGTCAACCAGACCTATTATTCCGAGCTGTCGAAGAAGATCGGCAAGGACGGCGACAAGTCCTATTTCACCGACGCGCTGCAAAACGCGACCTGGCTGGTCCGCGCGCTCGACCAGCGCGCCCGCACCATCCTGAAGGTCGCAACCGAGATCGTGCGGCAGCAGGACGGCTTCTTCACCCACGGCGTCGCGCATCTGCGGCCGCTGAATCTGAAGGCGGTGGCCGACGCCATCCAGATGCATGAATCCACGGTGTCGCGCGTCACCGCCAACAAATACATGGCGACCAATCGCGGCACGTTCGAGCTGAAATATTTCTTCACCGCCTCGATTGCGTCCGCCGACGGCGGCGAGGCGCACTCCGCCGAAGCCGTGCGTCACCACATCAAGCAGCTGATCGATTCGGAAGAGCCTGCCGCGATCCTGTCGGATGATACCATCGTGGAACGGTTGCGCGCTTCGGGCATTGATATTGCCCGCCGCACGGTCGCGAAGTACCGCGAGGCCATGCGCATTCCGTCTTCGGTGCAACGCCGTCGCGACAAGCAGAGCACTCTTGGTAACGTCCTCTCCACCGCAATGTCCGATCGCTCCCGCAACACCGAGCCGGCCTGATTGCGCTGGCGCGAAATCGCGCTACTCTCAATTCCCCTATCGCGACCGATCCAAGCTGGGCATTCAAACCAAGCGAGGTATCACATGACTCTCCGCATCTCGGGAAAGAGCGTCAGCGTCGGCGAGGCCTTGCGCGGCCGCGTCGCCGACCGGACCGAAGAGGTCCTGCGAAAATATTTCGACGGCAATTATTCCGGCCACATCACGCTCTCCAAGGATGGCTTCGGCTTCCGCACCGACTGTGCGCTGCATCTTGATTCCGGCATTACGCTGGAGGCCGATTCGAACGCACAGGACGCCTATGCCAGCGCCGACCAGGCCCTGCTGATGATCGAGAAGCGGCTCAAGCGCTACAAGAGCCGGCTCAAGGACCGCTCGGCCCGCAAGGCCCATGTCGCCTCCGCCGCGCTCGCCGCGCTCGACGCCACGAGTTACGTGCTCGAGGCGCCGGGCGAAGGGGAGGACGACGACGAGATCACCGGCTACAGCCCCGTGATCATTGCGGAGGCCACCACCTCGCTAAAGCTGCTCTCGGTCAGCGAAGCCGTCATGGAACTGGACCTCAGCGGGGCGCCCTGCCTGGTATTCCAGCACGGCTCCTCGGGCCGGGTGAACATCATCTACCGCCGGGCCGACGGCAATGTCGGCTGGATCGACCCGCCGGGTGGCAAATCGGGCGGTTAGAGCGTTTTCGAGCGAAGTGGATGCCGGTTCGCGTTAGGAAAACGCGTCAAAACAAGAATCGAGGCCGGGTAAATGACATCCCCGTATCAACCACAGCCCTTAACAATGACCGTGGCAAAGCCGCACGCGGGAGTTGGCACCGGGATTGCGTTGGAGTAGAAGCGCCCCACATCAGGACGCAGCGGGACCTGAGCTAAGTCCGCTTCCTGCTTCACCTTCTTGACGCCGGCCGGGCTCGGTCTGACCGAGCAGGCCAATTCGGAACCTGACGGTTTAATTCACCTCGGAACACTTCCATGCCGATTACCGATCTGGTCGCCCCCGAGGCGATACTTCCGGCATTGAAGGTCAACAGCAAGAAGCAGGCGCTTCAGGAACTCGCGGCCAAGGCCGCCGAGCTGACCGGCCAGAACGAGCGCGCGGTGTTCGAGGTGCTGCTCCAGCGCGAGAAGCTCGGCACCACCGCGGTCGGCTACGGCGTCGCGATTCCCCACGGCAAGCTGCCCAAGCTGGAAAAGATTTTTGGCCTGTTCGCCCGTCTCGATCGCCCGATCGATTTCGAGGCGATGGACGGCCAGCCGGTCGATCTGGTCTTCCTGCTGCTCGCCCCCGAAGGCGCCGGCGCCGATCACCTCAAGGCGCTGGCCCGCATCGCCCGCCTGTTGCGCGACCAGGACATCGCCAAAAAACTCCGCGCCTCGCGCGACGCCCAGGCGATCTATTCGGTGCTCGCCCTGCCGCCGGCGACGGCGGCTTAACTCCCGTTCGAACCCGAGCCGCACCGTCCGCGACTTATGTCGCAGCCGGGGCTGCGATGTCGTCCCCGAGGATTTCCGATTCGATCCGGGGGATTTTGAGGCATGAGTTGCGGTTCGACAGGGCGTGTCTTCGGTCTGCTTTGTGCTCTCGCCATCGCCGTGACGGCATTGGCCCGTGCCGACGATGCCTCGAACGATCGCATCATCGCGGAAACGACCGAAATCATCGCCGCCGACCAGGGCAATGCGGCTGCTTATGAAAAGCGCGGCGAAGCCTGGTTCAACAAGCGCGACAAGGATCATGCCTTCGAGGATTGCAGCGCGGCGATACGGATCGATCCGAATTTCGCGCGGGCCTATCAGTGTCGCGGGCGCACCTATTCCGTGAGAGGCGACCGGGATCTCGCTTTGGCGGATTTCAATGAGGCCATTCGCCTCGATCCCGGCTACGGGCCGGCTTATACCTCTCGCGGCATCGAGCATTTCAACAAGCGCGACTACGATCTGGCGATCACGCATCTCACCGAGGCCATCGAGCGCAATCCCGCGCAAGCCTATCTGGCCCTCGTGATCCGCGGACAATCGTACGCGGCGAAGGACGATTACGACCACGCCATCGCCGACTACGACGAGGCGATGCGCAGCAATCCGGCCGCCGCATGGCCCTACGAGCTGCGCGGACTTGTCCGTCTCGACCAGGATAAGACCGACGAGGCGCTGGACGATTGCAACAAGGCGGTCGGTCTGGAGCCCGGAAGTGCCGGCAGTCATTATTGTCGGGCCATCGCTCTGCTGAGAAAGGACGACATCGACGGTGGAATAAGGGAGCTCGACGAAGTCACCCGGATCAGTCCGGCTTACGTGAAGGCCTACCACATGCGCGCCCCCGCCTGGCGCAAGAAGGGCGATGACCGACGCGCGGTTGCCGATTACAGCGAAGAAATTCGGCTTCAGCCGGGAAATTCGATGGCCTACAGCAATCGCGCCAGCACGTTGCGCGACCTCGGTGAGCACGCAAGCGCGCTCGCCGACTATACAGAAGCGTTGCGGCTTGATCCGAAAAACCAGATCGCCCTGGTCAATCGCGGCCTCCTCTACATGATGATGTCCGACGCCAAGCACGCGCGCGCCGATTTCAACAGCGTGCTCGTACTGCCGCCGGGCGACAAATGGGCCTATGACACGGCGCGCGAAGGGCTTGGTTTTCTGAAATGACGCCTTCGAATGAGCGAGCATCTCCGCTCTCGTGCCCCGGACGCAGCGCAGCGCTTCTTCAGAGGTGCGCTGCAGAGCCGGGGTCCATGCGGCTGACGCTGACCGTGTTGCTTTCCGGGTCCCGGCTCTGCGCTGGAACGCTTTTGCGCGTTGCAGCTTGTCCGGGACACGAGAGTTGCACTCGCAATGACGCCGAACCTTCATCGCATCAAAATAAAAACGGGCACGCCTTCTTGCGTAGGCATGCCCGCTTGAATCTCTATTCGTCGATGCGACGCGCGCGTGTTCAGTGCACGCTCACCGCCTGCAGCTCGTTGCTCCAGGCGTTCGCGACCGCGGCTTCGCGGCTGTCGGTCAGCATGATCGGCGTGCCGTCGGCGGCGTGGAGCGCGAACAGCTTGAGGCCGGGCGCAATCTTGGGCGCTTCGGGAAACAGGCCGGGCACGTCCTCGGAGCGGATCTGCTTCACATAGGCGATGTGACCTTCGCCGAGGTTTGCCAGCGTCTCGGGCGAGACGTTCTTGGCTTCGTATTCGAATACAACGTGACCTTCACTCATGGTCTCGACTCCTTCACAGAAACTAAGCGGTCGAGTCCGCTACTCGTTCCATTATTCGTGCTCATTGATAGCGATTGTCTTAACGATCCTCTCCGGTTCTGGCCGGGCCAGGTCGATCGACAACAACCCGTTCTTCAGATCCGCACCCAGCACCAGCATCCCCTCCGCCAGCACGAAGGTGCGCTGGAAGTGGCGCGCGGCGATGCCGCGATGGATGTATTGCCGGGCCTTGTCGTCCTGCTGCCGCCCACGGATTACGAGCTGGTTTTCCTCAATGGTTACATCGAGTTGGTCGCGGGTGAATCCGGCGACCGCCAGCGTGATGCGCAACCGCTCGGGCTGGCCGTCCGATCCGCTGCACCTCTCGATATTGTACGGAGGGTAGCCGTCGGCGCCTTTGACGACGCGGTCGAGCACGCGCTCGATCTCGTCGAAGCCCAGAAGGAACGGACTGGAAAGCGTGGGAACACGAGACATAGTTTACAAAGTCCTCTCGAAGCGACTTTGGCATTTCAGGGCCCGGAAGCGGCGCCCCTTGGTCAGCAATATGGTCATATCCCCGTGTCGGTTCAAGGACGTAGCGGGGGCCTGTGGATGGCCAATGCCCGCCGTCGCCCAATCCGGACACGGCGTGTCCGGGGCCGATTTATCTAAACGAAAACAGACCCCGTTCTACTGTGCATGGGGTTGTTTTCGACTCTTTGGTCGAAGGGGCCGGTCAGGCCTCGATCCGCGTCCGCCCGTCGCCACTGAACAGATGCAGTTTTGCCCGCACTGCCGCGACACGAATCTTCTCGCCGATGGCCGGAGCCTCGGTTCCGGGAATGCGGACGATGACCTCACCGGGCGGCAGCTCGCCCGGGGTGGCGGCCACGCGCTGCTCGTCCTGCGCGCGCGAGCCGTAAACGAAGGTTTCGGCGCCGACGCGCTCGATGGCTTCGACGGTCAGCGGGAGCGCAACGCCGCCGGCCGGGGTCTGATCGGTGATCACAAAATCTTCCGGGCGGATGCCGAGGATGCCGGCCTCGCCGGCACTGCCGAGCTGCGACTTGATCTCCTCAGTGCGCGTCGACATCAAATTCATCGGCGGGGCGCCGATGAAGGAGGCGACGAAGGTCGTGGCCGGTTTCTCGTAAATCGCCAGCGGATTGCCGACCTGCTCGACCTGGCCGCCATTCATCACCACGAGAACGTCGGCGAGCGTCATCGCCTCCAGCTGATCATGCGTGACGTAGATCGACGTCGTGTTGAGCCGGCGCTGCAATTTGCGGATCTCGACCCGCATCGCGATGCGCAGCTTGGCGTCGAGATTGGAGAGCGGCTCGTCAAATAAAAACACCTTTGGCTGGCGCACGATGGCGCGGCCCATGGCGACGCGCTGACGCTGGCCGCCGGAGAGCTGGCGCGGCTTGCGCTCCAGCATCGGCGCGAGCTCGAGCACGCGGGCGGCTTCCTCGACCCGGGTCTTGACCTCGGCTTCCGCCATGCCACGGTTGCGCAGGCCGTAGGCCATGTTGTTGAACACGCTCATATGCGGATAGAGCGCGTAGTTCTGGAACACCATCGCGATGTCGCGGTCGGCGGGCTCGACCTGGTTGACGATGCGGCCGCCGATGTCGATCTCGCCGCCGGTGACGGTCTCCAGCCCTGCGACCATGCGGAGCAGCGTCGACTTGCCGCAGCCGGAGGGGCCGACCAGCACGCAGAACTGGCCGTCGCCGACATCGACGTTGACGCCCTTGATGGCCTCGAAGCCGCCGGTGTAGGTCTTGCGGACGTTGCGCAGGGTGACGTTGGCCATAACTCTCTATTTCTCCGTCTCGACCAGGCCGCGCACGAACAATTTCTGCATGGCGACGACGACGAACACCGGCGGCAGCATGGCGAGCACGGCGGTCGCCATCACCACCGGCCATTCGGTCAGCGCATCGGTGGTAGTGATCATCTTGCGGATGCCGACCTGGATGGTCTGCATGTCGTCGCGGGTGGTGATCAGGAGCGGCCAGAGATATTGATTCCAGCCGAGGATGAAGAGGATCACGAACAGCGCCGCCATGTTGGTGCGCGAGAGCGGCAACAGTGTATCCCAGAAGAAGCGCAGGGGGCCGGCGCCGTCGATGCGTGACGCTTCAAGCAGCTCATCCGGCACCGTCATGAAGAACTGCCGGAACAGCAGCGTTGCGGTGGCGGACGCGATCAGCGGCAGCGCCAGGCCCGCATAGCTGTCGAGCATGTGCAGATCGGCGACGATCTTGTAGGTCGGATAGATGCGCACCTCGACCGGCAGCATCAGGGTGATGAAGATGATCCAGAAGATCGGCATCCGGAACGGAAAGCGGAAATAGACGATCCCGTAGGCCGAGATGATCGAGATCGCGATCTTGCCGACTGCGATCAGGAGCGCCATCACCAGCGAGTTCAGCATCATGTTGTAGACCGGCTCGCGGGTCGAGCCGCTCGTGCCGACGAAGATGGTCTGGTAGTAGACCTCGAAGAAGTGCCCGCCCGGCAACAGCGACATCTGCCCGTTGGCGATCAGCGCATTGTCCTGGGTCGAGGCGACGATGGCGATGTAGACGGGGAACGCGACGATCGCGATCCCGATCCAGAGGATGATGTGGGCGACGTAGCGTCGAAAGCCCTCTTCTTCGACCATCAGTAGGTCACCTTGCGTTCGACGAAACGGAACTGGATGCCCGTGAGCACGATGACCATGACCATCAGGATCACCGATTGCGCCGCCGAGCTGCCGAGATTGCCGCCGAGCAGGCCGTCGGAATAGACCTTGTAGACCAGCGTCACCGTCGACGTGCCGGGACCGCCGCGCGTCATGGTGTCGATGATGCCGAAAGTGTCGAAGAAGGCATAGACGATGTTGACGACCAGCAGGAAGAAGATGGTCGGCGACAGCAGTGGGAAGGTCACGGTCCAGAACCGCCGCATCGGGCGCGCGCCGTCGATCGCGGCGGCCTCGAACACGCTTTTCGGGATCGCTTGCAGGCCGGCGAGGAAGAACAGGAAATTATAGGAGATCTGCTTCCAGGCAGCCGCCAGGATGATCAGCGCTGCGGCCTGGTCGCCGTTGAGCAGCGGATTCCAGTCGATGCCGGCGCCGCGCAGATAGCGCGCGAGCACGCCCAGCGAAGGATGCAGCATGAAGATCCAGAGCACGCCGACGACGGGCGGGGCGACCGCATAGGGCCAGATCAGCAGCGTGCGGTAGAGCGTCGAGCCGCGCAGCGGCTTGTCGGCCATCACGGCGAGCAGCAGCGCAAAGGACAGCGACGAGACCGCGATCGCGAACGAGAAGAAGAAGGTCCGGATGATGGACGCGAAATAAGCGGGGTCCTTGAACAGCTCGATATAATTGTCGAACCAGACGAAGTTCGAGGAGAGACCGAAGGCGTCCTGGAGCAGGAAGGACTGGATCACCGCCTGCAAGGCCGGCCAATAGAAGAAAATCAGGACGACCGCGAGTTGCGGGGCGACCAGCACGTAGGGCAATAGCTTTGATTGGAAAATGGCTTGCTTTTGCATGATGGGTGGCGCCGGCAGGCCGCTCGTCGTGCGGCCTGCCGTCGCCGTCGCCTTATTTTACGGCGGTCTTTTCGAACTGCCGCAGCATCGCGTTGCCGCGCTCGACAGCCGCATCCAGCGCCTGCTTGGCGGTCTTCTTGCCGGCGAGCGCCTGCTCGATCTCTTCCGACCAGACGTCACGCAGCTGCACCATGTTGCCGAGGCGCAGACCGCGCGAATTCTCGGTCGGCTCCTTGTTGGTCAGCTCGAGCAGCGGGGTCTCGAGATAGGGCTGATCCTTGTAGAAGCCCTCGGCCTTCGCCTTCTCGTAGGCCGCCTTGGTGATCGGCAGATAGCCGGACGCCTTGTGGATGTAGACCTGGCGATCGGTGTCCGAGAGGAAGGTCAGGAATTTTGCGACGCCCTTGTATTCGTCGGCCGACTTGCCGCCCATGACCCAGAGCGAAGCGCCGCCGATGATCGAGTTCTGCGGCGCGCCCTTGACGTCGGGATAGTACGGCATCGGCACGGCGTTGAAGGCGAACTTGGCCTGCGCCTTGACGTTGCCGAAGAAGGCCGACGAGGTCAGGTAGATCGCGCATTCGCCCGAGGTGAAGCGGCCTTCGCCGGTATTGGTGCGGCCGGCATAGTCGTAGGTCTTGTCCTTCTGGAGCTCGACCAGCTTCTCGAGATGCTTGACCTGGAGCGGTCCGTTGAACTCGAGCACGGTGTCGAAGCCGTCGAGACCGTTGGCCTTGCTGGCGAGCGGCACGTTGTGCCAGGCGGAGAGCTGCTCGAGATTGACCCAGGTGATCCAGGAGCCCGAGAAGCCGCAGGTCGGATGACCGTTGTCATGCAGCTTCTTGGCAGCCTCGAACGTCTCGGGCCAGGTCTTCGGGATCTCGACGTTCGCCTTCTTGAGCTCGTCGAGGTTCACCCACATGACGGTCGACGACGAGTTGAAGGGGAAGGACAGCATCTCGCCCTTCGAGGTCGAGTAATAGCCGGTGATCGCGGACAGATAGTTCTTCGGATCGAACTTCTCGCCGGCGTCGGCCATCAGCTTGTAGACCGGCTTCACGGCGCCGGTCGCGGCCATCATGGTCGCGGTGCCGACTTCGAACACCTGCATGATGTGCGGGGCGTTGCCGGCCCGGAAGGCGGCGATGCCCGCGTTCATCGTGTCGGCGTAGTTGCCCTTGTAGGTCGGGATCACCTTGAAATCGCTCTGCGACGCGTTGAAGTCGTTGGCGAGCTTGACGATGACGTCGTTGTTCGCGCCCGTCATCGCGTGCCACCACTGGATCTCAGTGACGGCGAGCGCCGGCGAAGCCGTCATGCCAACCGTGACTGCAAATGCGGCAGCCGCCCCAAAGTGTCGAAGAGCCATCAAGAATACCTCCCTCAGCCGTCAAAAAGATCGCTTGCGCTAGCAGCGCCATATGACGTTCACATGACTGTGTAGGCGGGAGAAACGAAAGCAGCAAGCGCGGCCAAATGGGAAGTCGTCAAATAGGCGAAGGGTGGAGCAGGCAGCCTCCGTTCGCAGTGCACATCCGCGCCCGCGCCGCAGTGCGGCATTGGACGTGTGAGGCTAACAAGCAGGCCGCGGGTTCGAAAACCTCTCCCGCTTGCGGGAGAGGTCGCGCGCAGCGCGGGTGAGGGCTTTATCCTCTGGGGGATTGTCCCGTCGCGGATACCCTCTCCCCAACCCTCTCCCGCAAGCGGGAGAGGGAGTGGGCCAACTAGCGCTTGCGCTCGGGGCCGCAGACAACGCCTTTCTCGACCATCGCGTCGATCTCCGACTTGGAGTAGCCGAACTCGCCCAGCACCTCCTGGGAGTGCTGGCTGAATTTCGGCGGCAGCCGGCGCAGGCTGGGCTTGCTGCGATCGAGCCGGATCGGCGAGGCGACCCCCTTGTACCAATCCTTCTCGATGACATCGCCGCGCGCGATCGTGTGCGGGTTGGTCAACGCCTGGTCGATCTTCTGCACGGGCCCTGCGGGCAGGCCCGCGGCCAGCAGCCGATTGCACAGTGGCTCGGCCTCGTGCTGGCTGAACACGGCGGCAAGCTCGGCGCGCAGCGCATCGCGATTGGCGATGCGGTCCTTGTTGCGGGCAAAGCGCGGGTCGGTGCCGAGCTCGGGCTTGCCGATCTCCTTGGCGAGCTTGCGGAAGGTGCCGTCATTGCCGACGCCGATGAAGATGTTGTCGGTCTTGGTCGGGAAGATCGCATAGGGCACGAGGTTGGGATGCTCGTTGCCGGTCAGGCCCGGCGGCTTGCCATGCATGAAATAATTCGCGGTGTGCGGATGCATGATCGCAAGGCCGGCCTCGTACAGCGTCGTCTCCAGGAACTGGCCCTTGCCGGAGCGCTGCCGCTCCGACAGCGCCATCAGGATGCCGATCGCCGCGTAAAGACCGGTGGTGATGTCGACCAGCGGCACGCCGATCCGCATCGGGCCGCTCTCGGGCGAGCCGGTTGCCGCGATCATGCCGGTCATCGCCTGGATGATGGCGTCATAGCCGGGATTGCCACCGCGCGGGCCGTCGGCGCCGAAGCCGCAGATCCGGCAATGCACCAAGCGCGGGAATTTCCTGCTGAGCACGTCGTTGCCGATGCCCCATTTCTCCAGCGTGCCCGGCTTGAAATTCTCGATCAGGACGTCGGCCGTCTCCAGCATCTTGAGCAGCACGATGCGGCCGCCCTCGGAGGCGAGGTCGAGGCCGATCGAGCGCTTGTTGCGGTTGATGCCGACGAAATAGGCCGCGTCCTCGTCGTGGAAGGGAGGGCCCCAGTCGCGCACCTCGTCGCCGGCGGGCGGCTCGACCTTGATCACGTCGGCGCCGTGGTCGGCAAGGATCTGGGTGCAGTAGGGACCGCCAAGCACGCGCGTGAGATCGATGACGCGCAGTCCGCTCATTGCGCCCGCGGCAGCGTTAGAACTGGCGGCTTCAGTCATGTCTTCGCTTCCCCTGTGTCGAGATTTGATCACAGGCCTAGCGAGGTTTTTTTGCGCCAGCAATGGCTTGTTGCGTGGGGCCGTATGCGACGCCGCGGTGCAATCCCGCAACGTGGCAAATCAAGCAGAAGTGGCCGGCCCGGGATATCCCGGGCCGACCGATCGGCATCGACGATCAGACGACCGTCAAACGAACGTCGACATTGCCGCGCGTCGCATTGGAGTAGGGGCACACCTGATGCGCCTTCTCGACCAGCGTCTCGGCCTCCGCGCGGGCAAGGCCCGGCAGCGAGACGGCGAGATCGATGTCGAGGCCAAAGCCGCCGGCCGAGCGCGGGCCGATACCCACGGTCGAGGTGACGGAGGCGTCGGCCGGGACCTTCGGGCCGCCCTGGGAGGCCACGAACTTCATGGCGCCGATGAAGCAGGCGGCGTAGCCTGCCGCAAACAGCTGTTCGGGATTGTTGCCGGCGCCGCCGCCGCCGCCGAGCTCCTTCGGCGTGGTGAGCTTGACGTCGAGCGCGCCGTCGAGGGTCGCTGCATGGCCGTCACGGCCGCCGGTGGCTTTTGCGCTGGTCTTGTAGAGGACGTTCACGGACATGGTCGTCTCCTCGGGCTTTCCGGGTTGGGGTGCGATCTTTATCGCAAACAATTAGATTGTGCGCAATTTAAATTCGAGCGTCTCACATTTAATTGTTCGCAATTGAATAGGCGGTCGCCAGGTCCCAGAATGACGGGACGAATCGCATGAGAGACAAGATGGCCCGGAAACAAGCGGCGGTGGACCCGCTGCGGCTCGACAATCAAATCTGCTTCGCGGTCTATTCCGCCACGCACGCCTTCAACCGCGTCTACAAGCCGCTCTTGGACCGGCTCGGCCTGACCTATCCGCAATATCTGGTGATGCTGGTGCTGTGGGAGCGCGACGACGTGCCGTTGAAGGACATCGGCGAAAAGCTGTTTCTCGATTCAGGCACGCTGACGCCGTTGCTCAAGCGGCTCGAGGCCGCTCATCTGGTCAGGCGCACGCGCTCGAGCGAGGACGAACGCCAGGTCCTGATCGCGCTGACGCCGCAGGGCCATGCGTTGAAGGAGAGGGCGCGCAGTGTGCCGCAATCGATCCTGGCGGCCTCGGATTGCTCGGTGTCGGAGCTGGTCGCCATGAAAGACGAGATCGTGGCGCTGCGCGACCGGCTCAATGCGGTGATCGGGGAGTAGGGTCAATAGAGCCCGCCTTCGCCCGACCGGGCTTCGGCGCGGCAGCCTTCGCCTCGCGAAGGCTGGTGGAGCCAGGCGGGATCGAACCGCCGACCTCTTGCATGCCATGCAAGCGCTCTCCCAGCTGAGCTATGGCCCCTTAACCATCCGACGCGCCTTGGGCGACGCGTCGGGAGAGACCCAGAACCACAGTTCTGGAATTATCTCAAGTCTCTTCGTCACCGCCGACATCACCAATGATGTCGGTCACGTCCTCATCGCCTTCTTCTTCGTCGGGAATGAAGGTCGAATCATCGTCATCGTCGTCGTCGAGGGTCTCGTCGACCTCGATATCGTCCTCGGATTCGGGGACGACAGCCTTGACCTTGCCGGTGTTCTCTTCGGCATCGGCCTCCTCGAGCGAGACCTCCTCGACCTCCGCCGGCTCCGGCGTGGTGTCGGCGGCCGGCGCGTGCCGGGGTTCGGCGCCGCGGGTCGCACGCGCCGGCGCCACCGGCGCAATCGGCACCACCTCGCCGGTATAGGGCGAGATCACCGGATTCTTGTTGAGATCGTAGAACTTCTTGCCCGTGGTCGGGCAAATACGTTTGGTTCCGAGTTCGGACTTGGCCACGGCAGAGGAATCCTGGGAATGTCTGAAAAGCGGTGCTTCACTTGGCTAGTTGGCGGCCCGCTGTCAATAGCGCATTACGGGAGAAAGACATGCCCGTGACGAGGCTCTGACCATGTGATACCTGCGCGCAACCCCTTGAGGGCTCATCTAAGGACACAATCTTGACCCATTCCGACCAGCCGACGCCGCTTCAGTCGCGCGCAAGCGGTCCCTTGACCGGGAAAGTGCAGGTGCCCGGGGACAAGTCGATCTCCCATCGCGCCCTCATCCTGGGCGCGCTCGCTGTCGGCGAGACCCGGATTTCGGGCCTGCTGGAAGGTGAGGACGTCCTCAACACCGCCAAATCTATGCAGGCGCTGGGCGCGACCGTGGAGCGGACCGGGAACTTCGCCTGGTCCGTGCGCGGGGTCGGCGTGGGTGGCTTTGCCGAGCCTAAGGCGGCGCTCGATTTCGGCAACTCCGGCACCGGGTGCCGGCTGGTCATGGGCGCGGTCGCAGGCTGTCCGATTTCGGCGATTTTCGATGGCGACGCCTCGCTGCGCAGCCGCCCGATGCGCCGGATCCTGGACCCGCTTGAGAAGATGGGAGCCAAGGTCGTCGCGGGTGGCGAGGGCGGCCGGCTGCCGCTGACGGTCCAGGGCGCACGCGACCCGTTGCCGATCACCTACAAGACCCCGGTCGCCTCGGCCCAGATCAAGTCCGCGGTGCTGCTAGCGGGCCTGGCCGCGCCGGGTACCACGACCGTGATCGAGAGCGAGGCCAGCCGCGACCACACCGAGCTGATGCTGAAGCATTTTGGCGCGGACATCATGTCGGTGCAGGAAGGCCAGCATGGCCGCCGCATCACGCTCGTGGGCCAGCCTGAGCTGCACGGCGCCACCGTCGTGGTGCCCGCCGATCCCTCCTCGGCAGCGTTCCCCATCGTTGCGGCGCTGATCGTCGAAGGCTCCGATGTCGTTCTGTCCGATGTCATGACCAACCCGCTACGCACCGGTCTTTTCACGACGTTGCGTGAAATGGGCGCGTCCATCGAGGAAAGCGAAGTCCGCGGCGACGCCGGCGAGCCGATGGCGCAGCTGCGCGTGCGAGCCTCGAAACTGCGCGGCGTCGAAGTGCCGCCGGAGCGCGCGCCCTCGATGATCGACGAATATCTGGTGCTCGCAGTCGCAGCCTCCTTCGCCGAAGGCACAACGATCATGCGCGGCTTGCAGGAGCTGCGGGTCAAGGAATCCGACCGGCTCGAGGCCACGGCCGCCATGCTGCGCGTGAACGGCGTGAAGGTGGAGGTCTCCGGCGATGATCTGATCGTCGAGGGCCGCGGCCATGTCCCCGGCGGCGGTCGCGTCGCCACCCATATGGACCATCGCATCGCGATGTCCGCGCTCGTCATGGGCTGCGCGTCCGATCAGCCGGTGACCGTCGACGACACCGCCTTCATCGCCACCAGTTTCCCGGACTTCATCCCGATGATGCGTTCGCTGGGAGCCGAGTTTTCATGATCATCGCCATCGACGGACCCGCGGCCTCGGGTAAGGGCACGCTCGGCAAGCGCCTCGCCCATCACTACGGCTATCGTCACCTCGATACCGGCGTGATTTATCGTGCGGTCGCCTACGCCCTGATGCAGTCGGGTCATGATCTGCGGGATGAGGCGGCGGCGGTCGCGGCCGCGCTGGAGCTCGATCCCGAAAAGTTCGGCAATCCGGCGCTGAAGACGCAGAAGACCGGCGAGGGCGCCTCCATCGTCTCGGCGATCCCCAGAGTCCGGGAGGTCCTGGTCAATTTCCAGCGGCAATTTGCCGCCGATCCGCCGGGCGCCGTGCTGGACGGCCGGGATATTGGAACCGTGATCTGCCCCGACGCCGACGTGAAGATCTTTGTGGTTGCCGACCCCAAGGTCCGCGCCCGCCGCCGCACCCTTGAGGCGAAATCGCGCGGCGAGGAGGCGGACGAGGCGGCGGTGCTCGCCGACATCATTGCGCGCGACGAACGGGACCAGACCAGGCCGGTTGCGCCTTTAAAACCGGCCGCGGATGCTTACTTGCTAGATAACTCCCAACTGGATATAGAAGGCGGCGTCCGGGCCGCCATCGACATTATCGAGGCCGTCCGAGCGGGCCGGTCGCGGGGTTAAGCCGCAGCCGTCATTGGAGGAAGCGCCCGCTCCCGCTCTTTGAGGTCGATACATCAGGTCCCTGTTTGGGGACCGGTGCGATCCAGGCTCCGGACAAAGATTTCCACGTATCGAACGTGCGGGCCTCAGCCGGCCCGCTTCCGCTGTTCTGGTCCTTCGACCGGAGCAACGAGCGGTCGCTCGAAGGTCTTGCGGACCTTCCGACACTGCACGCCCGATACGCCCAAAAACCCAACGGCCGGCAAGACATCCGCAACTGGAGAACAAATGGCTTCGACTTCCGCTGATACCTATAGCCCGTCGCGCGACGATTTCGCCGCGATGCTCGACGAGTCCTTTGCAGGTGGCAACCTGCAGGAGAGCTCGGTCGTCAAGGGCAAGGTGGTTGCAATTGAAAAGGACATGGCCGTCATCGACGTCGGCCTGAAGACCGAAGGCCGCGTTGCGCTGCGCGAATTTTCCGGCCCCGGCCGTGACAGCGAGATCAAGGTTGGCGACGAGGTGGAAGTGTTCCTCGATCGCATCGAAAACGCCCTCGGCGAAGCCGTGCTGTCGCGCGACAAGGCGCGCCGCGAGGAGAGCTGGGGCAAGCTGGAGAAGGCGTTCCAGAACAACGAGAAGGTCACGGGCGTCATCTTCAACCAGGTCAAGGGTGGCTTCACCGTCGACCTCGACGGCGCCGTCGCCTTCCTGCCGCGCTCGCAGGTCGACATCCGTCCGATCCGCGATGTCGCGCCGCTGATGAACAACGCGCAGCCGTTCCAGATCCTCAAGATGGACCGCCGCCGCGGCAACATCGTCGTCTCCCGCCGCACCGTGCTGGAAGAGACCCGCGCCGAGCAGCGTCAGGAGCTGGTGCAGAACCTCGAAGAGGGTCAGGTGATCGACGGCGTGGTCAAGAACATCACCGATTACGGTGCGTTCGTTGACCTCGGCGGCATCGACGGCCTGCTGCACGTCACCGACATCGCGTGGCGCCGCGTCAACCACCCGACCGAGGTGCTCTCGATCGGCCAGACCGTGAAGGTCAAGATCATCAAGATCAACCACGAGACGCACCGCATCTCGCTGGGCATGAAGCAGCTACTGGACGATCCGTGGCAGGGCATCGAGGCGAAGTACCCGCTGGGTGCGCGCTTCTCGGGCCGCGTCACCAACATCACCGACTACGGTGCGTTCGTCGAGCTCGAGCCGGGCATCGAAGGCCTGATCCACGTCTCCGAGATGTCGTGGACCAAGAAGAACATGCATCCCGGCAAGATCGTGTCGACCTCGCAGGAAGTCGAAGTGCAGGTGCTGGAAGTCGATTCCGTCAAGCGCCGCATCTCGCTCGGCCTCAAGCAGACCATGCGCAACCCGTGGGAGGTCTTCGTCGAAGGTCACCCGACCGGTTCGGTGGTCGAGGGCGAGGTCAAGAACAAGACCGAGTTCGGTCTGTTCCTGGGTCTCGAGGGCGACGTCGATGGCATGGTCCACCTCTCCGACCTCGACTGGAAGCTTCCGGGCGAGCAGGTGATCGACAACTACAAGAAGGGCGACATGGTGAAGGCCGTGGTGCTCGATGTGGACGTCGAGAAGGAGCGCATCTCGCTCGGCATCAAGCAGCTCGAAGGCGACCCCTTCGCCGAGCCGGGCGATGTCAAGAAGGGCGCGGTCGTGACCTGCGAAGTGCTCGAAGTGAAGGAGAGCGGCATCGAGGTGAAGATCGCCGGCACCGACTTCTCGACCTTCATCAAGCGCTCGGAGCTCGCGCGTGACCGCAACGACCAGCGCGCCGAACGCTTTGCCGTCGGCGAGAAGGTCGATGCCCGCGTGATCCAGTTCGACAAGAAGGCCCGCAAGGTCCAGGTGTCGATCAAGGCGCTCGAAGTCGCCGAAGAGAAGGAAGCCATCGCGCAGTACGGCTCCTCCGATTCGGGTGCGACGCTCGGCGACATCCTCGGCACCGCGCTCAAGAACCGCGACAGCAAGTAAGCGAAACGCTTCTTTTCGCTGAGATCAAAGCCCCGGCGCAAGCCGGGGCTTTTTTGTTGCTATCGTCGTCCCGGACAAGCGTAGCGAAGCGGAGCGCCGATCCGGGACCCATACGCCGCAGCAATAGTTTTGCGAAGACTCGGAGTGACCAGCTGCGCCCCACGACCACTCCCTGTGGTTATGGGTCCCGGCCTTCGCCGGGACGACACCTGCGTGTGTGGTGACCTTTCCGGCCGACACAGCAGCAGGCCTTGTTTTCTTCAAATTGCGCCGCAATTGATGTATCCAGACAAGCCGTTGGTCACGTTGTGATGGCACAACGTCGGCGGCCTTTCATTTGGAGATATTCCGATGTCGCTCGATTCGGACATCATCGTCGATCGTCGCAGGATCCGCCGCAAGCTGACCTTCTGGCGCGTCATGGCCGCGCTGATCGCGATCGCGGCGATCGCCGGATTCGCACTGATCGCGACGCCCGGCGCGCCCGGCACCTTTGTCTCCGCGGGCTCGATCGCGCGGGTGCAGATCGATGGCCTGATCCGCAGCGATTCCGATCGCACGCGGGCGCTGGAGCTGTTGGAGGATTCGCAGGCCGCGGCCGTCATCGTCCACATCAACTCGCCGGGCGGCACCACCGCCGGCTCCGAGCAGCTCTACGATTCCTTGACGCGTTTGAAGGCGAAGAAGCCGCTGGTCGTCGTGGTCGAAGGCCTCGCCGCGTCCGGCGGCTACATCACCGCGATCGCGAGCGACCACATCATCGCCCAGCAAAGCTCGCTGGTCGGCTCGATCGGCGTGTTGTTCCAGTTTCCGAACTTTGCGGAGCTGTTGAAGACCGTCGGCGTCAAGGTCGAGGAGGTGAAGTCCACCCCGCTCAAGGCCGCGCCCAACGGCTTTGAGCCGACCAGCCCGGAAGCGCGCGCAGCACTCGATGCGCTGGTGAAGGATTCCTATGCCTGGTTCAAGGATCTGGTGAAGCAGCGCCGTGGCATGGATGACACGCAGCTCGAAAAAGTCGTCGATGGCCGCGTCTTCACCGGACGCCAGGCGATCGATCTCAAGCTGATCGACCAGCTCGGCGACGAGAAGACCGCCGTGACCTGGCTCGAAGAGCAGAAGGGTGTCAAGAAGGGTCTTAACGTGCGCGACTACAAGCTCGAGCCCCGCTTCAGTGATTTGCCGTTCCTCAAGACGGCTGCCTCCGTGACGCTGGAAGCGCTTGGTTTAGGCTCGATTGCGCATCAAATCGCGCAAACAGGTGTTGTGCAGGCGGTCGATCGCGCCGGGATGGATGGAATGCTGGCCTTGTGGCAGCCCGCCGCGTCGAATTGACCGGGAAACAGCGGGAACAACGCGAGGTCGGGACCTTTTTCCCGTCTCGCGGGTGGCGGGGCGGCACGCTTTTCCGGCATTTGTCACGCATTTTCACGACGCGCAACCTTCATTTAGCGTCTTGACAGATCACGGTATTTTCACGGAAATGGTCATCCGCACGCTTCCGGGTCCTATCTCTCGATGATCAAATCCGAACTTGTTCAGCGTATCGCCGAGCACAACCCGCATCTTTACCAGCGGGATGTCGAGAACATTGTGAATGCGATTCTCGAAGAGATCGTCGCAGCGCTCGCGCGCGGTGACCGCGTCGAGTTGCGCGGCTTCGGTGCCTTCTCGGTCAAGCATCGCCCTGCACGCGCCGGCCGCAATCCGCGCACCGGCGCCCATGTCCCTGTCGACCAGAAGAGCGTTCCGTTCTTCAAGACCGGCAAGGAAATGCGCGAGCGGCTCAACCGCGACCATCCGGATCCGGGTGCGCCGGACTGAGGCTGTCGTCCGGGCTTGGACGAACGGCCGTTTGATGCGGCCGCAGGCTTGATTCAAGGCGAGCGATACGCGATGCGAAAGTTTCTGACCTGGCTGTTCGTGATTCCGCTGGCCCTGCTCCTGGTGACCTTCGCCGCCGCCAACCGGCATGACGTCACCGTCTCCTTCGATCCCTTCATGGCGCGGGATCCGGCGTTGTCGCGTGACGTGCCGCTGTTCCTGCTGCTGATCCTGGTAGCTGCATTGGGTGTCTTGGTCGGCGGCTGTGCCGTCTGGTTCGGCCAGCGGCACTGGCGGCGCGCCGCGCGCCGGCATGAGGCCGATGCACGGGCGGCGAGGGGCGAATTAGCCGGCCTGCGGGCCCAGACGACCCCGGCAAAGCCCGAGCTCCAGCGTCTCCCGGTACCCTCCGGGGTGGGCCTTTACGGGGCCATCGGGCGAGACAAGCAGCGCGCGACGTTGTAGAAGCGGCCGCAACCGAAAGCCCTGTTTTCCGGCCGCGGACCCGCGGCCTTCACCTGCTTTGAGACCATGTCCCTGCTCGTCAAGATCTGCGGCCTGTCCACGCGTGAGACGCTCGAAACGGCGCTCGACGCGGGCGCCGACATGGTCGGGTTCGTGTTCTTTCCGCCGTCGCCGCGGCATCTATCGCTGGAGACCGGGCGCGACCTCGGCCGTCAGGTGAAGCGGCGCGCGCTCAAGGTCGCGCTCACCGTCGATGCCGACGACGCCACGCTCGACAACATCATGGACGCGCTGTCGCCGGATATCTTCCAGCTCCACGGCAAGGAGAGCGTGGCGCGGCTGCGCGACATCAAGCAGAAGTTCGGCCGCCCCGTGATGAAGGCGGTGCCGGTCGCAACATCAGCCGACCTCGCCGTGCTGCCCGGCTACGCCGCGGTCGCCGACCGCATCCTGTTCGACGCACGGGCGCCGAAGGACGCGACCCGCCCTGGCGGCCTGGGCGCGCCTTTCGACTGGCACCTGCTGGAAAATCTCGATCTGAAGCTGCCGTACATGGTCTCGGGCGGGCTTCATGCGGACAACGTCGCGGAAGCCCTTCGCGTCACCCGCGCCGGCGGCGTCGACGTCTCCTCCGGGGTCGAAAGCGCCCCAGGCGTCAAGGACCCGGAGCTGATCAAGGCCTTCATCCGCGCCGCGCGCGCAAGCCAAGATGCAAGTCAAGAGTTGAGCGTTCGATGAACATCGCCAAACCAAATTCCTACCGCAGCGGCCCAGACGAGCGCGGCCATTTCGGCATCTTCGGCGGCCGCTTCGTCGCCGAAACCCTGATGCCGCTGATCCTCGATCTTGAGAAGGCCTACACCGCGGCCAAGGCCGATCCGGCGTTCCAGGCCGAGATGAGCGGCTATCTCAAGAACTATGTCGGCCGTCCCTCGCCGCTCTACTTCGCCGAGCGTCTGACCGAGCATCTCGGCGGCGCAAAGATCTACCTGAAGCGCGAAGAGCTCAACCACACCGGCTCGCACAAGGTGAACAATGTGCTCGGCCAGATCATGCTGGCGCGGCGCATGGGCAAGAAGCGCATCATCGCCGAGACCGGCGCCGGCCAGCACGGCGTCGCCACCGCGACGCTGTGCGCGCGCTTCGGTCTCGACTGCGTGGTCTATATGGGCGCCGTCGACGTCGAGCGGCAGCAGCCCAACGTGATCCGCATGGAGATGCTGGGCGCAAAGGTGCATCCAGTGCAGTCCGGCACGCGCACGCTGAAGGACGCCATGAACGAGGCGCTGCGCGACTGGGTCACCAACGTGCACGACACCTTCTACTGCATCGGCACGGTGGCGGGCCCGCATCCCTATCCGACCCTGGTGCGCGACTTTCAGTCGATCATCGGCAACGAGACCAAGGCGCAGATGCAGGAGGTCGAAGGGCGGCTACCGGATTCGCTAGTCGCCTGCATCGGCGGCGGCTCGAATGCGATGGGCCTGTTCCATCCCTTCCTCGATGATTCCAGCGTCGAAATCTATGGTGTCGAAGCCGCGGGCCATGGTTTGACGCAGCTGCATGCGGCTTCGATTGCCGGCGGCCGTCCCGGCGTGCTGCACGGCAACCGCACCTATCTCTTGATGGACGCGGACGGCCAGATCCAGGATGCGCATTCGATCTCGGCCGGCCTCGATTATCCCGGCATCGGCCCCGAGCATTCCTGGCTGCACGAGATCGGCCGCGTCAATTACCTCTCCGCGACCGATGACGAGGCGCTCGCCGCGTTCCAGCTGCTGTCGAAGCTCGAAGGCATCATCCCCGCGCTCGAGCCCGCGCACGCCATCGCCAAGGTGATGGAGCTCGCGCCGAAACGGCCGAAAGACCATCTGATGGTCGTCAATCTCTCCGGCCGCGGCGACAAGGACGTCCCCCAGGTCGGCGACATCCTGAAGGGCAAGAGCAAGTGAAGCGGGTGTCGCGCTCTCCTCACCTCTCCCCACCGGGGAGAGGTCGGCTGCGAAGCAGCCGGGTGATGGGTCTTTCCGTTCACTCGAACCGCAGTGATGTTTCGATAAGCTCGAGGACACCTTCGAGATTCTCATACACATCCGTGTTCGAGACGCGAAGAACGAAGAAGCCGCAGGATTCGAGCACCTCGGTTCGCGCCTTATCGCGTTCGACCTGGTTTGGCGTGCGTCACGCCATCGACCTCGACGATCAGCTTTCCGTCCAGCGTCACGAAATCCACGATGTATCGGTCGACCGGGTGCTGGCGACGAAACTTCCAGCGCGCGAGCTGCCGGTTGCGCAGGGCTTGCCAAAGCTTTGCTTCGGCGCTCGTCTGCGACTCGCGAAGTCTTCGCGCTCTCGACTTGAACCTTTCCATCCCCCTCACCCGGCTGCTTCGCAGCCGACCTCTCCCCAGAGGGGAGAGGTATAGCACAGCGGCCGCGAAATCATGACCACGCGTATCGACACCCGTTTTGCCGAGCTGAAAAAACAAGGCCGCGCGGCCTTTGTCACCTATGTGATGGCCGGCGATCCCGATCTCACGACGTCGCTCAATATCGTCAAGGCGCTGCCCAAGGCAGGCGCCGAAATCATCGAGCTCGGCATTCCCTTCACCGATCCGATGGCGGATGGTCCCTCGATTCAGGCTGCAGGCCTACGCGCGCTCAAGGGTGGCATGACCTTGAAGAAGACGCTGGAACTGGTGAGCGGTTTCCGCAAGGACGACAATTTCACGCCGCTGGTGCTGATGGGCTACTACAATCCGATCTACATTTACGGCGTCGACAAGTTCTTGGCTGATGCCAAGGCTGCCGGTGTTGACGGCCTCATCATCGTCGATCTGCCGCCGGAGGAAGACGACGAGCTCTGTATTCCAGCGCTGAAGGCGGGCCTGAACTTCATTCGCCTCGCGACCCCGACCACCGACGACAAACGCCTGCCCGCGGTGCTCGCGAACACATCGGGCTTTGTCTATTACGTCTCTATCGCCGGCATTACCGGTGCAGCGGCGGCGGACTCGAATGCTGTCGGTCAAGCTGTCGCGCGCATCAAGCAGCATACCAAGCTGCCGATCTGCGTCGGCTTCGGCATCCGCACGCCGGAGAATGCGCGCGCCATCGCCTCCCATGCCGATGGCGCGGTGGTCGGCACTGCGCTGGTCGACGCGCTCAAGAACAGCCTCGATGCGGACGGCCGCGCCACCGCCAAAACCGTTAACGCCGTCGCCGAGCTGACCGCGGCCCTGGCCCAGGGCGTCAAGGGCGCGAAGCAGGCGGCCGAATAGGCCATAATTCCGCTTTCAGGGCGGGCGACACGGCGGCTTGCCGGGCAGAGGCCCGGCCGCCATATAGTCCTTCAGGCGATTCCCAGCGGGGTCGCACATCGGAGCAAACCATGAACTGGCTTACCAATGTGGTCCGGCCGAAGATCCGCAACATGCTGCGGCGGGAGACGCCGGAGAATCTGTGGATCAAGTGTCCGGATTCCGGGCAGCTCGTGTTCTACAAGGACGTCGAGGCTAACCAGTTCGTCATCCCCGGCTCGAACTATCACATGCGCATGGGCGCAGTCGCCCGGCTGAAGTCGATCTTCGACAACGAGACCTGGTTCGATGTCGCGCTGCCCGACGTCACGCCCGATCCGCTGAAATTCCGTGACGAAAAGAAATACGCTGACCGCATCAAGGATGCGCGGGCGCGCACCAATCTGAACGACGCGATCAAGGTCGGCTACGGCAAGCTCGAAGGCGCCGGCGTCGTCATCGCCGTGCAGGATTTCGATTTCATGGGTGGCTCGCTCGGCATGGCCGCAGGCGAAGCCATCGTGCGCGGGCTCGAGCTCGCGGTCGAGAAGAAGTCGCCTTTCATCGTGTTCGCGGCCTCCGGCGGCGCGCGCATGCAGGAAGGCATCTTGTCGCTGATGCAGATGCCGCGCACCACGGTCGCGGTGCAGATGCTGCGCGAGGCAAAACAGCCCTATATCGTCGTGCTGACCAACCCCACCACCGGCGGCGTCACCGCATCCTATGCGATGCTCGGCGACGTGCAGATCGCCGAGCCCGGCGCGCTCATTGGTTTTGCCGGCGCGCGCGTGATCGAGCAGACCATTCGCGAAAAGCTGCCCGAGGGTTTTCAGCGTGCCGAGTATCTGAAAGAGCACGGCATGGTCGACATGGTCGTGCATCGCCATGAACTGCGCCCGACGCTGGCGCGGCTGTGCCGCCTGCTCACCAAGGCGCCGGCGCTTGATGGTGCCTCGAAATCGGTCCAGCCGGTGACGACCTCGGCGCAGATCGTATCGGCTCCCGAGACGGCGCCGGCTGCGCCCCACGCGTGAACGCCTCCGCTGACAGCGCAAAGCCGTCGCTCGATGATGTGATCGGGCGGCTGTCGGCCCTGCATCAGAAACGCATCGATCTCGGGCTTGAGCGGATGCATCGCCTGCTCGAGGGGCTCGGCCATCCCGAACGCAAATTGCCGCCCGTGATCCACGTCGCCGGCACCAATGGCAAGGGCTCGACGGTCGCCTATCTGCGCGCGACGCTGGAGGCCGCGGGCCTGCGCGTGCATGTCTACACCTCGCCGTATCTCGTCCGCATCAACGAATGCTTCCGACTCGGCCGCGTCGGTGGCGGCGTGCTGGTCTCCGACGACGAATTGCGCGCGGTGCTGGAACAGGTCGAGCGCGTCAATGCCGGCGAGCCTGCGACCGTGTTCGAGCTCAAGACGGCGGCCGCCTTCCACCTGTTCGCACAAAATCCCGCCGACGCGGTGCTGCTCGAAGTCGGCCTCGGCGGCCGGCTCGATTCGACCAATGTGGTCGATCAGCCGGCGGCCTGCGTGATCACGCCGGTCAGCATGGATCACATGGATTTCCTCGGAGATACGCTGACGTCGATTGCCGGCGAGAAGGCCGCGATCATCAAGCGAGGCGTGCCCGTGATCTCGGCCGAGCAGACGCCGGAGGCGATGGCGGTGATCGAGGCGCAGGCCAAGTGCATGCGCGCGCCGCTGTTTGCCGCGAACGAAAGCTGGCACGTCAATGTCGAGCACGGGCGCCTCGTCTATTCCGACGAGCGCGGCCTGATGGATCTTGCGGCGCCGCGCCTGTTCGGCCGTCATCAGTTCGACAATGCCGGCCTCGCGATCGCGACGCTGCGCGCCATCTCCACCTTCAAGGTCAATCACGCGGCGTTCGAGGCCGGCATCCTCAGTGCCGAATGGCCGGCGCGGATGCAGCGCATCACTTCGGGCGAGCTGCTCTCGTGGGGACCGCAGGGCAGCGAGATCTGGCTCGATGGCGGTCACAATGCCGAGGGCGGCCGCGTCGCAGCCGCTGCGCTCGGCGATCTCGAGGAGCGGGTGTCGCGGCCGCTGGTCGTCATCGCCGGCATGATGGCCAACAAGGACGCGCAGGCCTTCCTCGCCAATTTCGCCGGGCTCACGCGCCACATCATCGCGGTGTCGATTCCGGACACCGAGAACGCGATGCCGGTCGATCGCCTGGCCGATGCCGTGCGCAGCCTCGGCATGCGCGTCGAGATCGCGCCCGGAATCGAGGCGGCGCTGCGCGCGCTGTCGAAACTCGCCTACGAAGTGCCGCCGCGCATTTTGATTACCGGCTCGCTCTATCTCGCCGGGCATGTGCTCGGCATCAACGGCACACCTCCTGCATAGAGGTTACCGATGCGTTTTGCCGCGATTGCCGACGTCCACGGAAACTATCTTGCGCTTGAAGCCGTGCTCGCCGACATCGGAGCGCAAGGCATCACCGACATCGTCAATCTCGGTGACATGCTGAGCGGCCCGCTCGATGCGCGCCGCACCATCGAGATCCTGATGCAGCTCGATGCCGTGAACGTGCTTGGCAATCACGATCGCTATCTGCTCGACCGCCCCCCGGAGAAAATGGGCTCGTGGGACCGTCCGGCGCATGCGCAGCTCAATGCTGCGCAGCTCGACTGGCTGCGCGCGCAGCCGATGACGCGTGTGTTCCGCGACGAGGTTTTTCTCTGTCATGCGACGCCTGACAACGACGAGGTCTACTGGCTCGACACCGTGCATCCCGACGGCACTGTCGCACTATCCCCGCTCGACCGCATCGAGCAATTCGCGCAAGGGATCACGCAGTCGCTGATCCTCTGCGCCCACACCCATCTCACCCGCGCCGTGCAATTGCGCGATGGCCGGCTGATCGTCAATCCCGGCAGCGTCGGCAGCCCCGGCTATCGCGACGTGCATCCGTTTCCGCATGTCGTCGAAGCCGGCACGCCGGATGCGCGCTATGCGATTCTCGAGCTCGTTGACGGTGCCTGGCAAGTCACGTTCCGCAATATCGCCTACGATCACGAGACGATGGCCGCGCTCGCGCGACGCAACGATCAACCGGAATTGGCTAATGCGCTGGCGACGGGCTGGATCAAGTAGGCGCCATCCGGGCTACGGCAAAACAAAACGGCCGGCTTTCGCCGGCCGCTGAAAATCCGATTGCGACGTGGATCAGACCGCGGAGGTGATCCACTGCTGGAGCTTCGCCTTCGGCGCCGCGCCGACCTGGCGGGAGGCCATTTCGCCGCCCTTGAAAATCATCAGGGTCGGAATCGACATCACGCCATACTTGGACGCGGTCTTCGGGCTCTCGTCGACGTTGAGCTTCACGATCTTGACCTTGTCGCCCATCGCGCCGGCGATCTCGTCGAGGGCGGGTGCGATCATGCGGCAGGGGCCGCACCATTCGGCCCAGAAATCGACGACCACGGGGCCGTCCGCCTTGAGCACCTCGGCTTCGAAATCGGTGTCGGAAACCTTGCTAACGGCCATTGGAGTACCTCACTCGGTTGAACGAATCGGCGCGACCTGGAATCGCGCCCGGGATCATGGCGTCAACCTATGAACGGCCCCTTGCCGGGTCAAGGACGCTCACGCCGACATGAGGGGATGCCAGCGCCGCGTCCAGCGCGGGGGCTGAAATCTCCATATATTCAAGGATCTCGGTCCAGAGCAGGACGGCCCTGACGGGCCTTTGGGGATAAAGCCGGGAGAGCACCGCCCGGTACAGCGCCAGCTGCCGGATATAGGCCGCCGGCGCCTCGGCGGCGCTTTTCGGCGCCGCCTGGTTGGTTTTGAAATCGACGATCAAAACCTCGTCCGGCGTCACCACCAGCCGGTCGATCTGCCCCGACACCAGCGCCGGGCTGCGGCCCGGCCGCTCCAGCCGCCCGACGATGGCGACCTCCGCCCGGCTGCCGGCGGCAAAGACCGGCGCAAAGCGCGGCTCGGCGATCAGCGCCAGCACCTTGTCGGCCAACACGGCGCGGTCGGCCTCGGTCCAGTCGGAGGCATTGCGCGCCATGAAGCCGAGCGCGGCGTCATGCCGGCGCTCCACGGCGATGTCCGGCAGGGATTGCAGCAGCCGGTGCACCAGGGTGCCGCGTTGCAGCGCCAGCGCGCGGGATTGCACCGATTCGCCACTTCGTACGGTGCGGCCTTCGTCGGCGGATTGGCCGGAAGGCCGCACCGGATCCTCGTTGACGGTCTCGCGCGGTACCGGCGTCCGCAGCCAGTCCGGGAGCGCGATCGTCTGATCGACCGAGGTTGCCGGCGTGCCCAGCGCCGCGACATCCTCCGGCCGGGCGAATCGCGTCACCTTGCCGAGCGGCGTCTCGGTTGTCTGCTTCTCCAGGCCCGAGCCGGAAAGCCCGGTGTCGATCAGATCGTACCAGCTCAGCTTCCGCACCGTCTTCATGTTGCCGGGCATGCAGCCGCCGACGATCAGCCGGTCGGCCGCGCGCGTCATCGCGACGTAGAGCAGGCGGCGGTATTCGTCCTCCGTCTCCTCCAGCATGGCCTTGCGCGCCTCGACCACCGGCTTCGGATCGTCCGCCTTGCGGCCGGCCCAGACCACGACCTCGCCGCCATTGCCGCGCGGCACGTGGATCAACCGCAGCCGCTGCGAATCGGCGGGCGACGACGTGGTGTCGACCATGAAAACGACGGAAGCCTCGAGGCCCTTGGCGCCGTGCACCGTCATCACCCGCACCTCGTCGCGCGAGATCTCCATGTCGCGCTTCACTTCTGTATCGGCCGAGCGCAGCCAGGCCATGAATCCTTGCAGAGAGGCCGGCGCCTTGCGCTCGCAATTCAGCGCCAACTCCAGGAACTCGTCGAGCGCGTCGTTGGCCTCGTGGCCGAGCCGGCGCAGGATGCGCGCGCGGCCGCCGTCGCCGCCGAGCAGCCAGGCATAGAAGGCGAACGGCGTTTCCTCGCGGGCGCGCGCCTCGCAGGCTTCCAGGCGTCGCAGTACCGCGGCGAATTTCTCGCTTGTGGCCGCATGCTCGCCGAGCGCGCGGCGTAGCGATCCCTTGCGGTCCCAGGCAAGCGCGAACAGATCGTCGTCGTCGAGCCCGAACAGCGGGCTCTTCAGCGCGACCGCGAGCGCAAGGTCGTCTTGCGGCAGCAGCAACGCATCCGCAAGGTTCATCAGATCGATGATTGCGATGTGCTCGGTGAGTTTCAGCCGGTCGGCGCCGGCGACCGGAATGCCCGCGTGCTTCAGTGCCTGGATCACCGCGTCGAACGCGTTGCCGCGCCGGCGCACCAGGATCAGCATGTCGCCATAGCGCAAGGGCCGCCGCTCGCCCTCGTGCCCCGTCAGGGTGCCGCTCTCGACCAGCCGCTTGATCTCGGCCTGGATGCGGCGCGAGAGTTTGACCTCGGGGCTGGTGACGGCGACGCCGTCGAACGGCGCGCGCCAGCCCTCGATGTCCTGCCGGTCATCGGCCTCGGCGAGATCCCACAGCTCGATCACGCTCGGGCCCGCGTCACTGAGCGCATTGTGCAGGGGATGGCCGGTCTCGACCGAATGGATGCTCTTGTAGATCGCGGGATCGCGGAAGACGTGGTCCACGGAATGCAGGATCGCGGCGCCGGAGCGGAATGAATAGGTGAAGGCGACGGGGTCGAATTTCAGTCCGGCGGCGGTGAACTTGCGATGCAGCTCGCGCCGGCGCGCATCGAATTCGTGGGGCGCTGCGCCCTGGAACGAGAAGATCGACTGCTTTTCGTCACCGACGGCGAAGACGGTGCGGTTCAGCCCCTCGCGCGCGCCTTCGCCGGCGGTGAACTCGGAGATGATATGGGCGACGATGTCCCATTGCCGCGGGCTGGTGTCCTGCGCTTCGTCGATCAGGACATGGTCGACGCCGCGGTCGAGCTTGTAATGCACCCAGCCCGAGGAGACGCGGTCGAGCATCGCCAGCGTCTTGTTGATCAGGTCGTCATAGTCGAGCAGTCCGCGCTCCTGCTTCTCGCGCCGGTAGTTTTGGGCGGCGGCGGTCGCGATATGCAGCAGCGCCGCGGTGCGGTCACGCACGGTCACGGCGCGGCGCGTCTCGATCAGCCCGCCGAGACGCTGCGCCTCGTTCTCGAACAGGCGCGCGACGGACGGATTGTGATCGCCAAACTTCCTGGTCAGCACGGCCTTGCGCGGCAGCTTTTCGTCGGTGAGGAAGACGCCGAGATAGGCATCGACCTGATCGCTGCCTGAAAACGCCTTGGCCGCGCGGAGCCGATCGGCCTGGGTGTTGTCGGAGGCCGTGCCGTCCGCCAGCGCAAGGGCGATGTCGTCCCAGCGCGATCGCGGCAGGAACGGGCCGTCGAGGATCTCGGTCTCGATGTCTTCGATACGGTCGCTCGCATCGACACCCAGCACCGCCGCCATCTGCGTGGCGGCTGCTTCCGCGCTGCCGGCTTCGTCGGTCCAGGCCATGAAATGGTCGCGGCTGAGACATGCCTCGCGCACGACCTCCTTGAAGGTGACGTCGGCGGCACTCGCCATTGCGGTCAGGAGCGCACGGCCGGTGACACTCTCCGGATCGCGCGCGGCCTCCAGCAGCACTTTTAAATTGGCGCGCTCCATCATGTCGGTCTGGTCGCGGTCGTCGATCACGGCGAAACGCGCCGGCACGTTGGCCTCGAACGGAAACTGCTGAAGCAGGCGCGTGCACAGCGCGTGGATAGTCTGCACCTTCAAGCCGCCCGGCGTCTCCAGCGCGCAGGCGAACAGCTTTCGTGCTTCGCGTCGCAGCTTGGCGCTGGGATGCGGGATGCCGACCGCGCGGATCGCGGCGTCGAGCGCGGCATCGTCCAACGTCACCCAGTGGCCGAGCGTGGTGAACACGCGCTCGGCCATGTTGGCGGCGGCCGCCTTGGTGAAGGTGATGCAGAGGATCTTTTCCGGCGGCACGCCCGCCAGCAGCAGGCGGATCACGCGCTGCACCAGCACATGCGTCTTGCCCGAGCCGGCATTGGCCGACACGAACGCCGACGCGGTCGGATCGGACGCGCGCGCCTGCCGCGCACGCACCTCGTCGGGGATGGGGCGCGGCAGCTTCACCATTCCTCGATCCCCAATCCGCCGGCCGCCGACCATTCCTTGATCCGGGCGAGATCGTCATAGGCGCCGTAGCGGTTGGTCCACATCGGCAGGTTCAGCGAGATGTAGGCTTGGTGCTCGTCGTCGAAGGCGCGGATCAGCGCCTCCAGCTTCGCCCTGGCTTCTGCGGCTGCGGTATCGGGCGGCTGCGGCTCGTCGCCCTGCTTGATCTTGAGCTCGAGGATGCGCTCCTCGCCGGGCGGATTGTTGCCGCTCAGGCGCACATAGACGAGCTGGCTCACCGATGAGCCCGCGTCGATGTCGGGAAAGCCGCCCTCGCGCAGGATCGCCGCTTCCAGCGTCAGCTGCGGCGACAGGCCCATGCGGACCTGCTTGCCGGTCGGCGGCTGTCCGGTCTTGTAGTCGAGGATGGCGTAGCCGCCGCCCTGGCGCCGCTCGATGCGGTCGGCGCGGGCGGAGAGGCGGAAGCTGCGTCCATGATCGAGCGGGATCGAGATCTCGCCGCGGGTCTCCGCAGTGATCGCCTCGATCGCGTCGCGCCGCGCGATCTCCCATGCACCGAACCAGCGCGCGATGCGCTGGAAGCGGGGCCACCACAGCGCCCGCGCCTCGGGCCGCTCCATCAGCGGCTCGAAATATTTCTCGCCGATCGTGCGCAGCACGCGGGCAGGATCGGCGGGCAGCCGCGTCGCGTAGCTCTCGGTGAACTCGCCGAGCGCATCATGGATCGCGGAGCCGCGATCGGCGGCCGAGAGCGGCATGTCGACAGGGTCGAGCGCGTCGAGCCGCAAAATGTGTTTTGCGTAGATCGTGTAGGGATCGCGCAGCCAGTCCTCGATCGCGGTCACCGACATCTTCAGCGGCCGCGTCGCGCGCGGTGGTCGCGGCTCGGGCTGCTTGACCGGCTTGACCTCGGCAGGCTGGTCGAGTGCGTCCGCGAACTGCACGTATTTCTCGCCGGCGCCTATGGCCGCCTTCCAGTGCGCGTCGCCTGCGACGGCCTCTAGCCGGTGCAGGAAGCGCGAGGCCACCGCCGGCGCGCCGCCGGCCTTGGCGGAATGGGTCAGGATCACCTCATCGGCGCCGAGCAGCTGCGCGAAGTCGTGGGCGGAGAGGCCGATGCGGCGCTCCGGCAGGTCGAGGCCGAGCTCGTGCCGCATCGGCCGGCTCAGCCAGGGGTCGATGCGCGGCGCTGGCGGCCAGACGCCCTCGATCAGCCCGCCGACGATGACGCGATCGGCCTGCATCAGGCGCGATTCCAGCGGACCGTAGATCTGGAGCCGCGCGCCGGGCCTGTCACGCCGCCGCACCGCGCGATCGCCGAACGCGGTCTGGAAGACATCTGCGTAATCAGGCAACGTCACCATCAATCCGCTGGTCGTGCCGCCGCGCAGGAGATCGTCGAAGGCGCTGGCGAGCGCGAGGCCTTCGCGGTCCTCGTAGGCCTGCGCAATGCCCTGCTCGTCGCGCGACAGCTCGATCAGGATCTCGCGATGCCGGTGCGCAAGCTCGGCGAAGTCATAGGGCCTCGATGACGCCAGGCTCTCGACCGGCGCCAGTGCTTTTTGCAAGGTATCGATCAGCGCCTGGATGCGATCGAGATCCTCGGCTTTGAGCCGCGCGCGCGGCTCGGCTTTGTGGAGTGCGGAGACTTCGCTGCGCCACAATTTTGCAAGCTCTTCGCGAAAGCGATTGAACTCGCGCAAGAGACCGGCGGTACCGGCCGGCGGCCGCGTCCCGCGCAACACAGCAAGCTCCAAGCCTTCGATCGCGGCCTTCCATGCAGCGGGCGCGCGGCCGAGCCGGCACAGCGGGTGTTTCAGCATTGCGAGCAGCGTCGGCGGCTCCAATCCCTTGGTCGCCGCTTCGGCTGCGAGACGCGCGAAAACGCCGGCGGAGGTTTCCATCAGCACGTCACCGCCGGAATCGTCGAAGGCGAGGTCCCACCGGGTCAGCGCCGCCATCACCCGTCGCGCCAGCGCGCGGTCCGGCGTCACCAGCGCCGCCGATTTGTCGAGATGCCGCGCCTCGCGCATCGCGATGGCGATCGCAAGCGCTTCCATCTCGGGATTGGGCGCTTCGACCACCGCGAGGTTTTTCATGCCGCCGGCGATCTTCGCAGCCACATCCGGCTGCTTTAGCCGGTCATGCCAGACTTCCGTCTTGGCGGAGGGCCGCATCGATTCGGAGGCGAGCAGATCTCGACCGCCTTCGGCCGGCAGCTGAATAATGTCGACATCGCTGCGCTTGATGCCGAAGCGATCCAGCAGCGCATGCATGGCATATTGCGGATGGTTCGAGGCCGGATGCTCCACGAATTTGCCGAGCGCATCGCGCACGCCGCCGATGCTTCGCCAGGCGTCATCGTCGAGATCGGTGTCGAGGCCCGGCAGCACCACGGCGCCATGCGGCAGCGAGGCGACCGCGTGCAGGAATTTTGCGGTGGCCGGCATCGATCCGGTCGAGCCGGCCGCGATCACGGGGCCATGAGGATGCGCGGTCAGGCGCCTGGCTTCCGCCGCGATCAGCAGATCGCGCCGCGCCGCGGGCTCGATGCGGTTGATCTCCGCGAGATGATTGGGCCAGGTCTCGCGCGCGATGTTCAGGAACTGGAGCGAATGCTGCCAGTACTGATCGAGCTGATCCGGCACCAGGCCCTGGAGTGCACTCCAGTCGACGCCGCGCGTCACCATGTCGTCGATCAGGCGCGCGAGATCGGACGCCAGCGCAAGCGTCGAGGCGGGGCCGCCGACCACCAGCGGCGATAGCACGGGACGCTTGGCCCAGGCCGCGACGAGTTGTGCGAGCGTCAGCCGCCGCTCGAGCTCGCCGAGCCGCGGCGGAATGTCGATCGGGGCCGCGCTCGAAAACTGCTCGCCCTCGTCAGCGAAGGCGAGCTCGTCCTCGTCGATGTCGCCGAGCGCGACGATGCGCGGCAGCACCACGGCGTCCGCCTTCATCTCGTCGAGGAAGATCTCGCGGACGACGCGCATGGCGCGCCGGGTCGGCAGATACAGCGTGGCGTCGGCAAGGCGCGCCGGCTCCCTGCGGGCCTCAAAACCGTCGACCAGCCGGCCGTCGAGCAGGGCTGAGACGACCGTGCGCAGGAACGGAACTGAGATGGGGACGCTGAAGACGCGCATGGGCCGCCTGATTCGGGGATCAGGCGCCAATATAGGGACGCGGATTCAAATGGATATGGGAGAGGTGCAGTCGTCCCCGCTGTTCGCGAGGCCAGGACAGGCCTTGTAGGGTGGGTTAGACAGCGGCTGCGCGAAGCGCAGTCCGATGACGTAACCCACCACTTTTGCTGCCGCGGAAACAAAAGAGGTGGGTTACGCCTAGCGGTTTGCGCTTCGCGCAATCCGCGGGGCTAACCCACCCTACGGCACCGTGTTCGCAGCCCTACGCCACGCTCTCCAGAAACGCCTCTTCCGCGGCATGCACCGCGTCGGGCGTGCCGACATGCATCCAGACGCCGTCGAGACGAAGGCCGAACAGGCGCTCCTGCTCATTGGCGCGGTCGAACATTTTCGTCAGCGAGAACTCGCCGTTCGGCGCATCGGCGAAGATCGACGGGGACAGGATCGCCGCGCCGGCATAGACGAACGGAACGATCTCTTTTTCCTTGCGCTTGCGCAAGGCGCCGTCGGGCGTCATGCCGTAATCGCCGCGGCCGCCATAGCCGATGCTGGTCGCGGTCGGCGCCATCAGCAGCAGGATGTCCATCCGCGCGGGATCGAAGTTTTCCGCCAGCCGCGCCAGGTTCGAGCGCACGCCGTCGATCCACAGCGTGTCGGAATTGACATGGAAGAACGGCGCGTTGCCGAGCAGCGGCAGCGCCTTGACCACGCCGCCGCCGGTGCCCAGCACCTGGTCGCGCTCGTCCGAGATGGTCACGTGCGGATGCTTTCGGCCTGCGACGTGCGCGATGATCTGGTCCGGCAGATAATGCACATTGACGACGGCGTCGGTCACGCCGGCCTTGCCAAGCTTGTCGAGCACGTGGTCGAGCAGCGGCTGGCCGGCGACCGGCACCAGCGGCTTCGGCATCTTATCCGTCAACGGACGCATGCGCAGGCCGAACCCTGCGGCGAGCACCATGGCTTTGGTCGGTTTGACGGACATCGTTCGCTTTCTCAGACTCTTCCCAGACCTTGTCTCAGACTCTTGAATTTCTCAGACTCTTGGATTTCGCGTTTGCAGCAACCCTAGCACGGGATTCGGTCGGTCACACCCGCATCTGATCCGCCTTAATCGCCCGCCGTGACGGCTGTACGACGGGTGTTGCCCTCACGCTCCGACAGATGTGGAACGCGCCTTTTTCTTCTTGTCGCCGGGCTTGAGGAAATTGACGCCGATCTGGTCGCCATTGACCCAAGCGAGCTCGCAACGGCGGTACGCCAACCCGGTGGACGACAGCACCAGAAAGAATTCCTTCAGGTGCAGGCCTTCCACCGAGCCGTCGATGGTCAGCTTGGCGCCGGATTCGGAGACGTCCTCCATGGTGCATTCGCGCCGCCAGGTGCCGTCGATCCCCATCATCTGGGCGGGAATCCCGCGTTCAAAAATCACCCGGCTATTGCCGCGCTGGTCCGTCTTCACCGCCATATGCCCTTGCTCCAGCCTTGCCTCGATCCTTGCCTCCAGCGGGCGATGATACCGGCGGCTTGGCTAACAGCCGGTAAATCAGGTTCCGGTTTGCGACCCCGGCGGCGGCACATTGGCGAGGTACCAGTCGCGCAGGGCGCCGAGTGCGGGATGCGCCAGCGAACGCTGGAGATAGGTCCAGATCCGCGGCTGGTGGCGCAAATAATGCGGCTTACCGTCGCGGCGGTTCAGCCGCGCAAAGGTGCCGAGCAGCCGCGTGTTGCGCTGCGCCGACATGATGGCGTAAAGCTCGGCGAATCCGGCCGCATCGAAGCTCGCATCACCTGCGCGGCGCGTCTTGATGTAGCGCGACAGCAGCGTCAGCTCGAGGGTCTCAGGGACGTCGATACGCGCGTCCTGGAGCAACGACACCACGTCATAAGCGTGCGGCCCGAGCACGGTGTCCTGGAAGTCGATCACGCCGACGCGCGCCATGCCGGTACGATCGGCGAGCCAGATCAGATTGGGCGAGTGGTAGTCGCGGATGATCCAGGTTTTTGGCGCGGCCAGCGGCTTCTTCAGCAGCTCGCGCCACATCGCGAAGAATTCCGCGCGCTTGTCGTCGCTCAGCGGCGCGTTGCGATCGGGCAGATACCATTCCGGCATCAACCCGATCTCGATCAGCAGCGCCTCGGTGTCGAAGGCAGGAATGGTGTAGGTCTGATCCGCCAGCCGCAGTGTCTCCGGCAATGTCCTGCGGTGCAGCACGGCCAGCACGTCGGTCGCAGCTTCGTAACGTTCGGTGATCGGGCGCGGCGGATCACCTTCGATCACGCCTTCACTGCCGAAATCCTCGGAGATCAGGAAGCCGTGGTCGAGATCGTAATGGTGGATCGCGGGCGCTGAGATTCCCGCCACGCGCAGGCCTTCGTCGACGGCAACGAACGGCTTGATGTTCTCGGCAAGATGCACTGCCGCGCTGTAGGACTTGCCGTTATAGAGCGCTGCGCCATCCGGGCGCTGCGGCGAGTTCATGAGAATGACGATTCCGTCGTCGCGGATCAGGCGTGCGTAGGAACGCGTCGAGGCGTCGCCGGGCATGCGCTTGCGCGTTGCATCCATATAGCCGGACGCGTCGAGGAATTCGCGCAGCGTCTTCAACCGCGCAACGATCGCCGCGCTCTTGCCGTAACCGGTGATGTCGGCCGCGCGCGCAGTCGAGCCGAGCGCCGGGCGATGCGTCAGCACGATGTCGATGCGATCCTCTGGCATCGCCGACGGCGCGCGCTCGGGCCATTCGATCAGCACGAGGGTGGCGTCCGGCAGCGGCGACAGCCCGATCTCCTCGAGCTCGCTCTCGTCCTCGACGCGGTAGAGATCGGCATGCATCACGGCAAATGCCGGCAGCTCGTAACCCTGCACCAGCGTGAAGGTTGGGCTCGGCACTTCCAGTGCCTCGTCACCGGCGAGATAGCGGATCAGGCTGCGGGCCGCTGCGGTCTTGCCGGCGCCGAGGTCGCCGGTGAGGGTGATGACGTCGCCCGGTCCGACCAGCAGCGCGAGATCGGCCATCAGCTGCGCGGTGGCCGTCTCGTTGACAAGCGCGACGGAGAATGTGGCCGGCTCGGTCATTCGGCGGCGTCGCGATGCGCCGCCTGGTCGGTCGGGAAATCGCAGATCACGACCGTGCCCTTGCCGGGGCTTGAATCCACCCGCACCTTGCCGCCATGAAGCTCGACGAAGGAGCGCACCAGCGACAGGCCGAGGCCTGCGCCGCGGTGGCGCGAGCCCTGCGAGCGGCTCTCGAACCAGTTGAACACCTTGTCCTTCATGTCGGCGGGTATTCCAGGTCCGGAATCTGTCACAATGAAGACGACGCTGCGCTCGGTCCGGCGTGCGCTGATGCCGACGGTGGAATCCGGCGGCGAGAAGCCGACGGCGTTGGCGAGCAGATTATAGAGCACCTGCACCACGCGCTTCTCGTCGCCGACGAAGCTGCCGACATCGGGCGCGATCTCGACCTTGAGGCGGATGCGGTCGGTGGCGAGCCGGTCCTGGATGCCTTCGGCGGCAAGCTCGATGGTCTTGCTGACGTCGACCGGGCCGAGCTCCAGCTTCATGGCGCCGGCGTCGATGGTGGCGAGATCGAGGATGTTGTTGGTGAGCGCCAGCAGCGCGTTGGTCGATTTGGTGACGTAGTCGAGATATTCCGCCTGCTTCGGCGTCAGCGGCCCGGTCGAGGGGTCGCTGAGGAAATGCGCGAAGCCGATGATGGTGGTGAGCGGCGAGCGCAGCTCGTAGGAGACGTGGTGGACGAAATCCACCTTCATCTGGTCGGCGGTCTCCAGCGCCTCGTTGCGCTCGCGCAGCGCGCGCTCGACATTCTCGGTGTCGGTGATGTCCTGGAAGGTCAGCATGGTGGCGCCGTCGGGCAGCGGCCGGATCATGCCGTCGAGCACGCTGCCGTCCTTGCGCTCCAGCTTGAGCGGCACGTCGGCGCGGTTCTCGATCGAGGTGATGGCTTCGCGGATCTGGCGCCAGACGACGCCGTCGTCGAACAGCTGCTGGCACCAGCCCTCGACGGTCTGGACATGCGGCTCCTCGCGCATCGCATCGTTTGACAGCTTCCACATCCGGACGAAGGCCGGGTTGAACAGCTGCGCCTTGCCGTTGCTGCCGAACACGGCGACGCCCTCGGCGAGGCTGTCCAGCGTCTCGCGCTGGACCCGGATCATGCCGTCGAAGCGGCGGGCGAGCTCGAGGCTCTCGGTGACGTCGTCGAACAGATAGGTGACGCCGCCCTCCGGATTCGGCGTGGTGACGACCGAGAGCGCGCGGCCGTCGGGCAGGTACCAGGTGTCCTTGGCGGCCTCGACGGCGCGATAGGCCTCGTGCAGCTTGGCCTTCCAGGCGCGGAAGTCCGGCTGCTCCTGCAATTTGCGCGCGGCCCGCAGCTGGTCGAGCACGCTGGAATCGTCGGGATTGGCGTCGAGGAAATTGCGGTCGAGGTCCCACAGCCGCCGGTAGGAATCGTTGTAGAAGGCGAGCCGGCGCTGGCCGTCGAACACGGCAACACCCGAAGAGAGCTGGTCGAGCGTGCGGCGATGCGCCTCCGCCATCCGCACCAGCGCCGCGCTCAGCGCATCGGCTTCGCTGGCGTCGATCGCGACGCCGACACTGCCGCTGCCGACATTGACGGCGCGCACGTCGTAGATGCGCCGCTCGCCGCCGGTCACGATCGGCAGGCGCGCGGTGAAGCTGGCGGCGTCCTTCAGGCTGCGCTCCATGGCGGTGCGGTCGGCGCTGTCGAGCAGCTCGAGCTTGCGCTCCTGGGCATCGGTGATGCTGGTGGCGTCGGTCGCGCGCACATAGGCCGGATTGGCGTAGGTCAGCGCGCCGTTCTCGCCCTTGGCCCAGATCGGCCATGGCGCTGCGGTCGCGAAGCCGCGCAGCATCTCGGTCTCGTCGGTGAGTGCCTTGTGGCGCAGATTGGTCTCGGCCAGCTCGCGGCGCAGGCCCGAGAGCTCGCGAATCCTGACAATGGCCTGGCCGCCGATGGCGCGGCCGAGCGCTTCCAGCGTGTGGCCGTTGGCGGTGATCAGCGTGAGCTGGAATCCGTCGCCGCGCTCGCGCAGCGCGTCGACGGCGTGGTCCATCTGGAGCGCCGGCTCCGGCGGCAGCCAGGTTCCGAACGCGAGCACGCGCTGCGGCGACGAATCCCGCGGCAGCACCATGGAGATGTCGCCGGAAATCTGCGCGCGATTGTCGCCGGCCGGCCAGGAGATCAGGACCTGCGGCTCGGCAAACAACAATGCGCCGAAGCGGTCGGCCTGGAGTTGCAGTTCCCGGATCCGCGCGCGCAGCCCGGCCTCGTTCTTGGCCGTGCGCACCCGCGTGCGCATCAGCAGGATCGCGGCCACGACCGTGAAGCCAAGCAGCGCGAGCGCGGTGGCGAGCACCGCGAGCTCCTGGCGGTTGAAGTCCAGCAGGATCGAGAGCGTGTCGGCGAGATCGGCGGCCTCGGCCGGCGCAGCAGGCCACAGCGCCGCGAGGGCGCTTCCCATCAGGCCGTTGCGCGCCAACGATGTGCACGACAACAGCGTCCGACGCATCGACTCGATCACGCCTGACATAGTTGCCCCAAGACCGCACAAATTTACGCGCGGCGACCCCCGCCGCGCGCGAATCAAAGGACAATACCCTCACCGTGACTCCAGCGGTAAGAGTCCAGATCGTGAACGCAAAGGCGGCCTCGAAAAAATGCGGGGCGCGTTGTTCCCGGTTCACGTAGTTCTTCGGGTCATTCGGCTGGATCTGCCGTGCATTAGCCACGATGACGGTGCGCACCCTCCCCCGCTTGCGGGGGAGGGTTGGGGAGAGGGTGTCTCCGCAACGGGACAATCCCCCAGAGGAAAGAACCCTCACCCGCGTCGCTTCGCGTCGCGACCTCTCCCGCAAGTGGGAGAGGTGCACCAATGCTCAGTTCGGCTAACGGCCGGTCGAGCCGAAGCCGCCGGCGCCGCGATCGGTCGATGACAGCGTGGCTACGGGAACCAGCGCGGCCTGCACCACGGGTGCGATCACCATCTGGGCGATGCGTTCGCCGCGCTTGATCACAAAGGGCGTGGCGCCGTGATTGATCAGGATCACCTTGATCTCGCCGCGGTAGTCGGCGTCGATCGTGCCGGGCGTGTTCAGCACGGTGACGCCGTGTTTTGCCGCAAGCCCGGAGCGCGGGCGTACCTGCGCTTCGTGTCCGGGCGGCAGCGCGATCGCAAGTCCCGTTGGCACCAGCGCATATTGGCCTGATGCGAGCGTCATCGGCTCGCCCTCCGGCACCGCCGCCATCAAATCGAGGCCGGCGGCCTCCGCGGTCTGATAGGCCGGCAGGGGCAGACCTTCCGCGTGGGGCAGAACCTGCAATTCGACCGTGACTTTGCTGCTCAAGATGCCGGCTCCCGGGATTTCTCGGTCACGCTCTTTGCAACATGCGCGACCAGTTCGATGGCGACCTGTTCCTTGGTCATCACCGGCCAGGAATCAACTGCAATCTCGCCGTCCTTCACACCGTTCTTGCGGCTTATCAAATGCACGGTGTTGCGATCGCCGCCCATCACGCCGGTGGCCGGCGAGACGTCGTTGGCGACGATCCAGTCGCAGCCCTTGCGCGCAAGCTTGGTCTTGGCGTTGTCGATCAGGTGCTCGGTCTCGGCGGCAAAGCCGATCACCAGCGGCGGGCGCCGGTCGGTCAGCTTCGAGATGGTGGCGAGAATGTCGGGGTTCTCGACCAACTGAAGCGGCGGCATGCCGGCCGAGGTCTTCTTCAGCTTCTGCTCGCCCTCGTTGGCGACCCGCCAGTCGGCAACCGCGGCGGCGAAGATTGCGATGTCGGCGGGAAGCGCGGCCTGGACCTGCTCCAGCATCTGCCGTGCCGATTCCACGTGCTTCACCGTGACGCCGTCGGGGTCGTCGAGATCGACCGGACCGCTCACCAAAATCACCTCGGCGCCTGCGGCCTGCGCGGCGGCGGCAATGGCAAAGCCCTGCTTGCCGGAGGAGCGGTTGGCGATGTAGCGCACCGGGTCGATCGGCTCATGCGTCGGCCCTGCGGTGATCAGCACGCGCTTGCCGGCGAGCGGCCGCGGCACCGGCGGCCGCAGCAGTCGCTCGGCAGCGGCCGCGATCTCGACCGCTTCGGACATGCGGCCGACGCCGGCTTCGCCAGCTTCGGCCATCTCGCCGGAATTCGGTCCGATCAGCACCACGCCGTCACGCTGAAGCTGCGCGACGTTGCGCTTGGTTGCGGCGTTGTTCCACATCAGCGGATTCATCGCCGGCGCCAACAGGATCTTCCGGTTGGTCGCAAGCAGGATGGCGCTGGCGAGATCGTCGGCATGGCCGTTGGCCATTTTCGCCATCAGGTCGGCGGTCGCGGGCGCCACCACGATCAGGTCGCAGTCGCGCGCCAGCCGAATGTGGCCGGCGTCGAACTCGCTCTGCGGATCGAACAGGTCGGCGTATACGCGCTCATGGGAGAGCGCGCTCACGGCGAGCGGCGTGACGAATTGCTGCGCCGCCTTGGTCAGGACGCAGCGGACCTCGATGCGGCGCTCCTTCAACCGGCGGATCAGGTCCAGCGATTTATAGGCCGCAATTCCGCCGCCGATGATCAGGGTGACGCTGGCCTCGGCGACGGCGCCGGTGCGCTGGGGCGCCGGCGCACCGGATGTAGCCGGCGGCGCCGAAAACGGCGTCAGCGGCTCCTCACGGCCCTCGATCAGCTCCCGCAGGATGACCCGGACCTCTTCCTCGACCGACCTGTGGTTCTTGGCCGAGCGCAGCCGCAGATAGGTTTTGACGTTCTCGTCGAGCTTGCGGATGGTCAGGCTCGCCATGACGCTCTCCAGAACGGAATGATAGCGATGCTATCAAATCTATGATTGCAGTGCAATCATAGATTCCGAACGGCGATCAGGATTCCGATGAAGGTCGCGGCGATGATCCAGAGCGCCACGGTGCGCCAGCGGTTCTTGCGGCCCTCGGTTCGACCCATCGCCGCGATGCTCTCCGGCGACAGCCGCAGGCCCTCACGCGTCATGGTCTCGAGCTGCTCCAGCACCGCGACCGAGCGCGCCGCGATATCCGGGAGACGCATCAGGATGCGTCCGAGATCGCCGCCGCCGGACAGCGCGCCCTGCACCCGGCCGACCGGCCCGAGATTGCGCTCGATCCACTCACGCACCACGGGGTCGGCAACCTTCCAGATGTCGAGCTTGGGATCAAAGCCGCGCGCCACGCCCTCGACCACCACCATGGTCTTCTGGAGCAGGATCAGCTCGGGCCGCGTCGTCATGTCGAACAGGCCGGTGACCTCGAGCAGCAGCGTCAAGAGCCGCGCCATCGAGATCTCTTCCGCCGTGCGATTGTGGATCGGCTCGCCGATTGCGCGGATCGCTTGCGCGAAATTCTCGACCGAATGATGCGCGGGCACGTAGCCCGCCTCGAAATGCACCTCGGCGACGCGGCGATAGTCGCGGGTGATGAAGCCGAGCAGGATCTCGGCGAGGAAGCGCCGCTCCTTCATGCCGAGCCGGCCCATGATGCCGAAATCGACCGCGACGAGCCGGCCGGCATCATCCAGGAACAGATTGCCCGGATGCATGTCGGCGTGGAAGAAGCCGTCGCGCAGCGCGTGGCGCAGAAAGCTCTGGATCACCTTGCGGCCGAGATCGGGCAAATCGACCTTCGCCTCTGCGAGGCGCTTGTGGTCGTTCAGCGCGATGCCGTCGATCCATTCCATCGTCAGCACGTTGTGCGTGGTGCGGTCCCAGTCGACGGTCGGCACGCGGAAATCCGGATCGCCCTGCGTGTTCTCCGCCATCTCCGACAGCGCAGCTGCTTCCAGCCGCAGGTCCATCTCCATCGCGACCGAGCGCGACATGGTGTTGATGACTTCGACGAGGCGCAGCCGCCGCGCTTCGGACGAATAGGTCTCGGCCTTGTCCGCGACGAAGAAGAAATCGGAAAGATCGCGGCGGAAGCGCGAGGCCACGTTCGGCCTGAGCACCTTGACCGCGACAGCCTTGCGGACGCCGTCGCGCTCCACTTCGCCACGATGCACCTGAGCGATCGAGGCCGCTGCGACAGGCGCACTGAGACTTGCGAACACGTCTTTCAGCGGGCGCTCCAGCGAGGTCGCAATTGCCGCTTCCGCTTCGTCCTGTGGAAACGGCGGCAGGCGATCCTGAAGGCTTTCGAGGTCGCGCGCCATGTTGAAGCCGACGACATCAGGGCGCGTCGCCAGGAATTGGCCGAGCTTGAGATAGGCCGGGCCCATCCGTGTCAGCGCGCGCGAGATCCGTGGTCCCTGCTTGTCGCCACGGCGTTCGACGATACGCGCAAGCTTCAGAGCAAGCTGTCCGGGCGGCGGCACCAGGCTCGGGTCGACGGCACCGAACACGCCCTCGCGCGCAAACACGAACGCGGCGCGGATCAGGCGCGAAATGTGGGTGATGGCAGAGATCACAAACGCCAGCCCGAATGCAGTGCGACAATGCCGCCGGTCAGGGTCTGCCAGCTGACGCGGGAAAAGCCGGCGTCGCGGATCATGTCGGCGAAGGTGTTCGGCTTTGGAAACTTGCGGATCGATTCGACCAGATATTGGTAGGATTCGGCATCGCCCGTGACCATGCGGCCGAGCGGCGGGATCACCTTGAACGAGAACAGATCATAGAGCTTGTCGAGGCCGGGCATCTCGACGGTGGAGAATTCGAGACACAGGAAGCGGCTGCCCGGCTTCAGCACGCGATAGGCCTCGCGCAGCGCAAGGTCGATCTGCGGCACATTGCGAATGCCGAAAGCGATCGTATATGCGTCGAAGCTGCGGTCGGCGAAGGCGAGCGCTTCGGCATTGCCTTCGACGAAATCGACCTGGGTTTCGAGATGGCGCTTGGCGGCGCGCTCGCGGCCCACGGCGAGCATGTCGGAATTGATGTCGCAGACCGTGGCATGGAAGCGGGGGCCCGCCGCCTTGGCGGCGCGGAACGAGATGTCGCCGGTGCCGCCGGCAACGTCGAGCAGCGCGAACGGCCGGTCGCTTTTGGGCGGCGCCAGCGCGGTGATCATGATGTCCTTCCAGACCCGGTGCAGGCCACCGGACATCAAATCGTTCATCAAATCATAGCGCGACGCCACGCTGCGAAATACATCGTTCACCAGCGTCTGCTTGTCCCCCAGGGGAACGTCTTTGAAGCCAAAATGCGTGGTTTCGCCCGGCCGATCCATTACTCTACTCCACGACGCCGACCATAGCGCGGCCGCCGCAATGGCGCTATCACACCGCCCTCATAAGGTGAATGCCTGACCATGCCTGAATTGCCCGAAGTCGAGACCGTCCGCCGCGGCCTTCAGCCGGTCATGGAGGGCGCGAAAATCGTCGTCGCGGAGGCCCGCCGGCCGGATTTGCGCTTTCCCTTCCAGCCCGATTTCGTGGCCCGGCTCCAGGGGCAGATCGTCACGGGGCTTGGCCGCCGTGCAAAATATCTCATGGCCGATCTCGGCTCCGGTGACGTTCTGTTGATGCATCTGGGCATGTCGGGCTCGTTCCGCGTCATCAAGCCGGATGACGAGGCCGCGCCGGGCGAGTTTCACTATCCTAAGGGAAAGGACTCCACGCACGACCACGTGCTGTTTCGGATGTCCTCGGGTGCCGACATCGTCTTCAACGACCCGCGCCGCTTCGGTTACATGAAAGTGATCGCGCGCAATGCGCTCGACGAGGAGCCATTGCTGCGCGGCCTTGGCCCCGAGCCGCTCGGCAACGAATTCGACGCCGCGATGCTGGCGCACGCCTGCGAGGGCAAGACCACGAGTCTGAAGGCCGCGCTGCTCGACCAGCGCGTCGTGGCGGGGCTCGGCAACATCTATGTCTGCGAAGCGCTGCACCGCTCGCATCTGTCGCCGCGTCGCATTGCCGCGACGCTGTCGACCAGGAAGGGCGAACCAACGGACCATGCGAAGAGGTTGGTCGGTGCCATCCACACCGTGCTGAACGATGCGATCAAGGCCGGTGGCTCGTCGCTGCGCGACCATCGCCAGACCTCGGGCGAGCTCGGCTATTTCCAGCACTCGTTCAGGGTCTATGACCGTGAAGGCGAGACATGCACGACGCCACGCTGCGGCGGCACCGTGAAGCGCTTCACCCAGAACGGCCGCTCGACCTTCTGGTGCCCGAAATGCCAGAAATGAGCGGTGATGCGCGCGCGTAGCCGTTTTGCTTGATAAGTCAGATGCCTGCGCGCCGTCGCCCGGCGCCTTGGCAGCAAACGGTTCTACTGTGCATGGGGTTGTTTTCGACATTTTTGCGCGAAGGCGCCTGCCGTCGTCAAAACGCGAAGCGAAGCAATCCGGCCGGGCTGGTGGCCGGATTGCTTCGTCGCTGGGGCCCTGCCGGATGGTGGAGGGCCCTCTGTCGTCCGAGCGATCGCCCCGCTCAGGACGCCAGGGTCGTGGTCTCGTTCGCGGCCTGTTCGGCGACGACTTGCAGCATGCCCTCGGCAGCCGAGATGACCTGGTCGATCAGCACATTGGTGGCCGAGATGTTGAGCCGGGTCTCGATCCACTGCCAGAGGCTGCGGATCTCCTCGGTCGACTTGCCGTTCGGCGCGAACTCGCTGACGGCGAGACCGCTTGCGAGCGAGTCCTGGTGGTCGTTGCGCATCGCGATCAGCGGGCGCGCGAGCACCTCGGCGAGATCGAGGGCGGCTTCCTCGGCAAGCGTGTTGGCGGCGTTGTCGATGCGCTGGCCGCGGATCGGCGTCTGGTTCAGCACGAAGCCAAAGGGCCGCTTCCAGGCCCGCGCGACGCTGAGCGTGGAGACGGTCGCCTCGATGTCGGCGACGCTCGGGCGGGCCGGGATCAGGCAGAGATCGGAATGGCGGATCGCGGCGGTGGTCGCGGCGGACAGGCCGGCCGCGGTGTCGACGATCGCGAGCTGGAGGCCGCTGTCGGCCAGCATCTTCAGCCGCGGCGCGATGTCGGCCGCGTGATAGATCGGCTCGACCACGAGATCATCGGAGGTGCGGCGGCGCTGCCAGTTGGACAGGGTGCCCTGCGGGTCGGTCTCGATCAGGCGGACGGTGAAGCCGGCCTGCTTGGCCGCCAGCGCGAGGCCGATGGCGAGGGTGCTTTTGCCACTGCCACCCTTTTGGGTGGCCAGTACGATCGTGTGCATCGAAGATAGATCCTTTGGAGTGCTTGGGTCAGGGAAACGCCACGCGAACGTGCATCGTTTGCGATGCTGAGCTCTTCTCGCTCAGGACGTGCCTTGCCCGATCCAAAGGGATCGCGGATGTCCGAATCAGCAGTCACGATGATGGCAGAATCGGGAATGCCAGCTAATCCGTACCATTACTGGACCCGTAATCGTGCGTGTGATGTGCTCGCCGCCGTGAATAAAGGGAGCAAGCGGCATGAGCGGAAACTGGCGCGACCGGACGGCAACGAGCTTTGAATGCCAGAAGATGCCGGCGGTCTCGAGCCGCGGCATGGTGGTCAGCAACCACCCTTTGGCCTCCAGCGCCGGCGCCGAGATGCTGGCGGCCGGCGGCAACGCCATCGATGCCGCGATCGCGACCCTGTTCACGCTGACCGTGGTCGAGCCGATGATGGTCGGCATCATCGGCGGCGGCATGGCCCATATCCGGCTCGCCGACGGCAGCCATCGCGTCATCGACGGCCAGAGCACGGTGCCCGCGGCGGTCCGAGACACCACCTACACGTCCAGGCCCGGCTCGGCCCACGACGTGTTCGACACCGTCGGCAATGAGAACCTCAATGGTCCGAAAGCGGTTGCGACGCCCGGCTCGCTCAAGGCCTGGTGCGAGACGCTGCGCCGGTTCGGCACCATGAGCCTCGCCGACGTCATGCAGCCTGCGATCAAGCACGCCGCGCGCGGCTACGCGGCGACGCCATACCTGCACGAATGCATCAGCGAGAGCGCGGCGGAGATGCGCAAGGACAAGGCGATCGCGGCGATCTTCCTGCCGAACGGCGCGCCCCTGAAGATCGGCGAGCGGGTGGTGCAGGCCGAATATGCCGAGACGCTCCGCAGCATCGCCGATCACGGCGAGAAGGCGCTGTACGAGGGGCCGCTCGGCGACATCCTGGTCGACTATATGGAGAACACCGGCGGCTTCATCCGTCGCAACGATCTCACCAATTACAAGACCGTCGAGCGGCAGCCGATCCGTGCCGACTATCGCGGCTGGACCATCTTTGGCCCGCCGCCGCCCGCCGCCTCCGGCGTGCACATCGCGCAGATGCTGAACATCCTGGAAGGCTACGACATCGGCAGCCTCGGCTTCGGCACGCCTGAGACGATCCACTTTCTCGCAGAAGTCCTGAAGATCGCCTTCGCCGATCGCGCCGCGGCCAGCGGCGATCCCGACTATGTCGGCGTGCCCGTGGAGCGGCTGACCTCGAAGGCCTATGCCGAAGAGCGCCGCCGCGCGATCGATCCGGCGCGGGCGCAGGCCTGGGGCGCCGGCGTGTCGCAGCTCGAGGGCGCAGACACCACGCACATGACGGCGGCAGACGCCTTCGGCAACGTGGTCGCGACCACGCAGACCATCAACAATCTCTTTGGCGCCAAGATCATGATCCCGGGGCTCGGCGCCGTCGCCAACAATTACATGAACCTGTTCGATCCCCGTCCCGGCCATGCGCTGTCGCTGGCGCCGGGCAAGCGTGTCACCACCTCGATGTCGCCGATGATGGCGCTTCGTGACGGCAAGCTGCGCTATGCGCTCGGGCTACCCGGCGGAAAGCGCATCTTCCCGAGCGCGATGCAGGCGTTCGTCAACCTGATTGACCACGGCATGAGCTTGCAGGAAGCCGTCGAAGCGCCACGGGTCTGGACCGAAGGCAATGCGCTCGAGGTCGAGCAGAAAATGCCGGAGGCCGTGCGCGCAAAACTCGAGAAGCTCGGCCACAAGGTCCAGCCGGTCGCGACAGTTGCCGGCGGCATGAACGGCATCGCCTTCCACGATGACGGCACCATGACCGGCGCCGCCTGCTGGCGCGCGGACGGCACGCCGGTCGGGATATCCGGCGGTCTCGCCAAGAGCGGGGTGCGGTTCAGGTTGAGCTGATCGTCATTTCCGAACGCAGATCACGCGCACCGCGGCCGCCTTCGTATCCGTTGAGTTGCCGTTCGCGGTGACGCCGTTCGCCTTCAGGAAATCGCGCACGGTCTCTGCCGAGACCATCACGGCTTGTGAGGTCGGCACGGCCGTCGCCGGCCCCGCAACCATGGCCGGCTTCAGCAATGCAATGCCGCCAAACTTGCCGTCGCCATCGATCGCAGGGCTACCGGAGAAGCCGACCGCCGGCGGCGGCGACAGAGCGGAATCGCTTGACGTCACCGGTGCCAGCGCCGCCTTGACGCTCGACACGCCCGCGGCGCCGCCCTGGCTCTGGGGATCGGCGATGCCGACGACATCGACACTGGTTTTCGCCGCGCCGCCCGTGAGGCTCAGCGGCTTCAATCCGCGCGCGCCATAGATGTGCAGCAGCGCGAGATCGTGCTCCTTGTCCTCAGCGAGCCGGTCGGCACTGCCGTAACCGCCGATCGTGATCGCGAGGCATGAATCGGTGACGAGACGATCCGTGACGATCGCGCCATCGTCGCTGACGACGATGCCGGTGCCATATTCGACGGTCTTGCGCGGCGCAGGCCCGGCTTGCGGCCCAGATGGAAACGCATTGAACGCGCTCGACATCGCGATCACGACCGGCTCGACCGTGTTCTCGGTCGCTTGGTCGTACAGGATCGTCATGATGCGGACCTCGTCGCCCTTGAAGGTGCCGCGCACGTAAAACTTCTTCAGACCTTGAAGCCCCGACAGGACGAAGAAATCGGGCTTCACCACAGTGTAGTCGACCTTGCGGCCCGCCGGCTCCTTCTTCTCCGCTTCGGCGAGCTTTGCGGTGGTCGGGCTCGCCTCCTTGCGGCGGCTGAGCAGCACCTGCACCGTGCCGGTTGGCGAGGTCCATTTCGAGCCGTTGGCGTCGGTCGCCTGATTCGGCACCAGTTTTGCGGGAATGCCGAGCCGCGCGCCGCTGGTCATCTCGGTCACGATTTTCCAGCCGACATTGTCCTGCTTCCGCCGTGCGGTCTCGGCGAGCGCGGCGCGCTCCTGCGGATTGAGCACGCCGGTTGGCTTGCCGCCCTTGCTCTTCTGGTACTCCTTGATCGCGTCGACCATGCGGGAACTGACGTCGCCGGTGATCGCGCCGTTATATTCGCCGACCCAGGCGAGGTCGGACTGGAGCGACAGTCGTTCGGCTTGCGCCATCGCATCTGCGGTCTCCGACGGCGTCTGCAAGGCCGGCGGGCGGATCGGAACGGTCTGGACCAGCTTCGGCTTGGCGCCGGGGAGCTGCGGCGCCGTCATCTGGGCGTTGGCAGCCGTGGCAGCCACAAACATCAGTGTTGCCGCAAGCATCGATCTCATGACAAATCCAGCCAGCCCATTGAACGCGCTGCCATTGAAGCACATCTCGTTGGTCGCGAACAATGTTGGGGTGGTTCAGGAGTCAAAGAGCGTGCTCAGCCCGGACGAACTCGAACGCTATGCCCGCCATATCGTGCTGCGCGATGTCGGCGGTCCCGGCCAGGCCGCGCTGAAGCGGGCCTCCGTGCTGGTGATCGGCGCCGGTGGGCTTGGCGCGCCCGCGCTGATGTATCTGGCTGCCGCCGGCATCGGCACGCTCGGCGTGGTCGATGACGACGTCGTGTCGCTGTCAAATCTCCAGCGCCAGGTGATCCACACCACGCCCGACATCGGCCGGCACAAGGTCGAGAGCGCCGCCGAGCGCATCGCGGAGCTCAATCCGCATGTGCGCTTCGTCGGCCACGCCACCTGGCTCAACGCCGACAACGCGATGAGCCTGATCGGCGACTACGATCTCGTGCTCGACGGCTCCGACAATTTCTCGACGCGCTATCTGGTCTCGGATGCCTGCTTCTTCGCGAAGCGGCCGCTGATCACGGCGGCGCTCGGCACTTTCGACGGCTCGCTCACCACCATTCGCGCGCATGAGACCAACGAGCAGGGCGTGTTCAATCCGACCTATCGCTGCCTGTTTCCGGACGCGCCGCCGCCGGGCACCGTGCCGGCCTGCGCCGAGGCCGGCGTCATGGGCGCGCTTGCGGGCGTGATGGGCTCGATGATGGCGCTGGAGGCGATCCGCGAGATCGTCGGTTTCGGCGACGGCCTCATCGGCCGCCTCCTGATGATCGATGCGCGCGCGATGCGCTTCGAGACGTTGCGCTATGCGCGCGATCCAGCCAATCCGCTCAACGGCGATGGGCCTGTGATCACCGATCTCAGCGCCCATCGCGACTGATTGCTGCCGTTACCTCGTGGCCGGCTTCTCGCTGTCGAGATGCGCCATCTGCTCGGCCGCGTAGCGCATGCCGGCGGCGACGTTTGGCGGGAAGGCTTTTGCCAGCGCCGCGAGATGGGCTGGCGTCAGCGTCACCTTGGTCGCGCCAAGCGCCTCGGTGAGACGGGCGCGGGTCTTGGCGCCGATCAGCGGCACGATCTCCTTGCCTTGCGCGGCCACCCAGGCGATTGCGACCTGCGCCGGCGTCGCGCCGATCTCGGCGGCAATCGCGCGCAGCTGCTCCACCAGCGCGAGATTGGCGTCAAGGTTCGCGCCCTGGAAGCGCGGCGTCATCAGCCGGTAGTCCTTGCCGGTCTTGCCGCTCTCCTTCGACCAATGGCCGCTGATCAGGCCGCGCGCCAGCACGCCGTAAGCCGTGATGGCGATGCCGAGCTCGCGGCAGGTCTTCAGGATGTCGCGCTCGATGCCGCGCTCGATCAGCGAATATTCGATCTGGAGATCGACGATCGGGTGCACCGCGTGCGCACGGCGGATCGTGTCGGAGCCGACCTCGGACAGGCCGATATGCCTGATGTAACCGGCCTTCACCATCTCGGCGATGCCGCCGATCGTCTCCTCGATGGGAATGCTCGGATCGAGACGCGCCGGGCGGTAGACGTCGATATGGTCGGTGCCGAGACGTTGCAGCGAATAGGCGAGAAAGTTCTTCATCGCGGCCGGTCTTGTATCCATGCCGGCGAACTCGCCGGCAGGGCCGCGCAGTGCGCCGAACTTGACGCTGATCTGCACTTTTTCGCGCGGCACTTCTTTCAGCGCTTCGCGCACCAGCATCTCGTTGTGGCCCATCGCGTAGAAATCGCCGGTGTCGAGCAGCGTGATGCCGGCATCGAGCGCGGCATGGATCGTGGCGATGCTCTCGCCGCGATCGGCTGGACCATAGGCGTCCGACATCGCCATGCAGCCGAGACCGAGGGCGGAGACGTTGGGACCGGTTGAACCGAGCTTTCGCTGTTCCATGATGGCTCTCCTCAAGACGGCGCCGATTGCGCCGCGTGACGAGGGCACATATGCGCTCGTCAGATTGCCGCGATAAGCTGGACAATCCGGAATGGCTTGTTCAACATACCGAACAATGGCTGATCCTGATTTGCGCGATCTCGACGCCTTCGTGGCGGTCGCCCGCACCCGCAGTTTTCGCCGCGCCGCGGTCGAAATTCGCGTGTCGGTGTCGAGCCTTAGCCAGCGGCTGCGCGATCTCGAGGAGCGCCTCGGCGTCCGCCTCATGAACCGCACCACCCGCAGCGTCGCCCTGACCGAGGCGGGCGAGCTCTTGCTGTCGCGCGTCGCTCCGGCCCTGCGTGACGTCGGCGATGCCCTCGATCAAGTCCGCGGCCTGCGGGAGGTCGCCTCCGGCCGCCTGCGCATCAATGCGCCGCCGCCGGCCGTCGACCTGGTGCTGGCGCCGATGGCCGGCCCGTTTCTGGCGGCGCATCCGCAGGTCGATCTCGACATCGTGTCCGAAAGCGGCTTCGTCGACATCGTCAGCGCGGGCTTCGATGCCGGCGTGCGCTATGGCGAGCATCTCGCGCAGGACATGGTGGCGGTGCCGCTGAGCGGCCCGCAGCACTATGTCATCGTCGCCTCTCCGGCTTACGTCGCACGTCGCGGCAAGCCCAAGCATCCGAAAGATCTGCTCGAGCATGACTGCATCCGCGCGCGCTACTCGAGCGGTGTCATGCATGATTGGGAGTTCGAGAAGGCCGGCCAGATCATGAAGGTCGATCCGCCGGCAAAGCTGATCTCGACCAATATGGGCCTTGCGATGCGGGCCGCGCTCGACGGCGTCGGCATCTGGGCGAGCATCGATGGTTACGTGGGTGAAGCCCTGAAATCGGGCGCGCTGGTCAGCTTGATGGAAGATTGGTGCGAGCCGTTTCCGGGCCCGTTCCTGTACTATCCGAGCCGGCGCCAGGTGCCGCCCGCGCTACGCGCCTTCATCGACTTCGTCGCCGATTGGCGCAAACGCAAGAAACTCTAGAACCTAGAGCATGCTCGGCAGCACGCGGTCCGGCGGCTTGTGGGCGTCGAGGAAGGTGCGGATGTTGATGATCACCTTCTCGCCCATCTCGACGCGGCCCTCGATCGTGGCCGAGCCCATATGCGGCAGCAGCGTCACCTTGCCGGCCTTGGCGAGCCGCACCAGCTTTGGATTGACCGCGGGCTCGTGCTCATAGACGTCGAGACCGGCGCCGCCGATCTCGCCGCCTTCGATCAGCTTGATCAGCGTGTCCTCGTCGGTGACCTCGCCGCGCGCGGTGTTGACGATGTAGGCGTCTTTCCGGATCAGCTTCAGCCGCCGTGCCGAGAGCAGGTGATAGGTCGCCGGCGTGTGCGGACAGTTCACCGAGATGATGTCCATCCGCGCCAGCATCTGGTCGAGGCTCTCCCAATAGGTCGCGCCCAGCTCTTCGGCGATCTTCGGCGCGACGGGCCGGCGGTTGTGATAGTGGATCTGGAGGCCGAAGGCGCGGGCGCGGCGCGCGACCGCTTGTCCAATGCGGCCCATGCCGATGATGCCGAGGCGTTTGCCGCCGATGCGGTGGCCGAGCATCCAGGTCGGCGACCAGCCGGCCCAGGGCTTTCCTTCGGTCAGCACCGAGGCGCCCTCGATCATGCGGCGCGGCACGGCCAGGATCAGCGCCATGGTCATGTCGGCGGTGTCTTCGGTCAAAACCTTCGGCGTGTTGGTGACGGTGATGCCGCGGGCATGCGCAGCCTCGACGTCGATATTGTCGACGCCGTTGCCGAAATTCGCGATCAGGCGGAGCTTGCAGTCGGGTTGATTGACGATGTCGGCGGTGATGTGGTCGGTGACGGTTGGAACCAGCACGTCGGCACTGCGCGCGGCTTCCGCGAGCTGATCGGCCGACATCGGCGTGTCGTCGAGATTGATGCGCGCGTCGAACAGCTCGCGCATCCGCGTCTCGATCGAATCCGGCAGCTTGCGCGTGACGACGACGAGGGGCTTTTTCTTCACCGACATGTCCTGCTCTCATGAGGTATCGCAGGCCGCCTCTGTCGCCAAAGGCCGGCCGTTCAGGCCTCATTAACCCGGTTGTTCGACACTGCCCTTGCCGTGTCGTCCCCGGCGTTTCCTCCAAGCGCACCCGAGATTTCCGGCCGGAAAATCGGGGCAAACTGGTTGTTCAGATGTCCGTCCTCTCTAGCAGAAGGCCGGGCCAAGACAAGAACCACGGGTTTGGCTTTGCGGAACACCCGCGTGGGGCGGGACAGGGGTGATGCGGCAGGGTTTTGGAGTTCGGGGTGAGGAGCCGGCCTGGCCGGGTCCTCGACAGGAGACGGGTTGATGGCGTTGGGGCGTTTTTGTTCGGTGATGGCGCTCGTTTGCACCTGGTTGAGCGCCTCGGTCAGCCCCGGGCATTCCGCCAAGGAAGCCACACCCCAGACCGCCAGCGGCCTCCCGGTGCCGCGCTATGTCAGCCTCAAATCGGATCACGTGAACGTCCGCGCTGGCCCGACCAAGGACAATGATGTGGCCTGGGTCTACACCCGCGCCGGCCTGCCGGTCGAAATCACCGCCGAGTACGAGAACTGGCGCCGGGTGCGCGATTCCGAAGGTGCCGAAGGCTGGGTCTATCACTCGCTGCTGTCGGGCCGCCGCACTGCGGTGGTCACCATGAAGCACAAGGACGATCTTGCGCCGATCTATGACCGCGCCGATCCCGACAGCGCGGTGGCCGCAAAGCTCCAGGCCGGCGTCGTCACGCAGGTGAAAAAATGCACCACGAACTGGTGCCACGTCACCGGCAGCGGTTTTGACGGCTGGATCCAGCAGGAACGTCTGTGGGGCGTCTACGCCGACGAGCAGGTGAACTGACCGGTTGTCGTCCCGGCGCAGGCCGGGACCCATAACCACAGGCAGAAATTTGACGATGACTGGGAATTACCCAGTCTTCCTGCGGTACTGACAGCTGTGCCAATGGAAAAATCACGCGATATGGGTCCCGACCTGCGCCGGGACGACGCTAGCGCTTCTTGCGCAGGCGCACGACCATGTCGATGCGCGCGATCTCGTAGCCCTCCGGCACCTCCGGCATCCTGGACAGCGCCAGATGCGGATCCTCGATGTCGACCAGCTCATGGCTGTTCTCGAGGTAATAATGGTGGTGGGTGGTGACGTTGGTGTCGAAATAGGTCTTGGTGCCGTCGACGCTGACCTGACGCAGCAGGCCGGCATCGGTCAGCTGATTCAGCGTATTGTAGACGGTCGCGAGCGAGACCGGCACCTTGGCCAGCGTCGCTTCCTCGTAGAGCATTTCAGCGGTGAGGTGGCGCGCACCCTTGCCGAACAGAAGCCAGCCCAGCGCCATGCGCTGACGGGTCGGGCGCAGGCCGGCGGACTGGAGCATTTCGTTGACGTCGTGCCAAGGGCAGCCGGTCAAGGCCGGCTGGCGGCCAGGCAGAAGGGCCGCCGCATGGGCGTCTTCGTCGTGATGGGTGGCGTTGTTTTCGCTCATTTCCAGAATTCGGGCACGCGTGAACACTATCTGTCTGCGATATATATGGAGAGATAGATGCAGATGCAAGTTTCTCGCAACTAGAGTGGTTCTAATCAGCCGAGGAACCCGGCGGGCGCCCCGTCATTTTACCTTCATGAGACGGCTTTGCCACCCGAAATGCCTGTGTTAGAGAGCGCCCGGTTCCGCTTACCCGATTTTGGCGCCAGCCGGGCATTGAGGCTCGGTCCGCAGTCCACGCGGCTCTCGGTCTTCGCGTCTGACGAGGCAATGGCGTTGCTTCCGAGCAGAACGCGGCCCATTTTTGCCAGAAACGCCGCTCAATCGGGGTTCAAACAGAGGCTTCCGCATGCTGAACAGGCGCAACGGTTACGAATACGAAGATCTGCTGGCGTGTGCCCGCGGCGAGATGTTCGGCCCCGGCAATGCCCAACTGCCGCTGCCGCCGATGCTCATGTTCGACCGCATCACGGAAATCTCCGAGACCGGCGGCGAATTCGGCAAGGGCGTGGTGCGCGCCGAGCTCGACGTGAAGGCCGACCTCTGGTTCTTCGGCTGCCATTTCAAGAACGATCCTGTCATGCCTGGCTGTCTGGGCCTCGATGCGCTGTGGCAAATGGTCGGCTTTTATCTGGGCTGGATCGGCGGCGAAGGTCGCGGCCGCGCGCTTGGCCTGAGCGAGCTGAAGTTCGGCGGCCAGGTGCTGCCCGAGGCCCGCAAGGTTGTGTACAACGTCGACATGAAGCGCGTGATGCGCTCAAAGCTGGTGCTCGGCATCGCCGACGGGTGGCTTTCGGTCGACGACCAGATTATTTATCGCGCGAAGGATCTGAAGGTCGGCCTGTTCAAGCAAGGCACGAGCCTGGGCTAACGCGCATCACCAAGAAGACAACGACATAGGCGAGGCTGTCATGAGGCGGGTTGTGGTCACCGGGATGGGCATCGTCTCGTCGATCGGAAACAACACCCAGGAAGTGCTTGCGAGCCTTCACGAGGCGAAGTCGGGCATTTCGCGGGCTGAGAAATATGCCGAGCTCGGCTTCCGGTCGCAGGTCCAAGGTGCGCCGACGATTGATCCTGCGACAATCGTCGACCGGCGTGCGATGCGCTTCCTCGGCCAGGGTGCCGGCTGGAATCACATCGCGATGGAGCAGGCGATCCAGGACTCTGGTCTTTCGCCTGACGAAGTCTCCAACATCCGCACCGGCATCATCATGGGCTCCGGCGGACCGTCCGCGCGGACCATCGTCGAGGCCGCCGACATCACCCGAACCAAGGGACCGAAGCGCGTCGGTCCGTTTGCAGTGCCGAAGGCGATGTCGTCCACGGCGTCGGCGACGCTTGCCACATGGTTCAAGATCAAGGGCGTGAACTATTCGATCTCCTCGGCCTGCGCGACGTCGAACCATTGCGTCGGCAATGCCTATGAGACGATCCAGATTGGCAAGCAGGACGTCATCTTCGCCGGCGGTTGTGAGGAACTGGACTGGTCGCTGTCGGTGCTGTTCGACGCCATGGGCGCGATGTCGTCCAAGTACAACGATACGCCCGCCACCGCCTCCCGTCCCTACGACGTCAACCGCGACGGCTTCGTCATCGCCGGCGGCGCCGGTGTGCTGGTGCTGGAAGAGCTCGAGCATGCCAAGGCGCGCGGTGCGCGCATCTACGGCGAGATCGTCGGCTACGGCGCGACGTCGGACGGCTACGACATGGTCGCGCCGTCAGGCGAGGGCGCCGAGCGCTGCATGCGCATGGCGATGTCGACGGTGAAGACCAAGGTTGACTACATCAACCCGCATGCCACCTCGACCCCGGCCGGCGATCCGCCGGAGATCGACGCGCTCCGTCGCGTGTTCGGCGCCGCTGAGAAGTGTCCGCCGATCTCGGCGACCAAGGCGCTGACCGGCCACTCCCTGGGCGCGACCGGCGTGCAGGAAGCGATCTATTCGCTGCTGATGATGAACAACGGCTTCATCTGCGAGAGCGCGCACATCCAGGAGCTCGATCCGGTGTTCGCCGACATGCCGATCGTGCGCAAGCGCATCGACAACGTCAAGATCGGCACCGTGCTGTCGAACTCGTTCGGCTTCGGCGGCACCAACGCCACGCTGGTGTTCAGCCGGCTGGATGTGTGACGGCGTCGCTGGCGTCGCTGACGCATCGTTGATTTTCTCGTCATGGCCGGGCTTGTCCCGGCCATCCACGTCTTAGCCTGAGGTTTCGAAGGGCGTGGATGCCCGGGACAAGCCCGGGCATGACGAAGAGCGGAAGGTGGTCGTGAGATGGAGGGACTGATGAAGGGCAAGCGCGGTCTGATCATGGGCATCGCCAATGATCACTCGATTGCCTGGGGCATGGCCAAGACGCTGCATGCCCACGGCGCCGAGCTCGCCTTCACCTTCCAGGGCGAGGCTTTGGGCAAGCGCGTCAAGCCGCTCGCCGAGTCTCTCGACGTGGAACTGGTGCTGCCTTGCGACGTCGAGGACATTGCCAGCGTCGATGCCACGTTCGACGTCTTGCGCGAAAAATGGGGCAAGCTCGATTTCGTCATCCACGCGATCGGTTTCGCCGACAAGAACGAGCTGAAGGGACGCTACGCCGACACCAGCCGCGACAATTTCTCGCGCACCATGGTGATCTCCTGCTTCTCGTTCACGGAAGTGGCGAAACGCGCCGCCGAGCTGATGCCGCAGGGCGGCAGCATGATCACGCTGACCTTCGGCGCCTCGATGCGCGCGATGCCGAACTACAACGTGATGGGTGTCGCGAAGGCAGCGCTGGAAGCCTCCGTGCGCTATCTCGCCGCCGATTTCGGACCGCGCGGCATCCGTGTCAACGCGATCTCGGCGGGGCCCGTGCGCACGCTTGCCGGCTCCGGCATCGGCGAGGCGCGTGCGATGTTCGCGTTCCAGCAAAAGCACTCGCCGCTCGGCCGCGGCGTCACGCTCGATGAACTCGGCGGCTCCGCGCTGTATCTCCTGTCGGATCTCTCCGGTGGCGTAACCGGCGAGATCCACTATGTCGACAGTGGCTATAATATCATCTTGATGCCGAAGCCGGACGACCTGAAGGCGCCAGACTAGCGTCAGCGCTGCGGTGCTCGTTGCAGCAAGCCTGGCAGCGTCTTGTCGAGGCTCTTCGTCAGCATCATGCGTACGCCATCGCGCAGCACAGCGTTGTTGACTACGTCCGCCGGCTTTTCAGGAAACATCGCGCGGTCCAGCTCGGTTGACGGGCCGCCAAGCGGGTTGTGCATCACGCGCTCCGTAAACGTGTCCTCGGTCATCAGGGCCGGAGCCTCCTTGATCAACGCGAAGGTCGCGCCGTCATAGACCCTGACGTACATCATGGCGAAGAGGTGCACGGGTCCATTGAGAGGGTACTGCGAGATTCCAATGCCGAATTCGCGCTGAGTTCCGCCATGCCTGTGCACGACGACATAGCGCTCACACCGGACCTTCGTTGCAAGAAGCCGCACGAAGTCCTTGATGTCAGACGCGATGCGGTAAGAAGCAAATAGACGCGGCTGGTCACGACCTCCGGACTTGAGCTCGTCCTTCGTGAAGGGAATCCTCCTCACGGAGCTGCCCGGTGCAGCGGCGCGAACGCGCGAGACGACAAGGTCGTCGAGCGCCCATGCCGCAACCGAGACCCGCGAATATCTATCCAGGGAGGTGATGGGCCCGAATTTTTCGACCATGAAGACAATGCCGGCGATCGGAATCACGCCGATCTGGCACGGGCCGCTCTCAATCGGTGCGCTTGGCGGGACCGTTGCCGGCTTCCTGACCGCGGGCTTGATCAGCGCTGCCTTCGGCGCCGGTTGCACCTGCCCGCCTGTCGGCGACAGCAGTGCATACGATACCAGTGCGGCAGCGAGCAGGTTTATCGTCACACGTCAGCGCGCCTCACTGCGCGAAATAGGGCGGCAGGATCTTGTCTAGCCGCTGTGTCAGGAAATCGCGAATGTTGTCCCGCAGGGCCGTGTTGTTGGCGGCGTCGGATGCCGCAACCGGATACAGGGAGTCGTCCACTTTGCGCAGATGTTCGTCTAGCCCGAAGCCGTCAGCCATATGCTTCATGACGCCTTCCAACGTCACACCAGGCCCCTTCCTGATTTCAAAGGTCTGGCCGTCGAGCACGGTCACGCCGACATAGGCGTACAGAAACGAATAGCTGATGGGACCGACACCACGATGGAGAATGCCGAGTCCCCGGAGCGGCTGATTGGTCCCGGGCAGCAGCCCCTCGCTGCGCGTGACGACGACATATCGTTCGCAGCCCGCATTGCCCGCGATCTGGCGGATCAGGTTCGACAGCTCTTCGCGCTCGTTGCGAAACAGGCTGGGCTTCGGGTGATAATAGGCGTCGAACGCGCCTTTGGCGTAGGCGATTCGTCGGATCGGTGTGGTTCCCGCCATCGCACGCACACGTGCGAAAACAAGATCGTCAAGTCCCCAGGACACCGGCACTTCCGCATATTCGTTGCCGAACACGGTGAGGCCGATCGTTTCGACGACGAACGGGTCCTGGGTTGCCGCGATCACGCCGACGCTGCAAGGACCGGCAGCCGTTTGTTCTGCGGGTTTGGCGAGCGATGACTTCGGCTTCGCTGGTTTCTTGGCCACCGGCTTTGCCGGTGCCGCAGCTTGAGCGGGAGGCGCGGTGGGTGCGGGAGAGGTTTGCGCGGCTGCCGGCGTTAAAAAGAACAGCAGGGCGATTACCGGGACTGCAAATCGAACCATGAATTCCAGGAGATCACAGGCAGGAGGATATTGGATGCGCCACACTAAGTGGGGATCATGACAACCGCAAGCTGCGTCCGGCCAACGCTACCTATCGGCGTCCAGCTACCGCTTCCACCGGTAGCACTTCATCATGAAGCCCGTTGCCGTCGCGATCTCTTCCCGCTCGAACACAAAGCCTTCGCGCTCGTACCAGCGCCAGGCCTTTTCGTTCTCGCGGACGCAGCGCAGGACGATTTCGTCGGGCAATTGCGTGCGCGTGAAGGCGAGCAATTGCCGGCCGAGCGATTGGCCCTGATAGGCTGGGGCGACGAAGAGCTGGTCGAGATAGAGTTTTGGCAGATGTAGCGCCAGCATGGCGGCGATCGTGCCGTTGTCGTCGGCGACGAACAGGCTTACGCCGTCTTCGATCTCGCGCCGCAGGCGCGCGCGCAGGTTCGCCAGCAGGAAGTGGCTTGCCTCGGCGAGCCCGGTCGAGACCCAGCTCTCCATCCAGACGCGGGCGATCTCGTCGTATTCGTGAGGCGCGGCGGGGCGGATGATCAGATGCGGCATCGGGGGCTCAGGCCCGCTGGTTGCGCGCGGCCTGCCGCGGCCGCGCCTTGCCGGCCGACAGGCACACCACTTCGGAGATTTGCAGGAGTTGCCGCGCCAGCGGGCTGGTCTTGCGCCAGACCATGCCGATGGTGCGCGACGGCTCCGGATCGCGGAAGCGCGACAGCGAAACCGAGGCCGATCGGGTCTCCACCGACACCGCCATCTCCGGAATCAAGGTGACGCCGATGCCGGCGCTGACCATCTGGACCAGCGTCGAGAGCGAATTCGCGTCCAGCATCTCGCGCGGGGGTGCCGATTGCATGTTGCAGAAGGAGAGCGCCTGGTCGCGGAAGCAGTGTCCCTCCTCGAGCAGCAGCAGCCGCATCTCCCGCATCATCTCGCGTGACGGCGCCGGCGTTCCCGCATCCGTGCCCGGCCGCACCAGCAAAAATTTCTCCTCGAACAGGGCGACCTCGGTGAGCGAGGGCTCTGACACAGGCAGCGCGACGATGGCGGTGTCGAGCCGGCCTTCCACGAGCTCCTGAATCAGCCGCGGCGTCATGGTCTCGCGCACGCGGATGTCGAGCTCCGGATGCATGCGCGTGAGATTCTTGGTGATCTTGGGCAGCAGATAGGGCGCGATCGTCGGAATCATGCCGATCCGCAGGCGGCCCGCAAAGCGGTCCTGCGAGGCGCGGGCGAAATCGCCGAGCTCATCGACCGAGCGCAGGATGTCGCGGACGCGCTGCGCGAGTTCCTCGCCAAACCGTGTCAGCGCGACTTGTCGGGCGCTGCGCTCGAGCAGCAGTCCGCCGAGCGCCTCCTCCAGTTCCTTGATCTGCATCGACAGTGCCGGCTGCGAGATGGAACAGGCTTCCGCCGCGCGTCCGAAATGACCATGGCGCGCCAACGCGTCGAAATACCGCAGCTGGCGCAGCGTCAGATTGATCATCAGAAAATCCTATCGCAGCGATCACTAAAGTCAACTTCCCCTGATCGAACGTGGCGCTTAGAGTGGTTCTACCTGGTCAATGGCGCCGTCGGACGCCACCAGAGGAGGTATTCATGGACGACACTTCGAAGTGCCCGTTTTCGGGCGGAAAACGCGTGCCAGCGAACCGCGACTGGTGGCCCACCAATCTCAGCATCGAGATGCTGCACAAGAATTCCGGCTTGTCCGATCCGATGGGCGAGGCGTTCGACTACGCCAAGGAATTCAAGTCGCTCGACCTGAACGCGGTCATCAAGGACCTGACCGCTCTGATGACGGACTCGCAGGAATGGTGGCCCGCTGACTTCGGTCACTATGGCGGCCTGATGATCCGCATGGCCTGGCACAGCGCGGGCACCTACCGCATCACCGACGGCCGCGGTGGCGCCGGTGCCGGACAGCAGCGTTTCGCGCCGCTGAACAGCTGGCCCGACAACGCCAACCTCGACAAGGCGCGTCGTCTGCTCTGGCCGATCAAGCAGAAATACGGCCGCAAGATTTCCTGGGCCGATCTGATGGTGCTGGCCGGCAACGTCGCGCTGGAATCGATGGGCTTCAAGACATTTGGCTTCGCCGGCGGCCGCGCCGACGTCTGGGAGCCGGAAGAGCTCTATTGGGGTCCCGAAGGTACCTGGCTCGGCGATGAGCGCTACAGCGGCGAACGCCAGCTCGCCGAGCCGCTCGGCGCCGTGCAGATGGGTCTCATCTACGTCAATCCGGAAGGCCCGAACGGCAAGCCGGATCCGGTCGCCGCGGCCAAGGACATCCGCGAGACCTTCTTCCGCATGGCGATGAACGACGAGGAGACCGTCGCGCTGATCGCCGGCGGTCACACCTTCGGCAAGACCCACGGCGCAGGCGATCCGTCGCTGGTCGGGCCGGAGCCGGAAGCGGGCGCGCTGGAAGACCAGGGCCTCGGCTGGAAGAGCAAGCACGCGTCGGGCCTGGCCGGCGATTCCATCACCAGCGGCCTCGAGGTGACGTGGACGACGACGCCGACGAAGTGGAGCAACAACTTCTTCGAGAACCTGTTCAAGTACGAATGGGAGCTGACGAAGAGCCCCGGCGGTGCGAACCAGTGGACGGCCAAGGGCGCCGACGCGATCATTCCGGATGCGTTCGACAAGTCGAAGAAGCATCGGCCCACCATGCTGACGACCGACCTCTCGCTGCGCATGGATCCGGCCTATGAGAAGATCTCGCGGCGCTTCTACGAGCATCCCGATCAGTTCGCGGACGCGTTTGCACGCGCCTGGTTCAAGCTCACCCATCGCGACATGGGTCCCATCGTGCGCTACCTCGGCCCGCTGGTGCCGAAGGAGACGCTGATCTGGCAGGATCCGATTCCGGCCGTGAACCACGAGCTGGTCAGCGAGCAGGACATCGCTTCGCTGAAGACGAAGATCCTGGCGTCGGGTCTTTCGGTCTCCGAACTGGTCTCGACCGCATGGGCGTCGGCCTCGACGTTCCGCGGCTCGGACAAGCGCGGCGGCGCCAACGGTGCACGCATCCGTCTTGCCCCGCAGAAGGACTGGGAGGTGAACCAGCCAGCCCAGCTCTCCAAGGTGCTCGGCAAGCTCGAAGCGATCCAGACGGAGTTCAACGCGGGTGCGAAGAAGGTCTCGCTTGCGGACCTGATCGTCCTCGGCGGCTCCGCCGCGGTCGAGAAGGCCGCCAAGGATGCCGGCGTCGACGTGAAGGTTGGCTTCACGCCGGGCCGCATGGATGCGTCGCAGGAGCAGACTGACGCTGCCTCCTTCGCGCCGCTGGAGCCGCGGGCCGATGGCTTCCGCAACTACATCGGCAAGAAGCATCAGTTCCTGCAGCAGGAAGAAGCCCTCGTCGATCGCGCGCAGCTTCTGAAGCTCTCGGGACCCGAGCTGACCGTGCTGGTCGGTGGCCTGCGCGTGCTCGGCGCCAATGCGAACGGGTCGAAGAGCGGCGTCTTCACCTCCAAGGTGGGTACGCTCTCCAACGACTTCTTCGTCAACCTGCTCGACATGAGCACGCAGTGGACGCCGGCGGCCGATGGCACCTATGAGGGCCGCGATCGCAAGACCAATGCGGTGAAGTGGACCGGCACGCGCGCCGATCTGATCTTCGGCGCGCACTCGCAGCTCCGCGCCTTCGCCGAGGTCTATGCCTCGTCGGATGCCAAGCAGCAATTCGTGCATGACTTTGCCAAGGCCTGGACCAAGGTGATGAACCTCGACCGGTTCGACCTCGCGGCCTGAGTTGTTTCTCCTCTCCCGCTTGCGGGAGAGGGGGCGCGGATCACCCGGCGCAAGACACAAACAAAAAGGGCGGCCGCGAGGCCGCCCTTCGTGTTTCTGATGTCGTGAGAGCGATTACTCGCCGGCCGCTTCGCGCGGGGCCTTCTCGCCCTCGCCACCCTTTTCCTTGGCCTCGAGGTCCTCGCCGGTGGTCTGGTCGACCACCTTCATCGACAGGCGGGTCTTGCCGCGATCGTCGAAGCCGAGCAGCTTGACCTTGACCTTGTCGCCTTCCTTGACGACGTCGGAGGTCTTCTGCACGCGCGCCGACGCGAGCTGGCTGATGTGGACGAGGCCGTCCTTGGAGCCGAAGAAGTTCACGAAGGCGCCGAACTCCATCACCTTGACGACGGTGCCGTCATAGATCTGGCCGACCTCCGGCTCAGACGCGATCGACTTGATCCACTTGATCGCGGCCTTCATCGCCTCGCCGTCGGAGGAGGCGACCTTCACGGTGCCGTCGTCCTCGATGTTGACCTTGGCGCCGGTCTTCTCGACGATCTCGCGGATCACCTTGCCGCCGGTGCCGATCACTTCGCGGATCTTGTCGGTCGGAATCTTGAAGGTCTCGATGCGCGGCGCGTACTCGCCGAGCTCGGCGCGGGCGTTGGTGAGCGCCTTGGCCATCTCGCCGAGGATGTGGATGCGTCCATCCTTGGCCTGGCCGAGCGCGACCTTCATGATCTCCTCGGTGATGCCCTCGATCTTGATGTCCATCTGGAGCGAGGTGATGCCCGATTCCGTGCCGGCGACCTTGAAGTCCATGTCGCCGAGATGATCCTCGTCACCGAGGATGTCCGAGAGAACCGCGAAGCGCTTGTCTTCGAGGATCAGGCCCATCGCGATGCCCGCGGTCGGCCGCTTCAACGGCACGCCGGCGTCCATCAGCGCGAGCGAGGCGCCGCAGACCGAAGCCATCGACGAGGAGCCGTTGGATTCGGTGATCTCCGAGACCACGCGGATCGTGTAGGGGAACTCGTGATGCGGCGGCAGCACCGGGTGGATCGCGCGCCAGGCCAGCTTGCCGTGGCCGATCTCGCGGCGCTTGGTGCCGCCGAGGCGGCCCGTCTCACCAACCGAGTAGGGAGGGAAGTTGTAGTGCAGCAGGAACGTTTCCTTGTACGTACCCGACAGCGCGTCGATGTACTGCTCGTCCTCGCCGGTGCCGAGCGTGGTCACGACCATCGCCTGGGTTTCGCCGCGGGTGAACAGGGCCGAGCCGTGGGCGCGGGGCAGCACGCCGACTTCGGCGATGATGTTGCGCACGGTCTTCGAGTCACGGCCGTCGATGCGCTTGCCGGTGTCGAGGATGTTCCAGCGAACGATCTTCGCTTCCAGCTCCTTGAACACGGCGCCGATGCGCAGCTTGTCGTATTTCGGCTCCTGCCCTTCGGGGAAGTAATGGGCGATCACCTTTTCCTTGACCTTGCCGACCGCGGCGTAGCGATCCTGCTTGACCGGAATGGCGTAGGCGGCACGCAGCTCCTGCTCGACCATGCCGAGCATTTCCTTCTCGAGCGCGGCATTGTCGATGACGGTGACTTCGCGCGGCTCCTTGGCGGCCTTCTCGGCGAGCTCGATGATCGCGTTGATCACCGGCTGGAAGTGGCGATGACCGAACATCACCGCACCGAGCATGATGTCTTCGTTCAGCTCCTTGGCTTCCGATTCGACCATCAGAACGGCATCGGCGGTGCCGGCGACGACGAGGTCGAGCTGGGTGTCGACCATCTCGTCGAGCGTCGGGTTGAGGATGAACTCGTCATTGGCGAAGCCGACGCGGGCAGCCCCAATCGGGCCCTTGAACGGAGCGCCGGACAGCGTCAGCGCGGCCGAGGAGGCCACCAGCGCCACGATATCGGGATCGTTCTCCATGTCGTGCGACAGCACGGTGGCGATCACCTGGGTCTCGTTGCGCCAGCCGTCGACGAACAACGGACGGATCGGACGGTCGATCAGGCGGGAGACCAGCGTCTCCTTCTCGGTCGGACGGCCCTCGCGCTTGAAATAGCCGCCGGGAATGCGGCCAGCCGCATAGGTCTTTTCCTGGTAGTCGACGGTCAGCGGCAGGAAGTCGACGCCTTCGCGCGGCGTCTTCGCCGCGACGACGGTGGCGAGCACCACGGTCTCGCCATAGGTGGCGACGACGGCGCCGTCGGCCTGGCGTGCGATCTTGCCGGTTTCGAGCTTGAGGGGGCGTCCGCCCCAGTCGATCTCGACTGAATGCTTATTGAACATAGAGGTCTTCTTTCATGGGTTCTCGAAAGAAGGGACGGCTCGAAAAACAAAAACCATGTCAAGATTGCAGGACGCTGATCGGAGCGGGCGATCAGCGTCCTGCGATCCTGCCATGGTTTTTGGATGTCGGATGGCGTCCATCCTTTCGGGTCATACGGGCGCCTTGCCCGTTGCGCCCAGCCGCCGGATTGCTGCTGGACTGTCAGTCGGCACGAATGCGAACACCGAATTGCGGTCTTCGCTGATCATGCCCCGGATGCGAATCGTCACCAAAGCATGATCCGGAAAAGTGTGAAGCGGCTTTCCGAAAAGATCATGCTCAAACAACAATCCAAAGTGCGATTCTTGTCGCGCTTTGGGCTCGCATCCGACGTGCGCGTGAGCCTCGATCAAAAACCTTAAAATAAGCGCTTTCGCTCGAAACCACGCGCAAAAACGCGCGCCAGTGGCGCGCGCAAGAACTCTTAACGACGAATGTTGTGCTTCTCGAGCAGCGCCTTGTACCGCGCCTCGTCCTTCTTCTTCAGATAGTCGAGGAGCGAGCGGCGGGTCGAGACCAGCTTCAAGAGACCACGACGCGAATGGTTGTCCTTCACGTGGGTCTTGAAATGGCTGGTGAGGTTGTTGATGCGTTCCGACAGGATCGCAACCTGAACCTCGGGCGAGCCGGTATCGCCGGCCTTGGTGGCATTCGTCTTGATGACTTCCGCTTTGCGTTCTGCGGCAATCGACATCGTCAATTTCTCTCGTTGCGACCGGTTGAGGCAGTCAAGCCGGTCAGGTTGAACACACGCTTGGGGATGATTTCGCCATTGCCAACTTCAGCAAGCGCCAGAAGACGGCCTGCTACCGTGACATAGACTGTGCCGCTACAATTGGGCGCATCCCGTCCGCGCAACAAAACGGCTTGGCCCCGGTGGAGCCTTGCCGCATCAGCCCGAGTGACGGCCAGTGCCGGGATGTCGTCCAGCGCGGTCTCAACGGGCATAAGCGCGTCGGCGAGGCTGCCCTCGCCGGACGCGGCTCTATCGCACAAAGCCTCCAGTCGATCCAGCGGAATCATGTCGTTTTCGCTAAATGGGCCGACCAAGGTCCGCCGCAGCGCGCAGATATGGCCGAAAGTGCCGAGAATCCGGCCCATATCGCGGGCAAGCGCCCGGACATAGGTGCCCTTGCCGCACTCGGCTTCGAATACGGCGCGGTCGTTATCTGGTTGATCAACAAGGGATAAATGGTGAATCTCGACCGGGCGCGGGGCCAGCTCCACGACCTCGCCGTCGCGGGCGAGGTCATAGGCGCGCTCGCCCTGGACCTTGATCGCGGAATAGCGCGGCGGAACCTGCTCGATCACCCCGGTGAAGCGGGGCAGCAGGGCCAGGATGGACTCCCGGGTCGGGCGCTGGTCGGAGGTCGCAGTGACCTGGCCCTCGATGTCGTCGGTGTCGCGCTCCTCGCCCCAGCACACGGTGAAGCGGTAGCGCTTGCGACCATCCATGACGAAGGGAACCGTCTTGGTGGCTTCGCCAAGCGCGATCGGCAGGCCGCCGGAAGCGAGCGGATCGAGTGTGCCGGCGTGGCCGGCGCGCTTGGCGTTGAACAGGCGCTTGAGCACGGCAACGGCTTGCGTCGAGGTCATCCCGATCGGCTTGTCGAGCACGACCCAGCCATGGACGTCGCGCCGGTCGCGGCGCGGCTGGTTGCCCTTCTGCTTGCCCGCGCGCGGATCGTTGTTGACGCGACGCGGCTCCTGATGCGCGTGACCATCGCCACCGACATCGGCAAAATTATTTTTTTGCATGTCGCGCGTATCGGGCTCTTCGCCGCCGATCGTGCCGTGTGCGGGGTCCATCATCATTGTTCTTCTTCCCGATCCGAATCCGGATCCTGCTCCGGATTCTTGTCCAAGTCCTTCTGCACCGCGGGTGTTCGCAAAAGCTTCTCGATCCGTTCCGCCTCGTCGAATCGCTCGTCGACGCGGAAGCGAACGTCAGGTGCAAATTTCAAGTTAACGCGCCGCGCGACTTCGCCGCGCAGGAATCTCTTGTTGCGCTCGAGCGCAGCGATGACGAGCTCGGTGTCGCGGCCGCCGAGCGGCATCACGTAGATTGTCGCGAGCTTCAGGTCAGGCGACATCCGCACCTCCGGCACGGTGATGATGTGACCTTCGAGGTCCGCATCATGCACGCCTCCTTGCGCCAGAATATCGGCTATCGCGTGGCGAACCTGCTCGCCGACGCGCAGCTGACGCTGCGAGCCGCCGGGCGCGGAACTCTTTTTCTGGTGGTGGCGGGGCATGGTTCGGAAATCACCTCGTCATGTCCGCGTTTGGACACGGGCATTGTCATTTGTCCTGTTGAAACGAATGGAGTGCGATGGCCGGAAAAAATCCGGCCATCGCACTCCCGCTATTTCAGCTCAAAAAGATCCGGGCGCTTCGGTAAGATTTGGACTTACAGGGAGCGCTGGATCGTCTCCACGCGATAACACTCGATCACGTCACCGGCACGCATGTCGTGATAGTTCTCGAAGGCCATGCCGCATTCCTGGCCGGCCTGAACTTCCTTCACTTCGTCCTTGAAACGCTTCAGCGTCGACAGCTTGCCTTCGTGCACGACGACGTTGTCGCGGATCAGGCGCACATTGGCGCCGCGTTCCACGGTGCCGTCGGTGACGCGGCAGCCGGCGACCTTGCCGACCTTGGAGATGTTGAAGATCTCCAGGATCTCGGCATTGCCCAGCATGGTTTCGCGCAAGGTCGGCGCGAGCAGGCCGCTCATCGCCTTCTTCACGTCGTCCACGAGGTCGTAGATGATGTTGTAGTAGCGGATCTCGATGCCGTTGCGTTTGGCGGCCGCGGCCGCCTCCTTGTTCGCACGAACGCTGAAGCCGATGATCGCGGCATTGAAGCCTTCCGCGAGCGTCACGTCGGATTCCGAGATGCCGCCGACACCCGCATGCAGGATGCGGGCTGCGACCTCGTCGGTGCCGAGCTTCTCCAGCGAGCCAAGGATCGCTTCCAGCGAGCCCTGCACGTCGGCCTTGACGATCAGCGGGAATTCCTTGCGGCCCGCCGTCTTCAACTGCGACATCATCTGCTCGAGCGAGCCGCGCATGCCGGAGATCGAGGCCGCCGCGTTCTCGCGCTTCTGGTGCGCGCGGTAGCTGGTGATCTGGCGGGCGCGCGCTTCGTTCTCGACGACCGCGAGACGGTCGCCGGCTTCCGGCGGGCCGTTGAAGCCGAGCACTTCGACCGGCACAGAGGGGCCGGCTTCGTCCACGGTCTCGCCCTGATCCGAGATCAGCGCGCGGACGCGGCCCATCTCGGCGCCGGCGACGATGATGTCGCCGACCCGCAGCGTGCCGCGCTGGACCAGCACGGTCGCGACCGGACCGCGGCCGCGATCGAGCTTGGCCTCGATCACGGTGCCTTCGGCCGGACGCTCCGAATTGGTCTTGAGGTCGAGCAGTTCGGCCTGGAGCGCGATCATCTCGAGCAGCTTGTCGAGATTGGTCTTGTTCTTGGCGGACACTTCGACGTCGACGACTTCGCCGCCGAACGATTCGACCTGCACCTCGTGCTGGAGCAGCTCGGTGCGGACGCGCTCGGGCTTGGCGTCGGGCTTGTCGATCTTGTTGATGGCAACGATGATCGGCACGCGCGCCGCCTTGGCGTGGTTGATGGCTTCGACCGTCTGCGGCATCACGCCGTCATCGGCCGCAACCACCAGCACGACGATGTCGGTGACCTTGGCGCCGCGGGCGCGCATCGCGGTGAACGCGGCGTGGCCAGGCGTGTCGATGAAGGTGATCTTCTTGCCGCTTTCGGGCGACAGCACCTGATAGGCGCCGATATGCTGGGTGATGCCGCCGGCTTCGCCGGACACCACGTTGGCATGGCGGAGCGCATCGAGCAGCGAGGTCTTGCCGTGGTCGACGTGACCCATCACGGTCACGACCGGCGAGCGCGGCTCGGTGTCGGTGGAATCGTCCACGACGTCGAACAGGCCCTCTTCAACGTCGGACGCGGCGACGCGCTTGACGGTGTGGCCGAGCTCTTCGGCGATCAGCTGCGCGGTGTCGGCGTCGATCACGTCGGTGATCTTGTGCATCGCGCCCTGCTTCATCAGCATGCGGATGACGTCGACCGCGCGCTCGGCCATGCGGTTGGCGAGCTCCTGGATGGTGATCGCTTCCGGAATGATCACTTCGCGGATCAGCTTTTCCTTCGGCTCGTTCGCGGTATGGCCCTTCAGGCGCTGGGTGCGGCGGCGGAACGAGGCGATCGAGCGCTCGCGTACCTCGTCGGCATTGAGCGCGGTCACGACGGTCAGGCGGCCACGCTCTTTCTGCGGGCCGGGCTTGTGGGTGGGCTTGGGGGCGACCACAGGACGCGCAGCGCCGCCGGGACCACGACGGATCTGGCGCGGACCATCGTCCTCGTCCGGTCCGGCCGCGACCGCGGGGGCGCGACCCACCGGGCCGGCCGGACGCGGCGTGGTCGTTGCCGGACGCGCTGTCGTCGTGCCGGGCCGCGGCGTGGCGGCCGCGGGCCGCGGTGCAGGAGGGGACGGCGCGGCTGCGGCAGTGCGCGCCGCAGCTTGCGACTGCTCGCCCTCGCCAAAGCGCTTCTTGGCCTCGGTCTCGGCTTTTCGCTTGGCTTCCTCTTCGTGGCGATGACGCTCGTCCTCGGCCTTGCGGCGGGATTCGGCGGCGTCGCGCTCGGCGCGTTCGGCGGCGTCGCGGACAGCGCGACGCTGAGCCTCTTCCTCGGCCTGGCGACGCTCTTCGACTTCGCGCACTTTGGCATCGGCCAGCGCGCTGGCGCGGGCGGAGCGTTCGTCCTCGGTCAGCGTGCGCAGCACGACGCCGGAACCGGCATTGCGCGGCGGCGCCGGGCGCGCGGGCGCGGGTGCAGGCGCGGCCGGTGCCGGCTTTGCAACAACCACGGGAGCCTGTGGCTCAGGGCTGCCGTCGATGCGGCGCTTGCCGCGCTTCTCGACCACGACCTGCTTGCTGCGGCCGTGGCTGAAGCTCTGGCGCACGGTGCCCGTTTCGACGCGCGGCTTGAGCGATAGCGTCTTGCTCGGAACGCTCAGCTTCTTGTCGTCAGGGGTCTTGGTATCAACCATTCAGCAGTCCTAATCCTGATCTTGTTGTCGTTGTGCGTTGCCGCACCGTCGAACCGGTTCGTCGTTGTCTCTTAAAAATCCTGGCCGTGCTTTTCAGCAGTCTTGTCGTCGTCCGCCATCCGGTATCGGACCAGCATCTGGCTACGTGACAGGAATGACTTGCTCGCCGGGCCCGCGAGCAGGGCAGCATGTATCACATTTGACCGGGTAAGTGCCAAATCCAATTCTATCGATTTCAGCGCCGTAACGACCGGAATCGGCGGCTGGTCGCCGCGGTTTCCGTCATTTTGCCGCGCCAGCATGTCCAATTTGCGGATTCCGTCCGCGGCCCCGTCGCTGGCATGGATCAGGACCTCGGCCGTGCCTTCCCGCAGGGCGTCCTCGACCTTGCCGAAGCCGGCGACGATCTGCCTTGCCTTGGCAGCAATCCCAAGGGCTTCGGTCGCGCTCCGAACCAGGAGCGCCTCGATGTCGGCGGGAAGCGTCGGAGAAATGCGCAGGTCGCGCTTGAAAGCTTTGGTAAATTGGTGACGACGGACGGCTTCCGCAACCACCTGCCGCGACGCGGTGACCCACATGCCCCGTCCGGGCAGCTTGCGCTTGAGATCGGGAACTATCTGGCCGTCAGGCGATACGACGAAGCGGATCAGCTCGTCGATCGGCCGGACCTCGCGGCTGACCGCGCACATACGCATGGTCGCGGACCTTTCGGTCCGCGGTCCATTGTCGAGTTCAGGGTCAGTGCTGGCAAGCATCCGGGCGACATCCTCCTTCGCCCTTAAGCCGGCTGGTCTTCGGCGGCCTCGGCCTCTTCGGCCGGCTTGGCCAGGTCAGCCTCGGTGATCCAGCCCGCCTTGACGCGCGCCTGCATGATCATGGTTTCGGCTTCGTCGCGGGAGACGCCGAGGCCTTCGAGCGCGCCGGCAAACTTGGTCTGCTCGCCGCCTTCCTTGCGCTCGGTCCAGCCGACCAGGTCGTCGGTGGCGCAGCCGGCGAGGTCGTCGACCGACTTGATGTCGTTCTCGCCGAACTTCACCAGCATCTTCGAGGTCACACCGGGCACGTCCTTGACGGCGTCCTCGACGCCGAGTTCCTTGCGCCGGGCCTCGAGCTCGGCTTCCTGCTGCTCGAGATATTCGCGGGCGCGGGTCTGCAGCTCCTGCGCGGTTTCCTCGTCAAAACCCTCGATGCCGGCGAGTTCCTTGAGGTCCACCATCGCGAGCTCCTCGACCGAGGTGAAGCCTTCGGACGCGAGCAGCTGGCCGACCACCTCGTCGACATTGAGCGATTCCATGAAGACGCGGGTGGAGTTCTCGAAGTCGGCCTGGCGGCGCTCCGATTCCTCCTGCTCGGTCAGGATGTCGATGTCCCAGCCGGTGAGCTGAGAGGCGAGGCGGACGTTCTGGCCGCGGCGGCCGATCGCCAGCGAGAGCTGGTTGTTGGTGTCGGGCACCACGACCTCGATGCGCTCGCGGTCTTCGTCGATGACAACCTTGGAGACTTCAGCCGGCGCCAGCGCGTTGACCACGAAGGTCGCGATGTCGGGCGACCACGGGATGATGTCGATCTTCTCGCCCTGGAGCTCGTTCACCACCGCCTGCACGCGCGAGCCGCGCATACCGACGCAAGCGCCGACCGGATCGACTGAGGAATCGCGGGAAATCACGCCGATTTTCGCGCGCGAGCCCGGATCGCGGGCGACCGCCTTGATCTCGACGATGCCGTCGTAGATTTCCGGCACTTCCTGCGCGAACAGTTTTGCCATGAACTGCGGATGGGTGCGGGACAGGAAGATCTGCGGCCCGCGGGTCTCGCGGCGGACGTCGAAGATATAGGCGCGGACGCGGTCGCCGTTGCGGAACACTTCGCGCGGCAGCATCTCGTCGCGGCGGATGATGGCTTCACCGCGGCCGAGATCGACGATCACGCTGCCATATTCGACGCGCTTGACGACGCCGTTGACGATGTCGCCGATGCGGTCCTTGAATTCCTGATATTGGCGGTCGCGCTCGGCCTCGCGCACCTTCTGCACGATCACCTGTTTGGCCGACTGCGCGGCGATGCGGCCATATTCCAGCGGCGGCAAGGTGTCGGCGATGGTGTCGCCGACCTGGGCGCCCGGGTTAGCGCGCTGCGCGTCGGCAAGCGAAATCTGATTGGAGTGGTTTTCGACCTTCTCGACCACCAGCATGTGGCGCGACAGCCGGAGCTCGCCTTTCTTCGGGTCGATCTCGGCGTGAACGTCAGTCTCGCTGCCGTAACGGGCGCGCGCGGCCTTGGCGATGGCATCTTCCATCGCCGCGATGACGATGCCGCGATCGATCGATTTCTCGCGGGCGACGGCGTCGGCGATCTGGAGCAATTCAAGTCGATTGGCGCTGACTGCCATGGCTAGTCTCCTTCGTCAGGCTCGATTTCGCCGCGCCGCGCGCGTTCGGCGGCAAGGCGATGTTTCTTGGTATTGGTCGGTGCCGGCTGCTTTTTCGGCTTGGTGTTCTTGGTGGTTTTCGCGCTGATCTCGGCGTGCGGCGCCTGCGGCGGCTCGAGGCCGAGATTGCGGCGCATCTCGCGCGCCTCGGCCTTGCCGCGGCGCATGGATGCCGCGATCAGCTCGTCGGTCAGCACCAGCCGCGCCTCGCCGATATCTTCCATCGTCAGGAGAACATCGGGATCATCGTCGGCCTTGACGTCGTCGCGATGCAAATGCACGCGGGCGCCTTCGACAGGACCGATCGTGCCGCGGAACCGCTTCCGCCCCTCATGGGCAACCGCCATCTCGATCTTCACGAGATGCCCGGAATAGCGCTCGAAATCGGAGCGCCGCACCAGCGGACGATCGATCCCGGGCGACGAAATCTCCAGCCGATAGGCGCGATCAATGGGATCGGCGACGTCGAGCACGGGTGACAGCGCCCGTGAGATCGCCTCGCAATCCTCGATCTGCATCGAGCCGTCCGGACGCTCGGCCATGATCTGCACGGTGCAGCCGGCCTCTCCGGAGATGCGAATCCGCACCAGCCGGTAACCCATGCCCTCGAGCACGGGACCTGCGACCGCAGAGACCCGCGCAGCGGCGCCCGGCTCGACCACAAGCCGCGGCTCGGCCAGCAACTCGGCATCCGTGGAACCAGTATTCGGTTCGGTCATATCCAGGGTCGGGGCGCTCGGTGGTTAGTGCTTGGGTTAAGGCCGGGTTAACGACGTCAAAGCCTGCTTCGGAACTTTCCCGACAGCTGGTCGGGCCGCATCTTTCGCCAAGCCGCGTTCAGGTAATAAAAAAGAGCGGGTCCTTTCGGGCCCACTCTCACTACGCGGATCGTATGAGAAGATGAATTGGCGCTGATATAGCCCTTTCCGCCCGTCCGGACAAGGCCCATCGCAGGCGAGAGCGGGCTTTTTGCGCCTCCGCCTGGCGCCTGCGGAGCAACGCTTCCTTCATCAAGGAGGCCTAGATTCCCCGATTGTGGGGCGGCTTGAGCCTATGGCGCGCCCACGGCGTGCCAGATTCGAGTTGCGTTTCCATGACCGTTGCCACGTCGCTCATTCCCGGACTGGACGATATCGTCAGACGCGGCGATCCGAAGCGCCGTGGCGAGATCGCACGCGCGATCTCTGCGCTGTTCTTCCAGGATGCCGCAAATCTTCGTCCCGATCTGGTCGATCTCTTCGACAATCTGTTGATCGATCTCGTCCCGCATGCGGAGCTTGCCTCGCGCGTCGATCTCGCCGAGCGCTTTTCGCGGCTGGACAACGCGCCGCGGCATCTCGTCGGCCAGCTCGCGCGCGAGAGCGAAATCATGGTGGCGGCCCCGGTGCTGCGCCGCTCGCCCGTGCTCGACGATGCCGCGCTCGTCGAAATCGCGCGGCTGAAGGGCCAGGGCCATCTGCTGGCGATGACGGAGCGGCCGACCTTGTCGGTCGAGATCACCGACGTTCTGGTCGAGCGCGGCGATCGCGACGTGGTGCGCCGCGCTGCCGGCAATGCCGGCGCAGCCTTTTCGGCGGACGGCTTTTCGGAATTGATCAAGCGCGCGAGCCAGGACGGCGTACTGACGCTCAAGATCGGCCAGCGCGAGGATCTCTCCGGCGAACATCTGAAAGAGCTTCTGAACGGCACGCTCGACGTCATTCGCCGCCGCCTTTCCAGCGTGGTCAATCCGACGCGCCAGGTCGAGATCAAGCGCGCGATGGCCGCGATCGAGGAAGCCTCGCTGCCGCCAGGACCGCGGCGCGATTTCTCGGCGGCGCAGCGCACGGTGCTCGGACTGCATCGTGAGGGCCATCTCGGCGAGAGCGCGCTGCTCGGTTTCGCCAAGGCGCACAAATACGAGGAATCGATCGCCTCGCTCTCGGCGATGGCCGGCGTCCGCCTCTCGATCCTCGACCGCCTGGTCGCGGGCGACCGCTATGATCCTATACTGATCCTTGGCCGGGTGTTGAACCTCGGCTGGCCCACGGTGCGCGCGCTGATCCTGATGTGGTACGGCCCGCAGCGCATGCCGGCCGATGCCGATCTTGAGCAAGCGCGCGTGAACTTCACGCGCCTGATGCCCACGACTGCCGAGCGTGTCGTGAATTTCTGGCGCAACCGGCGGACCATCTAGACTCTTCGAAACCGCAAGTAGGCCGCCTTGCGTCCTTCGCGCGTGGCCTTTCTGCCGTAGCGCGTCATCGTATAGCCGTCCCAGGGCAGCCGGAAATCATCGGCGCGTTCCGCGAGCCATCGGAAATCGGCCGAGCGCGAAAGATGCGACAGCGTCCAGGCGCAGTAATCGTCGATGTCGCAGACGAAGCGGAATTCGCCGCCAGCCTTCAGCACACGCGCCATCGCGGCAATCGTCCTGTCTTGCACAAAGCGCCGCTTCCAGTGCCGGCGCTTCGGCCAGGGATCGGGATGGATCAGGTCGATCCGCGACAGCGAAGCCTTCGGCAGCCATGCGAGCAGCTCTGCGGCATCGCCCGCGAACAGGCGGATATTGGCGATGTTGGCGGCCTCGATCTGCGCCAGGATCTTGGCCATGCCGTTGACATAGGGCTCGCAGCCGATGAAGCCGGTCGCTGGAAAGTTCTGCGCCTCCGCCGCGAGATGCTCGCCGCCACCAAAACCGATCTCGAGCCGCACGTCGTCGGCCGCGGGATCGAAGATCTCGTTAGCCTTCGCCGGCGCCTCGCCGTCGATGTCGAGTGAAAGATGCGGCAGCAGATGATCGATCAGCTCGGCCTGGTGCTGCCTGAGCCTGTGCCCCTTGCGGCGTCCGAAGAAGGCGCGCTCGCCGTCCGCGCGCTCGGGATCGGATTTGCGCTCGCTCATCGCAGCGTCTGGTACAGGCGGTAGAGCAGTCGTGCGCGCGGCTCGAGCGAGGAGACGTAGAGCTGCTCATAATGAGTATGCGCGCCCTTGCCGTCGACACCGAGGCCGTCGAGCGTGCCGGTGTGCGGCGCCGTGAAATTGCCGTCCGAGCCGCCGCCGGTGTGGGTGTCGATCAGGTCGAAGCCGAGATCGGCGGCGAGCGTCTTCGCATGCTCATAGAGCGAAGCACCCGCATTGCCCTTCTCATAGGGCGGACGATTGAGCTCGCCGGTGACCTTGACGGTGACGCCGTCGGTCTTCGATGTCAGTCCGAGGATCTTGCCGACGAACTCGTCTGCGTCGGCAACGCTCGGCACGCGCAGATCGACTTCGGCATAGGCCTCTTCTGGCGTCACGTTGGGACGCGTGCCGCCGCGCACCACGCCGACATTCACCGTCACGCCGCGCTTGAGATCGTTCATCGCTTCCAGCGTCTGGATGACGTTGGCGAGCTCGCGCACCGCGCTGCGGCCGTCTTCGGGACGCGAGCCGGCATGCGCGGGGATACCCTTGATGTAGATTTTGAATCGTCCGACGCCCTTGCGTCCGGTGACGATCTTGCCGCCGTCGCGCGCCGGCTCCGTCACCAGCACGTATTTGGCCTTGCGCCCTTCCTTCTCAATGAGAGCACGCGAGGTGGGACTGCCGATCTCCTCGTCGGAGGTGAACATGTGGGTGATGCCGAGCGGCGAGCGATCGGGCGTGGCGCAAAGCTCGCGAAAGGCGTGATAGGCGATATAGGCGCCGCCCTTCATGTCGTAGATGCCGGGACCGAACGCGCTGTCGCCTTCGACCTTGAAGGGCAGGCGTTCGATGAAGCCCATAGGGTGAACGGTATCGAGATGACTGAGCACCAGGATACCAGGACGGTCCTGGCCCCAGGTCGAGCGCACCGCAAGATGATCGCCGCAGCCATCGACGCCGGCGACGCGTTCGAGCGTGACGGGCAGATCGCGATAATGCTCAGTGACCAGCGAGATCAGCCTGTTGACCTGCTCGGGCACTTCCGTCGGCGTCTCGATCTCCACCCAGCGGCGGATACCATCGAGAATGGTTTGGGAATCGAACGAATTGGTGCTCGCCATGGACGTATCTGTGCCTTTGAACCGGATCATCGGAGAGGACGCATGTTCAAAGCGCGCCCGCACAGGACGACATAGGCCAGATTTGCGGCAGTCTCAAATCGGAAGAAAAGTGCGTCAGCGCTTGTCGGGGCCTTCGCGGGCGGCGATCTGCTCGACGAGATCGACGATCGAGCGGCGCAGCTTCGAATCGGTGATTCGGGTGAACGCCTTGGTCAACGCGAGCCCTTCGGAGGTCGCGAGGAAGTCGGAGACATAGGAGGGCGAGGCGCCTTCGGCGAAGCCGTTGGGCCCAGGCGTGCCGCTCGGTCCACCCTCGAACAGGAACGACACCGGCACCTGGAGGATCTCGGCGATCTGCTGGATACGGCTCGCGCCGACCCGGTTGGTGCCCTTCTCGTATTTCTGAATCTGCTGGAATGTAAGGCCTAAAGCCTCACCGAGCTTTTCCTGGCTCATGCCCAACATGATGCGGCGCATGCGCACGCGACTGCCGACATATTTGTCAACAGGGTTGGGCGCTTTCGACATTTCCTCAGCCCTCCAAACACCACCGTCGGCGCAATAGGAATATTGCCTCAGGTGACAGCGACATCAAAACTTCACTCTGATTGGGGAAACATTGCGGAGAAATTTAGCAATGCACCGCTGTCTTGTGCAGCCGGTGCAGAATGGGGAGCCGGTGTGCAGTCTGTCAACCGTGGGACTACGGTTGTCAAAGGTTTCCGGCCGCCTCGCCGGAAACCGCTAGCGACGGCATGTTCAGGGGTGCCGCTTCGCAACACGTCGTCGCAGCGCGAGAAACACAGCCAGCGCGACGAGCATGGCCGCGGGGACGTCACCGACGCGCGCGTAGATCGTGGGCGGGATTGCGGCGGGCAGGCTTGCATCCAAAATGCCTTCGATTCCGAGGCCAAGGCTGGCCACGATTCGTCCCACCGGGTCGATCACGGCAGACACGCCGGTATTTGCGGAGCGAACCAGCGGTAGTCCGAGCTCGATCGCGCGCATCCGCGCCTGCTGGAGATGCTGGTAGGGACCGGTCGAGATCCCGAACCAGCCGTCATTGGTGAGGTTCACGATCCAGCCCGGGCGTTCGTCGCGCGTGCCAACCTCGTCGGGGAAGATCGCCTCGTAACAGATCAGCGGAAGCACAGGCGGCGCACTCGGCACCGGCAGCGCGTGCCGCACCGTGCCGGGAATGAAGCCGCCGCGCATGCGCGTCAGCTGCTCGAAGCCGAGCTTTTCCATCAGATCCTGATAGGGAAGGAATTCGCCAAACGGCACGAGGTGCAGCTTGTCGTAGACCGAGAGCACACTGCCGTCGTGACCGATGACGTAGATCGAATTATACGCGCGCGTGATCGGCGTGCCCCGCGGCAGATCAGGCGCACGGACCGAACCCGTGATCAGCACCGTGCCCTTCGGCAGAAGCTCGGCGATCTGCGCCATCGCGTCGGCTTCACGGGTCAGGAAGAACGGAAAGGCGGATTCCGGCCAGATCAGGATGGTGGCGTCGCGCACGCCGGTCGATTGCGGCCCGGACGAACGATCCGATAGCGTCAGATATTTCTTCATCACCTCCGCCTTGGCGGAGTAGTTGAACTTTGCATCCTGCGTCAGGTCCGGCTGCATCAACCGCAGCCTGGTGCCCGCGACCATCGTGGTCGGATGCAGCGACAGGCGGATCGCGCCAAAGATGCCCATTACGACCAGCAGCGCAACCGCTGCGGCCGGCGCGCGCCACGCCGGCCGGCGATCCGGCGTGCGGTCGATCAGCGTGGCAGGGCTTGCGACGATCGCGATCGTGAGGAACGTCATGCCCCACAGGCCGATCAGCGAAGCCGTCTGTGCCAGCGGCAGCGGCTCCGACAGTGCATAGCCGAACGCGTTCCAGGGAAAGCCGGTCAGCGTGTGGCCGCGCAGCCATTCGGCAATGGTGAGGCTTGCGGCGAGCGCAAGAATGCGGGTGGCATCCTTGGTCCAGAGCAGGCGGGCCAGCGCAAATCCGATCGCGGTGAAGATCGAGAGATAGGCCGGCAGGCCCAGCACGGCGAAAGGTGTCAGCCAGGCGAACATATCGGCGTCGACGAAGAAGGCGATGCCGATCCAGTAGAGTCCTGGGACGAAATAGCCGAGCCCGAACCAATAGCCAGTCAGCGCTGCGGCGGGGATGCCGCCGTACCGTCCGGCACCCGCGCCGTCGATCAGCCAGACCATCAGGGGCAAGGTGATGAAAAGCACCGGGAAGATGTTGAACGGCGCCAGCGCCAGAACCGACAGCGCGCCGGCCGCCATCGCGAGGACGGCGCGCTTCCATCCCCAGGTCAGGATGACGGCAAGCGCAATCTGTCGAAGTCGCTGGAAGGCGCTCACTGCGGACCGGTCCCGTCGGCGGGCGGCGGGGTCTGCGTGTCACTGGCCGGCGGTTGACCGCTCTCCGGCGGGGCCTCGCGGCGGCGGCTTTCACGCTGGGTGCGCGGCGCGGGTCGTTCCTTCCGCGTCGAGATGCGCAGCCGCTTGACGCGGCGCGGATCGGCATCGAGCACCTCGACCTCGTAATTGCCGGGGCCCGAGATCACCTCGCCACGTACTGGCAGGCGGCCGACGAAGCTGACGAGATAGCCGCCCAGCGTCTCAACCTCTTCGCCGGCTTCGCCGGTGACGAAATCTTCGCCGATCACCGAGCGGACGTCGTCGAGGCTGGCGCGGGCATCGGCGATGAAGGCGTTGTCGGGCAGACGCACGATCGAGGGCGGCTCGTCGCTGTCATGCTCGTCGTCGATCTCGCCGACGATCTGCTCGACGATGTCCTCCAGCGAGACCAGCCCGTCGCTGCCGCCATATTCGTCGACGACCAGTGCGAGGTGGATGCGGGTGGCCTGCATCTGGGCCAAGAGGTCGATCGCCCGCATCGACGGCGGCACGTAGAGCAGCTTGCGGATGATGCGCGCGTCCCCAAGCGGCAGCGCCAGATCGACCGTGCGCAGGTCGAGCCCGGCCGGGAGCGGCTTCTTGCGCTTGGTCTTGGTGGCTTCCGACACGCGCGCACGCGCGGTCATGAAGGCGAGCAGGTCGCGGATGTGAACGATGCCGACGGGATCGTCGAGCGTCTCGTTGTAGACCACGAGGCGCGAATGGCCGGCGCTCTCGAAGCGGTCCATCAACTCGCCGAGCGGAATGTCGCGCTTCACCGCGATGATGTCGGCGCGATGCACCATGACGTCGGCGATGCGGCGCTCGTGCAGGCCGAGGATGTTGCGCAGCATGGTGCGCTCGACCGCGGAGAAGCCGGTGTCGTCGGGCGTGGTGGCGTCGAGCACGACCTGGAGATCGTCGCGCACCGATCCCGCCTTCCAGCCGAACAATGTGCGGATGGCACGCAGCAGCCAGCCTTCGGCGGTCGGGCGCAGCACCTCGCCGGGGGTCACCACGGCCGGCAGATTGGCCGTGTTGCGCGGATTGTCGTGGATAGGTTCTGAATCGGGCATCTCAGTGCGCCCCAGCGCGATCTGCATAGGGATCGGGGATGCCGAGATGAGCCAGGATCTCGGTCTCAAGCGCTTCCATCTCTTCCGCGTCGTCGTCGTTCTCGTGATCGTAGCCGATCAGATGCAGGAAACCATGCACGGCGAGATGACTCAAATGGTGATCGAACGGCTTGTGTTCCTCGTCCGCTTCGCGCCGCATGGTCTCGTAAGCGATCGCGATGTCGCCGAGCATGCGCGGCGCGTCGCCCGGCTTCCATTCGCCTTCCGGCTGGAGTGCGGGGAACGACAGCACGTTGGTCGGCTTGTCGATGCCGCGCCAGTTGCCGTTCAGCGTGCGGATGCCGGCATCATCGGTCAGCATCACGGCCACTTCCGCGTCCGCGACGTCCTCGTCGACAGATTCGGCGGCGGCAGCGACAGCGCGCTGGATCACGGCTTCGGCGTCAGGCTCGCCCTGCCAGCAATCGGCGACGACGAGGACCTCGGTGATGGGAAGGTTGGGATGCGACATGGTTCTGTTCGGAACGAAGAACGCCTCCGCCGCGCTCTCTTGGTCCGGTTGTTGTCTCGTCAGGATTTGGTGCCGGCGGGCGGCCGCTGCGGCGCCCCTTCATAGGCGGCGACGATCCGCGCCACGAGCTCGTGGCGGATCACGTCTTCGGCTTTGAAATGAACTTGTGCAATGCCTTCGACGCCACCCAAGAGCTTGGTCGCCTCCGCGAGGCCCGAGGTCTGGCCGTTCGGCAGGTCGATCTGCGAGGGGTCGCCGGTCACGATCATCCGGCTGTTTTCGCCGAGACGCGTCAGGAACATCTTCATCTGCATCGATGTCGTGTTCTGCGCCTCGTCCAGGATGATGGCGGCATTGGTCAGCGTGCGGCCGCGCATGAAGGCGAGCGGCGCGATCTCGATCTCGCCGGTCTGGAGCGCGCGCTCGACGATGCGGGCGTCCATCAAATCGTAGAGCGCGTCGTAGATCGGACGCAGATAAGGATCGACCTTCTCGCGGAGGTCACCGGGCAGGAAGCCGAGCCGTTCGCCGGCTTCGACCGCGGGACGCGACAGGATGATCTTGTCGACCTCCTTGCGCTCGAACAGCTGCGCGGCATGCGCGACCGCAAGCCAGGTCTTGCCGGTGCCGGCAGGTCCAATGCCGAACACCAGCTCATGGCGCTTCAGCGCACGGATGTAGGAGTCCTGCGCGGCCGTGCGCGCGCGGACCGGGCGCTTGCGCAGGTTAATGCTGTCGAAGGTCGACTTCGCTGACTTGGCGTCGAATTCGAACAGCGAGCCCTGCGCGATCACCGCGCGGATCGCGCCTTCGACCTCGCCCTGGTCGACATCCTGCCCCTTCACCGCATGGGCATAGAGTGTCTCCAGCACGCGCCGCGCCGCATCGCAGCCGTCGCGGGTGCCGCCGATGGTGATGTGATTGCCCTTGGAATCGACGACGACACCAAGCCGGCGCTCGATCTGCGCCAGGTTCTGGCCGTAGGGGCCGACCAGCGCGGATGCGGCGCGGTTGTCGTCGAAGTCGATGACGACCTGGGTCTCGGGCGGAACTTGCATGTCGCGGTCAAACTTGCGGCTGGGAGCGAGGGAAGACGAATCCGATGCGCTTTTTGGCAAGGGTTCAGGCTCCAGTGGCGATGGATGATAAAGCGGACTCGCGTGCACCGTGTGGCGTGGCGAGCTCGCCGAGGAAACTGTAGCGTTCGAGGCTGTCGATCCGCACCGGCAGGATCTGTCCGATGATGTCGGGCGAGGCCATCACATGCGCAGGTTGGAGGAAAGCAGTGCGGCCCACGATCTGGCCGTCCTTGCGCGCCGGACGTTCGAACAGCACGTCGACCGTTGAGCCAATCGCAGCCTTGTTGAAGGCCGATTGCTGGCTGTCGATCAGTTCCTGGAGCCGCTCCAATCGCTGGTCCATCTCGGCGGGGGACACCGTCTCCTGCATATCCGCGGCCGGCGTTCCCGGCCGGGCGGAGTATTTGAACGAATACGCCGCAGCGTAGCCGATTTGCGTGACAAGCGCGAGGGTGGCGAGAAAATCTTGCTCGCTCTCGCCGGGGAAGCCGACGATAAAATCTGATGAAAAAGCAATGTCTTGGCGCGCTCTGCGGAAACGGTCGATGACACGGCGATAATCATCGGCGGTATGTTTCCGGTTCATGGCGGCGAGAATCCGGTCCGAACCCGACTGCACCGGCAGGTGCACGAACGGCATCAGCTCGCCGAGTTCGCGATGGGCTGCAATCAAACTGTCATCGACGTCGCGGGGATGGCTGGTCGAATAGCGCAGCCGTGCGATGCCGGGAATTTTCGCCAGGCGCTCGAGCAATTTGCCGAGCCCCCAGTCTGTCCCGTCCGGCCCCTCGCCGTGATAGGCGTTGACGTTCTGCCCGATCAGCGTGAGCTCGCGCACGCCGTTGTCGGCGAGCCGCTTCACGTCGTCGATGATCTTCGCCACGGGTCGCGAGACTTCGGCGCCGCGCGTGTAGGGCACGACGCAGAAGGTGCAGAACTTGTCGCAGCCTTCCTGCACCGTGACGAAAGCGGAGATGCCGCGCGCGCGGATCGCCTCGGGTTTCGGCTGGGCGAGGAAGCCGAACTTGTCTGCGGCCGGAAATTCGGTCTCGATCGCGCGGCCTTTATCGCCGGCGCGCTTCAGCAATTCCGGCAGATGATGATAGCTCTGCGGGCCGACCACGACATCGACCACCGGCGCGCGGCGCACGATCTCCTCGCCTTCAGCCTGCGCCACGCAGCCGGCGACGGCGATCTGCATCGCGCGGCCCTCGCGCGCGGCCTCGTCCTTGGCGACGCGCAGCCGACCGAGCTCGGAATAGACCTTTTCGGAGGCCTTCTCGCGGATGTGGCAGGTGTTGAGGATGACGAGGTCGGCGTCCTCGGCGTTCGCCGTCTCCACGAATCCTTCCGGGGCCAGCGTGTCCACCATGCGCTGGGCATCGTAGACATTCATCTGGCAGCCATATGATTTGATGTGCAGCTTGCGCGGCGGCGTCATGGAACCCGGGATGGTGGTGGAGGACGGCCCTGAGATATAGGTTGGGGATCCGAAAATCCAGCGAATGGGGGCCGAAAGGGGCGTTCCGAGGAGGCCAGAGGGCTGAGATCGGAAAATTCGCGCAAAATCTTCGATTCTGGGCTCTTTTGCGCCCCAGTCCGGATCGGAGGCCCGCTGAAAGCTGCCGCTTTACTCTCGTCCCCATAGCACACAGGATGGTTGTCTTGGCAAAGGAGACAACCGTGGCTGAGGATATAGAGGCGGAGCTGGCGGCAATCAAAACACTGGTGCAAGCATTGGAGCCGCTAAAATCCGAAGTGCGTACCCGCGTCATCGATCATGCGTTTAAGGTCTTGGGCATTGCATCGCCGCAGGTCGTCCCGCCTGCGCCGATTATCCCAGCGCTGCCGCTATTGCCGGGGCAGCCATCTTTACCGGTCGCCCCACGAGCGCCGATGGATGGTCCGCACGATATTCTCTCGTTCAAAGAGGAGAAGAGCCCGACAACAGGTGCGCAAATGATCGCAGTGGTTGCTTACTACCTGGAGCACCTTGCCTCTGAGCGTCAGAATTTTATTACTGCTGACGACATTCAAAAGTACTTCGTGCAAGGCAAGTACCCAATGCCGGGATCTAGATCACAGGCATTGGTCGATGCCAAAAACGCAGGCTATCTCGATCTCATCGAAAGGGGAAAATATCGCCTGAATTCGGTCGGATACAATTTGGTCGCCCATAAGATGCCAAAAGATGGGGCCGCGCCCAACAAACCAAGAAGCCGAGCGGGTAAGAGGCCGGCCAAAAAGGGCAAGCGGTGACTGATACCCAGCTTGCGTCTTGGCATGGGCTTTGCGGCGACTTTCGAAAGCTCGCTGCGAAGATCGTTGCATCAAAATCCGTAAACATCAATTCGACGTCTCTCAGAGACGAGGTCAAATCCGTCGCGCGGCGTTACATGCAAGAAGCGCGATCCTTCGTGGCTCGTGATGGGTTCCAAGACGAACTAAAGTATTTAGATGACCATTTCACCAAGCTTTACGAGCTTGCGGAAGGACATAATGCGGCCAACTCGTACAAGTGGCGTATCAACTCGGTAAAGAAGGCTCTTCCAAAAATCACTTCGCGGCTGGAAATGACTGTCGCGACAGCAGCCGATGGACCGGCGGAGAGCGCCATAGAGGCTCAAATAACTGAAACTCTGCGCGGCTTACTCCCGACTGCGGCACTGTCATATCAACAAGCGATTCGTGATTTGTCAGATAGCAGTCGAGTTTCCTATCGAGGGCCAGCCGCGGAATTGCGCGAAGTTCTGAGATCGGTTGTCGATCGCCAAGCTCCTCCTGATGTAGTCAGGAAGAGTGATGGTTACAAACCGGAAAAAGATGAACATGGGAGAGATCGGCCAAAGCCGACGATGAAGCAGCAGGTTCGTTTCATTTTAAGGGCCAGGGGCCAAGCGACAAGCACGTCCGAGCTGCCAGAAAAAGCGATCGAAGCCGTCGATGGGTTGATCGGCGGACTTGCTCGATCAGTCTACACCGCAGGCTCTATTGTTACGCACGTGGCAGGTGAGCGCCAGGATGTGATAAACTTAAAGCGATACGTTGAGGTCGTGCTTACTCACCTACTGGAGCTCTAGTGCACACGTATTGCTTACTGCGACGGAGTGTGATCTCGCCCCAGAACCTCGGGATTCCGCACTTCACGCGCGTTGCGCGTGCACCGAATGACGGCAGAGGGACGAAATCAGCCCGTCAGGGCGTCCGCTGCGACCTGCCGGACCAGCTCCGGAAGTTGTCGCATATCGTCGAAGGTCAATCCGGCGCCTGCGGCGCGCAGCCTTTCGGCGTGACCCGGCGGGCAGTGGCTGCCGCCGTGAAAGCCCAGCACGGTCATCCCGGCGGCGCGTGCGCCGGTCACTCCGGGGACGCTGTCCTCGATCACGACACAACGTTCCGGCACAACCTTCATCTGCTTCGCGGCAAACAGGAACAGATCGGGCGCGGGCTTGCCGCGCGCGACCTGGCTCGCGGAAAAGATGTTCGGGGCGAGCAGGTCGTAGAGCCCGGCACATGTCAGGCCGTGATGGATCTTGTCGGGCGTACCACTCGATGCGACGCATTTGGGTAGATCGATCGCGGCGATCGCGGCCGCTACATGGGTGATCGGTTGCAGGTCGCTGGCGTAAAATTGCAGTGTGGCCGCATTGACCTGCTGCTCGAGATCGTCGGGGAGGCTGCGGCCGATTTCCTGTTCGACCATGCGCCGTGCGTCTTTCTCGGACACGCCGAGGAAGCGAACCAGCACTTGCTCGGACGTGATCGGATAGCCGTGCCGCGTCAGCACGTCCGCATGCGCGCGACAGGAGATCACCTCGCTGTCCACGAGCACGCCATCGCAATCGAAGATGATGAGATCTATCGGCACGAGACTTAAGACGTCGGCTTGTCGTCGTCGAGCGGAACGCAATAGAGCTCGAGTCGGTGATCGACCAGTTTGTAGCCGAGCTTGCGGGCGATCTCGGCCTGGAGTTTTTCGATCTCTTCGGAGGTAAACTCGATCACCTTGCCGTCGCGCAGATTGATGAGATGGTCGTGGTGGCTGTCGCGCATCGTCTCGTAGCGCGCGCGGCCCTCGCGGAAGTCGTGGCGCTCGATGATGCCGGCATCCTCGAACAGTTTGACGGTGCGATAGACGGTCGAGATCGAGATCTTGTCGTCGACGGCGACACAGCGTCGGTACAATTCCTCGACGTCGGGGTGATCGATCGCTTCCGCAAGCACGCGGGCGATGACGCGGCGCTGCTCGGTCATGCGCATGCCGGTGGCGGCACAGCGCGCCTCGATGCCGGTCGCCTTGGATGCGGAGGAAGGTTTAAGTCCAGTCATATCGTTTCCGTCTGACGGGGCGATTTCTGCCATCAATATTACGACAAGTCACGTCGCATCAGAAGGGCGTTCAACTGTTCCCCGTTCGGCTGCTTATAGTAGCGTTCGCGGCGTCCGACCACCACGAATCCACCTCTCGCATAGAGCCGCCTCGCCGGCTGGTTGTTCTCCTCGACCTCCAGAAAGATCGTGCGCACGCCGCGTCCTGCGAGGTGACCGAGATGGGTCATCAGCAGCGCGAGGGAGAGGCCGCGGCCGCGATAGGTCTGATCGACCGCGACCGATAATATCTCCGCTTCATCCGCGCCGATCCGCGACACCGCAAAGCCGATCGTCTTGCGCCCGAGGCGCAAGCGATCGACCTGCGTGTTGCGCTCGCTGAGCATGGTCTCGAACTCGGCCTCGCCCCAGCCATGGGCAAAGGCGGCGCCGTGCAGCTGCGCCAGCCGCACGGCATCGCGCGCGGACGCCGGCTCGACGGAAGCGGTGCCGCCGCGCCACCATTCCCAAAACCGTCTCATCATGAGCTTGCGGCTTGAGCGAAGGGCGGCAGTGCGGCCGGCTTGGCATCGGGCGCCTTCAGATAGAACGGCCGCGCCGGATTGGTGTCGGGATCGGCGGCTGCACCCAGCCATGCGACCCAACCGATGTCGGGTGCAGCCTGTGTTTCGACGGCCACCGGCTGTGGCGCGTTCTTGGGCCAGCGATCCGCGAGGATCCTTGCGGCATTGCCGACCAGATGTGGTGCGCCGAATTGCGAGGCCGCGATGGCGTCGTCGATGCTGGCGACGGTCGGCCGCGCCAGCTGGCTGCCATCGCCGGAGACGATCTGGAAATAGACGTGATCGTGCCGCGCATCGATCGCCGAGATCACCGGCGCGGATTGGCTCTGGCCGATGATGGCGGCTGCGTAGGCGGACAGTGTCGTCAGTCCGACGGCCGGCCGATTGGCTGCGAGCGCAAGGCCGCGCGCGGCGGAGATGCCGACGCGCAGTCCGGTGAAGCTGCCGGGTCCGACGGTCACGGCGATGCGGTCGAGTGCCGTGAAGGCGAGGCCTGCCGACTGCATGACACGCGCAATCATCGGCATCAGCGCCTCGGCATGGCCGCGCTTCATCAGAAGCTGCTCCTGCGCGAGCAACTCGCCGGCGTCGGTGTCGAGCACGGCGGCCGCACACGCCTCCAGCGCGGTATCGATGGCAAGGATCAGCATGAAAAAGCGAATGGCGAGTGGCGAATAGCGAACAGTCTAGCCGATCGGAATGCCATTCGCCATTCGCTACTCACCATTCGCCCACCGATTACATCGGCCGGACTTCGACCACGTCGGGCACGAAATGCTTCAGCAAATTCTGGATGCCGTGCTGGAGCGTCGCGGTCGATGACGGGCAGCCCGAGCAGGCGCCCTTCATGTTGAGATAGACGATGCCGTCCTTGAAGCCGCGGAAGGTGATGTCGCCGCCGTCATTGGCGACTGCCGGCCGCACGCGGGTCTCGATCAGATCCTTGATCATGTCGACCGTCTCGGCATCGGCCTCGTCGAAGAACTCGTCCTCGTCGTCGAGATCAACGTCGCTCGCAGCCGCACCGTCCGCGAGCAGCGGCGCGCCGGACATGTAGTGCTCCATGATGGCGCCGAGAATCGCGGGCTTGAGCTGCTGCCATTCACCGTTCGCCTTGGTCACGGTGATGAAGTCCGATCCATAGAACACGCCGGTGACGCCGGGCACGTCGAACAGCTTTTCGGCGAGCGGCGAGCGGGTGGCGGATTCGCGGCTGGCAAATTCCATCGGGTTGCCGTCGACAACGACGCGGCCGGGAATGAACTTCAGCGTGGCGGGATTGGGGGTGGCTTCGGTTTGAATGAACATGGTTTTCTCCGGACGTCGCCGGTTCAAGGCCGGCGCGTGCTCTCACCAGTAGCAGATGGCGACGGCAAACGCACGGTCAAGGGGTACGCACGCCGTTCCATTGTCATTTCAGCGAGTTAGCGCTCCCCTGGAGGGGGGTAAGACAGCGATCACCGCCGCCGGATGAAGCCGACGATGTCCTTGCTCTGCTTCATGGTCTCGTCGGCGATGGCGCGGGCCCGGTCGGCGCCATCGTTCAGGATGGTGTCGATATGGCCGGGGTCGGCGACGAGGCGCTTCATCTCGCCGGCGATCGGCGAGAGCTTTGTGACGCACAGCTCGACCAGCGCGTTCTTGAAGCTGGAGAACTGGCCGCCGCCATAGTCGCGCAGCACCTCGGCCTTGGAGCGGCCGGAGAGCGCGGCAAAGATGCCGACGAGATTGTCGGCCTCGGGGCGCGCTTCCAGGCCCTTCTCGTCGGTCGGCAGCGGCTCCGGGTCGGTCTTCGCCTTGCGCACCTTCTGCGCGATGGTGTCGGCGTCGTCGGTGAGGTTGATGCGCGAATTGTCGGATGCGTCCGACTTCGACATCTTCTTGGTGCCGTCGCGCAAGCTCATCACGCGCGTTGCCGGGCCCTGGATCAGCGGTTCCGGCAGCGGGAAGAACAGGCCGTCATTGGCGCCATGGCTGCGGATCGAGTCGCCGAAATCGTTGTTGAACTTCTGCGCGATGTCGCGCGACAGCTCGAGGTGCTGTTTCTGGTCCTCGCCGACCGGCACGTGGGTGGCGCGGTACAGCAGGATGTCGGCGGCCATCAGCACGGGATAGTCGAACAGACCGACGGACGCATTCTCGCGGTCCTTGCCGGCCTTCTCCTTGAACTGGGTCATGCGGCCGAGCCAGCCCATGCGCGCGACGCAGTTGAAGATCCAGGCGAGTTCGGCATGGCCGGAGACCTGGCTCTGGTTGAACACGATGTGCTTCTTGGGGTCGATGCCGCTGGCGATGAACGCTGCGGTCACCTCGCGGGTGTTGCGCGCGAGTTCGGCCGGGCCGCCCCAGACGTCCACGCCCTGCGTGATCGCGTGCATGTCGACGACGCAATAGATGCAGTTGTGAGTTTCCTGCATCTTCACGAAGTTGACGATCGCGCCGAGATAGTTGCCGAGATGCAGATTGCCGGTCGGCTGGACGCCCGAAAAGACCCGTTCAACGAATGGCATGGCAAGTGTTCCCTAGGGTATTCGGGCCGTCGTTTCCAACAGCGGGGCTGCCCCGTCAAGGGTAATTCGATGGTCCCGAGCGCCGAGGTCGGGCTAGGCGGGTCGCTTCAGGGCGTTAGCCGCCTCGCGCCAGGAGGCAGCGCCGAGGAATTGCAGGAGGAGGCCGTAGACGCCGGTCCCGGCCGCGATCTGCACGCCCAGCACGATGAACCTGATGAGGCCGTGGGCTTCCGCCGGCACGAGGCCCGCGGTGAGCCACAGCAGGGCGCCCATGGCGGCCGCGGCGAGCACGATCCGCGGCAGCCGTTTTCGCGCGGTCGCATCGACCGAGAAGCCGAATTCGCTCGTGTCCTTCCGAAGCAACGACATCGCGCTGCTCCAGGCGCCGGCCGCGATGCTCGCGGCGATCCCGCTTGCACCATAGAAGTGCCCGAGCACGACAGCGAGCGCGGTCGCCACCACAAAGCCTTTGGCCGTTGCGAGCAGCGGCGTCATGGTGTCGCTGCGGGCATAGAAGGCCGGCGATTGCGCCTTGATCAGCACATGCGCCGGCAGGCCGAGCGCCAGCCACATCAGCGCATGCGCGGTGGCCGCGCTGTCTTCCGCACCGAACGCGCCATGCTCGAACAACAGCCGCACGATCGGTTCGGCCAGCACGATCAGGCCGAGCGTTGCCGGCAGCGCGAGCCCGGTGGCAAGTTCCAGCGCACGCGATTCCGCATGCGCCACCGCGTCACGGTCGCCGCCAGAGACCGCGCGCGTCAGCTCCGGCACCAGCACCGTGCCCATGGCGACGCCGACGATGCCGAGTGGCAGCTCGATCAGGCGGTTGGCGAAATAGAGCCATGACACGGCGGACGGTGTCGCCGAGGCGATGATGGCGCCGGCCACCATCAGCCATTGCGGGCCAGAGCTGGCGATCATGCCGGGGATCGCCTTGGCAAAGAAGCCGCGCATCTCCTTGTCGAAGTTGACGCGCAACGGTGTCGCAAGGCCTGCGCTTCGCTGCGACAGCAGCATCAGCAGTTGCAGCAGGCCGGCGACGCCCACGGTCGCGGCCAGCGTCCACGCGGCGAGGGTGGCATCGGCATGCGAGAGGAGCAGCGCCGCGATCGCAGCGATTAGGGCGATGTTGAATAGCAGCGGCGAAAACGCGGTGAGCGCAAATCGCCCCTGCGCGTTGAGCAATCCCATCAGGACCGTGACGGGGCCGGCAAAGGCGAGATAGGGCAGCATCAGCCGCGCATTGTCGGCGGCGAGATCGAGCGTGTGGCTGCCGAGAAAGCCGGGCGCGATGACCGTGATGATCAGTGGCATGACGAGCGCAATCACGATCGAGATCGCGATCAGCGCCACGCTGACCGTGCCGAGCACGCGTCCCGCGAAGGCGGAAGCGGCGGCCTCTCCATCACGGTCACGGACGCGCAGCCAGGCCGGGATCAGCGCCGCGTTCAGCGCCCCTTCGCTGAGCAGCCGCCGCACCACATTGACGAGCTGGAACGCCGCCAGGAATGCGTCCGCCACCGCGCCCGTGCCCAACAGTGCGGCAATCAGTGAATCGCGGGCAAAGCCCAGCAGCCGCGAGGCCAGTGTTCCCGTCGAAACTGTCAGGAAAGAGCGGATCATCGGACGTACATAATACCGTTGCTTGCCCGTGGAGGGCCGGTCGTGATAGGCCGCGAGTCAAGATTTCAAGCCGACAGGAAGCGGATTTCCGCAGGGATCGCAATCCGGCAACAGGATCAAGGTGAATGGCTGACGTGAAATATGACGTTCTCGGGATCGGCAACGCGCTGTTCGACGTGCTGGTCAAGACCGACGAAGCTTTCCTCGCCAAGCACGGCATGACCAAGGGCAGCATGTCCCTGATCGACGAGGCGCGGGCCGCCGCCATCTACAACGACATGGGTCCGGCCACCGAAGTCTCGGGGGGATCTGCCGCCAACACCATTGTCGGCATCGGCAGCCTGGGCGCCCGCGCCGCCTATGTCGGCAAGGTCAAGGACGACCAGATCGGCAAGCTCTATGTCCACGACATCCGCGCCGCCGGCGTCGCCTTCAACACGCCTGCCGCCAAGGACGGTCCCGCGACCGGCTGCTCCTACATCCTGGTCACGGGCGACGGCGAGCGCACCATGAACACCTATCTCGGTGCCGCGCAGGATCTGTCCCCTGCCGATATCGATCCGGCCGAGATCGCGGCCGCCAAGATCGTCTATCTTGAAGGCTATCTCTGGGATCCGCCGGGCGCCAAGGAAGCCTTCCTCAAGGCCTCCAAGATTGCTCACGAGGCCGGCCGCAAAGTGGCGCTGACGCTGTCGGACTCCTTCTGCGTCGGCCGCTACCGCGACGAATTCCTTGGGCTGATGCGCAACGGCACTGCCGACATCGTGTTCGCCAACGAGTCGGAGCTGCACTCGCTCTACGAGACGTCCGACTTCGACACCGCGCTCAAGCAGCTGCGCAGCGACGTCAAGCTCGGCGTTGTCACCCGCAGCGAAAAGGGCTGCGTGGTCGTGACGCCGACGGATGCCGTCGCGGCTCCGGCTTCGCCGATCGCGCAACTGGTGGATACCACTGGCGCCGGCGATCTCTTCGCGGCCGGCTTCCTGTACGGCCTCGCGCGCGACCTGTCGCACAAGCAGTGTGGCGAGCTCGGTGCGCTCGCGGCCGCCGAAGTGATCCAGCACATCGGTGCGCGGCCGCAGGTCTCGCTGAAGGAGCTGGCCCAGCAGCGCGGGCTGACGGTCTAGGACCGCCTCTCTCCCCGTCATTGCGAGCTTGATCAGGCGATCCAGTATTCCGAGACGTCAGTGGCTCATCGAGAAGCCGCGGCGTACTGGATCCCCCGCTTTCGCGGGGGATGACAGTCGTCGTGTGGTGAAAGACGCGGCTCTCACGCCGCCTTCTTCCCGGCCCCCGCATCGAGCCCGGCATACACGCCGCGTTCGAATCCCGCGAAGGCCTCGAGGCACTTGCCATCCGCGAACGGCAACAGCTGCATCAGGATCACGCCGGTGACGTCGCGCGCCGGGTCGATCCAGTAATAGGTGTTGGCAAGGCCCGCCCAGGCGAGGCTGCCGGCGCTGCGGCCCTCCGCGGTCTTGGCGGTGTTGATCATGAAGCTGAGGCCCCACTTCTTGGCCTGCTCCGGATAGAGATCGACGTCGTTGGTGTAGATCGGCGCGGCCGTCTTTAGCTTGGTCATGTTGAGGTCGCCCATCTGGTTCTGTCCCATCATGGCGACCGTCTCGGCCTTGAGCACCTGGTTGCCGTTGCCGCGGCCCTTGTTCAGGATCATCCGGGTGAACTTGATATAGTCGCCCGCGGTCGAATAGAGGCCACCGCCACCCATGTGGAATTCCGGATTCTGCTCCAGCTCGAACGGGATCGCAGCAAGCTGGCCGTCCTCGCCGCGTGCATGCATGCCGACCAGCCGCTTGCGCATATTGTCGGTGATCTTGAAGGCGGTGTCAGACATTCCGAGCGGCGCAAAGAGATTGTCGCGCAGATAGGCATCGAGCTTCTTGCCGCTGGCCGCCTCCACCGCCTTGCCGACGAAGTCGATGTTGGTGCCGTATTCCCAGCGCGTGCCGGGATCGGTCATGATCGGCGTCTTCAGCGCGGCGTTCTGGCAGGTGATGATCCCGGGGGTGCCGGTTTTCTCCAGATAGGTGGCAAATTCGCCGTTCCACATGTCGTAGCAGAAGCCGGCGGTGTGGGTCATGAGCTGGCGGAGCGTGATCGCGCCCTTCGCCGGTCGCAGCTTCGGCGCGCCCTTGGCGTCGAAGCCTTCGAGCACCTGTGGCTTGGCGAGATCGGGCAGCACCTCGCCGATCGGCTTGTCCAGCGAGAGCTTGCCTTGCTCGACCAGCTGCATGGCACCGGCTGATGTCACCGCCTTCGTCATCGAGGCGATCCAGAACACGCTGTCCACTGTCATCGCATCCGGCTTCGACAGATCGCGCTTGCCGAACGCGCCCTGATACAGCACGTCGTTACCGCTGGCGGCGATGGCGACGACGCCGGGAATCTCCTTGGCGTCACTCGTCTTGCGCAGCACCTGATCGATCTGGGCTTGGCTTTGCATACGCGTTTCCTCCGGTTTGATTATTGTTGGAAGCGATCGATTGTCCTCCCGCACCCGCCGCGCGGCAAGCGTGGCGATGCGCACGCTTCGGTCGCGATGTCGTGACTTGACGGCTCGTGGCCCGCGCAGGACGACTGAACTGCAACACTTCATCGCAATCTGCGGTGGGTGGCCGCACTTCGCCGTGACCGCGGATGGGCTCCGGCGATATGTTTCGAGCGTTTGGAGCACTTGAAACATTTTGTGCGTTGCGGCGTTCAGCACTCGGCCCAGTCGGCGGCTGACGCTAAGACTTGATGCAAATTTTGCGGCCGCCCACCGGCCGCGAGGGGACCCGAGATGATTTCGACCTGGAGCGAATGGAAGCGCTATCCCCGTCCCGGACGGGGCGACAATCTCGAGGCGCCGATCGCGCCCGGCATTTATGAGGTCCGGATCGCCGGCACCGGCGCGCTCTATTCCTTCGGCGCGGTGGACAATCTGGCGCAATCGCTAGCGCTGCTGCCGGTCGGCTCGAAGTCGTGGTTCGGCCGCCGCGATACGTCCGACGCGCCCGCTCTCGAATACCGGACCTGCGCGACCTCCTCGAAGGCCGACGCCAAGGCGGCCGCCGAGCGCATGATCGGCCGGCGCGAGACCTATATGAGCGGCGCGGCGTAACCATTTCGCTCCCAGTTTAGCTCCCGGCAGATGTGCGTTGCGGGACGGTGCATTGCACGCCGTCTGTCCCTATATTCCGGGCCGATCCGATCGTGCCCTCAGGAGCAACGCCATGACCCCGACCGCCGCCGCACGCGCCCAGCACGCCACCTCAACCTTGCGCGATCGGCTGAAGGACCCATCGCTTCTGAGAGAGGCCTGCTACATCGACGGCGCCTGGGTCGGGACGCCGGTCTTCGCGGTCAACAATCCCGCCACCGGCGTCGAGCTCGCAAAGGTTCCGCAGCTCGGTGCCGACGATACGACCAGGGCGGTCGAGGCCGCCCAGCGCGCGTTTCCGGCCTGGGCCAAGCACACCGCCAAGCAGCGCTCCAACATCTTGCGCAAATGGTTCGAGCTGATCACCGCCAACCGCGAGGATCTTGCGCTGATCCTGACCTCCGAGCAGGGCAAGCCACTCTCCGAGGCACTCGGTGAGGTCGATATCGGCGCCGCCTATATCGAGTTTTTCGCGGAGGAGGCCCGCCGCGTCTATGGCGAGACCATTCCGAGCCAGCGGCCCGATGCGCGACTGCTCGCGATCAAGCAGCCGATTGGCGTCTGCGGCGCCATCACCCCGTGGAACTTCCCGAACTCGATGATCACGCGCAAGGTGTCGCCAGCGCTCGCGGCCGGCTGCACCGTGGTGCTGAAGCCCGCCAATGAAACGCCGCTGTCGGCGCTGGCGCTGGCCGTGCTCGCCGAGAAGGCCGGCATCCCCAAGGGCGTGCTCAACATCATCACCGGCGATGCGCCGCCGATCGGCAAGGTGCTGTGCGAACACCCTGCGGTGCGCTTCGTCGGCTTCACTGGCTCGACCGCGGTCGGCAAGATCCTCTACCGGCAGGCCTCGGTCGGCGTGAAGCGGCTCGGCCTCGAGCTCGGCGGCAATGCACCGTTCGTGGTGTTCGACGACGCCGACATCGACGCGGCGGTCGAAGGCGCGATCGTCTCGAAATACCGCAACATGGGCCAGACCTGCGTCTGCGCCAACCGCATCTACGCCCAGGACAGGATCTACGACGAGTTCGTGCAGAAACTCTCGAAGAAGGTCGCGGCAATGAAGATCGGCGACGGCACCGAGAGCGGCGTGACGCAAGGCCCGCTGATCAACATGAAGGCGGTCGACAAGGTCGAGCGCCATATCGCGGACGCCGTGAAGCACGGCGCAAGGATCGTCACCGGCGGCAAGCGCAGCGAGCTCGGCCGCTCCTTCTTCGAGCCGACCGTGCTTGCCGACGTCAAGTCGGACTCGCTGGTGTCGCAGGAAGAGACCTTCGGTCCGCTCGCGCCGGTGATCCGCTTCAAGGACGAAGCCGATGTGATCGCGATGTGCAACGCCTCGCCGTTCGGCCTGGCGTCCTACTTCTATTCCCGCGATCTCGGCCGCGTCTGGCGTGTCGCCGAAGCGCTGGAATCCGGCATGGTCGGCGTCAACACCGGCCTGATCACCACCGAAGTCGCCCCCTTCGGCGGCGTCAAGGAAAGCGGCCTCGGACGCGAAGGCTCGCGTCACGGCATGGAAGAATATGTCGAGATCAAATACGTGATGATGGCGGGGGTGTAAGCCGCCGCCGAATCAGTTCTTGCCTCGACGCAGCTCGCCCGGACTGAGTCCGAGTTCGCGGCGCATCCATTTGGCCAGGTGAGATTGATGTGAGAAGCCTGCTTCCAGGGCGACGACGCTGAGCTTGCGATCGCCCTGGAGGAGGAGCTGGCGCGCGTGCTCCACCCTTCGTCTCAGGATGTAGCGATGGATCGTGATGTCCATCGCCGCCTTGAACCAGGTCCGCAGATGTGAGCTGCTGACGCCGGCCTCGCGAGAGAGAGTGTCGATGGCGAGCGGCTGGTCGAGATTTTCATCGATGTAGGTCAGAACCCTCTGGAGCTGTGCGTCCGAGAGCCGGACGGCTTGATCTGGCGGATCATCCGCCATGCCAAGCAATTCCACCGCGAGGGCCATGCCGACATTCTCGGCGAACAAGGGACCTCCCGGTGAGCCCGCTCTCACGTCGCTCTCGAGAGCCTGTCCGAGGAGAACGATACGGTCATTCCGGAGCAGGTGACGCGGCTTGAGCCGGGCGCCCGTCGTTCGTCCGACTCTGGACGCGGCATAGTCCAGCATGCCGGGCGCGAGCCGGATTTGAAGCGACTGATAGGGCGTCTCCGCAACGAAGCCTCCGATAGCGCCGGATGGAACCAGATCGATATCGCCGCTCTGACGCAGACACCGGTCCCCCGTCGCAAGACAGAAGGACTGCGTGGCCGGGCTGAGGTGGACGATGATCCGGTGATCGCCGATCGGCTCCAGCGCGACGGAATCAGGCTCGGTCCGGATCGCGGCCGCGGTCGTGCCGGTCGAAGATGGCGCCGAGCGCGATTTATCACCCATGGGGCGGGCTCCGAAGTCTTGGCAGCAGGTCTTGGCAGCAGGTCTTGGCGGCAGGTCTTGGCGGCAGGTCTTGGCGGCAGGTCTTGGCGGAACGTGATCGATATTTGGCGGATCATGCGCGATTTTCAACGGTGCCGACGTCAAAGAACTCATCTGTCGCTTTGTGACACATGAGGATGCAAAATGAGCCATTACGTGATTGTCGGAGCCGGCCCCGTCGGACGCGAGACCGCTCGTCTTCTGGCGGCGGAAGGACATAGCGTTGTCCTGACCAGCAGAAACGCCGGAGCACTCGATGCAGGAGATGCGCGCACGGTTTCGGCGGATGCCACCGATGCCGCGCAGCTCGCCGCAATCAGCAAGGGCGCGGATGCGATCTTCATGTGCGCCATGGCCGCCTACCATCGGTGGCCGACCGACTTCTTTCCGATCATCGACGGAACGGTCAAGGCCGCCGAACGGGTCGGTGCCCGGCTGGTCGTGCTCGGCAACATCTACTGTTACGGCGAGCATGCCGCGGGTCCCCTGACGCCCGATCTCGAGCCGGATCCGACCACGAGAAAGGGCGCGACCAGGCACATCATGTGGCAGCGCGCCGCGCGATCGGAGGTGCCTGTTCTCGAGGTCCGAGCCAGCGACTATCTGGGTGACGGAGCAGTCGCGTATTTCTCGCTGCTGGCCTTGCCCGCGCTGCTGAAGAAGGAGCCCGTCTCCTTCCTGGGCAACCCGGATGTGCCTCACGCCTGGTCTTTCACCAAGGACACGGCGAAGACGCTGGTTGCGGCATCGCGCTTCGCCGGGGCGTGGGGCCGCGCATTTCACGTGCCGTCGCAGCACGCATCCGTTCGTGATCTGGTGCAGGCCTTCGCGGCCGCGCTGAAGATCGACGTTCCGAACCTGCTTCAGCTCACGCCAGCCGATCTCGAAAGTATCGGTTTCCACGAGGGAATCGAGATGTCCTATTTGTTCGAGAAGCCGCTTCTGGTCGATGCCGGCGACACGGAGAAATTGCTAGGTGTCGCCGCGAGCAGCCTGGCCATGATGGTCCGCGACACATTGTCGAACAAATAGGCCGCCATCCCCGAGGCGTTCGAGGCGCCTGCGCGCTCTCTGTCCGGCGATCTGCCGCCTGAGCCTTGTAGTCCGGATGGAGCGCAGCGTAATCCGGGGCCGCCGTCGCGCGTGGCACGATCCCGGATTGCGCACTGCTCCATCCGGGCCACGCAGAGATCAACGCCGCAACACCGCGATCGTCCGGTTCGCAAAGGTCAGCCGCTCCGCCATGACCGACACGAAATAGGTCAGGAGCTTGTGGCTGAGCGCGGGATCTTCTTCCTTGATCTCATCGAACTGGAGCGTGTTCAGCACGTAGAGCACGCTGTCGACCTCGGCCTGGATGGTGGCTGAGCGCGGGGTCTGTGACACCAGGCCCATTTCGCCGATCGTGGTGTAGCGTCCGAGGCTGCGCACGCGCGTGGTGCGGTCTTCCTCGGCAGGCACCATGATGCCGACGCGGCCGTCGAGGATGAAGTGCATGGAATCGGCGGGATCGCCGGCCTGCACGATGATCTCGCCGGCCTCGACCTCGAGGCGCTGGCAGCGGCGGATCAGCTCGTCGGCGTCATGCTCGCTGTCGAGAATCCCGGTGAACCAGTCGCGCAGGCTGGCCTCTTCCTGCGCTAGCCCCTGATGTTGCGAGATGAGCTCGTTCTCGCACCATTCCAGTGCGCGATCGAGCTCGGGAATGATGGTGACGCCCTCGCCGACGAAGTCGCTGGAGCGCAGCACCTTCTCGGCCGCCGCCGACAGATGCACCAGGATCAGTTCGACACCGAGATCGCCTGCGCTGCGTTTGATCTGCGCAAAGCTATAGGCCGCGGAGGAGTCGACGCCGGTGACGAGCTTGAAGTCGAACAGCAGATAGCGGCATTCCGGCCGCTCGTGGAGCAGCTGCTTGACGTGCTGGTAGAGCCGGTTGGCGGAGCCGAAGAACAGATAGCTCTGGAGATTGAGGCCCTGGATCTTGCCGCCATGGGCCAGCAGCACCTCCTGGTCGTCGCGCGAGCGGTCGAGCGAGGAGCGATATTCGGAGCCATCAAAGCTGTATTTGATCGATTCGACCCGCGCCGCGCTGAACGCAAAGGTCGCGCAGCCGATGATCACGCCGATCAGGATGCCCGGCACGAAACCCCAGACGACGATGATCGCGATAATGGCGACCAGCGACAGATATTCGAGCTTCGAAAGCCGCTTGCGCGACTCGATGATCCATTTGTGCAGCTGGTCGGCGCCGAGATAGAGCAGCAGGCCGCCGAGCACGAATTTCGGAATGAAGCCGAGCAGCTCGGGCGCGACCGCGAGCATCAAAAGCGACAGCGCCGAGGCGGTGAGGCCGGACAGCCGTCCGCGGCCGCCGCTGGAGAAGTTGAGGATCGAGCGGCTGATCGAGCTACAGCCGGTGTAGCCGCCGAGCACGCCGGTGAGGATGTTGGCCGCGCCCGTGACGTTCAGCTCACGCTCCAGATTGGCTTCGCGGTGCAAGGCGACCTCGATGCCGGTGGTGTTGAACAGCGTGCTCGATGCGGTGACGAAGATGACGGCAACGAGATTGCCGAGCAGGTCCGGCACGGCAAACCAGGGATAATTGGCGAGATCGTCGGTGTGCCAGGGCAGCATGAACGCCGCAGGCGGGGGCGGCTGAAACGTCCAGCCCAGGCTGTGAGCCTCATCGAGGGAAACGCCCGAGATCCAGAATGCCAGATGCGCCGTGATCACGCCGGTGATCAGAATGATCGGCAGCGCGAACGGGTTCCGCGAGCGGTGCCAGGTCAGGTACAGCACCAGCGCCATGGCGCAGGCGGCACCCAGCTCCAAGAGCGTGGTGCCGTTGGCAAAGCGCGGAAGCGCCGTGAACCGCACGGGGGTGTTGGTGATGACCCGGACCGCGCCCATGGCGATGAGCAGTCCGGTCGCGCCGAGGAAGCCGCCGACCACGGGATAGGGCACATAGCGAATGGCGCGGCCCATCCGCGTCAGGCCCAGCCCGCACAGCACTACGCCGGTGAGCACGGTCGACAGGCCGAGCGTGATCAGGACCGGCGAGAGCATGGGCGCCGATGGGTTGGCCGCTTCGATGTGCTCGACCAGCGAGGCCGCCAGAATTCCGGTCACGGCCGCGGTCGAGCTGTCGGGAGCGGCAATTGCGAAAGGCAGTGAGCTGCCGAGGCCGATCACGGCGGCGAGCACCGCCGAGCTGATGAAGGTCGCAGCGATGCCGTAGGACAGATAGGGCGAGAGCGGGCCGGCGAAGATCAGCAGCGAATAGGACAGCCCGAACGTGACGGTGAGGATGCTCGCAGCCCCTCCCCCCAGCATATCATTCAGCGCATGCTTGACGGACGGATTGACCCTGGTGACCGGATCGAACCCAATTGCAGGATCTGTCACGCCGTGACACTCGCTCATGAAAATTCCCATCCGGAGAGGTAGACGAGTGCGAGCCTAGCGCAACAGAATTCTTGCAAATATGAAGTATCCGACAGTTTTGCTGCGGTTTGCGTGTGAACGGTCAATCATATGGTTGACGGAAAAGCCGAAATCCTCACCGTACATGCGGTGTCGTCCCGGCGAAGGCCGGGATCCATAACCCCAGGGAGGAGTTTGGCGAAGATTCGGAGTTCGGTACGCCTACCATCCGCAATCGATAGATTCCGCGGTATGGGTCCCGGCCTTCGCCCGGACGACTATTAGGAACCGGGCTTAAATCTTCAGCTCTGTCCCCGTCACCCGCCGATATGCCTCCAGATACCGCTTGCTGGTCGCATCGACGACGCTTGCCGGCAGCGGCGGTGGCGGGGCGTCGCCGTTCCAGCGGCCGGCGCGGCGCTCGATGTCGAGATAATCGCGCAACGGCTGCTTATCAAAACTCGCCTGCGGCTGGCCGGGCTTGTAGGTGTCGACCGCCCAGAAGCGCGAACTATCCGGCGTCATCACCTCGTCGATCAGGATGATGCGGCCGTCCTTGTCGCGGCCGAACTCGAACTTGGTGTCGGCGATGATGATGCCCTGCTCGCGGGCCAGCTCCTCGCCGAGCGTGTAGATCGCGCGCGTCATGCTCTCGAGCGTATAGGCTGTCTCGTCGCCGACGGCCTCGCGCATCTTCGCGATGGTGATGTTCTCGTCGTGGCCGGTCTCGGCCTTGGTTGCCGGGCTGAAGATCGCCGGCTCGAGCTTCTCGCTCTCGACGAGGCCGGCCTTCAGCTTCTCGCCGGCGAGCGTGCCGGAGCCGGCATATTCCTTCCAGGCCGAGCCGGAGAGATAGCCGCGGATCACGCATTCGATCGGGAACACGGTGGTGCGGCGGGAGAGCATGGCACGGCCGAGGATCTCGGCGCGGTGCGGCTTCAACGCCGGCACGGCCGCGATGATCTCGTCGGTATCGGCACTGATCATGTGGTGCGGCACGATGCCTTCGAGCTTGTTGAACCAGTACGCGCTGATCTGCGTGAGTACTGCGCCCTTCATCGGGATGGTCTCGCCCATCACGACGTCGAAGGCACTGATGCGGTCGGTGGTGAGCAGCAGCAGGCGGTCGTCGTCGACGGCGTAGATGTCGCGCACCTTGCCGCGCCCGATCTTGGTCAGGGGCAGGTCGCTGGAGAGCATGGTGGTCATTGGCAGAGCCTTGAGACAGGATATCCGGCCGCGCCCGAGAGTGCGACCGGACACCGGATTAACCTATTCCGGCAGCGGAATGAACTCATGTTCCTGCGGAACCGCGGCGAAGCGGCCGGTTTTCCAGTCCTGCTTGGCCTGCTCGATCCGCTCCTTGCTGGAGGAGACGAAATTCCACCAGATGTGGCGCGGGCCTTCCAGTGCATCGCCGCCGAGAAACATCATCCGCGTGGCCTTGAGTGCCTTCACGGTGATGCGGTCGCCGGGGCGGAAGATCAGCAGCCGCGGCCCCTCATAGCGCTCGTTCGCGATCTCGACCTCGCCGTCGACCACATAGATCGCACGCTCTTCGTGATCGGGGTCGAGCGGCACGCTCGCGCCGGCCACCGCCGTGACCTCGGTGTAGAACCAGGGCGAGACCATCGATACCGGCGAGGTGATGCCGAACGACGAGCCCGCGATCACGCGCGCGGTGAAATCGCGTTCGGAGATCATCGGCAGATCGCCCGCGCCATAGTGCTGGAACGAGGGATCGATCTCTTCCGAGCCGGCCGGCAGCGCGATCCAGCTTTGCAGGCCGAGCATCTTCTGGCCGGAGGTGCGCTGCGCGTCCGGCGTGCGCTCGGAATGGGCGATGCCGCGGCCGGCCGTCATCAAATTCATCGCGCCGGGCGCGATCTCCTGCACGTTGCCCTCGCTGTCGCGATGCATGATGGAGCCGTCGAAGAGATAGGTGACGGTGGCAAGCCCGATATGCGGATGCGGCCGCACGTCCATGCCCTTGCCGGAGACGAACTGCACCGGGCCGAAATGATCGAAGAAGATGAAGGGCCCGACCATCTGCCGTTTGCCGTGCGGCAGTGCGCGGCGCACCTCGAATCCGTCGCCGAGGTCGCGGGTGCGCGGCACGATGACGAGATCGAGCGCATCGCAGGACATGGGATCGCCGAGCACGGGATCGTTGGAGGGCTGCCAGCTCATGGTGGACTCCTGTTTCTTGCTGGTATGATCGTAGCAGAACAATGATGGGAACGGGAGACGACCGATGATTCCGCCGCTCAAGCCCGGCGCCAGATTGCTCGAGGTCACAGGCCCCCAAATCGAGACGGAACGTCTTCTCCTGCGCCCGTGGCGCGCCAGCGACGTCGCGCCCAATTCCGCAATGCTGAGCGACCCCGGCACCGCGCGTTTCATCGCAGCCGACGGCAAACCTGTCACCACCGAAATCGCCGGCTGGCGCAACGCGGCTGTGATCTCCGGGCACTGGGCGCTCCACGGCTTTGGCATGTTCGTGGTCGAGGAAAAGTCGAGCGGCAATTATGTCGGTCGGGTTGGCCCGTGGTGCCCGCCAAGCTGGCCGGGTTTTGAGGTCGGCTGGGGCATAGCCCGCGAATTTCGCGGCAAAGGCTACGCGGTGGAGGCGGCCCGCGCATCGATCGACTGGACCTTCGACAGTTTTGAGATCGACGAGATCATGCACTGTATCGAAAGCGTGAATGCGCCGTCGCAAGCCGTGGCGCGCAAGCTCGGTGCGCGGAAGGATCGCGAGATCGATCTGTTCGGCAAGCCTGCCGACGCCTGGATCACATCGCGCGCCGTGTGGATGCAATCGTAAAATTGAACGGAAACGTGATCTGAATTAGAAGATATCCATGTCACTTGCTTCGATCGATCTCGCATTGCGTGCCGCGACCGTGGCCCTGCTGCTGGTGCTGGCGGCCTCGCTGTTGCGCGACTTCCGCCATAGCGTGGCGGGACGCCTCACCATTGCGCTGGCGCTGGGGACCATCGCCCACGCCGTCACCTCGGAGATCGGCTCGACCGCGCCGGTCTCGATATGGCATGCGCCGCTGATCGCGCTGTCGACCGGCGATGCCGTGGTGCTGTGGCTGTTCACGCGCGCGTTGCTCGACGATTCATTCGTGCCGCGCTGGTGGCACGCGCTGATCTGGGCGGCGGTCTCGGCCTACAGTTTTGTCAGTTGCATGTGGATCGCGCCGGCGGTCCACGGCCGGCCGGCGATCATCGCGGTCAATCTGCTGGCGCTTTGCTTTATCGTGCTGGCGATAGCCCAGACCATCATCTCCTGGTCGGCCGATCTGGTCGAGCGCCGGCGTAATTTGCGGATTTTCATCGTCAGCGCAGCCTTGCTCTATGGCGGCGTCAATGTGCTGCTGCAGATATCGATATGGGGCAGGGATGACGCCGCGATCGCCAATGTCGTGAACGCGGCCATTCTTGCCGGTCTCGTCGCCGCGATCTGCTATGCGATGATGCAGGTCAATGCTGCGGACTTGTTTCCGGCGCCCGCCGAAGCCGTGACAAGCCTTCCCGCCCCGGCCGCAATTGCCGGGGATTCCAGCGCGGATCAGAAACTGGTCGATGCGCTGATGCGGCTGATGGCCGACGAGCGCATCTATCGTCACGACAACATCAGCATCGGCACGCTTGCCACAAAGCTCGGAATCCCGGAATACCGGCTGCGGCGGCTGATCAACCAGCGGCTCGGCTACCGCAACTTCAATGTGTTCCTCAACAACCACCGGATCGAGGAAGCCAAAGCCGCGCTCGCCGATCCGTCGCAGGCCGAAGTTCCCGTCATCACCATCGCGATGGATGCCGGCTTCCAGTCGCTCGGCCCGTTCAACCGCGCCTTCAAGGCGGTCACCGGCGTGACGCCGACGGAATACCGGCGGCTCAAGGCCGATGCGGCCTAGTTTTTAGGCTATTGAAATCACGGGATAATTTTGGAATCGGCTAGCCCCGGTCAGTTTCGATGCGGCCGTTTTCCAAATCCGGCGAGCGCGCGTCGCCCGTATCCGGCTTCCTCTCCACCACGCCCCTGAAGCTGGAGAAAGCCCGTGACCCGCCGCCGCAAGATCGTCCTCCTCACCACCACCATCGTCGCCGCCGGCCTCGCGCTCGGCGCGGCCCGGGCCCGCGACGTGCCGAAGGTCGCGACCGGCTTCATCGCCGACACGATCTGCTCGGAGACGTTCGTCTCCGGCCTCGATCCCAGCCGCAACCTCGCCGAGACCACCGATGCGATGCCGGGCGTGGGCCTCCTGACCTGGGCGATGGACTATCAGGTCGATCGCGCCCGCAAGGACGTCACGGTGACGCTGTTCGGTATCGGCCGCAGCCATGCGGTCTATCGCGAGGGCCTCGGCTGTACCCTCGAGCACGGCCAGGGGATCGTCGCCGTCGCGTTGCCGCCTGACGAGAAACAGCCAGCGTTGTTACCCGAGATCGCCGGCCCGGAACCCGTGCCGCCGCAAAGCGAGGGACTGTCCGCCGCGCTCGACCGTGCCTTCACCGAGCCCGCGCAGCCGCCCTACCGCCGCACCCGCGCGGTCGTGATCATGAAGGCCGGCCGCATCATCGCCGAGCGCTATGCCGATGGTGTCGGGCCGGAGACGCAGCTGCTCGGCTTCTCCATGACGAAGTCGGTGATGTCGGCGCTGACAGGCATTCTCGTGCGCCAGGGCAAACTCAAGCTTGATGGGCCCGCGCCAGTTGCGGCCTGGCAAAATCCCGACGATCCGCGTCATGCCATCACCGTCGATCAGTTGCTGCGTCACACCGCAGGAATTGCGCTCGGAAGCTCGTTGCAGGCCTCGCTCGGCTCCGCGCTCGAACCGGTCAATGTCATGAAATTCGCGGAAGACGACATGGCGACCTATGCCGCGAGCATGCCGCTTGCAACCGCGCCGGGCACGGTGTGGAAGTATCACGACGGCAATACCATCATGCTTGCGCATCTGATCCGCAATGCCGCCGGCGGCAAACCCGAAGATGCACTGCGCTTTGCGCACCACGAGTTGTTCGCGCCGCTCGGCATGAATCACGTCACGCTCCAGCTCGACGGTGCCGGCACGATCGAAGGCTCAAGCAAGATGCTGGCGTCCGCGCGCGACTGGGCGCGCTTCGGCCAGCTGTATCTCAATGACGGCGTCGCCGGCGGCAAGCGCATTTTGCCCGAGGGCTGGGTGAATTATTCGGCGACGGCGACGCCAAATGCCTGGGTCGGCATCGGCGCCGGCTTCTGGACCAACCAGGGCGACAGCTTTGGCGCGAATTTTCGCATCAAACATAGCTGGCCCCGCGATGCGTTCTTCGCCAAGGGCACGATCGGGCAGTACACGATCATCATTCCCTCGGAGAAACTGGTGATCGTGCGGATGGGTCGTTCGCCGAACGTGCCGCCGGAAGGGGATGGCGTGTTCGATCTCGTGCGCGATGTGGTTGCGACAACGCGCGAGACGGGGAAGCTGGCTGGAGCGAATTGACTTAACCTCTCCCCGTAAGAACGGGGGGAGGGAGAAGAGAGGTCTACTGCCTTCCCAGCTCCGTCGCCTTAGCCACGCGATCGAACCGCTCCAGCGTCATGATCGCATCGGCGAGCTTGTCGGCCCGTGCATTCAGCACGGGCCGCGCCAGCGTCAGAAACTTCTGCTGCATCGCCTGCGCGTCGGGGAACGAATTCGGCTCTCCGGACGGATCGGCGTAGAGCCGCTCATGCACGCCGTCATCCGTGGTGATGCTGACGCGTGCACCAAAGGGATGGGTGCGGCCGACCTCCAAGCGATCGTCCTGCACCACGTCGAACTTGTCGGCGAGGGCGTCGATCTCGGCATCGCCGAGACGGTTGTAATCGTCCCAGCCGAACGAGCCCTGGTCGAGCGCGAGCGCGCCGGTGAAGAACATCGAGAACTGGCCGCCGACGATCGATGTCGGATGCCGCTTGGTCGCGGCGTCGCCGGTCAGCGTGATGCCGTTCCGATGCAGCCCGATCTCGACGCGCTTGACCTGATCGGGCGTCAGATTGTGCTCGCGCCGCATCGCGATCAGCGCGTCGATCGCGGCGTGGGTGTAGCGGCAGCTCGGATACGGCTTCACGCCGATCTTCATGGTCTCATAGGTCTTGCCGAGGCCGGCCACCACCTTCTCGGGATGCGCGTCGTCGGTGTAGCCGGCGAGCAGGCCATGCTTGCCCTCGACCGATTCGGTCGCGCCGACGAAATCGTTGCGCGCGAGCGTCGCGGCGATCACGCCGTTCATCGCGGCGGCGCCGACCTGGTAGCGCTTGTTCCAGGCGCCGTTCATCAAAAATTGCAGCGAGCCCGCTGCCTGGCTGCCGGCGACGCCGAAGGCGGCGACGATCTGTGTCTCCGAAAGGCCGAACAGCTTTGCAGCCGCCGCGGCCGAACCATAGGTGCCGGCGGTCGCAGTCGGATGAAAACCGCGGGCATAATGCGAGGTCGGGTCGAGTGCGTTGCCGAGCCGGCAGCAGACCTCGTAGCCCGCGACGATCGCGGTCAACACGTCACGGCCGGAAGCACCGACCATCTCGCCGACGGCGAACGCGGCCGGGACCACCGGCGCGCTCGGATGCAGCGAGGAATCGGCATGCGTATCGTCGAAGTCGAGGGAATGGCCGAGCGCACCGTTGAGGAGGGCAGCCACCGCGGGCGTCCAGGTCTTGGCATCGCCGAATACGGTGGAGTCACCCTTGGTGTCGAGCGCCAGTGCTTCCAGCATCTTCAGCAGCGACGGGGTCGATTCCGCCTCTGACCTCGCCCGGATCGCGCTGCCGAGGAAATCCAGCGTCAGCACCTTGGCGCGATCCAGCACCTCCGCCGGAATATCGGCGAATTTCAGGTTTGCGACATAGGCGGCGAGCGTTGCGGTTTCGTGGGCCATCGTGTTTCCTCGTTTTGGCCGGCAAGTTAGGCGGGCTGATTTCGCCTTTCAAGCGGCCATGGGGCCGCGGGCATCAGCTATGCTTTTGGCTGGTTACGGGGATTGGGATAGTTTGACGATGGCCTTCGCAAAGCAGCTGTTCGAGCGGATCCGGTCGCGGCGGACGCAATTGGGGCTGGCGATCCGGGTCACGGTGGCGGCTGTGGCGGCCTATGTGATCGCGACCGCGCTGCATCTGTTGCTGCCGCTCTGGGCGGTGCTGACCTCGCTGATCGTGACCCAGATGAGTGTCGGTCGCTCGCTGAAGGCGACGCGCGACTACATGCTCGGCACCATCGGCGGCGCCCTCTATGGCGGCGCCATCGCCATTCTGCTGCACTATTCCAGCGAAGCCGGCCTGCTGGCGCTGCTGGTGCTCGCAGTCGCGCCGCTCGCCTTCATCGCCGCGATCAATCCGAGTCTCAACTCGGCCACCGTGACCGCCATCATCGTGCTGCTGGTTCCGACCATGCATCATTCCGATCCCTTGACCTCGGCGATTGATCGCATCAGCGAGGTCGGCGTCGGTGCCATCACGGGATTGCTCGTCTCCTTCCTGGTCTTGCCGTCGCGCGCGGTGCGGCAGATCCGCGCCAGCGCGGCAAAACTGCTCGAACTGATCGCGGATGCCTTCACCGAGCTGCTCGCCGGTCTGACGCGCGGCCGCGACAACGACGCGCTGCACCGGATCCAGGACGGCATCGGCACCGCCATGGTCGGCATGAACGCGATCGGCGCAGAAGCCGAGCGCGAGCGCTCCGCGCGGCTGTCGAGCGGTCCCGACACCGGCCCGCTGCTGCGCACGATTTTGCGGCTGCGCCACGACGTCGTGATGATCGGACGCGCCACCGTGGTGCCGCTGCCGGTCGAGGTGCAGACGCGGCTCGCAGGTCCGCTGACCGAAGTCTCGACCGTGATCGCGCGCTTCCTGCGTTCAGCCGCTTCAGCCCTGCGCGAAGGCGCCGGCGCGCCGGCGATCCATCCGGTCCACGTCGCGCTTCAGCATTACGCCGAGGCGGTCGCCGCGGTGCGCCAGGACGGCCTGATCCGCGGCCAGCCCGGCGACACCGCCGAGCGCTTCTTCGCGCTCGGCTTCTCGCTGGAGCAGATGCACCAGAATCTCTGCGATCTCGATCGCGTCGTGGGCGAATGGTCGGAAGCCGCGGCCGATGGACCGGTGAAGGTCGCGGAATAGCTACCGCTTCGCCAGCCCCTTGCCCTGCAAGCGCCAGAGCAGGAGATCGATGCGGTCCTGGCCGAAGAACGGCTCGTTCTCGAACACGAAGGTCGGCACGCCCCAATGGCCGCTCGCCGCGTGGTCCTTTTCGTTCTCGACGATCACCTGCTCGTAGCGATCGGGATCGGCGCTGATCGCGACGTCCATCGCGGCGAGATCGAAGCCGGCTGTCGCGGCGGCGCGCGCGAGGTGATCGCCCTCGTTCCAACCCGCCACCGAGCCGTCCCACAGCACGCGTGCGATCGCGTTGGTGAATGCGAGCGCGCGGCCTTCGAGCTGTGCCATGGCGCCGAGCCGGGTCAGTCGGTGGATGTAAGGCTGCTCAGCCGCAACATCGAACGTCGTCTTGTCCTGGACGATTGGATCGGGCCGCGGAAAGCGGAATGGAATGCCCTCGTGCTGCGCCACGCGCGTGCTGTCGAGCACCACATAGCGGATGAAGTTCGGGCTGGCCTTCTTGAAGAACCCGGGCACGCGCACCGCGAGCGGATAGACCGGCCGCAGGTTCACCGCGAGATCATGGTCCGCGACCAGCTTCAATGTCTTCGGCAGCGCCAGATAGCTGAAAGGGCTGCGAAAGGAAAAGAACAGGTCGACAGACAGCGTCATCGCGCCGGCTCCACGATGCATCCCATCATGCTACGTGCCACGAGCTTATGGAACGGCGTGATGAGCGCGAGGTAAGTCCGTCCGAGGAAATTGTTCGTTTTCACCAGAGTGGTCACGGTGACGTGGCGAAGCGTCGCTTCGCCGGCGACGTCGACCACGATACGGAAATCGAGATGATAGTCGTCGAAGCCGGCGACCAGACGCTCCGGCGTCTCGCTCACCACCGGGAACAGGCCAATCAGGCCGCCGGGCGCGTAGGCGCCTTCACCCGATTTTTTCAAGCCAAAGGGCGTCACCAGGACGTTGCGCAGGCGCGTCAGCGCATCGATCCAGCGCGGTCCGTGAAGCACCATTCGGGTGCAGGCCTCCCGGGCACTCAATGGCGTGGTGCCGACCTCGACGCGAAACGCGTCGATGAACTGCGCGCCTGACAGCACCATGCCGGCATCGACATCAGGGGTGATTTCACGAACGGATCCTGTCATCCCGCCAGTCTGCGCGTCAGCATCCGGAAGCGCAAGATCAAGAGCCCGGCATAGACGAACGATCCGATCGACAGTCCGATCCAGACGCCGACCGCGCCGAGATGGGCGTGGAAGGCGAGCATCCAGGCGATCGGGAAGCCGACGCACCAATAGCCGATCGCCGCGAACACCAGTGTCATCTGGGTGTCATTGAGGCCGCGCAGTGCGCCGCCCATGATGGTCTGGAGCGCGTCGGCGATGAAGAAGGTCGCGCCGACCAGCAAAAGTGTTGCGGTGAGCGCGACCGTTGGCGCGCTGGCCTCGCTGCCGCCGAAGAACAGCCGTCCCAGCGCGTAGCGGCCGAGCACGATGGCAATCGTCAGCGCGGCGACAAAGGCAATGCCGAGCAGCGCCGCGACCAGGCCGGCGCGCCGCACGGCGGCCGGCTCGTTGCGGCCGACAGCATGGCCGACCCGCACGGTCGCTGCCATGCCGATGCCGAGCGGCACCATGAACAACACGGCGGTGACCTGGAGTGCGATCTGGTGCGCGGCAAGGGCGGTGGTCGAGATCAGCCCCATCAGCAGCGCGGCCGAGGAGAACAGGCCATATTCCATCAGCATCGCAAACGAGATCGGCGCGCCGAGCACGACGAGCTCGCGCAGCAGCGGCCAGTCGATGCGCCAGAGTTGAGCGAGCGGGCGATAGCCGGCAAATGGCTTCCGCCATGCGACGATCGCGAGCGCGGCAACGAAGGTGCCGAGATTGACCAGCGTGGTGGCAAGCCCTGCGCCGAGCAGCCCAAGCTCGGGCAGGCCAAACAGGCCGTGGATCAGCGCATAGACCAGCGCGGCGTTGGCGGGGATCGCGGCCAGCGTGATCCACAGCGGCGATTGCGGCCGGTTCATCGCGCTCATCAGGCCGCGCAGTGCGACGAAGCCGAGCGCCGGCGCGATGCCCCAGGCGAGACCGTTCAGATAATGCTGGGCGAGACGCGCAGACTGCGGCGCCTGCCCTAGCGCCAACAAAATCTGCTCGCCATAGAGCGGCGAGGCCATCATCGGCAGCGAGATCAGCAGCGAGACCCACAGGCCGACGCGGAGAGATCGCCGCATCCGCCCGACATCGCCGGCGCCAAACGCCTGCGCGGCCAGCGGCGACACCGCGACGACGAGGCCGAGCCCGAAGGTGAAGCTGACGAAATAGACCGTGTGCGCCAATGCCGCAGCCGCGACCGCATCCTCGCCGAGCCGCCCGATCAGCGCCAGATCGGTCGTCATCATCGCCATCTGCCCGAGCTGCGTCAGCATCATCGGCACGGCCAGTCGCAGCGTCTCGACGAGTTCATCTGCGAGATGATTTTGCGGCACGCCGGCTTGCGGCTGCGGATGGGGTTGGATGGTGTCGAGCATGGCGGGCTCATTAGCACGGCCGCGCGTCGAAAGCATGGCCCCGAGAGCGAGACGGGTGAGGGGGCTCTATCCGCCAGCTCGGAATCGTAGGGTGGGCAAAGGCGCACTTGCGCCGTGCCCACCATCGATCAAAGACTTCGCAAGAAATGGTGGGCACGCTTCGCTTTGCCCACCCTACGATACTGTCGCTACGGCGAGCTCTCCCGCAAGGGAGAACGGAAAGAGCCTTCAACCCTTCCGCTCCGGCACGCGCCGGATCTTCGCGCCGAGCGCGTTCAGCCGTTCGTCGATGCGCTCGTAGCCGCGCTCGATCTGGTCGGCGTTGTTGATCGTCGAAGTGCCTTCGGCGCAGACCGCGGCGAGCAGCATCGCCATGCCGGCGCGGATGTCGGGCGAGATCATCGAGGCGCCGCGCAGGCGGCTCGGACCTGCGATGATGGCGCGATGCGGGTCGCACAGCACGATGCGCGCGCCCATCGCGATCAGCTTGTCGACGAAGAACATCCGCGATTCGAACATCTTCTCGAACATCAGGATCACGCCCTCGCATTGCGTGGCGGTGACGATCGCAATCGACATCAGATCGGCCGGGAAGGCCGGCCAGGGCTGGTCCTCCAGCTTCGGCACATGGCCGCCAAAATCGTCCTGGATCTTCAGCGTCTGGTTCGACGGCACGATCAGATCGTCGCCCTCGACCCGGCAGACGATGCCGAGCCGCTCGAAACCCATGCGGATCGAGCGCAGATGCTCGACGCCGGCGCGCACGATGCGGAGCGGCGAGCGCGTCACCGCGGCAAGCCCGATCAGCGAGCCGACCTCGATATGGTCGGGCTGGATCGCATAGGTCGCTTCCCCCAGCGTGGCCGGGCCATGGATCACCATGGTGTTGGTGCCGATGCCTTCGATTCTGGCGCCGAGCGCGACCAGGAAATTGGCGAGGTCCTGCACGTGCGGCTCGGAGGCCGCGTTGCGCAAGTAAGTGACGCCGTCGGCCGCGACCGCCGCAACCAGCGCGTTCTCGGTCGCGGTGACGCTCGGCTCGTCCAGGAATACGTCGGCGCCGGTGAGCTTTGGCGCGCGGAATTCAAGCCGGTCGGTCGCAGTGACCTTTGCGCCCAGCTGCTCCAGCGCCAGCACATGGGTGTCGAGCCGGCGCCGGCCGATGACGTCGCCGCCGGGCGGCGGCAGCATCACCTCGCCGCAGCGGGCGAGCAGGGGACCTGCGAGCAGGATCGAGGCGCGGATGCGGACGCAGAGATCGGGATCGAGGTCGGCGGCACGGATGCTCTTGGCATGGATCACGAGCGTATTGCGCGAGCTCCATTCCGCCGACGCGCCGACCGAGCGGATCAGCTCGACCAGCGTCTCCGTGTCGCGGATCCTCGGCACGTTCTGGAGCGTCACCGGATGCTCGGTGAGCAGCGCGGCCGCGATGATCGGGAGCGCCGAATTCTTGTTGCCGGACGGCTCGATCGAGCCCGAGAGCCGGTGACCGCCCTCGACGATATATTGGATGGGCGCCACGGTGGGTCTCTCCGTCCTGTTGCGGTTGGGGCGGGCTGCTTTGAGGGCGGAAACTACCGAGAATCGTGCGCAGTAGCAATTCGGGCTTGATCGTCACCACGAAGGAGGTGCGCTCCCTCTCCCGCATGCGGGGGAGGGCTGGGGAGGGGGTGTTTCCGCGGTGGGATTGTCGAAACTGACGGAGAATGTCCCGGGCGGAGAGAGCCCTCACCCGCCGCGCTCAGCGAGCGCGTCGGCCTCTCCCGCAAGCGGGAGAGGCACAGAACGCCTCAGATATCGATCGTCGCGCTCAGCGAATGTTCCTGGATGAAATCGCGGCGCGGCTCGACCACGTCGCCCATCAGCTTGGTGAAGATGTCGTCGGCCTCGTCGACCTCCTTGACCTTCACCTGAAGCAGCGAGCGGACGTCGGTGTCGAGTGTGGTCTCCCAGAGCTGCTCCGGATTCATCTCGCCCAGACCTTTGTAGCGCTGGAGCGTGATGCCCTTGCGGCCGGCTTCGGTCACCGCCTCGAACAGGTCGACCGGGCCGTGAACGGGGTGCTCGGCGTCCTTGCGTCGCAGCTTGCCGGAACGGGCATAGACGTCCTGGAGCTTCGTCGTGAATTCGTCGAGCTTGCGGGCCTCGACCGAGCCGAGCAGTGCGTCGTCGATGATCGCGGCCTCCTTGACGCCACGCACGGTGCGCTCGAACAGAAAACCCTGGCCCTCGACGAATTGCCCGACCCAGCCGCGCTCGACCTCCTCGGCCTGGTTGTCCAGCCGGCCCGCGATGTATTGCGCCGCGGCCGCCGCCTTCTCGGGATCGCCGTAGATGTCCTTGTTCAGCACGCCGGTGATGGCGGCCTGCTCGACCACCTTGCGGTTATAGCGGCTGTGCAGATTGCGCAGGATGCTGCGGACGATTCGCGCGTCGTCGACCAGCGCGCGCAAATCGCGGCCCGAGCGGTCGCCGCCGGTGCCCGGAATATACACGCAATCGTCGAGCCCTGCATCGATCAGGTAATCTTCCAGCGCGCGCTCGTCCTTCAGGTATTGCTCGGACTTGCCCCGCGAAACCTTATAGAGCGGCGGCTGGGCGATATAGAGATAGCCGCCATCGATGATGTCGCGCATCTGCCGGTAGAAGAAGGTGAGCAAGAGCGTGCGGATGTGGGCGCCGTCGACGTCGGCGTCCGTCATCACGATGATCTTGTGATAGCGCAGCTTCTCGATCGAGAACTCTTCGCTGATGCCGGTGCCGAGCGCGGTGATCAGCGTGCCGATCTGCTCGCTTCCCAGCATCTTGTCGGAGCGGACGCGTTCCACGTTCAAGATCTTGCCGCGGAGCGGCAAGACGGCCTGGAATTCGCGGTTGCGGCCCTGCTTGGCGCTGCCGCCTGCCGAGTCACCCTCGACGATGAACAGCTCTGACTTCGCCGGATCCTTTTCCTGGCAGTCGGCGAGCTTGCCGGGCAGCGAAGAGACCGAGAGCGGGCTCTTGCGCGTCAGCTCGCGCGCCTTTCGCGCGGCTTCGCGGGCGGCAGCCGCCTGGATCACCTTGCCGACGATCATCTTGGCCTCGGACGGGTGTTCCTCGAACCAGGCCTGCAGCGCCTCGTTGAGCACGTTCTCGACCACGGGCCGGACTTCCGAGGACACCAGCTTGTCCTTGGTCTGCGACGAAAACTTCGGGTCCGGCACCTTCACCGACAGCACGGCGGTGAGACCTTCGCGGCAATCGTCGCCGGTCAGCGCGATCTTTTCCTTCTTCGCGTTGGCCTCGGCATAGCCGTTGACCTGGCGCGTCAGCGCGCCGCGGAAGCCGGCGAGATGGGTGCCGCCGTCGCGTTGCGGGATGTTGTTGGTGAAGCACAGCACGTTCTCGTGGTAGCTGTCGTTCCACCACAGCGCGGCCTCGACGCCGATGCCGTTGGCCTCCGCGCGCACCATGATCGGGGTGGGCACCAGGGCCTTCTTGTTGCGGTCGAGATATTTGACGAATTCCTCGACGCCGCCGGAATAGTGCATCTCCTCGCGCTTCTCTACCGCGTGACGCATGTCGGAGAGAGCGATGTTGACGCCGGAATTGAGGAAGGCGAGCTCGCGCAGGCGATGCTCGAGCGTTGCGAAATCATATTCGATGTTCTTAAAGGTCTCGGGCGAGGCGAGGAACGTCACCTCGGTGCCGCGCTTGCCCGGCGCGTCGCCGACGACGACCAGCGGCGCCACCGCGTCGCCATGGGCGAACTCGATGTAGTGCTCCTTGTTGTCGCGCCAGATCCGCAGGCCGAGCTTGCTCGACAGCGCGTTCACCACGGAGACACCGACGCCGTGCAGACCGCCGGAGACCTTGTAGGAGTTCTGGTCGAATTTTCCGCCGGCGTGGAGCTGGGTCATGATGACCTCGGCCGCCGAAATGCCCTCGCCCTTGTGAATGTCGACGGGAATGCCGCGGCCGTCGTCGCGCACGGTGACGGAATTGTCGGCGTTGAGCACGACGTCGACGCGCGAGGCGTGGCCCGCCAGCGCCTCGTCGATCGCGTTGTCGACGACCTCGTAGACCATGTGGTGCAGGCCCGAGCCGTCGTCAGTGTCGCCGATATACATGCCCGGACGCTTGCGGACGGCATCGAGCCCCTTGAGCACACGGATCGATTCCGCCCCGTAATCGCTCGGATTTGAGGGCTCGTTTTCGGCAGGCGTCTGCCGAGCAGGTTCTGTCATGAGAGGCCTTCGAGATGTCGCCCGAATCAGCCGCGCAAAAGGCGCTGATTGCAGAGCTATTTGTGCCATGAAAGAGGGATTGCGCCTAGCGCAAAGTATCTTCCAGCAACCCTTTGATCAGATAGGATTTTTTTACGGGTTTTCAAGGTTCGCAAAGGCCGATTCTGCGGCTAGAGAAAAGCCCGATTCGAGGCCCGGTTTTTAGTCCTTGAAGGCGTGGATTTTGCGGGCGGAGAAGCGCGTTCCGAGGCGCCGTGGCGCCGCGGAACAGGCCACTGGGTTCAGTAGATCTGATCCGGCTCCTTGTCGTCGTTACCCAAGCTGAGGGACCAAGTCTCGCCTGAGGCCACGGTGATGCTACAGGTGCGGACCGGATAGCCCGACACGATCAGTTCGTAGGAATACGTGCCGGGCGGCAGATCGAGCGTTTGCGGGTGATTTACGCCGCCCGCGATCTTGATGGTCTGATCGTTGATCGTGAGCGAGGCCACGTCCGGCACGAGATAGCCGAAGATCAGCCGTGCCTGTCCGGGCATCGGCAGGAAGTTGGCCTTGGCCGCGGCCTCCGTATTCCGTTGCACCAGGCTGACCGTGGTCTCGTCCTCCGCGCGGCCAAGCTTCAGTGTGGCCGGCCCCTTGGGGGAGGCGAAGGCGAGCTGCACATGATCGGCGGCAACCACAGCGCCATCCGACTTTTCCTCCCAGCCGCGCTTTGCGAGCTCCGTGCGGTAGAATGCGAGCACATCGCCGAGCTGGGCCTGCACACGGCCTTCGAGTCCGACCCGCAGCGGGACTTCGATGCCGGTCGCATGGGTGGTGCTGGATCTGAAGAAGCTGTGTTGCTTCGGCACCGGCAGGTCGGCGTCGGGATCCGCCGGTGTGAGTGCGGCCGAACTTTGCGGTGATGGATGCGGCAGCCATCCGCCAGCGCTTGCTGCGATCAGGCCGCCCGCGAGAAGAGCCAGCCCGCACAGCGGTAGCAACCACCGTGCCGGACCTCTCATCACACGCCTTACCGTCGTCATGTTCGTTCTCGCATCAGGGCCCGCTGGATCAGTACATCTGCAGCGGCAGCGCCTCGCCGGTCGGACCCACCATCAGGCCCCAGGCATCGCCGGCAGCGATGTCGATGGTGTCGTTGCGGGCCGGTCGGCCAGCCATTTTCAGCGAATATTGGTATTTGCCAGGCGGCAAATCGAGCATCGGCCCTTTCGGCGACCGCGGGCCACCGGCGCCGGCCGCAACCTTGATGGTCTGCTTGTTGATGGTGAGCACAGCTTCCTGGCTGCCCATATTGCCGAGCATCAGCCTGGCCTGGCCGGGCTTCGGCATGATGTCCGCCTTGGTCGCAGCTTCCGGGTTCTTCTGGACGAGGTTGATTGATGTCTCATCCCTGGCGCGGCCAAGCTTCAACACGGCCGGCCCCTGTGGGGACGCGAAGGCGAGTTGCACGCGGTCGGCGGTCGTTACCGCGCCTTCAGGCTTCTCCTGCCAGCCGAGCTTTGTAAGCTCGCTGCGATAGAACGCCAGCACGTCGCTGAGCTCGGCCGGCACGCTGGCGTCGAGCTCGCGGCGGAACGGCGCCTCGATGCCGGGCAGTTTTGCCGTGCCAAGTGAAGTCGACGTGCGCTGCTTCGGCACCGGCAACGCTGAGTCCGGGTCCGCTTCCAGCGGGGCGGACGCTTCGGCCTGGGCGCCGACGGAATCGTTGCTCGCCGGTTGGCTGGTGGGGGCAGGCTTGGCGGCAGCCACCCTCAGGCCGGATCCGTTGGCGCTGACATTTACCTTTGGACCCATCTGCATCAACGTCATCGAGATCGACTTGCCCGCCTTGGCGAACTCCATCACCGCCATGTTCGGCTGGTCGATCACAGAGGGCTCCTCCTTCCAGCCCGCTGGCTTCAGCGCCGCACGGTAAAAGGCCGCAAGCGCTTTGACGCTTGAGCTGGAGTTGAATTCGAGTCGGCCGTCGCCAGACTCCACCTCCTGCGCGTTCTCGGGCACCGGCAGCGGCGTATTGCTGCCTGAGAGCGCCTGCAACGGCACATCGGAGAGCGTGGCGGCCTGCGCCTTGCGACGGGCCGCGTCGTCGGCGAGGACCTGTTTCGTCATCGCCCCCGCGTCCTTCATGAATTGGTCATCGGCGTCCTTCTTCGCCTTGGCGCGCGCGGCGAGCACGCTCTCTTTCACCTGTGCGGTCAGACGGACCATGGTGAAATCGTATTTGCGGCCAAGGTGCAGTACGCCATTTTCCTCAGGTGAGGAGAATTTCAGTGCGACCTCGTCGCCGGGGGCAAGAGGCGCGCTTCCCTGTTCGGTCCAGCCGCGCGCGGCAAATTCGCGATGGTAGAAGGCGAGCACAGCGGGCAGATCGGCAAGGGCCGCGACGATCAGCTCGCGCGTGGCGGTTTGGGCGTTGCCCCTGCCCGAGGACGATTTGAACGGTTTCGGTTCCGGCAGGCCGGCCGCATCGCCGGCCTCGAGATCAGTGGGCAGCGCGAACGGCGCGATCCTGATCTCGACATTGGTCCGGCCGTCGTCGCGGCGGGTCAGCGTCAGCATCACCGGCTTCTGCTTGTAGAACTGCGTCGAGTCGCCGTCGGGGTGGTCGAAGAAGGTACGTATGCCGTTCGGTACGGTCTCGCTCAGGTCCGCATTTGGCCAGCTTGCAGTTGTTTCCGGCGTGAGCTTGCGCCAGCCGATGGCGGCCATTTCTTTCGCGTAGAAATTCACCGTTGCGTCGAAAGCGCCGGGTGCGATGCAGCCGAGATAGGGCCGGGTCTCGTCGAACACCAGATCGATCGCGCCGTCCGGGAACGGGACGTTCGAATAGATCCGGTTCGGGCTGTAGGTGACCGCGGATTGGTCGGGCCGGCCGAGGCCCTGCGTGAAGGAGACGGACAGTCCCTGCCGACCCTTCTTGAAGACGAGACCGGTGTTGGTCTCGTCGAGCGGACGGACATAGGGCACCCAGCCCTCAGTGCTGAGCATCTTCTTCACGGCCGCGGTCGTCACTGCGACCACGGTCGGCACGCCATACTGCACCCGGTTGGGATCCGGGCGCGAATGGTCCTCGATCGCGCCTTGCAGCATCGGCAGTGTGTGAACGTCGACATAGCCAGCGTCGAATGGCGCCGCTCGCGCAGGACTAGCCACCAACAACAGGCCGCAGGCAAGCAGCCGCCAGCGTGCCGGGGCTCGCGTCCCGTGCTTGATCATCGACATCTGAAAAACTCCTGGATTTCGCGTGGGTCGGTCCTCGCGCGATTGCTGGCTGCGGCACCGTCGACGCGGCCTCAGGCGACTAGTCGCGGCGGGAACTCGTGAGGTTCAAAAAAGCTCAATACAGCAGCAGTGGCGACCATGCCTCTCCGTCGCGCCCGACCGTGAGCTCCCAGGTATCCCCGGCCGCGAGGTTGAGGACGTTCGTGGTGGCTGGATGACCCGGGATGCTCAATTGGTAGGAATATTTGCCGGGCTGCAGATCCAGCGATACCGCGTTGGCGCCGGTCGGGCGCTTGATGGTCCGCGCGTTGATCGTGAGCGCGGCTTCCGTCTCGCTGATATTGGAGAACACCAGCTTCGCCTGGTCGGGCTCGGGCAGGACGTTCCCCTTGATCGCGACATCCTGGTTGCGCTGCACGAGATTGACGACGGTGCTGCTGTCCCTGCGGCCGAGCTCGAGCATTCCCGGCCCTAGCGGGGAGACGAAGGCGACCTGGACGTGATCGGCGGCGACCAGCGCGCCATCCGGCCTTTCCTGCCAGCCGCGCTTTGCGAGCTCCGTGCGGTAGAAGGCGAGAACGTCGCTGAGCTCCGCGGGGATGGTGGCTTCGAGCGTGATGCGGAGCGGCGCTTCAACGCCGCGGATGATGGTGGTGTGGGTCCCTCTGAAGCTGTACCGGGTCGGCGCGGGCAGGGTGGACTCCGGATCCGGCGTCAGCGCCGACGAGAACAGCGGCGCGAGATGCGGCATCCAGGCGCTGGCGGTGGCCGCAAGCAGGCAGCTTGCGAGGAAGGCGAGGCCGCACCCAAACGCTCGCCATCGTGCTGGAACTCTCGCTCCGAGCCTTGCCGTCCGCATGGTCACTCCTCAAGGACATCGCGCGCTGTGAGATCGCCGCGATGGAACGGCTGCGACACCGCCGGCACGGCCTCAGGGAGCTAGTCGTGACCTGAACGAGGCAGGTTCAATGGCGATCAGCGGCGCGCCGACACGCGTCCGCTCTCGACGTCAAACATCTCGCCGTCCGCGCCAATCTCGGCAAACGCGGCCGGGTCCGCGCCGGTCAGCCACACCTGTGCGCCGAGCTTGCGCAGCTCGTCGAACAGCGCGGCGCGGCGGCTCGGATCGAGATGGGCGACGACCTCGTCGAGCAGCAGCAGCGGCACGATGCCGGTCATCTCGGCGACCAGCGTCGCGTGTGCCAGCACGAGGCCGATCAGCAGCGCCTTCTGCTCGCCGGTCGAGGCATCGCGCGCCGGCACGCTCTTCGGCGCATAGATCACCCGGAGGTCGGTCAGATGCGGCCCGTCGGTGGTGCGGCCGGCGATGGCGTCGCGCGGGCGGTTGTCGCGCAGGATCTGGCGGTAGCGGTCCTCGACCGACGTCGCGGTCTCGGTCAGCAGCGCATTCTCCATCCATCCGTCGAGTGCGATCTGCGCCGATGGAAACGCGGATTGTTGCGCGCGCGCATTCAGCATGCCTGTGAGCCGTGCCGCGGTCTGGCCGCGGGTTGCTGCGACTGCGACCGCGAGCTCGGCGGTCTCGCGCTCGATCGCGTCGCACCAATGGTCGTCGTAATTGCGCGTCTCGAGCAGGCGGTTGCGCGAGCGCAAGGAACGTTCCAGTGCCGAGATGCGGCTGGAATGCTCGCTGTCGATCGCCAGCACCAGGCGGTCGAAGAAGCGCCGCCGCTCCGACGCACCGCCCATGAACAGCCCGTCCATCGCCGGCGTCAGCCACACCATGCGGATGTGGTCGCCGAACGCCGTCGCCGAACTCACAGGCTCGCGGTCGATGCGGCAGCGGCGGGTGATGGCGTTATCAGCGCGCGGCGCATCGATGCCGGTGCCGAGCGTGGCAAGCCCCAGCGCGCCCTCGACCTGCGCCGAGACCGCCCAGGAGCCGTCGCCCTGGTTGTCGGCGACGTCTTCCAGCGTCGCGCGCCGCAAGCCGCGGCCGGGCGAGAGAAACGAGATCGCCTCGATGCAATTGGTCTTGCCCGCCCCGTTCGGCCCGACCAGCGCCACCATGTCAGCCGCCGCCTCGAGCCCCGCCGCCCGATAATTGCGAAAATGCGTCAGCGTCAGGCGATGAATGCGGGAGGGGGTCATCGTTTATTCGTTATGGACGGATTCTTCCCCTCTCCCCCTGTGGGAGAGGGTGGCGCCTCACGAAGTGAGGCGACGGGTGAGGGGTATCTTACCGCCCGGCAAGCTTTGCAAGGATATCCTCCAGGACGGAAGTGGACTGCTGTAGCACGTCGTTGTTCCAGTAACGGGCTATCAGAAATCCCTCGGCTGCAAGGATTGCATCCCGGGCCGTATCGCTTTGCGATTCGGCGTGCTGACTTCCGTCGATCTCGATCACAAGGCGCTTCTCGAAACAGACAAAATCGAGAATGTAGTTCTTGAAAGGGGTCTGCCTGCGAAACTTGAAGTCCGATAGGCGCCGTTCCCTGAGCAGCCGCCACATCGCAGCTTCTGCATCGGTCGGCTTGTGCCGCATGTTCTTCGCGAATTGGCGGAGATGTTTGGGGACTTGCCGATGGGACGGCTCTTGCGGCACTAACCCCTCACCCAACAGAGTGTGTGTCCGCCAGCGGCGTAGCCCTCTCCCACAAGGGGAGAGGGCGCAGCAACGGGCATCGCGTTAGGCATCAGAAGCAGGGTGTGCCGCGGAGGGAGCACCTCCCTCACACCCGCATCGGCATCAGCACATACAGCGCGCTCTTGTCGTCCTTGTCCTGCACCAGCGTCGGCGAGCCGGGGTCGGCGAGCTTCAGGGTTGCGACGTCGCCTTCGATCTGGGCGGCGATGTCGAGCAGGTAGCGGGAGTTGAAGCCGATATCGAGGGCGTCGGAGGCGTATTCGACCTCGATCTCCTCGGTGGCGCTGCCGGAATCCGGATTGGTCACCGACAGCACCAGCTTGCCCGGCGACAGCGACAGTTTCACCGCCCGGCCGCGCTCGCTCGAGATCGTCGAGACGCGGTCGACCGCGTTCTCGAAATCCTTCTTGTCGACCACGAGCTCCTTGTCGTTGCCCTGCGGGATCACGCGGCCGTAGTCGGGGAAGGTGCCGTCGATCAGCTTCGAGGTCAGCACCACGTTGCCGATGGTGAAGCGGATCTTGGCCTGCGACAGCTCGATCGTGACTTCGGCCTCGTTGTCCTCGATCAGGCGCTGCACCTCGCCGACGGTCTTGCGCGGCACGATCACGCCGGGCATGCCCTCGGCGCCCTTGGGCTGCACCAGATCGAGCTGGGCGAGGCGGTGGCCGTCGGTGGCGACGCCGCGCAAGGTCGCGGCCTTCGCGGAGCCTGCGGCATGCAGATAGATGCCGTTGAGATAATAGCGTGTCTCTTCGGTCGAGATCGCGAACTGGGTGCGGTCGATCAGCCGCTTGACGTCCTTGGCGGCGAGATTGAACGAATGCGACATGTCGCCGGCGGCGAGATCCGGAAAATCATTCTCGGGCAGGGTCTGCAGCGTGAAGCGCGAGCGGCCGGCGCGGATCGCGAGCACGGCGCGGTCGCCGTCGGCTTCCAGCACGATCTGCGAGCCGTCAGGCAATTTGCGCACGATGTCGTAGAACATGTGCGCCGGCACCGTGGTCGAGCCGGCGGTGGCGGTTTCCGCCGGCAGCGTCTCCGTCACCTCGAGATCGAGGTCGGTCGCCTTCAGCGACAATTTGGCGTTCTCGGCGCGGACCAGCACGTTGCCGAGGATCGGAATCGTGTTGCGGCGTTCGACCACGCGGTGGACATGGCCAAGCGACTTCAGTAGCTGCGCGCGTTCGACCGTAACCTTCATTGCACTACTCGCCCGATCCCCAAGATGAAAAAGCCGGACGGCCAGAAGCGCGCCGCGGCACCGAAGACCCGAAAGGCCGGATCATCCAGCCGATATGACCAAAGCCCTCAGGGTCGCGCAAGGTGGCGCGGAAAGTCATCCGTTTCAAGGGATTGCGGGCCAGTTCCCCACGATTTACCCGCAGAAACGAAGACCGCCGCCCAGGCGTGGCCGGGGCGGCGGGAGCGTAGGAAAAAGCCTAGGCGTTTATTCCTGAAGCTGACGCTTCAGCGACTCGACTTCCTCGGACAGCGCATTGTCCTTGGAGACCAGTGCCTCGATCTTGCGCACGGCGTGCAGCACCGTGGTGTGGTCGCGGCCTCCGAAGCGGCGGCCGATCTCGGGCAGCGAGCGCAGGGTCAGCGTCTTGGCGAGGTACATCGCCACCTGGCGCGGGCGCACCACATTGGCGGTGCGGCGCGAGGACAGCAGGTCGGAGCGGCTGACATTATACTGCCGCGCCACCACGCGCTGGATGTCCTCGATCTTGATTCGCTTCGGCTCCTGCGGCCGGATCAGGTCGCGGACCTCGTGCTCGGCCATCTCCAGCGTCACCGGCCGGTTGTTGAGCTTGGAGTGCGCCAGGAGCCGGTTGATCGCGCCTTCGAGATCCCTGCCGTTATGGGTGATGGCGCGGGCGAGATAAGTCAAAACTTCTTCCGGCACGTCGAAGGTGGCGTGATGGCTGCGGGCGGCTCCGACGCGCGACTTGAGAATGCCGAGCCGCAGCTCCTCGCCGAGCGAGCCCATCTCGACCACGAGGCCGCCGGCCAGGCGCGAGCGCACGCGATCGTCCAGGCTCTCGAGGTCGGACGGCGGACGATCGGCCGCGATCACGACCTGGCGGCCGGCATCGATCAGCGCGTTCAGCGTGTGGCAGAACTCGGCCTGCGTCGACTTGCCTTGCAGGAATTGCAGGTCGTCGATGACAAGCACGTCGATGCCGCGCAGCGCTTCCTTGAAGGCGAGCGCCGTCTGCGTCTTCAGCGCGGCGACGAAGCCGTACATGAACTTCTCCGCGGTGAGATACAGCACCTTGCGCTCGTTGCCGGAATTGCCGGCCCAGGTCACCGCCTGCAACAGATGGGTTTTGCCGAGGCCAACACCGGCATGGATGTAGAGTGGGTTGAACATGACGGGATCGCCGCGGCGACCTTCGGCAACCTGGCGCGCGGCCGCATGCGCCAGCGTGTTGGAGCGGCCGACCACGAAGCTCGCAAAGGTCAGGCGCGGATCGAGCGGCGAGCCGCCGAGCGCATCATGATTGGCGGAGACCGGCGCGGTCGCCGTCGAACGCAGCTCCGGCGCAGGCGCACGGCGCGCCTCGACCGGCGCGGGCGCTTCCTTCGGCTGCACCACCGGGCGCACCGCGGAGCGGACCGTGAGATCGATGCGATGCACTTCCGGCATCTCGGCCTGCCAGCAGGACAGCACGCGCTCGGCGTAATGGGCCTGGATCCAGCTCTTCAGGAAGCGGGTCGGCACCGAGAGCCGCACGCTCTCCTCCTGCACGCCTTCGAGATCCATGCGGGCAAACCAGCTCGTATAGACGTCTTCGCCGACGTTCGAGCGCAGCCGACTCTTCACGCGTGACCAGCGATCCTGTTCCAATGTCGTCAT